>NZ_BNAH01000009.1 GCF_014653195.1 Thalassotalea profundi
ACTGCGCATACGTTTAGGCACTCATTCGCAACCCAATTGCTATTAAATGGGGCTGATATTAGAACAGTTCAAGAACTCCTTGGACATAATGATTTAAAGACTACACAAATATATACTCATGTCGTTGGCCAGCATTCTTCAGGAACCTTAAGCCCAATTGATAGATAACTCGAACATTACAAAGTACCTAATTTTTTTCATTGATACAAAACACCCATATGCTCTATGGCGGTTTGTGCCCCATTGCGCCATAAAACCATACAAATTTAATGTCTAAAATCATATTAATATAATGACCGCTTTGGTATTTTTGAATCAAATTATAATTCTTGATTTTACAGTTTTTTGATTGAATTTAGTACAATTCTCTTATCAAATGCAGGGCTGATTTGTATCGGTTAAAATGTCGCTAGATAAGCCAAGGCTAACGTCCGTTCGTATCAAAGCTGCCTTTTTAAAATTAAGTAGCCAACTTCTTCTTGTGGCATATTGCTGCATATCAGATTTGATCAAACTCTAATTGGAGTATTTGTGAAATAAGGTACTGACTAATCCAAATTTTAGGATATAAAAAAAGCCCTTAACATTACATTAAAGACTTTAGATAAAAGTAAGTTGTAGCGAGTGTTGTTACTTTTCTATCACTTTACTTTGCTTTTTTTCAACGCGACGTTGTTCAATAATATCTTTAACTTCACCGCCAATATGAATATCGCCCCGTTGCTTAGCTAACTCAATTTGACGTTCGCGCTCTGCAAACCGTGATTTCTGCTCATCGGTCATTTTGTCATGACATTTAGGACAACTGACACCTTTAATATAGTGCTCACTTGCTTTATCTTGCTCGGTAATAGGATAACGACAAGCAAAGCATTGATCATATTCACCTTGTTCTAAGTTATGATTAACCGCAACGCGACCGTCGAAAACAAAGCATTCACCTTGCCATAATGTCTCACTTTCAGGCACTTCTTCTAAGTATTTTAAAATACCGCCTTCTAAATGGTATACTTCTTCAAAGCCTTGCTCTTTCAAGTAAGCGGTTGATTTTTCGCAACGAATACCACCTGTACAATACATAGCAACTTTTTTATGTTGCGTTTTATCTAAGTTATTTTTTACGTATTCTGGGAACTCTCGAAAGCTTTCTGTATTCGGATTAATGGCATTTTTAAATGTGCCTATTTCAATTTCATAGTCATTACGCGTATCTACTAATAACACTTCAGGATCAGAAATTAATGCGTTCCATTCACTTGGTTTAACATAAGTGCCTACCACTTGGTTAGGGTCTATTCCCTCAACGCCCATAGTGACAATTTCTTTTTTCAATTTAACTTTAGTACGCTGAAATGGATTATCTTTATGGTATGAGTATTTACATGAAATTTCATTAAGACGACTGTCTTGTTGGAGATAGTTTAATACCGACTCAATACCTTTAGCACTACCTGCAATAGTGCCATTAATACCTTCATTAGCAATTAATAAGGTACCTTTAACCTCATTTTCTAGCATATGTTTTAATAAAGGTTCTTTAATTTTTTGAAAATTATCTAAACGCACAAACTTATAAAGTGCGCATACTGTCACTTGATTCATAACTTACCCATTGAACTAACCATATCGCAAATATGGTGCTGTAGATTAAAATAGCCGCATATTCTAGCAAACTTCTTCATTATTTACTGTTCAATTTTTAATCAAAACATCTTTTATATTCAAGATTGTTTACTACACTTAAATGAAGGTTCTATTTACACCTTCACACATTAAGGATGATCAATATGAAAGCCATATCATTTTTATTATTAGTTACTGCAAATTTTCTTTTTATGACTTCGTCAATCGCTGGTGTAATTTTCAATAATAACGGTTTATCTGGAGGCTCCCGATGGGACGCAAGTGAACGTGAAGTTTTTGGCGTAGGTGAACGCTCACTAGCTGGCGGCTTACGTTATTCTGTACAAGGTGGGTCTTTTGAAGCTTATCGTGATATGTTTAGTTGGAATGAACAACCAACCGTGAACGCGTTTACTTACACCGTACAAAGTGCATTCGATGTTTGGACCACAGTTGACCCCATCTCAGGCTTAGGCACTAACTTACGGTTTGTCGCCGATTTAGATACCGCAGTTGTCGGTGACTTTCGTGGTAACGGACAAATTAATCGCGCTGGTGCAGAAATCGACCTTTTAGCAAAAACAGATGCTTACTTTTGGAATGAAGGCAATACAAATAGACAAGGCGAAAGTTGGTTTAGCACTTTAGGAAGTACCGTAGATTTAACATCCGGAACAAAAAATTACGCGGGTTCAAGCGCTATTATTGGTGCTGATATTTCATTAAACAGTAACCCAGGCGCCATTTACGATATAGACTTATTCTTCCGCTTGCTTACGCATGAAATAGGACACGCGTTAGGCTTTGGCGATGTAGATGTATTTAATACAAGGTTTATTGACGACAATTATGACGGTACAGCGGCATCATTAAACAACTCATGGGCATCGTCTGTAAATGTATTTAACCCTGCAGAATCACCTCTAAAAATGTACAATGTGGGTAACACGCCACAAGCTGATGGGGTTAATATTTTAATGGAGTCTTATGGTCTTGGTATCTCAGCGACGAACCCCATCAACAATCCTATTCCTTTATCAAATGATGAATATGGCATACGCCAGTTCTTATACCCTTTTATTTCGGTGCCAGAGCCAAGTTCAATGGCGCTCTTGTTTCTTGCATTGCTTTTACTTTATACATCAAAAAGAAGATTGTTACTCAATAATAATTTTTGATATCTCATCAAGTAAAAGCATATTCATCACCATTAATTTCGGTTAAAATTAACTTTTAATTGGTAGATTTAGTGGTAGCGTTATTAATATTTTTCTTAAAACGGCAAAGTATTTAATTGCTTTTGTTTTTGTTGTATTCATTTTAGTTTGGTTGTTTTCACCGCAAATTTCTAACTACTTTATTCAAAAGCAACTCACCCCAAACGCTTTAGTTTTAGGCGGACAGAGTCATGTGCGTTATAACCCATTTCTATCAAAACTCAGTGTTGAAAACTTTGTTATTACAAAAAATAAAAACATCGTTATTGCAATTAAAGAGCTTGAGCTAGGTATTAGCCTATATCAATTATTATTTGATCGTATTTATATTAAACAATTTGACCTAGATGGCTTATTTATAAAAGTAAGACAAGACAAAAACCGAGAAGAAATAGCCGGCTTTTCTATAACTAACGATCCTGATACACAGGCTGGAGAATCAACATCCGCTGAACCATTTAACTATGAAATTATCTTACCTTTACTCAAGTTACAAAATGCTAAAGTCGGTTATGAAAGTGATGGTAAAAAACTTGAATTTATCGCCACTTATTTCAATACAAAAAATATCGCAATAGATAACCAAAAACAATCAGGGCAATTCCAACTCAGTGGAAAACTTCAAGAAGCAATTATCAACCTTTCCGGCAAGTTTGACCTTATTGCTCAGCAAGGTGTAGTTGAAAATGAAATAGATTTAATGGCTCTCGACCTGTCGCTTTTTAGCCCGTGGTTACCTGAAACTAATCAATTAAAATCAGGGTTAGTCACCTTAAGTGGACAACAAAAAATACATCTTATTGATAATCAAACAAAGCTAGGATTAAAAAATTCCCAAGTAAAAATAGAACAACTTGAATTTGTGCACGACAACATTCTGTTATCAATTGATCAACAAGAGTTTTATGCTAAAGAACTGGAGCTTAACTTAAATGAAGCAAGTGAGGTAGAGTTATCAGGCCAAGGGCAATTTTCACTTAATCGATTAGCTTTAACTAATCATCAAAATAAACAACAGTTACTCGCAAGTGTTCGTAGTATATCTTTGCCAGTAATTAATATTGATCAAACACAAACAAGCCCATTAATAGCTCTACCAAGCATAGATATTAATAAAATTATTATCTCTGACGAACTCAATACTGATTTACCGCCACTATTACATATCGATCAAACACAGTTAATTGATGTAAATATTAGTGACCGTAAAACAGCGATCGACTCTGTCTCTGTCGGCGGATTATCAATAGACACCTATATTTCAGACACTAAAAATATTGATAATTTAAACCCTGTTCAAGCATTTATAAATAATGATGAAATAATTGAGGTAAATAAAAACCCTGATGATAGTGCGTTAACACAAGCTAACTCCGATGTTCAAAAAAATAATAAGCCAACATCAACGTCTAATGAAAACCAATACCGCTTTGTACTCAACCAATTAAATTTTAGTACCCCTGCAAGAATTAAATTAGTTGATGCCAGCATAAAGCCTAACTATAAGCGTAACTATACTATCGACACGCTAAAAGTTGGCCCTGTTGATACTCATCAACCCAATCAAGAAACACGTTTAACCGTAGCAGGTTACGGTGACGAGCATGAGAAATTTAACGTAACAAGTGTTAATAAGTTATTCGCTGAAAAGCCCAGTTACAGCGTTAAAGGTTATATTAACGAAATTGATCTATCATCTATTTCACCTTATATAAAAGATGCACTTAAGCATGAAATAAAAAGCGGCCAGTTCAATTTAGATATTGATACGGAAATTAATGATGGTAATTTGTCTGGTAATGCTGACATTTTAATTCGCCATATAGAGTTTTCAACTAAAATAGCTGATGCTCATAACGCGGTTAACACTACAGCAAGCATGCCACTAAACATCGCTTTAGATATGTTAAAAGACAGTAGCGGCAATGTAGAACTATCATTCCCTTTAGCCGGAGATGTTAATTCTCCCGAATTTGGCTTAATTAGTTTAACGACTTTTTTAGTGAAAAAAGCTTCTATGATGGCGGCCAAAGACTATTTAATGCAAACCTTTGTGCCTTATGCCAATGTTGTTTCAATTGCAATGACAGCTGCAGATGCCATCTTGAAAGTACGCTTTAATGACTTAAGCTATATAGCTAAGCAGGTTGAGCCCAGCGTTGAAGATAATGCTTATTTATCGCAATTTGCGCAACTACTAATTGATAAGCCAGATACACATGTGACTATTTGTCCAATAGCGGTTCCTGATGATATCAATTTAAAAAGTGGTGCTAAAGTAACTGAGCCAGAGCAAATAGAGCAACTGAACAAAATTTCAATGCAACGTTTTAATCACTTCAAAAGCCTAATGAATCAGCAATACAACATAGAAACGTCTCGTTTAATTTCATGCTCACCAAGTATCGATTCAAGTATTAAAGCTAAACCAAGACTTAGCTTTTCAACTTAACAAACACTTCAATTATGCCGTAAAAAAGGACCCGCTATTACAGGTCCTTTTTTTTGTTTAACCCTCCACTTAAATCAGTAATCTCTGATTTTTTTAATCATTTTAAAGAAAAAACTTTAACTTTATCACCTTAAAAATGAACAATTTATCAGCAAAACACGCTTAAATAAAATACCATATATTGTATACATTGTGACTTTTATGTTAACTTTATGTTACTTAAAATTATTTAAGTTGAAATATTCGTCATTAGTCAAAGCATTAACCTAATGGAATACCACATAAAAAAATAATGAAGGTAGTTATGAAAATTAATAATTTACTCGTAGCAACTTGTTTGCTTATGGTAGGTGCAAATACCTACGCAGAACAAATGCAAAAAACACCTAAACCACCTCAAACATCAAATAGAGAAGTAATTGATCATCACGGTGTACCTAATAAAAAAATTAACATTAGAGCCCCAAGTAAAGATCGAATTACACTGCCTACACCAACTCAAACATTCACACATTCGAAACACATTAAAAACAAAGTAAGTATCGCAAATGCTGTAGCAACAAGTTGTGACGTTAATGCCTTTGCAACATCAAATAGTACATCACTCATAAACGAACTAAAGTTACAAGGTCCTAATTGTATTAATGAGCTATTTTCAGCCTCATCAAATATCCAAGCGTCAACTTACACCTCAAACAATATGTTTGCAGTCGCAAATCATGTAAAAACTCTATCGACAAATTACGCTGGTGGTGGAGACACCGATATTGAAGGCTTATTTTTATACCTACGTGCAGGCTACTACGTTGAGTTTTATAATGACAACGTTAGTTTTGTATCGTGGGTAAAGCCTGCCGTAAAAAGCGCCATTGATGCATTTGTCAATAATGCTAACTTTTATCAAAACAATGATGCTCATGGTAAGACATTATCTGAAGTGCTGATCACAATGGATAGCTCAGAGCAACAAGATGTTTATTTGCCAATAGTAAAAGAATGGTTAAGCCGTTGGGATCAAAGCTATGCTGATAAATGGAATATGCGCGGCGCCGTAAATAATATTTTTACCATTTTATTTCGCGGTCAATACAATGCAAATTTTGTGTCGCTTGTAGCAACGGATACTACACTAGTAAGTCGCTTAAATAACTTTACTCAACAAACATGGATGATAAATAGCGACTCTGAGTTTTTAATCGCCAACGCAGCACGTGAGCTAGGTCGATTGAAAATGTCCCAATATGGTACAGCTATTCAAGCAACCGTTGATGCTGGCTTAAATGCTATTTTTTCATCTTATGTTAAGTATGGTAATGGTGATGCTGTTTGGTTAGGGGCAGCAGATACGGCAACCTACTACGCCAACTGCTCTACTTACAATATCTGTGACTATGATGTTGAACTTAAAGCATTAGCCTTATCACAAACTCATGTGTGTAGTCCGACACTTAAAATTCTATCTCAAGACCTAACGCCAACTCAGCAAGCTTCTGCTTGTACCACTTTAAGCGCACAAGAAACTTATTTCCATACAAAAACCGAGTCGGGCAACATCCCTATTCCTGGTGACAATAATACGCAGTTACATATTAATATCTTCAACAGCTCTGAAGATTATGGCAAATACGCAGGCCCTATATTCAATATTGACACCAATAACGGTGGTATGTATTTAGAAGGAGATCCGTCAGTTGTTGGTAACGTTCCAAATTTTGTCGCTTATGAGGCTTCTTACGCTGATGCTCCTCATTATGTTTGGAATCTTGAGCATGAATATGTGCATTACCTAGATGGACGATTTAATTTATTTGGAAGTTTTAATTCGCCAACAGAAGAAGTCGTTTGGTGGGCGGAAGGTGTTGCTGAATATGTGGCAAATAAAAATGATAACCAAGCCGCAATAGATACCATTCATGACGGTTCAACTTATACCTTAAGCACTATTTTTGAAACAACATATGATGGTTTTGACCAAGACAGAATATATCGCTGGGGCTATTTAGCCGTTCGCTTTATGTTTGAAAATCACTTTGATGAAGTTAAATCTATGATAGGCGAAACACGTGCTGGTGATTGGTCAGCCTACAAAACACGTATCAATAGATGGGCAAGTGATTACGGCACTGAATTCACTAATTGGACACAAACTGTCACAAGTTCAGGTGGCGGCTCTGACAATAATAATGCGCCAACAGCCAATGCAAATGGCCCTTATACCGCAGAAATTGATAGCACAATAACGTTTAATAGTAATGGCTCTATCGATACTGACGGTAGTATCGTTAATTATCATTGGGACTTTGGTGATGGTACATCAAGTACCCTAGCAAATCCTACACATAGTTATTCAGTAGCCAATAGTTATACCGCAACATTAACCGTTACAGACGACCAAGGCGCTACGGCAGTAGCTTCTGCAGATGTCATAATTTCCGCAGAGCCAAGCCTAGAAATTCTAAATGGTGGCACTAAAAGCAATTTAACTGCTAACATCGGTCAAACTACGGATACTTTCTTTATTAATGTGCCCACAAATGCCAGCAACTTAGTTATTAACATCAGTGGTGGTTCCGGCGATGCTGATTTATATGTACAACAAGGATCTGCGCCAAGTGATAACAATTATACATGCCGACCATATATCGGCGGCAATATAGAAACTTGTACCATAGCAACCCCCGCTGAAGGTACTTGGTTTATCAACCTAAAAGCCTATAACACCTTCTCTGGAGTAACCTTAACCGCCAGCTTTGATGAGGCGCAAACCACACCCAATGTAGCTCCCGTAGTATACATAAATGGTCCATACTCTGGTGATGAAGGGGTTGCAGTAGCATTTAACAGTACAGGTAGTTATGATCCAGATGGTAGTATTTCATCATTCCATTGGAGTTTTGGAGATGGCACCACAAGTACTCTAGAAAATCCTACTCATGTTTATGCAACAGCTAATACTTATAACGTAAGTTTAAGCATTACAGACAATGAAGGCTTAACTGAAACTTCAAGCACAACAGCAATAATTGAAGCAGTAGCTCCAGTAAGTAATGTTATTGATGCATGTGAAATTCAAGGAGCCCAATCAAATGGTGAAGTATTTGATGATACAACAATTTGCTTAGGTCAAACTAACACAACTTGGCTACATATTGCCGAGGTAAATAATCACAACAGTATCGCAATATCTACAGCCCATGGCACAGGCGATTTAGCTATTGAGTTTAGCAACCTAGGATGGCCAAATAGCAGTAATATACAAGGTTCTTCAAATAATGCAGGAAATGATGAATGTATATATTTAACAAATCTTAGTCATTACTGGGGCTATATTAAAGTATCTGGGGCGTCAGCTGGTGCCGCACTCGTAGTAGATTTTGATACAGCGGGTTGCCGTTAAAAAATAAAATAGTATTGATCTATTGAAGGTGTAACGCTAATAACGTTACACCTTTTTGATTTATACATAGCATTTTAAAAAGATGACACCTAGAATAAAAATATGTTCCTAAACAATTTATAAAAATGAATTATTGGTTATTTAAAACAGAGCCTGATGAATTTAACATCGATGACCTAGAAAAACGCGGGGAAAAAGGTGAATGCTGGGAAGGTATTCGAAACTATCAAGCACGTAACTTTTTACGCGATCACATAAAAGAAAACGATTTAGTATTTATATACCATTCAAGTTGTAAAAATCTAGGTATCGCAGGCATAGCGACTGTTGTTAAAGCTGCTTTTCCTGACCCATTTCAATTTAACGTTGAAAGTAAATATTACGATGAAAAGTCTACACAAGTATCACCGCGTTGGTTTGCAGTTCAAATTGCATTTAAACAAAAAATAACACCACTAATTACACTATCTTCCTTGAAAGAAATACCTCAACTACAAAGCTTTCCGCTGTTAAAAAAAGGTAATCGCCTCTCTGTCATGCCCGTTTCAGAAGAACATTGGAAATTGATAGAAAAGATTTATAAATAAACCTATAGGCCAAACTGTTTATTGATTACATACTACCCAAGGATAAGGTGAGTTAATTTACACTTCATCACGTACTACCGTTATAGACAAAAACTAGGGTTAAATTGATAAACCGCTTGCGTTTTGGAAGTACTTTTATTCTCCGCACAATAAAAACTCAATCTCTTAAAATATAATTTTGAAGTAATGCTGTTTGAACAATGACAGAGTTCAGGCACAAAAAAACCGACATCATGTCGGTTTGTAAGGCTTGATAAATCTTAATTATCAAGAAATGGTACCGGAGGACGGACTTGAACCGTCACGCTCGAAAGCAACGGATTTTGAATCCGTCGTGTCTACCAATTCCACCACTCCGGCGACACAGTGACTACAAACAAAGCTGTTTGAAGAGGCTGGCATTATACGAGATATCGTTGCTTGTGCAATAGTTTTTCTTAATTTCTCAGCTAACTGATGATTATTTATGCGCTTAACTACTACTTACATGGCTAACTGTATTTTTCAATAATTTAAATATAAAACATTAGGGTTTATAAGCTTTAATAAATAAGTCTACTGAAGTGTTGATATGCTCAGTAATCTCTTGATCGGTAATTTTAACATTAGGTATCAATGCCGCTTTAAAGTGTAAGCGATCTTTGATCATGGCTATCAGCATAAATGCGGCGTAACTACAGTCATCTATAGCCAAGTCACCTTTATTATTCAAATATGCTAAATAGTCACTTAATGGTGTAATACCGCTCAATGGTCCGCTTTCATATATTAGCTCGCCTACCTCAGGCATTTTAGGTACAACCTGTATGGCTAGTCGATATAATGATATTAACGTGTCAGACAAAAGGCCTTGTACAAAGCGTATTGCCATATCTTTAAGTGCTTGGGCAGGCGTTAGCTCGTAATTGATTGACGCTATGATATTTATTTGAATGTTTACTTGTTGTTGCATTACAGCTAACAGCAAGCCTTTCTTATTACCAAATTCGTTATAAATAGAACGACGCGATCCACCAGCTTCACTGATAATCATTTCAAGCGAGGTTTCATCATAGCCTTTTTTGAGAAATAACTTTTGTGAGACCTCAAGGATCAACTTTCCTCTGGCACTTAATTCATTTTTACATAGAGCGTTGCAACTGTTCATTTTTGCGTCTATACACTAATATTTGTTGACTTAGGTACTACATAGTACCAAAATACTCAGGTACTAAGTAGTACCAATTGTTATATTTAAATTTTTCATCAAATTTTTGACTACACTTTAACGACGCTGTTAACTTTTTAATTAGGACTTTTATGCGCATTCTATTTATTTTGCTGTTTACCTTTATGTTAAACGCTTGTAGCGAGCAAGCCGTTACAGCTGAAAAAGCAATACGCCCTATCGCTTGGGTAGAAGTTTCAGAATCAACGATTAAGCAATTACGTACTTTGTCAGGGATAGTTGCTCCTGTTGAAGCCACCCAATTAAGTTTTGAAGTGTCGGGGAAAGTTGAAACTGTTGACGTTAGATTAGGAGATGCTGTTGAGAAAGGTCAAATATTGTCACAATTAAACCATCGCAATTTCGATTTAAGTTTGCAGTCTGCCCAAGCCCAATTAGATAAAGCTAATTCAGCTCTATCAGAAGCAAAGAGCTCTTTCGAAAGATACAGCCAATTAATAAAGCAAGGTTTAGTTTCACAGTCAGTTTATGACAACGCACAAGCAAGCTTTGATTCAAGTAAAAGTGCTGTAGGCGTCGCGCAAGCACAAGTTGATATTGCCAATAAGAATTTACAAGACAGTACATTACGTGCTCCCTACAAAGGAATAATTACTAAGCGTTTAATTGAACCCTCTCAACAGATCAGTGCAGGCCAAGGTGCATTCGAAATAGAAGGCAATCACGGTTTAGAAGTACATGTTATGGTGCCAGAGACATTAATTCGAGAGTTGAAAAAAGATACCATTCTTCCTATTCGTTTCCCTGTATTAGCGCGTGTTGAAATGCAAGGACGAATTACAGAAATAGGCACACGTGCAGAAACAGCCAATGCTTTTCCTGTAACGGTGATTTTACAAGAAGATAACCCCATGCTTCGTGCTGGCATGACGGCAGAAGTTGATTTTACGTTCGAAGGTGTTGGCCAAACAGGCTATACCGGCGTAACAGTGGCGGTACCTTTCTCCGCATTACGTGCCGGTATTAATCAAAAAACATATACTTATGTTTATAATCCCCAAACTCAAACGGTGCATCAACGTGAAGTACAAACTGAAAATGTACTTAATAATATTGCCTTTATTTCTTCAGGTTTAAAAAGTGGGGAGGTTGTTGCGACTGCTGGTGTAGCCTTTTTAAGGGATGGACAAAAAGTCACTTTATTAGATCAAAAAACACAACGTTTTAATTAAAGGATAGATCAATGAACTTAACCCAGATCTCCTTTAAGTATCAAAAAACAGTTTTTTTAATTGTTGCCTTATTACTCATTAACGGGGTATTTGCTTATTTTACATTGCCCGCTCAAGAAGATCCTACCATCACCATCAGAGAAGCAATTGTAGGTACTTATTTTCCAGGTATGTCACCGGAGCGAGTAGAGCAACTCATCACTAAAAAATTAGAAGAAGAAATACGTAAAATTCCTGAAGTGAAAGAAATACGTTCACTTTCAACCTCTGGCGCTTCTACTATTCATGTAAAAATTTATGATCGCTATTTTAATTTGGACCAAATCTGGCAGGATGTTCGAAATAAAGCCAGTGCAGCTCATAGTAATATGCCAACAGGTACAAGCGAGCCTTTTGTTAATGATCAATTTGGCGATGTATCAGTTGTTACCTTAGCATTAACGGCAGATGGTTTTGATATGAGTGCGATGTACGATATTGCACAGCATATTCGAGATACGTTATATACAGTAGAAGGTACTAAAAAAATAGAAATATTAGGGCAATTAGACGAGCGAATATATCTTGAAGCATCGAATGCTCGACTGTCTCAATTAGGTATTTCCCCTAATGAGTTAATTAACGAACTAAAAAATCAAAATATTATTCGTTCAGGTGGCGAAATAGATACAGGCGCTAAAAGCTTTATTGTTGAGCCCTCTGGCAATTTCAACAATGTCTCAGATATTGCTAACACTCATATTAACATTCCAAATTCTGAAGATTTTATTGCCTTAAAAGATATACTCAGTATTAAACGTGATTATATCGATCCACCTGACAAACTCGCTTACTTTAATGGTAAGCCTGCTATTTTCTTCGCTATTTCAATGCTTTCAAGAAATAATATTTTAGAATATGCTCCGCGAGTTAAAAGTAAACTAGAACATATTACCGCAACATTACCTATCGGTTATCAGCTTGATATTGCAACTTACCAAGCTGATCAGGTAGACAAAACCGTTAAAGGCGTTTCAACTAATGTATTACAAACATTAGCTATTGTTTTAATTGTAGTTGTTTTATTTTTAGGGGTAAGAACAGGGTTAATTGTTGGTGCAATAGTGCCATTTGTTATGTTAACGACACTATCTTTTATGTTGTTTTTTGGCATGAAATTAGAGCGTATGAGTCTAGCCACTCTAATAATTTCATTAGGCTTGCTTGTTGATAATGGAATTGTAATTGCCGAAGACTTTAAACGTAGAATTGAAGACGGTATTAGTCGCTATAATGCAATGATAGAGGGTTGCCGAGAACTTGCGGTTCCATTACTTAGCTCTTCTATAACCACTATTCTATTCTTTTTACCCCTCATGCTTGCCGAACATGTTGCAGGTGAATATACCCGTTCAATTTCATTAGTGATATTAATAACGTTACTTAGTAGTTGGGTTTTAGCCTTATCGGTTACTCCTCTTCTTTGTTATTACTTTATTAAACCTTCAACAAAAGAAAAACAAAAAGAGTCGGTATTAGATAAAATTTACCGAATTTATGAAAAATTTTTACATTGGGTACTAAGATATAAGCTTTTATTTATGAGCTTAATATTGGTGTTATTTATTGGCTCTATTGGTTCAATGAAATTCGTCGCTAAGCAATTTTTCCCTGAATCTGACCGTACTCAAATTCTCATGTATATTGATCTACCCAACGGTACATCATCGCGTGAAACCGATCGTCAAATGAAAGAAATTTTCAAATGGCTAGACAATAAAGACAAGTTCAATTTCATTGATAACTATTCGGGCTACGTTGGTTTTAATGGCCCGCGTTTTGTTTTGTCTTTAAATCCGGAAGACCCTGCGCACAATAAAGGTTTTATTGTCCTCAATGTAGTTGAAGGTACAGACATAACCAAAAGAGTGCTGGAGCTCGATAAGCAACTAGAGGCTGAATTTCCTAATATATCTGCACGTGTGAAGAAAATGTTCTTAGGGCCTTCTGATGCTAAAACCATCAAAATTCAAGTTAAAGGCCCTGATAAAAACGTAATTTATCAAAAAGCCCAGCAAATTATGGATTTACTTCATAAAGTGCCCAACACTATTGATATACGAAATGATTGGGAAAATTTAATTGTTAAAATTGATGTAAAAATTGACCAACATCGTGCAAAAAGAGCCGGTCTTACCTCAACGGAAATTGCGGATGCTTTGCAAACCTATTTTTCAGGTGCTGAAATAACTCAGTTCAGGGAAGAAGATGAAATTATTCCAGTTATCTTAAGAGCTGAAGAAGTTGAACGCCATAATTTAGACCGCTTACGTACGCTTAACGTATATTCGAATAAAACAGGCAAAGCAGTTCCTTTATTTCAAGTAGCAACTTTTCAACCAGTTAACCAGTTTGCCGTAATACACCATGAAGATATGTTTAGAACCATAAGTATCGAAGCACGAAATAACAATATGGCTGCTGAAGACTTACAAGGTATTATTGATGATGAAATTCAAGCACTAGCTGCTGACTTACCTGTTAACCATCTGATTGAATACGATGGCGCAATCAAAGAGTCTAAAGCCGCCCAGAAAGCGTTAAGTGCAAGTATGCCAATGGTATTAGGTTTTATTTTAATTTTATTAGTCGCCCAGTTTAATTCCTTTAGAAAAGCAGCAGTTATCACGTTAACTATTCCACTTTCTTTTATTGGTGCGGTAATAGGACTACTTGTTATGCAAGCCCCATTTGGCTTTATGGTAACGCTTGGCTTATATAGCCTAGCAGGCATAATTATTAATAATGCTATTGTATTGATAGATAGGATAAAAATAGAGATTGAAAGTGGAAAAAGTGAATACCAAGCACTCGTAGATGCTTGCTTAACACGCCTGCGCCCAATAGCAATGACTACAATTACCACGGTAATGGGCTTATTACCGTTGATTTTAGGTAAAGATCCATTATTTTATGGCATGGCAAATGTGATTGCCTTTGGTTTAGGTATCGGTACTATTTTAACCCTCGCAGTTGTACCTGTACTCTATTGCAGTTTTTATAAAGTACAAAAAAGATAGATCTGCTAGTAACAGCCTAATCATTAAATAACTTAGGCTGTTACCTTATTTTTTATAACGCACTCGGATTAATTTTTTCTAACCTTTGCTAACCTTAACTAACCTTTGTTAAACTGTGATGACTTATTAAAGGATACTTTTCTGAGGGCAATTAATGCCTACTTTTGACTATACTCAATTTCCCCGCGCAGGCTTATTTCGAAGGTTAGCTTCTTGGGTTTATGATTTTTTATTAGCTATGGCTGTTTACATGGTAGCCGGTGCAGTAGGGTTTGCTATTTTTGGTATTTTTTATAAATTAGGATTAATCGATATGAGTGGTCATGAACATCTTATTGAAGTTCAACAGTCATCTCTATTTTATTCTAGTCTAATTTATCTTTGGAACTTAGCTTGGGTCGCTTACTTCTTTGTGTTTTTCTGGGTGAAGAGTGGACAAACATTAGGCATGAAAGCATGGCGTTTACGTTTACAAAATACAGATGGCAGTCTGATCACAAGAAAAACGGCTCTTATGCGCTTATTACCAACATTGTTAGGAATAGGTAATTTTTGGCTAATCATTGATAGAAAAAACAAACAAAGCTTACAAGACAAAGTGACAAATACTGAAGTGGTGTTATTAAGCCTTGCCGCTAATCGTGGCCGACTTTAATCATTTATTATTAGTAGAGTGAGACTTGAAAACTTAATCTTGTTAATCAAAATAGGTTTTTTGATTAACATTGCTATGAAATCTCCAAGCATTATGTATATCGCTTTCAACTGTTCTTCCTCTTGAAAGCGCGGGTAAATTATCTAAGCTAAAGTACTCGGCTCCCATAGTTTCAAGACCCGCTTTTAATTCCCCCTCACCTTGAGCTTTACAGAGAAAAAATAACTTATAAAAATCAAGAATATCAGGGGTATATTCACCTTTTGCTTTATGCCTAACCGCATATAAATAAGGCACTGTTACTGCGATACCCGCCTCTTCAAATATTTCTTTTTCAATATTTTCTGCTGGAGATAAACCAACATCAGCAAAGCCTCCTGGTAAGGTCCATAAACCATCTGATTTTTCCTGTACCAAGAGGACTTTATTATCTTGAAAAACAGCACCTCTTACATCTACTTTTGGCGTTATGTAGCCTTTTTTTCCTTCACTTATCAACCCTGTAATTACATCAACCGAGGTATTCCCCAAATCAGAAAGAAGCTTTAATGCAATGTCAGAAATCTCACTATAACGCTCTATGTCATACTTATCTTCAGCATAAACAAGTCCAGTTTCAGCAATAGCTTGAAGCTTTTTAGCATTTGCTAACCAGCTGTTTTCCATAAATCACTCCAACTTTCGATATTAAGGCAATAGCCTATCAGTTACGAATTTCTACACGCCAAGGCGGATTAAGACGGTTATTACCCGCCCAGTAAAGTTTGATTTTATTACCCGATGGATCATGTAATATAGCCTCTCGCCATAAGTAACTTTGATCTGTGGGTTCTTGATCAAAAACAAAGCCTTTTACTTTTAATCCATTAACTAATTCATCTAATTTTTGATGTTCGAAGTAAATCACAGTCCCGCCTGACGAAAATTCAGAATCTAATGATAATGAAAAAGTTGAATCGCCGTCAGGGCATTCAAAGCGCGCATAATGCGGAGTATCAACTATTTGAGTAAAGCCTAAGTCACGGTAAAATTTTGTCGAAACCACCATATCTTTTACCGGTAAGGTTATTTGATTTAAATTCATGAAATTTCCTTGAGTGGTTATGGCGCTAATAAAAATTAGCTTAACATAAATAGAGCGCTACACAATTTATATACAACGGTACTTCAAAGTGTATTTCGTACATTAGCGCAGCTAACAGGTTAATCTTTAAGGGAGAAAAATCCAATAAAGGGCTATACCTAGTGAGGAATTTTGTATTTTAATTATTTAAAGTAGCTATCAATATGATTATAAATACGTAGAAAACAATTCCTAATAAGCAAGCTAAATTAACCTTTGTAGATTTATGACCTTTATAAGCAGTTAAATCTTTAAACTCTATTTCAAACTTACCGAATGTAAGAACTTTCAAAAGTAAGCAGCCCGTAGAATAGAAAATAAAACCAACGATTGTTTCAATGAATAACCACGAAAATATTTCTATCACGATACTCATACTTATCTCTTTACATTGATTGATGCGGTTAATTATTATTTAACTTTTCGTTTTATTAAATAAATAGCAATGCTAACAAATAATAGACTCGGCGCAATTGCGCCAAATATTGAGGGTAATTGATATACTAAGCTTAACGAACCAAATACTTCGTTAGTTAAGAAAAATAAAATCCCCGTGCCTACTCCCATCATAATACGAGCCCCCATAGATACTGAACGCAAGGGACCAAATATATAAGATAACGCAAGTAATAGCATTACCGCCACTGTAATGGGTTGAACAATCTTACGCCAAAAAGCGAGTTGATATCGGCTTGGGTCTTGACCGTTTTCATTAAGGTAATCTAAATAATCGATTAAGCCTCGAATGGATAATGATTCAGGCTTCACAGTTACCACCCCTAATTTGTCTGGTGTTAGCGTTGAAACCCACTCTTTTTTAGCCAAGGTTTGAGTGGTTACTTTATCTTGTGAAACAAAAGTTTCTTTCACTTGCTGTAATTGCCATGACTCTGATAAATAACGAGCACTTTCTGCTGAAAGCCAGCTTGTCATTTTAAGTTGCGAGTCAAAGCGATAAATTTGTATACCTTTTAACGTACCTTTGTCTTGAACTTCAGCAATATGTACAAAAAAATCACCATCTTTTGCCCAAATACCATTCTTAGCGGAAATTAAGCTACCGCCTGAAAGTGCCTGAGCTTTTATTTCCCTAGCCGCAGCTTCTCCTGTGGGTGCTAACCATTCACCAATACACATACTCAAAATAACCAGTATTGCTGCAACTTTCATTACTGATTTAATAATATTCAAACGAGAAAGCCCTGCCGCTTGCATCACCACTAGTTCGCTGTTGCTTGCCAGCATGCCAATACCAATTAAACCACCAATTAATGCCGACCAAGGAAAAAAGATTTCAATATCTCTAGGTACAGCATAAAGTACATACAATGCGGCATGAGATAAATCATAATTCCCATTTCCCACAGCTTTCATCTGCTCAACAAATTTAATAATACCACTTAAGCTGACGAATACGGCTAAGGTAATAAAAGTGGTTGATGCGACGATGCGGCCAATATAAAGATCTAATATCTTCATGGTGTACTTCTCTTCAAGGTTTTAACGCTAGGTAATTTAGCTCGCAATTTCTTACCGCTTGAACGACCTTGAAAAATCAGTATTAATCCTAGTACAAGCGCCATAAAATGAATGGGCCATAAACCAATTACAGATGGAATACTTCCTCGCTCAATTGCTGAACGTAATGCGGTTAATAATAGAAAGTAACCTAAAAATAAGAGGAGTGCTGGTAGCATTTTTGCAAACTTTCCTTGCCGAGGGTTAACCACACTCAAAGGTACGGCTACAAAGGTTAAAATTAGGCAAGCTAATGGAAAAGCGATACGCCAATGTATTTCAGACTGGTAATCCGCTTGTTCGCTACTTAATAATTGCTCAGTAGGTATTGCACTAAGTTTTCTTCTTTTTTGTGCGACTTTTTGATCTTGTATCTGAATATAGTATTTACCAAAAGCAACCTTTCTAAATTCATTATTTTCAGCATCACTTTGATAACGAATACCATCGCTTAGTACTAACCGTTGAGAGCCGCTGTCTTCTTCAATGATCTGCCCCTTGTGAGCGTATACGATACTAGAATTGATGATATTTTCTTTTTGATGAGTACTATTATTCTCATCAGGTAATTGAGCTACGAATACTTTTTCTAAACTATTATCAGAACGATTTTTGTCATGAATAAATACGACCGATTTTTGGTTGCCCGTCTGTTGAAATCGACCAGCAATAAGAGTACTTAAACCAGAATCTGCAGATAATTTTTCTTTTACTTGATATTCATATTCAGAAGCAAGTGGCGATAAATACAAGGTAAATAATCCCGTTAGAGACGCAGTGACTATCCCTAAAATTAACATCACCCGAACGGTATACCATTCGCTAACACCACAGGCATGTAGTACTGTCATTTCGTTATCAGCGTAAATACGTCCGTAGGCTAACAAAATTCCTAAGAAAAAACTCAATGGTAGCATCATTCCCGCTAAATCCGGAATTTTGAGACCAATGAAAATCATCACCATATGACCGGGGATTCCGCCTTCAGATGCATCATCTAAAACACGCACAAATTTCTGACTAATAAAAATAGTCATCAAAACCATAAAAACCGCAAGTTGAGCTTTAGTTACTTCTTTTAATAAATAGCGGAAAATAATCACAAATAATACCTATAAAAACTTAGTTTTTTTCTGACATTTAGGCATTTTTTAAGTAAACTTGTCGTTTTCATAAGTAAAATAATTGATAAGCCTTTAGCTAAAATTGCTGTGTGCGGCTATAATTATAGCCTTTAGCGAAAAAAAATACAGTGTAAACTCAAGTTAAATTAAGTGATTTAAACATGTTATGACTGATATTTTTAATAAAAGTGCCCAATATACGCAAAATTAGGAGAAATCATGGAGTTCAGTGCAAAAAGTGGCAGCCCAGAAAAACAGCGCAGCGCCTGTATTGTTGTAGGTGTATTTGAACCTCGTCGCCTTTCAGCTATAGCAGAGCAACTTGATGAAATTAGTGAAGGTTATATTAGTAACTTACTTCGACGCGGAGATCTTGAAGGTAAGTCGGGGCAAATGTTATTACTTCATCATGTGCCCAACATTTTAAGTGAACGTGTTTTATTAGTCGGTTGTGGTAAAGAACGTGAATTAGATGAACGTCAATATCGCCAAATAATCAGTAAAACAATTAATACGTTAAATGAAACTGGTTCGATGGAAGCCGTATGCTTTTTATCTGAACTACATGTTAAAGGCCGCGATACCTATTGGAAAGTTCGCCAAGCGGTTGAAGCAACACAAGACTGCTTATATAGTTTTAATAGTTTAAAGACTCGAAAAGAAGAGCCTCGTCGTCCATTACGTAAAATTGTATTTAATGTCCCCACTCGACGTGAATTACCCATTGGCGAACGTGCTATTGCTCATGGCTTAGCTGTATCTGAAGGTATTAACACCTGTAAAGATGTTGCTAATATGCCGCCAAACATTTGTAACCCCGCATATTTAGCTGAACAAGCAAAAATACTTGCTAGCGACTATGAAAAGATTACCACTACGATTGTAGATGAAAAAGAAATGGAATCTTTAGGCATGGGCGCTTATCTCGCTGTAGGTCGAGGTTCTGTTAATGAATCATTCATGAGTGTTATTAATTACCAAGGCAGTGATACTGATGCTAAACCGATTGTTTTAGTAGGTAAAGGTCTTACGTTCGATGCCGGTGGAATTTCAATTAAACCAGCCGAAGGCATGGACGAAATGAAATATGATATGGGTGGCGCTGCTAGCGTTTTAGGTGCAATGCATGCCTTAGCTGAGCTAAATTTACCAATTAATGTTATTGGTATTATTGCTGGTTGTGAAAATATGCCAGGTAGCAATGCCTATCGCCCAGGTGACATTTTAACCACCATGTCAGGTCAAACCGTTGAAGTACTCAATACCGATGCAGAAGGTCGATTAGTGTTATGTGATGCATTAACTTATGTAGAAAGATTTGAGCCTGAAGCAGTAGTTGATGTTGCCACCTTAACAGGAGCTTGCATTGTTGCACTAGGTAAGCATGCTTCAGGGTTACTCAGTACTCACAACCCTCTTGCACATGAGTTATTAAATGCATCAGACCAAAGTGGTGATAGAGCATGGCGTTTACCATTATGGGAAGAATACCATGAACAATTAGAAAGCCCTTTTGCTGACTTTACGAACTTAGGTGGCCGAGGTGCAGGAACAATTACCGCCGCTTGTTTTTTGTCAAAGTTTACGAAAAAATATCATTGGGCACATCTAGACATCGCCGGCACCGCATGGCGTAGTGGTGGTAAAGATAAAGGCTCAACAGGCCGACCTGTAAGCATGTTGACACAATTTTTATTGAACCGCTCTGGTACTGAACAAAGCGAATAATCAAACACTAGAATAGTTGTTGCCAATGAACACACATGTAATGTTTTACATTTTAGAGCAAGAAAATACTAGCGCCGACCCACTGGCGTTAGTAAAACTGCACGTGTGTATTCAAGCGGCACACTTTTATCGTCAAAATCAGCGTGTTTTTATTTATACACAAGACCAAGAACAAGCACACGCTATTGATGAGTTATTATGGTCATTTGAACCAGACAGTTTTGTACCTCACAATTTAATAGGTGAAGGTCCTAAAAATGGTGCTGCGGTTGAAATTAGCTGGCAAGCGCCTGTTAATCGTCGCCCTGTACTTATTAATTTAACGAGCACTGTACCGCACTTTGCTCATCAATTTTCACAAATCGTTGACTTTGTACCAAGTGATGAACAATTAAAACAATTGGCAAGAGAGCGTTTCAAAGGCTATCGCCAATTAGGTTTTAAGGTTGATAATCAAAAAATCGGCCAAACTATCAATGCTGAAAAAGTTATCGATGATGCAATCAACAATTAAGTAGTTATTCTGATGGAAAAAACATTTAACCCCGCCGATATCGAACAATCGCTTTACCAAAGTTGGGAAGAGCAAGGTTACTTTAGCCCTACTGGAGAAGGCGATGGTTATTGCATTGCTATTCCACCACCTAACGTAACTGGTAGCTTACATATGGGACATGCGTTCCAGCAAACCATTATGGATACCTTAATTCGTTATCAACGTATGCAAGGTAAATGTGCTTTATGGCAAGCAGGTACGGATCATGCTGGCATAGCGACTCAAATGGTGGTTGAACGTAAAATTGCGGCAGAAGAAGATAAAACTCGCCATGATTACGGCCGTGATGCTTTTATCGACAAAATATGGCAATGGAAAGAGGAATCAGGCGGCACTATCGGAGAACAAATGCGTCGACTTGGTAATTCAATCGATTGGTCACGTGAACGCTTTACCATGGATGATGGTATGTCTGAAGCAGTACAAGAGGTGTTTGTACGCTTATTCGAAGATGATTTAATTTATCGAGGTAAACGCCTAGTTAACTGGGATCCTAAATTTCATACTGCTATTTCAGATCTTGAAGTTGAAAATAAAGATAAGAAAGGTCATATGTGGCATTTGCGTTATCCACTCGCTGATGGCGCTAAAACCGCTGAAGGCTTAGATTACTTAGTTGTTGCCACCACGCGCCCTGAAACTATGCTTGGTGATAGTGGTGTAGCAGTTAATCCTGAAGATCCTCGTTATAAAAACTTAATTGGAAAACAAGTTTTATTACCATTAGTTAATCGTTTAATTCCAATAGTTGGCGATGATCATGCTGATATGGAAAAAGGCACAGGTTGTGTAAAAATAACGCCAGCACATGACTTTAATGATAACGAAGTTGGCAAACGACATAACTTACCGTTAATTAATATTCTTGATAAAAATGCCGCGATCCTGACCCAAGCTGAAGTTTACAATACTACTGGAGAACCTTCAGATGCATATAGCACCGATTTACCAAGTGAATTTGCCGGTTTAGATCGCTTTGAAGCTCGTAAAGCAATTGTTGCAGCCTTTGATACTTTAGGCTTGTTAGTTGAAGTTAAAGAGCATGATTTAGTCGCGCCATACGGCGACCGCTCTGGTGTAATTATTGAACCATTATTAACTGACCAATGGTACGTTCGTGCTGCGCCTTTAGCAGGGCCTGCCGTAGCCGCCGTTGAAAATGGCGATATTGAATTTGTTCCAAAACAATATGAAAACATGTACAACGCTTGGATGCGCGACATTCAAGACTGGTGTATTTCTCGTCAATTATGGTGGGGACATAGAATACCTGCATGGTATGACGATAATGGCACTGTTTATGTGGGTAGAACAGAGGCTGAAGTTCGTGCTAAACATTCTATTGGAAACGATATTAACCTTCGTCAAGACGATGATGTGCTAGATACTTGGTTCTCATCGGCATTATGGACATTCTCAACCTTGGGCTGGCCAAACAATGTTGAGGATTTAAAGAAGTTTCATTCAACAGATGTACTTGTAACAGGCTTTGATATTATTTTCTTCTGGGTAGCTCGCATGATCATGATGACGATGCATTTTATCAAAGATGAAAATGGTAAACCCCAAGTGCCCTTTAAAAAGGTGTATGTTACAGGACTTATTCGCGATGAAAATGGCGATAAAATGAGTAAATCTAAAGGTAATGTAGTTGATCCGTTAGACATGATCGATGGCATTTCTTTAGACGATTTATTAGAAAAACGTACTGGTAATATGATGCAACCCAAGCTTGCAGCAAAAATTGCCAAACTCACTAAAAAAGAATACCCAGAAGGTATTGAAGCACACGGTACTGACGCCTTACGCTTTACTTTAACTTCTGTCGCTTCCACCGGCCGCGATATTAGCTGGGATATGAAACGCTTAGACGGTTACCGTAATTTCTGCAATAAGTTATGGAATGCCAGCCGCTATGTATTGATGAATACTGAAGATCAAGATTGTGGTAAAACCAATTCTAATATGGAATTATCGCTAGCTGATCGTTGGATATTAGGACAATTTCAACAAACGGTTAAAACCGTACATGAAGCCTTTGATACATTCCGTTTTGACTTAGCCTCACAAGCATTGTACGAGTTCACTTGGAACCAATTCTGTGACTGGTATCTTGAATTAACTAAGCCTGTGCTATTTAAAGGTAACGAATCCCAACAACGCGGAACTCGCCATACGTTAGTTACTGTCTTAGAGGGTTTGCTACGCTTAATGCATCCTATTATGCCATTTATTACCGAGACTATTTGGCAGCGTGTCGTACCATTAACTAATTTTGCAAAAACTGCCGATAGTATAATGGTACAAAGTTTTCCACAATTTGACGCCAGCAAAGTAGATACACAAGCCATTGCAGATCTTGAATGGGTGAAACAGTTTATTATTGCAATTCGTAATATTAGAGGGGAAATGGACATTGCCCCAAGTAAACCTTTACCCGTATTATTGAAAAATGTTAACGAAAACGATCAACGTCGTTTAGATGAAAACAATCAATTTTTAAGTGCTTTAGCAAAACTTGAGTCAATTGAAGTACTCGCTCAAGGTAACGAAGGTCCAGCATCGGCTACAGCTGTTGTAGGTGACTTATCAATATTAATTCCAATGGCTGGGTTAATTGACAAAAATGCTGAACTCGCTCGATTATCTAAAGCAATAGAGAAGCTTGAAAAAGACGTTCAACGCATTGAAGGTAAATTAAGTAATGAAAGTTTTGTAAGTAAAGCGCCTGAAGCAGTCATAAAGAAAGAGCAAGACAAGCTTAGCGATGCGCAATCAGCATTAACTAAACTTATTGAGCAAAAAGCGCAAATTGCAGCCCTATAACTAAGACAATTTAGTTATTGAGTTAGCCAATAAAAAAAACCAGCTTTATGCTGGTTTTTTATATTTCATTAAAGCAACCGTAACATTAACAAACTAAAATTTTTCATGATTATTTACAAACTATGTGATAGTCTATGTTCGCGTTGAGTTTGTGCGTTTCGGGAGAAGGATAGGTTAATTAAAATGTTAGTAAATGTTTACTAACCCTGTTAACCAACCTAGGCGCTTTAGTATTGTGTTATTGGATACCTTTCTCTGTCTGTACTACTAGGTAGAGAGCATTTACTCCGTGAGATTGGTCGTTTTGACCACAACAATTTAATATTATTAACTACGGGAAATGTAGGCATGTCTGATACTGTAACTGGTAAAGTAAAATTTTTTAACGAATCTAAAGGCTTTGGTTTTATTGAGCAAGAAAACGGACCTGACGTTTTTGTTCATTTTAGTGCAATTAGTGGTGACGGTTTCCGTACACTAACTGATGGCCAAGCTGTTACTTTCACTGTTAAGCAAGGTCAAAAAGGCCCAGAAGCAGAAAACGTTGTAGCTTCTTAATAAAAGAATTCTTTAAAAAAGCGAAACATTTATGTTTCGCTTTTTTTTTCGTCTTTTTCTCTAACAATAATTTTATGTAATAAGTCATTATCATCACTTCATTTATATAATTCCCTACTTATTTTCATCACTTAAAATGTGCTAAGCTACTTAATCATCACAAGTTTAAAATAATTAAAAGAATATACTCTTGAAACTGTTAAACCTTTTAAAATATATTATTAACTCTGCAAGTTACGGCGTAATACTCGCTGTAGTGCTATTACTATTGATACCTGAATTACGAGAAGGTAATCGCTCTTGGTGGAATATTTTCGCCCCTTCAAAACAAAATGAACAGCCGCTTTCCTATGCTAGAGCAGTACAACAGGCAAGTTCTGCAGTAGTTAATATTTATTCAGAAAAAATTCAATCTACTTTTAATTATAATAAAGGCCAACGCACTACAGAGTTAGGCTCTGGCGTTATAATGAGTACAAATGGTTACCTGCTAACTAATTATCATGTAGTACAAGATGCTGATTTAATTGGTGTAGTACTTCAAAACGGCGATCGTTACCCTGCTGAACTCATAGGTTATGATGTTTACACCGATTTAGCCGTATTAAAAGTCGCGGCAACTAATTTACCTACTATTCCACAAGATGAAAACTTGACAACGTATGTTGGTGATGTTGTTCTCGCTATAGGTAATCCATTTAACCTTGGGCAAACAGTAACCCAAGGCATTATAAGTGGAACAGGCCGTAGCGGTTTAAGTAGTACCAGCTATCAAGAGTTTATTCAAATGGATGCAGCTATAAACGAAGGTAATTCAGGTGGTGCTTTAGTTAATAGTAACGGGGTACTTGTGGGAATTAACTCTCGTAAATACATCAATCCGCAGATCAGTATCCAAGGAATATTTTTTGCTGTTCCCTATAAATTAGCACATAAAGTTATGCACAAAATAATTGAGAATGGTCGTGTGATTAGAGGCTGGCTAGGCGTTTCAACTAATTCTCGCTTTTCCAGTGATAAAGGCTTTTTAATCGGCGGCATTGAGCCCAATAGTCCTGCTCAAAAAGCAGGTTTACAAGCAAATGATTTAATTTACCAGATAGATGGGATTGAAATACACTCTATTAGTCAAGCTCTTGATATTGTTGCTGAAACAAAGCCTAACACCACACTTATTTTCAAAGTCTACAGAGGTAAGCTACCACTTGAAATACCGGTAGTCATTGAAGAAAAGCGTTAACAATTGAAACTAAAACGATAAAAAGCCAATAAGTATTTATTGGCTTTTAAAAGAACACATAGAAAAGCTAATTACAGGTTTTTAACTCGCACAATATTTGCACCAAGACTTTGAAGTTTATCTTCAATATTCTGATAGCCTCTATCAATATGATAAATTCTATCGACCTGTGTTTCGGTAGAAGCAACTAAACCTGCGATAACTAAACTCGCTGAAGCTCGTAAATCAGTTGCCATTACTTGAGCTCCCGTTAACTTGGTTACCCCTTTAGTCATTGCCGTGTTACCTTCTAAAGAGATGTCTGCTCCCATACGCTGTAATTCAGGTACATGCATGAAGCGATTTTCAAATATTGTTTCCGTCGTCGTCGAAACCCCTTCAGCAATAGCATTTAGAGTAACAAATTGTGCTTGCATATCTGTTGGGAAAGCTGGATGTGGCGCTGTTTTAATATTAACCGCTTTAGGTCGCTGCTCCATAGATAATTCAATCCAATCATCACCTGTTGTGATAACGGCTCCAGCTTCTTGTAACTTACTGAGTACTGCATCTAATGTACTAGGATCAGTGTTAGTGCATTTCACCTTACCTTGAGTAACGGCTGCAGCAACTAAGAAAGTGCCTGTTTCAATTCGATCTGGCATTACACTATATTGTTGCCCCTTGAGACTAGGTACGCCTTCAATGGTAAGAGTATCCGTACCAGCACCAGAGACTTTAGCCCCCATAGCATTCAAACAATTAGCAAGATCAACAATTTCAGGCTCTCTGGCCGCATTTTCAATAGTTGTAATACCGTCAGCGAGTGCAGCGGCCATCATTAAGTTTTCTGTGCCGGTTACGCTGACCATATCCATAAAAATAGTAGCGCCTTTTAAACGACCATTATTACGCGCATTGATATAACCATTTTCAACTTCAATATCGGCACCCATTAGTTTTAAACCATGGATATGAAGATTCACTGGGCGAGCACCAATGGCACATCCTCCAGGTAGTGAAACCTCTGCATGACCAAAGCGAGCTAGCAAAGGCCCTAGCACTAAGATAGATGCTCGCATTGTTTTAACTAATTCGTAAGATGCTTTGTATTGATTAACATTACTCGCATCAATTTGAACTGTATTATTATCTTGCCATTGCACAACAGCGCCTAATTGGGTTAGCAATTTAACCGTAGTTTCAATATCCTTTAAACGAGGAACGTTTCTGATAACAATAGGAGTTTCTGATAATAAGGTTGCCATCAGTATCGGCAAAGCAGAATTTTTTGCGCCAGATATTGCGACTTCACCGTTAAGCGGAATGCCGCCAGTTATTTTAAATGCGTCCAAGAGTCTCTCGCTTACTTAGTGGGTAGATTATAAAGGTAAGTTAAACATTTTTTCACGTTGCCAGTCTGACGTAGTGAATGTTTTAATTGTTACCGCGTGAATTACTCCGTCATTTATAATTTGGGCAAGCGGAGAATAAATAGCTTGTTGCCTTTTAACTCGACTTAATTCACCTAAAAAATCTGCTACTGCAATAATGGTACATTGCGAACCATCGAATTTAACATGTAACTCATCTAACGCGACTGCGTCATTTATCAATTTTTCAATTGCTGAAACTTCCACTTCAGTCTCCTATACTTTAATTATGAGAATATATACCTAAACGACCTTGATGTAAGAGTTTCAGGGTGATTTTCAACATATAATTAACTCGGTAAAAAAGCATCTACCGCCGTTAACTTAGCTAAGTTTTGTAATTCTTCAGATAAATGTGTAAAACCAATAGTACAGGTGTTGATAGAAGCCAACTCAACTAAAGTTAACAGCCACGCTAAACCTGCAGTATCAACTTTTTTAATGCCTGCTAAATTAATCACTACATTTTTCTTTTGAAAAAAAGCTTTCGCTTTTTTTTCTAATGCATGGCTTATAGTTTGTTGTGTAAGCTCACCCACCAGCGAAATGTCATTATCGTTCATCGTAATTTCTACAGTCATAATAGCCATAAACCTTATTTAAAAACGATATCTTTTGCGCTTTTTTCTATAAGCATCTGTGTAACATGAGGTAAACCTTTTTGACGTATTAAACTGCTAAACTCTGCTTGTTTACTATCAAGCAAACTTACACCTTCAGCGACCATGTCATAAGCTTTCCACTCTTTTGTTTTTTTATTTTTACGAACTCTAAATGAAATATCAATGGGTTCACGCCCTGGTTCAATAACAGCAGTATTCACAGCAACCACATTACTTTTTGAAAAATCTTTCGCTGGTGCAAATTCTACTTTTTGATTGTTATATAAAGTAAAAACTTGAGCATATGACGTTACTAGGTAGTCTCGAAATGCTTTAGTAAATTCAGCACGTTCGGCTTTTGTTGTGCTTTTAAAGTTTTGACCACCAATAACTTTAAACGCTGCATAACGGTAATTAATGTATGGGAGTAACTCTTCTCTAACAATTGTTTTTAAAATGTTAGGATCTTTACGAATATCATTTTGTTCGTTAGAAAAACGTTTAAAAGTGATATCTGCTACCGTTTGAATTAATTTATACGGGTCTTTATTGTCAATTGTGATATTGCTAACAGCATTGACAGATAAAGAAACCGTTAAGGTTAAAGCCGTTACAATAACTAAAAATTTATTCATTAATTTCATTTACCTCTCCTTCAAACGGATTAGTCACTACCTTGACTAAATAAGAACTGGCCGATTAGCTCTTCTAATACTAACGCGGGTTTAGTATCTTCAATATAATCACCGTTAACCAAAGTACCAACCGATTCATCCATAAAGCCAGGCAATAACCCAATGTATTGTTCCCCTAACAAACCCGCAGTAAGTATAGAAACTGAAGTCGCTTCCGAAAAATGGTTATATTGTGCGTAAATATCTAATGTAACAACAGGTGTATAATCGTCAGGATCTAATGAAATATCACTTACGCGTCCAACAACTACGCCACCCACTTTAATAGGTGAGCGTACTTTTAAGCCGCCAATATTACCAAACTTTGCATACAACTGATACGTTTCATTATTACCTGAAATACCGCTGTCCGCCACTTTCAACGCTAACATTAATAATGCTGCAATCCCTAACGCTGCAAATAAACCTACCATTAATTCAATTTTCTTCGACACCATGTCTTCCACCAAACTTTTAATAAAATAATAATTATTTTGTAAACATTAATGCTGTTAATACAAAATCTAATGCTAAAACTAATAACGATGACTGTACTACCGTTGCGGTCGTCGCCCTGCTAATACCTTCTGAAGTTGGCTCACAATTATAACCCTTATATACAGCGATCCAAGTCACCACAAAAGCAAAAACAACACTCTTAATTACGCCATTTAAAATGTCTTTTTCTAATGAAACTTGTGATTGCATAACCGACCAAAAAGTTCCACTATCAACACCAAGCCATTCAACGCCAACGATGTGTGCTCCTAAGATACCTACGGCTGAAAATATAGCAGCAAGTAAAGGTAAGCTAATAAATCCAGCCCAAAACCTGGGAGCAATAACTCGGCGCAGGGGATCTATCGCCATCATTTCTAAACTTGAAAGTTGCTCGGTTGCTTTCATTAGCCCGATTTCAGCTGTTAATGCTGAGCCTGCGCGACCTGCAAAGAGTAAAGCCGCCACTACAGGTCCTAATTCTCTTAATAGTGATAAGGCTACCATAGGACCTAAACTTGCTTCAGCACCATACCCTACTAGTATAGTATAGCCTTGTAAGGCAAGCACCATTCCAATAAATACCCCGGAAACAACGATGATAACAAGTGATAACACTCCCACAGCATAAAGTTGTTTAACGAGTAATGGATATCCTTTTCTAAAATTAGGTACATGTAATAATGAGGAAAGTAACATCAAAATAGCACGACCTAAACCAGAAAAAACAGCAATAACCTTTTGGCCTAATAGTTGGATCAGATTCATTATTTTACTCCCTTACCAATAAGTTCTTCTTGATAAGGTGCCGCCTTATAATGAAACGGGACGGGCCCATCTGCCTCACCTTTAACAAATTGCTGCACTAATGGTGATGTTTGCTGTGCAATTTCTTCCGGCGTGCCATGCCCTATGATTTTTTGCTCCGCAATAATATAAATATAATCAGCAATACTCATTACTTCAGGTACATCATGCGAAACAACCACAGAAGTTAGACCTAATGCTTCGTTTAATGAGCGAATTAATCGTACAATCACTCCCATTGATATAGGATCTTGTCCCGCAAAAGGCTCATCATATAAAATTAATTCCGGATCTAATGCTATAGCCCTTGCCAAGGCTGCCCGCCTAGCCATACCACCAGATAATTCACTCGGTTTTAAATTGCGTGCACCACGTAAGCCTACCGCTTCAAGCTTCATCAATACCATTTTTTCAATGATATTTTCAGATAATTGGGTATGTTCTCTTATGGGAAAAGCAATATTTTCATAAACACTCATATCACTGAATAAGGCACCACTTTGAAATAACATACTCATACGCTTACGTACTTGATATAACTCAGATCGAGACAGTGCAGGAATATTATGTCCATCAAAGAGAATTTGTCCTGATTGAGGACGAATTTGACCACCAATCAAACGTAATAAGGTTGTTTTTCCTATACCACTAGGCCCCATGATAGCGGTGACTTTACCTTTAGGAATCGACAAACTAATATCATTATAAATGACTCGCTCTTCCCGCTTAAAAGTAATATTTTTAATTTCAACTAATGGCTGTGGCATATTATTGGGCAACATCACTGTTTATCTCTTAAATTCTACGTGCATTTTACCTTAGGGAATAACTAACTGCATTAGAAAATTAAGGGTTTTACCTATTCAAAGGGGGAAATCGATAAAGAAAAACGTAAGGTAATGTAAATAAGTGAGCAAATTTACAATCTTCTACACACTTCTCGAGGGATAAAATACAATTCTCCGTCTTATATCAAAATGATTTAGTAAACGCATATTATTTTACTTTATTTTCCTCAATATTGTTAATATTGACATATAATGACGTTTTTTTTGCTCTATATCGTGATTTAGTTACGATTTCCCTTTTTTTTTGACTAACAACCAGCGACAATTTAGCTGTAATTTAGGAGTTGTTAATGTTTGTACAAATTTTAATCTTATTATTATCCCTCATTGTATTAGTTTGGAGTGCTGACAAATTTGTTTTTGGTGCTTCTGCGCTGGCTAGAAACTTTGGTATATCGCCAATGATAATTGGTTTAACCATTGTTGCCATGGGCTCCTCAGCACCTGAAATGATGATTTCTACCACGGCGTCTTTACAAGGCAATGTAAATACAGCGATTGGAAATGCCATTGGCTCAAATATCACCAATATAGCACTTGTTCTAGGCATAACAGCATTACTTCACCCCTTAACTGTATCTTCTACTACGGTAAAGCGAGAAATACCACTCATATTAGCAATCACCGCAATAGCATACTTTATGCTTTATGATCATGAGTTTAGCTATATTGAAGGGTTGATTTTAATGCTTGGTTTTGTTGTTTATATTGTTGCCTTATTAATGATCACACTACGTAACTCAAAACAAAAGAAAACAGATGATGCGTTAATTATTGGTGCCGAACATGATGTACCAAAAACAACAACCCCTAATGCAATATTTTGGTTAATTATTGGTATGGTTTTATTGCCACTTAGTGCTAAATATTTAGTTAATTCATCAGTATTTATTGCTACCGCGTTTGGAGTAAGTGATTTAGTTATTGGCTTAACCGTTATTGCTATTGGTACAAGTCTACCCGAATTAGCGGCAAGTATTATGAGTATCATTAAAAAAGAAGATGATTTAGCTATTGGGAATATAATAGGTTCCAATATTTTCAATATCCTAGCTGTGCTTTCCTTAGCAGGATTAATTGCACCAGGTAATATTGATCAAGATGTAGCATTAAGAGACGCACCTTATATGCTTGCGGTAACTTTATTTTTATTCTTCTTGTGCTTTAGTCGTCGATTGGGCAATTTTAGGATCACGCGTTTAAAAGGTTTTGCATTAATACTAACTTTTATTTCTTATCAAATACTTTTGTTTAGCCAGTTAAAAGCTTAAATAATGAAAAAGTCAATTAAAGACAAGAGTTAAGGTATGGCGATTTATGAAAAATTTTAAACAACAAGCACTTAATGTTATACAAATAGAACAACAAGCAATCAATGAAATTAGCCAGTTTATTGATGAATGTTTCGAAGATGCATGTCAACTCATGTTCGATTGTAAAGGTCGAGTTATTGTTATCGGCATGGGGAAATCAGGCCATGTCGGTGGAAAAATAGCGGCCACTTTGGCAAGTACAGGCACTCCTGCATTTTTTGTTCATCCTGGTGAAGCAAGTCATGGCGATTTGGGGATGGTCACTAAAGATGATGTTGTACTTACTATTTCTAACTCAGGCGAAACTGGTGAGGTGCTAGCTATCATTCCAGTAATAAAGCGTATTGGTGCAAAACTTATTGCCATGACAGGAAATAACAACTCTACCTTATCAAAGTTATCAGATACTCATATTTGTATAAAAGTATCACGTGAAGCATGTCCTTTAGGCTTAGCACCAACATCAAGCACCACAGCAACTTTAGTCATGGGCGATGCAATTGCCGTAAGCTTATTGCATGCACGCGGGTTCACTGCCGACGATTTTGCTTTATCACACCCTGGTGGCAGTTTAGGTAAACGGCTTTTATTACGCTTATCCGATATTATGCATACAGGCGAACGTTTGCCTGTAGTTCATCAGGAAGCTAAGATCACCGACGCCCTAATGGAAATGTCATTAAAAGGCTTGGGAATGACTGCAGTTGTAGATGACAACAACCAATTAATGGGTTTATTTACAGATGGTGATTTGCGACGCATACTAGATGCAAAAGTAGATATTCATCACGATAAGATTCAAACAGTAATGACTATCGAACCTAAAATAGCTGATGAAGACATGCTCGCCGCACAGGCCTTGAAAATAATGGAAGACAAAAAGATTAATGGCCTGATTATTGTGAATAGTCAAAATCAACCGATAGGCGCAATGAATATGCATGATTTACTCAGATCAGGAGTGCTATAAATGAAAACACTATATGGCGAAGTCAACGATCAGATAATTGAAAAAGCGAAAGCGATTAAATTATTTGTTTGTGATATCGACGGTGTATTTTCTGACGGGCGTATTTATTTGGGCAATGATGGTGAAGAGCTCAAAGCATTTCATACGAAAGACGGTTATGGCATAAAAGCACTAGGAGCTAACGGTGTAGATGTTGCGGTGATCACCGGCCGACAATCAACTATTGTTCAAACACGGATGAGTGCCTTAAATGTAAAATATATCGTTCAAGGTGAAGAAAATAAGCTTCCTGCTCTTAAAAATATGATTAATGCCTTGTCACTTTCCCCTGATCAAGTGGCATATATTGGTGATGATATGCCTGACTATGAGTGCATGGCATACGTAGGCTTTAGTATTGCTGTAAGTGATGCTCACCCTTCAATTTTACAGCTTGCAGACTACACAACAACCATTAAAGGCGGCTTTGGTGCAGTCAGAGAATGTTGTGATTTAATCATGCTAAGTCAAAGTACACTGCAATTTGCCACGGGCGCGAGTGTATGACGCGGTTAACGGGATTTGCTGTCAGTTTTTTTATTATTGCCATAGCTTCATACGGAGTGGTCGAATGGCTTCAAGCTCAAACAAAAACCGAGCAAGTTATTACAGACGCCATGACCCCAGATTTTATTGCTGAATCGTTAAATAGTGATATTTATAATGCCAGTGGTGACTTAACCTACATTATTAATGCCCAACGGATGGAACATTATTCAGCCTTATCTGTCACTCATTTTGAGTTTCCTAAATACACACTATATACAAAAAATAGCGAGACGCCGTGGAAACTAAATGCGAATGAAGGCACTCTATACAGTAATAATCGCGTACGCCTTGAAAATCGAGTAACATTAACGGCAACAGATCAATCAAGCTTAATACAGAAAATTCATGGTCGGTATTTAGAGTTAGATCTTAATACTAATATTATTAGTACTGAACAAACTATAATGATTGAAGGCAAAGACTTCACCATATATGGTTCGGGGTTAATAGTAGACTTAAATACAAAACAAATGACGTTGACTGAACATGTACAAACCATTTTTAAAAGCATTTAAAACTAGCCTTATTGTTTTTGGCTTTAGTTCTGCACTCGTAACTTATAGTTACGCTGATAAACTAGATCTTAAAAAAGAAATTAATATTGATGCTTCTAGGCAAGCTGCCGACTTAAAAAATAAAATATTTAGTTATATTGATAATGTTGTTATCACACAAGGTACATTAGTGATAAAAGCGGATTTAGTACAAGTATTAACTGATAATCAAACTGACGAAAAAACCTATCTTGCCAAAGGAGAACCCGCTACTTTTTCACAGAAACTCGACGATGGTACGCCTATTTATCTCCAAGCTAACGAAATTAAATATCAGCCAGGTCAAAACATTGTCGTTATTTCTGGTAATGCAGAATTACGCCAAGAAGGCAGCAAAGTCAGTGGTTCAGTCATTACTTATAATTTTGTTACGGAACAAGTTAGTGCTGATAGTGAAGACAATAATCGCGTAAAAACCGTTTTGCAACCCAAAGAGTTGGATAAAAAATAGCTTATGGAAATTTCAACACTTTGTGCTTCAAATTTAGCCAAAGCATATAAAGGCCGTAAAGTTGTCAAAGATGTCAGCTTGGAAGTTCAAGAAGGTCAAATTGTCGGCTTGTTAGGACCAAATGGCGCAGGTAAAACTACTTCTTTTTATATGATTGTAGGCTTAGTCCCTAATGATAGCGGTAGTATTGTTCTTAATAGTGAAGATATTACCTTACTACCTATGCATGAACGCGCAAGAAAAGGCATTGGCTATTTACCGCAAGAAGCTTCAATTTTTCGAAAACTGACCGTTCATGACAATATAATGGCTATTTTACAAACACGTAAAGAATTATCTGATGTTGATCGACAAGAAAAGCTTGAACATTTACTAGAAGAGTTCAATATTAGCCATATTAAAGATAATTTAGGTATGAGTCTTTCTGGTGGTGAACGTCGCCGTGTTGAAATAGCTCGTGCATTAGCTGCTGATCCTAAGTTTATTTTACTTGATGAACCTTTTGCTGGTGTTGACCCAATTTCGGTAGGAGATATTAAAAAAATTATCCTACACTTAAAGCAAAGAGGCATCGGTATTTTAATTACCGATCATAATGTTCGTGAAACTTTAGATGTATGTGAACACGCTTATATTGTAAGTCATGGTGAATTAATTGCTCAAGGTAACTCAAACCAAATACTAGCGAATCAAACAGTAAGAGATGTATACCTTGGCGAGCAATTCACGCTATAGTATTAACTAATGCAAATAAACGTTATTAATAATTAAAGGAACTTAAGTATTTCGATGCGCCCTAGTCTGCAGCTCCGAATTGGACAACAACTTACAATGACCCCGCAGTTGCAACAAGCAATTAGGCTTTTGCAATTGTCGACTTTGGATCTTCAACAAGAAATACAAGAAGCATTAGATAGCAACCCATTATTAGAAGTTGAAGAATCTTCTAATTCGGATAGAGAAAGCAGCACTGATAATTTCGATGATGCATTTTCAGCTTCGGCTTCAGACAGTGATACCAAAAATTCGGCTAACAATGATGGTAGTGAAGATTCAACCCCAACCATTGACGAAATTTCAACAACCGAAGCAATGGATAAAAATGAAATCCCTGAAGAATTAAATATCGATACGACTTGGGATGAAAGTTTTAGTGCTGGCGTTTCTAATACCGGTGTCGGTGTTGCTAGTGAAGATTACACCTATCAAGGTGAAACCACAGACTCAATTCAAGATCACCTTCGTTGGCAAATGGATTTAACGCCTTTTTCTGATACAGATCGCGCAATAGCCACCGCTATCATTGATGCTATTGACGACGCTGGCTATTTAACTGTGTCTGCTGAAGATATATTAGAAAGTGTCGGAGTTGATGATGTCGAGCTTGATGAAGTAGAAGCTGTAATCAAACGCATCAATATGTTTGATCCCGTAGGTGTAGGCGCCCGCAGTATTGCCGAATGCTTACTTATTCAATTAAATCAATTTGATAAATCAACACCTTGGTTAGAAGAAAGTAAATTAGTTATCCGTGACTATATTGATCTTTTAGGTAGTAGAGACTATCGTCAATTAATGCGTAAAGCACGTTTAAAAGAAGACGAATTGCGAGAAGTTATTCGGTTAATTCAAACCCTTGACCCTCGTCCAGGTGACAGTGTAATTAAAGGTGAAGATCAGTACGTTATTCCTGATGTGTCTGTTGAGAAAAAAAATGGTCGTTGGGTAGTTGAACTTAATCCAGATACTGCTCCTAAATTATCAGTAAATCAACAATATGCATCAATGGCACGTTCAATGAAGTCTTCTACTGATAGCCAATTTATTCGTTCAAACCTACAAGAAGCAAAATGGTTTATCAAAAGTTTGGAAAGTAGGAACGATACCTTATTAAAAGTATCTAACTGCATTGTGCAACGCCAACAAGGCTTTTTTGAACATGGGCCTGAAGCTATGCGCCCAATGGTATTGAATGATATAGCCGAAGCCGTTGATATGCATGAATCAACTATCTCACGTGTTACCACGCAAAAGTATATGCATACACCACGCGGTATTTTTGAGCTTAAATTTTTCTTTTCCAGCCATGTAAGTACCGAGAATGGTGGCGAATGTTCTTCAACGGCTATTAGAGCATTGATTAAAAAACTGGTGGCTGCTGAAGTACCAGCTAAGCCTTTAAGTGATAGTAAAATGGCTGAACTACTTGCTGAACAAGGCATAAATGTTGCCAGAAGAACAATTGCAAAATACCGAGAGTCGTTATCAATTCCCCCTTCTAATCAACGTAAAAGTTTACTTTAAGTAAACTACAGCTAATAAGGATTTAATATTATGCAAATTAATCTTTCAGGTCACCATGTTGAAATTACTGAGGCGTTACGTGAAAATGTTAATACTAAGTTTGCCAAATTAGAGAGACATTTTGATCATATCAATAATGTATATGTGGTTTTAACGATAGAAAAAATTAATCAAATAGCTGAAGCAACTGTTCACCTTAATGGCACAGAAGTTCATGCTAAAGCTGAAAATGCAGATATGTATGCTTCGATTGACAGCTTAGTCGATAAATTAGACCGCCAAATATTAAAATATAAAGGCAAAATTACTCAACATTAATGCTATTAACCTAGCTAAGTAAATCGGTATTATGAAGTTACTTGAACTACTTAACTTGAATTGCACCTTATGTGCAGTTCAAGCTACAAGTAAAAAACGTATATTAGAAGTTATCTGTGATACCGCTTCTACTGAACTCCAAGATTTTTCAACATACGAGCTATTAACCAGTTTAATGGCCAGAGAGAAAATGGGTTCAACAGGAATCGGGAACGGTATTGCCATTCCGCACGGTCGTTTAGCTAACTCAAATAAAGCCGTAGCGATAGTTGCTACAACTGAAGAACCCATAGACTTTGATGCTATAGATAGCAGACCTGTAGATGTCTTTATTGCGCTATTCGTCCCTGAAGAACAGTGCCAAGAACATTTAGCCACTTTACAAAACATTGCTCAACTATTTACTGATAAACAGCTATCTAAGCAAATAAGAAAAAGTACTACAGCACAAGAGTTATTTGAATTAATAAAACACGCTAGCCAATAATAATAAAAATTTATTTATTATTTCTCTAGTAACTATTCCCTAGTGATTAATATTTAATAACTAGGACAACAAGGCTGATAAATGAAATTAACTATCGTTAGTGGTCGCTCAGGGTCGGGAAAAAGTGTTGCATTACGAATACTTGAAGATTTAGGCTACTATTGCGTTGACAACATTCCGGTAAATTTATTACCCGCATTAACACACACAGTAATTAATGACTATGAGACTGTAGCTGTTAGCTTGGATGTACGTAACTTACCAAATGATCCTAAAGACGTTTCAGAAATTCTTGATTATTTACCTAAAACTGTAGAGCTAAATATTCTTTACCTCGATGCAGATGATTCTGATTTAATTAAACGCTTTAGCGAAACTCGCCGCTTGCACCCGCTAATTCGACAAAATATTGCCCTTGATCAAGCATTAAGTTTAGAAAAGAAACTACTTGAACCCATATCGAGTCGTGCTCATTTATATATCAATACAAGTCAATTAACCCCGCACCAACTTGCAGATTTAGTTAGGGAACGCATTTTAGGTAAGAAAACCGGAACTATGGTCGTGGTTTTTGAGTCTTTCGGCTTTAAACATGGTGTACCACAAGATGCTGATTATGTATTTGATGCGCGATTTTTACCCAATCCTTTTTGGGAAAAAGAGTTGAAAACAAGTACAGGCCTTGATCAACCAGTAAAAGATTTCCTTGGATCTCAACCCATTGTTACAAAGTTTATTTGGCAAATTAATAGCTTTATGATGACATGGTTACCTCATTTAGAACGTAATAACCGCAGCTATGTCACTATAGCGATAGGTTGTACGGGCGGGAAACATCGTTCTGTATACATAGCGGAGTTACTGGCAAATAATTTACGTAAAGAGCGCGCCGATGTGCAATCACGCCATCGTGATATCGATAAAACCTCAACATAAAGCCAAGTAAATATGCCGAAATTCGATAAAACCATCGTTATCACTAATAAACTAGGCTTACACGCAAGAGCCGCAACAAAGTTAGCCCAACTGAGCCAAAAATTTGATGCCAACGTAACCATTACTTTAGCTGACAAAGAAGCCGATGCTAGCAGTATCATGGGGTTAATGTTATTAGCAGGCGCTCAAGGTAAAGAGGTAACAATCACGACTAAAGGTCAAGATGCTGAAAAAGCATTAAATGATGTTTGCCAGTTATTCGATGATAAATTCGATGAAGATGAATAGTCAGTCAGCTTCTCTAAACTCATGTATCTATGGTGAACGATTATTTTAATTGACTAATTTATGCTGTAAAAACAATTAGAAATATTCAAACAGCTTGAATAAAAAGCTGTAAAAAAATTTGATCTACGATAAACTTAACCTAAATAAGCTATTGTCTTCTATTAATAAATAATAAAGTCAAACAGCCAGTCTTTTTCATTTAAATCAAAATCTAATTTCGTTTTTTAACGGCAAAAGGTAACGAATTATGCCGGAAATTGTAGAACAAGAATACAGTCGGACTATACTGCAGCAAGTTAATGAAGCACTTGAAAGCGGTATGTTTGTCTATGTACGAAAGTTACTACAAAATATGCCTGCATATGATCTTGCACTAATTTTAGAATCCTCTCCAAGTAAAAGTCGTACTGTTCTTTGGCAATTAATTGACCCTGATCATCATGGTGATGTACTTGAAGAACTCAATGAAGAAGTCCGTAAAGGTATTCTTAAAAATATTCATCCTGAGAAGCTAGCTGCCGTAGCAGAAGGAATGGATACCGATGATTTGGTTGAAGTTTTAAGAACATTACCAGATACCGTATATAACAAAGTAATCGCATCGATGGATTCGCAAGACCGTGGGCGGGTTGAAGCCGCACTTTCTTACGAAGAAGACACCGCGGGCGGTATTATGAATACCGATACCATAACTATTCGACCTGATGTAACTGTCGATGTGGTATTACGTTATTTACGCTTAAAAGGCGAATTGCCCGAGGCTACCGACTCTTTTTACGTAGTTGATAGACAAGATCATTTCATGGGTGCGGTTTCAATATCTGCCATCGTTACAGCAAAACCTGAAGTAATCATTTCGTCATTAATAGATGAAGAAATAGAAGCGATATATGTTGATACACCAGAAAATGAAGTAGCCCAGCTTTTTGAAAGATACGATTGGTTTTCCGCTCCTGTCATTGATGCAGAAAGACATTTATTAGGCCGGATTACCATTGATGATATTATCGATGTTATTCGCGAAGAAGCCGAACATTCTATGTTAAGTATGGCAGGTCTTGATGATGAGGCCGATACTTTTGCACCAGTGTTTAAAAGTACTAAACAACGATCAATTTGGTTAGGGGTTAACTTAATAACAGCTTTATTCGCCGTAGCTGTTTCATCTATGTTTGAAGATATTCTTGGACAGCTCGCTATTTTAGCTATTTTAAATACCTTGGTACCAAGCATGGGAGGTGTAGCGGGCAACCAAACGCTAACACTCGTTATACGCGGGATGGCACTTGGTCATGTTGGCAAAAGTAACTCACGCGCCTTGCTATATAAAGAACTCGCAGTAGGATTTTTAAACGGTATTATATGGGCAGTGCTAATTGCTGCTGTTGTCGCTCTTTGGAAACAAGACTTTACCTTAGGTCTAGTCATTGCTTTTGCTATGTTAATGAATATGACTGCCGCAGGTATTGCTGGTGTTTCTATTCCTTTAATGCTCAAAAAAATGAAAATAGATCCTGCATTAGCGGGTAGTGTTATTTTAACAACAGTCACTGATGTTGTGGGGATCTTTGCTTTTTTAGGAACAGCTACCTTGCTACTTGGCTAAGATATAACCAACGCTTATAGCGCTTAGAATATGCTAAGCGCTAATACAAGCCATTTAGTTTCCAGCGACCTGCATTTCTGCTAATAAAATAGATCCCGTACGAATACTACCATGCATATCCGTATCATCCCCAACAGCGACTATCCCTTTAAACATATCTTTCAAATTACCAGCAATAGTAATTTCAGATACAGGGTATTGAATAATGCCGTTTTCCACCCAAAATCCAGCGGCTCCGCGTGAATAATCACCATTAACGACATTAACCCCTTGCCCCATTAATTCAGTGACCAATAAACCGGTACCTAACTGCTGTAACATTGAATCAAAATTTCCACCATTGGCAGAAATAAGCCAATTATGAATGCCGCCAGCATGCCCTGTTGTCGTTAGCCCTAACTTACGTGCAGAATAACTGGTTAACAAGTATGTAGCTAAATCGCCTTGTTCAATAATATTACGATCAACAGTAGCAACACCTTCACTGTCAAAGGAACTGCTCGCTAGCGCTGATTTAATATGAGGTCTTTCAGCGATAGTAATAAACTCTGGAAAAATAGGTTGGCCTAAGGCATCAAGTAAGAATGAGGATTTACGATATAAATTACCGCCACTTATTGCTGCAATAAAGTGCCCCCAAAAGGTATTAGCAATGTCAGCTCTAAACATTACAGGTACTTTACCTGTAGGTAATTTTCTTGCATGGAGTCTTGAAAGCGCTTCATGTGCTGCTTTTTTACCAACATTTATCGCTGAATCCATTAAATCAAAACGACGGTCAATGGTATATGCATAATCGCGTTGCATATCATCGTTATCACTTGCGATAGCAACACAGCTTAAGCTATGGCGCGAACTTGGATAACCGACTAATTGTCCATGGCTGTTTCCATACACTTTAAAGCCTTCATAACTATCTAGGGTCGCACCATCAGAATTGGTAATACGCTTGTCTGTTGCTAAAGAAGCCATTTCACATTCTTTAGCAATAGCAATTGCGTCATCTGTTGAAAGTTGCTTTGGATGATATAAATCGAGCGATTCTGGGTTCATTGCTAATAAGTTTTTATCGGCTAGTCCTGAACAATCATCTACCGAAGTAAACTTAGCAATATTAACTGCCGCTTCAACAGTTTGTTTTAAGGCTTTATCAGACAAATCAGCTGTAGAAGCACTACCTTTTCTTCCTTGTTGATAAACGGTGATGCCTAACGCACCATCATTAGTAAATTCGACGGTCTCCACTTCACCAAGACGCGTACAAACACTTAAGCCTTGTTGCTTACTCATTGACACTTCAGCACCATCAACACCTAAAAATTTAGCGAGCGCCAAAACTTCTGCTACTCGTGATTCAACTTGTTCCATTTGCTTGATGATGCTATTTGATTCTGCCATTTCGATGGGATTCTCTATAATTTTATGTATTACGACGATTAACTTGTCTTCTTTGAGCAAAGTTTAGTTTAACGCTAGAGCCAATTATACAGTTTGTTGTATAATGGAATTATCAATCGCTAAATTTGCCCTATTATTATGCCCGAGTCTGCTGAACAATTCGATGAAGAATTAAAAAGTAAGTCAGAAATAAAACGTGAAATGCACCAGTTACAAGATTTTGCTGAACGTTTAGTTAAACTTTCAAAACATCAACGTAGTAAAATTCCTTTTACTGAAGAGATCAAAGCAGATCTTATCTTAGCAGATAAAATCAATAATAAGCATGAGGCATTACGTCGCCACATTCGCCATATGGCAAAAGTACTATCTGAAACAGATCTAGAGCCTATTCATCAGGCACTTGATGTAATGGCAAATAAGCATCAACAAGAAAGTGTTAAGCATACCAAGCTTGAAACTCTACGAAATGAACTTATTGACCTAGGAAGTGAAAAAATTGAAGCAACACTTAACGAGCATCAAACCCTAGAGCGTCAAAAGCTACGCCAATTAGTTCGTATGGCTACAAAAGAAAAAAATAATGAAAAACTAGGTAAACATTATCGTGATTTATTTAGTTACTTAAAAGAAAATATCACGTTCTAATAGTTATATTCCCCAAATATCTTTTTGGGGAATTATTTTATTTTCAGGCGATTAGTTATAGCTCAACGTTATAATTCAAAAAAATTGGTAAATACTTTATACAGCTCGGTTCCTTGATTAACACTTGCCGAGGCGAAATGTAAAATAGGCAATACTTCGTGATCGAGTGATAAATAATGTAAAGGACCACCATTTTCCGTTTCATCATCTGTACCAAAATGATAATTATCCATTCTCAAAATTCGTGCTAATGGCTCACCAGCCGCTAACGGTTTACCAAATTCAGCTAGATAATCAACCATTCCACCCATTGGAGAATAGTAGGCTTTATAGTCTTTTAAATAACAGCCATAACGTGTCATGACTTGAGGTTGATATTCTGGGGCAGCAATAACTCCTTTATATTGCAAGTAAGCTAAAATACTTTTTGCATCATCAAGCGCTACATCAAGATCTATTTGCTCTTGTGAGCCAAGCTCGACAGTAAAGCTTTCTTTATTCAATGCTTTCGAACTAATAGAAAACTTAATCCCAAGCTCGGTAAAAGCTTCTTGCAAATACCACCAAGGACAAAAAGTTGCTTCATCTAATGCGCCACCAAATTCATTTGGGATCAATAACGTATGAGGAATATCAAAATATTGTGCGCTTTCCTGAGCATATTCAGGACAATAAAGGTGTTTACTAGAAATAGGTCCCGTATGTAAATCAAGTACCAAATCGGCTTGATGAGCTAAGCGTTGTAACTGATATGCAATGCGTTGACCCGTAGTTAAACCAAAAATATTGTGCTCTAGTTTCTGTTCGATTTTTTCAATCATTAATTGCTTAAAGTTAGCTTCGATAGTTGCATCGTCTTTACCAATACTGTCACGAACAAAGGGTTTGATTATACTTTCATCAAAGTGATACATCCTGTTCCAATTCACCCCAGTGATAGGATCAAATCGCCCTAACGTATATTCGCCATTTTTATGATTACACGCTACAGGGTTAGCATAAGGTACTAAAGTGATATTTCCTTTAATATCGATATTTTTCAATAACTCTAACAACTGAAAAATAACCGCATTGCCTTGCACTTCAGCGCCATGCATATTGGCTTGTATATAAACACTAGGAGCATCGCTGTCCCCCTTAATTCTATATACGGGAACGGTAAGTGCGGCACCACTTGCCATTTCACCAACATGCATCACTTCTTTAGAAAAATTATTCATTAATAGTTGCTCAATTTCTACTTTTTATAAGACCTAAGCTAGATACCAACTTGCAGGTTGTGCTGTTCTGACTTCTGTCATTAATCCATTTTCAATCACGTATTCTGCCGCTGTTTGATGGCAGAGAAAAAATGGCATACTCTCGGTAAAACCATAAGCACCAGCAAAAGCAAAGATAAGTTCATCACCTACTGTCACATCATCAGGTAAAGGTAAGTGGCCCAATTTGTCCATACTGGTACACAAAGGGCCATGTATATCGAAATTTATATTTTCTGCTTGTGATTCTCGTAGCAAACGTACAGGAAAAGGTTGATCTGTAATTGCTGGGCGGATCAAATGATTTATTCCTGCCGCCAACACTAACTGTTCTTGTTGATAATTAACTTTACGATCAATAACCGGAACCACATAAAAACCACAATGAGCTACCGCATAGCGACCGAGTTCTAACCACAACTCTTCAACACTTGCTTGAGCTTTAATTTTTGCCAAATCACTAATGATTTGTGGCCAAGATAAGACTTGTCCTTCTTCAAGGTAATCAACGCCTAAACCACCACCTAAATCTAATATTTTAAGTTCCATGCCGATCGATTGTGCTAAATCTACTAGCGGGGTCACCATTTGCTGCCATAACGAATACATTTTTTCATTACTGAGCATATTTCCCCATTGAAAAATATGTAAACCACAAAGGTCTAAATGAGGATATTGTTCAATATGAATACCTTGCCATTCAGCAATTGATAAGCCAAACGGTGTTAAGCTATTACCTCCAAGGGGGTTTTTCTCACCCTCTTGCCACTGCAGCTGAACTCGAAGCAAAACCTTTGGACACTTATTCAAACTTTTAGCTGCTTGCTGAAGCCAATTTAATTGGTTTAAGCTTTCAACGACAAAAATTTCAACGCCCTCGGTTAAAAACTCAGTCAGTTGTGATAAAGACTTAGCAGGCCCCGTATTTAAAATACGCTTTGGTTCAATTCCTTGAGCAAGAACTTGTTTTAACTCGCCACTACTCGCCACATCAAAATTAAAGCCTGAACTATCTAATGTTTGAATAATTCGAGAAAGCGGATTCGCTTTAACGGCATACCATAACTTAATAACATTTTGTTCCTGTAGTGTAAGTAAGTGCTTTTTTAGCTCATCAAGTTGATAAATAAAATAAGCCTGCTCGTCAGGGTTATTCCCTTGATGAGATAATAATGTTTGCTGTAGTTCAGGTGTTAGCCAATTTGCATAATCAGACATAAATAAGCCTTAACGTAATACAGATTCTAACGCTAATGACGCATCACTTTTCTCATCACGATACTTTACAATTAATGCACATGCCATATTCAACCCTTGTGCTGCAGCCCAATCACCGGAAACAGGACGTGTGCCAGGAACGACAACCGCACGCTCAGGAATGTCTGCGCCTTTTTCTAACATGACTTCATTAACACAATCGTAAACTGGCACTGATGCCGATAAGAACACACCTGGTGCTAATACTGCACCTTTTTTAACAACGATACCTTCAACAATGACAACGCCTGCACTTAAAAATGCACCATCTTCAATAATGACAGGGCTTGCGCCAATAGGCTCTAAAACACCGCCAATTTGAACCGCTGCAGATACATGAACATTTTTACCTATTTGTGCACATGAGCCAATTAAAGCGTGGCTATCAACCATAGTGCCGCTGTCAACAAAAGCGCCCACATTAATATAAGCTGGGGGCATAATAATCACGCCACTTGCTACATGAGCACCGCGACGAACAGACGATCCTCCTGGAACTAAGCGCACGTTATCTTCACGGGTAAATTCACGCGCAGGTAAATTATGTTTATCAACAAAGCCTTGATATATACCACTAAACTCTTGGTTTTCTCCTGCTTTAAATGCCGCTAATATGGCTTGTTTAACCTCAACATTTGCTTTCCAATTACCACTTTCATCTTGATTTGCAGCGCGGATAGTACCTGCTTCTAGTTGATCTAAAGTTGCTTGCCAATTCATTACTACTTAACTCCGATAATTTGTTGTGACTGATTATCCAGCCATTGATTTATTAATTGATCAACGTCCACTAAACCATTATTTGCGGCTAATTCATGCTCCGTTAATGGCGCCCGTAATGTGGGTGTTGTGATCATAGATTTTTGTGCCATAAGCACTTTTGTTGGAATAGGGCTACTTACTTGAAATAAGGCATCTACTGCATTTTGCCACAATGGAAATAACCCTTGATGTTGTCCTGATAAGGCTAAACTTACATATTGATGTGTTGCTTCAGGCCACACATTACTAGCAACAGATACCAAACCAGCTACGTTAGCACCCGCTAAATAAGGCATCATGGCATCTTCACCACTAAATAATTGAACCTCTGGGCAATGCTGCTTAAAAGCAAGAAACGTAGATAAATCACCACTGGCTTCTTTCAATGCCCAACAATTAGGATGATTTTGTAGCTGTTTTACTGTGGTTATGGGAATATTAACCCCACTTCTTGATGGTACATTATATAACATACAGGGATGCTCAGATCGCTCCAACAGCGCTGAAAACCATTGAGTTTGCCCAACAGCACCAGGCTTAGCGTATATAGGAGTACCTAGTAAATAAGCAGCGATAGGAAGCGAGTTACAATGTGCTATCCACTCAAGCTGTTCAGATAAATTATAACCGCCAACAGCAACCATTATAGGTGCTTCAAGCGCTAGTCCAGTTACAAATTCAACTATAGCTTGTTGCTCTTTAGCAGTTAACGCTAACCCTTCCCCTGTACTACCAAGCAATAAAATGCCATTTCCAGCGTCACTTTGACGCTGAGCATTTCTTTTAAGGCTTGAAAAATCAATCGCACCTTGAGGATCAAAAGGTGTGACTAATGCAGTCCACAGGGTGGTTGTACTGATAGTATAACTATGTGTTTTTTGACTTAATTGATTGTTCTGATTCATTTCTCTCGAACTCACTTCGTTCGGAGAACTTAAAGGCGTTTGCTAGACCCAACGCTCGTGAATGGTTGAGTTTCGACAAAGGCCAGAAGCTCTCCACCCAATAGGTGACAGTTGTTAGGATTCAACCTATACAACCGGCAAATACATCATCAAAAATGTACTTGCCTCGGCGTTACACTAACTAATAAGTGTTAACTTATCGCTAGTTTTTATCCCCTCACTATTAATCACTAGAGTTTGATCTCTTCATAATAGTTACCTGATTAACGCACCTCTTCTGACCCTTTTTTAGCTTGCTGGTTTAGCTTTAAAACAACCAACAGCTCAAATAAAGGACGTGTATATTACATCATTTAATACCTTGAATAGTCAATAGAGCAACGGATAACTAATTAGAACAAATTTTACTAAGAGATAACTTAAGTTTGTCTGAATGAGTACTATGCCAGACGTTGTTATAAAGATTTAAATCTTTTCAAAAGAAAAAAGATAAACCTCGAATGACTATAAAATTTTACTATAGCTAATAATAGCTCGCTCTATTTCAGCGAGTCTATCTTGCCCCCAATAAACTTGTTCTGCATAACGAAAACATGGAACCCCCCAAAAACCTAGTTTATCTAAAATCATTTGATTAGTATCTGACCATTGCTGCCAATCATGCTCTAATCCATACTCGAGAGCATCTTGATAATCCAATGAAAGATCTTGGCATAAAGTAATTAAATTTTCTGTAATAGCCACATCAATATTACGCACGTAAATAGCATCGAAAACGGCTTCAATAAAAGCCTGTGATTTACCTTTTTCGCAAGTATATGCAAATACTTCAAAGCATTTAACGATGCCTTCACCTATAGGATCAACAAAGCTTTTATAAGGAACACCGGCACTTATAGCTTCTCGATTAGCATCCATGTAAATATACTTTTTTTTACATTGAGGTACCTCCACGTTACGCATAACTAAAGGTAATATTGGCTTTAAAATTAATGGTATTTGGTAATGCTCACATAGTGATTTGACTTTATGGAATCCCACATAAGAATATGGGCTTCGTAATGATAAAAACATTTCTATTGGTTGAAATAAGTGATCACTTGTTTTTAACTTACAAAGACTTTTATTATCTTTAGCTAAAAAAGCCATTGAGTTAGCATTATATTTAGGTGTTTGATTGCTTTCACAAGCATAACCTTTTTCAATTAATTTATGCTCTAGATACCATAAACGATCAACCCCAATATACCATTCACCTAAATATTGAATTGACGCCGGAGAATAATGTCCCTTATCAAACAATCGTTGTTGATTCTTTATTTGAAAGTTAATGACAGGTGTAGAAACATGATAATAATGTTCGAAATCGTTGTCCCATGTTTGTCGAAATATAGCTAATGCATTCGTAAGGTTTGTAGTTTGCATTTGCCACAACTGCTGCCCAGTAAATAAAGCATTAGCATTAGGAATTTCACGAATAGTTGAAAAGCCATATTGTCGAGCAATCAGATTAGCGTCGTTAATAACCCATTTTCTCCAAGTAACAGCATCAACTGAAAGACTAATTCTCGATTCATAAACAAGGTACAAGCAAAATGTCGCGGTGAAACGTTGCTCTAGTTCAACTAACGCCTGAATAAGCATATAGCTATGAGGATCATTTAATGCAACATAGACATCTATTTTAGGCGTAACTCCTAAAAATTTGGGTAAACTCGAATACCTAAATGCTAAGCATTGTTTTCTCAAGTCACTTCGCAACCATCGAGTTTGTAATGCAACAAGCTTTTTTGAGCCGATAAATCTCTCCTAAAATACAATCTAATATTAGTATTAATTTGCCATCAATAACACGAAGAAATGAAATCTCAAACTAATACAAGCTTGGTCAGAAGCTACGAATAACGTACAATAAACTTATATTCTTACATAAGATACAACCTTATCATCGGACTTAGTCATGTCATTAACAAATATCAGCCAATTATTGATGCGTAATCAGGACTTATTAATTGCAACTCAACCTTTGTTAGTAAATATGCCCGATGATAATTTTGCCCGCGAATTGTTACGGATTAATCCAATGTGCGATCTAACTGTTTTTGACAATAATTACGCGAATCATTTAGCTCATCAAAAAGCTACTAAAGATAAGCATACAACAATGTTTGATGCTTATTATCACAATACAATTAAACATGACTTAATTGTTATCTATTTTCCCAAAAGTAAGAAGGAATTACCCTTTACTTTAGCAATGTTAAATCATGTATGCACTGACAACACCAGAATATTAATTGTTGGAGAAAATAATGGTGGTATAAAATCGCTTGCTAGTCTAGAAAATAAGCTTTTTAACTACTGTGAAAAAATCGACTCTGCAAGACATTGTGTTCTTTTTGAAATTGGTATCCCCCTACAGCAAAAAGTCTTTAATATAGAAGATTGGTTCGAATACTATACTGTTGAAATAAACCAGTGCGCTATACAGGTTGCTTCACTCCCAGGCGTTTTTAGTCAGGCTAAACTTGATGTGGGTACTAGAGTTTTATTGGAGAACTTACCTAACGTTCAAAAAGGGGAATTGCTTGATTTTGGTTGTGGGGCCGGTGTTATTGCAGCTTTTATAGGGAAAAATTCGGCTAGTGTTACATTATCATTAACAGATGTAAGTGCTTTAGCTTTAATGTCAGCTGAAAAGACACTAACACTGAATAATTTAGTTGCAACGATCTTCCCAACAGATAGCTTAAGCAATATCAAAAAACAGTATCAACATGTCATTTCAAATCCTCCCTTCCATCAAGGCATTAAAACACACTATCTGGCAACAGAAGATTTTCTTAAAGGCATCAGCAAGCATATAATTGATAATGGTAGCTTAACAATCGTAGCTAACAGCTTTCTACAATACCAACCTATTATGGAAAAAGCATTTGCTAAAGTTAGTAAATTAAAACAAGAAAAAGGCTTTAGTATTTATCATTCAATAACTAGCAACAAAAGATAAGTCAATATAATTTCAATCATTTGTTGCAATTTCAATAAATATCTACAATTATCTGTAAAGGGTATTTACTAATTAATGGTAAGAAATATAGCATGCTAGCTCCTAAGAATATAAAATCGATACGACATACTTTGTTGGTTTTAATCGTAGGTGTTATCTTTTCATTTTTCATTCTTTTCGCACTGTATCTCAGCCATTTATTTATAAAAGAAAGCGAGAAACAGTCTCAAATTAATGTGCATTATTGGGCACAGTATATTGCCAATATTAGCTCAGAGTATCTTAACAAAGACCAAAAAAGCAGAGCTGAATTGCATGCTCAGCTTGTACAACTAAAACCCTTAAATTTAATTAAGCTTATTGATATTTATCAATATGATAATGAGACCAAAACAGAAGAATTTTACCTTAGTTATCATAACCAAAAACCCTTTAAAACTGAGAAAGATTACCCCTCCATACAATTATCCCTCGAAGAGCGAGAGAATATAAAGATACCTCATATTACCGAACATTATACTGAATATTTTATACCTGTTGAAAAATCCGGTAACATAATTGGTTATATTTACCTTCAAACAAATACTTATTCAGGCTTAGCTCAAACAAATCAGTTATTAATCATACTCGCTATTGTATTTGTTATTTTATTGAGCATTCTAAGATATGTCACTTCACGTCTTGAGTTTATAATTACCTCTCCGTTGGACAACATAACAAGCAATATTCAACATATTGCAAAATCTAAAGATTATTCTTTAAGGTTAGAAAGTATGCCTTATCAGGAGGTCGATATACTGGCGCGAAGCCTTAATATATTCTTGACTCGAACTGAAAAACATCACATGAAGCTGCAACAATCTGTTCAGCAAAGTATTGAACGCACACAAGAATTAGAAACGAAAATAGTCAATCGTACCGCAGCTCTAAAAGAATCTAATCAAGAGTTACTTTCTACATTAGAAAAACTACACCAGTTCCAAGACCAATTAGTTGAAAGCGGTAAAATGGCTTCACTTGGCGATATGGTGGCGGGTGTTGCTCACGAAGTAAATACACCAATTGGTTTAGGAGTTACAGCGTCAACTTTACTTTCTGACCGTTTAATGGAAATGAAAGGTCACTTCGAAAATAAAACATTAAAATCAAGCCAGCTAAAACGTTTCTTTAATGAAGGTGCCGAGAATGTTGGTATTATATATAGAAACTTAAAACGCGCTGCCGAACTCATCTCTAGTTTTAAAAAAGTGGCCGTTGATCAAAGCAGTGAGGATATCAGAGAATTCAACATGAATGAGCTGATCAGTGAAGTACTTCTCACTCTTGCGCCTCAAATAAAAAATACACCTTATAGAGTAGATGTTGCTTGCCCTCAAGATTTATTAATTTGGAGTAAACCTGGGCCTATCAATCAAATTTTTATCAATTTAATTCTAAATTCTATCTTACATGCATTTGATAATAGAAATAATGGCACAATAACAATAGCTATCAGCTTAATAGAAAATAATATAAATATTAGCTTTAAAGATGACGGTAGCGGTATAGACGAAACTATCAAAAACAAAATTTTTGACCCCTTTATCACTACCAAACGTGGTTCAGGTGGTAGTGGATTAGGGTTACACTTAGTCTATAACTTAGTCACACAAGCATTAGGTGGGAGTATCACTATTGAAAGTGAACTAGACAAAGGAACAGAATTCAAAATTATTTTTCCGTTAAATCTAGACAACAATTACGCTTAAAAATTGATATCGTTCAATAATAACTTTTATTTTCTAGTATAAAGTATAACAACAATTTATATTAACAATTGTAAACAAATAATAACGCTTTTATAATTTAAAATATTATAAATGTACAATTAGCAAAAGTGGACAAACTGACATGCACAAACCTCATATACTCATTGTAGAAGACGAAGATGTAACTCGTTTTAATCTACGTAATTTATTTGAAGCAGAAGGCTATAACGTTTCTGAAGCAATAGATGGGGCTAGCATGGATCAACAATTGCAAAACAATGCAATTAATTTAGTTATAATGGATATTAATCTACCTGGTAAAAATGGATTATTGCTTGCTAGAGAACTAACAAAAAACAATGATCTAGGGCTTATCTTTTTAACTGGCCGTGACAGTGATATTGATAAAATTTTAGGCCTAGAAATAGGTGCTGATGACTATTTAACTAAACCATTTAACCCTAGAGAACTTACTATCCGAGCAAGGAACATTCTCAATAGAATCAATCAAGCCCCTAACGAACAAGACAACGCAATAGTTAAGTTCAACCAATGGGTATTAGACGGTAACTCTCGTAAAATGACAGCGCCAGATGGACAAGTTATTTCTATACCTCGTGGTGAGTATCGTGCATTACGGTTACTAATTGCCAATACAGGACAAATTGTTACTCGCCAACAACTTATAAAAGAGATGACCGGTAGAGATTTACGTTCAAATGATAGGACCGTAGACGTAACAATACGTAGATTACGCAAACACTTTGAATCTGTTGAAGGAGCCCCCGAATTAATCAATACCATTCATGGTGAGGGTTACCGTTTTGTAGGTAAGGCAGAGTAATCTGCCAACAAGCTCTCTGTAATGATTTAAAATCACATAACTTATTGTGGTTTTAAATCTAACCATTTATTAAATGCGGCTTTCGCTTGATTATTTAACTCTATCAGACTTTCAATATCTCCCGTTTTAAGCAACCAATCTTTAGTAGACTTTTCTAACGATGCCACTTGTTTATGCACTTGCAATAAACCAACACTTCCCGCAGCACCTTTCATTTTATGGCAAGAGTCTTGCCAATTTGTTTGAGACTGCTCGCTCATTGATAACGTTATTGCTTCAATATAAAGTGTTGATTGTTGAGTATAAAGTTCAAGCATTTTTCGAACAACAGAGACACCTAAGTTATCAACATAGCCTTGCAACAACTCAATATCTAATTGTGCACTTTCTTCGATAGACATTACTTTTTGCAAATGAACCCCCTTACCTTGAATACTTTTGAGTATTCTAACAAAATTAGATGTAATTTTCTTATTACTAAAGCAAAGATTTACTATTAGCAATTCAAAGTCAAATGTCTCTTAATGTTAGACTTTAGTATTTATTATCGTTGGCAGCGGCACATATTGATTTTCGAGTGCTTTTCATTCAAAATACACGCCCTTAAAAATAGACAATTGTAATCGGCACTGAAACTGTTACGTCTCTTTAGTGAACGAATCAATAATTAATTAAATATCAGTTAGATAGAGAGTTCATACTATTAATCATTATTTATGGTTAATATCCTACTATCTTACTTGCGGAGTAATAATGTCAACATCGATGCCAGATATCGCTAATCATACGACGGCACAAACCGAAGGTACTTTAGATTGGGTAGGCATGAGCAATATAGAAATGCCAATTATGCTTGCTTCCAAAGGTGAGTCTGAGCGAATGGTTTCTGCTTATGTTGACGCATTTGTTAACCTAAAAGAACCTAAAGCAAAAGGCATACACATGTCTCGCTTGTATCTGTTACTGGATGATTTATCCAATAATGGTGTATTAAACTATAAAAGTTTAGTTGCTTTACTTGATGGTTTTATTAGCTCTCATCATGATTTAAGTGATAATGCTAAGGTAAAATTTACCTTTGACTACCATTTACGAAGAAAATCGTTAATCAGTGGTAAACAAGGTTGGAAAGCATACCCAGTGACATTGACTGGTAGACTTAATCAAGGTGCATTAACTATTGAATTAGCTGTTGATGTTCGCTATTCCTCAACTTGTCCTTGTTCTGCTGCTTTAGCTAGACAGTTAATTCAAAGGGCATTTAAAGATAAGTTTTTGAATGAAGATGCTGTTGATCTCAATGATGTACATGAGTGGCTAGGCACTACTGAAGGCATCGTAGCAACTCCTCACAGCCAACGTTCTGTTGCAGAAGTCAAAGTAAAACTTGCAGAAAATATTTCTGAGCTGCCGATAACGGATATTGTTGATGCTATAGAGAATGCATTACAAACCCCCGTTCAAGCGGCTGTAAAACGTGAAGATGAACAAGAATTTGCTCGACTGAATGGGCAAAACTTAATGTTTTGCGAAGATGCCGCTCGTCGTTTACAACATATAATGCTATCAAATAGTAATTATGATGATTTTTGGCTTAGAATCAATCACCTTGAGTCTTTACATGCTCATGATGCGGTAAGTGTTACCACAAAAGGCGTTATTGGTGGCTATCTCCCATAGATAAATATGATTTAATAGCCAATGAAGCTCATTGGCTATCTCCCATAAATAAATTTATTAATAAAAACCCAATCAAAAAGCAACTCTTGATACGACCATGCCAAGTAATCAATATTTTATCCTGCTAACCTATACAAGCCTCATTAAAACCAACTATCTATACTGATCGCTTATCTAGACGTAAGCAATAAAAATGAATACAACATGAATAACTATTCTTAAGTTACTATTCCAACAATAGGTGTAATAAAATTACAATAACAGTCTTGACATCCAACAAAATGCTATAAAACAACAGCTTTATGAGTATAAAAGTCCATAATCAATCTCCAGACAAAACAAAACCTATATAAATCAACATCTTGATATTTGTAATTTTATTACGAGCAAAAGCTCTATTTGCATTGACGTTTGTGCTTTTTACGTTTAAAGTTAGGGGTTCCTCTTGGGCTTAAGTAGAGTATTTATGCATTTTTAGTATAATTCTATTCTTTTTAACTCTATAACCAAGCAGGCATTTTATATTTAGGAGAACAACAATGCAGCTTTATGATCACAACTATCAAAAAGACAACTGTGGCTTTGGCTTAATTGCACATCAACATGGTGAAACAAGCCATAAGCTTGTCAAAACGGCTATTTCAGCGCTTGACCGTATGCAACATCGTGGCGGTATCGCGGCTGATGGTAAAACCGGTGATGGTTGTGGTTTATTAATGCAAAAACCTGATACTTTTTTCAGAGCTGTTGCCGAAGAAAACAAGTGGCAATTAGGGAAAAAGTACGCCGTAGGCATGATTTTCCTCAATCCAGATATTGATATAGCCAATAACTCAAAAAGAATTTTAGAAGAAGAATTAGCCAGAGAAACGCTAACGCTAGTTGGCTGGCGTGAAGTTCCGACGAATAAATCAATTTTAGGTGAGATCGCTGCGGGTAATTTACCAACAATAGAACAAATTTTTGTTGATGCACCTCCAGGTTGGAGAAATAGAGAATTAGAACGTCGCTTATATATGGCTCGTCGACGAGCTGAAAAGCGTATTAGTGACGAACGTTTCTATATTGCAAGCTTATCGTGCTTAGTGACTATTTATAAAGGCTTAATGATGCCGGTTGATCTACCAAATTTTTATTTGGATTTAGCTGATATCAGAATGCAAACCGCTATTTGTGTGTTCCATCAACGTTTTTCGACTAATACCTCTCCACAATGGCATTTAGCACAACCCTTTCGCTATCTAGCCCATAATGGGGAAATAAATACGATTAAAGGTAATCGTCAGTGGAGTCGTGCACGCACTCATCGTTTTCAAACACCACTTTTACCTGACTTGCAAGATGCAGCACCTTTTGTCAATGAAAGTGGTTCAGATTCTTCATCATTAGATAATATGCTTGAGCTATTTTTAGCTGGTGGTATGGACTTATATAGGGCTATGCGTTTACTTATGCCGCCTGCATGGGAAAACAGCCCTTTAATGGATGACGATTTAAAAGCTTTTTATGAATTTAACTCAATGCACATGGAGCCTTGGGACGGTCCTGCCGGTGTGGTAATGACTAATGGTCGCCATGTTGCCTGTAACCTTGATCGCAATGGCCTTCGCCCTGCCCGTTATGTCATTACACGTGATGGTTTTATTACCTTAGCTTCTGAAGTTGGTATTTGGGATTATGGCGAAGATGAGGTCGTAGAAAAAGGCCGTGTAGGTCCAGGTGAAATGTTAGCCATTGACACATACACAGGTAAGATATTTAGCTCTAATGAAATTGATTTAGACTTAAAATCTCGCCATCCATATCGTCAATGGCTAAATAATAACATTAGCCGCTTAGTACCCTTTGAACAATTAGACGCTAAGTTGATTGGACAACGAGTTTTCGATGATAAAGATATCGCCCAATATCATAAGTTGTTTAACTACAGCTATGAAGAAATTCAGCAAGTTATTAAAACATTAGCCGAAAATGGGCAAGAAGCTACGGGCTCAATGGGTGATGACACACCAATGGCTGTATTATCAAGCCAATCAAGAACATTATATGACTATTTCCGTCAACAATTTGCTCAAGTAACAAACCCACCTATCGATCCATTGCGTGAACGTTACGTTATGTCGTTAGGTACTTGTATTGGCCGTGAACATAACGTTTTTAATGAAACAACAGGTCATGCCGATCGTGTAATGTTCGATACCCCCATATTAATGTATACCGGTTTAAAACAATTACGAGAATTAGATCAAGCGCATTATCGTTGCGATACACTTGCTTTAAATTATGATCCTAAAGAAGGCTTAGAAGCTGCTATTAAGCGCTTATGTCAGGAAGCTGATGATCTTGTCCGTAATCAAAAGACTGTAATTTTAGTACTATCAGACCGTCAAATTGAAAAGGGATTACTGCCTATTCCTGCAGCAATGGCTGTTGGGGCAGTTCAGAAACACTTAGTTGATAACCAGCTGCGTTGTGACTCAAATATTATTGTTGAAACAGCCTCTGTACGTGATTCACATCAATTTGCCGTATTATTAGGCTTAGGCGCTACGGCTATATACCCATATCTTGCCTATGAAACTGTAGAGCAACTGGTCGAACAAGGACAAATTGATTTACCTCCTCGTGAAGCTGTACTGAACTACCGTAATGGTATCAATAAGGGCTTATTAAAGATTCTTTCAAAAATGGGGATCGCCACTATAGCAAGTTACCGCTGTGCTGGTTTATTTGAAGTTATTGGCTTAAATAAAAACATCATGCAATTATGTTTCCCTGATTTACCGAGCCGAATTCAAGGTGCTGACTTTGTAGATATAGAACAAGATAATATAAATCTAGCGCGTAAAGCCTTTTTACCTCATCAAAAAATGAGTCATGGCGGATTATTAAAATATGTGCATGGTGGCGAATATCACTCCTACAATCCCAATGTAGTGACCTACTTACAAGAAGCTGTGCGTTCAGGCGATTATATTAAATATCGTAAATTTGCCGATGAAGTTAATAATCGCCCAACAGCTACATTACGTGATTTAATTGCGCTTAAAGAAGATACAACACCAATTTCCTTAAACCAAGTTGAACCTGATAGTGAACTTTTTAAACGCTTTGATAGCGCCGCCATGTCTATTGGCGCACTAAGCCCAGAAGCGCATGAAGCACTTGCTATTGCCATGAATCGCTTAGGCGGTTTTTCAAACTCTGGTGAAGGTGGTGAAGATGAACGTCGCTTTGGTACGGTTAAGAACTCTCGAATTAAGCAAATTGCTTCTGGTCGATTTGGTGTAACACCTCATTATCTAGTTAATGCAGATGTATTACAAATCAAAGTAGCGCAGGGCGCAAAACCGGGTGAAGGTGGACAGTTACCTGGCGATAAAGTAACACCGTTAATTGCTAAATTGCGCTTTTCAGTGCCTGGCGTTACCTTAATATCTCCACCACCACATCATGATATTTATTCAATTGAAGATTTAGCGCAATTAATTTTTGATTTAAAACAAATCAATCCCAAAGCCGTTATTTCTGTCAAATTAGTATCAGGTCCAGGCGTTGGCACAATAGCCTCAGGGGTTGCAAAAGCTTATGCTGACTTTATCACTATTTCTGGTTATGACGGTGGTACAGGGGCTAGTCCACTCACATCAGTAAAATATGCGGGATGTCCATGGGAATTAGGTTTAGCTGAAGCTCATCAATCACTTGTGACTAATGGTCTACGCCATAAAGTACGCTTACAGGTTGATGGCGGCTTAAAAACCGGCTTAGATATTGTAAAAGCGGCTATATTAGGGGCTGAAAGTTTCGGTTTTGGCACAGCTCCAATGATTACACTTGGATGCAAATTCTTACGTATCTGCCATTTAAATAACTGTGCGACAGGTGTCGCAACTCAAGATGAAGTATTGCGCGAGCAATTTTTTAAAGGTCTACCTGACCAAGTAATGAATTATTTCAAGTTCATCGCTCATGATGTACGAGAAATTCTAGCAAAGCTTGGCGTTGAAAGTTTAACCGCATTAATTGGCCGCACCGATTTATTAGTGCCACTAGCAGGTATCAGTGCTAAACAACAGAAGCTCGATTTATCACCAATTATCGCGCCAGTAGTTGCAAGCGAAAATACAGCATTACATCAAACTGAAGACAACATTCCTTTTGATAAAGGGCAGTTAAATCAGGATATGCTAGCCGCAGCAGTAGATGCTGTTGCACATAGCTCTGGTGGTTTATATCGTTTCACCATTCAAAACACAGATCGCTCAGTTGGTGCCACTTTATCAGGCGAAATTGCTCGCCAGCATGGCGATCAAGGTATGGCTGCCAACCCTATCAAGTTTGAATTGACCGGTACAGCAGGACAAAGCTTCGGCGTATGGAATGCAGGCGGTTTAGAACTGACCTTAACCGGTGATGCTAACGACTATGTAGGTAAAGGTATGACAGGCGGAAAGTTAACCATTAAGCCACCAAAAGGTGTTGCTTATGTTAGTCATAAAACCATGATTATGGGCAATACTTGTTTATATGGCGCAACAGGTGGACATTTATACGGATGTGGTCGTGCCGGTGAACGCTTTGCCGTTCGTAACTCTGGTTGCCATGCTGTAATTGAAGGTACTGGCGATCATGCTTGTGAATATATGACCGGCGGTATTGTCACTATATTAGGCCAAATTGGCGTTAACTTTGGTGCAGGTATGACCGGTGGATTTGCCTATGTACTTGATGAGAATGATGATTTAGACATTCGTTTAAATAAAGAATCTATCGAAAGCCTTGCAATTGCTGATTTAACCATTCATCAAGAGCATTTACGTGGCATTATCAACCAACATTTCGAAGAAACGGGTAGTTTGCGCGCTCAGGAAATTCTAGCGAGTTTTGATTCTTACGCGTCGAAATTTAAATTGGTTAAACCTACGGCAACTGATGTAAAAACCTTACTAGGCCATCGTAGTCGTTCATCTGCAGAACTTCGCGTTCAAGCACAGTAGTTCCTAGAGAATGCGAATTGAGGAAGAAACAGTATGAGTAAAAATGTATATCAATTTATCGATGTCAAACGTATCGATCCGCCTAAAAAGGCGTTGGAATCGAGAAAAATCGATTTTGTTGAAATTTATCAGCCAATGGGCGAAGTGCAAAGTGCAGGGCAAGCTGATCGTTGTTTAGATTGTGGTAACCCTTATTGTGAATGGAAATGTCCAGTTCATAATTATATTCCACAATGGTTAGAGTTAGTTACCGAAGGTAAAATAATTGAAGCGGCTGAATTATGCCATGAAACTAATAGTTTACCTGAAATGTGTGGTCGAGTTTGTCCACAAGATAGATTGTGTGAGTCGGCTTGTACCTTAAATGATGAATTTGGTGCTGTCACTATCGGTAATATTGAAAAATATATAACCGATACCGCCTTTGATCAAGGGTGGACGCCTGACTTATCGCAAGTCGTTAAAACCGGTAAACGTGTTGCTGTTGTTGGTGCAGGCCCAGCAGGCCTTGCTTGTGCAGATGTATTAACTCGTAATGGTGTTGAAAGTGTAGTTTTTGATCGCCATGCTGAAATTGGCGGCTTATTAACTTTCGGTATACCGTCCTTCAAACTAGAAAAAGACGTGATCGTTCGTCGCCGTAAAATATTTGAAGGTATGGGTATAGAGTTTCGTTTGAATACAAATGTGGGTGTTGATATTACCTTTGACGAATTAAGTAATGAATTCGACGCAGTATTTTTAGCATTAGGTACCTATACCGATATGAATGGTGGCTTTGAAAATGAGTCAGCCCCAGGTGTTTATAATGCGTTAGATTTTCTCATAGGAAATACCCAAAATATAATGGGCATTACCGAAAATGCTAAGCCTTATGTTAACTTTGCAGATAAAAAAGTTGTGGTACTTGGCGGTGGTGATACCGCGATGGATTGTGTGAGAACCTCTATCCGTCAAGGTGCTAGCAAAGTAACATGTGCATATCGTCGAGACCAAGAAAATATGCCAGGCTCCCCCCGTGAAGTACAAAATGCGAAAGAAGAAGGGGTTAACTTCGAATTTAATATCCAGCCGCTGGATATTGCAGTAGATGATAAAGGCCAAACTGTTGGTGTCAAGTTTGTAAAAACGCAACTTGGTGCGCCAGATGTCAACGGTCGTCGTAATCCAGAGCCGATAAAAGATTCTGAATTTATTATGGAAGCTGATGCTGTTGTTATCGCTTTTGGTTTTTTACCTAGCCCTCCACAATGGATGAAAGATGCTGGCGTCGAGCTTGACTCACGAGGTCGTGTGATCGCAGTTGAAAATAGTGAATTTGCTCTACAAACATCAGCTAAAAATATTTTTGCTGGTGGTGATATGGTACTAGGCTCTGATCTGGTGGTAACCGCTGTTGATCAGGGAAGAAAAGCGGCATTAGGCATTCTAGATTATATAACCGCATAAAAATCTATAATACTTTAAAAAGCTCTAGAACTATCATTCTAGAGCTTTTTGTTATCTGCTAATTGCAAAAGTTATTTTTCATTATTCATAACGTAATGCGTCAATAGGGTCTAAGTTTGCTGCTTTGGCTGCGGGTATTATTCCAAATATCACGCCAACGCCAGCGCTAAAACCTAACGAAAGTGCTACTGCCCAGCCCGGTACTGTCGCAGCAGGTAATTCAATTAAATTACTCACCAAAGCCCCCGCGCCGTAACCTAACGCTAAGCCAATAATTCCACCAAGCAAACAAAGAAAAATAGCCTCAATAAGAAACTGCATTAAAATATCAAAACGCGTCGCACCTAAAGCTTTTTGAATACCTATTTCGCGCGTACGCTCAGTTACTGATACCAACATAATATTCATAATACCAATACCACCAACAAGTAGCGAAATACCAACTACGCCACTTAATACCATAGTGGTACTTGAGGTTAGGTTGTTAACAGTCTCTAACATTTGCTCCGCAGTACTTATTTTAAAATCGTTATTTTGCTCTTTTGCTAGATTATGATTACGCCTAAGGATATTAGTAATATGTTGCTTAACACCATCGATTTTATTGGCATCATCAACTTGCATAGAGATCATAATATCAGGCTCTTCAGCACCACCCAGTAACGCTTGCGTGGTTGAATACGGTAATAAAATATAATTATCTTGGTCAAAACCAAATATCTTACCGCGCTTTTCTAACACACCAATTATCTTAAACCATTCACCACCTATCATTAGGTATTGCCCTAAAGGATCACCTTTTATTTCTAACTTATCTAAAATTGAAGGGCCTAGAACTGCAACACGTCGACGACTTTTATCATCGCTAATGTTAAAAAATCGACCTTGTTCAGGGTAAACACCATATAACATTTGGTACGAAGAGCCTGTACCTGTTACTTGGGTTGTTGTCGACTCACCTTTATATTGTGCAACTGAATTTGCCCCCATTGCCATTACTGTTGGTGTAATGTTACTTATCCCTGGCACTTTGTGCTTTATTTCGAGAAAGTCATTATAATTGAGTTTCGCTATTTTGCCTTGTAACCGCTCTTTTTTAGGGGTGAATGAATTTACATTCAACACATTAGTGCCCATGCCATCAAACTGTTTGGTTATACTACCACTTAAGCCTTGCATAACAGACACTACAGCAATAACAGATGTCACACCAATGATGATACCCAGTGTCGTTAAAAAACTTCTAAAACCATGAGCTTTTACTGAATGTGCAGCTGCTCGGGTGCTTTCCATTAGCTTAAAGAAAAAATTAGACATAAGCCGCCTCCCTTTTTCCATCTTTCGAGGTTTTATTCAAGGTATCTGAAACAAGCTCTCCATCTTTTAGTCGAATCACACGATGGCAACGATCAGCAATTTCTTGCTCATGTGTAACCACAATCAAAGTTTGACCATCTCGATGAAGCTCATCAAATAACGCCATAATTTCAGTCGTGGTTGAAGAGTCTAAATTTCCCGTCGGTTCATCAGCTAATAATATGGCAGGGTTAGTCACTAACGCACGAGCAATTGCAACACGCTGACGTTGCCCGCCAGATAATTGATTAGGTACATGGTTCATACGATCCTTCAAGCCTACACGCGTTAACGCTTCCTGTGCTTTAATTTTTCGTTCTTTTAAAGGAATACCTCGATAAATAAGTGGTTGCATTACATTTTGTAATGCTGTTGAACGAGGTAATAAGTTAAAACTCTGAAATATAAATCCAATTTCTAAGTTGCGAATACCGGCAAGCTCTGACTCGTCCATGTGAGCAACATCTTTGCCTTTTAATATGTATTCGCCTGACGTAGGATAATCTAGACAACCAAGTAAATTCATCAGCGTTGACTTGCCAGACCCTGACGGGCCAATGATCGCTAAGTAATCATTTTGAAAAATATCTAAATCAAGTTGGTTTAATGCATAAAATGCTTCTCCCCCCATCACATAACGTTTAGCTATTTTCTTTAATGCGATAATAGTGTTTTTCTTATCCGGTGAGCTTTGAGCTATATCCGGTACAGTCACTTGAGACTCATTCATCATTAAGCCTCTTTTTTAGCTACTTTAACTAAGCTACCGTCTTTTAATTTACTCAATGTTCTTGCGGGGCCTGTTATGACTTTATCCCCTTCTTTTATACCTGATAAAATTTCTTGATAGCGATCATTTGAAATGCCTAATTCAATTTCTACTTTTTTAGCTTTTTCGCCTTCAACTATATAAACAAAGCTTTGTTCTTCAACATGACGTTTATCATTATCTTCAGAATCATCATCTTCCGTTTGTTTATCAGAGTCTTCCGGTTTTAAAAAGACAATAGACTCACTCGGTACTGCTAATGTTTTATCTTTAGTTTGCGTAAATATTTCTGCGCGACAACTCATACCAGGGCGAACAGCAACTTGAGCGGAATCATCCAACAGTATTTTAACTGTAAAGCTTAAGCCTTGGCGTCCTGCTGCTCGTTTTGCAGATGTTGCTATATTTTGCACAGTACCTTTCAAGGCTTCGTCTGGAAAGGCAACAGCAAAAATATCAGCTTCTTGCCCTACCTCAATGTTAGCTATATCGGCTTCATCTACTTGAACTTCAATAAGGATAGAAGAAGGATCCGCTAAAGTAATTAAGTTTGAACCTGAAATATTAGTTGTACCACTGATCGCTGTTTCACCTTTTTTAATATCAACCGAAGTTGCAATACCATCAATTGGTGATCTAAATACCGTTTTATCTAAGCGCTCTTGTGCTTTGTCTAACGAGGCTTGAGCTTGTAAAAGAGATTCTTCACGTGAGCGTAAATCTATTTTTGCTAAAGCAAATTCATTATCAATGAGTTCATAAGCATCCTGCCCAATGATTGCTAATTTATAAAGCTCATGTTTTCTTTCCCATTGAGAGGCTAAATTTTCAAGCTGCTTTTGTTGACGTTCGATGGCTATGGTTTGCAGACGAACATAAGCTTCTTGTTGTTCAACATCAGCTTTAAAGGTTCTTGGCTCAAGACGCATTAAAATTTGCCCTTTAACGACTTCATCACCTTCTTCAATTAACATTTCTTTTACTTGACCAATCACTTCTGATCGTAACTGAACCTGTTCTTTATAAACAAGCGTGCCCGAAGCTAGAATTGAGCGTTTAATATTTTCTGCTTGAACTTGTTCAACTTTAACCTCTACGGCTTGTTCTTTGCCCGCTTTTTTAAAATAGGCTAGAGCTACAAGCGCAGAAACAACCGCAATTATAATTAGTGCTTTTTTCATTAGAGTAACCAGATGTTTTTGAATGAACTGCCTAATGCTTTACAAATAGCATCAGGCAACCATTGAGCTTGACTAAAGTTGAACTTACAGGACGATATAAAGCGCCCATAAACCATAGATAATGACTGTTGGGATAACCGCTAATATTACCGCTTTTTTAGTTGCTATATTCAGCCAAGTTTTTAAGCCAATACACGCTAATGTGATCACCCAAAATGTGAATAAATTTATACCTTCTAGAAAGTTAAACCATGCACTAGATTGATCAAGAGAGAAAATCAAACTATTTAAACTTGTTGGTTGTAGATCATTCATTGATATATTGCTATCAGCAGCAAATAAAAGCACCAAGATAGACGCTAATGAACTAATAACCATTGGCATACTTGTCCACCAGGTAAATGCATACCAATCTTTAAAGCCATATTCATTTTTTGCTGTAACCTTTGTCGCCAGTAAGTAATATAAGGCACTTAATAAATTAACAACTACGAGTGTAATGGCTACTGAAACTATTGTTTGTATCATTGCGCTGGTCGCATCTGGCTCTGACGAAGCCGCTTTTAATTCTTCAAACGACATTCCTGTCATTGAAGCCGCTTGCTCTAAGGATTGATCTTGAAACCAATCAATATCAACAATGCTAAAATAATGAACAAATACGACAGAGGTCATACCTATTACTAAAAAGAAAGGTAACCACGCCCAACCTTTTTTATCTTTAACTGTAGAAAACGCACTTGTTGGCGCCATTAACATATCTAAACATGCTTGAATTGGATTTGCAGACATTTTTATAGAACCTCTTTTAATTAATTTCCATATATAACAGTAGCCATTATTGGTTTTTGTCTAGTTAAAATTTGTACTGTTTTTATTTCAATTCGCTAAACTCTCTTGTAAAAAATTAGACTTCAATGAGTCGATAGCGTTTTAAACACTTAAATAAAATAACCACAATGACATATTATGTCAAAGTTTTATCTTAATAAATGCTTTTATTTCCGATAAGTAGTCTAAGAAAAATAACATTTATTACAATTTTTTATAAAAAAATTAACATTTATTAATAATAAAAAAGCTACATTATGACCAATGTAGCTTTAATAAATTTAAAACCATTACAACATACTGTTATAAAATGATTTTTCCTATGAAGTAGGAATATAAATAAATTTAAACCATATCTTCAAAAGGATTGTGATTAGGTAATTTAATGGCTTGTGCAAATGTTGGCAGGTTAATTTGATCAGTAGTAATGTCAATCGCCGAATCTTCAACTAAGCCATCTCCGAACCGATAAATTAATTCAAAATTTCCTAAGTCTGCTTTCTCTTGATATTGCTGCTGTGCAATTTTGACCTGCTCATGTTTATCAAAATAAGCATTCATCGCCGCTTTGCCATAACGCTTTTCCATCATATTCAGTGTAACTTTATCGGAAAAAATAGTCGCCGTAGCGTTATTGCCGCCAAAACCTTTTGAATTTATAAAAGCAACATCCATATCTTGGCATTGCCAATGATCTGTCGCAATATTTAAACGCTCTGCATAAACATCATCTGCCACTTTATCAATAGTATTAATACCCGGCATAATATTATGGGCAAAAATCCCTAACGCCCAAGCAACTTGATCACCACTGGCAGGGCCAATGGTGTGCCCAACATAAGCTTTAGGTGCTGCAATAGGCCAACTCGTAATATCGAAACTACGCGCAATCCGATCGTAAATTAACGACTCTGTTACTCTATTCTGTGGTGTACTTGAACCATGTGCAAGAATAAAACTACGCTGTTGGACAGCTTCTTCACCCAATATATTTTTTGCTAAAGCGACTGACTTAGCCATAGTAATATAGTTACCAGGACCTGGAGCCGTAATAGACTTTTTAATACCATCTGCATTAGTAAATACATCAGCAACAGAGCCTAATACATCAGCGCCTAACTCTAATGTTAAGCTGTCATCCATAATCACTAAAAACTGCGCGGCTTCACCAATAGTAAAGCCACAGTTATTGCCAAAAGGTCGACTGGTGCGACGATGATCGACACTATCGGTATTATCTAGTTTTTTAAGACCTTCTTCGTTCGCAAGCGCACTCATATTACCAAAACCTTCGATAACTTCTGGCGTAATTGCACAATCGTTACTTCCAACAATCGCTAATCGAATACGTCCAGCTTGAATGTCATTAACTGCTGCTTTTAAATTATATAAAAAAGTTGCACAAGCGCCTGTTGAAGTGAAAGTAGTACCCACACTGCCAGTGACATAAGCATTAATAAAATCAGTTGACATGGTATTAAGCCCCAATGCCAAATTTTTAGTGGAAACACGCTCACCTTTTTGACGGTTTTGCATCATACCACCAAGTCCTTCAGCCTGTGTCTGTCCAAATACTGAAGCGGAATAGGTGCCTATTTCGTCTGGGCTCACTTTTGCCGCAATCTCTTGCCAGCTAAAACCAGTTGAATGAATTGCATCAGCGGCCCCAAAAATAGTCGCTTGTAAGCCACGTGGCTGATAACGAGAGTTATAAAGGCTTGCGGGATCAAAACCTGTAGGAAATTGCCCTGCCGCTTTAATTGGATTATCGCGTACAGAGTCTTGCTTAAGGGATAATTCTCCTTGAATTTCAACACGTACTCTTTTATCACCTAGTTCTGTTACTTTCCAAGTTCTAGGTAGAGGAGTAGGTAAATCACGTAATGCCGTTTCAAAGCAAATAGCGTGCTCTGTTGATTGAATAGTGAGTTTTTGTTGCCATGGGGTAGCGTCTGGATCAAAGTGCTCTTTTTCAATTTTACGAATGAGTGTACCTGCTAATATTTGCTCACCAAATTTAGCTTCAACTTCATTACGTGCATAAGCATTATCTTGTTGATCAAGTAATTGGCCATTTTCACAACGCAGAATATTCATCAAGGTCGCTAAACCCACAAAAGTTTCTTCTCGTGCTTCAGCATTAAGCTTATCGATCACAATACGGCGAAAGCCTTGGTGAAACGATGTACGGCCAGCAGCATTAATGCCTCCCATACCAACAATAACAGGTAACGCAGTCATTCTTTATATCTCTTATTTTTTTATCATCTAATAACGCTAGTTTAAGCTGAAAGTACAAATAATAATTATTATAATAAGCCAAAAAATATGCCATTATGGCCAAAAAACAAGTTACTTGGTTAAGCATGATGAATTCAAAACGCAAACTAATCACAATATCATTAATTTTGTATGATCACATGTTAGCCACGAGTGTCAGTTTACCCGTGGAGATGTTAAGAGCAGGTGAAGCAATCGCTTTTCAAGAAGATAGATCTGCACCTAAACTCAATATTCAAATGGTTGCTGAGAGTAATAAGGCAGTATCAACTCGTTCTTTGATTAAACTTATACCTGATGTTGATGTTGAGCACGCAACTTTGCCAGACTATGCATTTATTCCTAGCTTATGGCGTAACCCTCGTCCAGCATTAAGTAAAAATCCAAAGTTAATCGCTTGGCTTAATAATATTTGGCAAAAAGGCTCTACATTGATAGGCGGCGGAACTGGTGTCTGTTTTATGGCAGAATCAGGGGTTCTAGATCGCCACTCTGCCACTACACATTGGCATTATGTAGACCAATTCAGACGTGATTACCCTAGAGTTGAACTAAAGCCAGACTTTTTTATTACTCAATCAGATCGTATTTACTGTGCAGCAAGTTTAAATGCATTAGCTGATATTGTAGTCCATATAATTTTTGAAATTTATGGAAGAAATGCCGCTCAGCACGTTGAACGTAATTTCTCACACGAGATAAGAAAACCCTATGAACAGCAACGCTATTTAGAAGGAGCCGTGGATCGTCATCCAGATGAACTTATCAGCCAAATTCAATTTTGGATGCGTACTAATCTCAATGCTAATCTTACAATGAATCAACTTGCTCAACAGTTTGGTATTAGCCAGCGAACATTAACACGCAGGTTTAAAGCCGCTAATGGTATTAATGCCGTTAAATTTTGGCAACGGCAAAAGATTGAAATGGCAAAAGAATTGTTGTCTTCAAGTAATTTATCAATTCAAGAAATTTCATATCAGGTAGGTTACCAAGATCAAGGACAACTCACGCGACTCTTTAAGCAAGAGCTTGATTTAACACCTAGAGAATATCGCGCAACTGTTAGAAAGAAACTATTCTCATCTGATTGAAGTAAAACAAATTACTAGCAAAATTCTTTTTGTAAACACTCGATTAGCACTAAAATCGATGGATTGCCAATACGATAATAAATCGTTTGTGATTCACGTCGCGTTTCAACTAAACCATCAGCACGCAAACGCGCTAGATGCTGTGACAAACTTGACTGACTTAAATCTATCTGAGCGTTAATTTCACTGACTGACATTTCTTGCTGGCCTAAATGACATAAAATTAATAGTCGATTGGCATTACTCATTGCTTTTAATAATTCTGCCGCTTTAGTCGCATGTTTTCGAATTTCAGCTATATCTATATCAGTTGCTTTTGTCATTTCATTCTCGGTTTTATACACGATTTGATAAATTCTATTTCATATTACATTAGATAGTGCTAATATAAAAGTACATTAGTAAAACCTAATATATAATTTTTAATGAGGTTTAGTTTGAATTATACAAAAATCTTAAATTTTGCGCTAAATCAGCCAAAAGTAATTTACTCTTTTGTGCTGCTATTAACTTTAGCAAGTTTAGTCATGATGCCAAATTTAACTATTGATACTGATCCAGAAAACATGCTCAGTAGCGATAATGCCGCTCGATTGTTCCATAATCAAACCAAACAAGATTTTAACATGCACGACATGATTGTTGTCGGTGCCATAAGTAAAAAATCTATTTTCACCCCCGACAATTTAGCCGCATTAAAAACACTTTCAGATCAAATCACAAATATTGACGGCGTGATCAGTAAAGATGTCTTATCTCTTTCTGAAGTAGACAATATTACACAAGAAGTAAGTGGCGGCATTCGTTTTGAATACTTAATGAAGCAAGCGCCGCAAACACAAGCAGCAAGTAGTGCTTTACAACTCGCCATTAAGCGTTTGCCAATGCTTGATAACACCTTAGTATCAGGTGATGGAAAAGCGATAGCGATATATGTGCCACTTACTAAAAAAGAATTAAGTTACACCGTTGCAGAACTTATCAGATCATATACGAATGAATTAACAATAGATTTAGACTTTCATATAACCGGCTTACCCATTGCCGAAGATCAATTTGGTTATGAAATGTTTGTACAAATGGGAGTCGCAGCCCCCTTAGCAGGTTTAGCTATTTTTATTTTACTTTGGTATTTTTTCCGTAATTTTGCACTTATTTTAGCACCTATGATAGTTGCTATGGCTACGGTCATTATTATCATGGGCACCTTAATTGGTATGGGTTTTACCGTTCATATTATGTCTTCGATGATTGCTATTTTTTTAATGCCTATTGCTGTTGTAGATTCGGTTCACATTCTTTCAGAATTTGCTGAAAAATATAAGCCTGGTGCAAACGCAAAAGAAGTCGTTAAGAAAGTAATGAAGCATTTGTATACACCAATGCTATTTACCTCTATTACTTCTGCTGTAGGTTTTTATTCACTGCTTCTCACTCCAATCCCGCCAGTCAAAATATTCGGCGCATTTATCGGTTCCGGTATTTTATTAGCATTTATATTAACCGTGGTTTTCTTACCTGTTTATTTATCACGCTTGAGTGACAAGAACCTAAATAAATTACAACTCGCTATAGCTCGCATGGAGCAAAAAGGCCGTTTATCGTCAAGCTTAGAGAAAATTGGAGTATTTGCCTCCACAAAAACTAAATTCATTTTAATTGCAGCCATAGCGATATTTGCGTTGAGTGCACTTGGTGTAAGCAAAATAGTAATAAACGATAACCCCATCAATTGGTTTAAAGCCGATCATGAGATACGTGTAGCAGATAAGGCATTAAATGCTCACTTTGCAGGCACTTATGATATTTGGCTAGTGTTTAAAGAAACCGACAATTCTCATATAAGCGCGACAAAAGAATTTCTCATCAACTTTCAGGGATTAAAATCAAAAGGATTAGAAGCTAAAGCGCTTGAGACCTATTTAGCAAGTAAAGAAAATCAAGAGCAATTATTTAGTCAAGAGTTATTAATACTTCTTGATGACCTGACATTTAGCGCAGATCCAAGCTTTGAACAAGAATTAGCTGAATTATACAAGTTAGCTGAAACAAGTCATAACCAAAATAAGCTCTTTATTCAGCCCGATATGCTAAATTGGCTAGCGCAATTACAACTAGCAATTAACAATACTGATTTTGTAGGTAAAACCAATGGCTTAGTTGATATAGTTAAAACAGTAAATAGAGAGTTACACTCCGGAGAAGCAAAAGACTTTAGCATCCCAACGAGCCCTGAAGGTGTTGCCCAAACATTATTACAGTATCAATCATCTCACCGTCCCGATGATTTATGGCACTTTGTTTCTAAAGATTACCAACAATCGTTGTTATGGTTACAAATGACTAGTGGTGATAATCAACATACAACAAAAGTAGTAAATTGGGTGAAAAATTATATTGATGAACATCCAGCTCCTGTCGCCTTAGACATCGACTGGGCAGGTAAGTCTTACCTTAATATTGTATGGCAAGATGCTATGGTTAACGGCATGCTCAGTAGTCTAATGTCTTCATTTGTCATTGTATTTTTAATTATGGTAGTGCTATTTCGCTCCTTCAAATATGGAATTTTAGCAATGCTACCGTTAACGTTTACCATTACCATGATTTACGGCCTTATTGGTTGGGTTGGTAAAGCTTATGATATGCCAATAGCAGTATTGTCAGCATTAACTCTTGGCTTATCTATTGACTTTGCAATTCACTTTTTACAACGCGCACGAGAATTAGAAAAAGAAACAGGTAGCTTAAAAACAGCATTAACAGCGATGTTTCAAGAGCCTAGTAGAGCAATATCACGTAATGCAATAGTCATTGCCGTAGGCTTTACACCATTATTATTATCACCACTAGTGCCATATATCACTGTTGGCTTTTTCTTAGCGAGCATTATGGCATTATCGGCATTAGTAACTTTGGTATTATTACCTAGTTTAATGATGACACTGTCAGGCGAGAAATTAGAAGCTAATTAGCAAGGTAATAAGCATTAAAAGATAGAGGAGTTATTCATGAAAAATTTATTTTGGGGATTAAGTATTTTATTGCTTGCAAGTCCCAGTCTGTTTGCTGAAACATTAACTGATGTTAATCAAATAATCCAAAAATCAAATTTAGCGTCTTATTACGCCGGTGATGATGGTCGAACGCAGGCTCGTATGATTATTGTTGACAGCCAAGGCAATAAACAAATGCGACAATTCACAATTTTGCGTAAAGATAAAGCCGACTTGGGCGACCAAGAAATGTTGGTGTTTTTTTCACGACCGAGTGACGTTAATGGTACTGTTTTTAGGGTCACAAAAAAAGTAAACAGTGATGATGACCGTTGGTTATATTTACCCGCTCTTGATTTAGTTAAACGGATCTCCGCTGGAGATAAACGTACTTCATTTGTAGGCGCCCATTTTTTCTATGAAGATGTATCTGGACGCAACCCAGCAGAAGATAACTTTACTTTAATAAGTAGTGATAATGGTCTTTATACCATCAAAGCAATTCCCAAAGATCTCACCACTGTAGAGTTTTCATGGTACAAAGCAGAAATAGATACAAAAACGTTTATCCCAATGAAAGTCACTTATTTTAATGAAAAAGATGAAGCAATTCGCCAAATGCAAGTATTAGACACACAAGTTATTGATGGCTATACAACGGTAATGCATTCAAAAATTATCGATTTAACAAACGATAGTTTCACTGAAATGCAGTTTCGAGGTGTGCAATATAATTTAGGAATTGAAGACAATATCTTCTCAGAGCGCAGTTTACGAACACCACCTAAACAATGGTTAAGATAAGTTTAAAGGATTTATAGTGAATATAAGGTTTAAACATCACTTATTTATTAGCTTAATAATTTTGATATTGTCGAGCCAAACTACATTTGCTCAAGAAACAGTTAATAAGCGTGATTTATCATCAGATAATGAAAAAAAGATTAAAAACACCTTAACAAATGATGCTTGGGCTGATGACGTTTGGGGAGATGATGCCTGGGCAGAAGAACAAAAATCACCTTGGGCACTAAGAGGTTTTATCGAAGTTGGTTATGGGACTTTTACCCAAGATAATATTATTGACGCTACGCAATCATTAAGTGAATTAACCACACGCTTTGAAGTCGATTATCAGCACGACAGTTTTGACATCGCCGCTAAAGCTGATGTTAGATATGATGATGTACTCAATAAAACCCTGTGGGATACCCGTGAACTCAATATCGCTTTTAGTCCGTTAAATAATCTCGATGTTAAATTAGGTCGGCAGGTGTTAACTTGGGGTACGGGTGACTACTTATTTTTAAATGATTTGTTTGCTAAAGACTGGCAATCATTTTTTTCTGGTCGCGACGATGAATATTTAAAAGCTGCTTCGGATAGTATTCGAACCACCTACTACTCTCATGGTATAACGTTCGATCTCGCATGGACACCAGAGTTTACTTCAGATAAATATTTAACTGGTGAACGTTTTTCATTTTATTCACCCCAAGCATTGCAACAAGTATCCCCAGCCAGTGACTTTATAGTTAACAAAACAAATAACCCTCAATGGTCAGCACGATTAGCAACGTCAAACAACGGTATTGAATATGCTATTTATGGTTATCATGGCTATTGGACAACGCCCGTAGGTTCAAAAATCACACCAACGGGGCAAATGGCAGCCTATTTTCCCAAGTTAAATTCATGGGGGGCAAGTGTAAGGATGCCCTTAGTTTCTGGCATTTTTAATGCCGAATATGCCGCATACAATAGTAGTGAAGATTACGCAGGCACAAATCCTTTTATTGCTAATAGTCAACATAGAATACTTTTGGGGTACGAAAGCGAGGTGGTTAAAGACTTAACCACCAGCGTGCAATATTATGTGGAAAAAACACGCCAATACCACAACTTAATCCAATCAAGTTCAACGCCCAACCTGCTTGTAGATGAATATCGTCAACTTCTTACATTACGCTTAACCTACATGACAATGCAGCAAAAACTCATTTATTCATTCTTTAGTTTTTATTCGCCTAGTGATCATGATGGCTATATAAAACCATCTATTACATACCGTTATAGTGACCAATATCGTTTTTCTTTAGGTGCAAATTTATTTTTTGGACAAGAAAAATATTCATTTTTTGGTCAGCATCAAACCAATAGTAATTTATGGTTACGTGCTAAACTCACTTTTTAATTAAGCTATTGTCTTCAGCTGGCAAGGCCGATGATTTAAAACGCACATAATCATCGGTTGTTGCCGTATCATGGCATTCTGCCCTCAGAGTTATTTCATCATTACCATTTAACCGATCTAATACAAAGTAACTTTTGCGGCAAAAAAGCGATATAATTGGTAAGTTAGATAAGCGCTCTTCAAAATAATTGTTTAGCGCTTTATTGCTTGGCATCTTGTCATTAGAGGTTCCATCTGAGCGCTCTTGTCGACCTCCTCTTGCTTCTCGCTCTCCCCTACCTTTTCCTTGACGCTCACCTTTTTTATTACCTGCTTTTTGATCATTACGTTTCTCATTTATCACAAATACCGAAAATTCAAAGACTTTTGAACCGTCACTTTTAATTTCTGTATGAAGAGATTCACGTAAATTAGGTTTTTTAGTCGAAGTACAGGCGCTTATAGAAATAACCATAAGTAAGAGTAATAAGTTTTTCATAAAAAAGTACACAAGTAAGTAATAACTTTAGCTTACCTGATCTAATGTAAATTTGTGTAAATACGTAAAATTTCTTTTTACACATGCAAACATTTCAATTAATTACTTGTCACCGTTGTATAGCAAAGGCAAACTATGACAAGAAATAATCCATTAACTTGATTTAGGAACCTCATGAGTCAATTATCAGCCGCAACAAACCAAATACAGCAAATGTTAAGTTTACAAGACGCAATGAATTCACGAGTGAGTGAAACATGGCGTGAAAATAATTATGAATGGTATCGTGCCATTTGGGTTGAATGTGCGGAAATGCTAGATCATCATGGATGGAAATGGTGGAAACATCAAGAAATTGACGTGCCTCAAGTACAGCTTGAGCTTGTTGATATCTTCCACTTTGGTTTAAGTTTACGCTTAATGACCGGCGCTTCAGTTAATGAAATATCAGAGACTTTAACACAAGAATTAACCCATCAAAGCAACGAGAATGACTTTAAATTAGCACTAGAAGTACTTGCTGGCGCAGCTGTAACCAATAAAGCCTTTGATGCGACTGCCTTTGCTGATTGTATGCGTTTAATTAATATGGATTTAGATGAATTATTTCGTCAATATGTAGGCAAAAACACCTTAAACTTTTTCCGCCAAGATCATGGTTATAAAGAAGGGACTTACATTAAAATTTGGCATGGTAAAGAAGACAACGAGGTACTTGCTGAAGTTGTCCACCAACTTGACACTACCGCCGCTGATTTTCAACAGCAACTTTACCAAGCATTAGAAGATAAGTACCCAAGCTAGTATAATTTAGATATAACAAAAATCAGTTCCAATAGTTAACTCTCTGGCACAAATAATGCTTATTTAATGATAATAAAAATATTGTCAATAATTTGAATTGTCGGAGATGACTATGGAACTAATCCTATTTGCCATGATCAGCCTTGTCGTTGTTGTTGCTTTGCTAGCAAGTCGGTTAAATGATAACAGCTTCCCTTTTCCATTTGATCGTAAAAGCGCCATATTTACCCCTGCTGAAAAAAACTTTCAAAACCTTGTAGAACAGGCTATGGGGCCACAATATCGTATTGTAAACCGCGTAAGATTATCTGATATTGTCACTATTAGAAATGGAGTATCGAGCAAAGCAGGACAAACAGCTAAAGCCAATGCAGATAACAAATATTTAGACTTTGTAATTTGTGATCGCGATACCATGAAATTGCTTGGTACAATAGACCTAGTCGATACCCAAGGTAAAGGCTATAAAATGAAGAAAGACTGGTTTGTTAGTGGTGCCCTAGAAGCAGCTAGCATCCCACATATTCGCATAAAAATTAAGCCCAATTACAGTGTTGATGAAATAAAAAGCTGTATTCATAATCGTTTATTTGGGCAAGCTCCAGCGCCAATTCCAAAATTTAAAGGACGAGTTATTCCTGCCAATATGGTAAAGCCTCGTACTAAACAAGCAAATGGTGATGTAGGTGTTTTAACTGCCGCCGCAGTAACAAATGAACTCGCCGCTAATAAAAATACTGCCAATATTCCGGCACCTAGAGTGGCAGCTCTCCCCCATTAAATTTATTTACAGAACAGTTAATACCAATGCGCATAAAAAACACTCATTTTATTATGCGCATTGGTATAATCTTTTATACAGAGCAAGATTTTTTATCTAGCTCTCGCTATAATAGTGCCTTCAAACATTGATAGAGACGCTTAAATGAAAGCAGGTATTATTGGCGCAATGGAGCCAGAAGTCGCGATTTTAAAAAATAAATTAACCAATCCTCTCATTGAAACACATGCGGGCTTTACGTTTTACCAAGGACAATTAGAAGGCGTTGATGTGGTGATTGTTCAGTCTGGTATTGGTAAAGTAGCAGCTGCTCTTGCTACAGCAATTCTATTAGATCGCTATAATCCTGATTATGTCGTAAATACTGGTTCTGCTGGCGGCTTTGAACAATCTCTCAAAGTCGGCGATATTGTAATCAGCTCTGAAGTACGTTACCACGACGTCGATGTTACTGCTTTTGGTTATGAAATAGGTCAACTACCAGCCAATCCACCTGCCTATATTCCGCACTCAACACTTGTGAATGCAGCTGAAGAAAGTGCCAAGGCATTAGAGAACATTCAAACGCTAACAGGCCTTATCACAACCGGCGATACATTTATGACAAAAGATGACGATATTGCTAAAGCGCGAAATAACTTCCCAACCATGGCAGCAGTAGAGATGGAAGGTGCAGCAATTGCACACACCTGTCATCAGTTTGATATACCCTTTGTTGTTATCCGCTCAATGTCAGATATTGCGGGAAAAGAGTCCCCTATATCATTTGAGGCTTACCTGGAAACAGCATCAGTTAATTCTTCAGCTTTGGTATGTCAAATGCTCAATACACTTAAAGGTCAAACTTTAAGTTAATTATTAACATATTAAAAAAAGAAACCTTTAAAAATAAAGTTTAGCTATGATGATGTTCGATTTTTCAGCACTCCCCTCTGTTACACAAAGCGTTATCATTTTAACGACAGTAGTTGTTACTAAGTCTATTATTGGCCATTTTAGCGCTGATAATACGATGAAGTATTTCAATCACTATTGTCAGCGCTTGTCAGATAAAGTTAATAAATCAAGCAATAGCAATGACCAGCAGAAAATAGCAGGACTCATTGCGTTACTGATTACCATAGTGCCGATAGTTGTTATTTTATGGTTATTTGAAGATTTCATTGCTATTAATTGGTTATGGCAGTTCCTTCTACTTTACTTTGCCTTTGGCGACTTTAATTTAATACGCCTTAATAATAAGATAAGTCAAAAACTCCACATCAACGATAAAAAATCAGCAAGAAATTTACTAGATAACTATAGTTTACGAGATGTAGCTACGTTATCGACAATGGGATTGAGTAAAGCAACAATTGAAATGCAATTATTAAAGCATCTACAACGTCATATAGTTGTAGCTTGTTGTTTTTTAATAGTCGGGCCAATAATGGCTTTTGCTTATCGTTTAATTCTTGAAATGCATTACAGCTGGAATATCAAACTCACTAAATTTCACTATTTTGGTCAAACTAGTAACCTTATTTTACAATTAATTTCATGGTTACCGATTAGAATTTATTATTTAGCTTATTTAGCCACCACAATTGGTAATGGGTTCATCTCTCATTTTCTCCTTACGAAAGTATACTTTTTTCAACTCAATACAAATATTATCATTGCATTACATGCTTTTCGTCTGCATATTAAATTAGGTGGTGTTGCTATATATGATCACAAAAAAATACGACGATCCAGTTTTAACGATATAGGTAAAGCACCAGAGATAACAGATATTGTGAGTGCTAACAAACAGCTAATTTTAGTTAATATAATCCTTGTAATGAGTATATTAATAATAGCAACAATAAATTATTTGCCATTATTCAATCGCTAAAATAGTATAAAATTAAGCCATGATAAATTAATTGGAAACAGAAAATGAGAAATATAATCACATTACTTGTAGTACTTATGAGTTATTTTGCTAACGCATCTGACGTGCCTGTAGTATCTCAACAACAACTATTAAGTATGAAATCAGCTGAAAAAGCACCTCAATTTATAGTATTAGATGTTCGTACCGCCGAAGAATATCAACAACAACATATTGATGGGGCTATCAACATTAGTCATGATGAAATTGAAAGTAAACTTGCGACACTTAACCAATACAAAGATACTATGATTATAGTGCATTGTCGCTCGGGAAAGAGAGCTGATATAGCCGAAAATATTTTGGTTAAAAATGGGTTCTCTCAAGTAAAGCATTTAGCCGGAGATATGAATGCATGGCTAGCAGCAGATTTACCTGTAATTAGCCAATAACAGTTTCACTAATGCCTGAATTACTCTATTGGTTAGATCTATTCGGTGTTGTAGTTTTTGCTTTTTCTGGAGCATTAATGGCAGGTCGATACCAATTAGATCCCTTTGGTGTTGTGGTATTGTCTGCGGTTACCGCAATCGGCGGTGGCACTATCCGAGATGTTATTCTTGATACTCAAGTATTTTGGATAAAAAACCCTCTCTATCTTTATGTAATATTACTAACGGCTATATTAACCATAGTATTAATTCGTTGCCCTAAACGAATACCTAAACGCTTTTTACTAATTGCTGATGCCTTTGGATTAGCTTTATTTGCTGTCCTTGGAACGCAAAAGGCAATGGCGTTGGGGGCGCCTATTTCAGTTTCGATCGTCATGGGTACACTTACAGGTGTCGCTGGCGGTATGATCCGCGATGTAATATGTAATGTAATTCCACTTATCCTTCGTCAAGAAATTTACGCAACAGCGGCTATTTTAGGTGGAGGATTATATGTATTTTTTAATTACTTAGGTTGGTCTGAAAACTTCTCTATTATCTTCGCTATCTTAGGCGCGCTAAAACTTAGATTAGCAGCAATTTATTGGCAAGTTTCCTTACCTGCATTTCAGATAATAGAAAAAAACGATGTATAGGCTTTCTTATGCCTCAACCCCCCAACCATCGTTGTAACCGTTAAATTTAGCTGCAAGTTGCTCAAATTCGGCTTCCTGAGCAATAATAGCATCATAATCTAATAGCATATTAACAGCACAGTCGACATCCCACACGTTGGGAGTTTCATCTGCGTGCAAATTTACTTCCATTTCAGGGGCTTTAGCGGCTAGATGATCTGCCATAGCTTGAGCATCTTCTATATGCTCAAATAACTGAAAAAAAACCACTTTATGAATTATAGAAAAATCAATACCTTCATTATACATTTCAGCTAAAACTTGGCCCGTATCATCGTTTGGAAAAGTCATAAAAATTACCTGCTATAAAAAAGCTAATTATACTCAGAGGCGGCAAAAATGCCTAACGCTTAAATGCTCAAATTACTATTCAATTATTTTGCATTGAATTACCATCGATAAATACGAAAAAGCCAATAATATTTCATTATTGGCTTTTTTAATCGTATCTTTTTATTAGGTTACTTAACTGTAACTCTTGCAAATTTACGTTTACCAACCTGAAAAACAGCAGTGGTGCCAGAAGCTATTTTTATTTTACTATCCGCTACTTTTTCGCCATTCATTTTTGCTGCGCCTTGTTTGATCATACGCATTGCTTCTGACGTGCTTGCAACTAAATTTGCTTCTTTAAGTAAGTTAGCAATTGCCAACTCACCCTCTTCAGTAGGAATTTCAAATTCTGGCATATCATCTGGTATTGCACCTTTTTGGAAGCGATTGATAAACTCTTGATGCGCTGCTTCCGCTGCCGCTTCATCATGGAATCGCTCAATAAGCTCTTTAGCTAACGCGATTTTAATATCTCTAGGGTTCGCACCATCAGCAACTTGTTGTTTGTAACCATCAATAACATCAAGCGCTTTAAAACTTAATAATTGATAATAACGCCACATTAGATCATCAGAAATAGACATGATTTTACCAAACATATCAGAAGGCGTATCTGTAATACCTATATAATTACCAAGTGATTTAGACATTTTTTGCACACCATCTAAACCTTCAAGCAGTGGCATCATTAATACTGTTTGCGGTCGTTGTCCTTCACTTTTTTGCAGCTCTCTCCCCATCAGCAAATTAAATTTTTGATCGGTTCCACCTAATTCAACATCTGAGGCTAATGCAACAGAATCCCACCCTTGAACTAAAGGATACATAAACTCATGAATCGCAATAGCATGACCACCTGCATAACGCTTTTTAAAGTCATCACGTTCCATCATGCGAGCAACAGTTTGACGCGAAGCAAGTTTGAGCATACCAGCAGCACCTAATGCTTCCATCCAACTTGAATTAAACTCAACTCGAGTTTTGCTTGGATCTAATATTTTAAATACTTGTTCTTTATAAGTTTCAGCATTAGCCAATACATCTTCTTTTGTTAAAGGCTTACGAGTTACATTTTTACCCGTCGGGTCACCAATCATGCCAGTAAAGTCACCTATTAAAAAAATGACCTCATGACCCAATTGTTGAAATTGGCGTAATTTATTAATTAAAACCGTATGACCTAAATGTAAATCGGGAGCTGTAGGATCAAAGCCTGCTTTAATTTTTAGTGGTTTACCTTGCTTTAACTTTTCTAACAATTCATCTTCTAGCAAGATCTCTTCTGCACCACGTTTTATTTCAGCAAACGCTTGGCTGACATCGGTCATTTACTCGGCTCCAGTAATAAAATTTATAAAAACTATAAGCGAATTCTACTGTAAATTTGCCTAAGGTGAAAACCATAACGTTGTTTGTTAGTATATTAATTTGTTATAGTAGACGATAGACGTCGTAGTTGAAATAGTTGTAAAGGTAGTAACTCCTTGAATAACATAAAAAACTTATACACACAGTTGCCAAAAAAGCACAGGATAATCCTTAGTGTTATTAGCGTAATCTTGCTGTTATTGATCATACTGCCTTCTGAAAAAGCGACCGCAAGCCGCCAAAGCGAAAATAATTCGTTAAAAATAGGCCAACGCTACCAACTTCAACTACCTGAGGAAGTTGTTACTTCTTCTCCGATTAAAAACGATGAAAATAACATAGCCCAGAACAGTGACATTAATGAAAAAGTTACATGGAAAACGGCAAAAGTACGTAGTGGTGATTCTCTCGCAAAAATATTTAAACGTTTAGGTTTTAGCGCGCAAACCACATACAAAGTAAGTAATGTTGAAAGTAAAGCCAGTAAACAACTTAAAAAATTACAAGTTGGTGATGTATTACACATTGCAACTAATGATAAAAAAGAGTTAGTTGCTCTCGAATATCCAATATCTCAAACTAACACTTTATTCGTCGATTTCATCGATGGGAAGTATCAAGCAAAATTTGAAGAAAAGTCAGTTGAGGTGCAAAGCACTATTGCTCATGGTGTTATTAAAACAAATTTTTGGAATGCTGGTATAGAATCAGGATTGAATGACAGTCAAATCATTAACCTTGCCAATATCTTTGGCTGGGATATCGATTTTGGGCTGGATATTCGAAAAGGTGATAGTTTTCATGTGGTTTATGAAAATAAATATATTGATGGTGAGTTTATTGGTACTGGTAAAATTTTAGCTGCTGAATTCATTAACCAAGACTCCCCCTTCCAAGCAATTCGTTTTAGTGATGGAGAATATTACTCCCCTGACGGAAAAAGCATGCGTAAAGCCTTCCTAAGAGCTCCTGTTAACTTTAAATATATCAGCTCAAACTTTAAGCCTAAACGTTTTCATCCAGTACAAAAGCGTTGGAAAGCACACCGCGGTACTGATTACGCAGCTAAGACAGGGACTCCAGTTGTTGCAGCAGGTAACGGTAAAGTAACCCGAGCCACCTATGATAAATACAATGGCCATCATGTTTTTATTCAACATGGAAACGGGATAGAAACTAAATATATTCATTTTTCCAAACGCGCCGTTAAAAAAGGTCAACGAGTAAAACAAGGACAAGTAATTGGTTATGTTGGTGCTACTGGATTAGCCGCTGGCCCACATTTACATTATGAATTTCTACTAAACGGTGTTCATCGTAACCCAAGAACAGTAAAATTACCTGATGCCCAACCTATAGCTAAAAAGTATAAAAATGAATTTATGCAAATTGCTAAACAACGTCTAAAACAGTTGTCAGGTTCTCGACAAGCACTTCTTGCTGCCAACAGCAAATCGACTAGTAAAGAGCGACTTCAGGCACCATAAACTCTAGTTTTAATACACAAACATAGTATAAATATTATATGTATAGCTTTTAAATTTAAAATGTTATATCAATATAAATCAACACGTTAAAATTTTTTACTACTACTAAGTAACTGAATAAACGCAAGGTCATAAGTGACTAAACATTCACTTATGACAAAACATTCTATCTCGCTAAAGCAAGTTTAATAAGGGATCTCTTAACTTTGTTAGCGTTACAATGATTTTTCTCTATTTTCTATCTAGCTATCATAATTTTTCTCCTTATAATGGTTTGCTCGCTGTAGAAAAAACGAGCGCAATTAGTTAGGTATTCATATTTGAACTAATCTAAAAATAATAACTCTAAACTAATTGAGCTATAGAAATTCATAATTTTATGAGGGGGTTCTATGGAATTTAACGATATTCACATTGGTATGAAATGCGGTAGTAAAAAAGGTAGTGGCACTGTGACCTGGATTGATGGCTCAACCCGTACTATTTATATGGCTAACACAGATGACAATAATAGCTTCGAAGTGGACTACGATGAAATAATATATGATCCCCAGGCTCATAATAGAGAAGATACTTACTATTAATAAATAAAAAGCTTCATAAGAAGCTTTTTTTATGTCTTTACCTTTATTGTGTCTACGAACTCTTTAAATACGCCTATAACAAAATATTGTTTAGCGTGTTGCTTTCCGCTTTTTCTATTCCTGCGGTTAAGCCTTTATCAACGTTTATATGCATATTTGAGCTTAAAATAGGGGCTGCTGATTTAACTTTTCTTAAAGGGTACGAAGAAACACTTGCATTAATTTTAATATTGTCAGAAATAAATTTACGCGCTATAGCATTATTTCTTCTCATAATATTCCTTTTAACATTTAAACAACTAACTAATAGCGAATTTGAAACTTGTAATAATTAAAAGCTTCGCATAGAGCAGGGTAAACAAAGGGGATTAGATGAATACCCCACTCTAATACGAATAAAACAATTAATTTTTGCTAACAGCTTCTTTTACTGTTGTTTCAATTTGAGCAACAACACGGCGATTTACACTGTGATCTGCGCTAGAATTGCCTTTAGCTAATAATTGAGTTTCACCAAATCCTTTAGCTGATAAACGACTAGCATCAATATTAAATGTTCCCATTAATACGGCTTTTACAGCATCTGCTCGCTCTTGTGATAACTTTAAGTTATAGGTAGCATCACCAACAGCGGAACTATGTCCTTCAATAACAACATTAGTATTAGTATATTCTTTCATGAAATCAGCTAAACGCTGAATATCATTGACTACTGTTGAGTTTATCTTTGCACTATTATTTTCAAAAGTTACATTTAAGTTTACTGAAACTTCTTTTTCTGAATATAAAGTACAACCTACAGAATCTACTTTTACGTTTGCAGGTGTATTGTCACAGCGATCATTAGCATTACTTACACCATCATTATCGCTATCTAGTGGTGCTTTTTTAGACGGAGTTTCTTGTGTTATTGGTGCTGGCTGAGGTTTAGCAACAACAGGAGCTTTTCTTTCATTACCAAAAGCATATTTTATCCCCATTTTTATACCTTGATCTGTAAAACCATAGTCAAGATCACGATAAACAGCCGCTTCACTATAAAATGATAAACGATCACTTATTTGTGCCGAAAAACCAGCACCTACATCTAAAGCCGTATAATTTCTGATAGTATTGAAGCGTTTTACTCCAGAGAAAACATAAAGGTTCGAATTTTCTATGTTATATAAGGCATCAATACCAAAACGAGTACCATAATCAGTGTCATTACCATTATTTACATAAAAACGTGTTTTCGCTAATTCAAAGCGCGCAGACCAAGAGTCATTAATAATTTTTTGTAAATCTAAGCCAATACTTTTACCTGCCTCAATTTGTTGCCAAAAAGCATCTTCTCCTTTATGCGTACTTGATTTGATGTAATCACCAAATACACCTAATTCCCATGTTTTATCTATATTTTCTGCTGCTAATGGAGAGCTGATCAATGCAGCTAACAGAGTCATATTAAAAATTTTCACAATTAAATCCTTGTTGAGTTCATGTTGTTTCTAAAGTTATAACGAATGACATTGTCAAAAGTCACATTTTATTTTTTAAAAGTAATAATTATCTATTTAAACTGAAATTTCTCTTCTTAAATTAAACAATCCTCACTATTCGATGTAGAATATAGTTCCAATAATGCAAAGTTAAAACCAACTTATTAAAAAGGTAATTTTTACTATAAATCAAAAACTTAAAGAACAAAAAGTCAATGTACTTAATAAACTATCATTAAAAAAAGAAATAATTTCATAGCTTATTGTAAACCTTACACAAAGAAGCCATTTTTTTGTTGGATAAATCCACCTTATTACAAGGCCAGCATTGAAGATGATAATTATACAAATAAAATGTGACTTTCTAAACAGCCAACCGTTAATAAATAAAGCGGTAAGATTTTACCTAGGAATAAGATGAAAGATTTAGATACTAAAATAGCTAAAGAATTATCAAATGAACCCGAGCATGTTTTTACCACCTCTGATGATGAGTTATTCAAACGGGCAACTTCAACGATAAATAATCAACAAGGCACTAAAGACTTATTAGCATTGGGTATGGCTTCTATATGGATAGTATTTATTAGTATCTTTATGAAAATATTAAACCCCATATTTAAACAAGTTAACAATAATAATGAACTGGCTTCATCAACAAGCCACAAACCTAACAACAGGAATAAATGATGAACACAGCAAATATCTCAGATAAGGCCTATTCGGGATTCGTCACCATCTGGCATAATATGATCACTTTTTTACCCGACCTAATTATCGCCTTTTTATTTTTAATTGTGGGCTGGTTTGTATCATCTCTAATTAAAAAGGTAATCAATAAATCGTTAATAAAAATTGGCTTTAATACCTTTTTAGATAGACTAGGCTTAAATACATTACTCAATAAACTAGAAATCAACATAAGCGGAAGCCAAATAGTAGCAAGCATAATATCTATTTTTTTCTTATTGATTTTTTTATTAGCCGCATTAGATATTATAGGATTAACCATACTTTCTGGCTTAATTGATACTCTTGTACTATTTTTGCCAAAACTACTCGCTTCTTTGGCTGTACTTTTATGTGGTTTTTTTGTCGCACAGATTGTTTTCAATGGCGTCAAAATAGCAGCGAAAAATACAGGTGTAGATTATGGGCGTTCTGTTGCTGAAGTATGTCGTGGCATAATTATCATCATTACTGTGTCACTATCAATTACACAACTTGATATTGATGTATCACTTTTAAATAACATCATGACAGTTGTCATTGCTAGCATAGGTTTAGCCGCAGCAATTTCTTTGGGTATAGGTACAAAATCAATGGCACAAGAAATTGTTGCCGGTGTTTATTTACGAGAAATGTACCAAGTTGGTGATAGCATAGAAGTAACCGAAACAAAGGGCACTTTAATCTCCATAGGAAGTGTTGCGAGCAAAGTAATGGATAGTGAAGAGTCAATCATCACCTTGCCGAATACTTTTTTACTCGCAAACAAAGTAATAAAACAATAATAGAATTTTTTGAACACTTGGCTACGCTCAATGAACGTCAGCTTGTTGCATTGGTGCAAGAGGGGTTACCCTATGACACCCGTTTTTTTCAGCAATTAATAACCCCTTATCTTTCTGATTTAAAAGGTTATTGCTCAAAATTATTGAATCATTCATCAGATGCAGAAGATGCTGTACAAGAAACTCTAATTAAAGCATTAACCCACTTAAAAAGTTTTAAGTGGGTTGTGTCCTTCAAGGCATGGCTATTTAAAATTGCTCATAATGAATGTATTAACAAAATACGCGATCGCCGTTGGAACACACAAATAGAAGACAGTGAGTATTTTATTAACACTATAATAGATGACACTAAGGAAATAGACTTTTCCGAAGCATTATCTTACTTAATGGAGCATTTATCATTTATTGACCGTAACATTATGCTACTGCGATATAGAACCGGTCTAGAGCTTCAAGAAATAGCAGATATATGTGAACTAAAACTCTCTGCAGTAAAAATGCGCCATAAACGAGTTATTGAGTTTTTACAAAAACAATTAAAAGATAATTCAGCACTTAATATAAACGAATATGAAGTAACTGAATAATAACAAAATCTTAATTAATTCATTGGTATTTATTATTAATTATTAATTATTAATTAGATACAACAAAAATTTATCATTTCGACTACAACTACTCGACTTTTATTGTAGCCTTCAAATAATAATACATTAATTAAGATTTCCATAACTTGCGAAAATAACTTATCACTTGCTCTGTGGGTTATTGGTATATTGAAGAGTGGCCCATTCAATTTTTAAGCTTGTTGTACTTTTTGAATGAGCTTCACTATTAGGAAGGTAATGGATAGTATCGCTCGAGACATTATTGCAGCCCACCGCTTTTATTGCTAACAAACGAAATACAACTCCTCTTACGTTAATTAACTAATGTTTCTTTTTCGATTAGTGCCTTCCATTCATCGCTATTAGCACCGACGACACACTCTCCATCAACACGCAGAGACAAGCGTAAAATACATCGTTCTATTATTTCAGAGAAAGGTTCAGAAGGTAGATGTCTAACCGAATCTACCAGCGCTTGGCAATGAGGCACACTTTGCTCACATAATGTGTAATAAACCCACTTCCCTTGTTTTTGCTGTATTAATAATCCCGCTTTAAAAAGCATTTTTAGGTTTCTTGATACGTTATACTGAGTATCACCGGTTACATCTAATGCTTCAGCAACAGTTATACGTTGATCAATATGGAGTAATAGCCAAAATAAGCGTAATCGAGTTGGATCTGATAATGCTTTAAGGGCATCAATATAATTAACATCAATCATAATTTTTTTGCTTGCTGCATAGAAAGAACCTACTAATCATTATACCGCCCTCAATAAGAAAAACTATTCCAAAATGAATAGTATGAAATATTCTTATGCTCTGTTTAGCCACCATCCCCCTAAAAACAACAACCAAAATTTGGTAACAAAAGTTATGTATTCATCCCCTTGCTTAGCCAGTTCTTCGGCCGACTTCTGATACACCGGCAATACAAAAACCTTTGCCCTTGTTTTGATCCCAAAAAGTCTCTGAATATACTTATGTTATATGCCCAAAGCCTCCATTGGTTAAATTCACGATTCAACTATTGCCGATAATTGTCAAAGTATCTTTATAACTCATTCGGTATGTTCTCACACGATAGAATCTTGAGCTTCATACTCCCCCTAAGAAAACGCCACTTCTATGAGTGGCGCAAAAGTCACTAAATTACGTACTGGAATATTATCCCCCCTAAAACAGCAGTGATTAAAACAATTGTTACAAATGCGAATACTGCTTTTTTCTTTAATACTGAAGAAACTAACGCGATCTCAGGTAAGCTCGCGCCTGTACCACCTATTATTAAAGCTAACGCTGGACCCAATCCCATACCTTTCATAATTAGCACTTTTAGTAACGGTATTGCCATTTCAATGCGTAAGTACAAAGGAACCCCAATAACAGCTGCAATAATAATTGCACTTAAGTCATCACCACCAACATATTTTTCTACAAGTTCCGCTGGTAAATATGCGGCAGATAAACCACTTATGAGTGCACCTAATAAAACATAAGGAACAATTCGCTTAAATAGCGCAACCGCGGTTTGCATGGCTCTTCTCATGCGGGCAGGCTGAACTTTATCCATATCCAGTGCAGCTGATGAATCGCAACTCATACTCACTGTAGCACATACATTTGTGCTTGGTTCTTGAGCTACGCTTTGACATGCTGCTATCCCCTCGTTCAAATTAGCGGGTGCACAATTTGATGTACTGCAACTTGAAACCTGCTTTGCATCTTCTAATTCGTCACCTCGTTTAATCTCGTTTTTCCATGGCGATTTAGAAATAATCCAGCCACCAATAACAGCCGCACTAAATGTAAGTGCCAGATAAACGGCTGTTATTTTTAAACCAAACATAGCGTAAATCATAGCTAATACAATAAAGTTACACAGCGGTGCTGAAATTAAAAAGCTCAAAACAGTACCTAAAGAAACTCCCATTGAGGCCATCCCCATAGTAACTGGCACTACGGCAGCACTACAAAAAGGAGTAAGCATTCCAAAACCAGCCCCTAAAACGGTCCCCCATTTTTCATGCTTATTGATTTTTTTCTGTAGTTTATCTTGCGGTACATATTCTCGCATAAGGCCAGTTAAAACCGAAACGACTGCAATAATGAGTACCAACCCACCGCCTACATGAATAAATTCATTAAGCGCTACCATTAATTTTTCTATATCCAAAATAATCTCTCTTCTAAGTGTTGAATCTGGATCATAATATACGCACATATGCACGATTGTGCAACTATTTGCTTTTGAAAACATCATAATTGCTCTAAAAAGGTAATTAACCCCGTATATGGAAAAGCCTTTATCACTTAATGGTTTTCCGATAATTCGTAAAATTTAAACACACTACTAGATAATGGATACCAGAAATGCGAACAACTAAATATTTAATAACAACACAAAAGGCCACTTCGAATGATGCTGATGTTATCAGTCACCAATTAATGTTGAGGGCCCGAAAATTATCATCAGGTTTATACACATGGCTTCCTACTGGTTTAAGAGTACTGCGTAAAGTAGAGAATACTATAAGAGAAGAGATGTATAATATTGGAATAATAAAAGCCTTAATGTCATTAGTGCAACCTTCTGACTTATAGAAAGAAACAGGACGTTGGGATCAATTTGGCGCGGAGTTATTGTGCATTTCAGATCGACACAATTGGTCGTTCGTTTTAGGCCCAACTCATGAAGAAATCATCACAGATATCATCCATAATGAAATAAGCTCCTACAAGAAGCTTCCTTTGAGTGTTTATCAAATTCAAACCAAATTTAGAGATGAAATTAGGCCTCATTTGGGTGTTATGCGATCGGTTATACACGAGTTGTGGCAGCAACGATTAAACAATATCATAATGAATTTGGAATTAAATAGCCTGAATCTATAGCTCCTTTTAATGTAGCTATTATCCCGATCAATATGCATAAATCTTCACCGCACAAAAAGCTGCTGGAATGTTGTACTGCACTTTAAGCTCTAATAAGGTTGAAGTGCTGCTGGACAGCCTTGGTGTAATGATTAATGATATTGAGTTAATTGGAATCCCACATATTATAATCATTAGCGAACGCAATTTAAATGAAGGGATTGTCGAATATAAAAACGACTAGCTGGTAGTAAAGAAAAGGTAAAAATTGAGAGTATAATTAGTCCTTTCAACACTCAAAAATGAGCATTGTAATCATCTAATTTACGTTTTTAAATTTTCAACATTAAATTTCTAATAAAACTAAAAAAGCCGCTTAATAGCGGCTTTCAAAGTTATTTTTCAACATTTCTTACTTTATAAGCATCAGAAGGGAATGTCGTCATCAAAGTCGATGGTTGGCTCTTGAGGGTTTACTTTCGGTGCAGATGCTGGTTGTTGTTGATTATATCCACCACCTTGCTGCTGACCCTGGTTTGAATAACCGCCTTGTTGCGATTGAGCTGGTTGTTGCCCTTGGTTAGAGTAGCCACTTTGTTGCATTGGTGCTTTTGCAGGTTGCTGTTGATTAAAACCACCTGTTTGCGGGGCTGATTGTGATTGATAAGCTGGCTGTTGCTGTGCTTGATTAAAACCACCCTGTGCCGGTTGCTGGTTCTGATTTTGTTGAGCAAAACCACCAGACTGAGCACCTTGACCACGAGAATCCAACATTTGCATATCATTGACAATTATTTCAGTTGTATACTGATCAGCGCCTTGTTGATTTTGCCATTTACGCGTTTGTAAACGACCTTCTAAATATACCTTTGAACCTTTCTTCAAATACTCGCCAGCAATTTCTGCTAAACGTTGATACATTACAATGCGATGCCATTCTGTTTTTTCTTTTTGCTCACCACTTTGCTTGTCTTTCCATGTCTCTGATGTTGCAACAGTAAAGTTGGCAACTGCACCACCGTTTGGCATAAAACGTACTTCTGGGTCTTGCCCTAAGTTTCCTACTATGATGACTTTATTTATACCACGACTGGCCATTTATCACTCTCACTAAAGATTTGCAGTAATAATAAACTACTGACTTATAAGCACTATATTTCGCTGAATTAGCGTGAGTGCTTATAGATTTAATAATTAAGTAGAACATTCTATCACTGTCATTATTGTTGTGACAGCGTTAGCTAAAAATAATTTTTGTTTAGGAATAATTATTGTTTAACTCACTTTTTTGACTTAATTCTGTGTCTTAAACTTTATGTAAATACACATGCATCTGTGTTGATATTGCTTCAGGAATTCTTACTGACTTTTGTTGTTGGTAATCATAATGCACCATTACCGCTGTACCTGAGGCACATAACTTGTCATTCTGCCAAAGCTCTTGATAAACATCGAAAGACGAACCACCGATACGACCAATGTAAGTACGTATTTCCATAGACTGTCCGTAATACATTTGATCGATAAAATTAACGTCTATTTTTGCTAGAATAAGTCGCCAATTTTTAGTGTCTAATTCGGGGCTAAACCAACGAAAAATAGGATCTCTCGCACCTTCAAACCAAATAGGCACCATCGTATTGTTGATATGACCTAGTGCATCTGTATCGCTAAACCTAGGATTAAGTTTTTCACTAAAATATTGCATCGGTGATTGCTACCTTCTTTTATATTGTTATTGATATGAGCGTTATTAATTACCCCATAATATCATCAAATATTTACTCACAATATAAGTAGTAACTAGCTCTCGTTTTAATTAAACACGTTACGAATAATAATTATATGCTAATCTTGATGAATAATTTTTATGTACTTTAACGCATGAAAACCTATAACAGCATTAATCATCATGTCATCAGAGCATTAGATAAAATAATAAAGAGAGCACTATGAAGCATATTTTAATATTTATACTTTCATTTTATTTTTTTTCAGTTCAGGTATTTGCTGATGCAAAAGCACCCAACCGAGAACAAGGAGAAGGTCCATACAAACGCTTAATACTAAGAGGTGGAATAGTTGTAAGTGGTGAAGGTGCACCTGCTCGCGGACCTATGGATATTGTAATAGAAAATGACCGTATAGTTAGAATAGTAAATGTGGGTAATCCTGGTGTTCCAATTAACCCTGACGCTCGACCTAAAGCAAATAAAGGTGATAAGGAAATAGATATTTCCGGTCAATATGTTTTACCCGGATTTATTGATATGCATGCGCATATTGGCGGCAGTGCAAAAAATATTCCAGCAGAATACGTCTTTAAACTGTGGCTTGCACATGGCATAACAACCGTGCGTGAACCGGGGAGTTTTAATGGAATTGAATGGGTAATGGATCATGTTGAGCGTAGTGAAAGCAATACGATTGCCGCCCCACGTATAATTCCTTATTTTGCTTTTGGTATGGGCCAACAAACGCCAATTACGACACCTGAACAAGCCAAAAAGTGGGTTAAGAATATCGCCAAAAAAGGTGCTAAAGGCATTAAATTTTTTGGTGCACCACCGGCAATAATAGAAGCCGCCTTAACTGAAGCGAAAAAACATGGTTTACGCGGTATGATGCATCATGCTCAAATCGACGTAGTCAACATGAATGTAATTGACTCTGCTCGTTTAGGGCTTGTCTCTATGGAACATTGGTATGGCTTACCTGAAGCCTTGTTTGAACAACAAATTATTCAAAACTATTCACCTGATTATAATTACCAAAACGAGCAAGACCGTTTTGGTGAGGCGGGACGATTATGGCAACAAGCCGCTAAACCAAAGAGTAAAAAGTGGAATGCCGTCCGCGACGAACTAATTGCATTAGATTTTACGATCAATCCAACCATGACAATATATGAAGCCAGCCGTGATTTAATGCGAGACATGAATGCTGACTGGCATAAAGACTATACCTTACCCACTTTATGGGACTTTTTTCAGCCAAATAAAAATGCACACGGTTCATATTGGTTTGACTGGACTACCGATGACGAAATCGCATGGAAGAAAAATTATCAGCAATGGATGACTTTTATCAACGATTACAAAAACAATGGTGGTCGTGTTACTACAGGATCTGACGCCGGTTATATATTTAAAATTTATGGGTTTAGCTTAATAAGAGAATTTGAATTACTCAGAGAAGCCGGATTTAACGCTTTAGAAGTATTACAAGCTGCCACTATCAATGGCGCACAAGCGCTAGGTATGGCAGATGAAATTGGCTCAATTCGTGTTGGAAAAAAAGCTGACTTAGTTATTCTTACTGAAAACCCATTAAGAAACTTTAAAGTACTTTATGGCACGGGCCATTTTAGGTTAGATGAAAATAATACACCTACTCGTGTTGGTGGTGTTAATTACACAATAAAAGACGGTATTATTTATGATGCAAAAGCATTATTAAAAGATGTACGTGATATCGTTGTTAAAGCAAAAAATCAAGCAAAAGCAAAAGAGTAACAACTTTTCCCTATTTACATGCGAGCTTAGGCGTTGATTAAAAAAGACTTAGAACTAAGCTTGCAATATAAGATATTAAAAATGATATAAAGGATTATCATCTATGTTAATTAATCGAATAGTACTAATAACATTAGCTTTGCTTTCGTTGAGTTCTTTTGCTCAAAATGTTGAAAGAGAAAAACTACCACCGCCAAGAGAGCTAACACCTGAACAAGCCAAGGTAGCATCAGCTAATTATCAAAAGTATTGTTCATTATGTCATGGGGTCGATCGTCAAGGCCATGCTAATGATCATGCACCATCTTTAAGAAGTAAAAGCTTATTTGAGTCAGGTGTTCCGCATGCAATATTGCGCCCCATGTCTTATGGTCGTCAAGGTACAGCTATGGGGGGTTATTTAGATGAAGTTGGTGGACCAATGACCTTAGATGAAACTTGGGATCTCACCTATTGGCTTTTTTGGCAGGCCGGTGTTGATCGCGTAAAATTGTCGACAAACCCCGTTCTTGGAGATGTGCAACGAGGGGAAGTCGTTTACCAAGAGAACTGTGCGACATGTCATGGTAAAAAAGGAGAAGGTATAACTGCCCCTGCCTTAGGCAATCAATCCGCATTAGCACACAATAGCGATGAATTTATTCGTTATGCCATTGAAAAAGGCAGAAATGACACGCCTATGGTCGCATTTGCAGATAAGCTTAGCTCAGCAGATATTGATAATGTTACGGCTTTTTTACGCAGTCAAGCAAGTGGTTGGAAGCAAGAAACACAGGTACTCAAGCATATTCCAACTCCTAAGGAATATATTATAAACCCAAACAATGACGATCCAAACTTTACCCTTAATGAACAAGGTTATGTCACTTCGGCTGACTTATATGCCGCATTAAAAGCTAAAAAGCGTATGGTATTACTTGATACTAGAGTACCTTCTGTTTGGCAAACCGCTCATATTGAAGGCTCTTTCCCACTTCCGTATTACACTGACTTTGATGCTCTAGAAAAAGAGTTACCAAAAGATGTTCAAATTGTCGCTTATTGCTCTTGCCCTAGAGCTGCTGCTGATTATTTAACTAACAAATTAACAGATCGTGGCTATTTAAAAACAGCTGTACTATGGGAAGGAATTTTTGGTTGGCAAAATTTAGGTTATCCCGTTAAACGTGCTGAAGGCATTAATGACAGTAAAGAGCTAAGTTCTTCAACCCACTAAATAACCAAAATAAAAACGCTAGCCTGAATATATTTAGGCTAGCGTATAAAGATGAGACGCTTAACAATACATTTTTATAAGGTTATGACGCTTGTTGAATCAGCAAGTTTACCCATAAAACTATAACGCAAATAAAGCCAGCCCAAAACGCTAACATTCTATGAATAGTATAGTTATAACTTAAATGAATATAAGCATGAAGGTATCTAAAAAATACAAATGCCCATGCAGATACTACTCCAACAGAACTCTCTAGACCTAAGCTAATATATAACGTACATACCACATAGAAAAGTATCGGGAGCTCAAATTGATTATTAAAGTTACGGGTAGATTTCGTCATAGCATCAGGAATATTTTCCCCTTCCATTAAACGGAAGTACTTAGGACTAACCTCCCCTCTTTTTATACTACCAAACCGTGCTTTTACTGCCACTAAACCAACAAGTACAACTAGCAACACCATGGCAGCCATAGGATATAACATAAGTAAACCTTGATAATTAAAACAAAATAGAGACTAACATAACCCAGGTCCTAACTTCTAGATCCAAAGTTCTTGGTTCTCTATCTTAAATGTTCATTGCTAATTCAGCGGCTTCCCTGATGGCACGTTTTGCATCGAGTTCTGCTGCAATATTTGATCCACCAATTAAGTGTACTGCCATACCCGCATCAATGATTGATTGCTGTAGATTCCTATTCGGTTCTTGGCCAGCACAAACAATCACATTATCAACCGCAAGTAATTGCGCCTCTCCATTCACTTCAATATGTAAGCCTTGATCATCAATTGATTTATAACTCACCCCAGCTAACATTTTGACATTATTTTTCTGTAATGTAGCACGATGTATCCAGCCAGTGGTTTTTCCTAGTCCTCCGCCAACTTTTGAAGTTTTTCGCTGTAATAAATAAATTTCTTTTTCTGAAGCTTTATGAACAGGTGATGTTAATGCGCCATTATGTTGATAGCTTTTATCTACTCCCCAACTTGCTAACCATTCATCAGGCTTATCTACTTGTTTTTCTTCAACTAAATAACATCCCACATCAAAACCAATACCACCTGCACCGATGATAGCTACTTTATCGCCAACAGGTTCTTTATCACGTAACACTTGTAAGTAACTTTTAACTTTAGGATGATCAGCTCCTGGAATATCAAGCTTTCTAGGAATAATACCTGCCGCCAACACAACTTCATCAAAGCCCTGTTCGACCAGCATCGCTACATCAACTTCGGTATTTAAATGAATTGTTACCTGATGTTTTTTCAATTGAACATCGAAATAACGCAATGTCTCATAAAACTCTTCTTTACCTGGCACTTGTTTTGCCACATTAAATTGGCCGCCAATCTCAGTACTACGATCAAACAAAGTCACATTATGACCCTTTTGAGCGGCATACAAGCTAAATGCTAAGCCCGCTGGGCCCGCACCAATTACGGCTAAATTTTTAGGTTTAGTGGTATTACTGATAATGAGTTCAGTTTCATAACAGGCTTGTGGGTTAACTAAACACGAAGCTCGTTTTTGCTTAAAAACATGATCTAAACATGCTTGGTTACAGCCAATGCAGGTATTAATTTCATTACTTTTATTTTCAGAAGCCTTATTAACAAAATCAGCATCAGCCAAAAATGGACGTGCCATCGACACCATATCGGCCTGACCATTAGCTAAAACATCTTCAGCAACTTCTGGGGTATTAATTCGATTAGTGGTCACTAAAGGAATAGAGACCTCTTTTTTCATCTTTTCTGTAATCCAGGTAAACGCGGCGCGAGGAACAGACGTTGAAATAGTAGGAACGCGCGCTTCGTGCCAGCCAATACCTGTGTTGATAATAGTAGCGCCAGCAGCTTCTATCGCTTTTGCCATAGTAACAACATCTTCCCAACTATTGCCCCCTTCAACCAAATCAAGCATCGATAAGCGAAAAATTATAATAAACTTTTCACCGACCTTTTCCCGAACCGCTTTAACAATTTCACAACCTAAACGCATTCTATTTTCTATAGAGCCGCCCCACTCGTCATCACGATTATTAACTCTCACACAGCTAAATTGGTTAATTAAGTAACCTTCAGAACCCATAATTTCAACGCCATCGTAGCCCGCTTTGGCGGCTAAATGAGATGAATAAGCAAAATCTTTAATCGTCGATTTTATTTGTCTTACAGACATCGCCTTAGGGGTAAAAGGATTAATAGGTGATTTTTTCTTACTCGAGGAAAGACTAAAAGGGTGATAAGAATATCGACCAGCATGTAACAGTTGTAAACAGATTTTAGTGGGGTATTGATGTACCGCTTCAGTTACCTGTTTATGCTTATTCACCTGCCAAAAATGACTTAGCTCACAACCAAAAGGGGCAAGTCTGCCTCGCATATTTGGACTTATCCCCCCTGTCACAATTAAACCAACACCACCCTTCGCTCTTGCTTGGTAAAAAGCGGCTAATTTTGCAAAACCATTTTTTTCTTCTTCAAGCCCTGTATGCATAGAGCCCATCAGAGTTCTGTTTTGTATTGTCGTAAAGCCCAAATCAAGTGGCGTTAATAAATGTGGAAATGGTGTTGTCATAATTTTATCTTATTGTGTAAAGGTCTAACCAGATAACTATAAAATAGTTGTTCATTACGCATTTGACAAGCTTTAATTTTGACACCTGTCAGATGGAGGAGAATAAGTACGTAATTATATGACTATCAAAGCACTTAACTCAGTATGTTTAGGCAAAGTATTTCCTACTAATTGGAAAAAACTTTCCTCTTAATCAATTTAATCCGTGAAAACTCTTAGAATGAGTCACTTATCGATAATATATAACTGTGGCGTATGTTTTGCATATATTAACTATCAAAAAATATCGCCATTAATAGAGAGGGACAAATGATAATTAACTCAGGCGTAAATTATGTAAACGGTAGCATACCTACGCAACCGTCTACCTCTGATTCAAGTACTTTATCAACTTTGCTAACTGAGACTCAAATTAATAACAATCAAGTTGATTCTGGCACAAAACAAGCAGACTTTACTCGCATGACTCGTCAGGAATTAAATGATTGGGCCAATACAAAAATCCGTAACGGAGATATGTCTCTTGATGACGGTCGACCTTTCATGGCGATGGCAATGAAGATTCCTGTAAGTGGTGGTTTTAGCGGTGAGCTATCGGTAGATAACGATAAAACGCGGTACAACTTTATTCAAAAGGCGCGTGATGGTATACAAGGCGCACTATCGCGTAACGACGAAGCAACCTTGGATATGCTAAAATCAGCCATGTCGATCATGCAGAATCATCAGGGGCACACCATTGGTGTCGATATCAGCGTTTAGAATAGAAAATGCCATTCTGTTGAGCATTATTATTGAAGATGAAAAATGGATAAAAAAATATTACTTGAGGGTTTGCTTGTTCATTTAGAAAAAGAGCTTTCAATATTAACAACAGCGGCAAACAATGCTCGAGCAGCATCAATTGATGAAGAGTCTGTAGCAGAAACGCAATATGACACTTTAGCTATTGAAGCAGGATATTTAGCAGAAGGACAAGCGAGGCGCGCTCAAGAAATTGAATTAGAAATACACAAAATTAAACAGTTATCGCTAGGCACTTACAACCAAGACACCTTAATAAAAGTAGGATCATTAGTACAATTAAGTAATGATGCTGGTATCAATAAATGGTTTTTTATTGCACCTGCAGGCGCCGGATTTCGTATCGAGCTAGAACAGCATATCATTACTGTAATAACCCCTAAATCACCCATTGGAAAATCTATGCTTGCAAGGCAAATGGGTGATGAAGTCCACCTACTTTTAGCTAATAAATCATTAGTTTTTGAAGTAATAGATGTTTATTAGGAGCTATTAAGTTTTTATTTTAGTCTCTGCTATAGGCTATTTTTCAAGATAACAAATACAAAATAGTGCGGTGTAGTTATTCTGCTTTAAGTTGCAGATAAACGATCCAATAGCGCCATTAATCTTTCACTATCATGCTCCATTTTTTCTAAATGGTTAATCGCTGAATCTATATCCCCTGAAAGGTATAATGCCAAGGCTTCAACACCATTACGATGTACAGAGGCATGAGGGGTATCTAACTGTTGAAAAATATTATTATTTCCATATAGATCCGCACCAGTTGACTGGCACCACTGTCCTAAACGACACGAGCGATGATCTGCAAAATCTTCAACTCGTTTGTGTGATTCCCCTAAAATAACGGAATAAATATCGCCTTTCCACACCACATGATCTAACTTTACGGTTTGAATAAAGGTTTGTTTTGCAGCTTCAGAAATAGTGCTCTTCATAGAGTTGCAACGTTTAACTATCGATTGGTAATCACCTTGAAGTTTTCCTACACCGTCAGATAAATCATCATTTGTCGTCTGAATATGAGAAACAGAATCAACAGTATGTCCGGTCGTGCTAATTATCTCTTTCACTAGATCAGAAACTTCATTAGCTGAGTCATTGGTATTATTGGCAAGAGATCGTACTTCATCAGCAACTACACTAAAACCTCGACCAGCTTCTCCAGCTCTTGCCGCTTCAATAGCAGCATTTAGTGCTAACAAGTTTGTTTGATTAGAAATATTAGCAATAGTCGTAACAAAGGTATTAATACTGTCTGCCATTTTTGACAATCCTGAAATATTTTCGGTCATACCTCCCATATTCTTTGAAAGTTCGCCCATACCAGCAACAATAGATTTCAAAGATTCTGAAGAAAGATCAAACAATTCATTAATCAGATCAATAGACTGACTCTCTTCTTCTATATGATTAAATGAGTGGTAAACACTTTCTCGAATACCATTAACTTGAATTAAGCCCTGTACAGCACATTGCAACAGTCTTTTTTGCTGGTCGCTTTCTTGATGAGATGATGTTTTTTCAAGTTCCAATGAAAGTGTTTGGTTACTTTCAACAAGGGCTGAATTCATTTCCTGATGTTCAGCTAATTGTCCTTCTAATTCTGCGATTTTACTTTCTAATTTTTTAATGGTGGAAAATGGGTACATCGTTCACTACTTTTCAAGTTTACATAAATCCAAGTGTAGTCTTAAAAATCTTTTAGTAAACTAATTTGTAGGCCTTAATAAGCTTTTTACTTTCATTAAATCAACTAACTTCTCATCTACTTTTAAATAAGCCACAGATTCATTATGTACCAGTGTCGCTTCAATTACCCCCGGCATATTAATAAGCTCGTCTGCAACTTGTTCTGCTTGTAATTCAGAAGTAATAGATGTTTTGAGACTATAACTTTTTGACTTTTTCAATGGTTTTAAACCTAATGAAGCGATAAACCAACACAAACAAACCGCCGCCATGACTATAAAGATGGCATGCTCATTTAAAACGCCAGCAATTGCACCACCAACAAGACCACCACAAAATGCCCCAAAAAACTGGCTACTTGAATAGATTCCCATTGCACTTCCTTTAACACCAGCGGGAGCAAGACGAGAAAGTATTGATGGCATAGTCGCTTCTAAATAGTTGAACGCGGTAAAAAACATCACTACCATAAGAACTAAATTGAAAATAGTCGATGGCAAATACCACATCAGTATTAGTGAAAAACTTAACAATAAAATAGCAGCAGCGAACATCTGCGTTTCTTTTTGTTTTTTAATGGCCATAATCATAAACGGCACCATTAAAAAGAAAGAGCCAAGTAACGTTGGCAAATAAAGCTGCCAATGATGATCTAAAGATAGCCCTGCACTAACAAATTGTTTAGGTAAGGTGACAAAACAAGCTGTTAATGCCATGTGTAAGGCAAAAACACCAATATTTAATCTAAATAATTGAGGATCTTTAACCAAAGATAGAAGTTTATCTGGCATCGCCACGTTATCGCCTCGCGGAGATTTATTAACCGAATGCGGCACCATAAATTGAATCATTAACATGGCACCAAGGGTTAGTACCGCTGTAAACCAAAATAAACCACTTAAACCAAATGTCTCGGCTACTATTGGCCCACAAACCATAGCTAAGGTAAACGATAGGCCGATAAACATGCCAATAGTTGCCATTACTTTCGGTCGTTGCTCTTCCCTACTTAAATCAGCAGCCAACGCCAACACCGCACTGGCTATAGCTCCCATGCCTTGTAAAGCTCGACCAAAAACCACACCGTAAATAGTGTCGGACATTGCAGCAACAATACTTCCCAATAAAAAAATAACTAAACCAATTAAAATAATAGGCTTACGGCCAAATTTATCAGACAACATCCCCATAGGAATTTGCAGTAAAGCTTGCGTTAAGCCATAAGCGCCAATGGCTAACCCTATCCAAATGGGGCTATAACCAATTAATTCTTGGCCATAAATAGCAAACACTGGCAGTATCATAAAAAGCCCTAGCATTCGCAGACCAAAAACAGCCGCAAGTGAAAAAGCTGCTTTTTTCTCAATACTATTCAATCCTGATACGCTCATACTTACTACTTTTAACTTTTAATAGAGGAAAAATTTCGCGTAAGTTTATCACGGCAATTCAATGAACAAAATCATATATTCGACGAACAGTTTTTATGCAATAATATGCGGCTGCAATTTACTGTGGATAAATTATGAGAAAGATAGAAGTTAGAGGCGCACGCACACATAATCTAAAAAACATTAGTTTAGATATTCCCCGCGACAAATTAATAGTCATTACTGGTTTATCGGGTTCAGGTAAATCTTCTCTTGCCTTTGATACATTATATGCTGAAGGCCAACGTCGCTACGTTGAATCTTTATCAGCTTACGCACGTCAGTTTTTATCATTAATGGAAAAACCTGACGTAGATCACATCGAGGGATTATCGCCCGCTATTTCTATAGAGCAAAAGTCTACTTCTCATAACCCACGTTCAACCGTTGGTACAATTACAGAGATATACGATTATTTAAGACTACTTTATGCACGTGTCGGCGAACCGCGTTGCCCTACACACCATACACCGCTTGCCGCACAAACTATATCTCAAATGGTTGATAAAGTACTTGAGCTAGAAGAAGGTACTAAAGTTATGGTACTCGCGCCAATACTTCAAAACCGTAAAGGTGAACATATAAAGCTACTCGATAATTTAGCCGCTCAAGGCTATATTCGGGCACGTATTGATGGCGAGGTGTGTGACTTATCAGATCCTCCACCACTTGAGTTACATAAAAAACATACCATTGAAGTTGTCGTTGACCGTGTAAAAGTGAGAGATGATCTACAACTACGTTTATCAGAGTCGTTTGAAACCGCATTAGGATTAACCGCAGGTACAGCTAAAGTTGCCTTTATGGATGAACCTGATCGCGAAGAGTTGTTGTTTTCAGCAAATTTTGCTTGTCCTCAATGCGGCTACAGTATGCAAGAATTAGAGCCACGGTTATTTTCATTCAATAACCCTGCTGGTGCTTGTCAAACTTGTGATGGTTTAGGTATTCAACAATTTTTTGATCCAAACCGTGTTATTGCTAATCCGGAATTAAGTTTATCAGGCGGAGCAATTCGTGGTTGGGATAAACGTAATTTTTATTATTTTCAAATGTTACAAGCATTAGCGGATCATTATAAATTTGCAGTCGATAAACCATTTAATAAACTTGATGAAGAACACCAAAACATAATTTTGCGCGGTAGCGGCTCTCAAGAAATAGAATTTAAATATATGAATGATCGTGGTGATATTGTGATCCGTAAACACGCATTCGAAGGCATTTTAAATAATATGGATCGTCGTTATCGTGAAACAGAATCAAACGCGGTGCGTGATGAGTTATCAAAATATTTAAATAGTCAACATTGCCCTGCATGTGATGGTTCTCGTTTACGTATTGAGGCACGTAATGTTTTTATTGCTGAAACTCCGCTACATAAAGTGGCGGGGCTTGCTATCGCTGACGCACTTGCCTTTTTCCAAGGGCTAGACCTAAAAGGTCAAAAAGGGCAAATTGCGGAAAAAATATTAAAAGAAATTAATGACCGATTAGGCTTTTTGGTCAATGTTGGTTTAAATTATTTAAATTTATCTCGCGGTGCAGACACTTTATCTGGCGGTGAAGCTCAGCGTATTCGCTTAGCAAGTCAAATAGGTGCAGGTCTAGTGGGCGTTATGTATGTACTAGATGAGCCTTCAATAGGATTACATCAACGTGATAATGAGCGCTTACTTAAAACCTTAGTGCATTTACGTGATTTAGGTAATACTGTTATTGTAGTTGAGCACGATGAAGATGCCATTCGAGCAGCCGATCATGTGATCGATATAGGCCCGGGTGCAGGTGTACACGGTGGTGAAATTATTGCTGAAGGTACAGTTGATGACATATTAAAATGTAAAGACTCACTTACTGGAAAGTACCTTTCAGGAAGAGAATTTATTGAAATACCCAAAACACGTACTCCATTTGATAAAAACAATGTCATTAAACTGATTGGCGCCACAGGTAATAACTTAAAAAATGTTGATTTAACCATTCCTAATGGCTTAATGACTTGTATAACAGGTGTTTCAGGCTCTGGTAAATCAACCCTTATCAATGACACTTTATATAAACTCGCTCACATTCAACTTAACGGCGCAACCACCCAAGAACCTGCTCCGCACAAAGCTATTGAGGGTTTAGAGCTACTTGATAAAGTTATTGATATTGATCAAAGCCCCATTGGTCGAACACCACGATCAAATCCCGCTACTTATACAGGAATTTTTACCAATGTACGTGATATTTTTGCTGGCACTCAAGAAGCCCGCTCTCGCGGTTACAAACCAGGGCGCTTTAGCTTTAATGTTAAAGGTGGTCGCTGTGAAGCTTGTCAGGGCGATGGATTAATTAAAGTAGAAATGCACTTTTTACCCGATGTTTATGTTCCTTGCGATGTTTGCCACAGCAAACGTTATAATAGAGAAACACTAGAAGTACGCTACAAAGGTAAAAATATTCATGAAGTGTTAGATATGACTATTGAAGAGGGCTTAGAGTTTTTTAGCGCTATACCTGCGGTAAAACGTAAACTTCAAACCTTAATGGATGTTGGCTTAAGTTATATTAAGTTAGGACAATCGGCCACGACTCTTTCAGGCGGAGAGGCTCAACGGATTAAGCTGTCAAAAGAATTATCAAAACGTGATACCGGTAAAACCTTATATATTCTTGATGAACCAACTACAGGTTTGCACTTTCACGATATAAAACAATTACTTCAAGTTATTCATCGCCTACGAGATCATGGCAATACGATAGTTGTTATCGAACATAACTTAGATGTTGTCAAAACCGCAGACTGGATTGTCGATTTAGGACCTGAGGGTGGCTCTGGTGGTGGTGAAATACTTGCAGTTGGCACACCAGAGCAAGTCGCCGAACATAAGACATCACACACAGCGAGATTTTTAAAACCTTTATTGAACACTTAACACCTGTCGAAATACTGTAACCATTCAATGAGTGGTTACAGTACTCATTTACACATACAATTATCTAAATACTATCTTTCTCTAGCATATCAATAAAACATAAGGTTAATATACTGCTTAACATTTTTAGAGATGAGTAATTCTATTGCAACACGCTAAATCACCTTTCAATTACCACAATTTATTTATTTATCTTCTCGCATTTTCAAGCGGTTTTTCTATTATGGGAATAGAGCTTTTAGGCGGAAGAATATTAGCACCTTATTTTGGCAGTAGTGTTCATATTTGGGGCAGTATTATTACCGTATTTATGCTGAGCTTATCAATAGGTTATTTAGTAGGTGGGCGTCTATCAATTCATGCCGCTTCTTTATCTCGTTATGGCTTAATATTTTTAATCGCAGGCTTTACAGTTTTGCCTGTTGTGTTGTGGGCAGAACCAATAATGGAAGCAATATTTATACGGGTGGAAGATAGCCGTTATGGTTCCTTTTTAGCCTCAATGGCGTTGTTTTTTATCCCCACCATTATATTAGGAATGATCTCACCTTACTCTGTTCGCTTATTAGTAACGGATAAAGAAAGAAGCGGACAAGTAGCGGGTATGCTTTACTTTGTATCAACTTTAGGTAGTGCAATGGGCACAATTATCACCTCTTTCTATTTTGTTTTATTATTTGAAGTTAATACGATTATTTATGCTTTTAGCAGCTTGTTGATGATTTTAGGTCTAGCCGCTATTTTATATCAACGCTTCGTTATTTCATCGTCACACAATCTTCCTGGAGTTACCGTTGAATAAATTACTACCTTTACTATTGGTCACCATCAGTTTTTTAACGCTTCCAGCCTTTGCTGAGATTGTTCACAAAGAACGTTCAATGTACCGAAATATTTTAGTAGAAGATTCTCATCAATTACGTTGTTTAAAATTCAATGAAAAAAACAATAAAACGAATCAAAGCTGTTTATACAAAAATGATCCCCAGCGATTAGTCTTTAATTATACAAAGCTGTTATTTTCTAGTTTATTAGTACTAGAAAAAGCGCCTGAACGCGTATTAATTATTGGCTTAGGCGGCGGCACTATGTCAAACACCATTCATCAGCTTTACCCTAATGCCATTATAGAAAATGTTGAAATAGATCCTGCGGTAATCAAAGTGGCTCAACAGTATTTTGGTTTCATTGAAAATGAACGTATCAGTAGTACCGCTGCTGACGGAAGAATTTTTATTAAACGTGCTGCCATTAAAAAACAAAAATATGATTGGATAATTCTCGATGCCTTTAATGGCGATTACATTCCCGAGCATTTACTTACCAAGGAGTTTTTACAGGAAAGTAAAGACTTACTCACTGAAGGTGGAGTCATTACCGCGAATACATTTTCAGTCAGCGGACTATACGCTCATGAATCAGCTACATATAAAGCCGTATTTGGTGATTTTTTTAACGTAAGAAACAATAAAAACAGTAATCGCGTTATTTTAACTACCAATAAACCTCTACCTAGTGGCGATATTATTGCTAAAAGAGCCTTAAGCTTAAAAGCCAAACTCGCACCTTTTGGCATTGATATTATTGAATTAACCACTTGGATAACATCAACTGAGGACGATCAAGATTGGCCAGAAGAAACTAAAGTACTAACAGATCAGTTTTCACCGGCGAACTTATTAAACCATTAATGTAAATTAGATAACTCAACCTAAGCCAAGCTTCAAAGAATGCATTAAAGATAAAAGAGCTTGGCTATCAGGTGAGTTTTGCATTTTCAAACCATCAACAACTCCTAACTGATCATCACTTGTACGATGTTGTCCAAGTTTAGCTTTAGCATCAATATTATGTATATCAATTTTAAAACCTACAATTCCTTTACTTAACTTTTGCTGATGCTCAGCTGTCACTGTAGTTCTCTTATTTAATAATGAGGGCTCATATTTGGCTATCAATCTATTTAACCCCTCAAGATTTTCTTTCTCAGTCAATAACGATGCACGTCCTTTAATATGTACTGAGGCATAATTCCACGTAGGGACATTAGGTGCTTGCTGATACCAAGTAGGAGAGATATACGCATGGGGGCCATCAATTATCACCAAACATTCTTGTGCTTCTATTTCTCGCCAATGTGGATTAGTACGAGCAAAGTGGCCAATTAAACAATTACTTTCAGAATCAAATAAAACCGGCAACCTAGTCGCCTGCAAGGAAGGGGATACAAGCGTAACAAAACTATACTTATGAATGAATTGATGGATGTCGGCCAACTCAGGCATCTTCCATTTTTCAGGTACGTACACTGAAACGCTCCTTCTAATTGTATGTTTAAGGTGAAAGCTTATTACTGATAACGATTGAAGTATATCGATAAAACCATACGAAACATAAAGTATTCAGCATACCAAGACTTTTAATAATATAAGAAGTGAATAACAGCGAATATCGCTAAGTAATATTTACTAAAAAATAGTGCGCCTTATTACCCCTCAACTCGCGCTTATAGCTATATATGTAAAGGGATAATTCACTTATAAACAATTAACTTATCAGCTACAAGTACATAACAAATCGAAGGTTTGTCCGATTATCGCTTGCGATTTCCCCTTTGAGGAAATATGATTGAGTAATTAAAACTATATCAATGATAAGTTGAAATAAATCTTTAAGTGAAATGGCGAACTATCAGGCATTTAATTAAAGAAGAAACTCTAAATTGTTCGGGAAATAATAAACATGCGCTTGGCTTTACTCGCTCTAACAGTAAGTTGTCTTTCATATGGAACAGCAGCTTACGCCGCTAATTCAATGTCAGATAAATCAGTTGATGGTTTAGAAATTCAATTAGAGACTAAAGAGGCTGAATATAAAGCCTTTATCTCGTCATTGAATGATCTAAATACTCAAGTATCTGGCGAGCAAGAACGCTTAAATTTATTACGTAATCAAGGTGCCGAGTTACAAAATGCCAGAGCACAAGCATTACTTAATATGAACGAACAATATGAAGCAATGGTGGACAACCCTGAACAAGATATTGCCCAAGCACAAAATGCATACCGCCAAGCGATTATTAACCAAAAGCGTAACAAAGAAGAAATTAAAGAAAGTGTACAACTGCAAGAAGAATTAAAAGCCAAACTTGCACAAGCCAATTTAGAACGCTTTACCTTAGCCAATGCTCGTGAAGCCTTGATTGAAGAAATACGTATTGCTCGTGTTAAACGTTTACGTAATGAATTTGAAAAACAAGGTGAATTACAAGCCAAGCAAATGGTAACTTGTGATGCACAAGAAACCTTAAAACAATGTATAACCCGCAGTAATCAGCTAGCGAAACAAAAAGCCTCGAAAGAATTTGTTGATAGTTTATATGCTGCCGCAACTGAATCTAAATTAATTAGTAACTATAAAGACGACTCTGCCGCACAAGTTCGCTTATTAAAGCATAAAGTAATTTCTGGTGAATTTAGTGGTCAAGGTAACTACACCACTTCGGTTACTGTTGAACTACAAGGTTCATTACCGAATGTTGAAGCTTGTAAATTACTAAACTTGTCAGCTCGTTATTGTACTTACGATGAAGAACACCCTGCAACTGCAGCCATAAATGTTGATTCAGGTAACAATATTTCGCTTGATGATAACTCCGTATTGTATGAAGTAACAATTCGCTCAGATCAATATGATGATGAAGTTTTTATTGACGGAGTAAGCTATGGTTCAACTAAACTTTCAGTCATGCTTAGCGCAGGTATGCATGATATTGTTATTACAAAACCTGGTTATTTAGATTACCAACAATCTTTACGTTTAATCAAAAACACCACCATCAAAGCCGAGTTAGTTAAAGCGTCAATTAATTTTGCTAATGGCGAAAAAATTCAAGATATACTTCCAGGTGATGAATTAGGACCTGAGTTAATTGGTATCCCCGCTGGTCGATTTCAAATGGGCGATATGAAAGGTGCAGGTTTAAGCAACGAGAAGCCCGCTCGTGGCGAAGAAATTTTGAAAGCTTTTGCTATTGGACAAAGTCAAATTACTGTCGGTGACTTTAAACGCTTTGTTAAAGCAACTAACTACGTTACCGAAGCCGAGAGCGAAAATGGCTGTGCTGCGTATATTGATGGCGAACCTCAATATAACAGTGTATTAAACTGGCGTAATCCTGGGTTTAAACAAACAGATGAGCATCCTGTAGTTTGTGTCAGTGATAGAGACAGTAAAGCATATTTAGCGTGGCTGACTAAACAAACAGAAAGAAAGTATCGTTTACCTAATGAGTTAGAGTGGGAATATGTGGCACGTGCCGGCAGTGTTGACAATTACTGGTGGGGAAATGACATCGGTAATGGTAAAGCAAACTGCGCTTACTGTGGTAGCAAATGGTCAAATATAAGTACAGCCCCTGTGGCATCTTTTAGAGCAAATAAATTTGGTTTATATGATATCGTCGGTAATGTGTGGGAACTCACTAATGGCGCTAAAGTAGTTGCACGAGGTGGTGCATGGAACTTTGCACCTAAACTAGCTCGTACCTCTGTAAGGTTAGAATTATCACCTGGTTTTCGCTCTAACTACTTAGGTTTTAGAGCATTACGTGAAAATTAAATGCAAATTTAACCCATAAAAAATAGAAGCTAAATAGCTCCTATTTTTTTATTTATCACTCTGTAATTTATTGTTTTTTCGCCTTTAATGATAACCGTGAAGCTGAAGGCTTTTTATTATTTATCTTTTTTAATATTGGCTGATTAGCATTTTTTGTCACTTTAATTTCACTATCAACTTTCACTGAAGTTTTTGAAGATGTTGCTACTGCCGCGTTAATTTCAGCCATTTCATCTTTACTTAGGTTACGCCATTGACCAGGCTTAAGATTACTCAGCTCAACATTCATAATACGGGAACGTTTTAATTTAGTTACCTCATAGCCCAAATATTCACACATACGACGAATTTGTCTATTAAGACCTTGTGTTAAAATAATCCGAAAAACAAACTTACTTTGTGGTTTTACCACACAAGGTTTTGTAATAGTGCCGAGGATGGGAACACCACGAGACATTCGTTCAATAAAGCGCTCACTAATAGGTTTATCCACAGTAACAATATATTCTTTATCGTGGGCATTTTCCGCCCGCAAAATTTTATTAACAATATCACCATCACTCGTAAGGAAAATTAAGCCCTCTGATGGTTTATCTAAACGACCAATTGGAAATATACGCTCCTTATGCCGAATTGCATCAATAATATTGCCTTTAACATGACGTTCAGTGGTACAAGTAATACCAATAGGTTTATTATAAGCGATATATACTCGGTCAGACTTATTCGTTGGCATTGCATTTATCATCTTGCCATCTACACACACGGTATCACCTGGTTGTACTTTGGTTCCCAGCTCAGGAACGTTCCCATTGATAGTCACACGATTTTCTTCAATTAATTTATCAGCCGCTCTCCTAGAACAAAAACCTGATTCACTAATATATTTATTTAATCGCTTTTCTATTTGACTCACAATTAGTTCCCACTCATATTATTTAGCTAGATTATACCAAGTGGACTTAATAAAAAGCCAGCTAGGTAAGTAGCTGGCTTTAATATTACAAAAATAACAATTGAGTTTTATTTTTCAAAATAAAATTTTTCGCGTTTTTTGTCATAATTGCCAATTTCATTCATTGATTCAGCGTCGTAAACGCGACCATTGAGCATAGTGAAAACAACTTTATCACTCACACGAATATCTTGAGTAATATCACCGTCAACAACTACTAAGTCAGCCAACTTTCCAGCTTCAATCGAACCTAAGTTCATATCTAACCCTAAAGACTCTGCTGAATTGATTGTTGCCGTAGCTAATGCTTCTAATGGTGACATACCTCCTTGTGCCATCATCCATATTTCCCAATGCATGGCTAAACCTTCACGCTGACCATGACCACCAGCATTCACTTTAACACCAACATCGTTCATTATTTTTGCCGTTTTAGCGACATTGAAGTGATTATAGTGATGATCTGGTGCCGTTGTTCTTCGCATAGCTCTTGGCGCTAATATTTCACTTGGCACATATTGGCTTAAACGTGGGTGGCGCCAAACTTCAGTTTTATCATACCAATAGTTTTCCCCCCAAATACCACCGTAAGCGACCACTAATGTAGGGGTATATGCCATAGCAGATTGTGACCAAAGTTGCTTTATATCGTCATAAACAGTAATGCTAGGTATTGAGTGCTCTAAAGTTGTATGGCCATCAACAACCATGGTTAAGTTGTGTTGTAGTAAAGAGCCCCCTTCTGGAACCACCATCATATTAGCTTCACGTGCGGCTTGTATAAATTGCTGACGTTGATTTCGACGAGGTTGATTGTAACTTTTCACACTAAATGCGCCGGCTTTTTGTAAACGTTCAATATGAAACTTAGCATCATCTAATTTATCTACGTGTGATGTTAATCCCGCAGCTGTTGCACCATATAAAATGGCGCCAGTTGAAAATAAACGCGGCGCAACAATAGCTCCTGCTTTTTGCATTTCACTGGCAGCAAAAAATTCAGTAGTGTCATTTGATGGATCATGAATAGTCGTAACACCAAATGTTAATCCGGCATAATTTTTCCAATTTTGCTGTGGAATGATTTCACTACTACCTTGTGAACCATGGGCATGAGCATCTATCAAGCCAGGAATAATACTCTTTCCAGTAATATCAATAATTTTGGCAGCTTTAGGAATACTAACCTCACCTTTAGCCCCTACACTGACAATTTTATTATTTTCAACAACAACGACTCCCTCAGTTAGCACTTTATCGCCTTGCATGGTCACTACTTTACCACCAACAAATGCGACAATTCCTGAAGGTATATCGACTTTTTGAGTAAAGCCTAGTTGGGTAGTGCTAACTAAAGTTGCTTTGTCAGTTGATTCATCTTGCTTATCTAAAGAAAATAACTGGTCTATTTTCGCTTGATAAAGCTCATTACCTAAGCTCCAATAAATTTCATCAGAGCCACCATTCCAATTGATACCTTCACCAGCTCGAACAGATAACTTTTCAACGGGTAAGTTCTTAGCTTTAGGGCCAATATCAATCACTTCACCTCTTTCAACTAAGGGAGTAACAAACACATTAAAACGCTCTGCGAACGCAAGAAATTTACCGTCTGGAGAGACTTTATATTCAGTGGCAAACTTTCCTTGATAGAGCTTTTTCTCATGTTGCCCATCAAGATCAACGCGCACTAAATGGGGCATAGCACCACTTCTTGTGAGATAAATGCGATCTGAACGTCCGCCAAAGTGGGGTTGTAAACCATTATCTGTGACTAAACTTGGTTTTCCTCCTTTGCTATCAACAACATATACACCTGCATTTAATCCCCATTCTGGGTTTAAAATGGCTCCCCCTCGCACTTTACGATAAACGATTTGTTTACCATCGGGTGAAAAGCTTGGATCAATATACTTGCCCTTCTCTGCCGTAATCGTTTTACCTTTACCACCACGAGAAGATATAACCTTCACTTTCCCTAGATCTTTATCATCCCAAGTAACATAAACAATTTTCTTACCATCTCGAGAAAAGCTCGGACTAAATTCAAAATGATCATTTTGTTTAGTTAATCGTTTCGGTTTGCCATTTTTTAAATCGCGTACGTATATATGTCCTAATGCCTCAAAAACAACTTGTTTACCATCAGGTGATATTTCAATGTCACGTAACATTTTTAGATCAAACTCTTTTTGATCTAAATTTTGTTTAAACCGCAATGCTTGTTGAATTTTCTTTTCGGTTTTTACATGAAATGGGATTTCCATCGCTTTTTTATTAGCGATATCTAAACGATGAATTTTACCACCAGCCCAAAATACCAGCCCTTTATTATCAGGGGTCCATGCTATGGTCGGATATACTCCATGGATCGCCCATGTTTCTTGCATATCACGCTCTAACCCTTCATAAACTAATGTCTGCTTGCCACTCGCAAGATCATACAAGTATAAATTTGAATCAAAATCGTCACGGCTTATAAATGCTAGCGTTTTTCCATCGGGTGATGGCGTAGGTCTTATAGCGCCCCCCTTGCCTGAAATTATGGTATCTATTTCGCCAGTTTCTAACTCTAAACGCTTAATTTTATAGATACCTTGCACAGAATCTTTACTGTAATGAAACGTTTTTCCTGGAGTGGCATCTTGAGAAAAGTAAACATATTTGCCGTCAGCAGAAAATGCGGGTTCACCTAAGTCTTTTTGATCATTTGGACGCTTTGTGAGTTTAACGCCAGAGCCACCCGTTTTATGATAAAGCCAAACTTCACCGGCACCTAACGAACGACGACTAGAATAATGTTTACGACCGACTAAGTAATTACCATCAGGCGACCAAGCAGGGCTATTCAATAAACGAAAGCTTTCATCGGTAACAGCTTTAGCTTCACTACCATCAGCCTTCATAACCCATAGATTATCCCCACCATCTTCATCGGAAGTAAATGCGATATGTTTTCCATCCGGGCTGAAACGTGGTTGCATTTGCCATGCAATATCTGTCATTAATGCCTTAGCTTCACCACCTAAAATAGGCATGGTGTATATATCACCTAATAGATCAAATACTACAGTTTTACCATCAGGGCTAACATCAATATTCATCCATGTACCTTGAGTAACATCAATACTAGCCGATTTGAATACACCTTGAGGTTCGTTAACAGACCATTTTTTTTCTTTTTGAGTGTCTATAGATGAATTCTCTTTTTGAGCAAAAGTTGATGTTGAAAGTGTTATTGACAACACTAAGGAAAGTGCAATACACACTTTAGAACGTGTAGTTGAAAGCATAATGAATTCCTGAAACTTAAGTTAGTTTTATAGGTTAATTCAATATAAGAGCATATAACGTTAATTTTTGGAATATGTATGCGACAAACTACTGCTTGCGTACCGTAAACAGCAGTTTGTTTTTAATTAGAAATATTATGGGGTGAGCCTTTAGGAGTGGTAGCCCCAACGCGGCATAATAGTTTGATCAATACCTAGGTGGTCTAACATTCGTCCCACCATAAAGTCTATTAAGTCATCTATCGTTTGTGGTTGATGATAAAAACCTGGAGCGGCAGGCATAATAGTTACCCCCATTTGTGAGAGAGTGAGCATATTCTGCAAATGGATAGTCGAGAACGGTGTTTCCCTAGGTACAATAATTAACTGCCCTCGCTCTTTAATCACTACGTCAGCAGCACGTTCAATCAGGTTATCACTCATACCTTGGCTGACCGCTGCTAAAGTGCCCGTTGAACATGGACAAATCACCATAGTTTTAGGTGCTGCTGACCCCGAAGCGACAGGAGAAAACCATTGTTCTTTACCAAAGACGGTAAGTTGGCCACCTTTTGCTTTAAACTTTTCCGTTAGAAATACTGTAGCTGAATCGGGAGATGCTGGTAATTTCATTCCTAGCTCAGTATCTAAGACAATGCGTGCTGCACTTGAGCAAAGTAAGTAAACTTGACAATTAGCCGCTAACAAACATTCCAATAAACGCATTGCATAAGCAGAGCCAGATGCACCAGTGAGTGCTAAGGTAATTTTTCGTTCAAAAGAAGAACTCATTGCTTTATGCCTTTATTGCGTTGAACATAGTGAAATTGACGCTAATAACTTTTGATGAATACCACCAAAACCACCGTTACTCATTACGACAATAGTATCACCGTCTTGAGCTTGCTCACTAATTTGATTAATAAACTGTGTTAGATCGTTATTAACTATACAAGGTTGCTGGCAATCTTTTATAAGCTGGTCAACTGACCATTGCACTTGCTCCCCCTGAAAAATAAAAACCAGATCTGCCAATGCTAATGATTGCGCCAAGGTGTCTTTATGAACCCCTGACTTCATAGTATTTGATCGTGGTTCTAGCACCGCTAAGATTCGCCCATTACCCACATGATCTCTGACGCCAGCTAATGTTCGATTTATTGCCGTAGGGTGATGAGCAAAGTCATCATAAACTTTAATGCCGTTGACTTCGCCTTTTAGTTCCAAACGACGCTTAGTATTAATAAATTCACTTAAACCTTCAATTGCTACTTTTGTGGGCACACCAGCATGCCTTGCCGCAGCTATCGCCATTAAGCCATTATCAATATTGAAGTCACCAATAAGGCGCCAATTTACAGTACCTTGGAACTCATTTTTAAAATAAACATTAAATTGGCTACCATCAGCCACTAATTTTTCGGCATACCATCCTTGAGACTTTTTATCTTGTGTGACACTTACCTCAGTTGGTGTCCAACACCCCATAGCAACGACATCTCGAATGGCTTGTTCATTCTCTGGAAATAAGACTAAACCATTACTAGGTACCATTCGAATTAAATGATGAAACTGGCGTTGAATATCAGATAACTCATTAAAAATATCAGCATGATCAAATTCTAAATTATTAATCACCAATGTATTAGGACGATAATGAACAAATTTCGAACGCTTATCAAAAAAAGCGGTATCATATTCATCCGCTTCAATAACAAAAAAAGGCGCATTACCAAGGCGGGCTGACGATTCAAAATTTTGCGGTACACCGCCAATTAAATAACCCGGCGCTAATTGAGCGTATTCTAAAATCCACGTTAGCATTGAGCTAGTGGTTGTTTTACCGTGAGTGCCAGAAACCGCCAGCACCCAACGATCTTTTAATACATTATCTAGTAACCATTGCGGGCCTGATGTATATGATAATTTTCGTTCTAATACATATTCCACCAACGGGTTTCCACGAGCCATCGCATTTCCGACGATAATTAAATCGGGGGCATCTTGTAAGTGTTCAACTAAATAACCTTGCTTAAGTTCAATACCTAGCTCCGTTAATTGAGTACTCATAGGAGGATAAACATTTGCATCACAGCCCGACACCCTGTGCCCAAGCTCTTTCGCAATGGCAGCAATACCGCCCATAAAAGTACCACAAATACCTAGAATATGAATATGCATATTACGCCTAAAACCACTTGCGTTGCCGGAACGCGCTGGACTAATAAAATTAACGCCAATATAACCGAATTAATAGCTAATACCAATTGGACGTCTTAATTTTTGTGAATTATTACGAATGAATAACTGCCACTTTAAGATTAATTCACGACAATCATTGCTTTGTTTTTTAAATTTCGTCAATATTTACGCCATCTTCACTTACCATAGAATGGTTCATTTAGGTTATGACGCTTACAGAAATCAATATTTATCCAATAAAATCCACTGCTGGAGTTTCTCTTTCAAATGCATGGGTGGATGATTTTGGATTAAGCTTTGATCGTCGTTTTGTTGTTACTGATGAACAAGGACAATTCATTAGTGCACGTACCGAGCCTAACTTATGTCTGATTCAAGCAAGTATCACTCAACAAGGCTTGATATTAACGGCACCAGATATGCCGATACTCGAAGTTAAGTACAATAGTTTCTCTAAAAATTATCAGTCTGTAACTGTCTGGAAAGATACGATAAAAAGTATTCATTGTTCATTAGAAATCGATAAATGGTTTAGTCAGTTTTTAAAACGCCCTTGTCGGTTACACTTTTTTGGAGAAAACTCACAACGACTAGTAAAAAACAGTCATAATCAAGTGGGTTTTGCTGATGGCTACCCTTTATTACTTATTTCACAAGCCTCTTTAAATGATCTTAATCAACGCCTCGCTAATATTAATGAAACAACAGTAACTATGTCTCATTTTCGCCCAAACCTAGTGGTAGAAAATACCGAGGCTTTAAACCAAGCTTTTATTGAAGATACTTGGCGTCATATCCGTATTGGTGAAGTAGAGTTTGAACTGGTCAAGCCTTGCTCTCGTTGTATTATGACAACAGTTAACCCTAAAACTGCTGAAAAGCATAAGTTACAGCAACCATTAAATACACTTAAAGAATACCGACAAGTAGAAAGTGGCGATGTAATGTTTGGGCAAAACTTAATTGCACTCAATAAAGGGCAGCTAAAAGTTGGTGATAACGTTACTATTTTAGATCATCAGGCCCCTCTCGTATTTGTAATCAACAAACCAGTTAAGGAAAAAGCTAAATTGGCTATCAAAAAAGCCCCAAGGAAAAAACGCAGCGTCAATATCCTATTTGACTCTTGGGATAAATACATTAAAGGGAACACTAAAGAGCCAATATTAGATCAAGGAGAGAACGCCGGCTTAATTCTTCCCTACTCCTGTAGAGGTGGGATGTGTGGTCGTTGTAAGATAAAACTTGAGAGTGGCGAAGTAAGGCAACTGGCTGATGACGGCTTAACAGATGATGAAAAAAAGCAAGGTTATGTATTAGCTTGTAGTGCTATACCTGAATCAGACCTCGTGTTAAGCAAACCATAATATTTATAGCTCTTGGGATAAATCTAAAATAATGGGTGAATTGTCTTAGTTCACAATTTAGAATAGCGGCATTTATTTAGGTTGAATTAATCATTACTTATTTTGAAGGGCTGTTTTGTGCTGTTAATGATCGACAATTATGACTCTTTTACTTTTAATCTTGTTCATTATTTTAGTGAATTAGGTCAAAAAGTCGTAGTCCATCGAAATGATGAAATTACCATTGAAGAAATTAACAAGTTATCGCCCCAATATATCGTTATATCACCAGGCCCTTGTGATCCTAACAGTGCAGGTATTTCATTAGAGGTGATTAAACATTTTGCGGGTAAAATACCCATTTTAGGGGTTTGTTTGGGGCATCAATGTATCGCTCAACATTTTGGCGCTAAGATTGTTAAAGCCAAAAAAGTGATGCACGGAAAAACCAGCAAAATACAACATACTCAAAACGACCTTTTTAAATCGTTAGCTATGCCACTTGAAGTAACACGCTATCACTCGTTAATTGTGGATAAAAATACATTACCGGACTGTTTAGCAACAACGGCATGGACTGTCACAACAACCGGTGAAATAGATGAAATTATGGCGTTGAGGCATAACACTCTGCCCATAGTTAGTGTACAATTCCACCCTGAATCGGTATTAACTTCACAAGGATTGGCACTGCTACAAAACTTTATATCCCAATATGCTAAAGTTAAGTAGAGTTTGTAACTATTATTAAGTAAAAAGGGATGTTGCCGATAACGTTACCGATGACATACTCATACGGATTATTAATTTAAACCTAACCTAAAAGTTGCCAATGCTAATATTTGATAATAACAAGCACGTTTTTCCTCTCTACCAACGTGCACTTAGTTTAATGATCAGCAAAGATTTTGCTGATGAAAAAAGCGGTAAAATTACTTTAGTTAAAAAACAACATAGTGAACAAGAAAATAGCCGTAGAGAGTTATTGGCCGTTGAACAAGAAGCTAAACAAGAAAAAATTATCGAACAATACGGTAAAGACCACTTTAAAACTCAGATGATGAGTCAATTTTTCTCTCAAGTGCTTTCAAAAGTAAATAATGACTTTGATGATAAAGAAAGCCTTTATGCCAGTGAAATTCGTATTGAAAATGCTGCCTCCAATATTTTAGAGATACTTGCTGTTAAAGCCGCTTCAATTAATAAGATAACGCCACTAATGCAGTCGTTACCCTGGTTATCCGATGAGTTAATTAACCTTGTCAATAAACCACAGTATAGGACGCGTTCTGACGTACAAGTAACCGATAACCATTTAGCCCTTAGCTATGTGGGATTAGATAACCTTAAACTGGTTATGCCAACCTTCATGCTAAAACACTTATTACCGTCTAACACTACCCCTTATCCATTACTTAAACGTAAATTATGGAATAACGCACTCTCTATTGGTTTAAGTGCAAAAATATTAGCTAATAAATATGAAATAGATGAGTTTAGTGCTTTTGCTGCTGGCTTATTTTCTAATATCGGGCTTATCTTAATTTCACGAGGTGTACTACATAATTTTAATGAAATGCTTAAAGCTGAATTAAAAGATGCATACGACAATAGAGACAAGCGCCTTCACGACATATTAGTCGAATTTGATATGTCACCCGAGCTACTACTTAACCAACTGACTGAACGACATACGCAAATGTCAGCTGATATTGTCGAATTAATGCGTTTTGATCGGTTAATGGTAACTGAACCTTTATTTGATCTCGCAATAATAGATGACATTGAAAAAATGCATCCTATTGCTCAAATGGTCGCTAAAGCAAAAGCCTTTGTAATGTTCCGTTCATTAGCCAAAGAAGAACTTATTGAGAGTGACGAAGCAAAAGCACTTTTAAGTGCCGTAAAGTTAACACCAGCAGATATTTCATTACTAAAACGCAGCGATATTGACCATATAAAGCTTAATTTCGAATAATTTTTTTGATTATTTATGAGGGTACACTAAGTAAGTCTTAAATTCCCAATACAATAGGAAGCTAGCGACAACACATTCATCGCTAGTTTTTTGCACAAAAGATAGTTATGCAATATAACTGAATAAAACCCGCAAACCCTTGTTGTAAAAGGGCTGTAAGGTTTTATTAATAGAGACAACCTAATTATTTTCTGCCATAATGCCCCACTAAATTTCAGTTGTACTAAAATAAAAGACTGAGTTTAATACGGTGCTGTCATTATAAATATTGATCGCCACTTAATTATCAAGATCCCATAATAGAGGAGTTAACAATGACCAATCACTTTCCTGTCAATCGCGCATTATTCGATGAGGTAATGGTACCTAACTATTCACCATCAGCGGTTATTCCTGTACGCGGTCAAGGTTCAAGAGTATGGGATCAGCAAGATCGAGAATTTATTGATTTTGCAGGCGGTATAGCAGTTAACTGTTTAGGACATTGTCATCCAGCTTTAGTTGGTGCATTAAAAGAGCAAGCCGATAAAATTTGGCACTTATCAAATGTAATGACCAATGAGCCTGCTTTGCGTTTAGCTAAAAAAATGGTTGATAATACCTTTGCAGAAAAAGTTTACTTTGCAAACTCGGGTGCAGAATCAAATGAAGCGGCATTAAAATTAGCTCGTCGTTGGGCATTAGAAGTGCATGGTCCAGAAAAAACTCAAATTATTGCGTTTAAGCAAGGTTTCCACGGACGCACATTCTTTACTGTAACTGTTGGTGGTCAACCTGCTTATTCCGATGGTTTTGGTCCAAAACCTGCGGATATTGTACATGCTGAATACAACAACATAGATAGTGTAAAAGCACTTATTTCAGATAAAACCTGTGCCATTGTGATGGAACCTTTACAAGGTGAAGGCGGTATTATTTCGCCAACTAATGATTTTGTAAAAAGTGTTCGTGAATTATGTGATCAGCATAACGCCCTACTTATATTTGATGAAGTACAAACAGGTGTTGGTCGTACAGGCGACTTATATGCTTATATGGGATTGAATGTAACTCCTGATATTCTAACGACAGCAAAAGCATTAGGTGGTGGTTTCCCTATTGGTGCAATGATCACAACAACTGAAATTGCTAAACACCTTAAAATAGGTACACACGGTAGCACATACGGTGGTAACCCCTTAGCGTGTGCTGTAGCAGAAGCTGCTTTTGACACAGTTAATACGCCAGAAGTATTAAAAGGTGTTTCAGATAAAGCACAGCTTTATATCGATGGTTTAAATGCAATCAACGAAAAATATAATGCCTTTACTGAAATCAGAGGAAAAGGCTTATTAATCGGCGCTGTTTTAACTGATGCTTATCAAGGCCGAGCAAAAGAGTTTTTAAATGCCGCGATGGACGAAGGTGTGATGACCTTGGTCGCTGGCGCTAGCATTATTCGTTTTGCGCCTTCTTTAGTAATACCTAACGAAGATATTGCTGAAGGTTTAGCTCGCTTTGAAAAAGCCGTAGCTAAAATCGTAAACGCATAAATGCGACTTCATTGGATATTAACCAAGGTTAATATCCAAGTCTTTCCATCATTGAGAACTTTATATGATTATTATACGCCCTATTCAGCATAGTGATTATGATGCATTACATCGTATCGCAATAGAATCAGGACACGGTTTTACATCACTTCCAGTCAATGAAGAGTTGTTAAAAAAACGTATTAACCAAGCACAAACCTCATTCCAAAAAACGGTAACGCAACCAGGTAATGAAGGCTATTTGTTTGTCATGGAAGATACCGCTACTGGCGAAGTTGTCGGTACCAGCGGCATTGAAGCTGCCGTTGGTTTAGATGATGCTTTTTACCATTACCATTTAGGTAAGGTAGTACATAACTCGCGCGAACTTAATATTTACAATACCGTAGAAACGCTTTCTCTGTGTAATGATTATACGGGCGCTACCGAAATTTGTACTTTGTTTTTAAGTGAAAGTCATCGTAAAAATAATAACGGTCGCTTACTTTCTCGTATGCGTTTTTTATTTATTGCTGAACACTTAGAGCGATTTTCAGATACCGTTATTGCTGAAATGCGTGGCGTTTCCGATGAAAACGGTCGTTCACCTTTTTGGAGTTGGCTAGAAGAACATTTTTTCTCGATGGACTTTCCTACTGTTGATTATTTATCAGGGATAGGAAAGAAAGAATTTATTGCTGAATTAATGCCCAAATATCCAATTTATGTAAACTTATTGAGTAAAGAAGCACAACAAGTTATCAATAAAGTTCACCCAAAAACAGTACCAGCTCTAAGGCTGTTAGAGGCAGAAGGATTAACTCGCAGAGGTTATGTCGATATTTTTGATGGTGGACCGACGGTAGAAGCTGAAACTCGCACAATTAAAAGCATTCGTAACAGCAAAAAATGCCAAGTGATCATTGGTGATGTACCCAATGATAATAAATATATTATTTGCAATACAGAAATAGCTAATTTTAGAGCAACTCAAGCACCTTTATTACTAAGAGAAACAGCAAATCAAGCAGTAATTTCTGAAGAAATAGCCAATGCCCTTAAAGTAAAAGAAGGCGATTGGATCCGTTTAATTCGCAATTAACGAGTAACATTTAGGAAACACTATGACACACCCAATTCAATTAATTAATGGTTCTTGGCAAGCAGGTTTGGGCCATAATGTTAGTTCGTTAAACCCAGCTAAAAACGAACAAATTTGGCAAGGAAAAAGCGCTACAGCAGAGCAAGTGGATCAAGCGGTATTAAGTGCAAGAAAAGCATTTATCGCATGGTCAAAAACGTCTTTAGATGAGCGTATAGCTTTAGCGAGCAAATTTGCAGAAACGTTGACAGAAAATAAAGAAAAACTAGCCACGACTATCGCACTTGAAACCGGTAAGCCGCTATGGGAAACGCGCACAGAAGTGGGAGCTATGATAGGCAAAGTCGCCATTTCAGTTAATGCTTATAATGAACGAACGGGTACAGTTGAAAACCCTATGCCTGGCGCTAAAGCCTTTATTCGTCATAAACCTCATGGTGTAGTTGCTGTTTTTGGTCCTTATAACTTTCCTGGACATTTACCTAACGGACACATTGTTCCTGCACTTATTGCTGGTAATACCGTCATTTTTAAACCCAGTGAATTAACCCCTATGGTTGCTGAGTTAACTTTAAAATTATGGCAACAAGCAGGCTTACCTGAAGGGGTTATCAACCTTGTTCAAGGTGAAATAGAAACAGGCAAAGCCTTAGCTAGCCACCCTCAAATAGATGGCTTATTTTTCACTGGTAGCTCAACTACGGGCAAACTTTTACACCAGCAATATAGTGGGCAACCAGGTAAGATACTAGCGTTAGAAATGGGCGGCAATAACCCATTAATCGTAAAAGATGTGAGTGATATTGATGCTGTAGTACATGACATTATCCAGTCAGCGTTTGTAACGACGGGGCAGCGCTGTACTTGCGCTCGACGCCTATTTATTGAAGCAGGTAAAAATGGTGATGCTATTCTAACCAAACTTATTGCTTCTACAGCGGCTTTAAAAATTGGTTACTATGACGATGAAGAACAGCCTTTTATTGGTTCTATGATCTCTGAAAAAGCCGCCTTAGGTTTAGTCGCCGCTCAACAGCAATTAATAGAATTAGGTGGCAAACCTCTTCTAGCGCTAACACATAAAGAAGTTAACACTGGTTTTGTAACACCAGGTGTTATTGATGTTACCAATGTTACTAATATGCCTGACGAAGAGCATTTTGGCCCATTATTAAAAGTGTATCGTTATAGTGACTTTGATGATGCAATTAAAGAGGCAAATAACACGTCTTTTGGTTTATCTGCAGGTTTACTATGTGACAATGAAGCGGATTATCAGCACTTTTTCTCTCATATTAGAGCAGGTATTGTTAATTGGAATAAACCGATAACGGGTGCAAGTAGTGCCGCCCCTTTTGGAGGGATTGGTGATAGTGGCAACCATAGAGCTAGTGCTTACTACGCTGCTGATTACTGCTCTTATCCTGTTGCTTCTGTTGAAGCCGATAAAATTTCATTACCAGTAACACTAAGTCCTGGTCTTACAATTAAATAATAATCCTCATAAAAATGCTCATGAATAAAAAATGGGCATTTTTTTGAAATTTTATTTGAGTAAATACTTTAAAATAGGTTAAAATATCACCTATGACGACTCATTATCAAATTCAAATAGCTGGCTTTAAACCAGACTTTTTTAAGAGTATCAACCAAATTTAAACTGACCCTTTGCTGGTTAGTCTTTGTGCATTTCCAAATATTTTGTTCGCTGCAAATTTACTTCCCAGTACTGTTCAAAATTAATTTAACAATTTTATATTAACTAATTTCCTTACAAAATGCCTTCATTAGGAGTATCAATATGACAGCACAAGTATCAGAACTATTTAACAACATCTGGAATAATTACCTTGAAGTTACACCTTCAGCTAAAAGAATTCATGAAATATTAGGCTCAGGAGATGACGTGATTAATGATCATGTTGCATACCGAACCTTTAATTTAAAAAAAGTCGGTATAGAAAAACTTGCTCAGCATTTAATTGCACTTGGTTACACAGAGTGTGGTGAATATCACTTTGAAGCTAAAAAGCTTTACGCAAAACATTATGAGCATGCAGATAAAACAATGCCTAAAGTTTTCATCAGTGAATTACTCGTTGAGAAGGTTTCACCAGCAACCCAAGCAATTATTCATAAAATTGTAGAAAGCATTGATGAATCATTAATATCTCAGCAAAACTTCTTATATTCAGGAAAAACTTGGGATATTAGCTTTGCTGATTATCAAACATTACTCGCTGAAAGTGAATATGCAGCTTGGTTGTGTGCATGGGGATACCGCGCAAATCACTTTACTGTAAGTATCAACCATTTAGCACAATACGAAACTATTGATGCGGTAAATAGCACAGTAAAAGCTGGCGGCTTTTTACTCAACACTACAGGTGGCGAAGTAAAAGGAGATCAACAAGTTAAACTAGAACAATCGTCAACTTTAGCTGATAAAGCCCTAGTTCAATTCACAGATCAAGCAGTAGAAATCCCTTCATGTTTCTACGAATTTGCTAAACGCTACCCTTTGGAAAACGGTGAACTATATTCAGGTTTTGTTGCAGCCTCAGCAGATAAAATTTTTGAAAGCACAAATGCAGCTTAATGTTAATAATGAAGGTTAATTAGAAACTAAATACTTGCCTTCTGCTGTACGTAGTATAAAAAGTCAATGACTTCTGTTATTGGCTTTTTTGTTTTTCAAAATAATGTACAAAGCCACTATTATACTAACCTTAACGTTTAATAGGCTAGCATATATTAATTTTGTAATAGCCATTCATATCAATGACAACAACATGTAGAAGAAAAATAAATAGCAAACACTATAAATATATTTAGCCGCTTATTAATTAAGAAAAGTCCAATACTTTTAGTTCTGTTCTTATCAAATTTATCTTGTTTCGCTTGATCGTCATGGCTAATTAAGAGTAAAGTATTAAATCATTTTAATAGTGATAGGTTATTATGGTTACTGATACTGAAGGCTATATACATATAATTGAATATCTTACCGAACACTTAAGTTTGTTTGAAAATTCATCTGCTGCCAACAACTCATCTGAAACCGTTATAGAGGTGATAGAACAAGAATTAAGTGAACAAATAATGATTGTTTGTAACCAAAATGAAGAATTATCATTTAACCAACGTAATATCATAATCAGAGAGATTGATGCTATTGTTTATGATTTAGAAGAAATCCTTTCTGGTGTAATAACGAACCCAATTACCAATTCACAAAAAGAATTTCTGAAAGAATTCGCACTATTGATAAAAAACCTTTTTGATAGTGAAGTTCACACACAATTCCTTTCCTAAAGTTAGCCATCAGCATATATTTTCTATAATATATCGCCCAATAAATCTAGTTCAACATATCAGGTAGTTTAATTATGAAAGCACAAGTAAAGTGGATTTCTGATGAAAAGTTTATTGGTACATCGGAAAGTGGACATAGTGTAGTATTTGACGCTGATGGTGGAAAAAATGCGCCAAGCCCACTTGAAAATATTTTACTCTCACTAGGCGGCTGTTCTTCAGTAGACGTCGTTAGTATCTTAAAAAAATCTCGTCAGAACATCTCAGATTGTACAGTTGAAATTAGTGCTGAGCGTGTTGATACCGTGCCGAGACTATTTTCAGATATACATCTACATTTTATCATAACTGGAGAAGATGTAAGTGAAAAGCAGGTAGCGCGGGCAGTTGAGCTTTCAGCTGACAAATATTGTTCTGTAGCTTTAATGTTAAATAAAACAGTAAATATTACCCATAACTTTTCAATTAAAAATCACTAAAGCTAAATTTCAGTAACTCTTTCTTCTTAGAGAAAGAGTTTACATTACAAATCACTCATCCAATCTAGTTGCTTATTCGCAGCACTTTTCTTCGCCATAAGGTCCTTTATCATTGGGGTCAAAATTAACTCCATTGCTAAACCCATTTTCCCCCCCGGCACGACTAATGTATTAATTCGTGACATGAATGCGCCTTGTATCATATTAAGATAATAAGGAAAATCAACTTGAATACCGTCACGACAGCGAATTACAACAAAACTTTCATCTAATGTTGGAATCGCCTTTGCACTAAAAGGGTTGGATGTATCTACTGTTGGTACCCGTTGAAAGTTAATATGAGTACGAGAAAACTGTGGGGTAATATAAGAAATGTAATCTTCCATGCTCCTAACGATGCTTGCAGTTACGGCTTCTCTGCTATGCCCGCGCTGGTTAGTATCACGAATTATTTTTTGTATCCATTCCAAATTTACAATTGGCACCATACCTATTAATAAGTCAACGTGACTTGCTACGTCATTCTTTTCTGTTACCACACCTCCATGCAAGCCTTCATAGAACAATAAATCGGTACCTTCACCTACCTCTTCCCATGGGGTAAAAGTTCCCGGCATTTGATTATAAGGCACAGCCTCATCAAATGTATGCAAGTAACGTCGCATTTGACCACGACCAGTTTCAGAATAATTTTTAAAAAGTTTCTCTAGCGCATCGAAATCATTAGCTTCGTCACCAAAATAGCTAATTCGTTTTCCACCTTCTTTAGCTTTACGTTTTTCAAGATCCATTTCTGGCCGAGAATAACGATGGAAGCTATCACCTTCTACTTTAGCAGAACGAACACCTAATGAGCGAAAGATATGTTCAAAAGATTCCGTTGTGGTTGATGTACCCGCACCAGACGAACCTGTAACAGCAATTATAGGATTTCTTGATGACATTAATATACGCCTAACAAAATATGGACTAATGTTATACGAATTAACTTAGCTTAGGTCAAGTGATTGAAATCAATTTACCTTTCAAATACCCATAAAAAAACGGAGCTAAGTGCTCCGTTTTAAAATGTTGTAAAAACTTAGTTAGTAACTAATTAAGCTTCTGCACTTGCTTCTTCAACCGTTTCAGCAATCTCTTCAACTGCCGGACGGTCTACAAGTTCAACATAAGCCATTGGCGCTTTATCACCAGTACGGAAACCGCATTTTAAAATACGTGTATATCCACCTGGACGTTCTTGGTAACGTTCACCAAGTTCGTTAAATAAAATACCAACAACTTCTTGATCACGTGTGCGTGCAAATGCTAAACGACGATTTGCTACGCTGTCGGTTTTGGCCAAAGTGATTAGTGGCTCAACAACGCGACGTAGTTCTTTAGCTTTAGCAACAGTGGTTTTAATAACACCGTGCTTAACTAAAGAGCTTGCCATATTGCGGAACATCGCCTGGCGATGACTGCTATTACGGTTTAACTGGCGACCGCTTTTACGATGACGCATAAGTTAATCCTTCTCTCAACTATTAAAAAATGATGACCGACTTAGTCGTTATCAGCAATGCTTTCAGGTGGCCAGTTTTCTAGGCGCATACCTAGAGATAAGCCACGAGACGCTAACACGTCTTTGATTTCCGTTAAAGACTTCTTACCTAAATTAGGCGTTTTAAGAAGCTCAACTTCTGCACGCTGTACTAAATCACCAATATATTGAATTGCTTCTGCTTTTAAACAGTTAGCTGAACGAACCGTTAGTTCTAAATCATCGACAGGACGAAGTAAAATTGGATCAAATAGAGGTTTTTCCTCTTTTTGTTCTACTTCAGTCACATCGCGTAATTCAACGAACGCATCTAGCTGTTCTGCTAAAATGGTTGAAGCACGACGAATTGCCTCTTCTGGGTCCAATGTACCATTGGTTTCCATATCGAGAACTAATTTATCCAAATCTGTACGTTGTTCAACACGCGCAGACTCAACATCATAAGCAATTCTAACAACAGGACTAAATGAAGCGTCAACTAACAAACGTCCTATTGCACGATCTTCTTCCTCGGCTTCGCGTCGAACTGAAGCAGGAACGTAACCACGACCCATTTCAGCTTTAATACGCATACTGATAGAACCATCACCTGTAAGATGACAGATAACATGCTCAGGGTTTGCGATAGTCACATCCCCATCATGTTGTATATCAGCTGCCGTTACAGGGCCTTCACCTGACTTAGTTAAGGTAAGAACTGCTTCATTTTTGCCTTCTAAACCAATAGCAAGCCCTTTAAGATTCAATAGTATTTCAATGATGTCTTCTTGCACACCCTCTTTACTACTGTACTCATGTAATACACCATCAATTTCAACTTCAGTTACAGCACAACCTGGCATTGAAGATAATAATATACGGCGTAAGGCATTGCCTAAAGTGTGACCAAAACCACGTTCCAATGGTTCTAAAGTAACTTTAGAACGAGTTGAACTAACGGTATCAATATCAACCAATCGTGGTCTTAGGAATTCGGTTACGGAACCCTGCATTATGTCCTCTCTTTAAAATGCAACTTTACTTAGAGTAAAGTTCAACAATCAACTGTTCATTAATTTCGGCAGATAAATCAGAACGATCAGGAACACGTTTGAAAACGCCTTCAAGTTTCTTATTATCTACTTCAACCCAAACTGGCTTCTCACGTTGCTCAGCTAAATCTAAAGCCGCGATAATACGCGCTTGAGTTTTAGATTTTTCACGTACAGAAACAACATCTTCGGCTTTAACAGTGAAAGATGGAATATTAACAACAACACCGTTAACTACGATAGCTTTATGGCTAACTAGCTGACGAGCTTCAGCACGAGTGCTTGCATAGCCCATACGGTATACTACGTTATCAAGACGCTTTTCTAAAAGTTGTAACAAGTTTTCACCTGTATTTCCTTTTAAACGAGCCGCTTCTTTATAGTAATTACGGAATTGTTTCTCTAGTACGCCATACATACGACGAACTTTTTGTTTTTCACGAAGTTGAATACCATAATCAGACAAACGACCGCGACGTGCGCCGTGTTGACCTGGAATCATTTCGAATTTACATTTAGTCTCTATTGCTCTTACACCACTTTTAAGGAACAAATCTGTTCCTTCGCGGCGGCTAAGCTTTAACTTAGGACCTAAATATCTAGCCATTATCTTTCTCCAACTATCCTAAAAGTGCCAATTAAACGCGACGCTTTTTAGGCGGACGACAACCATTATGAGGAATAGGTGTTACGTCAGTAATGTTGGTGATTTTAAAACCAGCAGCATTTAAAGCACGGATAGCAGATTCACGACCTGGACCTGGACCTTTAACGAACACTTCAATATTCTTCAAACCAAACTCTTGTGCTGCTTTACCAGCACGATCAGCAGCTACCTGAGCAGCAAACGGAGTAGATTTACGTGAACCACGGAAACCTGAACCACCTGCAGTTGCCCAAGATAAAGCATTACCTTGACGATCTGTAAGAGTCACGATGGTGTTGTTGAAAGAAGCATGAATATGAGCCATGCCATCAGCAACTTGTTTTTTTACGCGTTTACGCGTACGAACTGGTGTTTTTGCCATTGTCTAATCCCTCGTTACTTTTTAATTGGCTTACGAGGACCTTTACGGGTACGCGCATTTGTTTTAGTGCGTTGACCACGTAGAGGAAGACTGCGACGATGGCGTATGCCACGAAAACAGCCAAGGTCCATCAGACGCTTGATGTTCATTGAAACTTCACGGCGTAAATCACCTTCAACGGTGTATTTATCCACTTCAGCACGAAGCAAATCTATTTGAGCTTCGTCCAATTCACTGATCTTAGTTGTTTCTTCGATACCTGAAGCCGCACAAATTGCTTTTGCACGTGTTGCTCCGATACCGTAGATCGCAGTAATGGCGATTACTGCATGCTTACGATCAGGGATGTTAATGCCAGCGATACGGGCCACTAACACATCTCCTATTCTAAATTAAAATTACATCAGGTTGAAAAGCCCGTTAGGATACTCAACCCGTCTTCTTTTTGCAATCGAAGCGGCATTATACAGACTTATCTGCATAATGCTACTGCTAAAGATTTAACCTTGACGTTGCTTATGTTTTGGTTCGATACAAATTACACGAACAACACCAGCACGCTTTACCACTTTACAGTTACGGCAAATCTTTTTTACGGATGCACGAACTTTCATTTTATACTCCGTTAAACCTAGCGGCCATAGCCTTTCAGGTTTGCTTTTTTAAGTACATTATCATATTGATGAGACATCAAATGCGTTTGTACTTGAGCCATAAAGTCCATGATAACAACTACGATGATCAATAATGATGTTCCACCAAAATAGAACTGAACATCCCAGAACATTCTCATAAACTCAGGAACCAAACAGACAAAGGTAATATATAACGCACCGGTTAAGGTTAAACGTGTCATCACTTTGTCTATATACTTAGACGTTTGTTCACCAGGACGGATCCCAGGAATAAACGCACCCGATTTTTTTAGGTTATCTGCAGTTTCACGCGGATTGAAAACCAATGCCGTATAAAAAAAGCAGAAAAATATTATTGCTGCTGTTAAAAGCATCATATATAACGGTTGACCTGGAGAAATCGCAATTGATAACTCCTGCAACACATCAGCAACCATACCGTCACCTTGTCCAAACCAGCTAGCAATAGAGCCAGGGAATAGCAAGATACTAGAAGCAAATATAGGTGGAATAACACCAGCCATATTAACTTTCAGAGGTAAATGAGTACTTTGTGCAGCAAAAACCTTTCGGCCTTGTTGACGTTTAGCATAGTTTACGACAATACGACGTTGACCACGCTCTACAAACACAACAAAGAAGGTTACCGCAAATACGATTACTGCTATTAGCAATAACACCAATAAGTGCAATTCACCTTGACGCGTCATTTCAGCTGTTGTAGCAACAGCTGAAGGCATACCTGCAACAATACCAGCAAAAATGATAATAGAAATACCATTACCAATTCCACGTTCCGTAATTTGTTCACCTAACCACATTAAAAACATGGTGCCAGTAACCAAACTAACTACTGCCGCAAAATAGAAACCGAAGCCGGCATCCATGACTAAACCGGGCATCATACCAGGTAAGCTTTTTGCGATAGCAATAGACTGTACTGTTGCAAGTACTAAAGTACCGTAGCGGGTGTATTGGCTGATCTTACGTCGTCCAGCTTCACCTTCTTTTTTAAGCTCTGCCATAGCAGGGTGAACCACTGTGAGCAATTGCATAATAATAGAAGCTGAAATGTACGGCATAATACCTAATGCCAATACAGAGGCTCGCTCAAGTGCACCACCAGAAAACATGTTAAACATTTCTACGATAGTGCCCTTTTGTTGATCAAACAACTGAGCTAATACAGCGGCGTCAATACCAGGGATTGGCACAAATGAACCTAAACGAAGCACAATTAATGCACCGAATACGAACCACAATCTTTGTTTCAGCTCAGACAAACCGCCTGCGCCTTTGTTATCCATTCCTGGTGTAGCCATAATCTGTATTATTCCTCGATTTTACCACCGGCAGCTTCAATAGCTGCACGAGCGCCTTTAGTTACACCTAAGCCACGAACAGTGATTGGACGAGTAATTTCGCCCGACAGCATAATTTTCGCTGTTACAATGTTACGTGTTACTAAGTTTGCGTCTTTAAGCGCATGAATATCAACAACATCACCAGTGATGCTATTAAGCTCATGTAAACGTACTTCAGCGTGAACTAAAGATTTGCGCGACGTGAAACCAAACTTCGGCAAACGTTGTTTTAATGGCATTTGACCGCCTTCAAAACCTGGACGAACACTACCGCCAGAACGAGATTTCTGACCTTTGTGACCACGACCACCTGTTTTACCTAAGCCAGAACCAATACCACGCCCACAGCGTTTCTTAGCTTTCTTAGCGCCTGGTGCAGGAGATAAAGTATTTAAATGCATTATTAATCCTCCACCTTAATCATGTAAGATACTTGATTGATCATACCACGTACAGATGGAGTGTCTTCTAACTCAACTGTATGATTGATACGACGTAAACCAAGACCCTTCAATGTAGCTCTATGTTTCGGTAAACGACCTATAGAACTTTTTACTTGAGTTACTTTTACTGTTTTAGCCATGCTCAATTACCCCAAGATATCTGCAACGCTCTTTCCACGCTTAGCAGCAACTGCTTCTGGCGACTTCATATTCGCTAGAGCAGATACCGTAGCGCGAACTACGTTGATTGGGTTAGTAGAACCGTATGCTTTTGACAATACGTTCTGTACGCCTGCAACTTCAAGTACTGCACGCATTGCGCCACCGGCAATGATACCTGTACCTTCAGAAGCTGGTTGCATGTAAACTTTAGAACCTGAATGACGTCCTTTAATAGGATGTTGAAGAGTAGTCCCCTTCAAGTCAACAGTTACTAAGTTACGACGAGCCTTTTCCATTGCTTTTTGGATAGCAGCAGGTACTTCACGTGCCTTACCATAACCAAAACCAACGCGGCCGTTACCGTCACCAACTACTGTTAGTGCGGTGAAACTGAATATACGACCACCTTTAACCACTTTTGAAACGCGGTTAACAGCGATTAGCTTTTCAGCCATATCAGTTTGTTGTTGTGTGTTTTCTACATTAGCCATCATCTACTCCTAGAACTGCAGACCAGCTTCACGAGCTGCTTCTGCCAACGCTTTTACGCGTCCATGGTAACGGAAACCCGAGCGATCAAATGCTACAGACTCAATGCCTTTAGCCTTTGCACGTTCAGCGATAGCTTTGCCAACTGCAGAGGCAGCAGCAATGTTACCTGTTTTATCAACTTGGGCACTAACTTCTTTGTCTAAAGTAGACGCTGCTGCGATTACTTCAGAACCAGTTGGAGCGATAAGTTGCGCGTAAATATGACGAGGAGTACGGAATACAACTAAACGATTCGCACCCAACTCGCTGATTTTAGCACGTGCACGCTTTGCACGGCGTAAACGAGATGTTTTCTTATCCATCGTATTACCCTACTTCTTCTTAGCTTCTTTACGACGAACATTCTCATCGCTATAACGAATACCTTTACCTTTATATGGCTCTGGCTTACGGTAAGCGCGAATATTCGCTGCTACTTGACCTACCAACTGCTTGTCAGCACCTTTCAGTACAACTTCAGTTTGGCTCGGAGTTTCAACGGTAATTCCTTCAGGAATAGCATGGTTGATTGGATGAGAAAAACCTAAAGATAAGTTTAAGTTCTTACCTTCAGCTTTTGCACGGTAACCAACACCGTTTAAAACTAATCTTCTTTCAAAACCAGTATTTACACCAATAATCATGTTATTGATTAATGCGCGTGTAGTACCAGCTTGGGCCCAAGCTTCTTTACTTTCAGCAAATACAGTAGTAGAGATAGTGCTATCTTCTTGAGCAACATTTACTAAACTATTGATAGTATGTGAAAGTTCACCAGCTGAACCTTTAACTTTAATGTCTTGACCTGACAACGTTACGGTAACGCCAGCAGGAACAGAAACGGGTGCTTTTGCAACACGAGACATAATTAACTCCTTACGCTACGAAACCGAGGATTTCGCCACCAAGACCCGCAGAGCGAGCGGCGCGATCCGTCATCAAACCTTTAGAAGTAGAAACAATCGCAATACCCATGCCTGCTAATACTTTAGGAAGTTCATTACTACCTTTGTATACACGTAAGCCTGGACGTGAAACACGTTTAATTGTTTCAATTACTTCTTTACCTTCAAAATACTTCAACTCAACAGCAAGCTCAGGTTTTACATCACCTGATACTGAGAAATCTGAAATATAACCTTCTTCTTTAAGCAAGTTAGCAATTGCAACTTTTACCTTAGAAGATGGCATTACAACTGCAGTCTTAGCTGCAGATTGACCGTTGCGGATGCGTGTAAACATGTCCGCGATAGGATCAGTCATCATAACCATTTACTCCCGTGAATTACCAACTAGCTTTCTTAAGACCTGGAACTTCACCGCGCATCATAGTTTCACGCAATTTAATACGGCTTAAACCGAATTTACGTAAATAACCATGTGGACGACCTGTCACGTTACAACGGTTACGTTGACGTGAAGAACTCGAATCACGAGGTAAAGATTGAAGTTTTAATACGGCATCCCAACGTTCTTCTTCTGAAGAATTAACGCTAGAGATGATTGCTTTTAATGCAGCACGCTTTTCAGCATATTGTGCTACTAATTTGGTACGTTTTGCTTCACGAGCTTTCATTGACGATTTAGCCATAACTCTACACCTTATTTCTTAAACGGGAAGTTAAAGGCAGTCAGCAAAGCATGACCTTCCTCATTAGATTGCGCAGTCGTAGTGATAGTGATATCCATACCGCGAATCTTATCGATTTTATCATAATCGATCTCTGGGAAAATAATTTGCTCACGTACACCCATGCTATAATTACCACGGCCATCGAACGATTTAGGGTTCAAGCCACGGAAATCACGAATACGAGGAACAGAAATAGAGATTAAACGCTCTAAAAATTCCCACATACGTTCGCCGCGTAGAGTTACTTTTGCGCCAATAGGATAACCTTCACGAATCTTAAAGCCCGCAACAGATTTGCGTGCTACAGTCGTAATAGGCTTTTGACCTGAGATTGCAGTAAGATCATTCGTGGCATGCTCAAGCACTTTCTTGTCAGAAACGGCTTCGCCAACACCCATGTTCAGGGTGATCTTTTCAATCCGAGGGACTTGCATGACACTTTTGTATTCGAACTTCTTTTGAAGATCGGCTACAACGGTATCTTTGTAAAAATCATGCAGTTTCGCCATCGTTTACTCCAATAATTAAACTAATTCGTTATTAGATTTGAAGAAACGAACTTTTTTGTCGCCTTCAACTCTAAAACCTATACGATCAGCTTTACCCGTTTTAGGGTTAAGGATCGCTACATTTGAAACATGTAGAGGAGCTTCTTTCTCAACAATTCCACCAGGCTGCTGTAACTGAGGTACAGGCTTAGTGTGTTTCTTGATTAAGTTTACGCCTTCTACAAATACTTTGCTTTCTTCAACAAGCACTTTAGTGACTTTACCAGTCTTGCCCTTGTCTTTTCCTGCAAGTACGATTACTTCATCATCACGACGAATCTTAGATGCCATTATCGTGACTCCTTATAGTACTTCTGGAGCTAGAGAAACGATCTTCATGAACTTTTCAGTTCTTAATTCACGTGTCACTGGTCCGAAAATACGAGTACCAATTGGCTGTAAGTTAGCATTCAACATTACTGCCGCGTTTCCGTCAAAACGGATGGTAGAACCATCTGAACGACGTACGCCCTTTTTAGTGCGCACCACTACCGCTGTAAGAACATCACCTTTTTTTACTTTACCGCGAGGAATTGCTTCCTTCACTGCAACTTTGATGATATCACCTATGCGTGCATAGCGACGGTGCGAGCCACCAAGGACCTTAATACATTGCACGCGTCGAGCGCCACTGTTATCAGCAACGTCTAGCTGTGTTTGCATTTGGATCATTTATATGTGCTCCGCTATATATCTTATAAAAGATTAAATTCAAGGCCAAAAATTCGACCCGTCACTGCCTTTCAACCCAACCCAATACGAGCGGGCGCGAGATTATAACACCACTAAATAAAAAGTGGTACTTTATTTAAACAATTTTTAAATATTCAACCACTTTCTCGCACTTTTGAAGTAAAAGACATAAAAAAACAGCCCCATAAGGAGCTGTTCTTAATCAACTAATAAAGCTTAATATTTTAAGCTTTAGTGATTACGTCAACCAATGTCCAGTTTTTAGACTTAGAAATTGGAGCACATTCACGAATAGTTACTACGTCACCCGCATTACACTGGTTCGTTTCATCATGCGCTTTCAACTTAGTTGAACGCGTAATGAACTTACCGTATATAGGATGCTTAACACGACGCTCAATCAGGACAGTGATAGACTTATCCATTTTGTCACTGATAACGCGACCTTGTAGTGTACGAATTTTATCGCTCATTACTTACCAGCCTTTTCAGTTATGATAGTCTTAACACGCGCTATATTGCGACGTACCGTTCTTAGCAAATGAGTTTGTGCTAATTGGCCAGTGCTAGCTTGCATGCGATAGTTAAACTGTTCGCGTAACAAACCAAGCAATTCAGCGTTTAGCTCTTCAATGCTTTTATCTTTAAGTTCGCTTGCTTTCATTACATCACCGTTCTAGTTACGAAGGTTGTTTTGAATGGCAATTTAGCAGCTGCTAATGCAAATGCTTCACGTGCCAATTCTTCTGATACACCTTCCATTTCATAAAGAACACGACCTGGTAGAATTTGACATACCCAATATTCTACAGAACCTTTACCTTTACCCATACGAACCTCAAGAGGTTTCTTAGTAATTGGTTTGTCTGGGAATACTCGAATCCAAATTTTACCTTGACGCTTAACGTGACGAGTCATCGCTCGACGAGCAGATTCAATTTGACGCGCAGTCATACGACCACGTTCAACTGATTTTAACCCGAAAGTACCGAAGCTAACTGAACTACCTACTTGTGCAAGACCGCGGTTGCGCAATTTAAACTGCTTACGGAATTTAGTACGTTTTGGTTGTAACATAACTTATCCCCTACTTGCTCTTGCGGTTATTTCTTTTCTTAGGTTTTGCAGCTGGTTGCTCTGCTGTTAATGGCATATTACCAATAACTTCACCTTTGAAAATCCAAACTTTAACACCAATAGTACCGTACGTTGTTTCACCACGCGCTGTTGCGTAGTCAATATCAGCACGTAAAGTATGTAATGGTACACGACCTTCACGATACCATTCTGAACGCGCGATATCAGCGCCGCCTAAACGACCGCTAACTTCAACTTTGATACCCTTAGCACCTAAACGCATTGCATTTTGTACTGCGCGCTTCATAGCACGACGGAACATAACACGACGTTCTAACTGACTACCAATACTGTCAGCAACAAGCTGCGCATCCATTTCTGGCTTACGAACTTCAGCGATGTTGATTTGAGCAGGAACACCAGCAATTTTAGATACTTGTAAACGTAATTTTTCTACGTCTTCACCTTTCTTTCCAATAACAACACCAGGACGAGCCGTGTGAATAGTTACGCGGATAGATTTAGCTGGACGCTCAATTACGATCTTTGATAATGATGCACGCTTAAGCTTTTCAGATAAATATGCACGAACCAAATGGTCACCGTGTAAGTTATCTGCAAATTCTTTCTTACTTGCAAACCAAGTAGACGCGAAAGGTTTAGTGATACCTAAGCGAATACCATTTGGATGGACTTTTTGACCCATTCTAATATCTCCTAGCTATCAGCAACAATCACAGTAATGTGACTTGTACGCTTAAGGATACGATCCGCACGACCTTTCGCACGAGGTTTAATACGTTTCATTGTAGGACCATCGTCAACCATGATAGTTTTAACGAATAATTCATCAATGTCTGCACCTTCGTTATGCTCTGCATTAGCGATAGCTGAGTTTAGAACTTTTTTCACAAGTTCAGCAGCTGATTTGTTGCTAAATTGTAATACTTCTAAAGCTTTCTCAACGTTTAAGCCGCGGATTTGATCCACAACTAAACGTGCTTTTTGAGCAGAACCACGGGCAAATTTATGTTTAGCAATAGCTTCCATTTAACTTCCCCTTATCTTTTTGCTTTCTTATCTGCGACATGGCCGCGATAAGTACGAGTTGGTGCAAATTCACCTAATTTGTGACCGATCATTTCTTCGGTTACAAATACAGGAACGTGTTGACGGCCATTATGGACAGCTATGGTCAATCCGATCATATTTGGTATGATCATTGAACGACGGGACCAAGTTTTAATTGGCTTTTTATTCCCGCTTTCCAGAGCTTTCTCTACCTTCGTCAACAAGTGTAGGTCAATAAATGGACCTTTCTTGAGAGAACGTGGCATGGTGATTCCTCTTAATTAATAAGTACTATTATTTAGTACGACGACGTACGATAAACTTATCAGTACGCTTGTTTGAACGAGTCTTGTAACCCTTAGTTGGTACACCCCAAGGAGATACCGGATGACGACCGCCTGAAGTTTTACCTTCACCACCACCGTGAGGGTGATCAACTGGGTTCATGGCAACACCACGAACAGTTGGGCGAACACCACGCCAACGTGAAGCACCAGCTTTACCTAAAGAGCGAAGCATGTGTTCAGCATTACCGATTTCACCAAGAGTTGCACGACAATCTGCTTCAATTTTACGCATTTCGCCTGAACGAAGACGTAAAGTTACATAAGCACCGTCTTTAGCAACTAACTGAGCATAAGCACCCGCCGCACGAGCGATTTGAGCACCTTTACCTGGTTTAAGTTCGATTGCATGAATAACACTACCTAATGGAGTGTTACGCAATGGTAATGTATTACCTACTTTGATAGGAGCATCAACACCAGACTGGATTGAATCACCAGCTTTTAAGCCTTTAGGGGCTAGGATGTAACGACGTTCGCCATCTGCATATAACACTAACGCAATGTTAGCTGTACGATTTGGATCATATTCCAAACGTTCTACTTTAGCAGGGATACCATCTTTAGTACGTTTAAAGTCAATCAAACGATAGTGTTGTTTATGACCACCACCAATATGACGAACAGTAATACGACCATTATTGTTACGACCACCTGATTTAGATTTAGTATCTAATAATGGAGCGTAAGGCTTACCTTTGTGCAACTCTGGGTTAACCACTTTAACTAAGTGGCGACGACCCGGAGAAGTTGGTTTACATTTTACTATAGCCATTTATCCCTCTCCTATGCTTCTGCGCCAACGAAGTCTATATCAGAACCTTCAGCAAGAGTAACGTACGCTTTTTTCCAGTCGCTTCTGCGACCAAAACGAGCACCTGTACGTTTTGTTTTACCCTTAACATTTAAGGTACGAACACCTTCAACTTTAACTTCGAAAAGTTTTTCAACGGCAGCTTTGATTTCAGCTTTTTTTGCATCAGTTGCTACTTTGAAAACAACTGTGTTGTTCGCTTCAGCAGCCATTGTGCTTTTCTCAGAAATGTTCGGTGCTAAAAGCACTTTTAACAAACGTTCTTCGCTTATCATGCTAACATCTCCTCAATTTGCTTAACTGCAGAAGCAGTAATCAATACTTTTTCAAAACCTACTAAGCTTACTGGGTCGATACCCGCTACATCGCGAACGTCAACTTTATAAAGGTTACGAGCAGATAAGAATAAGTTCTCATCAACTTCAGGAGTTACAATTAAAACATCTTTTAACTCTAACCCTTTTAACTTAGCGACTAATTCTTTAGTTTTAGGCGTTTCAACTGCAAAATCATTTACCACTACTAAGCGTTCTTGACGAACTAACTCAGATAAGATGCTAGCAATAGCACCACGGTACATTTTACGGTTTACTTTTTGGCTGTGATCTTGAGGCTTAGCAGCGAATGTTACACCACCAGTTCTCCAAATCGGACCACGAGTTGTACCAGCACGCGCTCGGCCAGTACCTTTTTGACGCCATGGTTTTGCACCACCGCCACTTACTTCTGAACGAGTTTTCTGAGCACGTGTACCTTGACGAGCACCAGCTGCATATGCAACTACTACTTGGTGTACTAATGCTTCATTGAACTCACGTCCGAAAGTTGCTTCAGAAACTTCAAGAGCGCCTGACGCGTCTTTTAATGCTAATTCCATCAAAATTCTCCTCAGACGTTAAGCTTTAACAGCTGGTTTAATGATTACGTTACCGTTAATTGCACCCGGAACCGCACCTTTAATAAGAAGCAAGTTACGTTCAGCATCAACGCGAACCAATTCAAGGTTTTGTGTCGTTACACGCACAGCACCCATGTGACCAGACATTTTTTTGCCTTTAAATACGCGACCTGGTGTTTGACACTGACCGATCGAACCATTTGAACGATGCGATAGTGAGTTACCATGTGTCATATCTTGAGTACGGAAATTCCAACGCTTGATACCGCCTTGGAAACCTTTACCTTTAGATGTGCCGGTTACGTCTACTAATTTTGTTTCGTTGAATACTTCAACAGTAATTTCGCTACCAGTAGCTAATTCAGCGCCTTCACCTTCCGCTAAACGGAATTCCCATAAACCACGCCCTGCTTCAACACCTGCTTTCGCAAAGTGACCAGCTGCAGGCTTGTTTACACGGTTAGCTTTCTTAGTACCCGTAGTTACTTGAATAGCTGAATAACCATCGTTGTCTACAGTTTTAACCTGAGCAACACGGTTGGCTTCAACTTCTAGGACTGTAACAGGAGTAGATACACCATCTTCAGAGAAGATGCGAGTCATACCCACTTTACGTCCAACTAGACCTATAGTCATGTTAAAACTCCTATTAACCCAAGCTAATTTGAACGTCAACACCAGCTGCTAAGTCTAAACGCATTAATGCGTCTACAGTCTTTTCAGTTGGCTCTACGATATCAATTAAACGCTTGTGAGTACGAATTTCGTACTGGTCACGTGCATCTTTGTTAACGTGTGGTGAAGTCAAGATAGTGAAGCGCTCTTTGCGAGTAGGAAGTGGAATTGGACCACGAACCTGCGCACCAGTACGCTTAGCTGTATCTACGATTTCAGCTGTTGATTGATCAATCAAACGATGATCGAACGCTTTCAAACGAATGCGAATTCTTTGATTTGACATTAATCAAATCCCCATAATATAAAGAACAACAAAATACTGCCCATCACCTTTTTATTGAAAAGGGGGGAGTATCGCTATAAACATTCAACCCCCTATCGGGGTTGCTGTATGAACTAAATTCTCTCGAAGCAATTTAGTTATTCTCGTTGGCTAGACCAAACGTGAGCGCGAATTATACATGAACATAAAAAAAGAGCAACATATAATTACCTTATTTAGTATTACTGCTTTTCCTTATCCCGAAATTATTAAATGTTGTTTGTTGACAATGACTCTTACTTTAATCGTTGATCTGTTTATATTGTAATCCATTAAACGGCGGGGATAACTTATGTTCTGCTTTATATAGATTGATTTGTCATTGACTTCTGACGTTGATTTTCTTGTGAGTATTCAAACATATTAAAAAGGTACCTTTGATAATTTAAGAGTATCTCCTATTGGTGCATACTATTAAACGCAACTATATATAAGTTAAAACTACTCGAAAGTACTTTCGCCTCCCAGTTAATACTATCAATTAAATCGCTCTTAAACTTATTATAAAATAATTAATCCACCTTTTAACTTTGTTATTATCGTCCTATAAGCAAAGTGCACATCAAAAGGTGGCAAACGTTGAAAATTACTTTCTGATAAACAAATATGAGTGGCTCTGCTTATATATATACTAAACTTATAATGCATTTATTTTTCAATAGCTGTTTTTGTTTTATTGAACTTCTGATATACTCGCGCGCAAATTTTCAACAATTCATTTTCATAAATAGAGTAACCTAATGGCAGATTTAGCTAAATACAGAAACATTGGTATATTCGCTCACGTTGATGCTGGTAAAACAACTACGACTGAACGTATCCTTAAATTAACCGGTAAAATTCATAAAGCTGGTGAAACACATGATGGTGAGTCAACAACTGACTTCATGGAACAAGAAGCTGAGCGCGGTATTACTATCCAGTCTGCTGCTGTAACTTGTGAATGGAAAAAACACCGTTTTAACGTAATCGACACCCCAGGTCACGTTGATTTCACAGTTGAAGTTTATCGTTCACTTAAAGTACTTGACGGTGGTATCGGCGTATTTTGTGGTTCTGGTGGTGTTGAGCCGCAATCAGAAACTAACTGGCGCTATGCTAACGATTCTAAAGTTGCACGTTTAATTTTTGTTAACAAATTAGACCGTTTGGGTGCAAATTTTTACAGAGTTACAGAGCAAGTAGAGAATGTACTTGGTGCTCGTCCATTAATCATGACATTACCAATAGGTGAAGAAGATGATTTCGTTGGTGTAGTGGACGTATTAAGTCAAAAAGCTTATGTTTGGGATGACACAGGTCTTCCTGAAAATTATGAAATAACTGATATTCCAGCTGATATGGTTGATGATGCCGCCTCATATCGTGAACAGTTAATTGAGACAGCGCTGGAAGCTGACGAAGACCTATTAATGGAATATTTAGAAGGTGAATTAACACCTACTGAAGAACAAATTAAAGCGTGTATACGTAAAGGTACTAACGAATTATTATTCTTCCCTACATATTGTGGTTCAGCGTTCAAAAACAAAGGTATGCAACTAGTACTTGATGCTGTTGTAGATTATTTACCATCACCAACAGAAGTAAGCCCGCAGCCATTAACTGATGAAGAAGGTGAGCCAACAGGAGAATTTGCAATTGTTGATGCAAAAGAAACCTTCAAGGCTTTAGCATTCAAGATTATGGATGACCGTTTTGGTGCACTAACGTTCGTACGTATCTACTCAGGTACATTGAAAAAAGGTGATACAATTCTTAACTCATTCACAGGTAAAACTGAGCGTGTAGGCCGTATGTGTGAAATGCAGGCTGACGACCGTACAGAGCTTACTGAAGCTCAAGCTGGTGATATCATTGCTATTGTTGGCATGAAAAACGTTCAAACTGGTCATACTTTATGTGATCCTAAAGCTCCATGTACTTTAGAAGCAATGGTTTTCCCAGCACCTGTAATTTCTATTGCTGTTGCACCAAAAGATAAAGGTGGTTCAGAGAAAATGGGTATTGCAATTGGTAAAATGGTTGCAGAAGATCCTACTTTCCAAGTTGAAACCGACGAAGACTCAGGTGAAACCATCCTTAAAGGTATGGGTGAATTACATTTAGATATTAAAGTGGATATTCTTAAACGTACTTACGGTGTAGACCTTATTGTTGGTAAACCACAAGTTGCGTACCGTGAAACTATTACTCAAGAAATTGAAGATAGCTACACACATAAGAAACAATCTGGTGGTTCTGGTCAATTCGGTAAAATTGATTACCGTATCCGTCCAGGCGAGCCAAATTCAGGGTTTACATTTAAATCAACAGTTGTTGGTGGTAACGTTCCTAAGGAATTCTTCCCTGCGGTTGAGAAAGGTTTTAAATCAATGATGGAAACTGGTGTACTTGCTGGCTTCCCTGTATTAGATGTTGAAGTTGAGTTATTTGATGGTGGTTTCCACGCAGTTGATTCATCTGCTGTAGCATTTGAAATTGCGGCTAAAGGTGCTTTCCGTCAATCAATTCCAAAAGCTGGTGCTCAGTTAATCGAACCGATTATGAAAGTTGATGTATTCACACCTGAAGATCACGTTGGTGATGTAATTGGTGACTTAAACCGTCGTCGTGGCATGATCAAAGATCAAGAAGCTGGTGTTACTGGCGTTCGTATTAAGGCTGATGTTCCACTTTCAGAAATGTTCGGTTATATCGGATCATTACGTACTATGACATCTGGCCGTGGTCAATTCTCTATGGAATTTTCTCACTATATGCCTTGTCCAAATAACGTAGCTGAGCAAGTAATTGCTGAAGTTAAAGAACGTAACGCTAAAAAATAATTAACTACTTTTAGCTTAAGTTATAAAGCCCTACTAATTTTTAGTAGGGCTTTTTTATTACCTGTAAAAACAGCATCACATGTTGTGTAAGTTAATTACTAAAAATAAAATGGTATTGGTCGCAATAATTATTCAACTAAACTTGTGCCCATTAACTTTCATGAAAATATCAGTATTATAAACCCAAACACATAAAATCTAGGATTGGGTATTCACCCATGTCAGAAAAGGAAAGTAATATATGTTGAAGTTAACTAAAATCGCCCTCGCAACTGCTTTACTTAGCACAACAACGTTGAGTAATGCCGAAAATTTCTCTTTTAAAACTCAAGTAGATACTCAATCAGATACATTAGTCGTTTTCCATGGTAAAAATACCGTAGGTGATACTTTTTCTCATTATGATAAGAAAACAGAAGGTCAATTATCAAAAGCAATTAAAGCTGAAAAATTTGAAGGTGGTACCGGTAAATTCGTTACTATATTAGCACCACATAACCTTGATTACGAACGAGTATTGATTGTTGGTGTGGACGATAATGCTCTTAGCAAAAATAAATTAAGCAAGCTAGGTGGCGATCTATCGGCCCAATTAGAGCAAGATAATATTGAAACGATCACAATAGCCGCAGATGGTTTAGGTCAAAATAATGCTCAAGCTACGGCATTACTCGCACATGGCATAAATTTAAGAGCCTATCGATTTGATAAGTACCAAAAAGAAAAACGCCAAAGTAAAAACTACTTTTTCGATGTAGATAACGGACAGCAAAGCCAAGATGCATATACTCCATTATCTTATATTGAAAGTGGCGTATTTCTTGCGCGAGATTTAACAAGTGAAACAGCAACAGAAATGACGCCTATTGAATTTGCGGATGCCGCCAAATCTTTAAAGAAATTAGGTGTTAAGGTTAAAGTTTTAACGCCTAAAGATCTTAAAAAACTAAATATGGGAGCACTTGAAGGCGTTGGTCGTGGCAGTACGAGTGGCTCAAGATTAGTTGTCGCTCATTACGAAGGAAGTAAAGATGCACCAATTGCATTAGCAGGAAAAGGAATTACCTTTGACTCTGGTGGCTACAACATAAAAACTCATAGTTCAATTGCCCACATGAAGGTCGATATGGCTGGAGCTGCTGCTGCACTTGGAACAGTTAAGGCCCTTGCCTTAAGTAAAGCTAAGGTAAATGTGGTTGCAGTAATGGGTATGGCTGCCAATATGATATCTGAGAATTCTGTGGCTCCTGGTGATGTACTTACGACAGCTGAAGGGCTTACTATTGAAATAACGAATACTGATGCTGAAGGGCGTTTAGTGTTATCAGATACTATGTGGTATGCGCGTACTAAATATAAACCAAGTATCCTAGTCGATTTAGCTACATTAACAGGGTCAAAAGTAGGAGCTGTAGGTAACGAATATGCCGCGCTTTTCTCAGAAGATGATCAATTAGTCGAAGAACTTACCTTTGCAGGTAAACAAGTAAATGAAAACCTTTGGCGTTTACCGCTAGGCTATAAAGATAAACTGAAAAGCAATATTGCTGATTTACGTAATACCGGTACTGGTGGCCCCGGCGCTACAACTGCTGCAACCTTTTTGCAACACTTTGCTGGTGATGTTCGTTGGGCACATTTAGATATTGCCGGAAATGCTTTAGCTAGCTCATCAAAAGGAGAAGTTCCTAAAGGAGGTACAGGTTATGGTGTTCGTTTGTTAACCGAATGGATCCTTCATAAAGCTAATTAGCTCTTTAAATTAATACTACATTAAAGCTAACTCAGTGCTAATTTGAGTTAGCTTCTATATGTTTTAATTTATAATCAACATCAACTGCCTTTCATTACATAAACTAGGTTCTTTACTATATTGATTAATTCTTTAATCCAATTACTATAATCGTGTGGTAGACTGAATAAAAAATTTTTATATATTACGATGACAAGCAATAAACTTCTAGCCCAAGCCCAAGCCGTTTGCAGCAAGCGTGGTGTTCGTTTCACAACAGCACGAGAACAGGTATTCGTCCTATTAGCAGAATATGAAGGTGCTATTGGAGCTTATGATCTCCTTGAAAAACTGCAATCAATTGATCCAGCAGCTAAACCTGCGACCATTTATCGCGCTTTAGATTTTTTAAGCAAACAAGGCTTCGTTCATAAAATAGAATCTATTAATGCTTTTGTGTTATGCCATCACTTTGGTGATTGTAACCATCCCGTTCAATTACTTATATGTGATTCTTGCGGTCATGTAGAAGAAATTCAATCAAACAACTTAGACCTCGCCCTAAAAACAATGGCTGACGCTAGCAGATTTACTATTACTCATCAAATTGTAGAAGCACATGGAAGTTGTCAAAACTGTAATTAAAGTGAGCGAACTTCAACTTTTCTTGTTTCCCTTTATAACTACTCACATTTAATCCTAAAAATTGTGCTTTTTATCGTAATCATTAAAGCTTTGACTTAACATTTAGTTTACTTTTATGGTATAAAATTGCGCTCCCACATTCCCTCAGTAGTTAGGCCAAATATGATAAAACTAATTAAATCAGCATTGTTTTGCTTATGCGTTGTTAGCATCAATAGTGTATTTGCAAAAAGTAGCATTAGCGACGATAAATTTCGTCAGCTTGAAGAAAATCTACCAACACCTAATGCTTATCGAACGGCATCAGGTGCTCCTGGGCATCAATATTGGCAACAAAAAGTTAACTACAAAATTAACATTGAGATAGATGATAAAACTCAGCGTTTAACAGGCTCTGAGAATATTGAATATATTAATAACTCACCGGATACACTTCGCTATATTTGGTTACAGTTAGATCAAAATCGATTAAAAAGACAATCAAACACTAATAAAACTAGCACAGCCCCAAATAAAAAAATAACATTTAGTGGGATGCGTAGCATAGTCGAAGGTGATAAGTTTGATGGTGGTTATAATATAACCGCAGTTACTGATAGCCATAGTAATGCCATGAAATATATTATTAATAACACCATGATGCGTATCGATTTAGCTAAGCCATTAAAGTCTGGTGACAAAGTTAGTTTTAATGTTAAATGGAATTATCAATTACACGAACAAAAAGTGTTAGGCGGACGCTCTGGTTACGAGTATTTTGAAGAAGATGATAACTATTTATATGAAGTAGCGCAGTGGTTTCCTCGTGCAGCTTCATATTACGACGCTATGGGTTGGCAAAATAAGCAATTCTTAGGTAATGGGGAATTTGCTTTAGAATTTGGCGATTATGATGTGAAAATTACGGTACCTGCCGACCATATAGTAGCCTCTACAGGCGTTTTGCAAAATGCCAATAAAGTATTAACCAAAACACAACGGGATCGTTTAGCTAAAGCTAAAACCGCTAAAAAACCAGTGCTTATCGTGACTCCAGACGAAGCCTTAAAAAATGAAAAATCTCGTTCAAATAAAACTAAAACATGGCACTTTACTGCTAAAAATGTTCGTGACTTCGCTTTCGCTTCAAGTCGCAAGTTTATTTGGGATGCTCAAGGTTACAAAAAAGGCGGAACGGATACTATGGCAATGTCTTTCTATCCGAACGAGGGAAATCCTTTATGGGAGAAGTATTCAACAGAAGCTATCATTCATACCATGGAGCAGTACAACAAGTATACTTTCGACTACCCCTATCCGGTTTCTATTTCTGTTAATGGACCTGTAGGCGGCATGGAATACCCAATGATTACCTTTAATGGTCCACGCCCCACATTAGACAAAAAAACAGGTGAAAAAACATATTCTCGTCGTACCAAATACGGCTTAATAGGTGTAATCATTCATGAAGTAGGTCACAATTATTTTCCTATGATTGTAAATTCTGATGAGCGTCAATGGACATGGATGGATGAAGGTTTAAACACATTTTTACAGTTTTTAGCAGAACAAGCATGGGAAGAAAACTACCCTTCGCGTCGTGGCCATGCTAATGGCATGACCACATACATGAAAAGTAGTAATCAAGTGCCTATTATGACGAACTCAGAGTCTATTCTACAATTTGGAAACAATGCCTATGGTAAACCTGCTACAGCATTAAATATTTTACGTGAAACAGTAATGGGCCGTGAATTATTTGATTTTGCATTTAAAGAGTATGCTCAACGCTGGAAGTTTAAACGCCCTACCCCAGCTGATTTTTTCCGTACAATGGAAGATGCATCTGCAATAGATCTTGATTGGTTTTGGCGAGGTTGGTTTTACACAACAGATCATGTAGACATTGCTCTTGGTGACATTCACTTATATCGCCCTAACAGTCAAAACCCTGACGTTGAAGAAGCTTGGGAGCGAGCCTTAGATAATGAAAATCCAACTTTTATAAGCGACTTACGCAATAAAGGTGCTTGGGTACGTACTGCTGAAAAGCCTGAACTGCTTGATTTTTATAACGAACATGATGAATTTACAGCAACGAATGCTGACCGTAACAGTTATAACAGTAAACATAAAAAGCTTAAACAATGGGAAAAAGATCTTTTAGTTGATAAGCGTAATTTTTACATTATTGATTTTAATAACCTTGGCGGTTTAGTTATGCCAATAATATTAGATCTTACTTATGCTGATGGTGAAGTTGAACATGTGCGTATTCCTGCTGAAATTTGGCGAAAAAACTCTAAGTCAGTTTCTAAGTTATTTATTCGTGAGAAAGAAATAACCGCCATTACCTTAGATCCGCATTGGGAAACAGCAGACGTAAATGTAAATAATAATTACTGGCCTGCTCGTCCAATTAAGTCAAGATTTGAACTTTATAAACGCAAAAAAGCCGATATGATGCGTGATTATAATGTAGAACTAAAATCTGCAGACGACAATAAAGAAGATGACACTAATAAAAAGGAAAAAAGTAACTAGTGGCTAATAAATTTTTCTTTAAATTATTTTTATTTATTGCCATGGGCTGGAGTATACAATGCTTCGCCCACAAATATTTTTTTGGGTTGACTGAGCTTTCAGTCAACCCAAGAACCCATACCCTTGAAGTTATTCATCAATTTACCGCTCATGATATTGAGAATTCAATTGCAGAATTAACGCAAGAACGTTTCTCTCCTGAGCATGAAAAGTATGAAGAATACATACAGCAATATTTCAATAAACGTTTTACTATTAGTAAGTTAGGTGATGAAATCAAGTTGAATTGGATAGGTTTAGAAATCGTGAATGGTAATATGTATATTTATCAAGAAGCGCCTTTCAAAAACTTTTTATCAGGAATAGTGGTAAAAAATGAATTACTCGTCGATACTTATACCAAACAAGTAAATACTGTGAATTATCAAGATAATAAAGTCCAAGGTAGTTTAACTTTTACCAATTCACAGAAAATTGCTAATATTGATAACACTAATTAGTGAACAATGATTTACATTTGCTAAATAAGTATGCAAAATCAGTTCACTAGTATTAACTAAGGTTTTGGAAAACTTCATGAATGTAGAGTTTATTAACCCGTTTTTATCTTCGATGCTTAACGTAATGTCAACCATGGCACAAATGGAACTGACACCTGAAAAACCTAGATTAAAGAAAAATGAAGTAGCAGCGGGCGATGTATCAGGGCTTATAGGTATGGTAAGTGAGCAAACAAAAGGCTCTCTTTCTATCACTTTTGATGGTCCACTAGCTTTAGCCACAATGAAAGGCATGGTTGGGGAAGCTCCTGATGAAGTTAATGATGAGATAACAGATCTAGTCGGCGAAATAACGAATATGGTTACAGGTGGTGCTAAGCGCATGCTAAGTGAAAAAGGGTTCGAATTTGATATGGCAACGCCTATGGTTGTATCAGGTAAAGATCACACCATCAAACACAAAGCCGATGGACCGATTGTAATCATCCCACTCAGCTCGCCTCATGGAAAAGCTTATATTGAATTTAGTTTCGATAAGTAAATAATGCTGAGCATGGCCAGGCATAGGTTCTGGCTATAATTAACTTTCTCACCGACAACTATGTGGTTACAACACGAAATTCAACTCAGCCCAAAATCAAGAGGCTTTCACCTGATAACTGCAGATGTTATTGATGCTTTACCAGTGATTAAGTCAATTAAGATCGGTATTGTTCATATATTTATTAAACATTCTTCAGCATCTTTAACTATCAATGAAAATGCTGATCCCACCGTTCGTTCAGATCTAGAAGCACACTTTAATCATTTTGTACCAGAACGCGCCGCTTATTATCAGCATACTTATGAAGGTGATGATGATATGCCTGCACATATAAAAGCAAGTATATTAGGCAGTAGTCTCACAATCCCAATTAGTAATGGTCGTTTAAATCTAGGTATTTGGCAAGGGATTTACTTGGGCGAGCATAGAGACCATGCTGGTAGTCGCACGATAATTGCAACAATTCAGGGCTAATTTACTCTATACAAGTGTCACCTTTTTTTACAATAGCTAAAAAAAAATTCTCAATAATAAATTAACCGACTGTAATGTATATATTTTCTTATATCGGCTTAGTTATTGCACTATTTTGTACTGCAGTAGCATATTTATGTGCTACTTTTGCAAAAATAAATGTCGTAGCAGACGTAACAATAAGGTTTACCCATGCATATAAAAAATTTTATTAAGTCAGCAATTATCATTTCAACGATGATTACTATACCGCAAGCAAGCGCCAGTTTGTTATATGATCAAAACATTTCACCTGATGTAATTATGGGCAGTGGTGTTACCAATGGTGGATTCACCACTGATCAATATACTTTGATAGACACGCAAGGGATTCTTGAAAATATTGAATTAGGGCTACGCGCTAAATTACGTCACGATCCTGCTAATGGTTTTGCACCACAAAACACTTATAATAGTAACGGCGATGGCACGTATAGCTTCAATTCCGGTCAAACAATTAATGCAAGTACTGGTGAATGGAGCTTTGAATGGTCTATAAATACCGGCCCCTTAATGTTAGCTGACTATACTTTTTTTCTGAGTATGGTTGGACCTAATGATAATGAAGGATTTGACGTTATAAATGTACCTTGTGCAGATCACTCCTTAGGTAATATGTTTACTGGAAATGGGGCTGGCTCAGAAGTTGATTGTACTAGTGCTACCGCAAACATAGATTATACTGCTGCTATATTAAGCAATAGTGTGGCGCAAAACTCATGGAAGCCCAACTGGTTTTTACCCAACTTCGATCCAAATATGGACGGTACATATACTTTCGCACTATCAGCGTTTGATTTTTCTGGTCGAGAAGTAGCTAAAACAGAAATCAGTGTCTTAGTTGGAGACACAACGCAGGTCCCAGAACCCGCGAGCCTTATTCTTTTAGCTTTAGGCTTATTTGGCCTAAGAACAAAAAAAGCATAATAAATAAAGGGCATCGAAAGATGCCCTAATAAATTATTTTAATGTCATTTGTACACGCCGGGTAATATTGCATAATAATTCATAAGGAATAGTTGTCGAATAACGCGCTATTTCTTCAACAGCCAATCCATTACCCCACAAAGTAGCAACATCTCCAACTTTGTCCATTGAATTAATACCTAATTCGACCGTAATCATATCCATCGATACACGACCGACTAAGGGTACTCTTCTACCATTTAACAATATAGGGGTGCCATTTTCAGCATGTCTTGGATACCCATCACCATAGCCTATCGCAATAACACCAATTTTAGTGGCTTTATCACTTTTCCACGTTGCACCATATCCAACAGTTTCACCAGCCGAAATATGGCGGATGGCAATGACACTAGATTGCAAAGTCATTACTGGGTTAACCGTGATTGTTTCATTCTCTTCAGGTAATGGCGACACACCATATAATAAAAGTCCAGGGCGAATCCATTGGTAATGGGATTCAGGGTAATTAATAATTGCGGCTGAGTTTGCCAAAGAACATTCGTTATTGGTACCGGCAATAGTTTGCTCAAATAATCTAACTTGGTTATCAGTGTCAGCGTTATTATTATCATCCGCACAACCTAAATGGCTCATTAAAATAATCGGTTGTTGAATATTTTTACTTTGTGAAAGCTGTTGATAATATCGAGGAAAATCTCTTGCATCGATACCGAGTCGATGCATTCCAGTATCTATTTTTAACCATACTTTTAAAGGACGATCTAATTGAGCGTTACAGATAGCATTTAATTGCTGTTCATTATGAACGATTGTTTGTAAGTTATTTACCGCTAATACAGGCAAATTTTGTGGTTCAAAAAAACCTTCTAATAAAACGATGGGTTTAACAATACCATCAGCTCTTAATGCTAATGCTTCGTCGATGCGAGCGACCCCAAAAGCATCTGCTTGAGGGAGAGATCTAGCAATTCGTTCTAAACCATGTCCATACGCATTAGCTTTCAATACGGCTAAAACCTTAGATTCTGGTGCAAGAGATTTTATCTTGGTGAAGTTATCAACTAGTGCTGATAAATCAATAGTCGCTGTTGCTGTTGTAATAACCATTTAAGTCACTAGTCTTCATCTAAAACATGAGAACCGGCATAATTGTCAAATCGTGAATATTGGCCTTGGAATGTTAATGCCACACGCCCAATTGGACCATTACGTTGTTTTCCTATTATTATCTCTGCCATACCTTTGTATTCTGAATCATCGTGATAAACTTCATCTCTATAGATAAACATAATTAAATCAGCATCTTGCTCAATAGACCCCGATTCACGTAAATCCGAGTTTATTGGACGCTTATCGGAACGCTGCTCCAAACCACGGTTAAGTTGAGACAGAGCAACAACAGGTACTTCTAGCTCTTTCGCTAAGGCTTTAAGCGAGCGTGATATTTCAGCAATTTCTAAAGTACGATTATCTGAAAACTGTGGGGCACGCATTAATTGCAAATAATCGATCATAATTAAACTAATGCCGCCGTGATCACGAGCAATTCTTCTAGCGCGTGAGCGAACTTCAGTAGGCGTTAAACCCGCAGCATCATCAATGTACATTTTGCCTTTTTCGATCAATAATCCCATGGTTGACGATAATCGAGCCCAGTCTTCATCTCCCAACTGCCCGGTTCTAATTTTAGTTTGATCAATACGGCCAAGTGATGCCAGCATCCGCATCATAATTTGTTCAGAAGGCATTTCTAAACTAAAAATAAGAGCAGGTTTATCTTCTGTCATCGCTGCATTTTCAGCTAAGTTCATTGCGAATGTTGTTTTACCCATAGATGGGCGAGCTGCTACAATAATTAAATCTGATGGTTGTAAACCAGCGGTCATTTTGTCAAGGTCGGTAAACCCCGTAGATACACCGGTTACCCCATCATGCGGCTGTTGATAAAGCTTTTCAATGCGATCGACTGTTTTCTCTAAAACCGAATGAATATTTTCGGGCCCTTCTGACTTATTTGCTCTTTGCTCTGCTATTTGAAAAACTTTCGTTTCAGCAAAGTCGAGTAAATCTGCACTAGTTCGCCCTTGTGTATCATAACCAGCTTCAGCTATTTCATTAGCGACACTTATCATTTCACGTGTCACAGCTCGTTCACGAACAATTTCAGCATACGCAGTAATATTGGCTGCACTCGGAGTGTTTTTCATCATCTCCGCGAGATAGACAAAACCACCAGCATCATCAAGCTTTTGGTCATTCTCCAAGGCTTCGGAAAGCGTAATTAAATCAACTGGTTCACCTAGCTCAATTAAAGCGCCTATGGTTTCATAGACAATGCGATGTGAACGTGAATAAAAGTCTTGTGCTACGACTTTTTCACTCACACGATCCCACGTTTCATTATCAAGTAATAATCCACCCAATACCGACTGCTCTGCTTCTAGAGAATGCGGAGGGACTTTTAAATCATCTACTTGCTGATCTCGTGAGAACTTTTTATCTTTTGAGAAATTTGTTGGCTTACGATCCGCCATTTATACACCTACATGGGCTAAAAATTAAGCTCAGTTTACACCGAGTTTGAAGAAGACTAATGTAGCAGAAATTTGTTTGTAGGAGAAAGAAATTACGTGATATTTACACAATTAGCCAGTAACACATAATTGATGAGTTGCTGGCTAATTCATAACTACAATTTACTAAGCTTGATATCACCACTTACTGTAGTTGCTTTTACTGAACCATTTCCATTACCAGTGGTAAAATTAAGCTTTTCATTTGGTGTATATTTGCCTCGTTCAGCTTTATCGAGGGTCAGCATATTCTCAATTGAGCCGCCAGCATTAGTTTTTAAACGAAAGTTTGCTTCAATGTTATTAGCAAATTTAATATCAAAGTCACCACTCACACTCGAAAGTTTGACTGATCCGTTTTCATTAAGAGATAGGTATGTTTGGTTATCACCACTGACCGTACTAATATCTAATTCGTCTACAGCTGCTAGCTTTAAATCAATATCTCCACTAACTGTCTCAACCAATATTTCGCTTGCATTACTTTTAGATCGAACGCCACCACTGACGGATTTAATAAAAACTCGCCCTGATGAGTTTTTATCTTCGAGATCACCACTCACTGTTGAGATTTGAATTTTTCCTGACAAAGCTTTACTTTCGATATCTCCGCTAATACTGTTGATATCAATGATGTTATTTAAATGACTAGCTGTAATTTCGCCACTGACAGTTTTAATATCAACTCCTTGTTTAAATCCTTCAATATTAACATCAGAAGAAACACCACTAAAACTTACTCTTACATGATTGGGAATTTTAATTGTTAAATTAGAGCCATTATCATTACGCCAACTACGTTGATTATTTGGCATCTCGACTTTGATGATAATGGTTGCGCCAGAGTGCTCGAAAATAAAGGCTTGCGCTTTATCGTCAAGTTCCCCCTGAACAGACACATTTTCATCATTACTTTCAATAATATTAACTTTGCCACGTTGATTCTCAATGACAACTTTACTGGCGCCATTTAAGGCTAATGTTTTATTTACACTATCACCGGCATAACTTATAGTTGAAACGAGCGCCATTAAAAGCAAAACTAATTTTATTACATTACTCATAACTACCTCTTATTGTTAAATCGTTTGCCATTGTGGGCTATATATCTGCTGCAAGAAGTCTAATTCTTGTTGCTGGGTCCATCGCAATAAATTAAGTAAATCACTATTATAAGGATCCGCTTTAAGTGCCTTATTTATAGCCGTTCGTGCTAACGCTAATTCTTTTAATTGCTTTTGCGCCTCTGAAGACAGCCCTTTGGAGCTACTTTGTCCATAACTTGTTAGTATTAACTGCTTATTTTTTTCAAAATTTTGTTCCATCATTAACGCTAAATTTGAAGGTGCTTGCTTTATCTGTGTTTGTGGATAAAGTGCTCCCCAAGTTAGTAAGATAGCGGCAATCACAGATGCTGCCCATGCTAAATGTGTTTTTCTTTTAAATATCGAGCTAGATCTTTCTTGCGCTTGATGTGCAATTGCTCTTTCCACACCAACCCACAGATCTTTGGTTGGGGTTATTTCTGAACTTAACTGAGTAATTTCTACTTCTAACTCTTGGTCAGTTTTTTTTCTATTGTTCATCAATCCATCCACTCTCTGAGTAAACTTCTAGCTCTATGATATTGAGATTTACTAGAACCAACAGCCATACCTAACATAGTCGAAATTTCTTCATGTCGATAACCTTCTACAGCAAATAAAACAAATACTAATCTTGCACGTTCAGGTAAACGCATTATGTGTTTATCTAGCTCAGAAAGTTCAGCCATTTCAACGGTTATCTCATGTACCCCTTGTTCTTCAATACTGAATACTTTTTGTAGCCAATTTTTTTGTTTTCGTAAATATCCCAGAACAATATTTGTAGCAACACTGTGTAACCAAGTTGAAAATTGACTGTCACCACAAAAACTCGATATTTTCAGCCACAGTTGCACAAAAATTTCTTGGCAAACATCTTCTGCACTACTTTTGTCCGCAAGCATTCGCCAACAAAGTGCGTACATACGTCTATGATATCGAATGTATATTTGATGAAATGCTTTTTGATCACCTTCTTTAGCCGCTAATATCCATTCAGCTTCTTTATCTTGGCTAAATAACTCTTCGGCGTTTATGATTTTTTCTGTATCCAAAAAAGCAGTGCTCAATCGTTGATAGTATTAGATTAGATGTAGTATCGCGGAAAAAGGTTTAAATGAAAGATAAGTTTTTCTTATAGAAAAATATTAGGCACAAAAAAAGCGCCATAATAGCGCTTTTTTGTCTTGGCAAAGTAAAAATTACTTCTTGCTAAGCGCACCAAAACGTTTGTTGAATTTATCAACGCGACCACCAGTCTCAGCAGCTTTTTGCTTGCCAGTATAGAATGGGTGACATTCTGAACATACGTCTAAGTGAATATCTTTACCACGTGTAGAACGTGTTGTAATAACGTTACCACAAGAACAAGTTGCCTTGAACTCTACGTAATTAGGATGAATACCGTCTTTCATGGGAAACCTCTGTATAGGCTGTATCGCCACTTGGTCTTTGCCAAGCACCATACAAATTTAAATTAATGGGGGCGCATAATAATGCATCACTTTACAGATCGCAAGTAACTATCTTCTATAATCACTCTTTTTTGACAATCATTTCTCTAATAATCATGAAATAAAAAAATAAATGTGATGATTTCTTGGTTTTATTGTCAGTTAACGTCAAAATAAGCCAATGTTAACTGATCAATTTAATAGGTAATTTGTGCAGGAATATTTCATTCAAGTGGCCATTCCTGTACCAATGCGCCAACTTTTTACTTATAAACTACCAGAGAGTATTCCGCAAACAGATATTCATGTTGGTCAACGTGTCGTTGTACCTTTTTCCCATCGAACAGTTATCGCTATTGTTATTAATATAAATCAACAATTACCTGACAATATTGATATTAAAAAAATCAAAACTATTATTTCTGCTAATCAAGAGCAAACTCAATTACCTAGCTCTCTATTAGCACTCTTAAGCCTTTGTGCTAACTATTATCAACACCCCATTGGTGAAGTAATGCAAACAGCGTTACCCGCCTTATTGCGAAAAATAGATACACCAAGTGCACTACCTAACATGCAATGGTTTTCATGTAATGAAGTTAATCAGGACGATATCATTAGCATGACTAAAAAAGCGCCTAAACAATATCAGTTATACAAATTACTACTACAGCATAATGGGTTATCTTGGAGTGAATTAAGAACGCTAGGTTTTAGTAAATCTCAATTAAACACACTCGAACAAAAAAAAATAATAGTACAAAAGGAAGTTGTAACACCTACTTATAAATGGCAAGACGGTTTAAATGAAAAAGATAAATTATCATTATCAACCGAACAAGCAATTATTGTTTCAGCAATTGATAATTCGCTTGATCATTTTTCTTGCCATTTAATCGATGGCGTAACAGGCAGTGGGAAAACTGAAGTTTACCTGCAAGCTATGGAGCAAACTATTGCCAGCAACAAACAAGTGCTAGTACTAGTTCCGGAAATTGGGCTAACACCTCAAACATTATCGCGTTTTGAACAACGCTTTAATGTCCCTATTTTTCTTCATCACTCAGGACTAAATGACGCAGAACGCTTAATTACTTGGCAACAAGCTCATTTAGGTTGCGCGGCAATTGTCATCGGTACAAGATCTGCGGTATTTACCCCTCTACAAAAACTTGGGCTAATTATCATTGATGAAGAACATGACAGCTCATTCAAACAACAAGATAGTTTCCGTTATCACGCGAGAGACATTGCCATACTGAGAGCTCGCCAGCTAAACATACCGATTGTTTTAGGTACAGCAACCCCGAGCTTTGAAACACTCAATAATGCGTTACAACATAAATATCAGCATCATAAACTCACGCAACGTGCTGGTAATAGCATTCAATCTAAAATTACCTTAATCGATATTGCCAACCAACCTCTCAATTTTGGTTTAGCAAAACCTGTACTTGAAAAAATGAACAATACCTTAGTACGAGGAGAGCAAGTTTTAGTATTTCTTAATAGAAGAGGTTTCGCGCCTGCTATTAATTGCCAAGAATGTCATTGGATTGCTCAATGCCAACGTTGTAATAAGCCTTATACCTATCATAAAGGTCAAGGCTTACTCATTTGTCATCATTGCGCAGGACAAAAGCGTCTGCCTTCACAATGTCCAGAATGTGGCAGCATAAGAGTAACCCCTATCGGTCAAGGCACCGAGCAAATAGAACAGCATTTACAAGAACAATTTAAACAATTCTCAACCATAAGAATTGATAGAGATAGTACGAGACGCAAGGGCGAGCTAGCTAAAATACTCAAACAAGTCACAAACAAAGAACATCAAATACTTGTGGGTACACAAATGCTAGCCAAAGGTCACCATTTCCCAGATGTTACTTTAGTGGTAATGCTCGATATTGATGGAGCACTGTTTAGTTATGATTTTCGAGCCGCAGAACATATGGCGCAACTACTTATCCAAGTAGCAGGCAGAGCTGGTCGTGCAAGTAAACCAGGTAAAGTACTCGTACAAACCCAATACCCACAACATCCGCTTTTACAGGATTTAGTGCATAACGGCTATCGTCACTTCGCCAAACAAGCTATGCTTGAACGACAATATGCAGGTTTGCCGCCTTTTGGTTATCAGGCTTTGATCCGTGCTGAAGCAAATTTCCCCTCTTATCCTGAAAAATTTCTTCGAACTATCGCCTCGCTTAATTTTGAACATTGTGAGGTAGCTGGACCTATGCCCGCTGCAATGGAAAAACGAGCAGGAAAATATCGTTTTCATTTATTACTGCAAGCTAAAAAGCGCTCATTTTTACATCAAGCATTAGCACAACTCCTCGTCAATATCGAAAATAACGAGTGGGCAAAAAAAGTCAGATGGTCAATGGATATAGATCCACTTGATTTGAGTTGGTAGACACAAATGTTTTTTAACACTGAAATACGTGATATTTTCTAAATGACTCGTTACAATGCCAACAGCATTATTTTCTCCTTTTATGTAGTGATTTATATTAATGGCACACCAAGACTACGTTTCGCGTAAAACAAACAAAAAAAACAATCCTTATAAAAGCAATAAGCAGCCACCTCAACCAAATGATTCAACAAAGCTTAAAGTGGTTGTATTTATTACCTTGATCGCGCTCATTGCCTTTGCTTATGGTTTATGGCAAATCAACGATACCGCTGAAACCCCAACTGAAACAAAAACCCTTACAGCTGCACCTAAAACGACGCTTCCTGAACCGCCAAAGGAAAAATGGGATTATCTTGAAAAATTAAAAACAAAAGAAGTTGAAGAAGGGCAATATGAAGTTGAGGAAAAAGGCCCTTACAAACTGCAATGTGGTTCATTTAGAACTCAAAAACAAGCCGAGGTTTTAAGAGCTAATATTGCATTTGTTGGTTTAGAATCACTCATCAGAAAAGCACCAGGTACCAGCTCAACTTGGTATCAAGTTTACCTTGGTCCTTATGCTAAAAAACGTAATGCTGAAAAAGATAAGCATAGATTACGCAGTAATAATGTGAATCGCTGCCAAGTGTTATTATGGAAATAACATTTTTCCCCTTGAAAAGTTAATATATTCCCTTATCTAGTAACAATAGAGTTTAATCGGCATTTGGCTGATAATGAATAGAGGTTTATTGTGACTACGATAGTTTCTGTAAGACGTAATGGTAAAGTTGTCATCGGTGGTGACGGCCAAGTTTCACTTGGTAATACGGTAATGAAAGGTAATGCACGTAAGGTACGTCGCTTATACAACGATAAAGTACTCGCAGGTTTTGCCGGTGGTACTGCTGATGCATTCACTTTATTTGAACGCTTCGAAAGTAAATTAGAAATGCATCAAGGCCACCTTACTAAGGCCGCGGTAGAATTAGCAAAAGATTGGCGTAGCGATCGCGCTTTACGTAAGCTAGAAGCATTACTTGCTGTAGCGGATGAAACAGCATCATTAATTATTACGGGTAACGGTGACGTCGTACAACCAGAGCATGATCTTATCGCTATAGGTAGTGGCGGTAATTTTGCTCAGTCAGCCGCACTAGCCTTACTAGAAAATACTGAATTATCGGCAAAAGAGATCGTCGAAAAGTCGTTAAAAATTGCTGGTGATATCTGTGTATTTACCAACCAGCAACACACCATTGACGAACTTTAACCGCCCTGTCGCCCGGTAAACATAAGGAATAAATAATGTCGAATATGACACCTCGTGAGATAGTTCACGAATTAGATAGCCACATCGTTGGTCAAAGTGATGCAAAACGAGCCGTTGCTATTGCATTAAGAAACCGCTGGCGCCGTATGCAATTAAATGAAGAATTACGCGCTGAAGTCACCCCTAAAAATATTTTGATGATAGGTCCTACGGGCGTGGGCAAAACAGAAATTGCTCGCCGTTTAGCTAAACTAGCTAACGCGCCGTTTATTAAAGTAGAAGCGACTAAATTCACTGAAGTGGGTTATGTGGGGAAAGAAGTAGAAACCATAATCCGTGACCTAACGGATATGGCAGTAAAGATGACTAAAGAGTTGGAAATGACTCGCGTTAAGCATCTAGCAGAAGAAGCTGCAGAAGAGCGTATTCTTGACATTCTATTACCACCAGTACGCGATGCTTATGGTAACGATGAAAAGTCAGACAATAGCAGCACTCGACAAACTTTTCGTAAAAAATTAAGAGAAGGTCAACTCGATGATAAAGAAATAGAAATTGACTTAGCAGCACCGCAAATGGGTGTTGAAATCATGGCACCTCCTGGTATGGAAGACATGACTTCACAGCTACAAAATATGTTTCAAAGCTTATCAAATGAAAAAACAACCAAACGTAAGCTAAAAATTAAAGACGCCTTCAAAGCACTTCAAGAAGAAGAAGCTGCGAAAATTGTCAATCCTGAAGATGTAAAAATGAAAGCCCTTGAGTCAGTAGAACAAAATGGTATTGTATTTATTGATGAAATCGACAAAATTTGTAAACGTGGCGAAAGCTCAGGACCTGACGTATCTAGAGAAGGTGTTCAACGAGATTTACTCCCACTAATCGAAGGTTCTACAGTAAGTACTAAGCATGGTATGGTTAAAACTGACCACATTTTGTTTATTGCTTCCGGAGCATTTCAAATGTCTAAACCCTCAGATCTTATACCTGAATTGCAAGGGAGATTACCAATACGCGTGGAATTAAAAGCCTTATCTGCCGATGATTTTGTGCGTATTTTAACCGAGCCTAATGCCTCGCTTACTGAGCAATATATTGCGCTATTAGCCACTGAAAACTTCCATATAAAATTTAGTAATGATGGCATAAAAGCTATTGCTAACGCCGCTTGGAAAGTCAATGAAACAACTGAAAATATTGGCGCTAGACGTTTACACACTATGTTAGAAAAGCTGACAGAAGAAATTTCTTATTCGGCTAATGACAGATCTGGTGAAGAATTAATAATAGATGAAGCTTTTGTTAATAATATTTTAGGTGATGTAATACAAAATGAAGATTTAAGTCGCTTTATTTTATAACTGTAGATTTATTCAAATAAATGAAAAGCCGTAGTGCTCAACACTACGGTTTTTCATTATGTAGCAGCTTCATTACACTTTAACTAAACTTTGAACTGATTCACTTCTTTATTTAGTACTTCAGCTTGTTGTGAAAGCTCTTCACTCATGTGCGAATTTTGTTTCGATGCTTGACCTGCTTCTTCCGCTACATCTCGTATCATAATAACATGTTGATTAACCTCAGCAGCTACAGTGCTTTGTTCTTGAATAGCAGCGGCAATGGTTGTATTCATATCCATTATGGTTGAAACATCTTGTGTGATCTCTTCAAGCATTGCTCCCGCAGTAGCCGCTTGATCTGCACTTTCTTGTCCTTGTGTACGACAACTCGCCATATGCGTTACAATTTCTTTTGTTCGCACTTGTAAGGAGCTAATAATCCCTTCAATTTCTTGTGTAGAATCCTGTGTTCTACTGGCAAGTGTTCTTACCTCATCAGCAACAACGGCGAAACCACGCCCCTGCTCGCCAGCACGTGCCGCCTCAATTGCTGCATTAAGTGCAAGTAAGTTAGTTTGATCTGCGATAGCACGTATAACATCTAACACCGAAGCGATAGTATCAGAGTCTTTTGCTAATTCTTGAACAACATCTTCAGATTCAACTAGTTTCGCTGATAATTCATCAATTTGTCGAATAGTAGCATCAACACCACCTTTGCCTTTCAGTGCATTTTGATTAGTTAAATCCGCTTTATCTGCTGCTGCTTGTGTATTTTGTGCTATTTCATCCACCGTGGCTACCATCTCTGTTACTGCGGTAGCAACCAAGTCAGTTTGTTGAAGTTGCGAGTCAACCCCTTCATTGGCTTTATGAATATTCTCAGATAAGTTCTGAGTAGCAACATTAACTGTGTCCACAGAATGGTTTACTTCAATAATTAAATTTCTAAAACTGGCAATCATTTTATTGAAAACATCAGCCATATTACCCAGCTCATCATTTGATGTAGACTCAATAACTATCGATAAATCTTTGGTATCGGCAACTTCATTCATTTTATTTTGAAGCCCTGTAATGCCAGTTAAAATGCTACGACTCATATAAAGGGCAAATCCAATGGCAATGATTAATACAACAATAAAAACTGTATAAGCAACGGTTTGAACTGATTCTACGTGTGCTTCAACCCCTTTGCGACTAGAGACTAAAATTCGATCAAGCACTTCATCTACTTGGTGCACGGTGGCACGCATTTTTCCTCTTAACCCTTGATCTGATTGAAATCCCATAGCTCTTTGTGCTTCAACTAACTTAGAAAATGAGTTGCTATAGCCTGTCATATTCGAAATGATTTGCGACTTAATAGAGCTGTCTAACTCACTAGCTTGCACATCATTAATAAACTCTGATGAGTCTTGTTGCCATTGTTCCCAATATTTGTCGTCTAAACGTAACATAAAATCTTTTTCGCTACGTCTCAACTGCAACATACCACTTAATAATTTATAATCGCTATTACCAATTAGCTCTTCTACTGAATGTACCGAACGTCTTAATTCTCCATACATAGCATCTTGAGAATCTAAGCCAATAATTTGTTGTTGCTCAACTATTTCATTAAAAATATCACTATAATCACGAATGACTTTCGTTAAAGTATTGAGCTCCGATTGTTGTTGATCTTGGTCAAAAAATATTTTTGATAATGTTTTGATATCACTATTTAATTCAAGCGTTTTTTGAGTAAAGTTATCATGATATTTAAGCTCTTTCCGCGCCAAAAAGTCTTTTTCATCACGCCTTAACTGTAAAACCTCTATTTCTATACTTCCTATAATTCTTGCAGTTTCAATATCTTTTTCAAGTGAACTAACTGAGTAAGTAAGCAATCCAAGCATAAAGATTAACGCTATTACTAATATCCCTGTATTGGCGATTAGTTTGTGTTTAATTAACATCTAGATTTGACCTTAAAACGTTTAAAAATGAAATAAATCAAGCATGAACTATTTGAGTATAGTCATGTATGGAAATTTTGCGTAAATATAAGCTTATGATTTATCATAAATTGGCTTATTTTTTGTATTTTTGTTCAACTAAATAAAAAATAAACTATATTGTCGGCTAAGGGTTTATATTCTTTAGTATTTTTTATTTTCATTTATCGAAGAATGGCATATACCTATTTAATTCAACAAGTAGTCAGGCTATACTCAATTAAAGTGATAATTTAACCCTTCTAGGATATTCTCATGGAATATAATACGTCAGAATTATGTAATATTTACGCCGACTTAATTGATGTTGTTGAGCCTATTTTTTGTAATTATGGTGGAAGAAGTTCATTTGGTGGTCAAGTAGTCACTATTAAGTGCTTTGAGAATAATGGCTTAATTATTCAACTTGCAGAAACAGAAGGCACAGGTAAGGTCATGGTTATTGATGGTGGCGGTTCAACTCGTAGAGCGCTAATCGACAACGATATTGCGCAAGTTGCTGCCAAAAATGGCTGGGAAGGTATTGTATGTTACGGTAGCGTACGTGATGTAGATATGCTAGAAGAAATTGAAATAGGCATTCAAGGTTTAGTATCAATCCCTGTAGGTGCAACTGACGAAAACATTGGTGACAATGATTTAGCTGTAAACTTTGGTGGTGTTACTTTTTTACCTGACGATCATATTTATGTTGATAATACCGGCATCATCTTATCGCCAGAACCTCTTGATATAGACTAAGGATGAATTAAAAGTCAGGTTAATTTATTTAAATTAGCCTTGATCAGAATTATTCTCAACATGCTCCTTCAGCCATTGTGCAGTCCATGCTTTAACATCGTCTAAATTTATACCATTGGTAATTAAATTTCCTTGACCAATATCTCCACCAATATCAACATATGTATTCTTTATTTCACTGTTATTAATCCCTGTAGCTATTAATGGTATTTTCATTTTACGAATTAGATTGATTAGCGCACTTATAATCGTTTTTTCTGATTGTCCTTCATTTATAGGTCCTTTCAATTGACTACAATCTACTTTAACTTGATCTATTGCTAATCTTCGTAAATACCTTAATGCCTCATAACTACCTGAAAAATTATTAATAGATACTTTTACGCCAATAGCCTTCAACTGATCAATAATTAATTTTGTCTTATCTGCAGCTTTAAATAATAACGCTTCATCTAATTCGATCACCAAATAACGAAGCGATGTGTAGTGTTTATCTGAAATTTCTTCAATAAATTCAATTAGATCATGTTCTAAAGCATCCTGGCTTGATAGATTAACACTGACTTGTACATAAAAATTCTCTCGATGCAATGATGCTATCAATTTACAGGCTCTTTCTATAATTTGACGCGTCAAATGATACATTTCACCACTATACTCAGCGATTTCAATAAACTCCTTCATATCGAGCTCATTGCCGTTGGTGGAATGCCAGTCTGTAAGCAATTCAAATCCAATAAGCTGACTTTCATTTAATGATATTTGCGGCTGAAGTAACCACGTTAATTTATTATCAATGATGTCTTGTTTAAGCCTCTCCATAATTAAAAGCTTCTGCTCGGTATAGATTGCCGTCTCCTGATTGAAATACCAAACTAATTGATGGTTTTGTTCGCTTTCAAGCAAAGCGTCACCAGCAAAGGCAATCGTTTGCTCGATATCGTTATTGTGTTCATTAACAAAAGCAACACCAAATTTTAAATCAAAATTCAATGAAAAACTCTTAAAGCTTAATGCGTGAGGAACCGCTTCATTTAGCTCTCGGCACAATTCTTCTACTAAAATTTTAATTGGATGATGGCTGGCATTTGCATCTATGGCTACAACAAAATCTAGCCCTTGTAAGCGCGCAATTCGTATAGGCGAGTTAGGCTGATGAAAGTTAACTAGCAGTTCATTATCAACTATTGATTTTTGAATGTTATAAGCTAATTGTAGTAATAAAATGTCAGAGTTTTGATGACCCAAAACTTTATTCACTTGAGCGAAATTAATGGGTTTAAAGACAATAATCGCTAAAGAACTAGGATCATGATGATTAAATTCGCGCAAGCAATGTAAGCTTTGATGGTAATTAGGTAAGTTTGTGATGGGATCAAAATGTTGAGTATTACCATATCCTTGTGATGACGGCGATTTATCGGAGGCGGTAGTCAGTTTAAGCATATTGTTTTTCACCACACTTCGACAATAATGAGCGATAAACATCAAATATATGACTATAGCGCTGATAATCACCCCGTAATCTGCCATTGTAGTCATCGACCGCAGATACACAGCGATACAATAGACACTAACTAAAAACCATATGACGAACTCTCTACCTAAATGAAACTTACTCATTTTATGCAGTAAAAGACCACCTATTACGATGAGCAAAAAATTTATTACACTAAATACTAGCCATAATTTATCATTATCTTCTGAAGGCAGAATTAATACACCTACAATAAATAAAGACAATAAGAGAAACGTAGATAAAGTGAATATAATTTTTTTCTTACCCGTTAATTTTTCCGCAATGCTGATCTGTAAAATTGCACTTACAAAGGCACTAGCACCAATCAGAACAAGATTAAATTGATTATCTTCAATTTGATTAAAAGCAAAGAGTTGTATTAATAAGGCGCCCGATAAAATAATAGGATATCTCAAACTAATGTCAGCAATAGGCTTTAATAACACTAGAATTAAAATAACAGGAATGATCATGCCTAGTACGAAAGCGAAGTTATTGTCAGTCAAAACCTGAGGCAACATTTCAGTAGCATTTGCTGGTAATGAAAAAAATACAACCCAAAAGCTACTCAAAAGTGTTGAGAAGCGAGAGAAAATACTATTAAAAGACGTGCTGGTGTTTCTCATAAACTACCTGAAACATACAAAATTAAATTGTACTACGCTAAATCATACGTCAGGTTAATCAAGTATGTCACTTTTGTACAGTAGCAATTAACAGTATAGCTGGACTACAAGCTATATCACTTGTTTACCTGAACGAAATAATTGCCTTAATGGATTCACACCAAACTGATAACACAGTTCCGCTGGTTGACTAATATTCCATAAAGCTATATCTGCATCAAAACCAACTGCCAGTTGCCCTTTTATATCTCCTAAACCAAGCGCTTTAGCGCCATTTCGAGTAACTCCGGCTAATGCTTCTGCTGGGGTTAAACGGAAAAAGGTACATGCCATATTTAGCATTAATTGAAGAGAATGTATTGGCGATGTTCCGGGGTTAGCATCCGTTGCTATTGCCATAGGCACATTGTATTTTCTTAATAATTCAATAGGAGGTAATTTTGTTTCGCGCAAAAAATAAAAAGCCCCTGGCAATAATACGGCCGTCATTCCAGATGCAGCCATGGCTTTAATACCAGTTTCATCTAAAAATTCAATGTGATCTGAAGATAATGCGTTATAACTTGCTGCAAGTTCCGTAGCCCCTAAATTTGATAATTGTTCCGCATGAACTTTTATTGATAAATTATGCTTATGCGCGGCTTTAAACACTTGTTCTGTTTGTGCTAAATCAAAGCCGATACTTTCACAAAAAACATCAATAGCATCCGCGAGTTTTTGCTTAGCAACTTCAGGGATCATTTCTTCACAAACTAGGTCAATATAAGCACTACTATTATCTTTATACTCAAGTGGCAATGCATGCGCACCTAAAAAGGTTCTTTTGACGGTTATCGGAAGAATTTCAGCTAATTGTCCGGCAACCTTTAGCATTTTTATTTCATTGATGGTATCAAGCCCATAGCCTGATTTAATTTCAAGCGTTGTCACGCCTTGTTGATGTAAACTTTGTAAACGCGGTAATGCACTATCTAATAACTCTTGTTCACTTGCCGCTCTAGTCGCTGTCACGGTTGAGACGATACCACCGCCGGCATTAGCGATTTCCTGATAACTCTTGCCTTGCAACCTCATTTCAAACTCATTGGCCCGATTTCCACCGTAAACTAAATGCGTATGACAATCGACTAGCCCTGGTGTAAGCCACTGCCCTTCGCCATCAATAATTTGAACAACGCTTTTATCATAGCTAGGTAGATCATTTATTTTACCCAGCCATGCAATTTTACCATCGGCAATAGCAAGTGCCGCATTCTCTATCGTGCCATATCCGCTTAAACCTTCAGCCATCGTAGCTAAATTTACGTTGATAAAAAGTGATTGCCACTGCTGAGTATGATTCATAAGGTCGCCGTAGTAGAATTGAGTTATTTAGCCTTAAACAATAACAAAAAGATCAATAGTTGTATATACAACTATTGATCTTTTAAAGTATTCATGCGATTGTATATACAACTGAATTGTCATTCAATTTAATAGGTATACAATGAGCCAAGCTAAAACGACCAAAGCCAGTAAATTTGCCATTATTAAGCAGTATATTTGTGAAAAAATTGAGTCAGGGCAATGGTTACAACATAGTAAGGTACCCTCAGAAAATGAATTAGCCGAGTTGTTTTCGGTGAGTCGAATGACAGCAAGACGAGCGCTACAAGAACTCACCGAACAGGGACTTTTAGTACGAACGCAGGGCGCTGGAACATTTGTTGCCACCTTTAAATCACAATCCTCATTGCTAGAAATTAGAAATATAGCAGATGAAATTGCCGATAGAGGACATAACCATCATGCCTTACAGCTTGTACTAACAAGTGTAACCCCTACTGATGAAATGGCAATATTACTTAATATTAAAGCGAATCAACCTGTTTTTTATTCAGAAATTTTACATTTTGAAAATAATGAAGCAATTCAACTAGAACAGCGATACGTCAATAATAAATTAGTCCCGAACTATTTAAATCAAGATTTTACCAAAATAACACCCCATGAATATTTATCACATGAAGCACCTCTGACCGAAGCAACCCATGAGATAGAAGCAGTAATAGCAAGCCAACAAATTTCACAATTATTGGCTATCAACACTCAACAGCCTTGCTTGCAAGTAAAGCGCCGCACTTGGTCAAAGCAAGGCGTTGTTAGTGTTGCCATTTTAACTTCCCCTGGCAATAAATATCGCTTGGGTAGCCATTTAGTATTTTAGAAAACAGATTAGGAACCGCTATGACTATCGATAAACGTATTGATGAAAGTAGAAAAATTCGTGCCGCACGCGGTAGTGAAATAACAGCAAAAAGCTGGTTAACAGAAGCCGCGAAACGCATGTTAATGAATAACCTCGACGAAGAAGTTGCAGAGCACCCACAATCACTGGTTGTTTATGGTGGTATTGGCCGCGCAGCGAGAGACTGGGAATGTTATGACAAAATAGTTGAAACACTCGACCGCTTAGAAGACGATGAAACCTTATTAGTGCAATCAGGCAAACCTGTCGGTGTATTTCGTACCCATAGCGATGCACCACGCGTATTGATTGCTAATTCTAACCTTGTACCAAATTGGGCTAACTGGGAACATTTTAATGAATTAGATAAGCAAGGGTTAATGATGTACGGTCAAATGACCGCAGGCTCTTGGATTTACATTGGCTCACAAGGGATTGTTCAAGGTACCTATGAAACCTTCGTTGCTATGGCTAAACAACACTTTAATGGTATCGCAAAGGGTAAGTGGGTACTTACTGGTGGTTTAGGTGGTATGGGCGGTGCTCAACCATTAGCTGCAACTATGGCTGGCTTTTCTGCACTAGTTGTTGAATGTGATGAATCTCGTATCGATTTTCGTATCAAAACACGTTATGTCGACAAAAAAGCAAAGACCTTAGATGAAGCACTAGCGATAATCACCCAAGCCAATGAAAAAGGTGAAGCGATTTCTGTGGGCTTACTCGGTAATGCCGCTGATGTTTTCCCTGAATTAGTTAAACGTGGCATTACACCCGATGTAGTGACCGACCAAACTTCTGCCCACGATCCGCTTAACGGTTACTTACCTCAAGGTTGGACCATGGAATATGCGGCGCAAATGCGTAAAAAAGACGAAGCCGCAGTAGTAAAAGCAGCAAAACAGTCTATGGCCATTCAAGTACAAGCGATGTTAGATTTACAAACAGCTGGTGCGGCAACAACCGATTATGGTAACAACATTCGTCAAATGGCAATGGAAGAAGGTGTTAATAACGCATTTGACTTCCCCGGTTTTGTACCAGCTTATGTTCGCCCACTATTTTGTGAAGGTATAGGTCCATTCCGTTGGGTTGCTTTATCTGGCGATCCTGAAGACATTTATAAAACTGACGCTAAAGTTAAAGAGTTAATTCCTGATAACCCACATCTGCATAACTGGTTAGATATGGCACGTGAACGCATTGCTTTTCAAGGCTTACCGGCACGCATCTGCTGGGTTGGTTTAAAAGACCGTGCTCGTTTAGCCGTTGCCTTTAACGAAATGGTTAAAAATGGCGAACTTTCTGCCCCCGTTGTTATTGGGCGTGATCATTTAGACTCTGGTTCAGTTGCGTCACCTAACCGTGAAACTGAAAGCATGAAAGATGGTTCAGATGCCGTTTCTGATTGGCCTTTACTAAACGCATTATTGTCAACGTCAGGTGGTGCAACTTGGGTAAGTTTACATCATGGTGGTGGTGTAGGTATGGGCTTTAGCCAACATTCAGGTGTTGTTATTGTTGCTGATGGTACTGATGCTGCAGAAAAGCGTTTATCACGCGTTTTATGGAATGACCCGGGTACTGGCGTTATGCGTCATGCTGATGCAGGTTATGATATAGCAATTAACTGTGCGAAAGAACAAGGATTAGATTTACCTATGGTAGACGGTGCTAACGGCAAACGAGGAGCTTAATAATGGATGTTATCAACAAATTAAACATAGTGCCAGGTCAGTTAACCTTAGCGCAATTACGTGCTGTTAGTAAGTTTGACGGCATTGAGTATAGCCTTGATGAAAGTGCCTTTGACGGTATCAACAAAAGCGCTGAGGCCGTTCAAAACGTGATTAAAAAGAACCAAGTCGTCTACGGTATCAATACAGGATTTGGCTTACTTGCCAGTACTCGTATAAAAGAAGAAGAATTAGAATTGTTGCAACGCTCTATTGTACTTTCTCACTCAGCTGGATTTGGCGAATATATGGAAGATGCCACAGTACGTTTGATGATGGTTTTAAAAATCAATTCATTATCGCGAGGCTATTCGGGCATTCGCTTGGAAGTTATCCAAGCGTTAATCGCGCTTCTTAATGCAGAAGTTTATCCATGTGTGCCTAAAAAAGGTTCTGTTGGTGCTTCTGGGGATTTAGCACCATTATCACACATGGTATTACCTTTATTAGGTGAAGGCGAAGTATCTTACAACGATGAAGTTATACCAGCCATTGAAGGATTAAAAATAGCCGGACTTGAACCTATTACCTTAGCAGCAAAAGAAGGCTTAGCCTTATTAAACGGTACTCAGGCATCAACTGCCTTTGCTTTAGAGGGGCTGTTTTATGCTGAAGATTTATTTGCGGCGGGTATTGTTGTAGGGTCTATGTCCGTTGAAGCCGCTTTAGGTAGTCGAGCACCATTTGATGATCGTGTACATCAAGTACGTGGTCAAAAAGGTCAAATTGATGCGGCAATGGCCTATCGCAGCGTGTTAGATGACAATTCTGAAATTGGCTCTTCTCACGTAGACTGTGAAAAAGTACAAGATCCCTACTCGCTTCGTTGTCAACCACAGGTAATGGGCGCTTGTTTAACACAAATTCGTCAAGCAGCAGAAGTCTTGCACGTAGAAGCTAATGGTGTAACCGATAACCCATTAGTTTTCGCCAATGAAGGCGACTTTATTTCAGCCGGCAACTTCCATGCTGAACCTGTTGCAATGGCAGCGGATAACTTAGCATTAGCGATAGCTGAAATAGGCTCATTATCTGAACGTAGAATGGCGTTATTAATTGATGCGAATCTCAGCAAATTACCTGCATTTTTAGTTGAAAATGGCGGGGTTAACTCAGGCTTTATGATAGCTCAAGTCACCTCTGCTGCTTTAGCTTCAGAAAATAAAACCCTAGCGCATCCTGCTTCAGTCGACAGCTTACCAACTTCCGCCAACCAAGAAGATCATGTATCTATGGCTTGTTTTGCTGGTCGTCGCTTAACCGATATGGCTGAAAATACTACCGGCGTTTTAGCCGTAGAATACTTAGCTGCTGCCCAAGGTTTAGATTTTAGAGCGCCATTAAAAGGCGCGCCGAAAGTTGAGCAAGCTAAAGCTATTTTACGTGAGTATGTTACTTACTACGATAAAGACAGATACTTCGCTCCTGACATCGCAGAAGCCTCGGGCATTATTAACGAAGGTGATTTAAACAATTTAGTCCCCGCTAATCTATTACCTAGTTTTTAATCTAAACATTAATAACCAAGGTAAACGCTAATATAAATAACAAAAATGCCAGCAATAAATTGCTGGCATTTTTATTTTCACACATCGCCCTATAATAGAAAGGAGTTCACCCTGCTTATACTATTTGTCTCTTGGTAGTAGTATACGCTGCACTTTTTACAGAGATAGTGCTTAGGCCACTCGCAATAAAATTAGAAAGTAGAAAACTCACAGAAAAGTTTTATTAGTTTATATCAGTTACAGCAAGCTTGACATATTATGTCAAGCTTGCTAACTTCATATTAACAAAATAGTTAACGAATAATAAGAAATTGAGAATGACCAACAACAAATTAAAGTTAAAAATTACGGCCACTCTGAAAGATCTTAACGAATAATGCTTTTTATATTTGAGGATAAATAATGGAATATATATTATTTTTTCAAACTTGGCTGGTGCTCGCTTTAATCTTCGCTTTCTTGGAGATTTTTATTCCCGGCGGCATACTACTGAACCTAGCAATAGCTTCTGTACTAGTCGCTCTTGGCGTTCATCAACAATGGCTAGATACATGGGTGCTTACATTAACCACATGGTTTATCTGTGCTTCAATATTACTTTTTGCGCTTTATTTTTTCACTGATAAATTTTTTCAGGGAGAGCAAACCGTCAATAATGTGGATGAAGAACTCGATATGTACGGAAAAGAAGTCGAAGTTATTGAGAATATAGGCCCAGGTATAGCGGCTGGGCGCGTAGTTTTTCAAGGGACAACATGGAGTGCACTCGGTGATGGCTCAGAAATAACCAAAGGCTCTAAAGCTATTATTATTTGTAAAGAAAATATCTCATTAGTGGTAGAGCCAAGCGATTTAAAGCTTTAAAACTAATCAATAACAAACGCCATTTCGGCACAGCATATAGCAAGGAGTTTTTATGCTAGCAACCATTACCTTTATTTTACTTGGACTACTGATTATTGTCCTCAAACTCGTACTTATTGTACCCATGCGTGAAGTTTGCGTTATTGAGCGCTTAGGAAAATTTCGAGCCGTTATGCAACCAGGACTACATTTTTTGATCCCGTTTTTCGATCGTGTAGCTTATCGTCATGAAACACGAGAACAAGTGCTCGATATTCCATCACAAAGCTGTATATCAAAAGATAACATTCAAATTGATGTTGATGGCTTAGTTTATATTCAAGTTATGGACGGTGCTAAAGCCAGTTATGGCATTGAAGATTACCGACGTGCTGGCATTAATTTAGCACAAACAACCATGCGCTCAGAAATTGGTAAATTAGGCTTAAGCCAAACTTTTTCAGAGCGAGACACCCTCAATGAAACCATTGTTCGAGAAATTGATAAGGCCTCTGATCCATGGGGCATTAAAGTGTTACGTTATGAAGTTAGAAACATTACTCCATCAGCAAACGTTGTACATACACTTGAAAAACAAATGGAAGCTGAAAGGCAAAAACGTGCTGAAATCACATTAGCCGAGGCGCAAAAAGAGTCAACAATAAACTTATCTGAAGGTCAGCGACAAGAAGCTATCAACTTGTCTGAAGGTGATAAACAAAGACAAATTAATGTGGCTCATGGCCGTGCAAAAGAAATTGAAATTATTACAAAGGCGACTGCCGAAGGTATGGATATTATTGCACAAGCGGCCTCTATACCTGGTGGTAATAAAGCGATAAAAATGCGCTTAATGGAGCAATTTATCAAAGAAACAGGAAAGATATTAGATACCGCCGATATTTCAGTACTACCAACAGAAGTAGCGAAATTAGAAGGCTTCTTTAATGGTATGGAACAAGTAACACAACAAGTTCAAGGAGCCAAATAATGAATTCAGTTAGCGCAGAACCTATGGAAATAGTAGTCTTAGTTATTTGGGCGGCTATATTTTTATATTTAGCATTTAAATTTATTCAAGCTATTTGTTTAGTACCAACCCAGTCAGCTTATGTTGTAGAACGTTTAGGTAAATATAAATGCACATTAGAAGCTGGCTTTCATGTATTACTGCCGTTTATAGACCGTGTAGCTTTTATTCAAGACCTAAAAGAAGAAACTATCGACGTTCCCCCGCAAGAGTGTTTTTCTATGGATGAAGTAAACGTGGAGGTTGACGGTGTAATTTACATTCAAATCACTGATCCATTAAAAGCCAGTTATGGCATCACTGATTATCGTTTTGCTGCAATGCAATTAGCACAAACTACAACACGTTCAGTAATTGGTACTTTAGAACTTGATCGCACCTTCGAAGAGCGTGACATTATCAGCGCTAAAGTAGTAGAAGTATTAGATAAAGCTGGTGAAGCGTGGGGAGTCAGAGTTCATCGTTATGAAATAAAAAATATTACGCCACCATTAACGGTTAAAAACGCGATGGAACTACAAGTAACCGCTGAACGTGAACGTCGCGCAATTTTAGCGAAAAGCTTAGGAGATAAAGCCAGTCGTATTAACCGTTCTGAAGGTCAAATGACGGAAATGATTAATATATCGGAAGGTGAAAAACAGCGACAAATAAACTCAGCGGAAGGTAAAGCTGAAGAGATTATTGCGATAGCCAAAGCCACAGGGGAGTCTATCCGAAGAATTGCGCAATCGATAGAGCAACCAGGCGGTGAAGAAGCATTAAGTATGCAATTAACCGAACAATATCTTGATAAATTAAAAGGCTTAAACCAAAAAGATAGAAAAGTTATTTTACCGATAAACTTACTTGATTTTAATCAATGGGTTGACACACTAGGTATAACAAAAAAATAATTGTGACGAATATTGTCACTAATTAAATAAGTGGTGCGCTGTTAATAAGCGGCAGCGCACGTTCTTTTTCAAACCTAAAAAAATAGAATAAAATAACTAATAAAAGCCATTAACACTAGTGAACTTATCAACCAAAACTTATCACTCATAGAGCGTTTCGTAATTCCACAATAAGCTCTTAATTCAGAAATACCAATATAAAATAGTACTGCAACAAGTGCCGTTAAAAAATGTACAAGAAGAGTTAAAGGAGCGAAATTTTCCTGCCATAAGAATACAATTTTACTCGTCGTAACATAAAATAAATCAAGCACAGTAACATGAAGCCATAGCAGGAAAAATACTGAGAGGTATTGCTTGGATTTTTTTGTCATGGCGCACTTATAGAGACAGGAAAGCGGTCAATTATAATGATTCACGCTAAATGCTCAATGAAAGAATGCATCTAAATTAAATATTGCTATAGCCAAGCCTGTAAATCATCGTATTTAAATTGAAAGGGTAATACTTGTCTTATTTTATTGCTTACCACAAATTTTCCTTTATTTGTTGGCATTGTATTAGGTGTTTCAAATTCAGGTGGCGTTTTACCTAAACTTAGCGCAGCTTTATGATAAAACTCGAGTTTACTCACTTTCATAGCACTTGCGACATTATACACCCCTGTTATTTCAACATTAGCAATAAGGTGAGTGATACAACTAACGATATCTGCTTGATGAATAAGGTTTACATAGGCGTTAGGCTCTTTAAGAGATAGGCCCGGCTTAAAAAAATTTCCAGGTAATCGATTAGGTCCAACCAAACCAGCAACTCTTAAAGAAACTGCGTGTATTCCACTGTTAAATATTATATTTTCGGCTTCTAATAAGGTTTCTACTTTAGGTTGAGAAAGATCGAGCGGCGACGTTTCCGTAACGTCTCCTTTTAATCCACCATAAATAGCCGTACTGTTAATTAGTATAATTTGCTTTACTTTTCCTTGCTGAGCCTTAGCGACTACTTGCGCTATTTTCTTTGGGTAATCTACTTTTCCTGAACGTAATTGAGGTGTGATGGCTATAATTAACGATTGACAATCAAAACATTGGTAGCTGTTTTTATCGGCTAGCTCTAAAGGTAATGTTAGCTGCTCTGAAATTGCACCGAGTGAAGATATTTGTGCTAAACGCTCTAAAGATGTTGCTGTGCCGACAACATAATAGTTATTTTGCAACAGCTGACTTGCTAATGCTTGTCCTAACCAACCACATCCAATAATGCCAACACTCTTATTTATATTCATGTATTTACCAAAAAAAAGGGATAATTGTGATTTTAATCATGATCTTTTATGGTTGAAACCACCGCTTTTGCCGCATCGTTTGGTACAACAAAGGTTAAATTGTATTGTAAGATTTTCCAGCCGTTAACCGTATTTTTTAATACCCCGCTACCTCGACAATAGCCATATTTATCATTTTTAAGTAACTCATCAAAAAAGACAACTTCATTGTCTTTAACCGTTGTTAAATTACGTTCCTGTACCTTATACGTCCACCCTATACCTTTTTTGAAATAAGGTTGAACATAATTTTTGAATGTTTCTTTTGTCCAACGTTCACTACCATCAGTACCAAGAATAATGGCACTATCCTCCATTGTAGAAAAGTAATCATCATAATTAGCATCAGATGCCGCTTGATGATAAAGGTCAAGCACTTGGTTTATCTCAACTTGCACATCTTTTGCGTTACTGTCATTTGAAAATAGTAAAATAATCATTAATAAAATAGATTTAAACATCGGCTAACTCTTCTTTTTAGGTTTAACAACATACGTTGCCGTAAAACGTGCCGCGATTTTCTCTCCACTATACACATTTACGTTTACATTTATTTTTTCATTTCGTAGATTTTTGAATTTTAATAATTCAAGTACTTTATTTTCATTATCCGTCACTGCATAAGCAATCCCTTCAATGGGAGAACAGTATTTTATATTGGCATCAGCAAGCACAATATCGCCAACAACACCCAACTCAATTAATTTACAATGTACCCAGCCCCAACCTGTTAATGTCGCTAGTGTATATATACTCCCAGCAAACATAGTATTGTGTAAATTTTTATTAAAGGCTAAATCACACGTTGTAATTAGTGAGTGATAATCATAAGAAGTAATATTAATCGCCATCGCTTTACTTAGTGGAATAGTGCTGTACCAAGTATCAACCAAGTCATTAACTTCCTCGATCAATTGCTGTGAATTCAGTATTACTGGCTTTTCCATAGCAATATGCTTAATTGTTCCGTAAAGTAAATGAGAAACGGTGTTGCCTTCATACCCAAGTCGTTGATAAAAGCCTAATGCACCTTCTCTCGCATTAAGATGAATGCTCCTTACACCGAATTTACTAGCCGCTTGCTCTAATGCATTGATGATAATTCGTCCATAACCTTGTCCATGACAAGACTCAGCAACCGCCATATATCGGATCTGCGCTTGATTACCTTCAATAAAGTGTAAACGGCCAACAGCAAGTACTTGCTGTTTATCATCAATAATCAAGCGATGAATAGCTTGAGACTCTAGTTCATCTTTTTCACTCCCCTTAGCTTGTTGCCATGGTTCTCTAAGAGTTTGCCAGCGTAAATGATAATATTGTTCAAATTCTTCTGAATTTTTTGGCGCTCTGCATTCAATCATTGACTATATTTAGTTCTACTCACTCATAATTTTTATTATTCTAAATGAAATTAAAGAAACATCTAGCTCAAGGAAATATTATTTATTTTCATGCGGGTGAACAGCAAGTATCCGTAGCTGACAATTTCCATTATCGCTGGCTATCCTTAAACGGTATTGTGCAAAGTGTCATGCTTAATCGAAAGCCATGGCAACTCACTTTACCGCATCAACTAGCAATGGTACTACCTTTACAATTTTTTACGCCTAAAAACATACTTGAATTAGGTTTAGGTGGAGGTGCACTCAATCGGTATATAAAATTTTTAATCCCGAAGAGTCAATTTACCAGTGTAGAATTAAGTCGTGAAATAGTGGCATGTTATACACAATTATTTAATCCAGATAACCATACATTAAATATTATCAACTCCTCAGCTGACCGTTGGTTAGAAGCACAATGTGCTCTGGATTTTGATTGGATAGTCATGGATATTTTTTTATCTATTGAAGATTCTGTGATTTCATTTCATATGATTGATAACTTATTGTATAAAAATCAAAATCAATCATTAATCACACTCAATCTCCCAAATGAAAATGAACAAAAAATAGAAGTATTATTAAAGAAATTAAAATTATTCCCCAATATTCACGTAGTATATTTCAACGTACCACATTATAAAAATATTGTACTTCACATCATTCCCATTACGCTAATGAGTGAATTCAACAATAAAAAAACGGCCTCTATCGCGCCATACAAGGTAAAAAGATGGCAATATTTTTGGCAACAAGGAATTCACCTGTAATCGGCTCTAAAGCGCTTATGCTCTCTATTAAATAGTTAGCGTAAATGTGACTGGCCCGTCATTAATTAAGTCTACTTTCATATCAGCACCAAAGACACCTGTTGGCACAATAAAGTCATGTGTTCTTAATTGTTGACAAAAATATTGATAAAGCTTTTTACTCATTTCAGGTGCAGCCGCGCTGGTAAAACTAGGGCGCATACCGCTGCTAGTGTCTGCGGCTAAAGTGAACTGTGAAACAACTAATATATCGCCTTTAACTTGCCCAACATTAAGATTCATTTTTCCTTGTTCATCTTCAAATACTCGATAACCAGCTACGCGCTGTGCAAGACGTTTAGCTTTTTGTTCAGTATCATTTGGTTCAACAGCTAATAGTACAAGTAAACCTTGTTTAATACTTCCTGTTACTTCACCTTCAACTGTAACACTTGCACGTGTGACTCTTTGTATTAAAGCTATCATTGATGACTCTCATTTAAAAAACTTGCCATAGTATCAGTCGCTTTACATATAGCATCGATAGTTTGACTTTCAAAACCACTATGCCCTGCTTGGGTTAATATTTGCAAGGTAGCATTTTCCCACGCATTGACTAATTCATCTGCTACGCCTAACTGGCAAACCATGTCGTAACGCCCATGGATAATAATTGCGGGTATCTCAGCTATTTCACTCATATTAGCCATAATATAATTTTCATTTAAAAAGCAATTTTGATAAAAATAATAACTAGAGAGTTGTGCCATACATAGTGCTTTATGAGTATCTTCAACTTTTAAAGGCTTGATATGCTGATACTCAATCGTAGATAAGCGAAGTTCCCATAAATACCAAGCTTTGCTAGCCGATGTTTTTGCTAATTCATTATTACCTTGAAAAATACGATGGTAACCTATTAAAGGATCAGCTTGCTCACCTTGTGCTAAAACAGATGAAAACTCTCGGTAATAATCAGGAAAAAAACGCGCTGCGCCATCACTTTTATATAACCAGTCATATTCTTTTTGAGTACCTAAAAATATCCCCCTCAATATAAAAGCAAGTATCTTATCGGAATATTTAATACCGTAACATAAGGCTAAAGTTGTCCCCCATGAACCGCCAGAAACTAACCATTTATCTATTAATAGATGTTTGCGAATAGCCTCTATATCATTAACTAAATCCCATGTAGTATTATTATCTAAGCTCAAAGTAGGTAACGATTTCCCACAACCTCGTTGATCAAATAATATAATACGATAAATTTCAGGATCAAAATATCGCCGATGATTTTCACTCGAACCGCCTCCTGGGCCTCCATGTAAATACACCACAGGAATACCATTAGGGTTGCCGCTTTGTTCTATATATATTTGATGGTGTTGAGATACCGTTAACCATTCTTCTTTATAAGTAGCTATTTGCGGATATAAACAATGCGACATGCTAGCCTCTTAATATTTACATTTCGTCTTCGATTACTTTATCACGGCTAAATTCTTCTAATGTAACCGTAAATAAAGCCCCAAATAATACAACTAACCATGATAAATAGACCCATAAAAATAGAATTGGAATACTGGCTAATGCACCATAAATAGCTTTATATGAAGGTAAATGCGTTACATAAAGCGCAAAACCTTTCTTGGCAAACTCAAAAAGTAAAGCCGCCAGTAATGCCCCAAAAAAAGCATGCTTAAACTTAACCACTTTATTGGGCACAATCATATATAAAATTAAAAATGCAACTAACGACGCTAGTATGGGTAATGCACGCATCAAATAATTTGAAAAACCAAGAATATCGTAATCTCCTAATGAGACTAAAGAGACGATATAAGTAGTAGCAACTAAACTACTTCCCACTAATACAGGCCCTAATGTCAATATCATCCAATATATTGAGAATGCCGTAAGTAATCTTCTTTTTCGCTTTATTTTCCAGATATTATTTAAAGCCTTGTCAATTGAAGAAATCAACAGCAACGCAAATAAAAACAAAAATGAAATAGCTATTGCCGACATTTTAGAGGCATTAGCAACAAATCCTGCAATATGACCTTTTACAGCATCGCCTGCCGCAGGAAGAAAATTGGCATAAACAAAGTTTTCAATAACAGCTTTAATATCAGAAAAAATAGGAAATGCTGTCATTACCGATAATGTCACTACAATTAAAGGTACAAGTGACATTAAAGTAACGTATGAAAGGTACCCTGCGCTAACATGGATCTGTTCAGTTTGGATTTTTCTAATAAAAAACTGAAAGAAATTTATAATTTCTTCTAGTTTAGGGTTCTTTGTTATAAAAGTTGGTAATTTCATTTTTATATTTAATAATTTACTATTAACCACAGTATATTATGATACTAACAATAACCAAGCGAAATAAAATTAAATACGAGGTAATTATGTCAGGTCAAGGTTCAGGTGGTAACGTTATTGCAGCAATATGTAATGTATTTTTCCCAGGCTTAGGGCAATTAGTGCAAGGTAGAATTTTAGCGGCAATATTCTTTTTTCTAGGTATGGCAATATCTTGGGTATTAGTTTGGATCGCTATCGGTTGGTTATTAGTACCTATCGTATATATTTGGTCTATTATTGATGCTGCTAAATTTAAATCAACGGATTAACAATATGTTTTTTAAAAGTATTGCACTATGCCTTATTTTATCAATAACTGCTTGTTCAAGCGCTTATTACTCTGCCATGGAAAAAGTAGGGATTCATAAACGAGAGATTTTAATTGATCGTGTTGAAGAAGCAACTGACTCGCAAGAAGAGGCTAAAAAGGAGTTCACTAGCGCCTTAGAGCAACTTTCAACATTAATTAATTTTGATGGTGGTGAACTTGAAACTCAATATCTTCAGAGTAAATCCCACTTTGAAGCAAGTGAACAAGCAGCGCAAGATGTGTCTGAGCGAATAGATGCTATTGAGAATGTTGCACAGGCACTTTTTACAGAGTGGCAAGAGGAAATTGAGCAGTATAGTAATCAATCGTTAAAGCGACAAAGCCAAACCAAGCTGCGCCAAACTAAAAGTAAATATAACGACGTAATTATTACCATGCAAAGCGCAGAAAAGAAAATGTCTCCTGTACTGCTCGCACTTAAAGATAATATGCTTTATTTAAAGCATAATTTAAATGCACAAGCTGTGGGAGCATTAAAAGGCGAGTATCAATCAATAAAACGCAATATCGATGTATTAATTAAAGAGATGAATAACTCTATCGATGATTCTCAGGCATTTATTGATTCACTTAAAGCCCAATAGGCAATAATTTTCACGTACGGTTAGCAAGCGCTTATCGGGTTGGAGAAATTGAATTAAGTAAAGGGTCTTCATGTAAATGATTAATTTCAGATAAAAGCTCTGAAAGCTCTTTAATTTGTTCGGCTCCAGCAACCCCCTCTTCAAATAATTGACTTAATTTATTTAGTTTTACCAACTGTTCAGGTGACATGGCTCATTTACTCTTTTTTAATTTTTATTGGTTAAAGGCCGTATACTTTTTACTTGAAGGCTCATATTTACGCTGTTTGTTATCACGGCCATCATCGATAAACTCTTTGTATAACCTACCCAACTCATGCTTTTCAATGCTATTAGCACTATTGGCAAGTACTTTCTCAAATAAATCATTCAAACGATCTACTTTTGGTTGTTCCATCATTATTTCCTTTGCGATAGACCCAATCAATTATATCTATAAACTAAAAGTACTTAGCTATAATCTAGATTATCACAATATTTAGCGATGAAATGAGTGTAACATTCGTAAAAAAAGAGGAAAGTGCGTAAAAAATAATGTTTTAACACCGAAATACACCCCCGGAAAAAAATTCAATATATTTATTATAAAACATAGAGTTAACATGGGTGAATGATATTAAAAAGAGTATTAAAATAGATCTACTGACATAAGATTGAGACATGTCTTACATGTTGAAATGAAATATCTTACTTTCAGTTTTCGCAGGTATTAAAAAAGCCACTCTAATGTTCATTACAGTGGCTTTTCATTAATTCACATAATTAAATATTATTTAGGCGCTCTACTTTCGCGTTTACGATCACTTTCTTTTAAGAACTTCTTACGAATACGAATACTTTCAGGCGTTACCTCAACTAGTTCATCGTTATCAATAAACTCAAGTGCTTGTTCAAGTGACATAAGAATTGGCGGCGTTAATGTTTGTGCTTCATCAGAACCCGATGAACGAACGTTAGTTAACTGTTTACCCTTCAGTGCATTTACGGTTAAATCGTTATCACGATTGTGAATACCGATGATCTGCCCTTCGTACACATCAATACCATGTCCAATAAATAAACGACCTCTTGACTGCAAATTAAATAAAGCATTGGTTAACGCTTTACCTGTTGCATTAGCAATCATAACACCATTTAAGCGCTGACCAATTTCGCCACCTTTATGAGGACCGTATTCTAAAAAGGTATGATAAATCAAACCAGAACCTGATGTTAAGGTCATAAATTCAGTTTGGAATCCAATTAAACCGCGGCTTGGCATAATAAAGTCCATACGAATACGGCCTTTACCATCTGGTGCCATATCAGTAAGCTCAGCTTTACGCACACCCATTTTTTCCATGATAGGGCCTTGATGATGCTCTTCAACATCAATAGTCACTGACTCATAGGGTTCTTCAAGTTGTCCATTAACTTCACGAATAATAACTTCAGGACGAGAAACCGCTAACTCGTATCCTTCACGGCGCATATTTTCGATTAAAATCCCTAAATGAAGCTCACCACGACCTGACACTTTGAATTTATCAGCATCATCTAACTGCTCAACACGTAAGGCAACGTTATGAACTAGCTCTTTATCTAAACGGTCTTTAATATTACGTGACGTTACAAACTTACCTTCTTGACCACAAAATGGTGAAGTGTTTACTTGGAATGTCATGTTAATAGTCGGTTCATCAACTGATAACGGTGGTAATGGCGCAACTTCATTCGGACAACAAATAGTATCTGAAATCTTTAGTTCACCTAAACCTGTAATGGCAATAATATCACCAGCATGAGCAATTTCACTTTCATGACGCTCTAAACCAAGATAAGTGTATACCTTACCTACTTTACCGTTATGTAATTTACCGTTAGCACCTTGAACCGTTACTTGTTGATTAGGTTTAACAGAACCTCGAGTAATACGGCCAACACCGATAACACCTAAGTAAGAACTGTAATCAAGCTGAGAAATCTGCATTTGGAATGCACCATCAGAATCTGCATTTGGTGGTGGTACTTGATCAATAATAGTTTCGAATAGAGGAGTCATGTCTTCACCAACAACCCCTTCTTCTAAAGAAGCCCAGCCATTGATTGCTGAAGCGTATACAACTTTAAAATCTAACTGATCGTCAGTAGCACCTAAATTATCAAACAAATCAAAAACTTGATCCATAACCCAATCTGGGCGAGCACCTGGTTTATCAATTTTGTTAATAACAACAATAGGCTTTAACCCTTGAGCAAATGCTTTTTTAGTCACAAAACGTGTTTGTGGCATTGGCCCTTCTTGTGCATCAACAATTAACAATACAGAGTCAACCATTGACATAACACGCTCAACTTCACCGCCAAAATCAGCATGGCCTGGGGTGTCAACAATATTTACACGATACTCATTCCAGTTAATAGCCGTATTTTTAGCTAATATGGTGATACCACGCTCTTTTTCGATATCGTTTGAATCCATGGTACGTTCTTCAAGACCACTTCTCGCATCCAATGTACCGGACTGACTTAATAATTTATCGACTAAGGTAGTTTTACCGTGGTCAACATGGGCGATAATCGCAACATTACGTAATTTCTCTAACACAAGCTTTGCTCAATAGGGCTATAATTGGGCGCGAATTATACAGCAGTATTAACAACAAATATAGTGACAATTTTTTCATCTACTTTCATGTACTATTGTTGGCAAATATAACCTCTAATGGTTAATATTATATGGACCATTCTAGTGCTATGCACCAAAATAAACACACCAAAGCACCAACTTGGTGCATAATGTTATCATGAATAAATTGAAAGCCTTATATAGCAAGGTTTTTAAAACTGGCACAATATTAGCTTTAGTTTGCGGTAAGAATTTTAAATGCTAAGCACAACCTATTTTGGAGAGGCAATATGTCACAAGCTGTATTAGATTTTATAAAAGATAACGACGTAAAATTTGTTGATTTACGTTTTACTGATTCGAAAGGTAAAGAACAACATGTTTCTATTCCTCACCATCAAGTAGATGAAGATTTTTTTGAAGATGGTAAAATGTTCGACGGTTCATCTATCCAAGGTTGGAAAGGTATTAATGAGTCTGACATGGTGTTAATGCCGGACCCAGATAGTATTGTCCTTGACCCTTTTACTGACGAAGTAACATTAAACATTCGTTGTGACATTTTAGAACCTGCTACTATGCAAGGTTATAGCCGAGACCCTCGTTCTGTAGCCAAACGCGCTGAAGAATATTTACGCTCAACTGGTATTGCAGACACAGTATTAATTGGTCCAGAACCAGAATTCTTCTTATTTGATGATGTACGTTTCCACACTGACATGAGCGGCTCTTTTTATAAAATTGATGATAAAGAAGCTGCCTGGAATTCAGGTACCGAATACGAAGGTGGCAATATGGGTCATCGTCCAGGTGTAAAAGGTGGTTATTTCCCTGTATCTCCAGTTGATTCATCTCAAGATATTCGTTCTGCAATGTGTTTAGTAATGGAAGAAATGGGCTTAGTAGTTGAAGCACATCACCATGAAGTAGCTACTTGTGGTCAAAATGAAATTGCTTGTCGCTTTAATACTATGGTTAATAAAGCAGATGAAGTTCAAATATATAAATATGTAGTTCATAATGTTGCTCATGCATACGGTAAAACAGCAACCTTTATGCCAAAGCCTTTAGTAGGTGATAACGGTTCAGGTATGCACGTTCATCAATCCCTTTCTAAAGATGGAGTTAACTTATTTTCTGGTGACAAATACGGCGGGTTATCAGAATTAGCACTATATTACATTGGTGGTATTATTAAGCATGCTAAAGCGTTAAATGCATTCACAAACCCTGCAACTAACTCTTACAAACGTTTAGTTCCACATTTTGAAGCACCTGTAATGCTTGCATATTCAGCACGTAACCGTTCTGCATCTATCCGTATTCCTATTGTACCATCACCTAAAGCAACGCGTATTGAAGCTCGCTTCCCTGATCCAGCAGCTAACCCATATTTAGCGTTTACAGCTTTATTAATGGCTGGTATTGACGGAATTAAAAATAAAATTCACCCTGGTGATGCTATGGATAAAGATCTCTATGACTTACCAGCTGAAGAAGCAGCTTCGATTCCACAAGTAGCTACGTCATTAACTGATGCATTAGATTCATTAGAAGCAGACTATGAATTCTTAACTGCTGGAGGTGTTATGGATAAAGATATGATTGATGCTTATATCGAACTAAAACGTGAAGAAGCACAACGTGTTAATATGACAACTCATCCTTTAGAGTTTGAATTATATTACAGCATATAAGCTAAACTCACATCAAAATAACAAAAAGCTCACTTAATGTGAGCTTTTTTTGTGGCTATCGTTTGTAATATTCGATAAATTATAGCAATAGCTTTGCGAGAATATAATTTAATTGACTCATTTTAATCGGATTATTGTGATTGCCTTACTTTCTGTACTTTGTGCAGAAGTCAGTGCAGGGTCAACAAAAATATATGTATGGCGAAATGCTGATGGGGTTTTAGTATATTCCGACAGCCCTAAGCCTGGCGCAGAAGAAGTAAATGTAAATAGTCCTAATATCTCAAGCTCTTCTGTTGATACTTCTATTTTAGATATTACCCCTAAAGTCATTGAAAATACCTACCAAGTTGAAATCACTCAGCCTGAAAACAATGCAACTATAAGGGATAACACGGGTTCTGTTTATGTCTCAGGCAGAATCAAACCCATTTTTAAAAGAGGCCTAACCATTGCCTTAATTCTAGATGGAAAACCTTACCTTAAACCTCAAACCCACTCTATGTTTGTACTCCGCAATATTGATCGTGGTGAACACCAAATAAAAATGGATTTATTAGATGAAAAAGGCAAGGTAATTGCATCATCTACTCCAATCACTTTTTATATGCATAGAGCATCAGTGAATAAAGCAAACTAGTAATAAAGAGGTGATATTCTCACCTTAAAATATTACACTAAAATTCAGGTTGCACCATGATGGTGCGCAGAGGTTTTATGTTAAGCACCAAAACAAATGTAAAAAAAATAAAACTCGATTATCAGCAGAAAATTCCTAATCAATTGGTAACTGCTATCATTGTGCTCGACAAAAATTTAACAATTCAATACGCAAACCCAGCTACTGAAGCTCTATTAGTAAAAAGTTTCAATAAATTATACGGTAAGCCCCTCAAAAATTTATTCCTTAACGAACCAATCAAACAAGAGCGCTTGACGCAACTGCTAATCTCCGGCCAAGAATTTAGTGACAGTGATGTAACACTAGAGCTTTATATTAACCATCTAATAACAGTCGAATTAATGGCCTCTTCCGTTGAGTTCGATGCAATGCCACATATTTTGCTAGAACTTAAACAAATAGATCAACAAAAAAATATTAGTGCCGAAGCATTCCAGCATCAACAATGGGAATCAGCACGAGAATTAATTAGAGGTCTGGCTCACGAGATTAAAAACCCACTTGGTGGTTTAAGAGGCGCCGCACAGTTATTAAGTAAAGAGCTTTCTCAAGAACAACAAGAATATACTATGATGATCATTGAGCAAGCAGATCGCTTGACCAATCTTGTAGATAGACTTTTAGGACCAAATCAATTACCTAAAATGACCAAGCTTAATATCCATTCTGTTTTAGAGAAAATCTACCAAGTTGTACGCTTTGGCAATGAAAAAAACATCAATTTTATTCGTGACTACGATCCATCAATACCTGACGTTGTTTTTGATGATGATAAATTACAACAAGCATTATTAAATATTGTTAATAACGCAATTCAAGTAATTGAAACTGGCGGACAAATAACCCTTAAGACACGTGCCGCTACAAATCAAACGATTAATGGAAAAAGAATAAAACTCTGCGCAAAAATTTGCATTATTGATAACGGCCCTGGCATCCCTGAAAACCTAAAAGACACCTTGTTTTACCCTATGGTATCAGGCCGTGCAAATGGCACAGGCTTAGGTTTATCAATTTCTCAAACACTAATTCATCAGCATAATGGAAAATTATCTTGTTCAAGTGAACCTGGACATACAGAATTTGAAATATTATTACCAATTATTGATAAGGCAACAAAATGAATAATGAACAAGTATGGATCGTCGATGATGATAGTTCTATTCGGTGGGTTTTAGAAAAAGCCTTATCAGGTGAAAACATAAGTTGCGCATCTTTTGACAGTGCTGAAAACATGCTAATTGCTCTCTCTCACGGTCAACCAGAAGTTATAATTTCAGACATTCGAATGCCTAATATAGATGGTATGGAGCTCTTAAATCAAGTCAGTCAAGAGTTTCCCGATATCCCTATAATTATTATGACAGCACATTCTGACTTAGACAGTGCTGTAAATGCCTATCAAGGTGGGGCATTTGAATACTTACCTAAACCATTTGATATTGATGAGGCGCTTTCATTAACTAAACGCGCATTAGTACATGCAAGAGAGAAAAGTTCCCATAAAAAACAACAAGCAACACCTCAAACTTCTGTTGGAATAATAGGTGAAGCCCCTTCAATGCAAGAAGTTTTTCGAGCTATCGGTCGATTATCTCGCTCAAGTATCAGTGTACTAATCAATGGAGAGTCAGGAACAGGGAAAGAGCTCGTTGCACATGCTTTACATATGCATAGTCCAAGGTCACAAGCACCTTTTATTCCCTTGAATATGGCTGCTATACCAAAAGATTTAATCGAATCTGAACTATTTGGGCATGAAAAAGGGGCATTCACTGGTGCTAATTCAGTTAGACAAGGTCGTTTTGAGCAAGCACATAATGGGACATTATTTTTAGATGAAATTGGTGACATGCCTTTAGATATTCAAACGAGATTGTTACGAGTATTAGCTGATGGACAATTTTATCGAGTAGGTGGTCACTCTCCTATACAAGTAGATGTGAGAATTATCGCTGCAACCCATCAAAATCTAGAAGTACAAGTGAACAATGGAGACTTTAGAGAAGATTTATTTCATCGTCTAAATGTTATTCGAATTCAGTTGCCGAGCCTACGTGAAAGACGTGAAGATATAAATCAACTAACACATCATTTTTTAAAGCTTGCTGCTAACGAATTAGGCGTTGAACCTAAAACATTACATAAAAGTACATTAGCCTTTCTAGAACAATATCAATGGCCTGGTAATGTTAGACAGCTAGAGAATATTTGTAGATTCTTAACCGTGATGGCAAGTGGCAAAGAAATACTTATAGATGATCTTCCTGCCGAGATAACCTCTACTCCCATAGCAAGTAATACAACCTCTACAAGCTGGCAAGATGGCCTACGTCAATGGGTCAATAATCAATTAACGCTCGGTAATGACGATATATTAGATACGGCTTTGCCTGAATTTGAGCGAATATTATTGCAATGTGCTTTATCTCATACACAAGGCCATAAACAAGAAGCGGCTAAAAAATTAGGCTGGGGACGAAATACACTCACACGGAAATTAAAAGAACTTAATATGCTACCGGACTAGAAGTAAAGCTAAAGAACGCCACTTTTAATGGCATTCAGAGGTTTCACAAGGCTTACAGTTATTACATAGTTTTATATTAAGGAAATGGGCACCAATAATCAAAACAGCTCCTAAGACAATAATATAGGGTTGTGCCGCTTCAGAGAAATCATGCTTTTGCCAGTAAACTACCACGCCTAATATAAGAAGATAAAAAGGGTATAGTTTACGATGATAACGTTTAAATCCTGAAAGCATTGCAATCGAACCTAAAATTGCAGTTAAAATAAGAAAGACATGTTCCCAAACATGATCAGCTAGAAACCCGAAACCTAATAAAGGTAAGGCAGGTAATATTACAGGTAACAAAATACAGTGTAACGCGCATAGTGATGTAGCGGTTATACCTATTCTATCTAGCATGATAATTAATTCCAATGTAAGTGAAGAGCTTTAGCAATGAGATAATATCACAAATGATATATTATCACAAAATGATATTTTTATTAAAAACCAAACTTTAAGCGGTTTCTATATTAAAAGTAATAACTTCATCTATACTAGTCTTATCTAAAGCTAGCATCATCAATCTATCCAGCCCTAAAGCAACACCAGAACATTGAGGCAACCCAAGGCTAATAGCCTCAATAAAATTATTATCAATTGGTAACTGCTCTTTACCTAATCTTTTTCGAAAATCGTTATCCCTATTAAAACGATTGATCTGTTCCTGAGGATCAATTAATTCATTATAGCCATTAGCTAATTCAATTCCTTGATAATAACATTCAAACCTTTGTGCCACTCTTGGATCATCTTGAGATATTCTTGCTAATGCAGCCTGTGAAGAAGGAAAATCATAAATAAAACAAGGCACCTCCTTACCAATAGAAGTTTCAACAAAATTTGAAAAGATATATTGTAATAATATATCTTTTTCTCTTTCTTCTTTAATCCAAACATCATTTATTTGTTGTTTACACAAAAACTCTTTTAACTCACTAATGCTCGTTTCTAATGGATTTATTCCAGTCGCTTTATTAAATACTTGTTGGTAACTCTTCTTTTCTGGGAAATCACAATTTAAAACGCACACAAGTAAGTCAGCAACCTGATCAATTAAATCCTGCTCACTGTAACCTAAACAATACCATTCAAGCATTGTAAATTCGGGATTATGAAAACGGCCGAAAGGTTCCCTTCTAAATGCTTTACATATTTGAAATATTGAACCATAGCCTCCAGCTATAAGTCGTTTCATAGCAAACTCAGGGGATGTCTGAAGAAATAAAGTATCTTTACTTTTTATACTCGAATGAGGAAAGTACTCATATTTACTTTCAAAGGCATCTAAGTGAACATCTGTTACAGTTCCGTTGGACAGTAACGGCGTTTCAACTTCGACCACATCTCGGTCATAGAAAAACTGTCTTATCTTACGAATATTAGAAGCTCTTTCTTTTGCAAGTTCCCATGTAAGTTTTGAAGTAGACATTGTTATCTCAAATAATTTTTTTGATACTTTAAACGAAAAAAACCCTTGTCACTAGACAAGGGCTTATATTAGGTGTCTGGTAATGTCCTACTCTCACATGGGAACTTACCACAGTGCTATTGTCACCAGACAAAAACTTTAATTATTTAATTAACTTAAAAATTAACTAAATAATTAATTTTAGACAAAAGCCCGTCACTTTCGTAACGGGCTTTTAACGTGCTTGAATGCACTAATGTCGAACTGCCATTTTCTTACAAAGATGTAAGTCATTAGGGTAATGCAGTAGCAATTACCGAAATGGCAAGAAACGACCTAAATAGGAGTCTAGCAATGTCCTACTCTCACATGGGAACTAATGGG
>NZ_BNAH01000010.1 GCF_014653195.1 Thalassotalea profundi
ACTCGAATATCAACGGACACAAAATACATCGGAATAACAGCTAGTTAGAAATGCAACCTTTCTCGATACCATCATCTATACCATGCGTAGAATTTTTTTGATTTTTTGCGTCTCGTCGGCGTTTTAGTTCTACTTTGGCCCAAGCTGAGGATTCTTGCATATCACGACGAAGCTCTTGTATCTCTTCAACACTAAGCCGTCGTGGACCCGAGGTAATTCTATCCATCTTGTGCCTCCAACTTGTCGCAGTACATTTTAAAACGCATCAAAACATGAGTTACCAGCAAGAAACCTTGGGGATATTTTTAGATTGTTTTTCATACACATCTTGAAAGCCATCAATACTGCCCAAAGATTATACAACGAGGAATAACCTCGTTAAATAAAAGGATCAAATCATGGGTTTGAAACCAGGACCAAAACCAATAGCCAAGTCGACTGGTAAACCAGATCAACGTCGACGTGACAACAAAAAAACTCCAGGAAACACTCCGGGCTTAAAGCCGAGTAAATCCTCGACCAAGTAAGGTGTCACCAATGCCGAGTCAGAGTAAGTGGTACTGACTCTTGTTGTTAAATTTCTAAATCGCAAGCACCCTTAGCCAATGTGAAACATTACATGCCCGTTCAACATATATACCCTAGAATGCCATCTAAATTATCAATCTACACGATCTGTTTGCTGAAACATACTAACTAAGTGCTCAGCATTATCATAAAACTTTACAGATGATTTTTTTATTTTGGTGTGGTTGCATTGTGTTGAGTTAATTGCTTGAAAAATATAATTACATAACAAAAAGGATGCATCGATGCCACTACAGACTTATGAAGATACTCTTCAGCAACTAGAAGAAAGGGAGCAGCCGTCAATACTGCTTGCTAATGGCTTTTCTCGGGCATGGAACAATAGAACATTCAATTATGAAAATTTGTTCGATGAAGCCAACTTTAGAGACAGCGACCGAGAGCTGAGAGAAATATTTGATCGTTTTGATACTTTTGATTTTGAAAAAATAATGCATGCTCTGCAATCAGCGGAAAAAGTTTGCGAAACCTATGACGTGAACATAGATATCATTGAACAGATTCAAGCTGACCAAGAGCAGTTAAAAGACTCACTTATTGAGGTAATTGCTAATACTCATCCTCACCGCCCCGGAGCCATTGCGGATGATAGTTTCACCTTAACTAGAAGATTCCTCACTCGTTTCAACAATATATTTTCTCTCAATTACGACTTACTTTTGTATTGGGCTGTAAACAAATGGAATCTACCTCCCTTTAGACCAGATCGATGGTGTGGTATGAAAGATGGTTTTAATGGCGATGAATGGCAACAACGTACTCAAAACTTGCACTTTCTACACGGGGGCCTCCATCTCTACAATACTGAGCAAGGTATTTATAAACGGGTTTATGACCAAGAAGATTGGGATGCGATCGTTGACCAAGTAAGACGATGGTTAGATGCAGGAGAGTTTCCCCTTTTTGTGTCTGAACCCACCTACCAAAAGAAGCTTGAGAAAATCAAACATAACCCATATCTAAATGCTTGCTACCAAGCGTTGGGTGAACTGAGAGGCACTCTCTACATTCATGGTCACTCAATAGCTCATAACGACAGACATATATTCGATCAGATTAATCGTAGTAGAGTAAACAAAGTCTTCATCAGTATCTTTGGAGATGAGAACCAGGACTTAAACCGAGAAGTAATGGCAAACGCAGATAGATTTCTTGACCGTCGCATAGATATAGAATTCTATGATGCCGCATCCACACCTATTTGGTAGCCGTTGATAAAGATGCATCTAAAACAATCCTGACAGCATCCAAAAATCACCAAATAAGAGCGACTATGTTTCAAGAGAGAAACTCATGTCATTCGTTATTTATCAATTAAGGGAGAAGAATATTGTCTTGGATAGAAGAATACCTAAGAGATTACACAAAGGAACGGGACAAGTTATTCAAAGAGCGTTGGTTTACAGCAAAAAGTTGGTTTGCTCGGTCTAAAGAATCTACTAAGTATCAAGAGCTAGAAATACTGCTAAGTATCGAGAAAGAATTTAACTCTAAGTGGTTGAAACATTTAAAGCATGCAGTGGTTAGATATAAATTGAAGGAGGATGATATAGCTGAAGCGAAGTTGCTTATAGACACTCATATATCCAAACATAAAGAGCGAGACTTTTTCCTCATTATTGTTGGTGTCCTGTTCGCTGCTTCTATAAAAGCCTTGGGGAATGACATCCTTTTTAGTTCAGCGGTTGTTCTCACAGCTCTTTTTCTTGGCTATGAACGCTTGTTTGGTAGTACGACAAAAAATAGCTTAGAAGAGTTTAAAGCGATACTGAATGTTGCATCGCAGCCTAAAACATAGCAAATTACCATGAATTAAATTTTATTAATCAAGTACCTATATAAAATACGATATATAATAAAAGCGGGCAGGTGTACCATTGCCAGCCCGTGAGCTTTATCACAAGACATTATGATACTTAACATCAAAAATATTTATCAATCATAGCTGATAGTTCAAAGTCATCCCTACTTATATTGTGTCTAAGACCTTTCACTATTCTCTCTAGTTTTTCATCTTTGACCCCATATTGATATCTAGCTAAGACAATATGAGAAATATATTCACATTGAGAAAAATAACCTTCTTTATCAAATTCTCTCATTGTTCTCAAAACTATACTCAAATAATAACTTTTCTTATCTTCATTAAACTTATCACTAGCTAAAACCTCATTCAGCATTAAAGCATATGACTCAATAATAAGATAAGAATCATACTTTAAAGTTTGTTTCATTCTGTCTTTAACCATTTCAAGCCAAGAACTTGTTACAGAAAATGATTCATAAATTAACCTGTCGTATCTAGTTGGAAATTCACAATCAATATCATCGACAAGGCTGTAATCAAGTTGTTCTACTATATTCTTAACAAATAGAAATATTTTATTTGGATATAAATGGTGCTCATATGCTTGTTCAACTGAAGCTCTTATCATAACGTCAAAAAAATGGATCGACATATAAATAGGGCAACTGAATGCTTTATCGGTATCGTAGTAATTTATGTGGGGAACATTGTAGGAATTATCCTTCCCAGTTAATTCAATAAAATCAGAGACATAATCATAAATTGATTGATAAACTTCCATATCATGGGCAACAGAAACATCAGAAAACAACTCTGTTAATAGTACATTCGTTGGATCTAATTCATAGCAGTCTGTTGTAGTAATGCATTGACATAAAGCTAACTCTCTATAAAGAGGACTAACCGAATTGCTAATCAAAAATTTAAAGAACTCGTGTCTGTACATTGACTCTGAACAAAAATCTTTAGTCAAAATTTTCACACCAAGAACTGGATTAGCAATTGCTAAATGATGCATATAAGATCTAGATTTATATAAGTAGAGAAAGTACTCTTTCACCTCATTTGAAAGCCAATAAGTTTTTGGAAAAAAATTGGAAACCTTGCTCCTTAATTCATTAATTTTAATTTCAATCCGTGATTTTTCATTCTGCCTAAATTCAAATATTATCAGTTCTGATTTTGGCTCTATTAAATTTCCAAAACGAACGAAAACTGATTTATATAAACAATATCTTCTTAATTGGAAATAATATTTATCGACGAAAAATGAAACATCCTTGAAATTATTATCTTTTAGTAATTGGCTAGTTGTTAAATTTAACTTACGAAAATTCTTTCTACTTATTCTAGAGCCATTTATCTTTAATATTGCGTACAATATGGCCACAATAGATACTAATAACAACGAGCTTTCTTTATCAAAACCGAATAACCAACTAAATGGTAAAGCCATGTTATTATTGATCAGGACATCAAGAAACAATAAATAAAGGCTAGAAACTGACAAGATAAAAACTATTATCCAATCAATAATTGTCATTCGAATAACTAAATCAAGGATAACTCTCCTTGGGAGAAGAGCAGCTCCCGTAAGTAGAACTGCGATAACCGTAAGTAAGCCTGATGCATCCATTTTTCTATTTTTCCATAAAGATCAAACTAATATAGTTTCCTTTAATTGAAATGTGAACTCAACAGCTACTTGATATATCACTTGCTCAACTTCGATATTATGTGTGGTTGCCATGTGTCACCTCTCGGTCAGGTGGTATGTGGAAATGCGGGCCGGTGCACCATCACCGGCCCGTGTGCTTTCTAACTACTTGCGTCGACCAACCGGCCAGCGTCTCATTTTGTCGATTTGATCGACCGATCTCGTCATGTCCTTGTAGGCACGCCCGGCCAGCTTGTTTTGGAATACCTCCATTTTGTCGGCAATGGCTTTCATCTTCGGCCCGTGCCTGATGTTGTGCAACCACTGCCCAAAAAAATAGAAGGCAAGCATCACAATGAACATCACGGCGAAGAAACCAAATAACTCCGCAAGGTTTTGAGGTGGAAAGCTAAACTCCATAATGAGTAATCCTTATCTAGTTAGGTCATGCGACCTTTTTTAACAAAACTGGCAACCTCTTCGTTGCGCTCCTGCTGGCGTTCCTGGGCATACGACACATAGTCCTCAACGTCGAAGGTGTGCTTTTCCAGATCGCGCTCTTGCCATTCTGCGTGTGCTTGTCGGGCTTCTTCCTGGTCCTCACTGGATAATCCATCAAAGCCGCCGGTTTGATTCATCCAGCCAGTGCTGCCACCGCCTAAGTTATCGTTGTCAAATGCAGGGGAAGCGTCGTCAGTCGCCCTCCTGGTCATCGCTATCCCCGTCATCTTTCGTGCTGTTTCGGATCGAGCTAGCTAGACGACCTCCTGTAGTGCCGCTGATTCTATCCCCGGCCATATCACCCATTCCCTTCATCAAATTTGCACCGGTATCCGCTGCAATACGCCCCGCTTTTACAGCGCTACCTTTAAAACCGCCAGAGGATTCGCCACCACTAGAAGATTGACCGGAAGCTTGGGTAAAGGAGCCAGCTTCATCAGAATCGCCGCCGCCGCTAAATGCACCGCCCAGGCTCGACATAACGTCAGTATTATTCGCTACGTTCTCGCCTGCTTTTGCAAATGCAGCCTGAATAGCAGACGCTCCGCCGGCGGTAGCCATTGCGGCACCGGCAGCCATACCACCAGTAGCAACAGCCGCTCCGGCCATCGCCCCAGCACTGATACTGCCAGCACCTGCCGCCGCGCCGCCTCCAGGGACTAGGCTGGCAACCACATTGGGAACCGAGTGAATGAGCATCACGAGAACCAGTGAAACGACAAAGATCACCAGCAGTTCACGCATAGGGGCATCATTGGATAAATCGGCATAGAAACCGTCCATGATCGACATGGCAATACCAATGAGCAACGTCATTGTCATCAACTTCAAAGCAACGCCCAATACGCTTTTGAAGTAGTTGATTGCTATATCTGAAGTCCAACGCGAACCACCAAACCCCAGCACGAAAACACCGGCATAGACCAATATCCAAGCCGTCACCAAAGCCAACAACACATTTGCCGCCACTACCGCCATACACGCCAAAATTGCCAGCGTGATTAAGAAGATAGACAAGTTATCTATCGGGCTTGTGATGCTATAGGACTCACCAGCTTTCACAATAATGTCAAACGCAATACTAATAGGCTCTGACGGAGTTAGGTCTCTCGAAAGGCCACCGGCTTGAGCACCGATCGTTCTCAATGAGTCGATGATTGACGTGGCAAAATCTGGGCCGTTTCTGAGCAACCAGAGAAAGAAACCAAACGTCAAAATGAAGCGCACGAACTCGGCAAAGAACTCCCTTATATCCGCTTGTTTAAGAATTAAGGTCCCGCCAGTCCAAACAAGGGATATAGTGCCCAGCGTCCAGAACAGCCAGGCGGCATAGTTTGTAATTACCGTGCCCCAAGTAGCACTTGCTGTCATGAAACGCACGGCCACTTCATCCAAAACACCATTAGGCTCAATGGCCGCTGATGCTGTTTGCGAAGTCAGTAAAACGATCAGAGTCATCACAAGTCGAATGAATACCTTGCTCATGATTAGAATCCCTTGTTCTTGGAGCGGTCAGTGGGTTCGCCCATATCCCAAAAGCAATGTCCTTCTTCCCTCTGCTCTTTCGTTAGGTTTGGGTTGTCACAGTCGATCGTTGCAGGCTTGGGCCCGTCATCTTCACCGCATCCCACCAGAACGAAGGAGACCAACGCACTAACGATAAAAACTCGTGTGATATTTTTCATAATTAAAACCCCCTGTTTTCTGAACGGTCGGTTGGTTCACCCATATCGAACAACCTTTCACGGGACGCTTGATATTGCGCTTCTCGGTCAGCATCCGCCTGCATTCGTGTGCCAACGGCATTCTGCTGAGCGATCAGCAAGCTGCGGATTTGCAGGAGCTGGTTGGCCTGGTTGCTAGCGAGCTGGTTAGCATAACCAATCGCAGCCAGTTGGCCGTCCGCACTCTGAGCACCAGATTGCAGGCGATTGAGCTGGCGGGCATCGGCTTCCAAGTTATCTTGCTGCTGTTCCAGACTCCTAAACAGTGCGTCGTTGGCCTTTTTCTGCGATTCTGACGCAAGGCGTCGGTTCTCGGTCATTGCGGCTCGTTCAGCATCACTGCACCCCACTGACGAGAAGCAGGGCGAACTGCGGTAATAGGCCACGTCCTGGAACTTGCCCAGGTACGCATCGAGACTACCAAGCTGGTTTTGGTAATAGGCGAGTGTGTTGGTAGCCTGATTCAAATCGTTGATGGTGCGTTGCGCTTGGTCCCAAACATAAGAAGCCGGGGCCATCGAGTTTTGCAGCATGTTTTCATACTGCTGCAACTGGGTTTGATACTGCTGAATTTGCTTAGCAGTCTGTGTAACAGCTTCCATTGCCGACATGATGTTCTGAACTAGATTCGTACCATCAGCAACCGGAATCCCCGCATATACAGGATTAGAAAGGTTTAACGCCAAGGAGATGGCAAGCACGGGAATTTTAGCCGCTAAAATTTTTCGTTTTAGCATGGTTAATTACTCTTAGTTGTTATGACTAAAAGTTGCATTCACCAACCTGTAGAAACTTGATCTCTACTCCTGCCGTTACCAGCGGTGAATGTGGGCCTGTACAGAGCTAGCTCGCCACTTACTATCTCGGCGCCCGACCAGCGCGACACCGTTAAACGCGCGGTCAAATAGGGTTAAACATCGGTGTCATTACCAACCGAAGCGGTTAGGGCTTCCGTCGATTCCTATGCCATCACATCAACGTGATCGGCTCTTATGTTGTCGTTTCGCTTTTTTAGCTGCCTGCTCAGCTTGCAGCTTGGCTTTACGCTGCTCTAATGCTGGCATGACCACCGCTTTTTCAGTTACAGGGGCTGACTGAATAGCTAAAACCTCTAACTGAGATAGATTCTGCAACCGGCCACGGCGTGAAGGTGGCACTTTGCCAATCGGTAACACACCAGGCTTATCTGACCGTTTGGCCTTTTTGCTCTGGGCTATTAATGCCTGACGGCGACGCTCTAGCCCTGGGTCGGCAAACTTTATAGACAGGTTGCCATCTACTGCCGCCTTGATCACTCGCGCCTTGAACTCAGGCGAGCCATTCACGGTAATACGATCACCGTAACGCTCCATTGCTACCTTTAGCGCAGCTAAAACACTGGTTTGGTTGGAAGCCGTCGACACTTGTAGACGCTCACCATCATCACGCACGGCGCTGTTACCTGCTCGATAAATAATGGTGCCTTTTTTCGTAATCGTATCGACCGTTGCTTTGAGCTCTGTCTGAACTGCATCCCCTTTTAGCGTGTTGCCTTTAAGCTTTTGTGCCGCTTCTCGGCTACGTAGCGCTTTGAGGGCTTCGCTATCTCCCTGCAATGCTTGGCTTTTTAACCAATCCGCCCAGGCTTGGCGTTTATTGCTTTGATATATCGTTTGCCGTTGCTCTTGGTAACGCTTGTGAATGCGCTCAAGCTCGCTTTTCAATGCATTGCTGGCCTGTTTGTACAAAAGCTTCTTAGTAAGCTTATTGCTGCCAGTTAACTTAATCGCCGCACGACGGCCTCGCCCTTTTCTCTTGGCGTTTTCAACCTGTCGATCTTTATCACGGCGGGCCTGTTCAAGGGCTTGCGTTTTACTCTCTGCGGCATGTTTCTGCTCTGCTTGATAACGGGCATATAGCTCGGTGGTATTCACCTTTAAGCGAACAGGTCGGTGTGTATATTGGCGGCTCGGCTTAACAGAACCCGATGCAGTCGCTTCAAAGGGACCAAGGCGCGCTTCGAGTCTGGGTTTAGAAAACTCACGTCCCAAGGTGCTCGCTTTGATGATCGCTTCACCATCGGCAACGATCACTAGGCCATTTCCTCTGGTTCTTAACTGCAAACCATTGTCCTGCATGACTTGGTGCAACGCCTGCCAGCTATTGGCTGATTTAATCTCGTCCATGCATTCGCGCTTCACCCAGCCCACTAAGCTTTCAATACCCGAATGGCGCTCCATATCCATCGCACGAGATTCCGCCCCGCGCTTGCGCGGTATATGATTATCCGGCTGTAAGCCATAGTCTTGCTCGATGGCCTCGCACATTTCCGCTAGCTTCTTATGCGGGTAGTTCGGCTCATGGATTGTGTTGCGAGTAGGGTGAATCTTGTTAATTGCGATATGGATATGTTGATTGTCCGTATCGTTGTGTAAAGCACTGACACGCTGATGCTCGCCATAACCCAACCCTTGGCAAATGCGCTCTTCTATCGCGGCCAAAGTATGCGCTTCTAACTGTTCACCATTAGGGAAGCTCACTATGAGGTGATAGGTTTTATCACTCTTCGCTCGGGTATTCGCGAATTGAGTTGCTAACACTTCGCTGATCGCATCGCGCACGGTTTTCGCTTCACAGTTATTTAAACGAACGTTACCGAGTCGATGCTCTTTGCTCTGGTGATCGGTGATGTAATTCACCAAGCCCGCAAAGTCAGATTTCCCCTGAGAACGCATCGGTACATGCTTGGCGATCATTGGTCCGCCCTCGGGCGAAGAATAGACTCCATAAGTGAACTCATTTGATCTTGCGTCGCTTCAATACGATTAAGCACCGCTAAGATTGTATTGACTCCCACATTCGCTACCTTGGCATCATTACTAAGCCATAACTTAAGCAAACCACCCAAACGCCCTAAGTCACCATTCACTCTTACCAGTTCGCGTACCTGTTCTACATCGGTAATACCTTGAATGCGATAACCTTGGCCGACTTCACGTAGATAAGTAGAAATACTAAGACCTGCTTGCACAGACAGCGACTCGATCAACTCACGCTCCTCTGGCAGACAGTAAACCTTAATCGGTGGGCTATTCTTTCGAGTGATCTTGTTCGTGCTGTTCCCCATGCTTTGCCTCCTCTTTCTGGCCCCGCAGGGCAGGATTAACGTTGAGCTCCGAAGGTGCGAATAAGTCCAAAGTGAAGAGGCTTCGCCATGCTTGCATGGTGTGCCTACTTCACACATCCTGCCCGCATTTCAACTTTGGTTTTATCATGGAAAGTTATGCATTCCCTTGTGCATTTCTCTGCATTTAACTGTTTATTCCCGTGTAAACCATGTTTACCCGATAAGTCCGATACTTATAGCGATATGACAGCGCACTTATAATGATTCAATAGCGCTAAAATAGCGGTCTACAGCGATTTATGCGTGTTGGCTTTACTCCAATATCACGACACAGAAAAACACAGCTTTCCTAACACTTTCCGCTCTAGGCTAAATTCAAAGCCTTCGTGTTTAACTGCCCCTCAAGTGTCAATGAATGTTTAGACGCCAAGAAAAAAAGAATAAAAAACACTTTATTTTCATGTAGTTGAAAATACATAACTTCCCAAAAAATGATTTCATTGACAGTTTTAAGCAGTTTATTTTTATAAATCTTATCCACAATATTTGTTTGCTTAACTACAGGTTAATTTTTATATAGGTATACCTACAGGAAAGTACTATAGGGAGTTCTACAACCACCTGTTATTAAAAAACTTTTTGGCACTTTGCGGGACAGAACATGCGCACTCCGGGACAAAACATGCGTAAGCCGGGACAGAACATGCGCAAAATACCCCCTTTAAAGCGGGACAGAACATGCGTGGATAACTTTCTAAATACCCAGGCTTAATAACATCTAGAATGGTGCGTACATACTGTTTCATACCGTTCACTCTATCGCTTTGTCCGTCGAGGTACTTGTGGAGCACTTGGTTTCAAAAGCAATCCTTTTTCGGTTGAAGTAGCATCTAGCTCTGGCCATGCATACTGAACCTTTTTAAGCCCATCGAGAAACCGTTTTCTGAAATCTCGATGTCCCTGAGGAGTATTAGGGTAATTGGCTCCTATTTGGTCCATTAGTCCTTCCCAGGGAATGACTGTTGAACGTTTTAAATAGCTGACTCGGTATGTTGCCCAGCAATATATATCGAGAGCCATAGGAGAACGCTTAATCAACCGTAATACCCTCATATCTAGAGGAACTGGTTTATCTGTTATCAGTTGAAAAAACTTTGGCGACAGATCTACCCAAGAGCCCCATAATGAATTTTGATCTGGATGCTTTGTGCTCCACCATATATGTGAAACATCCGCTACTCTGGCACCAATCTCATCCTCAGAAATATATTCATCACCTTCATTATGTTCCGTAAACATAACGCTAATGGTGGTTTTAAAAAGTTTGCTCATCTGCTCACGCAAACGCGGAATAGAACCATCTTTCCCCCCAGTTCCCGATAACCCTAGTTCGGCCATAAAGCTTCTCTGAGAATTCCCTAATTCAAGCCTACGCGCCTCTGTCTCACCGATATAACCCTTATCCAATCTGGACTTGTTTCTTACTGCTTGAGTGGTCATCCAAACCAGAAGCAAACGTGCATAGCAACCGTAAGGCAAACCTACAGATGAGGGGGCCATCATGTGCATTGTGAAATTACCATTCTTCCGACTCCACTCATTCGATTCTGGCTTACTGTGCGGTATGGTTGCTTGAATCAGAAGCCGAGCAATAAAACCGAGTTCATTAGCCTCCTGAGCACTGCACTCCTGGATTGCTATGATGTTGTCTATATATTTCGTGCTTAGCTCTAGTTTACCGCTGGCACCCGAGGCACTTTTTTGCCGAATAGTTCCCCTAGCCTGAACATCCGTTACATCTTTAAGCGTCATGTGAACTCAGACTTACCAAATAAAACCAGGTCTTGCGGCTTTTAACGCAGACCTGCGCTTTTCTTCTATCCAGTTCTCCACTTCAGCCAGGTCCCAAGCAACACTTCGGCTGGTCAGAACAATACGACGAGGAAACTCACCGCGCTGTTCCAGGTTATAGATGGTTCGATCAGACAAAGGGATCATGCTGAGTAAGGTTTTGCGATTTATCAGCGTTTTGTTTGTCATTGATGGATTCATAACCTTCTCCTTTTCAACATTCTTGGGTTGATAATGCCAGGAGCTGCCTGTAGATTAGGCTAATCATTGGACAAAAAAGTTGGATATGAAAATATTTGAAACTGAGATGGATGCGTCAGAACGACTAGGTCCGTTTTATATTCCTGTATGGGAGAATTCTGACAACTCTGTGGCAAATGCCATTCGCATTTTTAGGGAGAAATGGCATTCATACTCGGAAGAGTCTAAAAGCCACAGCATCATAAACTTGATTAAACAGGTGATTGATCCCGTGGTATCGGAATACTTGAGTAGCCTTCCAAACCAGTATTTGTCCTATTGCCCTATCTCAAGAGAAAAGTGTAACTATAGTGCTCTCATCAAGTTGAGAGGTTTTCGTTATACGGCCGACCAAATTCACTTTTATTTACGCGACTTTGTTGATAAGAGCTCCCACACAGAGCAAGACATACTATTCATATCGACTCAGGATATGCTCAAATCATTGTTTATGATTTGTGAAGGAAAGAAACCTAATAGATCAAAACTAGCGCCTGATATCAGTTTAAAGTCGGATAAAAAAACACGACTGTGTGCCTTGTGTGGAAGCCCAACAGAGTTTTCACAGTTCATGCATACATGGACGAAACACGGATATATTGAGAGAGAAAACAATGATCGTGACAATGATGAAAAAGACGGAAAGAAAAAGCGACCAGATCTGAGTACGAATTACTGTCTAAACCATCGTCCCAAGCTTCATGGCCGATGGAACTCTCTATATAAGCAAGCCAAGCGCTCTGCAGAACAATTTGAGAAAGAAGTCTTGAGATTACGACGCCAAATCGCTCATCCAGACCGTCATAACGCTAAGTCCGGAGATAGATTAATTGATGAGTACTTTTATCACTTCATGCTGAACTCTTCACTGGCCCCAACTAATGTACCCGAACTGCGCAATTTAGCGCGCAAGATGGTAGATTCTCGGATAACGGACAATAAAAAACGCATGCTGGTTCTTCGCAAACAGAACAAATCTAATGAAGATATTGGTATATTGCTGGGTGAAATCACGGGTAAGCTTTTGTCAAACCAGGCAGTTTCTAAAGCCTTGGGAACCATACGTGATGAGTTTAAACTATGAATATCCAAACCCTGTCAGAATCTTAGAAGGTAAGGTTAGGATAAGATCATCGACTAACCTTATCCTTAGTAACTATATCAATCGTTAAAAACTTAATCTTCTAAATACTCAATTCTAAATAATTTATCACTCTCAGATAGTTTAACCACAAAATAATCTTCATTATTTAGAGAATCTGGCAATTTATCTTTCAAAATTGACGCAACAAATTGAACGTTATTTTTATCAACTAAATCAGCTATTTTTACTAGTTGATTATCATGCATTAGCTCTTTTTTATCATTTAATAAAAAATGCATACACGGTATATTTTCTTCATCTGCAAAAAGAGTATAAGCAATGTCAAAACAAGAAATTTCACCCTGTTTTTTTCCTGAGCTAAAATTAGTATTAAACGCAGAGAACTTGTATAATCTCTGACCTTTTTTATTTATTATTTTATCATATTTTAAAGCGTACTTTTCACCATAGAGATTCTGGGACGTGGCTGAAAAATGCTTATTAAATCTGTTAACCTGCTGTTTAACCACTGCCTCAAATTCATCAGAAAACAATTCATTATCTATATCACTTAATTGTGACTCATAATTTTGTATATTTTCTTCAACCTCTATCAATTGACTTATAATACTTTCAAACTCGCCTTTATCACGATACTTATCATTAAGTTTCGATATTAGCACTTCAAGATCCTCAAAGGAGGAACTTTTCGACACCAGTTCTGCTAAATCTTTTTCCACTTTCAAAAAATTATTTAATTCATGATTTTTTGACTTTATTTTACTTTCTATTATTGGAAGTTCTTTTGTAATATAAGAAATTCGTTCATTCACCATTTTATTATGGTAACTTACTAACTCACCGAAAGTCTTATTTAATTTACCTAAATTATTAGAAGCTTGATTATAGATTGATTCCAATTGAGATAAATCAATATAAGAAGCAGTAGAAGATAACTCTGATTTTGTTTCTTCTATTAAATCTTTCCTTAAATTAAGGTTACCCAAATCATTACTTACGCGGTTAATTTCATATCTAACTTTGTTTAGTTTATTAAGATCTCTTTCAAAGTTCTCGTTAATGTTTAATGAAGATTTTTTTCTATCTAACTCATCAATTTCAGTCTCAACAATAGCAAGCGCAGCTTCGTACGCTGATTTTGTTTGTACTTTTTCCAATCGATTTTTAAACACATTTTCTTGATGTATATCTTGAAGAATCTTCTGTTTAGAGCTTCCCTGAGAAAAATCACACCCTAATAAATACAGATATAAAGTTTCATATTCTGCATCACTAGTATAATTATCGAGTGTTTTTAATGTATTAGATACACTGAGATCACTATAGCGAATATTATGTGATATAATTTGACGAAATGTTGGTTTTTTCCCAACTTGGCTAGGAAAAAATATTTCCGTGAGTTTATCTTCAAATTCGCTCTCGGTATATTTAATCCCATCTATTTTTCTTATAATTTTACTTCTAGCGAGAAAATTCCTTTCTATAACAACTGTTCTTGAGTTCTCATCGTCTAAATTTTCTGATAAATAGAGAAATATTGATACATTATTATCCACTAGGTAGCCTTTGACTAGTGAATAGATCTCTTTTTTATTCTCAGGGTCTTCATATATGATTTTTGGCTTGGCTCCAAGACAAAAATCAATCAACTTCAATACGGTAGTTTTTCCGACACTATTACCAGTTACCTGACCATCACTCTCATCAACAACAAGATTTAACCCCTTATGGAAAGGTATCTCACGAATAATATGAGATGGAGTGGCTATAATAATTTTTTTTATAAACATAATTCAACGTCACCCGAGTTTAAAACCGCCACATCAATCAAATATAACCAATCTAGACATAATATAAACAATGGAAATGATATAGTTTTTACTTCTCTTACTTTTTCATAAAGCTCTAATAACTCTACTTTCTTATATTCTTGAAGAATTTTAAGAACAATAGCTCCGTTGTAATAAACACTATTATCTGGATGAATATTATCAGGAAGCAGCATAACTATATCCTTCCGGGTTATCCATTATTTTACATCTAACAAATGCATCTACAACTAGTATATCTATACATAACTCAAGTTCATCTATAGGAATCTCACTGTAATTAGCACTTTCAATAACTTTATTCTTTAGCACTTCAATGACATTAAAGAATATTTCATCTGAATCAGAAGCTCCTTTCTTAGACTTAATATACTCTCTCTTAATTGTCGCCAAAACAGAACTACTTTTGTTACTACCTTGACTATCAAAAACAGAATATTTAGAATCAACTCTCCCATGGAACAGGCTATATTCTTCTATCAAATCTTTAGCGCTATCTAATTCATTATGAGATATTTTTCTTTCTATTTCAAACTGTTTGACAGTAGACTCACCCACATTACCATGCCAATTTTCTTTTGCTAGAATATTTATAATAATAGCAAGATTAGAGTCTAACTTCGCAACATCAACACCATTGCCTAACTCACCTTTAATGAAACTATAAACAGACATTTGTCCAGCTATATCTTTTTGTAAAATCTCATTCAATATTGATGTTATATCAATAATATCTCGTGATGGTGAAAAAGAAATTCCATGTGGATTTTTAAATTTACTCTTCCTTAAATTTGACGCATCTTTTGATATTGAAATAAACTTAAATTTATAACTTAAGTAATTTTTTATTATTTCTTTTTCTAAAGCAGACTCGACTTTGTTTTTTGTGCAAGTAGAAGACACTTGGATAATTATTTTGTTTTTATGATCAATTAAGTCAATAGCTTCAACATTCTGTAAAACCTTATTGAGGTTTTCAAGTTCATAACCGTATAATAAATTCAAAAGATGTAAGTAGAAGCTTTCTGAGTGCATATGCAAATGCAACATATTTAGCTTACCGTTGGTTTCGATTCTGTAAGCTAAGGTATGAATTTTTTCATCAATATAGTTATAATATGCTGTTCTATTCATTTATTTTTCTAGCCGAAGTCTGTTTTAAGAACATATGCGTTTAAACAATGGTTAAGTTATAAAAACTTAGTACTCAATATAACAGTTTTCACCTTGAATTTATACGGCAAAGTAACTCATCTTAGCAAAGAGTAAGTGACATACAAATCAATGAGATAAATATGTTTTCATTGTCCACTCATCAATCATATCTGCCCAGTCCTGTAGCATTGATGCACGTTGCTCTCGATATTCAGCTTTGTTGTAAACTGCCCTCACCCCTTTCTGTTCGTGCGCCAGGCATTTTTCTATCCAATCCGTGTTGTATCCAGCTTCATGCAGCAGTGTACTCGCTGTTCTACGTAGGTCATGCGGTCCAAACTTACTTAAGGACTGACCATCTTTCTGAGCAGCTTTATACGTCAATGCCAATACTCGATTCATCGTTGCACTACTCATTGGGGCATCTGAGTCATAACGGGAAGGAAGAATGTAATCAGATCCACCGGCAAATGTCTTCAAGGCGATCAAAATATCCATCACCTGGCGTGACAAAAACACCAGATGCGGGTTACGTCGTTTCATCCTTTCTTTAGGGATTGTCCACAACGCTTCGCTAAAGTTAATTTCACTCCAAGTTGCATTGGTTAACTCGCTTTTACGTACCATAGTCAGCAAAAGCAACTTTACCGCAGCACGAATCGAAGGCGTGGTTCCTACCTTTTCCATATAGCGGTACATCAAACCGATCTCAGCAGGTGTTAATGTTCGGTCTCTTGGCTCAAACCGAGCGATACTTGCAGGCCTCACCAAATCTGCCGGGTTCTCAACTTTCTGCCCTCTCTCAATTGCCCACCGATACACCTGGAGTACAATATCACGCGTGTGTACAGCCGTTGCGGGCGCGCCACGCTCTACTATCGCATCAGTCAGTGCTCGCAGATCTTCATGGGTGATTTCGGTCAGCTTCTGATTGCCAAATTTGCCCTCTAACTCTCGTGCATAGACTGAGCGACGCATATCCCGGGTAGATTCGGCCATCTGATAGCCACGCAGCCATTTCTGAGCCCAGGCACCAAAGGTTTCAGCATCTTTCGTTCTCGCCTTAGCACGTGCTTTCTCTTTGGCCGGTGACTTTCCATCAGTAACCATTCGCTTCGCTTCATTGAGACGCTCACGCGCTTCAGCTAACGTGATGCCTCCTACTCCGTAACGACCAAAGGTAATAGTTTCTTGTCTGCCATTGATCGAGTAGTTGTAGCGAAAAGAGATAGAGCCTGCGGTAGTGACAGCAACATAGAGGCCATCACGGTCATTGACTTTGTAAAGTTTATCTTTGGGTTTGAGATTGCGTAGCTTGGTATCAGTCAGCATGTTTCGACCTTTTATTCTTGTTTGATACCATGCTGAAAAACCTCTAAAAAAATAGAGATTAATATTTATAAAACAGATAGATATGTAAATTTAATACCATGTCCCATCAAAAACACTCAGCATGGTATCGGGCGTAATCCATGGCATTACCGATGAATCATACCCATCAAAATACCACGGTCAAACCGTGCTTGGCGTTGCCAGACATTGCCAAAAATGACTAAGCCAAAAGCAAAAAAAGTCCGCAATTACGCGGACTTAAGTATGATTTGGTGCCTGTTAATGCCAGACCTTTCTTAAAGGAGCATTATTCCCATTCTATGGTCGCTGGCGGTTTCCCTGAAATGTCGTATACCACGCGTGAAATACCATCAATTTCATTAATAATACGGTTAGATACTAACCCTAAGAAATCATAAGGTAAATGCGCCCAATGTGCTGTCATAAAGTCAATAGTTTCTACTGCGCGTAAGCTTACTACCCAATCATATTTACGCCCATCCCCCATTACTCCAACTGAGCGAACCGGTAGAAACACAGTAAAGGCTTGGCTAACTTTATTATACAAATCGTGCTTGTGAAGCTCTTCAATAAAAATATGATCAGCGCGACGCAATAAATCAGCATATTCTTTTTTCACTTCACCTAAAATACGTACACCTAAACCTGGTCCCGGGAAAGGATGGCGATAAAGCATGTTATAAGGTAAACCAAGTTCTAAACCAATTTTACGCACTTCATCTTTAAATAATTCACGTAACGGCTCTACCAAACCTAATTTCATATGCTCAGGCAAGCCACCTACGTTATGATGAGATTTAATAACATGAGCCTTGCCTGTTGCTGATGCTGCTGATTCAATTACATCAGGGTAAATCGTGCCTTGAGCTAACCATTTGGCATTAACTAACTTACTCGCTTCTTCATCAAAAATATCAACAAAGACATTGCCAATAATTTTACGTTTTTTCTCTGGATCATTTTCTCCAGCTAAACGGTCTAAAAAGCGCTGCTCAGCATTGACATGGATAATATTAAGACCAAAATGGTCCCCAAACATTTCCATTACTTGTTGACCTTCGTTTAAACGAAGTAAGCCATTATCAACAAATACACATGTCAGTTTATCGCCGATAGCACGATGCAACAACATAGCGACAACTGATGAATCTACACCACCAGATAAACCTAATACCACTTCATCATTGCCAACTTGCTCTTTCATTTTAGCAATTGCATCTTCAATAATTGATGCTGATGTCCAAAGTTTTTCACACTGACAAATATCAACAACAAAGTGCTCTAAAATACGTATACCTTGTTTGGTATGTGTCACTTCTGGGTGAAATTGAACGCCATAGAGATTTTTCTCTTCATTGGCCATTGCAGCATAAGCACAGCTAGGAGTTTGAGCAATAGTTATGAACCCCTCAGGTATTACCGATACTTTATCGCCATGACTCATCCAAACATCTAACAATGCATTACCTGAGCTGCTCACACTGTCTTCAATAGCATTAAATAAAGCTGATTTAGCAACAACCTCAACTGCCGCATAACCAAATTCTTTGTGCTCAGAACTTTGCACTGCACCACCAAGCTGTTCAGCCATAGTTTGCATACCATAACAAACACCTAACACAGGTACACCTGCATTAAACACATACTCAGGTGCACGAGGAGAGTTATGCTCAGTCACACTTTCAGGGCCGCCGGCTAAAATGATACCGCTAGGGTTAAAACCTTTAATTTGTTCTTCGGTTACATCCCACGCCCATAGTTCACAATAAACACCTATTTCACGTACACGACGTGCAATTAGTTGGGTGTATTGTGAACCAAAATCTAAAATTAAAATTCGCGAGTCATGAATATCTGTACTCATGTGTGTTTTCCTACTGTTACCTAAAAAGGTATTATTGATTAATAACAACACCCTGATTTGTAATTAAACCAAGGTGTTTAAATTTTTCTTTATAAGAATATCGTTTTATAAAGCAGCTTTGTTCGACAACAAAAAAGTATGCAGTTAACGTTAGCCATTACCCCGTACATTCTGTACTTCGCCTTACAGGCCAACGTACTGCTTTTCAAATTCTTTCCCGAAGAATTTATGAGTACTTCTAAAACAGCTATCGCTGACTAGCAAGAAATATTCAGCTTAGCCCATGCGGTAATTGGGCGCTTCTTTAGTGATAGTCACATCATGTACATGTGATTCTCCCATACCTGCAGCAGTAATCTTCATAAATTCAGGCTTAGTACGCATAGTTTCAATATCTTTACTACCAGTTAACCCCATAGAAGAACGTAACCCTCCCATTTGTTGATGGATTATTGCAGAAACAGGTCCTTTATAAGCCACACGTCCTTCAATGCCTTCAGGGACTAATTTATCAGCCTCTCCATCAGACTTTTGGAAATAACGATCACTTGAGCCTTCTTTTTGACTCATTGCGCCTAAAGACCCCATACCTCGGTAAGACTTGTAATATCGGCCTTGATATAGTTCCACTTCACCAGGTGCTTCTTCAGTACCCGCAAACATTGACCCTACCATTACACAATGAGCTCCAGCAACAAGTGCTTTAGCAATATCACCTGAAAAGCGAATACCACCATCTGCAATCACAGGAATCCCGGTTCCTTTAAGCGCATCTACTGCATTTGAAATAGCGGTAAGTTGTGGCACACCCACACCAGTAACAATACGAGTAGTACAAATAGAACCCGGACCTATACCTACTTTTACAGCATCTACGCCAACATCGGCTAATGCCTTAGCACCGGCACCTGTTGCTACGTTACCCGCAATAATTTGTAAATCAGGATATTTAGCACGTGTTTCAGCAACACGGTCAATAACCCCTTGTGAATGGCCATGTGAAGTATCAATGAGTAATACATCTACACCAGCAGCGACTAATGCATCAATACGCTCATCTGTGCCTGCACCGACGCCAACAGCGGCACCTACGCGTAAACGTCCTAACTCGTCTTTACATGCATTAGGCTTACTTTCAGCTTTTTGATAATCTTTAACCGTTATTAAACCGGTAAGTTTAAACGCATCATCAACCATCAATATTTTTTCAATGCGATGCTCATGCATTAAACTTAAAATTTCTTCGCGCTTGGCTCCTTCTTTAACGGTCACTAAATTCTCTTTTGTGGTCATTAATGCAGTCACTGGTTTTGTTAAATCAGTTTCGAAGCGCAAATCACGTCCTGTAATAATACCGACTAAGTTATTGGTGCTATCAACTACTGGAAAGCCTGAAAAACCTAATTCATCAGCAAGGTCCATTACTGATTGAATACTGGCATCTGGGCTGACTGTTACCGCATTAGATACAATGCCGCTTTCAAACTTTTTAACTTGAGATACATTACGTGCTTGTTCTGCAATAGTCATATTTTTGTGGATAAAACCTAAGCCGCCTTCTTGAGCTAATGTAATAGCTAAGCGAGCTTCGGTTACTGTGTCCATAGACGCAGAAACCATTGGTACATTTAGGTTGATTTTACGGGTTAATTTAGTTTTTAAATCAGCCGTGTGGGGTAATACCTGTGAGTGAGCAGGCACTAAAAGAACATCGTCAAACGTTAAGGCTTCTTGGGCAATTCGTAGCATTGCAACATCTCTCTACAAAAGTGAATTAGGGATGAAATATTGCGGCAGAATTTTAACCGTTTTTACAGAATAGGTAAACTTAAATTTCACTATTTCATTTAAAAACTTATAATGCGATAGTAATTCTTGGAAAATAAATAATCGAGTATGCTTTAATGGCGCAACAACATATATTACAAGTAAGCGAACTAACAAAAAAAGTTAAGTTTATGTTAGAAAGCGAACTTAATACCGTTTGGTTATCAGGTGAAATTTCCAACTTTGTTGCCGCTAGTTCCGGACACTGGTATTTATCATTAAAAGACAGTCGTTCTCAAGTACGTTGTGCTATGTTTAAAGGAAATAATCAACGCGTACGTCTACCTTCTCAAAGAATACCGTCAAATGGTCAGCAAGTGCTAGTAAGGGCTAAAGTATCGCTATATGAACCGCGTGGAGATTTTCAATTAATAATTGAACTTATGGAAGATGCAGGAGAAGGTTTATTACGCCAGCAATACGACCAACTTAAAGCCCATTTAAATGCACAAGGTTTTTTTTCTCAAACCCATAAAAAATCTATCCCAGCACACGCTACCACTGTCGGTATTGTTACTTCACCAACAGGTGCTGCAATAAAAGATATTTTGACTGTGTTAAAACGAAGAAACCCAACAATAAAAGTAATTATTTACCCGAGTTTAGTTCAAGGTGATCAAGCAAGTGAAGATATTGCTCAAGCCATTCATATAGCCAATCAACGTCAAGAATGTGATGTACTTATTGTAGGTCGTGGTGGCGGATCGTTAGAAGATTTATGGTGTTTTAATAGCGAAGTTGTAGTTAATGCTATTTATCAATGTCAAATACCCGTTATCAGTGCTGTCGGCCATGAAATAGATACAACATTATCCGATCACGTTGCTGATCTAAGAGCACCAACGCCATCAGCAGCGGCAGAAATTGTTTCACAAGACAATAGCGAGTTAATTAATAAAGTACTCTCTTTTAGCCAACGACTTCAACGAGCGATTCAGAACCAATTGGTAAAAAATCAGCAAGTCTCTATCCAGCTAACTCATCGTCTCAGTCGTGTTCACCCTGTTGCGCAATTACAAATACAACAACAAAAATCAGATGAATTACACCTTCGTTTACATACAGCTATTCAGCGCCGGTTAATAATATTAAAACATAAGCCTGAGAACTTAGTGATTAGACTTATCAATGCATCTCCACATTCAATGATAAGTAAAAACCAACAACAAAGCTTACAACTTGATCATCGACTAAAACAGGCTATTGGTCAGTTATTAAAGCAAAAGCAGCAAAGTTTTGCAGGGATAATCGAACAATTAAATATTGTCAGCCCTCTAGCAACAATTGCCCGTGGCTATAGTGTCAGTAGATCACAGAAGAATGAAATTATTCGTTCTGTTGATCAAGTTGAAGTAGAAGAAAATATGACAGTAGAGGTAGGTGACGGCATTTTAACCGGCAAAGTTTTATCTAAACAGCCTCATCGATAATCACTTGGTTAATGAGTTTAATAACATTTTCTCGTATTTCAGGTTGAAACTTAACTCCTAAAGATAAGTCTTCATTACTACTTTTTATGGAGCATATCGTAGAATCAAGAATCAGGTTTTCTTTATCGAGAAAGTCTTCAATAATCATATGAAGACTATCCCCCTTTGCCATGGTAATACTATCGCCATTTTGAATAAGTATCTGACAACCACTAATAGAAATGTCGGTAATCAAGGCTTGCCAGTATTCTTGAGCTATTTTAACCTTTGCGGGAATTTCAGTATCAATTCGAATAGCAGTCCTTAAGCTTTGGACACTTACCGTTTGCGGAAAATCTAGCACCATAATACGAGATGGCAGCTGTAATGTTTGTTTTATTGAAGAAACAAATGCAGCCACGGAACCTTCATGCCCTTCAATCAATCCTCTAACCGTTACTGCAGTTCCTTGTGTTATAAAACGAGAAAAATTGCCTATTCGGTTATTATCTGGCATTTGAATGAGTACATATTTTTTGGGTAAGTAACCAATAAAAACAGTTCTAAATTTTACCTTTTGGCCTGCAGGAGTAGAAATATCAATTGTTACCATCGAGCCAGCTTGTAATAAGCCAAGATTCCGATTCAAACGCTCTGTTGTTTCAATTTTTACTGGTATGGTTGACATAAAACAATGTTCTAGCCGTATAAAGTGTTTTCACATTAGCAAATTAAATTCATTTTGCAATCTTATGAACAATATATTTCTATCATTGATACATCGAGTAGTGCGAAATACTAGCTTAAAGACTAAAGCCAACCCTTTGTTAGCTTTAGTTGATTTCGATATTTTCTGTAAAGTTATTAATAGGTAACTACTCGGCTTTTTTGTACCCTTGGGTTTTACGAGCAAGTTTTTTTTGCTCTGAAAAGCTTAAACGTTTTTTACCCGCAAATGGATTACTTGTTTCTCTAAATTCTATTTTGATAGGTGTCCCCATCATTTTTAAAGCTTTACGGTAATAATTCATTAAGTAACGCTTGTAAGACACAGGTAAATGTTTAGCTTGATTACCATGAATAACAATAATAGGTGGGTTATAACCACCAGCATGCGCATATTTAAGTTTTATACGACGACCATTGTGCATAGGAGGTTGATGATCAAATACTGCCATATCTAATATTTTAGTTACCATAGAGGTCGAAATACGTTTAGTGGCAGAAATAAAGGCTTCTTCGACTGATTCATATAAATGACCAACACCGGTACCATGTAATGCAGAAATAAAATGCATACGCGCAAAATCAATAAAACCTAAACGACGATCAATTTCAGTTTTAATACGATCTTTAGCATGTTCTTCTAAACCATCCCACTTATTCACCGCAATCACTAAAGAACGACCGGCTTCAAGAATAAAACCTAAAAGACTTAAATCTTGATCCGACAAGCCCTCTTGAGCATCAATAATCAATAAACAAACGTTAGCATCTTCGATGGCACGTAAGGTTTTGATCACTGAGTACTTTTCAACAACATCTGTCACATTTTTACGACGACGAATACCAGCAGTATCAATTAAGGTGTATTGGCGGCCTTTATGCTCCATAGGGATATACACACTATCTCGAGTAGTGCCTGGCATATCGTAAACAACAACGCGCTCTTCCCCCAAAATACGGTTCGTTAACGTTGATTTACCCACATTAGGTTTACCAATGATCGCTAATTTGATCATATCGTCTTCTTCTGGCGATTGCTCAATTAACTCTTCATCGGTTAATTCTGCCGATAACTCATCGTCACTGTCAGGTGTTTCGTCAGCTAAGTTTGTTAACGCTTCAATATGCGGTGTTAATGCGAGTGTTAATAATTGAGTCACACCTCGACCATGTGCTGCCGCTATTTGATGTACGTCACCTAACGCAAGCGCATAAAATTCAGCAACAGCAGAATCAGCATCAATACCATCAACTTTATTAGCTACTAAGAAGACTTTTTTATTTTGCTTTCTTAAGTGCTCAGCAATACTTTGATCTGCAGACGTTAAACCAGCCCTAGCATCAACAAGAAATAAAACCGCGTCAGACTCTTCAATGGCCATTAAAGATTGTTCAGCCATTAAAGCATCAATTCCAGTTTCATCACCATGTATACCGCCAGTGTCTATGACGATAAAAGGATGTTCTTCAACTTGAGCTTGGCCATACTGGCGGTCTCGTGTAAGCCCTGGATAATCAGCTACAAGGGCATCTCGACTACGAGTTAATCGATTAAATAAAGTTGATTTACCAACATTAGGACGCCCGACTAGCGCTACTACAGGAAGCATGAAAACCTCAAATTATTCAGTAGCAATTAATAAAATTGTTATCATTAATTGCTCATATTATATAAACACAACGGCTCCACCAGCGAAATGCTGTGGAGCCGTTTCTAATTTTAGCACAATAATACCAACAACCGATTGGTGTTATTATTGTTACTCTTTTAAGGCGCTTTTATCGCCTCTAAGTCACCATCTCTTGATTGTACAATGACTAAGTCATTCACAACTGTTGGGGTAGTATTCAATCCACTCCCGTCAACGTGATGACGTGCAACTATATCGCCGCTTTCTTGTGATATCCAATGTAGATAACCTTCAAAGTCACCCACTACAACATAATCACCAACTACTGCAGGGCCTGTTACGCCACGATTAGTTAACGCTAATTGACTCCACCTCTCTAAACCATTAAGTCGATCAATAGCGTATACATGACCTTTTATGTCTGTTAAGTAAAGATTGTTTCCATCAATAGATACTGAATAAAATGAAGAGTATTGACGCTCCCAAAGCTTACGACCAGAACGTAAATCAACCGCAGCCAAATGACCTCGAGCTGAAATAGCATACACTTTATCGTCATACGCAACTGGCGCTGCATCTACATCAATAACACGCTCAAGCTCAGTTGAACCAGTAGCTTCCCCTACTTCAACTGTCCAGCCTTGTTGACCATTTTCTAATATATATACCACTAGCAAGCCATCGGCGGTTCCCACTAATACACCGCCAGCAATAGTGGTTGGAGCACTGATGCCCCTCAATGTTAACGCAGGAACATCTTGCTCTATTTGCCAACCATCTTCACCTGTTGAAGCATTGAAACTTTTCATTACGCCTGAAGAGGTATTAACAACAACTGTACCTTGATCAAATGCTGGAGCAGCAATAACTTCGCCTTTAACTTTTCCTTGCCATACAACTGATCCGTTATCTGCTTCAAGCGCATAAACAATACCATTTTCGCTACCTAAGAAAATCTGATTGATACCCGCTGTAGGCCCACCACTGATTAATGCAGAAGTACGATTACTAAAGAAACCACGCGCATTATCTAAATCACTTAAATCTTTATGCCAAACTTTTTTGCCGGTTAGTAGATCAAAAGCGTAAGCATCGCCTTCGCGGCTTGCAGTAAATACTTTATCGTATGCAACAATAGGTCTAAGTTGAGAATAATAATCGTCTACACCACCTACACTTTGGTCCCAAACAACTTTAGGCTCAAATTTAGCTTGTATATCGACTAACTCAGCTGGTTCGTTTGGGTCAATCTCATCTTCCGTTGAAGAACATGCCGCTAAACCGATCGACATAAAAAGTATTACTAATAATTTTTTATTTAAACTAGGCACTTAACACTCCTAAAATGGATTTATTGGATAGTGAATTAATTAGCTAGGCTAATATTTTCAGCCAAATCATCCAATTTCATTTGCAATGTAGGCGCTACAACATCCCCACTCGCATCAATAGCCGCTTGGTAAGCATTGCGTGCTAATTCATTTTTATTTTGAGCTAAGTAAGCATCACCTTTAATTTCTTCTGCTGAAGCTTTAAACGCATCAGATAAAGGCATAGCTAAAGTTTCTAAAGCCAAAGCCGCTTGTTCTTGTTGTAATTGAACACGTGCTTTACGTAAAATAGCAATACCTTTTAATGCCATATCATCTGATTTTTCAATAGCTGTAGTTAAATAGCTTTCAGCTTTTGCCCAATCTTTATGGGTTGCAGCATCTTTTGCTAATGCAAATGCTGTTAACACTGCATAATTTGAATCGGCATGTTCAGCGATAAATTGATCACCTTGCTGACGAAATGTTTCATTGTTTTCGTCTGTAATAGTTTCAACAACTGATTGATAAGCTTCAGAGGTAGCAACTTCATTTTCAAACTGTTGTTCTTGATAATAATTAAAACCAATAAAACCAGCAAAACCGATAGTTAAACCTGCTATTATTGAAGTACCATATTCAGACCAAATACGTTTGATTGTTTCTACTTGTTGTTCTTCTGTTTGATTGATATCCACAACTAACCCTTAATTAAACTTTCTAATAAAGCTGGCACATCACTAAATGCCACACTTTGTTGTTCATGTTGTCCGCGTAAATATTTTACGGTGACACTTTCTTGGCTCAGTTCATCTTCGCCTAGAATTATCGCTATTTGAGCACCTGATTTATCCGCGCGTTTCATTTGCTTCTTCATATTGCCACCACCTACATGATTTTGAATACGAATTTCTGGTACTTTATCACGCCATTGTTCAGCCAATCCGCTAGCAGCAATATCAATACCATCACCTAAGCTAATTAAATATGCATCAACTTGCGGCCTAATATTAGTGACTTTGTCTAAACTAGTCAGCATTAATACTAAACGTTCAATACCTAAAGCAAAACCAAACCCTGGCGTAGCTTTACCACCTAGTTGCTCAACTAAACCATCGTAACGTCCGCCTGCACAAATAGTGCCTTGAGCACCTAAACTGTCAGTAACCCATTCAAATACTGTACGGTTGTAATAATCTAAGCCTCTGACTAAACGTTCATTAATCACATAATTAATACCAGCCGCATCTAAGCGTTGACAAACCTGTTCAAAATGCTCTAGTGACTCCTTGCCAAAGTATTGTGATAACTTTGGCGCATCAGCTAATGCAGCTTGAACTTCTGGATTTTTACTGTCAAGAACACGTAGCGGATTAGTATGCATTCTCCGCTTACTATCTTCATCAAGTAATGATTCTTTTTCAGTTAGAAATTCAACAAGTGCGTCACGATAAGATGCTCGTTCTTCATTTGAACCTAACGAATTCAACTCTAGTGTGACAAACTCATTGATGCCAAGTTCCCGCCATAAACGAGAAGTTAACAAAATAACTTCTGCATCTATATCTGGAGTCGCTATACCAAAGGCTTCTAGGCCAAATTGATGGAACTGGCGATAACGACCTTTCTGAGGACGTTCATGACGAAACATTGGCCCCATATACCATAAACGTTGTTCTTGGTTATAAAGTAAACCATGTTGATTGCCTGCACGTACACAAGATGCCGTCCCTTCTGGACGTAATGTTAAACTATCGCCGTTACGATCTTCAAAGGTATACATCTCTTTTTCTACAATATCGGTTACTTCACCGATAGAGCGTTTAAACAGGCCAGTAGATTCAACAATAGGCATGCGTATTTCAGCAAATCCATAATTGCTGGCAACACGACGTAATACGGATTCAACCATTTGCCAAATATTAGTTTCTGATGGCAAACAATCGTTCATACCTCTGATCGCTTGAATAGCTTTACTCACGTCGTTTATTCTCTCTCTTAATACATTATCTCAGCGCAGCGCGCATTATAGGCAGATTCGAGCAAAACGTAAAATATAACTTTACTTGTTACTCATTAATACAAACTATTAAAGTTAAACTTCTTTAATATCAATTTTATTTTTTGCATCGAGTAGCTTAGCTTTAGCCCGAATTCGTTGTTCAAGTTGGTCAACTAAATGGTTATTGTCAAAACGCTCTCTTTGCCTAATACCATCTAAGTAAAAACCACTTTTTTTACTGCTACCAGTTAACCCAAGGTCAGACACCGTAGCCTCGCCAGGTCCATTAACAATACAACCTATAATAGAAACATCCATTGGTGTTAAAATATCTTCAACTCGCTGTTCTAACTCATTAACGGTCGAAATCACATCGAATTCTTGTCTTGAACAACTTGGACAAGCTATAAAGTTAATACCGCGACTTCTCAGTTTTAATGACTTTAAAATATCAAACCCAACTTTAATTTCTTCCACAGGATCTGCTGCCAATGAGACACGTAATGTATCACCAATTCCTTCCGATAGTAGCAGTCCTAAACCAACAGACGATTTAACAGAACCTGAGCGTAATCCTCCGGCTTCTGTAATACCTAGGTGTAATGGATTATCTATTTGTTTTGCAAGCAATCGATAAGCGCCTACAGCTAGAAATACATCTGAAGCTTTAACGCTGACCTTAAAATCATGAAAGTTTAAACGATCAAGGATATCCACATGACGCATAGCCGACTCTAATAATGCTTCAGCTGTCGGTTCGGTGTACTTTTCTTGAATATCTTTTTCTAATGAGCCACCATTAACTCCAATTCTAATCGGAATATTTTTATCCCGCGCCGCGGAAACAACCGCTTTAATGCGATCTTCTCGTCCTATATTTCCAGGATTGATACGTAAACAATCGACACCGTATTCAGCTACTTTTAATGCAATACGATAATCAAAGTGAATATCAGCAACTAAAGGCACTTTAACTTGTTGTTTAATAAGTTTAAATGCTTCAGCAGCGTCCATTGTAGGGACACTCACTCGCACAATATCAGCGCCAACAGCTTCTAATGATTTAATTTGTTTAACCGTTGCTTCTACATCCGTCGTTAGGGTATTTGTCATTGACTGAACCGCAATTGGTGCATTACCACCAATAGGTACGTTGCCAACCATAATTTGACGAGATATACGACGAATAATAGGTGATTCTTTAAACATAATGACTCTTAAATTAACTTTCGTAAGGATTAGACCAAATACTAATAAGGCGATATTTCGATTAAATTACTCTAATGGAAGCGAAAATTTTGCAATATTTCCACGATTAAATTGTGACATATCTACTTCAGAGCCATCAAAAACAATTGAGACTAATTCGGGTTTACCTAAGGTAATTGAAAATGGTGGATGACCGTTAATCTTCATCTCATATTCTGCTTTTTTAATACCCCAAGCAATTCTTTCGCCGCTGGCATCATAGATATTAACCCAGCAATCACCCAAAAAGGTAAAACTAACTTCTACAGGATCTGCTAATATTTCAGTGATTGGATCAGAAGTGGAATTTTCAAGATTTTCTAAAAATGCTGTTTCCGTATTCGTATTGTCATCAGTATCATTTAAGACGGCATCACTTTCAGTTGAATTATTGTTATTTTCATTCGTGCTAGACATTGCATTTTCTGGAGCGATTGCTTCATCTTCAATAGTTTGCTCAAACTCTTGTGAAGGTAAAGATTCAGTTTCAGCAACATCAGCAATATTATCATCAAGAGTTTCGCTCACCGCAGTCACGGTTTCATTGCCTAGGTTTGTTGTCGCATTAGTGGCTTCTTCAGTCGTATCATTATTAAGTTGAATGGCATCAAGCTTTCCATCTTGAAGCCACCACATTAATGTAGAACCTACTAAAATAGCTAAAATTAAATAACTCACCCACATTAAGCGATTATTTTCAGCTTGTTTCTCTGTTTCTTTTGAAAAACTTTGTAATACAACATGTTGTATTCCAGCATCCTGCTCTTCGACTGCTGAAAGTTTTTCATAACTTTCTAAAACTTCACTTTCAGAAATGTTGACCAGTTTTGCATAACTTTTCAGATAGCCGCGATTATAGGTTGCAGGTAATGTTCTATCAAACTGATTTTTTTCTATATTTTCAACTAAACCTAAACGAAAATTAAGTCGGTCTGAAACATCCTTCGTTGATAAACCTTGCTGTTCACGCGCGGTAGCAAGTAATTTTCCAGGGCCAACAATTTCGGTAACTTCTGGTTCTTCAATAATCGTAGTTGTATGGTTTTGGCTCATTATTTTATTGTTTCTCTTGCGATTTTTCTGCAGTTTCAGGGTTGGCGATATAAAGTACTTGACCTAACCGCAACACATTTTTTCGGCTAATTTTATTCCAACGCTCTATAGCTTTCATATGTATATTATATTTTTGTGAGATAGAGAATAAACTCTCTCCTTTTTTAACCACATGAATAGGCAATGTTACCGTTTGTTGTTCATTATCATTGTTCGCTGACTCATTAGTTCTAGCGGCTTTACTTTCATTTAACGTATCAAACGCAGTGATTGCATCAACCGTAGAGGAAACCATCTCTTTGTTATTTGCTTTTTCTTGTTCTGCTTTTGTTTCCTGCTTTACCGTTGATGCTGCTTGCGAATTATCCACGCCATTAGATTTGAAATTTTCTGACTTATTACTTGAGTGAGACTTATCCGGTGATAACACTACTACACGCTTTTTCGGTGCTTGTTTATTTGATGTAACTAATAAATATTCTTGTGCTAATTGATCCGCTTCAATCGTCGTCAAGCCATTCAATATATATTGCTTAGCTTCATATGACGCAGGAAACATTTTAACCAACATACCAGCATAGTTTTTAGCCGTCTTACGATCATATTGCTTTTCAAATACTTTAAACGCTAGCGCAAGTGCATCAGGAGTAAATCGTCTAGTAGATTTTTCATATCGTTGAAAATACTTCTGTGCATTCTCATAATCGCCTTTAATGTATTGTAAACGCACCATTTGTAATAATACGCTTGCATTATTTGGACTGTGTACAATGGCTTTTTTTAAGTAAGATTCGGCTTTACTAAACTGTTTTGCTTCTAATTGGCAAATAGCTAAATTCTGATAACTTTGTGATACAAGTAAATAGCTAGGGACGGCAATCGCTTTTAAAAATTGCTTTTCTGCAGCTTGATATTGCTCATGCTTACATAAAAATGCCCCATAATTATTCAATGTATCTGCGTTATCACGCTGTAGAGATAATGCAGTTTCATATGAGTCTATCGCTAATTCAGGCTCTGAAACGGTATCGTAATAGTAAGCAAACGCTGTATGAACTTGTACTAAATTTGGTGAAAAACGTTTGGCTTTTTCTAAGTTTAATTTGGCTTGAGTGGTATTCCCCATTTTCAAATACCCTAAACCTAAAGATATTCTAGTCATAGCAATTTCATTATTAGTAGATTCATTTTCTACTAATGGTTTACTGCCATCGCCATCATATTGTTGAGTCACACAAGCAGTGAAAAAAATAAGGCATAAAAGACTCAAAACAATTTTATTAAAATTTACCATAATCCGTATGCGTCACTTTTATAATGTAGTTATCTTACTATTTTTACTGATATCTCGTCAGCTTTCACCTGTTTTTTTTCTGCAATACTTGCTGTTCGCTTAGTTCTATCTAAAACATCACCTGCTAATTGTCCACAAGCAGCATCTATATCGTCTCCTCTTGTTCGCCTAGTAATAACCGTAAGTCCATAACTTTGAAGTACTTTATCAAATCTATCGATACGTGAATTACTCGAACGTTTATACGGTGAACCAGGGTAAGGATTAAAAGGAATTAAGTTAATTTTACTTGGTAAATCTTTTAATGCATGTGCTAATTCATGAGCTTGTTCCGTACTATCATTAACATGGTCCAACATTACATACTCTATTGTCGCTTGTTTATTTGCTTTTGACCCATCTATGTAGCGAGCAGCAGCAGAAATAAACTCTTCTAAAGGGTACTTTTTATTAATTGGTACTAATTCATCACGTAATTTATTATTAGGCGCATGGATAGAGATAGCTAAAGCACAGTCAATTTTTTCTTTCAACATATCAAGTGCAGGAACAACACCAGAGGTACTTACTGTAACACGTCGTTTAGAAAGACCATAACCTAAGTCATTTAACATAGTATCAAGAGCGGGGATCAGGTTTTTCATGTTCAATAATGGCTCCCCCATTCCCATCATCACAATATTAGTAATAGGTCTCTTACCTGCAATACGAGTAGCTCCAATATCATTTGCAACTCGCCATACTTGGCCAATAATCTCACTCATCGATAAGTTACGATTAAAACCTTGTTGTGCTGTTGCACAAAATGTACATTCAAGAGCGCAACCTACTTGTGAAGAAACACACAAAGTCGCCCTATCGTTTTCAGGGATCCAAACCGTTTCAACCTCTTGCCCCCCTTCAAGCTTTAACGCATATTTTATGGTGCCATCTTTAGATACTTGTTTTTCTGCTATTTCAGGGGCTTTAATTTCAGTATTTCGTTGTAACTTCTCTCTTAACTTTTTATTTAAGTTAGTCATTTTTTCAAAGTCATCGTAACCAAAGTGATACATCCATTTCATGATCTGATCAGCACGAAACGGCTTTTCGCCAATAGACGCAAAGTATTCACGCATCATTTGGTGATCTAAGTTAAGTAGGTTAACTTTTTTCTTCGTTTCAGGGGTTACAGTTGTTACAACATCAGTCATGTAAAAAATTCCAAAACAGCAAATTCAAAGGGCTAAATTGTACACTTTTCACTCAAGTGTAACAATTTTGTCTAAAGATTTTATCAAAAAATAAAGCCTATTGTTTCTAATCACTTTCAATTAAAAAGAATAGGTTTTAGTTCTTTATCGTTATTCTTAAATGATGAATATAGCCCATCATATAAATAACAAAAGGATTTTACTGACCTGCAGTAAAATCCTTTCGATTTGACTTAACAGTAATTCCAACTAACGCTGGAATTTACAATCAAATTAACGAGTGCGTGGGCAAATTTCATCATCAGAGAAGAAATAAGCGATTTCACGCGCCGCAGATTCTAGCGCATCTGAACCGTGACAAGCATTTTCGTCGATTGAATCAGCATAATCTGCACGTAACGTACCAGCTAATGCGTCGCTTGGGTTAGTTGCACCCATAATTTCACGGTTTTTAAGAACAGCGTTTTCGCCTTCTAAAACTTGAACCATAACAGGACCTGAAGTCATAAATTCAACTAATGCACCAAAAAATGGACGTTCGCTATGCTCAGCATAAAAGCCTTCAGCTTTTTCTTTTGATAAATGAACCATTTTTGCAGCAACAATTTTTAAACCCGCTGTTTCAAAACGGTTATAAATTTGACCAATTACATTTTTTGCAACTGCATCTGGTTTTACGATTGAAAACGTACGTTCGATAGCCATGATAAGCCCTCTTAAATAATTAATTAATAACTTGTGTAAAAATTTGGGCGCGATTATAGACCAATTAAAGAAAAATAACTAATGTTATCCTTCTATGACTATTAGTTGTTAAGAATTAATTCTTGGTATAGTTGTTTAAACGTTTGGTGACTTGATTGATCAATCCAATCGGTATGGGCTTTATAATAGGAAGGTTCTTGATAACTATTTGTCAGAGCACTATTAAACTGATTGATAATATCTCGCCCTTGCTTAGTGTTGCTACATGCTAAATAGCCAAATTGAAATTTATCACCCGACGCTATTCCATAACTAGTTAAAGGAGATGCGCTACTAAATTTACTCGCATTGTACATCACATCTGGATATTCAATGATGAAATCAATTTTATTATTGTATAGCATCATGACTAACACTAATTCATTTGAGCTACCGCTCATTAAATATTTATTTTTAGAAGGGATTAACTGTATTTGCTGATCTAATGTTTCACCATAAGAACGTTCGTGTTCGATCCCAAGTATATAATTAGGGTTATCTTTAATAAATTGTACTAAATTAATTTTATCTGATTTATTTTTTTGATAATTAACTTTCGATGACAGTTCAGGGTTTAAATAAACTCTAGCGCCAAGGTATAATGTCTGTGGTTGGCTAAATATAAATAACTTCTCACGTTCTGGATTTTTTACAAGATTTCGAATACAAGTATTAGGGTATTTTTCCATATAGCTCAACGCATGATGATAACTCGATATTTTGTATTTGGGTTCAATCTCTTCTAATCGCTCAAGAATTAGTGAAAAAGTTTGTTGCTCTGAGTTTACCGATTCTAATTCAATACCTTTAACTTGAGTAACTTTAGCCAAAGTAAAGAAATTAACCAATGTTTTCTCGGTTGCATAACTAAGTGAAGACGTTAATATTAACGAACAGATTAGAATAAAAATAAAGGGAAACTTAACCTTATAAATAATAGTACAACATTTCGCAACCACACCAACACCTATAAAATCACACGTCTATAAGCTGAATTAAAATTCAAAGTTAATTCATATAAATTCAAAATCAAAGCATAATTTAAATTTATATGTCTGTGCAACCCAGATATAAACTTTATTTATCAATATTATTGTTTCAAACTAAAAAGACAGATCCCTATCTATAGAAACCTGTCTTTTAAATAACTTTTATAAGTGTCTAAGATTAATTAAAAATTGTAGTGAACATTAGCTGAAATGCTTCTACCAGCTTCTGTAACATTACTTAACGTTGAACTATCAACATGTCCTGCTCCGTTTATATAGCGAATATACCTTTTATCAGTTAAATTAGACACAGATACATTAATTTTAACGTCATCGTTAAATGCATAACTTGTTAACAAATCAAGTGTGCCATAACCGGCAACTTCCACATTGTTTTCATTCACTTTATCCATACGTTTAGCCCAATTTAAAATTAATTCAGCAGACAGTTTTTCTCCTTCATAAGTCACACCACTCACACCAGATAATGGCATAATACTAGTAATATACTCATCAGTTTCATCATTTTTACCGTCTTGGTATGCTGCATTTGCAAATAGCGAAACTGTATCATTTAAATGATAACGCACACTCGCTTCAATACCTTTAGTTGTTACAGAGTCTATGTTTTGATATTGATATACTAATACTTGAGCTTCTTGCCCAGAATAAGGATTAATACTCGTCTCAATATCAATTAACTCAGTTGATAAAAACTTATCATATTCGTTGTAATAAACCGCGGCATTAAAGAATAAATTATCTATATGTCCCTTTAAACCTAGCTCGTATGAGTCACTTTCTTCTGGAGATAAATTGTCACTCGGCACTACTTTATAACCATAGATTGAATTATCATGATCTATATACGCAAGGTCATAAGCTGGCACTTTAAAGCCTTCACCATATTGAGCAAAGATCGCGACAGTATCGCTAATTTTATATAAAGCACCAAGATTAAATGACACGTGATCTTCATCAAAATTGGCGTATGCTTCACCATCAGCCTTTAAGGCATTATTAGCATCCATTTCATAAGTATCAAAACGCGCGCCTGGTGTAATAATTAACCTATTATTTAATAAAGATATTTCGTCATTAATAAAAATACCCGCTCGCGCGACTTCAGTTTTTGGGAATTTATCTGTGGTTTGAGGGTAACCTGCTTTAGGGGTACCTTCAACAGAATAAAGTTTCACCTCATTTCGTGTAGATTCTGAATTTTCAATATCTAAACCATAACCTAAAGTATGAGTATCATTAATTTTTAAACTTGCGTTAGAAAGAAAACCTTGAGTTTCCTGATGATACACCGCTGTTTTCCACATATCCCTAATTTCAATAACAGGGAAACCAAAATTAGCATTAATATCTAACTGACCATATTCAACATCTTCTTGTGTGGTTTCATTTTGATAAATAGAAATATTTAATTGATCATAAAAAGCAGTAGGTGATTCAGAGTGATAGCGTAATTGGAACGACTTATTTTCTTTTGTACTCGTATTCTTTTCTTCAATAATATTATAACCCGCTAATGTTCTAAAATAATCCAAGAGACCATAAGTAGTATCTCCTTTAACATCTTGTTCCCAGACATCAGCTGTAAAACTAATAAAGTCATTTTTATTTAAGTTATATTTTGCATTATAAAAATAACTTGTTGAATCAATATCAAGTTCTGGCTTGGTATTATCAAAATTTTGTGTCTCTTCACCATCTCGCTTTGACACATTCAATAGATGCTCTAATGTCCCTGTTTTAAAAGCAATTGTAGAACTTAGATTACTTTGTTTTCCTTGCTCTGTATAACCAAGTTTTATTTTCCCTGCAAAATTCTCATCTTGATCTAAATAATCAGATGCTGATTTAGTAGTAAAAACAACAATGCCGCCTAATGCATCTGAACCATAAAGAGAAGAAGCAGCACCTTTAGCAACTTCCACTTGCTTTAGAATATCGGTATCGATAAAACCACGGCCTACAATGTCATTTAAACCATCGGCACCATAGCCTTCATTCATTCGCATACCGTCTTTAATCATTAAAATACGATCGCCACCCATACCTCGAACAATAAAATTTTGCGCATCACCTGTATTGCCGCTTACTTGAATGCTTGGATCATATTTAAACAATTGACTCATATCAGTCGTCACTTGTTTATCAAGATCTTCTTGAGTAATAACTGAAATACTGCCTGCCACATCTTTCAGAGGCTTTTCGGTTTTACTACCGCTGATCACGATCACTTCTAGGTCAGAGTTTACTGCTACATCAAAATTTTCATTAGCCTGTGAAACAGATGGTAAAGCCATTGCTGATAAAATAGCACTAGCTAATAGAGTGCGTTTGAGCATACACATTTTTTTATTTCCTAAGTTTAAAGAGTAATGCCTAGCGCTTACTAACAAATAAATACTCCGGGGGGAAATATTCACCTGTTAGCAACTACAGCGGGTCGGCATTTTTGGGGCTTTCTAATCAATCGTTTTTTACTTTACACGTACAAAATCATTTTGTAAACACAAATAACAACTATTATCATTTAGATTGCTTGTAATGTTTATTACCGCTCTGTACAATTAATGCGTTTAATTTAATGAGGTAATTAACAACGTGAATATTCAATTTTTAGAAATAACCATGGCACAAGCGTCAAAGTTATTAATGGCGCCTGTCATAGTGCTAATTTGTGCTTTAGTTATTTATGCCTTTTACGCTTTAGGGCAATTTGCATCTCAATGGCTTTTAAGAAAAAAAAGTAGAGTAATTTATACCCAGCAGTTATCGCAAAACTATACCGACACGATAACCACACATGAAGGGTACCCAATTCATAATTATTTTATTAATAATCCTCAAGCAAGTGACGATGAATTAGAAGTTGTTGCTTTAAAACAACTTGAGACGTTAAGAGTTGTTACCCGAATTGCGCCCATGCTTGGACTTATCGCAACCATGATCCCTATGGGGCCGGCATTACAAGCTTTAGCTGACGGCAATATACAAGGCATTAGTGAAAATCTAATCATTGCCTTTGCCGCAGTAATTTGGGGCTTGGTTATTTCAACCATTACCTTTTGGCCTGCCTCTGTGAAAAAACGTTGGTGTGCCAATGAATTAATCAACATACGTAAATTAAAAGGCTCAAGATAATGCGGTTTTTAGATGAAGATGAAGAACTCAACCCTATTGTAAGTGCCGTAAATTTAGTTGATGTGTTCTTAGTTATTATTGCTGCACTACTCATTGCACTTGCACAAAATCCACTCAATGTATTTTCAAGTGATGATGTAACGGTAGTGAAAAATGCCGGAAAGCCGAATATGGAAGTAATCATTAAAAAAGGCAAAGAAATAAAACAATACAAGTCTACCGGAGATATTGGCTCTGGCGAAGGCATGCGCGCAGGTGTCGCATATAAAATGGCAGACGGTAGCTTTGTTTATGTCCCTGAAAATGAAACATCAAGTAGTTCAGCCTCTGCAGAACCGAGTAAAAAATAATGTTAAAAACAATCGTCACAAAAATATTATCACGTATCGCCATCAGTACCTTTGTGGTTGGTATTTTAACCAGTCACCTCGCTTTTAGTAGTGAAAAGTCCACAAATACTAAGCCACAAGTTTTGTTAATGATGTCATCACATGCCTCTAAACCTAAAGGTGACTTGCTAAAAGAATTAGCAAAAGACCAACCGTTTGAGCTTGTAATATATTCGACTAAAGGTAAAACAGAAGAAGAAATTAATTTAGCCTGGTCACAAGCTAAATTAATGATGTTAGATGGTATAAACCCTGCATTATCAAAATTCATGTTTGCAAAATACCAAGATAAAATCACGCAATTTCCCAATGTTCCTGTTATTTCATTAGGGGATTTAACAAATACGAAAATGAACCATGGTTTAACCGATGAACAAAATGCCACTATCGGTAGTTATTATAAAAATGCAGGTAATGATAATTACCGAAATATGATGCTATATCTAACCAGTAATTTACTAAAATTATCGGAGAATTCACCCGCTTCCCCAGTGATAACACCCACCGTAGGCCTTTACCATTATGCCTTTAAAGGGCAAATAACCGATGATGAAGATGCCTTTTTTGAATTTTTACAAACAGAAAAAAAACAACCCGTCATTGCAATAGGTATTCATCGCAGTGTTGTTGATTATCAACAGCAACAAATTGTTGATGCCATAATCAAAGGGCTAGAAGAAAAAGGTGCTAAAGCATTTGGCTATTTTTTTGAGGGTGAAGATTTACCGCTAAATTATACCGACTTATTAATGGTTGAAGAGGATCCTATGAGTAGATCAAGAGTCGATTTAGTCATTAATTATCGTTCATTACATTATGTAGAAAAGCGCCGTGCTGAATTTGAAAAGCTAGGTGTGCCTGTATTGCACGCACTAAATTACACAGAAGGAGCGCAAAGTGAGTTTGAACAAGATAATGCGGGTATTTCACCTTCATTAACCCCTTTCTTTTTAGTGATGCCAGAAGATACAGGAAGTGCAGACCCAACCATAATTGCCGCTAATGAAAAAGGCGCAAAAAAAGTTATCCCCTACCAATTAGACGCTTTAGTAGAACGTGCCTATAACCACGCAAACTTAGCGCACATTAGTAATAAAGATAAAAAAATAGCGACCTTTATTTGGAATTATCCTCCCGGTGAAAAAAATATTGGCGCCGCCTTCTTAGATGTTCCTCAATCAATTGAAAATATCGCCATCGCAATGCAAGAAAAAGGTTATCAAGTTAAGGTAAAAACTAATGAAGAATTAATCGAATCAGCAGGAAAACTTTTACGTCCTTATTACCGCGGCGAAGATGCTGAAGCACTTATAAAACAAGACTTAGCTGAATATATGCCATTAAGTACCTATTTAGCGTGGTTTAACAACCTACCCACTTCAGTAACAACTCCAATAATTGAGCGCTGGGGTAAGCCAGAAGACAGTGGTATGTTACGAGATACCACTATTGAAGGTAAGCCGATTAAAGCTTTTGTTATCCCTAGAATGAACTTAGGAAATATGGTGGTGTTACCGCAAGGTGTTCGTGGTGAAAATGCCAAAGAACATGCTAACCTTTATCACAGCACCAAAACGCCAATTAACCACAGTTATTTAGCAATATATTTATTTGCTCAAAAAACATTTAATGCCGATGCTTATATTCATTTAGGCACACACGGAAGCCAAGAATGGTTGACGGGTAAAGAACGCGGGCTTTCAGTTTACGATGCACCGAGTCTAGCAATTGGTAACTTGCCAGTGTTTTACCCTTACATAATTGATAATGTTGGCGAAGCAATGCAAGCCAAACGTCGCGGTAGAGCGACCATGATCAGTCATTTAACCCCAGGTTTTGCAAAAGCAGGCTTATATACTGAAATTGCTGAATTAAATGAAAAGATCACCAACTATTTAATGCTCTCTGATGGTAAAACAAAAGCAAATACCCAAGCTGAGATAACCACGATGGCAGAAAAGCTCAATATGCTTAACGATCTTGCCTTAGACAAGCAAACTCTCGCGACAGAATTTGATCAGCATATTGATAAACTACAAGACCATTTGCATTCACTCGCTCAAATGAGCCAGCCATTGGGCGTTCATGTTTTCGGTGATTTACCTAAAACAGCTCATCTATATAGCACTATTCTACAAATGTTAGGTGAAGGTTTCACGGATCGAGCCGCTGTTTATGAAAAAGTACATCACTTAGCATTACCTTTAGAGCAACATTTCGATCATCGAAATGTTCGTAATCTCGAAGCACTTGAAGGCTATCAACTCCTTAAAAAATATCTAAATGAGCCAAACACATTAACAGATGTAGATGAATTATTAGCCGCGGATCTGACTTTAGCTAAGAGTTATTGGGATAATTTTCAAGGCATCGCTGAAACAAGCAGCTTATTATCTGCACTTGAAGCTAATTATATACCTGTGAGTTACGGTGGTGATCCTATTCGTAACCCAAATGCAGCCCCTACCGGTAGAAACCTAATAGGTTTTAATCCAGCAAAAGTGCCCTCAAAAGAAGCGTACGATGCCGGTGTTGAGTTAATGGATCAAACCATTGCAGCTTATGTAGAAAAACATGGTAAATACCCTGAAAAGTTAGCATTTTCATTATGGTCGTTAGAAACCATGAGACATCAAGGTGCGCTTGAAGCGCAAATACTTCACGCATTAGGATTAAAACCAAAGTGGAACAGCCAAGGCAATGTCGTTGATACCGAGGTTATTCCTTATAGTGAATTAAAACGCCCACGTATTGATGTAGTAATTTCCGCGACAGGCTTATATCGCGATGCTTTTCCAAACGTAATGCTATGGTTGGCTAAGGCGATTGATAAAATAGCTAAAATGAAAGAAGACAATAACTTTGTTTATCGCAATGCTAACGCCTTAAAAAGCGAATTATTAGCTCAAGGTAAAAGTGCTGAAGACGCTAACTATTTATCTTCTATTCGTATTTTTTCCAATGAAACAGGCAATTATGGTACTGGTTTAGCGAGTGGCTCTTTAGCCTCTGATACATGGGAAACAGACGACAAATTGGCTAAATTATATCTCGATAGAATGGGATTTGCTTACGGCCATGATGAAAAACGTTGGAGTGAAAACGTAAACGATACCTTTGGTGAAGAGGGTGGTGGCTTGTACAACAAGGTACTATCAGGTACTGATGGTGTAATCTTTTCACGTTCAACTAATTTATATGCGCTTATGACTAATGACGATCCATTTCAATATTTTGGTGGTATTGGCTTAGCGGTAAGGCATTTAGATGGAAAAACACCTGAGATGTATGTCTCTAACTTGCGTAAAAAAGATCAATTAAAAGCCCAAACCCTGGAGCAATTTGTCAATCAAGAAATGCGTAGCCGTTACTTTCATCCACGTTGGATAAAAGCTATGCAAGACTCAGGTTATGCTGGTGCAACTGCCATTCTCGATCGTATGAATAATATGTGGGGTTGGGAAGTCATGACACCAGAGGCAATACGCGATGATCAATGGCAAGAATTTTTTGATGTGTATGTTGAAGATAAATACGAAATGGACATGCGTGAATTTTTCGAAAAACATAATGCGGAAAGTTTAGCGCAAATTATTGAACGTATGCTAGAAGCGGTCCGTAAAGGTTATTGGAAAACAGACGAGGCTACTATTAAAAAGATGGTTGAAACTTATACTGAAATTGCTGCTGAGTTTGATGTCGTAACAGATAACGAGAAGTTTAACCAATATATGGACAGTACAGCCGCAGGCTTTGGTTTAATGCCGTTATCTCAAGCTTTGGCACAAGCACTTGCACAACCGGTGGCATCGCCAGCAAATCCTGCTCAACAAACACAACAAGTGCAAGGACAAAAACTTGAAGAACAAGCTAAAACAGAGCAAGTAGACACAGATTACACATTGCTATATATACTATTTGGCATTTTCTCCTTAGGGTTTATGAGTAACTTTCTTATTAAGTCTCAAATAAGAAAAATTTCATAAACTTTCCTCTTAACCGTACTAAAAAAGCAGATAAGTATTTGAAATTCTTATCTGCTTTTTATATCTCAGCACATTGTGTTATTCTCTACCTCGGTTTTTGTAACTACCCACACATACTGTATTGACTTGTTAATTCACTCGCCGTTTCACGATCTTCTGCTGCCTTTTCAAAATGAGCATTCATAGTATCTGACTGACGTTGAATAAAGCTATTGAGTTTACCTATACTCTTGTTGATATTACCTAGACGCGTTTCTAGTGACTTCATTGCATGATTAAAGTCACGATGAAAGTCTTTAAACTCTTCTGACTCTAAATAACCAACAGTATCATAAGATTGTTGCTTTGCTTTTCGGGCTATTTTTTCGAACTTACTAATAAATGTCGTGATAACTCATCGTCACTACTAAAGAAACTAGAATATCTTCATTCTCAAGCTCACGTGCTAGTTCATTAGCATCTTGTGCTTGTTCAGCTCATAATAAATTACCAAAAAACATTAATTTATCAATAAATTAAAAATAGACTTTGATAAAACAACCTGATACTAATTTATTCTTATAAAGGTAAATGAAAATATTTATTGTATCCGTATAATAAAGACAGAGCTGCCTCTTCTAATCAAAGGAAAAGTAAATGATAGATTTTAATAATAAAGGCTTTTTTAAACTTAAACAAAATAGTGACTACGCAGAAAAAGTGGCTGAATTACTACTAGACGACGAGCAAGTTATTGATGCTTATAAGTCGATGCGTGATGGCGTAGTATTTACCAGCAAAAGAATTATCGCTGTAAATGTACAAGGAATTACCGGAAGTAAAAAAGACTATACCTCATTACCTTATAAGAACATTGTTGCCTACTCTGTTGAAACATCAGGCACTTTCGATCTTGATGCTGAGTTAGAAATATATTTTTCTTCATTAGGACAAGTAAGATTCGAATTTACAGGTCAAACAGCATTACTTGAAATATCTAAAATAATATCTGAGCATCTACTTTAATCTTCAAGGTTTGGATAAAAACACCAATCTACAACTGTAGATTGGTGTGATAAAAATCAACAGCAATGTCGTCGATTGATGAAGATAATTAAATACTGATTCGGCGATACTCTCTGTAAGCAGGGCTCCAAAAGTTTTGCTCAATTTTTTCAAGTAGCATTTCATCGCTAATTTCTAATGCTAAGTCTTGTTCAAAAGCAACTTTAGCAATAGCAAAAGCTATTTGTTTACTTAAATTTGAGATTTCAGTTAATGGTGGTAATAACTCACCCATACCTGTATTAGCTAAAGGAGATGATTTTGCTAATGTTTCACTCGCAACCATTAACATTTCATCAGTAATACGATTGATATTCGCCGAGATAACTCCCAAACCAATACCGGGGAAAATATAGCTATTATTACACTGGGCAATATTGAATATTTTTCCTTTATATTCGATCGGATCAAACGGACTTCCTGTTGCAACAATAACTTCACCGTCAGTCCAATGAATCACTTGTTCAGGTGTTGCCTCTACTTGCCTTACCGGATTACTTAATGGGAAAACAATAGGCATTTCACAGTGGCTTTTCATGGTTCTGATCACTTGTTCTGTGAATAAACCAGCAACACCAGAAACACCAATTAATATATCGGGTTTAGCTTCCTGCACTACTTCTAACAATGACGCATACGCACCAGAAATTGACCAATCAACTAGCGCACTTGCCTTCTGCACCAACTGTTGCTGAAAGTCTCGTAGTCCATCCATACCTTCAGTTAAAAGACCAAAGCGATCGACCATATACACTTGACTGCGAGCTTGTTCAGGTGATGCTCCTTCTTTTATCATTTGAGCAATAATTTGTTCTGCGATACCACAGCCAGCAGAGCCACTTCCAACAAAGACGACTTTTTGCTGAGATAATTGTGCGCCCTTGCTATGACATGCTGCAAGTAATGTCCCTACGCTCACAGCAGCAGTACCTTGGATATCATCGTTAAAACAACAGATTTGATCGCGATAGCGAGAAAGCAATGGCATAGCATTAGGTTGTGCAAAATCTTCAAATTGTAACATCACATGCGGCCAACGACGTTTAATGGCATTAATGAACATTTCTAAAAATTCATCATATTCTTCTTGTTCTATACGTTTATGACGCCAACCCATATACATAGGATCATTCAATAGTTTTTCATTGTTCGTACCCACATCAAGCATCACAGGTAAACTATAAGCGGGACTAATACCACCACAAGCAGTATACAAGGATAGCTTTCCAATAGGGATCCCCATACCACCTATCCCTTGATCGCCTAACCCTAAAATGCGTTCACCATCAGTTACCACAATAATTTTAACTTTATTTTTTGTGGCATTACGTAAAATGTCATCAAGATTATGACGTTCAGCATAAGAGATAAATAAACCGCGAGAGCTACGGTATATATCTGAAAACTGCTCACATGCATCACCCACTGTTGGGGTATAAATAATAGGCATCATTTCAGTAATGTGAGCTTCAATTAACTTAAAAAACAATGTTTCGTTATTGTCTTGTATCGCTCGTAAATAGATATGTTTATTTAAATTAGTATCGAAGCTACTGTACTGCATATAAGCACGATTAACTTGCTCTTCAATTGACTCGTAACGTGGCGGTAACAATCCCATTAAATTAAAGTTTTGTCTTTCTTTCGCAGTAAATGCACTCCCCTTGTTCAAAAGAGGTGTTTCTAAAAGAGTTGGACCTGCATACGGGATATATAAAGGGCGTTTGATGTCAGTAGTCATAAAGTTGTTTACGCTTGCTATCTATTTGATGAATATTAAAAATTCACGATGTGAATGAGCTGGCGATAGTATAGACGATTAAAGGTTAGTAAAAAAGAAATCAAACATTAAATTCGATCAATATTTCTAAAAAATCAAATGAAACCATAAAACATCAGCAAGCATCATTAACACTAACCATAAAATAGTCATACGCGCTTTACGACAAAACTGACAATCGGTGTGCCATAATTCTTTTAGTGTTTTTTTCAACAATGGAATGCCATATTATATAAAAAGATGAATAATAGCTGATATCAATCAAATTAACTTACCATATTCACTTGAGTGAGGCATTAAAAACAACATGGATTTTTCACCGCAAAAAAAAGAACTCTTAATTAATAAGTTACAACACTATTTTTCACGTGAGTTAGACTTTGAACTTGAGCAATTTGACGCCGACTTTTTATTGGACTTTATCTGTAAAGAATTAGGAGGGCACTTCTATAATCAAGGTTTATATGACACACAAGCTTTAATATCACAACGTTTTGACGTTATCTCTGATGATATATTTCAATTAGAAAGGCCCGCAGATTAAATCCGACAAAATATTGATCTACATCGTACCTATTTAATAAAAAAGGTCTTATGATTAATGCAAATACCTTTGTTGTAATACCTAAGTTTTAATAAAAATGATGCAAATTACCGATCTTAAACAAGAGCAGAAAATACCGCCAATTTTACGTTTAGGCTTCCGCCCTTTCTTTTTATTCGGCAGCGCTTTTTCTGTGTTTTCAATTTTAGCTTGGCTACTTTTATTAGAAACAACGCTCATCTTTTCCCCTTTTGGCGGAGGCTTATGGTGGCACATCCATGAAATGATATTCGGCTTCTTTATCGCAATTGTTACTGGTTTTTTATTAACAGCTGTACAAAATTGGACTGGAATCCCTGGTATTAAAGGAAAAACATTACTCTTTCTTGTTATAATTTGGGGCTTAGGCCGAATAGTAATGAGCGTACCAGAGCTTTTAGGACAGAGCATGTCATCTATTATTGATCTTAGCTTTTTGCCTATAGTCGCTTTTATTTTAGCTAAGCCTATTTGTGCTATTAAGCAATATCGTAACCTTTTTTTTGTACCTCTATTACTAGTTTTTTCATTAATTAACTTAGAAATGCATTTAGCCGTTTATTCACCTGAGCTGGTTTCATTGAAGTATGCTGGTTATGCTGGTGTTATTATGGTTAGTTTTCTCATTTCCGTGATGGCCGGCAGAGTAACACCAATGTTTACTGCTAACGGCACCCAAACACCTAAAGCAAGCCCAAGCCCTTTCTTAGATAAAGTAGCTAACGGATCGATTGCTGTTTTAGGGTTAATACTAATATTAGCCCCATTTATGGCCATTAATTACACTGTATTTGGTTTAGTCTCAATATCTGCAGGTATCACTCAGCTAATAAGACAATATAGATGGCGGCCATGGATAACCTTAAGAGTACCTTTATTATGGTCATTACATGTTGGGATCTTACTTTTAGGCATTGGGTTAATTGTTTTAGGATTTAGTTATTCCTTGGGCGGGTTAAGCGTCAATCATGCCTGGCACTTAGTAACCATAGGAGCAATGGCAACTACAGTACTTGCAATGATTGCTAGAGTATCATTAGGGCATACAGGCCGCCCATTAACTCCACCTAAATTAATGTCATTTGCTTTTATAATACTAGTTTTTTCAGCACTAGTTCGAAGTTTTGCTCCTTGGGCTTGGCCTGAACATTATAATATAATTCTTAGTATTGCTGGTTTATCATGGATATTATCATTTATGATTTTTATTTTTTTCTATGGTCCTATGATGCTTATGCCACGTGTAGACGGTAGACCAGGTTAACGATTAAAAATCGAATTACTTCATTAAGGATATTATTAATGCACGCGGTGTTTTTGGATCAGAAAACCTTTAGTGACCAACTTTCTTTTAACGCAATCAAAGATCAGGTAACTGAGCTTACTTGTTATCCATTAACAACAGAAAAGCAAGTGCTCTCCCATTGCCAAGACGCTGACATTATTATCACTAATAAAGTTAGGTTAACTAAAGAAGTGTTAAATCAGTTACCTAAGTTGTCTCTTATTTGTATTGCTGCAACAGGCACTAATAATGTTGATTTAATAACAGCTAAAAACCTAGGTATTACGGTCTCTAATGTACGTGGCTATTCAACACCTTCGGTAACACAATATGTTTTTGCTCAAATATTAGCGTATTTTAGTCAAACTCATCAGCATGATAACAATGTGAAAGAAGGAAGGTGGCAAACACACCACTCTTTCTGCTATCACGGTGATGGCAGCACTGAAATTTCCGAAAAAACGCTAGCGATTGTTGGTTATGGTGAATTAGGAAAAGGAGTAGCTAAAGTCGCAAATGCCTTTGGCATGAAAGTATTAGTTGCTGAAAGACCAAATGCCAACAAAATTCGAGAGGGAAGAGTAAGTTTCACCTGCGCATTACAACAAGCAGACGTATTAACATTGCATTGTCCAGAAAACGAACAAACTAAAGGGTTAATTAATACCGACTCATTAGCACTAATGAAACCTACAGCTATGTTAATTAACACCGCTAGAGGTGCAATTATTGATAATATTGCGTTAATAAAAGCCTTAAAAAATAAGCGGATTGCTTATGCCGCACTTGATGTATTAGACCAAGAACCTCCCCCTGCTGAGCACCCTCTACTACAATATAAATTGCAAAATAATAATTCAAATTTATCAATTACCGCACATATTGCCTGGGCAAGTATTGAATCGCAACAACGTTTGCTTAATTTAATTGCTCAAAATATTGCTGACTTCAAAGTAGGTAAAACGACAAATTGCGTTGTTTAATTGTAGTTATTTATTAGTTTTATTGGATATACATGGACTTTTAACAATCAGGCTTTTATGATTTAGCGTATTATAAATATAATTATTTCAAGAGATATTTGATGAAAAAGCTTTGGTTTGTCTTAGTTTTTACCTTTGTTGCATTAATAGGTTGCAACGGTAGTTCTGGCGAAAACACCACCGTTACTGACGGCACAACCGTCGCTGCAACCCTACAGTTACAAACCCTCAATGCCAGTGATGAAACTCAATCTAGTTTTGATAAAGAAAGTCAGATCACGGTACAAGCGACAGTACTAGACAGTAGTAACTCGCCAATCGCTAATCGCCGAGTTAATTTTAATGCCGATTTAGGTGAGCTATCTGCATCCTCTCGTTTAACTAATGCTCTTGGCATTGCAGAAATAACCATTAGTAACCCTGAATTGATATTAAGTGCAGGGACAGCTTCAGCAACAGTCGATACACTCAATGAAATCGTTGATTATGAATTCATTAATAATGAAATCAGTACAATTATCCCTAGCCTATCATTAACAATGAATGTTAATGGTGTTGCAAGTAACCAATTAAAAGCTGACGAACAAGCACAATTATTAATTACCTTAACAGATGAAAGTTACCAGCCAATAGCTAATGAACTCGTCAGCATTACTGCTGATGTAGGTACATTAAATGCGACTACAGCACTGACAAAAAATAATGGCTCAGCGATAGTCACTTTAACCAGCGACGGCTCTATTGGTGCGGGTGTTATTACCGTTTCTTTAGTGGATGACAGTACAACGAGTTCACGTATTAATTATGAAATTGTAGCTGCTGACACAGTGATCAATGACGATGTTCGTATCGGTTACTTTGATACAAGTGGAGACTTCCTAGAAGGAAAAATAGCCACATCAATCACTAACAATATCATTAGTGCTGGCGGTACTTTAGGTATATATGTTGACTTAATAGACAGTAATAATAATCGCATTAGTACACCAACCCCTGTAACCTTTACTTCAAACTGCGTTAGTAATGACACTGCAACAATTGACGAAACAGTATTCACTATTAGAGGTAAAGCAAGTGCTACTTTTGAAGATTTAAATTGCGCGGGCATTAGCGGTAGTGATGATGTTATTGTTGCTTCAGTAACCGTTAATGGCAATACTAAAACTGCATCAGAAGTTATTGTTATCCAAGGTGAACAATTAGGCTCGATTGAGTTTGTCTCATCATCACCTAATAGCATTGTATTAAAAGGTAGTGGCGGTCAGGAAACTTCTACTTTAACTTTTGTTGTTAAAAGTGCTTTAGGTAATCTATTGCCTCAACAAGAAGTTGAGTTTAGTTTAGACACCCAAGTCGGCGGTATTAGCTTAAGCCGCTTCTCAGGCTTAACCAATAGCCAGGGATTAATAACAACTCAGGTGATATCAGGTACTACCCCGACAGTTGTTCGTGTTACAGCTTCAGCCACAATGACTAACGATGGATCAACGAGTACCGTTCAAACTCAATCAAACGAACTCTCAATTAATACAGGACTACCTGAGCAAAGTAGTTTTACAATTGCTTCCAGTACCATTAACCCTGAAGCAAGTACTATTGGAGAAAAATCAACGATTACTGCGTGGTTAGCAGATAGTTTTAACAACCCAGTTCCTGATGGCACAAGCATTAATTTTACTACAGAAGGGGGAAGTATTCAGCCAAGCTGTAATACCGTAGGTGGTAGTTGCTCAGTTGAATGGACTTCAAATGGCTCATTATTTTCTGATCATCGTAGTACCATATTAGCAACAGCTTCTGGGCATGAAACTTTCTACGATAGCAACGGTAACAATACTTTTGATGAAAATGATGGTATTGCTGTTACTAATGCTAGCGTATCTTCTGGATTTGGACGTCAATCACCGTTAGCCTCAGGCTTTGTTGATATGTCGGAAGCTTGGCGAGATGATAATGAAAACTTAGTCAAAGACGCAAACGAAGTGATATTTTTTGACGACAATGGTGATGGTGCATTTAGCCCCGCCGATGGCAAATTTAATGGTCCGCAATGTAGTGGCGATTTGTGTGATGAACAGGCTAAAAAGTCAACACTTCGTAAAGCGTTAGTACTTATTATGTCGAGTGCAAACAACCCAAGTTACATATTGTCTAGCGAAGATGATACTATAATTTATCAAAACTCCGATGGTAGTAGTATTGCATTACCAAGTATTGCAGACGGTAGTTCACTTGCATTAAAATTTAGCTTTGCAGATAGTGCATTGCAAACTTTACCTATGGGGTCAAACGTTTCCGTTGCGCTTGAAGTTGGCTCGCTAACAGGCACCACTTCTTATGATGTTGGAAATACGGGCAGTAGTGGCTATAAAAGTATTAGTTTTTCTATTGAAAATGAGCTAGGAAATGCCCCTGAAACTGGTCGTTTAACCATCACTATTTCAACACCCAACACCCTGGATAATATTGTTATTAATAAAGAAATTTCGTTGCCTTAGTCGCTACGACTTTTTTATTAAATATAAAACTAAAATAAACACCCCAAGCTATCTTATTATCTTGGGGTGTTTCTTTTTAATGTACTAAAACCACTGATCTTTAATTTTTCCATAATGAAAAAATCCCCATTGTCCCACTCGTCTTAAGGGAGCAAAAGGAAACGTTGGCAACGGTTTATTATATAAAGGTAAATCAGGTAGTGTTTTTTCTGCAACTTTTTCTGCTAAGCGCTTTCCTGCTTGCGCCGAGAAAGAAACCCCACTACCGCAATAGCCCATCGAATAAAAAACATTTTTTTGTTCGTTTTGATAAATATGCGGTAAATCATCTAGCGCCATACAAATCCAACCTGACCACGCATAGGCAATATTGAGTGATTGTAAAGCAGGGAAACTAGTTTTCAAAATCGATAATAAGCGATTAGCATAATAGGGATCTTCAGCCGATTTACCCGTAATGGCACCTCGCCCACCAAATAAGATACGATTGTCTGGTAGTTTACGATAGTAATATTTTAGTTCTCGTGTATCCATAACCACGTTATTAGTTAAAAAATTGCTCGCGGCAATTTGCTCATCTGATAACGGTTCCGTAACAATAATTTGAGAGAGTACAGGTAACGTTTTATTGGTAATTAATGGATGAAAACCTTTCGGTGTATAACCATTGGTGGCAATAACGACTTTATCTGCTGTAACAGTGCCATTAGGTGTCACCAAACGGTGTTGACTATCTTTTTTGTTATCTGAATGTAACCAATGTTCGACCGGTGAACCTGTATGTATCTTTACACCAGCATTTCTGGCAAATTTTTGATAGCCCCATGCTAACTTTAAGGGATTTAACCCAAAACCATCTTGATATCGAATAGCACCATAAGCATTTTGATCCGCCATATATTGCTGATGCAACTCTTCTCGTGACAAAATTTGCACATCATAATTAAACATCTTTTGCTGGAGTTTGGCTAATGCGATTAAATCATCTAGCTTATTAGCTTTATGAGCTATTTTTATATAACCCATAGATTGTTTGTCGCAATCTATACCTTCATCAATTAACTGATTTACCGTAGCAACACCAGAAGCCATTTCGTTATAGATACCACGCATAACTTCTTCGCCCCATTGTTGCTGCATAGTTACAAACGATTTTCTACCCGAAGACTTTAAAATAAAGCCGGCATTACGTCCGCTACATCCCCATGCGGTTTGATTAGCTTCAAGTATATGCGCTTTGATCCCATGTTCTCGAGCTAAATGTAATGCACATGAAAGTCCTGTATAACCGGCACCAACTATAGCAACGTCAACATGTATATCTTGAGCAATAGCACCATCATCTTTTGGTGCATTACCAGCTGTTTTGGCCCAGTAACTATTTGGATAAGGTTCGAAGCAACCTGGTGATTTATGATGAAGGGGGTCGTACATGTTTTTACCAAAATAACAAAAGTTTATCTTAACCTACAATATCTTAGAAAAGCTTGATAAGCTATTAACCTTAATAAATTAATTCGAAATAATGTACCTATAATTTATGCTGAAAACGGAACGAAATGCTCAAGCCAACATGCTTTACCGTGAAATGTCGCCAGAGGATTTTCATGGGATCATTAAACTTGCAACAAAAGTACACGGCGAAGGTTATATGGATGAAGTGGTGTTACGCCAATGGTATAAAAAAGGTGTATATCATAATATTAATGCAAGCTTTGTCGCTTATTGTGACAATTTGCTCGTAGGCTTTCGAATAACCTATGCACAGCAACAATGGATGATAGATCAATGGTGTACTCCTGAATCTTGGTCAGTTTCACCTGAACACGTTTGTTATTTCAAATGTAATACTGTCGATGAAAACTATAGGGGGTTCGGTGTTGGTTCGCAGTTATTATCACTCGCAATTGAAGCGGCTAAGAAACAAGGCTCATTAGCGGGGGTAAGTCATTTATGGCGCCAAAGTCCCGGCAATAGCGCAGTAAAATATTTTAGTAAATGTGGTGGCCAACTCATTAAAAATCATCCTGAACGGTGGAATGAACTGAGTCAAGAAGGCTATGTATGCCCTGTCTGCGATAATGACTGCCACTGTGTTGCCGCGGAGATGATTATAAATTTTTAATACGCTATAGAAAGTGATGTGTCGCAGACTTTTGATGTACAGGTTTCTAGAGTCTGCAACCTTATAGTCTATCCAAAGAGCTTTTTAATAAATGAAGGCGTTTTTTCTGTCGTTTTTCTATCGATTAATGCAGAAAAACTATCCAGACTTGGATACGTGATATTTAAATTTGCATGACTAAAGTCACCACAAGCAGGATCGAAACGGTATTCCTTGCTCCATGCTTCTATATTTTCAGTAACTTGATTGATCGCATCAACAACAAACGCCACTTCTTTATCAGTCATAGTCGGATGAAAAGATGCTCTTACCCATCCTGGTTTCCCTGCAAAATCACCTAAATCTATTTGCTGAGTGATTTTAGAGGAGGTATCTTGATCAACATTTAATAAAATATGTCCATATGTACCTGCACAAGAACAGCCACCTCGAGTTTGTATACCAAACTTATCATTCAATAACCGAACGACAAGGTTATAATGAACATCTTTAACATAGAAAGAAACAATAGCTAAACGGTCACGAATACTTGGTTCCAACATGACAACACGTTCATTTTCACTTAACTTATCCATGACGTAATTCGTAATTTCTTGTTCACGTAAAGCAATATTATCGACCCCCATAGCATCTTTAACTTTAATCGCCAGTGCCGTTCTTATACATTGTATAAATCCTGGTGTACCACCATCTTCTCGCATTTCAATATTGTTAAAAAAGCTATGCTTTCCCCAAGGATTAGTCCATGTTACCGTGCCGCCACCAGGGTGATCTGGAACTCTATTTTTATAGAGAGCCTTATTAAACAATAAAACGCCAGAACTCCCAGGGCCCCCTAAAAATTTGTGGGGTGAAAAATAAATAGCATCTAACGCTTGTTTAGCATTTGTAGGGTGCATATCAATATCTACGTAAGGTGCAGAACAAGCAAAATCAACGAAGCATAAGCCACCATGGTCATGCATAATCTCAGCTAGCTGGTGGTATGGTGTCTTTATCCCCGTGACATTTGAACATGCGGTAAAAGAGCCTATTTTAACTTTACGCTCTGCATATTTTTCTAAAAGGTGCGCTAAGTGATCTAATGAGGGTAAACCTTTATCATCAGGATCAACAATCTCTAGGGTCACATCACATTCATACCATGAGGTTTGATTTGAATGGTGCTCCATATGAGTAATAAAGACAACTGGTTTATCTTCATCAGAAAAGTGAACCTGTGATTGCATTCGCTCAGGAATGCGCAAGCCAAGTAAACGTTGAAATTTATTAATTACCCCTGTCATACCGGCATCTGCCGTTATTAAAATATCGTTATCGCAGGCATTAACATGTTTTTTTATGATTTTTTGTGCGTCATGATACGCATGTGTCATCGCACAACCCGTTAAACTTGTCTCAGTATGAGTATTGGCAACATAAGGCCCTAAGACCTTTACAATATAATCTTCAACTGGCTGATAAAGTCGACCACTTGCCGTCCAGTCTGCATAAACGATTCTGTGCTCAACGCCATTAATAAGATGTGTTAATTCTTGACCAATAATATGACGACGAAATTGTGAAAAATAATTCTCTAAAGACATAATAAATGCTAAAAAACGACTAAAGTATATTTAAATTCTAACAAAAGGCTTTTTTTAAGCAATTAATAACCAATATTTAAAAATTAAAAGCAATATAATTCTAATTTGAAGAAAAATATGAAATTTACATATTGATTCGTTGTGTTAAATACAGTTTTTTTGAAAAACCATTTCAAGTCAAAACCAACCAAAAAAATTTTGTTTGGAAAAACTAAGATTGGACCGTATTTCTTCCCTTTTCCTTGGAGTAATACAATAAATTATCTACTCGCTGAAACAACTCATCTAATGTATCACCTAACTTATATTGTGAAACACCAAAACTACAGGATACAGAAATATCATCACTCATTTTATTTTCATTAATAAGTGCTTTAAGTTTCTCACAAGCAATATGAGCTTTCTCACGACAAAGTTCAGGAAATATAATAACAAACTCATCTCCCCCCCACCGAGCAAGAAGATCTACATCTCTGATATTTGCGGAAACCAATTCACTTAGATGACATAAAATACGATCTCCTACTTTATGTCCATAGCTGTCGTTGATTTCTTTAAAATGATCAATATCAAAAATAACTAATGACAACGCATGATGATAACGATTGGCACGCAGGACTTCTTGCTCTAATTCATTTTCAAATTTATTTCGGTTAGCCACTTTCGTTAATGAATCAATATTGGAGATAGATTTTATTTCAATAAGCTTTTTTTCAAGTAATTTATTTTTCTTTTCAAGCTGTTCGGCTTTCTTTCTAACTATTTTTTCAAGGGTGAGATTCCCCTCTTTCAGCAACTGGTTTTGATGACTGTATTCAAGTTCGATAGATTTTTGTTTATCAATATTATGATGAGCACCTATCATTCGTGCAACACTACCATCTTGGTTAAACTCAATAGCTTTTCCGCGATCAACTATCCATAAGTAAGAACCATCAGACTTCCTACAGCGGTATTGAATTTCGTAGTGATCCAACTTTCCATAAAGGTAAGACTCAAAATGTTTCATCACTCTTGAGTAATCATCGGGATGAATGATATTTTCCCAAGTAAAGACGTCATTTTTACTATAATCTATTTCGTATTCAAGCATACGAAACCAACCCGGACTTCGTGTTACTTGACCTGTATTGCTATTCCAATCCCACACCCCCTCAACGATTAACGCTAATATTGAGTTTAAAGTGTTGTCGGATTGTTCAACTGTTTGATGTTTATAGATGTTTTCCATAACCTAAACGATTATCCTTAGTAAGTATGATTCTCAGCCTTTACTTAGGCTCATATTGTAAATATCAATCTGTAATAAAAGAAAGACCCTCTTTAAAAGTAGCATAAATTTTAACCATTGAAAGTTTTTACGGTGTGATCTGTTAAAATAGCATTAACCAAAGATTAATCTATGACAGACACCAGTTAATTGACTTAATACCATGTTGTTCAAGCCAGTTATTGGCTTTAGAAAAATGCTGACAACCAAAAAAACCACGATACGCAGACAATGGAGATGGATGTGGACCACTTAACACATAATGTTTGTGGCTATCTATATGCTTACCTTTCTTTTGTGCATGACTTCCCCATAACATAAAAACACAACCTTTATTATTAACATTAATAGCATCAATAATTGCATCAGTAAATGTTTCCCATCCTAGTTTAGCATGGGAATTCGCTTGCCCTTGCTTTACCGTTAGCACAGTATTTAATAATAATACGCCTTGCTTAGCCCAAGCGGTTAAGTTGCCATGTTCAGGCGTTTTAAAGTTATTAATATCTTGGGTTAACTCTTTATAAATATTAACTAACGATGGTGGTGTTTTTGTGGGTGATTGAACTGAAAATGCAAGTCCATGAGCTTGTGGCTGTCCTTCCTGACCAACACCATGGTAAGGGTCTTGTCCTAAAATTACAACTTTTACATTGGGTAAATCACAATATTGAAAAGCAGAAAAAACGTGTTCTTCTTCTGGAAAAATCACTTGAGCATTTGCTCTTTGTTGTTTGATATCTGTTTCTAATTTTTTAAAATACGCTTTATTTTGTTCTTGTTCTATGACAGATTGCCAACTCGGAGGAATTTTCATTTTAAACCTTAAATAGCGTTTGTAATTATACTAAGCAAAAAAGAGCAGCTTAAAGCCGCTCTTTATATTACGCTCAAAAAATGTAATTAATTCCCAGCGATTAGGTAAGCTCTCATATCAGCAAAATTTACTGCCATATCTTCAGATAGAATAGACTCACTAGCACAGTCAGCTAATTCTTTGGGTAAGCCAATTGGCTGACCTAAGGTACTTTCAACCACATCTTTAAATTTAGCTGGATGTGCTGTTCCTAAGAACACTCCAAATTCATCATCATTAGCATTATATTGCAATGCTTTATACGCTACAGCTGCGTGTGGTTCGCTGATATAACCTAATTTTGCTAGAGAAATAACCGTCATTTGTGTTTGTTCTTCATCAATTGATACTGAGCTAACACAGCCTTCTTCAACGATGCCTGATTTAAGCATATGTTCAACTCGAGGCCAATTGTTAGGATTACTCACATCCATTGCATTAGACATAGTAGCCACAGTTTCATTTGGCGACCATTCACCGGTTTTTAAGTAGCGCGGAACCGTATCATTAGCATTAGTTGCCGCAATAAAGCGTTTAATCGGTAACCCCATGGCTTTTGCAAATAAACCAGCAGTTAAATTACCAAAATTGCCACTTGGTACTGAAAAAACAATATTTTCTAACGCTTTACTGCCTTTTTGACGATACAGCTGTGCTACGGCTTCAAAGTAATAACAAATTTGGGCTAATAAGCGACTAATATTAATTGAATTAGCCGAGTTTAAACCGATAGTTGCTTTTAGTTCATTATCATCAAAAGCTTGCTTAACTAACGATTGACAATCATCAAAGCTACCATCTATCGCAAGGGTTTCAATATTACCACCTAAGGTGGTAAACATTTTTTCTTGTAGTAAGCTAATTTTTCCTTTCGGATACAAAATAACCACACGAATATTAGCAATACCATGAAAAGCATGAGCAACTGCAGCCCCGGTATCACCTGATGTCGCAGTTAAAATTGTGATTTTTTTATCTTTGCTAAACGCTTGTAAACATTTAGCCATAAAACGCGCACCAAAGTCTTTAAAAGCAAGTGTTGGTCCATGAAATAACTCTAAAATGGCACGATTTTCACTAATAGGCTGGACCTGAGCTGGAAAATTAAACGCTTCAGTAACAATCTCTAATAGCTCTTTTTTCGTTAAATCATCACTAACATAGGGATATAGTACTTTAACACTACGTTCAACCGAAGGCATTGCTAATAACTCTTCGATATTATCCAAAGTAGGAACATTTTCAGGAAAAAATAACCCTTGATTACGCCCCAACCCCTGCTTAACAGCACCTGCAAAACTTACTACTTCATCATTTTCTTTTAAATTATAAAATTTCACTCTAAAATCCTATCAAACTTATTCAATATAATGCTATGTGTCAGTATTTAATACACAGGCACCTTGACTATCTACCTTACAAACATGAACAAAACCGTAGTTATTACCATCAGCCTCTGTTTGTAAATAATTATTTGTTAACCATTGTTCAAATTCTTTAGCTTTATCTTCATCATCAACAACACAAAACAACGTTGGCCCTGACCCTGAAATTCCAACAGCTAAACTTCCCTGCGATAATAGATATTGCTTTGCTTCTGCAAATTTTGGTAATAAATGCTGACGGTAAGGTTCTGCCACCACATCAGTTAATACCGAGAAAGCTTGCACTTTATCATTACGATGACACGCATCAACAAAAGTCGCTAAGTTCTGTCCAAAATGAATTAAGTCTGCTCGGCTATATTCTGGAGGTAACACTTCGCGTGCAGCTTTAGTTGAAACTGAGATACCAGGATAAGCCATTACATAAAAGCAATCATCAAATTGTGGCAAGTTACGACTAATTATATCGGCATCAGGTACCATTAATTGCATACCGCCTAAATAGCAAGGCGCAACATTATCATAATGTAAACTACCACTAATTTGCGCTTCCATTTCGCCCATCATTAACAGCATCTTTTTTCGATCAAATCCTGTTTGATTATATTGCTGATAAAACTGATTCAAGGCTTCAAGTGCCGCGACAACTGAACAAGCACTAGACCCTAAACCGCTACCAACAGGCATTTTTTTATCCAAAGTTAGCGCAAGTTTTTCAGTTTTATAACCAGCTTCAGCCATTGCTTTATTAAACAACAAGAGGCAATGCCAAACTATATTATCTTTTACATCCCCAGGTAGTTTTTTCGCAAACTCACCCACAACCGTTAAACTGTCTTCATCTGCTAGAACAATAGAGACTACATCGCCCAATAATGTACCATCAATAGGCTTCACACCAAGCCCTAGCACATCGAAACCAACGCTAACATTACCGATAGAAGCCGGAGCAAAAACAGATACACCGTCTAGTTTTGACATTAATTGTGACATTAGTGCTGTTGCTCCCATGCTAATGTTCTTAATAAATCACCAAATACACCTGCGGCAGTTACCTCTGCACCGGCACCATACCCCCTTAACACAAAAGGCAATGGTTGATAGTAGCGACTATGAATAGCAAGAGCATTCTCTCCATCTTTAATACTATAAAGTGGGTGTTCAACACCAACAGCTTCAATAGACACTCGACATTTACCTTCGATGATATTACCAATGTAACGTAATACTTTACCTTGTGATTTAGCCTCTTCAACCCGTTGTGAAAATTCTTTATCTAGCAAAGTCAAATTAGCCATAAAAGTTGGAATATCACCACTATCATCAAACCCCTTAGTTAATACTGGTTCAATTTCAATATCTGATAACTCTAACTTCATGCCCGCTTCACGCGCCATAATTAATAATTTACGCGCAACATCCAAACCACTTAAATCATCTCTAGGGTCAGGCTCAGTAAAGCCATTTTCTTTTGCTATTGTTGTTGCCTGCGATAAGCTCATGCCTTCGTCAAGCTTACCAAATATATAAGAAAGCGAACCTGATAAAACACCTTCAAATTGTACCAATTCATCACCCGCTTTAATTAAACTTTGCAAAGTATCAATTACAGGTAAACCAGCACCAACCGTTGTTTCATATAAGAAACGTCGATTAGTGGATTGTGCCGCCTTTCTCAATGCTTGATAATACTCCCAAGAATCGGTGTTAGCCTTTTTATTAGGTGTTACGACATGAAAGCCTTCTTGTAAAAAGTCAACATAGCTCATTGCTAACGTTTCATTGGAAGTAGAATCAACAAGAACAGGGTTTATTAAATGATGATCTCTAACAAATTTTTTAATATTTTCTGCATTAACAGCAACAGCTTCTTTCCCCATAAGACCTTGCCAGTTATCTAGGTCAATACCCTCAGAATCAAAAACCATCCCTTTACTATTTGCTAAACCATACACTTTAAGTGAAATATTCTGCTCTTTTAACTTTGGTTGCTGACGAGCAATTTGGGCGATAAGTTCGCTACCAACGACCCCACAACCGACTAAGAAGACATCGATAGTAGGTTTGTGAGAGAAGAAGTTTTGATGACTCACTTTCATCGCATCAGTACACTTTCTTTTCTCGATAACAACAGAAATGCTTCGCTCTGATGAGTCTTGCGCAATAGCAACAACATTAACACGTGCTTGTGCTAATGAACTAAAAAATTTAGCAGCAACCCCTTGCTGATGATGCATCCCATCGCCAACTAGAGAAACAATTGAAAGTTCATGTTTCAAACCAATAGGTTCAAGCAAACCATTTAATAACTCTAACTCAAATTCTTGTTTTAAACAGTTTTCCGCAATTTCGGCATCTGAAGAATGAATACAAAAACTAATACAGTATTCACTTGATGATTGACTGATTAAGACGAGTGAAATGTTTTCACGGCTCATAGTAGCAAATACTCGACTTGCCATACCAACCATGCCTTTCATACCAGGACCTGAAACATTAACCATAGTTAAGTCATCTAAATTAGAAATTGCTTTTACTTGTTTCTTTTGGTCATTTTCATTTGCAATTAAGGTTCCCTTAGCTTCAGGATTTCCGGTATTTTTAATCAGACAAGGAATATGATATTGCGCTATAGGACCAATAGTTTTTGGGTGTAAAACACTAGCACCAAAATAAGAAAGCTCCATTGCTTCTTGATATGATAAATAATCAAGTAATGTTGCATCTTTTATAAAGCGAGGATCAGCATTATAAACACCATCAACATCAGTCCAAATTTCACAACACTCTGCTTGTGCACATACCGCTAAAACAGCAGCCGAGTAATCAGAGCCATTACGTCCCAGTGTTGTCACATTACCTTTTTGATTAGTGCCTATAAAACCAGGCATTAATGAAACTTGATTTAATTGATTGTACTCTTTACCAAACACCTCTTTACACAACACAAGATCAGCTAAAGCATTAAGAGATACATTATTAGTGTATAGAAACTTTTCTGGCTCAATCAAAGATACATTTATTTTATAGGTTTTGAGAACGGAATCTAAAATAGCCACACTCAAACGTTCGCCGATACTAATAATAATTGCGCGTATATGATCTGGGCAATACGAAAGCATTGTTGCCCCTTTTAAATACCGACCAAGACTATGCTCCCAATTAGTGAGTACTTGCTCTGCATGTTGTGGACAAAATGCAGGAAGAGTTGCACTTAAGTCGTCAATAATAGTGGTAATAGCGCGATTAAAATGAATTAAATCATTAGCTAACTTATCTTCGTCTGAAATATTTTCAGCCATAGCAACTAAATGATTAGTAACTCCTTGTGGAGCTGATACAACAATAGCCACTGGCGACTCTTGACTTTTATCTTTGATGATCTCGGCAACCTGTATAAATCTATTTGCAGTTGCTAATGATGATCCACCAAATTTTAATACACGCATTTTTTACATCCCCTAAAAACAAAAAAAGTCCGTAACCTTTATGGTCACAGACTTCGATAAAATACTTTTTTTTATACGTCAGCCAATAACCACCAGTCGTTTGAGAATGGTAGTGGTGATAATAATGGTAATGCGGCTGATAAATAATTTCATGCCAATAAAATGCCCGAATTGATATTTACTGTCAACCTTTATCTATGAATAAAAGGTTATAATTTATGAATAAAATAAAGGTTAAGGTGAATATATGCTACTTTTATACAAATTCATCAAGTTCGTTTATTGCGAAAACTTTATTTCGACCTGCATTTTTAGCTTTATATAAAGCAATATCGGTATTTGAAATTAAGTCCTCATAGCGAGTATCAGCAGGGTTTATCACAGCGACGCCAACACTAACTGAGGCATGGATAATTTCATCCTGAAACTCTACGATCATTTCAGCAATAGATCTACGCACCCGTTCAGCAACATCTAGCGCTCCGGTCAAATCAGTTTCCGGTAAGATAATAGCAAACTCTTCTCCGCCATAGCGTCCGAATATATCGCATGCTCTTAAAAGTGTTTGAACTAAGCTAGCAACTTTTATTAATACTTTGTCTCCGCCTTGATGGCCAAAGGTATCATTAAGAAGTTTAAAACAATCCAAGTCGAACATAATCAATGCCAAACCATGATCATAACGTCGTGCTCTTGAAAATTCTTTTGCTAAACATTCTTCCCAATGTTTTCGATTAAAGATTTGGGTTAAGCCATCAATTCTATTAGAAAGGGCAAGCTGCTCTAATACTGTATTTAACTTTGTTTGGTAGTGATATACATCTGTAACATCTTCAATTAAAAGACAAATATTAGTTATTTTACTATCATCTAACACGGGTAAGAACGTACAATTTTGTGCCATATAAACGCTGTCAGTCGTTATAGGCCGGGTATGAGGTAACTCAAATAAATGATGCCGCTGTTCCCATGAACAAAAAGACTGTGTATTAAGTTCGATGACACTGGACAGCTTTCTTTCAAACCATCGACGAGGTAATTCAGGAAACACATCAAAGACACTTTTATCAATTACATTTTCAGTACTTTTGTTAGAGTGAACCTGCAAAAAGCGATTCCACATAACAATGTTGTAATCAAGATCAAGTATCAATACACCAGTATTTATTCTATCAACTATATTAGCGCAGTAACTTTCAAGAGACATTAAAAAGACGCCAAAATACGGTCAAGCACATCAGTGATATTAACTATTGCAGACTCTGGAATAAGTAAAACCATATCGCAATTAAAAGAATAATCAGTCACTTGATAGGTAATCTTCACTTTAAGTGCAAGATCCCAGTTATACGATTGTTGTTCTATATGTTCTGAAATAGCCCCCTTATGAGAAGCTAATAATCGTGGCGCACTATATGACATTTGGTTTTCTATTTGGCTAGCAAAAACATTTAAAAATGTTGTTGTCAAAATAGAACTCAAATCAATAATTTGCTCTTCAACCGAAAGCTCATCAGGCTCGTAACCTAATAAATCAGCCAATTTATCGGAATCCTTTGGTTGATATATCAGTAATGCTTCGCCTCGAATACCTTCATAACCAAAAAATCCCTGACTAACAACAGCTACTGTAGTATCTGATGGATTTAATGTACCAATTAAGCTTTGTGAACTTACTTGCTCAATACTAGGGACTTTTAAATAAACAAAAGTGTCTAAATAACGCGCTAATTGATCACTCGCCTGCCCCATCGCTACATTGATAAGTTCTTGTAAACAATCTTGCTGATCTTCTGTTAAATTGAAGTTACTCATAAAAATCCGTGTTGCTGAAGTTGTTCTATTAAGACTTCTTTTTTAACAGGCTTTTTAAGAAATGCTTTGGCACCTAAAGATAATACTTTACTTTGCATTTCAGGCTGTATATCAGCAGAAATTACAAATACGGCAATATTAGTATTATTCTCTTTAATTCCTTGTAATACCCCTAAACCATCTAATATCGGCATGGTCAGATCAAGAAATAATATGTCAAAATTTTGGCTTGTTAACAATTCTAGTGCTTCTTGCCCATTAGTAGCCAATTGAACGTCGGCGGATAATATATCAGGTAAACTTCTTAAAACTTGCTTACGGGCTAAGTTAGAGTCATCACAAATAAGGATTGACGAGCTCATGAAATTGGGGATCCTAAGGTTATTATTTTTATCCCCCTAATTTACCTTAAATATTCTCCTGTGTTAATCCACAACAGTTAAATATTGCTAGTTTTTTGCTCTGATTGTACAGATAAAGCACCACAACTATAAAAACAATATATATATAAGTAACTTACAAATATTTTACATTTTTAATAATTATAATGAATTAAAGTTATTTCATATAACAAAACGTTAAGCTGCTGATAAAATGTACAATTTAAAATGTACTTAATATAAACTTAACAAAGTGTCTAAAATAACCAATGATAAAACACACGAAATTAAATATAAGCTGGTCATTTTCCAGCGATAAGCATTTTTTTTCATCACTATTTCCAATTTTAGAGACTAAAGTGATGTAAAAACAAACAAATTTTATGCCAAATTTGAAATAGTAGAAGAAATATTTATAAAGACCAGAGTAATTTCTGTTGATGTTTTTTAAGCCATTTTTTAGCTAATATATAATCAGGCGAGTATTGCTCAACTAATTGCCAAAACTCTCGGCTATGATTTAAATGCTGTAAATGACACAATTCATGCACAATAACATAATCAACAACCCACTTAGGCGCCATCATTAGTAAATAGTTAAACTGCACATTTCCTAAACTGTTACAACTCCCCCAACGGGCTTTGTATTGTCTGATAGTAATAGTATTAGGGGTTAAAAGCATGACTTGTGAATATTGATGACAGCGAGGAATTAGATAATGCTCTGCTTGAGACTTTAACCACACTTCTAATTTTTTCTTTATTAACTTTTCAGGGATGTTTGCATTAACACCATGATCATTACTTGATTGATTAAGAACTTTTTGCATGGTTTTAATAACAATATTAATGCAACTTCCGTCAAAGTTGACGGTATTTTTAAGACCATAGGTGACATTAAGAGGACACAGTTTGCCGTCAAACCAAATTTGTCCGCCCGTACATAGACGATTTTGATCTATTTTTTGACGAAGCTGCTGAGTCAATTTGTCTTGAATCCAAGCAGATTTATTGATTAATAGATTATCAATATAACTTTCTTTAATTCGCAAAGGTGCCCGCACAACAACTTTACCCGCCACAATTTGCACAGAAATTGAACGTCTCTTACTTCTGATTAACTGATATTGCACTAATGAAAATGAAGTATTTATGGGTTAAGCAGCATCACTCTCTTTATTAGTCTTTTCCAATTCTGTCACTTTTGTCACTTTAGCTTTTGGTTTAGGTGCCGGTTTAGGCTTTTTGGCTTGTAAAGCAATTAAAACATTTTCTCTATTTTGTGCAAGGTAAATACTTAATTCTTCTTGCAAGGCCTCAGATAACTCCACTGGCGCTTGTTGAAACATTTCAGCTAAGTTATCAGCCATATCTAACATTTTGTCATATTCATCAGCGGCTTTCTTATCCATAAATGTTTCTACCTCTACACCTTTTCTTATGACGACAAATCTACTTTCTACTGCCATTGTTTTCCCTTAATTCACTATCAGTACAAAAAAATAACTTTAAACTGTATACATAAACAGTAATATACGCTCATCATCTATTAATGCAAGCAGAAATGCATCAATCTATTTGATTTGATTTCTTAATATTATCCTAATCAATTTATCGATAAATACAGACATATTCAAATAAGTTGCGTAAACTGATGAGACTCAATTTATTTCGCCGAGCTTGACAAGCTTCCCCTTCATTCTAGGTATGCTTGTTTAGCCGCGTTTAAATAAATCAAGTGATTTACTTAAACGCCAGGGTCAAAATGGAAACGCTTTGACCTCCCGACATTTGGAAAGGTGATATGTTAACAGATACTTATGGACGCAAGTTTAGTTACTTACGTCTTTCAATAACCGATGTGTGTAACTTTAGTTGCAACTACTGCTTGCCTGATGGCTACCAGTGTGGCTCTGATAGAGACTTTCTGTCAGTTACGGAAATATCTAGAATTGTTGCAACATTTGCAGAGTTAGGCACAAAGAAAATTAGAATTACCGGTGGTGAACCCTCATTAAGGAAAGATCTTCCTCAGATCATTGCTATCGCCAAACAAACCCCAGGAATAGAAACCGTCGCCATAACCACCAATGGTTATAAACTATTAGAACATATTGATTCATGGCTTAGCGCGGGCTTAAACTCGCTAAATATTAGTATCGACAGCCTAGATCCTCGATTATTCAACACTATTACAGGCCACAATAAGTTACCGCACATTTTAAAAGGTATCGATAAAGCATTTGAATTAGGCTGCACTAATATTAAAGTCAACAGTGTTCTAATGAAGTCATTTAATCATCAGCATATGAACTATTTTTATGACTGGTTAAAAGAGACTCCCGTTACCGTTCGTTTTATTGAGCTAATGCAAACAGGCGATAATACAAGCTTCTTTAATGAGCAACATGTCTCAGGTACACAGATTAAAGATGATCTCATCGCACAAGGCTGGCAACAGAAAATTAGATCACAAACAGCAGGGCCAGCAGAAGAATTTTATCACCCTGATTATGCGGGTAATATAGGCTTGATCATGCCTTACAGTAAAGATTTTTGTAAAACATGTAACCGTTTGCGGATCAGTGCGTTAGGGAAATTACATTTATGTTTATTTTCAGACTCTGGCATTTCTGTGCGTGAATTATTACAGTCTCCAGACAATACAATGTTAAAAAATGAAATAGCACAATTACTTACTAATAAAAAATCTACTCATTTTTTACACGATAAACTTGTTGGTGCTACTGAAAACCTAGCAATGCTTGGCGGATAATTGGACGAGAAAATAAGTAATATGCAAAAAACTTTAGGCGTAGTGCTAGCTGGTGGTTTATCTTCTCGAATGAAACAAGATAAAGCAACTTTACAAAGAAATCATGAAACCATGTTGGACTTTAGCCAATCAATACTAAAACAATGTGGTGTTGACGACATTGTTATTAGTGGTAGTAATTACCAAATTAAAGATTTATTTCAACACTTAGGTCCGTTATCAGGTATTTTCAGCGTTATTGAGCAGTGCCCCGCTACAGCATTATTAATTCTTCCCATTGATTTACCCCTATTAAAAGCCAACACATTGAAACAATTAAAAATAGTCGGTGAAGTTAGCCAAAAAGCATGTAGTTATGAAAATCATCCTTTACCACTATATCTTCCTGTAAATAGCTTTGTAGAACTATTTTTACAGAAATCACTAAGTACAACTTCGGGTAAAGGGCCTTCAATTCGACAGCTTGTAAAAGCCATTCCACATAAAACAATTGCAGCGCCAAACACTAATTGCTTATTTAATACCAATACTCCAGAGCAGTGGAAACATGCTCAGCGTTCTTTTATACGAGAGTAAATAATAGCCAATAAAAAGCCCTCTTTATTGAGGGCTTAACATACTAATAAATTCTATTTAAATAATCCTGAATGTCGATCTGAGACGGCCTCTCGCCAACCTCCAAGCCACTCAGATTTGGCCGTAGCATTTTGGTAGGGACAATTTTCTTTATTTCTTCCACAAAGGCCTGCTTGATAACCATTTGAATACGCTCTATCTAAGCGGTCTCTTTTTTGTCTTCTCATTTATAAATCTCCATAACTTATTAATAAGTATAGCTTTATTAAACAATTACACAACCAAACATAAACGATGTTTGATAATTCATTTAAGATCAAAACATGATGCTTTGCAAGTCATTTAGCACGAAGAAAAATTGAAAATTTGGGGAGAAATTATACGATAATTGATAACAATAAATGCCATAAAAGAATTCATTGTAAAAACAGTTTGTTAATAAAAATGAAATATAACTGCAATATATAAAAGGAAGTTTTTAAGAACAAATCGATTTATTAAAAATAGATACTAATTTATCTGAGTATCTATTCAAAATAATATTAATGTGATTACTTTGTCAGTAGAGGTTTTAACATTTCTTCAAGTCCATTTAATTTTATTTCATACATCAGGGCCAATTGCTGGCCTAATTTACCTTCAGGAAATCCTTTGCCATGAAACCATACTAAATATGGTTCAGGTAACTGTAACAGTTTTCGTCCGGCATACTTGCCAAACGGCATAACTTGATTAACCGTATTAATAAGTTCTTGTTGATCTGGAAGCACTATATTACCTAAACCATTTAAAAAATTATTGTAAAGGCGCAAACTTCACGCCTTTCAAACAGTGGTTATATTTTAGTGATACTAAAAAGTTAATCCCTAAAGTTAGTGAACTGAAAAGATTGATCAAATTCACTGTTTTTTACCAGTTGCATCACAGCTTGAAGATCGTCACGCTTTTTACCCGTTACACGTAATTGCTCTCCCTGAATAGCAGCCTGTACTTTAAGCTTACTATCTTTAATAAGTTTCACTATTTTTTTAGCGACGGGTTGTTCAATTCCCTCTTTGAAAGATACATGTACAGTACAGTTTTTGCCTGAAAACTCATATTTACCAACATCCATGGCTTTAGCATCAATCTTGCGTTTGGTTAACTGCGAACGTAATATGTCAACGATTTGCTTAACCTGAAAATCACCTTCAGACTTTATAACAACATTAGGTTTTTTCCATTCTAAACTAGCTTCAACACCACGAAAATCAAATCGTGTATCTAATTCTCGACTTGCATTGTCTGTTGCGTTGCGTACTTCTTCCAAATCAATTTCAGAAACAATATCCATTGAAGGCATAACTCAATCCTAACCAGTAAAAATAAACGAGATTCTAGCAAAGTATTTATCATTGCTAAACCTAATTTTAGTATTTACCAAGAGCGTGTTGCTTTTGAATTATCATGCTAAAATGATTCTCTATTTTCCAATTTCTCAAATAGTTCGCTTAAAATGAATCGCCATTACCAGTTACTTATTGTATTAATTATTCTCATTAGCAGTTTTTGCGCCTATTTTATGTTGGATGATTTGCGTGCCATCGTTTTTAGAGGGACACAAATTGATTCTATTGGCCATATCATTAGTTTTTTTCTACTAACTTGGCTATTAAATGGCATATTCAAACTCCCATTAACCAACTGTGTTATCACAATTAGCATCTATGCTGCTTTAACGGAGTTAGGACAGTATTACTTAGGTTTTCGTAACGGAGAATTAAGCGACTTCTTTGCTGATTTAGTGGGTATAGCCCTGTTTGCACTATTAAGATGGGGAATTACCATTTATCGGCAGAGCCGTATAAAATGAATATCGTTATTGTTGGACAAGGTCCTATTGGTTTAATGTGGTATAGATATTTAGCTTTATCTACGGCTAATAATGTAAAAATAGTGTGCTCAAAAAACGTACAACCCCCCCCTTCCTTTTTTAGTTTTTCTAACTTAAATGCCAATCCCCCTGATAAGTTGGAACAAATTAAACTAGTATCAGCTGATGATGATTCAATAACTAAAGCAGATTTAATTATTGTCTGTGTAAAATCGTTTCAGGTAATTAGTGCACTTAAACGATTGCAAAATATCCTTAATTCAAAAACCATTATTGCCTTATGTCACAATGGCATGGGGGTAAAAGAACAACTCCCCGACACCATAAAGCAAGCTCAGACTATTGTTAGCTTTTTAATCACCCATGGCGCAAAACTTAATGCCCCTTTTGATATTGTTCATACTGGTTTGGGAAAAACAGATATTGGTCTCGTATGTGGATCGTTAAACAGTAAAAAACAAGCTCAATTAATAAAGACGATTGATAACGCTCTCCCTCAAACAAGTTGGCAAGATAATATTCAACAAAAACAATGGGAAAAATTAGCAATAAATTGTGTTATTAACCCGATCACAGCCATTCATAACATAAAGAATGGCGATGTTAATCAAGAACAATACGATCAAACTAAAATACAAGTATTAGAAGAAGTTATTACAGTAGCAAAAGCTGAGGGCATTGAACTTAACCATGGTTCCTTATTAAATATAGTCGATCAAGTAATCCTACTAACAGCTGAAAATAGCTCTTCTATGCGAAGTGATATTCTAGCTAAACGCTCCACTGAAATAGACTATATCAATGGCTACATTCACCAACTTGGCATTAAACACCTAATACCTACACCACAAAACTCTTTATTGTGGCAACAAGTTAAAGCAACTGAATTACAAGATAAAAAATGAAGTAAGCCAACATACAGTGTTTCAACCATTACTAGCGCTTTCCTAGAGCATAAATATTGTAAATCTATATTTTGATACAGATAGCATTTATTCCAAATACTGATATGCTAAATAAGAGACAAATACTTAGCTTCGCATATTAATAGGGTTCTATTTTTGAGAAAAAACCTGAAAACAACCACTAGCAACAATAGGATGATCCATCACACAAATGTAATTGCTTTATTTGCATTGGTGGGGATGTCTATTACAGCTTCTATGGGAATTCTAGGGTTATTTAACGAAAATTATTTTTTAGCAGCGGCTCTGTTTTTAGCAAGTATTATTTATTTTTTAGGTTATTTTTCTTTAAAAAAATTCAATAACACAAACTTAAGCTCAGCTATTGTTCTTTACTCACTTTATCTGCTCATGTTTTATCTAGTATTTACAGGTGGAGTTGAGAATACCGGACCTTTATGGATTTATATTGTCCCCCCAGTCTCATTATATATCCATGGATTTAAACGCGGTTTAACGGATATAGCACTATTTATCATCATCATTGGCATGTTTATGTTTATGCCTATAAATGTAACAACTTACAGTATTGAATTTAAATTACGTTTAATCTATTCATTTCTAACAGTAACTTTCCTATCGGCCTTATACGAATATTCAAGAACACAATCTTTTAAACGCATTTTAGAGTTAAGCAATAAATATGAGCAACTGGCAAATTACGACCCATTAACACAATTATCTAATCGTCGTGACGCTCTACATATTTTACAACGAGAACAAGCGAGAATATTACGTAATAAAGAAGCATTATCGATTATTTTATGCGATGTAGATTACTTTAAAAAAGTTAATGATCAGTTAGGACATAATGCGGGAGATGCTGTTTTAGTTGAGCTTGCCAGCTTATTTACTCGCAGCATAAGAGAACAGGATTGTGTAGCTCGTTGGGGTGGTGAAGAATTTTTATTCATTCTACCGCAAACATCCGCTCAAAACGCCTTTGTGTTTGCAGAAAAAATCAAAAAACAAGTACAGAATCATTTAATTCGTTATGAGAATAACGACATTAACATAACGGTAAGTATGGGGGTTGTTCAATTACATAGTGATATCAGCATTGATGAAGCAATCAACAATGCTGATAAACACTTATATCAAGCAAAAAATTCAGGACGAAATGAAGTATATCCTAAGCCATAGCTTGTGGATAAGCTAATGTTTATTAAATAACTCTATTTTCGATATACTTTTACATTACTAAAGCCATTATCAAGTAAATAAAGCGCCTGTAATTTACTCATAATACCTTTATCACAATACAATAAATATTGCTTAGAGTTGTCTAAATCGCCAAACTGTGTGGCTAATTTATAAAAAGGAATATGCTTAACTTCCACGCCATCTATTGTTAACGGATTTTCATCTTCTTCTTCAGGACTACGAATATCTACAACGACTTCATCTTTACCAATTTTATCAACCGTATCAACCGCAGTAATCTCAGCTTCCGTTTCTTGGCCAATATCACGGATATCATATACCCGCATTTCCTCAACCACTTTATCTAAAATAGAAAAATCAAAGTTATCTTCTTCTTTTTCAACTTTTGATAAAACAGCTTTTACCGTAGGTTTTTTAGATATAACTCCACAATATTCAGGAATTGTTTTAGCAAAATCCTCAGTACCAATGTGTCGAGCAATATCGATAATATCTTGCTTATCATAAGCAACTAAAGGACGTAGAATTAAAGTCTCTGTAACTCTATCTATCACGTTTAAATTGGTTAATGTTTGGCTTGACACTTGGCCTAAACTTTCACCTGTCACTAATGACTGAATACCTCGCATTTCAGCTACTTTAGCTGCAGCACGCATCATCATGCGTTTAAGTACAACACCCATTTGACCATTTTCAATTTTTTCTAGGATCTCAGCAACCACAGGTTCGAAATCAATCGCGTAAAATTTAGTGCGATGTGATGCACCAAATTTATCCCACAAATAATAGCTTACTTGTTTAACACCAACTTCATGGGCTGAGCCGCCTAGATTAAAGAAACAAAAATGCGTACGAGAGCCTTTTTTAATCATTTGATAGCTAGCAACACCAGAATCAAAACCTCCTGACATTAATGACAATACATCTTCTTGAGTCGCAATTGGAAAACCACCTAAGCCTTTGAATGCATTACTGACAATATTTAAAACATTATTTTTAATTTCTAAACGGATTGTTACATCTGGCTTTTTCAATTTAACTTTAGCACTTTCAACATTTTGGTTTAAACCACCACCGACGTATTGCTCAACATCTAACGATTTAAAGTCATGCTCACCTGAACGTTTAACACGTACACAAAAGGTTTTATTTTCGATAGTTTGCGCATGAACCGCTAAGGTTTTTTCAAAAATATCATGAAGATCGGTAAATTCCATTTGCTGAACTTCAAGAAATGCTGGTACACCAGGAATACACTTTAAAGTTTCAATCAACTTTAAGCGATTTTCTGGGCTATTATTCTTGGTATTAACTTCAATGCTATCCCAATTAACACGTGTGGTGAGTTGCTCATCAACCCGACGTAAGACATTTTTAACATTAGATTCTAAGATCTTAGTAAAACGTTTACGCACAGGACGGCTTTTAATGGTGATTTCAGCTTGTAATTTTACGATAAACTTCATAGTAAAAGGGGATCCACATAAAATAATGGCGCGAATTATACACGGATAAGCTTAAATTGGGTATCAGCAATTCGACTGAGTTTGTTACAAGTCTTTAGGTAAAGATAAGGGCATCAAAACAGATACCCTTGCTAAAGTGTTTTTTATCGTGTCTTTTAAGCTTGTATTTCGTATATTCGAAACACTTACTGAGCATCACTTGAAATTGAAATAGGCTCTGAAACTTTGGCTTTACCTTGGTTTATTGCTATTTCAACTCTACGATTACGACGACGATTAAGTGCATTAGTATTAGGTACTAAGGGTCGAGTATCAGCATGACCAACAACTAACATACGCGTTTGATCAAAATCAGGTACTTTCACTAATTCGTGTGCTATGGCAACCGCTCGTTTAGTAGATAAATCCCAATTAGAGCTATACAACTCTGAGTTTATCCCTTGATTATCGCTATTACCTGATACCATCACTTCACCGGGGATCGTTGTTAATAGTTCACCTATTTGACGAATAATTGGTTTGAACTTTGGCTGTAAAAAAGCAGACCCTGCAGCAAATGAACCATTTTCACGAATACGTATAATGACCTGCTGTCCTAAAGATTCAAGCTCGATAGCTCCATCTTGGATCTGTTTCTCCATTTGATCAGCTATTTTTTTCACTAATTCATTAACTTGATCTTTTGATGCTTGCTTTAATTCAGCTTTAGCTTGTTGTTCTGCTTGCGCAGACTGTGCATCATCTGTACTTTGCGATTGTCCACCACGTTCTGTTCCTCGTTGCTCCTGACGCCCACCCGCTGATGTTTCATCGCCAGCCTGAAACTCTAACATTTGTTGCGTCATTTCCATGGTCTGTTGCTGGATAACTTCTATAGGAGTCGGCTCTGGTTTACCCGGTCTAAATTCTTGCGCGATAATGCTTGTACCTTTAGGAATATCTTTTACTTCAATTTTATTTTGCACACCAAAAGCAAACTTCATTGACCCAGCGATTTGTTTAAACTTAAGTACATCCATCTCGGAAAAAGATAATAACAATACAAAAAAGCACATAAGTAATGACATTAAATCGGCAAACGTTCCCATCCACGCAGGTAGTCCGGGTGGTGGGCACTTACATTCTGGAGGATTAGCCATAATTAATCTCGTTACTCTTCAGTTGTATTTACGACACGTTTACTTTCTGACAAATAATTTTTTAACAAGCCTTCGATTACTCTAGGGTTTTGCCCATCTTGAATACCAAGTACCGCATCAAGTATTAACTCTTGGTTAAGTTTTTCTTCGGCTAGACGTAGTTTTAATTTATTGGCAATAGGTATCGCAATTACGTTAGCTAAAAATGCACCATATAGCGTTGTTAACAATGCAACCGCCATTGCCGGACCAATAGCCTTAGGGTCATCCATATTTGACAACATAGCCACCAAGCCGATTAAAGTACCTATCATCCCCATTGCAGGTGCAACTTCAGCTAACGCCATTAACATACCAATGCCTTTTTCATGGCGCTCAGTGGTTAAATTAATATCTTTTTGTAATGTACCCTTTACTACGTCAGCGTCATGGCCATCAACTAGCATATCAACGCCTTTTTGCATAAAAGCATTCGATATCTCAGCTTCCTCTAACGCAAGAAAACCACCTTTTCTCGCCGCATCTGCCATTTCAACCGATTTTTCAATTAACTCTTCAGGCTGTTCAATTTTAAACATGAACGCCTTAGCGATAATTTTTCCAATACCAAAAAACTGCCCAAGGTTATAATTAGATAACACAACAAATGTAGAACCACAGAAAACAATTAGAATAGACTGAGTATCAATAAACATGTTGATATCACCGCCTAGCACCATTGCCATAACGATAAAACCAATAGCTCCTAAAATCCCCAGTATCGTAGCTAAATCCACAAAAAAGTCTCCTTAATACGTTGTTTTAATAACAACCTTAATTTGGTTAATACTATTTGATAATACAATACGGTTTAAATATACGCGACTATATATGAAATATTATATTGTTACTGTCTTATTATTATCGCCCATATTGTCAATAACTTAACTTAAAATTAAGATTAATTTTTTACTATTACGGTTCAACGGTAAAAAAGATATCTTAATGTTACGTTGACCCAAGCAGCAAGCTAAGGTAACTTTGCGCCTATTGACCTCATTCAATTTATCTATAGCATCTCATATATTGCTTTGGCACAAAAAATTATGGCACGAAAAAAATTAGAAAACTTAAGCTTTGAAGAATCTCTCAAGGAATTAGAACAAATTGTTCAAAACTTAGAAGCCGGTGAACTAAGTTTAGAAGAAGCGATGAATTTTTTTGAACGAGGGCTAAATTTAAGTCAACTTAGTCAAGAAAAACTACAAGATGCAGAACAAAAAATTCAAATGTTAATCACCCAAAATGGACAACAAAGCCTAGCAGACTTCAACGTTGCAGAGAATGAGCAGTGAGCCAATTAAGCGAAATCGATTATTTACAACAACAAATTAATAGCTTTCTTACCAATAAACTTGATCAATTGACTGTTAATAATGAGAAATTGTTAGCCGCAATGCGCTACGGTCTTTTAATTGGTGGCAAGCGCATGCGCCCTTACCTTGCTTACATCACAGGAAAAGCTCTTAATGTAGAAAGTAAAGATGCACAAGCTATAGGCGCTGCAATAGAGTGTATACATGCATACTCGCTATTACATGACGACTTACCCGCTATGGATGATGATGATCTGCGTAGAGGGCAACCTACTTGCCATAAAGCCTTTGACGAAGCAACAGCCATACTTGCAGGCGACAGTTTACAAACACTCGCATTTGATATTATCGCGAATCATACATTCTCAGTTTATAGTCAAACAAAGCAAGTAAAATTAATCCAGCAATTAGTGAATGCCGCAGGATATCAAGGCATGTGTGGTGGTCAGGCAATGGATTTAGCTGCGACTGACAAAGCCATTTCATTGAATGACTTGGAAAAACTACATGCATTAAAAACAGGCGCGTTATTGGAAGCTTGTGTATTAATGGTCGCTGAATGTGCTGAGCAAGTTACTGATACAGAAAAACAGCAGCTCGCAATATTTGCCCAAAGTATTGGTTTAGCTTACCAAGTACGTGATGATATAATTGATATAACTTCAACTGATGAAGAGTTAGGGAAACCCAGTGGTTCTGATGTTGCAGCGAATAAAAGCACTTATCCTGCACTTCTAGGTTTACAAGGCGCACAAGAAAAAGCTGAACAGTTATACCAACAAGCACTTCAAGCTTTGACCCATTTACCTTACAATACACAAACTTTGTCGCAATTTGCTACTTTTATAATAAAACGTACCAGTTAAACTGGGCTAATAAACTATGACTAAAAACCTTAACGACTATCCTTTGTTGTCTCAAATAGATGCACCAAAAAATTTACGAGAATTGTCTCGCTCTCAACTACCACAAGCGAGTGAAGAATTACGTCGTTATTTATTAAATTCTGTAAGTAAAAGTAGTGGTCATTTTGCATCAGGCTTAGGCACTATAGAATTAACAGTCGCGCTGCATTATGTTTATAACACCCCTTTTGACCAATTAATTTGGGATGTAGGCCATCAAGCCTACCCACATAAAATACTTACTGGGCGACGTGATCAATTACATACCATCAGACAAAAAGAAGGTCTACACCCATTTCCATGGCGTGAAGAAAGTGAATACGATGTATTAAGCGTAGGTCACTCAAGTACCTCTATTTCAGCTGCATTAGGCCTTGCAGTTGCGGCAGAAAAAGAAGGAAAAAATCGTAAAATCGTTGCCGTTATCGGTGACGGAGCGATGACAGCGGGTATGGCATTTGAAGCGCTCAACCATGCAGGCGATATTCATAAAGATATGCTTGTTATACTCAATGATAATGAAATGTCTATTTCAGAAAACGTTGGGGCGCTTAATAACCACTTAGCTAAAATGCTATCAGGTAGTTTTTATACCGGCATTCGTGAAGGTGGCAAGCGCATACTCAAAAACATTCCTCCTATTAAAGAACTTGCTAGTCGTGCTGAAGAACACCTTAAAGGCATGGTTGTTCCTAGTACTTTTTTTGAAGAGTTAGGCTTTAATTACATTGGACCAATCGATGGTCATGATGTGAATGGATTAGTCGATACTATTAGCAATATGCGCAGTTTAAAAGGCCCGCAACTACTCCATATTGCGACTAAAAAAGGTAAAGGTTACGAAGCTGCTGAACAAGACCCTATTAAATATCATGCGGTACCTAAGTTTAACCCTGAAGAAACATCATTACCCAAAAGCAAACCAAGCTTGCCCACTTATTCAACAATATTTGGTGATTGGCTTTGTAAAACAGCTGAATTAGATGAGAAACTTGTAGCCATCACACCCGCGATGCGCGAAGGTTCAGGTATGGTTGAGTTTAGTCAACGCTTCCCTAATCAGTACTATGATGTAGCAATTGCTGAACAACATGCAGTAACCTTTGCCGCTGGCTTAGCTATTGGCGGCTATAACCCAATAGTCGCTATCTATTCAAGTTTTCTTCAACGCGGTTACGACCAATTTATTCATGACGTTGCTATTCAAAACCTACCTGTAATGTTTGCTATCGATAGAGCTGGCATTGTCGGTGCTGATGGACCTACACACCAAGGTTCGTTTGATTTAAGCTTTATGCGCTGTATTCCCAACTTAGTTATTATGGCGCCAAGTGACGAACGTGAATGCCAATTAATGCTGACTACTGGGCATAAATTACAGCAGCCTTGTGCAGTCCGCTACCCTAGAGGAAATGGTATTGGCAAAGAGCTACCTAACATCAACGAAACCATTGAGATAGGTAAAGGCAAGGTTATTACAAAAGGTCAACGTATAGCCATTTTAAGCATTGGTACTATGTTAAACCAAGCAACAGAAGCCGCTAAAACACTTAATGCGACTCTCGTTGACATGCGCTTTATTAAGCCATTAGACACAGCTCTCATCGATAAATGTTGTGATGAACATGAAATTATTATTACCGTTGAAGATAATGCAATTGCAGGTGGTGCTGGTTCAGCTATTAATGAATATATATTACAACAAGGCAGAACAATTAAAATACTAAATATTGGTCTACCCGATCAGTTTATTAAACATGGCACTCAAGAAGAAATTCACCATGAGTTAGGGCTAGATAGTAATGGTATTATTGCAAAAATAAATACATTTTTAACTTTGTAACCACTTCACTGTAACGAATTTAACACAAATAAAATACAAGAATAAAAGCACTGTTCTGCTTCAGTGCTAGACACCTTGTTCTAAATTACGATATAAATGTTAATAGGAATAGTGTTAACGCTATTTAAAAGATAAGTTTATTGTTAAGAAGTCATACGCTAAAAATCAATCCATTATTCAATAATAAATAATTTTAAAAAGGATGTTCCGTGACTAAATACTTTGCGAGCTATTTAATGCTTTTCTTCGGTTTCGTGCCTCTACTCACTAAAGCTGACGGTCTTAATGATCTCAAACGCGCTTTGCAAAAACTTAATAGTAACACCCCTATTTCAGCAACATTAATAACAACAAGCTATCATCAACAAGGCGAAGGTAAAAACAAGATCGTCAAAAGTGGTGAGGCACAAGTATATTTAAGTGACGACCACCAAGGCTTGCAAATTACCTATAGCAATCAAATATTAGCTAAGCTTGAGCACGAAGCAAGTGAACGTATTAAAGATGAAAATGCAGAAACACCAACCCTTAATGCCATTAATAAAAATAATGCTACCGAGATAAAGTCTACATTATCTGCAGCTAGCGATATTATCAGAACTATGGCCCAAGCTAACTTTATTAATGAAGAAGCTATCACTATTAATGGAGAGGAGTTGCGCCAATTAAATTTTGAGTTACCGGTTAGTGCGATTATTAATGACAAACGTACACGTGAATATGTAAAAAAGTTTGAAAGTAGTTATAGTGTAGTTATTGATGATAATGGTATTCCCATTAGCACAAAAATAGACTTTAACGGCAAAGGACGTGCATATATAGTATTAAGTGTTAAGGCAAAAGGTTTTGAACATGCAACCTACCAAGTAGTAGAGCAACGTTTAGTAAGAATAACCAATGAAAGCAGCTCCACCTTTGACTCTACTTTTGGTTATACGGAACGTAAAAATAAAAATCTATTAACGCTTAACGAAAATAAAAATGCAGTTATCGCGCTAAATAAAGCACAATAATTTAATCAAAAATAAGCTCACCATTCGATATTTTCGTATTACTGTCTATACTTAACCCTGTATAGGTCATTGCTGATGGAATAACAATGAAAATATCTGCTGTATCAGCTAAGTTTATAGCTGTTTTTATATTATTTTCAACCACGTGTGTATTAGCAAATACCACAAAAAATCCGCACGAACTAACAACAATCAATGTTCAGCTAAAGTGGTATCATCAATTTCAATTTGCCGGTTACTATATTGCCAAAGAAAAAGGCTATTATAAACATCATGGCTTAGACGTTAAATTAATAGAACGTGCACCTGGACCTTCACCCATTGAAAAACTGAGTTATGGTGATGTGGATTACGCAATTGGTGCGGCAGGTGCTATTGTTTATAGGGCTAATGGAATTCCATTAGTAGCTTTAGCTACTTTTTTCCAGCACTCCCCTTCATTATTGATTAGTCGTTATCCTAAACTTTCTGATCTAACGAATAAAAAAGTAATGGTAACTAAAGGCTTAATAAATGCTGAAATCATTGCCATGTTTCGAAAAAATAATATAACGGCTAACAGCTTAAATGTAATTCCTAGTAAACAAGCATTAGGGCAATTTATTCAAGGTCATATTGACGCTTACAATATTTATTCTTCAAATGAAATTTTCACTCTCCAGCAAGAAAAACTTGATTTCTATAGCTTTACTCCTGCTGAACACGGCATCGATTTTTACGGAGATGTCTTATTAACACTAGAGAATAAAGTAAGAAATAGTCCTGAAGAAGTTAAAAACTTTACCGAAAGTACTAAAAAGGGGTGGCAATATGCCATTAATAATATTGATGAAACTATTGATATAATTATGCAAAAATACAATAGCCAAGGTAAATCAAAAGAAGAACTTGCTTTTGAGGCTAAGCAGCTTATTCAGCTAATGTATGCTGATATTATTCCTTTAGGATACATGAATACTGAGCGTTGGCAATTTATTGAAAACGAGCTCAGAAATACAGGAATTTTAAAGGGGCCTCCCATCGATTTAAACAGTTTTGTTTACTCATCAATTTCAAACGAGACTTTTTTACAAGCAATATTTAGTTTTAAAAAACAAATTTTAGTAATTGTAATTGTTCTATTTATTTCCGCTTTATTCTTTCATAATCGACGTTTAAAAGTAAAAATTAAAGAACACACACAACTACTCGAGCATGAACGTGTACAAGCTGAAAAAGAAGCGAGAACAGATGCTCTCACTCAGCTAGCTAATCGTCGGAAATTTATGGAGTCAATTAAACATGACCTATCCATCGCTACACGAAATCACTTAGATTTTTCAATAATTTATATTGATATTGATCACTTTAAAACCATCAATGATACCTATGGACATGCTGCTGGAGATAAAGTATTAGTAACCTTAGCTGATATTTTAAAAAGTAACACACGTCCTTCTGACAATGTATCTCGAATTGGTGGTGAAGAATTTGCGATCACCAGTTTAGGTAAAAATACCAACACGGCTACAGCACTAGCTGATAGGATCAGAAAAAAAGTAGAAGACCATCGTTTCGTATTAGCTGATATCGAGGTTAAAATTACTATCAGTTTAGGTGTAGCAACGTTAATTGATTCACAAACTAGTGATGAATTACTCAAACGTACTGACGATGCGCTTTATAAAGCTAAAAATTCAGGTAGAAACCAAGTACAAGTGGCTTAAAATATCAGATATAAAAATAACTGCACTTGAGAATAAACAGCTCAACTATTAAATTACAACTCAATAACGATTACCCTAAATTAATCTTAAGCAATTGTATTGTATCAATGAAGTCTTCAATTTGAGCAGAAGGAATATCATTAACCATTCTATTAAATACATTTTTTTCTACATTTTTAAACATTTTCATCATTTCCTCTCCTTTTGAAGACAAGACTATATGTTGACTGCGCTTATCTTGTTCATTATCTGTTTTTATAATTAACTCTTGATGAACCAACTCTTTAATAAGCCGATTAATTTGTGCTTTATCTCGGTCCATGAAATCAGCGAGTTTTTGCCCAGTGCAGCCATCTATTAATGAGATCACTTTTAATGACTTCAAATGCATTGGAGATAAATCTAATGCTAATTGCTTTATCTCATGTTTCATATTCTTACGCACCGCATGTACTAAACTAAAAAGCGCCTCACTTAATTCCATTATTTCCCCTATCAAAAAATCTAGATAATTAAATAAAAACATATTGATTGACAATATCAACCAACATGAAATATAGTTGACTTTGTTAACTACATTTATTGGATTTTATTATGCAAAAAAATCAGTAACAGTACTCTTTATGTTCACCATCATGATGACCTTAATTGGCACTATTACAGCTATTATGACATGGAGCAACCATTCAACATCTAAAAACTTTTTAAATACTTGGTTGAGTACTTACCTCTTTGCACTTTTAGTTATTCTCCCCATTGGCAGTGTCATATTTACAATGCTGAACAAATTCATTAATCGTGTATTTTCTGCTAGCAGCAATTTGCAAAAGAACTTGTTACAAGGCTTACTAATGGCTGTGATAATGGAATCAATCATGGCAATAATCACAGTACTAAATAACCATAGTGATAAGTCTTACTATGAAATTTATAATTTATTTTTCAAAAGCTTACTATATGCCTTACCAATAGGTCTTACCTTTTCATGCCTTATAACTTTAGTCATTAAGCCAAAAATTGAAAAATGTCTATCAAGCGTAACTGGTTAACAATTTAAACTATCAAGAGGTATCATTATGCAACCCACTATGCGTATGACACAAGTTTTAGAAGTTAATGATCTATCGCCACATATGAGACGAATTGTTCTGACGGGTAGTTCGCTGTCAGACTTTCCCGAAAATAAAGAAAGTGCTCATGTTAAACTCATATTTCCAAATCCAAATATTAATGATAAAAAACCTAGATTAGGTATGTATTTTGGATTTAAAAAATGGATGCGATCTTATACCGTTCGATCTTTTGAACCGCAGAAATTAACATTAACGATCGACTTTGCAGTCAATGACCATCAAGGGCTAGCAACTCATTGGGCACTTCAAGCTAAAGCTGGTGACTACCTTGGCATAGCCGGCCCGGGCGATACAAAACATACTGATTTATTTGCAGAGACGCATTTATTCTTCGGTGATATAACCGCGTTACCTGCTATTGCAAGTATTTTGGAGAAGCTACCAAAAGATGCTGTTGGACATGCCTATATACAAATACCAGATAAACGAGATGTACAACAATTAATACGCCCTAAAGCGATTAAAGTTCACTGGTTAATCACGCCTAATAAGTTAACAGATGACTTTTTAAAAGGGCTAGAGTCTAAAGGGAGTAACCTGAACAATACAGCTATATTTATAGCAGCTGAAGCAAGCATGGTTAAAAAATTAAAAGCGCACCTAAACGCACGCTGTCAATTTGATCAATCAAAACTTTATGCCAGCGCCTATTGGAACCAAAAGAGGTAATATCTCACACTAAAAGTAAAAACGCAGCTTTAGTAGTGAACAAAGCTTCATGACTAAAACTGCATTTTAATTAGATTGTACGCTTAGTGTGTTTTTTTATTCAGAAATATACTCAACCACTTCTAAACCAAAACCTGAAAGTGAATGATATTTTGTTTGTGAACTGAGTAAACGCATTTTACTCACACCTAAATTAGCCAGTATCTGTGAGCCAACACCGACATTACGAGAACCTACATGACGCTTAACTTCTTTAACCGTTTCGCCTGCATCTAGTTTTGCATATTTTTGCACTTGTGCGATGAGTTCTTCTGGTGACTCATGCTTGCCTAGTAAGACTAATACGCCACCTTCATTACCGATACGCTCTAATGCATTGCCAATAGGCCATTTTGCGACACTTTCTCGTTGACTAAAGAGCAGATCTCTAAAGGTATTTTCTAAGTGTACACGCACCAACGTTGGCTCATCTGGTTTAATTTCACCTTTAGTTAAAGCAAAATGCGCTTGGCCGTCAATTGTGTCTTTAAATACAGTTAAATCAAACTCACCAAATGCTGTAGGTAATTTACATTGTGAAACTCGCTCTATGGTGGTTTCATTAGCATTTCGATACTCTATTAAATCAGCAATTGTGCCCATTTTAATATCATGTTTTTGCGCAATAATCTCTAAATCAGGACGACGCGCCATAGTGCCATCTTCATTTAAAATTTCGACAATAACCGCTGCAGACTCTAAACCGGCTAAACGAGCTAAATCAACACCAGCTTCAGTATGACCAGCTCTATTTAACACACCACCATCTTTAGCAATAAGTGGAAAAATATGGCCCGGTTGAACAATAGAGTGTTGATTAGCATTTTTATCAACAGCTGCTAATACTGTCGTGGCTCTATCAGCAGCAGAAATACCAGTGGTAACACCTTCAGCTGCTTCAATTGATACCGTAAAATTAGTTGTAAATTGTGCGTCGTTCTTTTCAACCATCAAAGGTAAGTTAAGTCTTTTACATTTTTCAGCCGACATTGGCATACAGATTAAACCACGCCCATGAGTTGCCATAAAGTTGATAGCTTCTGGTGTAACTAATTCTGCCGCCATAATGAAGTCTCCTTCATTTTCACGATCTTCGTCATCCATCAAAATAACCATCTTGCCTAATTTGATGTCTTCAATGATCTCCTGCGGAGTATTTAAATTCATGACAACCTCTTAATTTTATTTAATAAATCCGCTTTCTTTTAATAAAGCTTCGGTAACGTTACTTGACGCTACTGTGGTGTTTTTTTTTGTCAATAAACGCTCTATATAGCGCGCCATTACATCTACTTCAATATTCACTTCAGTACCTACTTGATAATGACTGATCACAGTTTTTTCAGTCGTATGCGGCACTATGGTCAAACGAAAACTATCATCAGCTACAGTATTTACTGTTAGGCTAACTCCATCAATAGTAATAGAGCCTTTTTCAGCAATGTAAGGCGCTATTTCTTCAGGCATTTTAATCCAATAATCAATGCTATTACCTGTTGGTTCAATCGACTTTATCGAGGCCACTGCATCTACATGCCCAGAAACAATATGCCCACCAAAACGTGTTGTTGGGAGCATAGCTTTTTCTAAGTTAACAATTTGGTTAACACTATAGTCACCAAAACCTGTACGTGCCAAAGTTTCATTAGAGACATCAGCAGTAAAGCTGCTTTGGTCAAAAGCCACAACGGTTAAACAAATACCATTAGTGGCAATAGAATCGCCTAGTTGCACATCACTCATATCTAGTGACTGTGTATCAATGGTTAACCTTGCACCATCAGCATTGATGTTGATCTGTTTTATTTTACCTACAGCTTCAATTATTCCAGTAAACATACATTTTCTCTTTTAACAGTCTGTTTGTAACTATTCATTTTACTCAGCTTCAGCGTCACTTAAATAACGCCTTAATACGAATATCTTTTCCAACCATAGTAACGTCAGTAAACATTAAATTCTTTGCCTGACTTAAATGCTCAACACTTGGCATTTTCACTGAACCTTGGGTATTTTCGCCCATGAGCTTTGGCGCTTGATATAGTATTAATTCATCAACTAAGTTTTGATCAATAAAAGCTCCCGCTAAGGTTTTTCCGGCTTCAAGTAACACATCATTTAGCCCTCTTTTGGCTAATAAAGCTAAAACACTAGGTAAATCGACAAAACCCGATAGCTGCATTGGGACTACAACTTGTTCTACAAAATGAGGCCACTGAAGGCTATTTTCAATGCTCTTTCGAATTAATATGATTGGAGATGGAACACTAACATCAAATAAAGCCAAATCTGGAGTTAAACGGTTTTTTGTGTCTATGATTACGCGTATAGGTTGTCGTATATTGTTATTAGTACCACATTCAGAATAATACTGTTGTACTTGACCTAACTCAGACCAGCGTACTGTCATGCGTGCATTATCAACTAAAATGGAATCTGCCCCCGCAATAATAGCACAACTTTGCGCCCTTAATGCTTGAACATCTTTACGTGCTTCAGGAGAGGTTATCCATTGGCTTTCGCCATTAGCCATTGCTGTTTTACCATCTAGGCTTGTAGCAAGTTTGCAACGCACATAAGGTATGTTAGTGGTCATTAGTTTAATAAAACCTATGTTTAGCGCTTTTGCCTCGATCTCTAACAATCCTGATGCAGTTTCAATACCAGCTGCATTAAGCATGGCTAAGCCTTTACCACTGACTTTGGGGTTAGGATCAACCATGGCACAAATGACTTTTTGTACACCAGCATTAATCAGAGCCTGTGAACAAGGAGGTGTTCGACCAAAGTGACTACATGGCTCTAACGTTACATAAGCCGTTGCCCCCTTAGCACTATTCCCCGCTTGAGCCAGTGCGTTTACTTCCGCATGTCCGCTACCTGCTTTTACATGAAATCCTTCACCAACAATATCACCATTGTTAACAAGTACACATCCTACGCGGGGATTAGGCGATGTAGTAAAGCGCCCTTTTTTCGCTAAATTAAGAGCCCTTGCCATAAATTGATGATCTAATTGTGTAAAGTGGTTCAATGTAAGCCTTATATTTTCTGTCAAAATACGTATTTACTGATCAATAATAACTAATTGAGTATTTGGGAATAAATTTACAAGATCACGCCAAAAAGTATCTATATTTTTCTGGCTATGCCACACATCAATTGCATGACCACTTTGATAAAAGAAGCTAATCGTGTTGTTAACCTTCTGCAGTTTTACCACTTTGTTCATGTCTATTTTTGTGTCAAATTTTTTAAACACAAAGCTACCAAATCGCTGCTTTAATAATAAAGTGTTTTCGATGACTTCAATTGTATATAGCGCCCCATGGCCACCCCGATAATAATTGAATATTAATAAAGGTAAGGCTATCAAGGCTAGCCATTGAAAAAAATTAACATCCATAAATTATCCTAATGTTCATCATCTAATCGGGCTATTTCTTCACCAAATTCACGAATATCTTCAAAAGAACGATACACAGAGGCAAATCGCACATAGGCGACTTTATCAAGAGCTTTTAGTTGCTCCATAATAAAATTACCTAATAATTCGCTACTGATTTCACGCTCACCCGTGGCACGCATTTGTGATTTGACTTTATTAATTGAAAGTTCAACTTGTTCAACACTAACAGGACGCTTTTCAAGAGCACGTTGAAAACCACTACGCATCTTATCTTCATTAAAAGGTTCACGTGAACCATCGCGCTTTATAATCCGTGGCATAACTAATTCAGCAGTTTCAAAAGTGGTAAAACGCTCACTACAAGCGATACACTCTCTGCGACGGCGTATTTGATGGCCGTCTGCAACAAGGCGAGAATCAATTACTTTTGTTTCGGTGGCTGAGCAAAATGGGCAATACACGACAATAACTATCCACGTTAAAATTATCGCAATATTTTAATACAAAACGACTTGCTTAGCGAAATATAGTTTAAAAAACTCAATGTGTTTAAAAATAGGTGATGTCAAATCTCACTAGGTTGATCAATATAATAACCTTGTACGTAATCTACCGACATTTTTTTCAATAGTTGTTCAGTAGCTTTATCACCCACAAATTCTGCAATAGTTTTTTTACCTAATGATTTGGCAATATCATTAATCGATTTCACAATCGCTCTGTCACTTTCATCATTACAAAGGTTTTTAACAAAAGAGCCATCTATTTTTATGGTGTCAACAGGTAGGTTTTTTAAATAGGCAAACGAACACATACCAACACCAAAATCATCTAAAGCAAATTCACAGCCAAACCTTCTCAACTTATTAATAAAAGACTTTGCATTATTTAGCTTGGTGACCGCTTCAGTTTCTGTTATTTCAAAACATATCTTTTGAGGAGGGATTTCATTGATTGTCAACAAATCAATTATTTCATCAGCTAAAGTTTCATCAATAATTGTCGCCCCAGAAAGGTTAATTGAGCACTTTTGTGTATCAGCTAATAGTTTTTGATTATTACGTAGCAAACTAATTACATTAGTTAAAACCCAACGGTCTATTTCTCCCATTAAGTTAAATCTTTCAGCCGCGGGAATAAAAAGCGCGGGACTAATAAGTTCACCATCTAAACTTACCATACGTAATAATATTTCGTATGATTTTCCATTATTTTCAGTTACATGAAGTGGCTTGATGGTTTGATGAAAAAGCTTAAATCGGTTCTGATCTAAGGCTTGCTGGATCTCATTAGCCCAAGTTAATTTGATACTATGTTTAGACAGCTCTTCATCATGAATATTGTAAATACTTATTCTATTTCTTCCTCCATCTTTAGACATATAGCATGCAACATCTGCTGCCTTCATCAATTCCTCAGATCTCATCCCCTCATTTATTACCGTAAGTCCGATACTAGCACTTACTCTAAATACCTTATCTTCAATACTAAAACGGAACTCGTTTATTTTCCCTAATAAATTTTTCAAAATATGCAGTGACTCTTCAATACTTAATTCTTTGAATAAAATGGCAAATTCATCACCTCCAAGCCTAGCCACAGTATGCTGATTTAATTCTGTTGATATGATAGCCCCTAATTGCTTAAGCAATTGATCACCCGCAAAATGCCCCGAAGTATCATTCACAATTTTGAATTGATCTAGGTCGAGATAACACACACACCCTAAATGATCATCACTCCCACTAACACCTTCACTTAATATTTCCGATAATTTTGCATCGAATGCATAACGATTATATAAACCCGTTAAAGCATCATGGTTAGCTTGAAATAAAAGTTCATCTGATAATTGCTTTTCTCGGGTTATATCTTTGGCAATTCCCTCTATTGCAATTAGCTCATTATTGTCATCCAGAATTAAAGACTCTGTTAACTCCAACATTTTGAGTTCATTTTTTTCGTCGTATAACTCAACGGTAAAAATATGTACTTTTTGATTAATGTTCAGCATCGACGAGTTGTTCATATGATAATGTTTAATCTCATCATATAACGTACACCCATTAAGTTTATTAATGACTTCGCTCGGCTGGTATCCAATAATGTTTCTAACAGATTTACTCACATAGTTAAGTTCATCTTTATCGTTAATGCTATATAAGAAATGTCCTGATAGACCTTCAACTAAACGGCGATATTTCTGCTCTCGTTTAACGAGTGACATTTCAGCATTTTTCCGTGCTGTAACATCACGAATTGTAATTGCAATATATTGTTGCGCCCGTACCATTTGCAGTTTGATATGTTTAATGTTTGGGTTTTTAAAGTTCACTTCAAAGGTTTGATCGATAATATCACCTTGAAATACTCGCTCTGGCGCGTCTGTTAGCCAACTTCCTTCAAAGCCCATAGCTTCAATAAACATTGGATAAGTCATCTTATTTACATCATGATGAGATATGCCAAGAATGGAAGTAGCGAAAGGGTTTAGCTCTTGAAGTACTAACTCTTTATCAAATTGATAGAAAATCAGCATGGCATCTAATGCACTTTCTGAGGCAGCTTTAAAACGTTGTTGGCTAAAAATAATCTTTAAATGATTTAAGACTAATAAACGAGACACCCAAGCAAATAGCACAACAATGAAAAAACTAAGTATGGTATAAAATGTCTGATTAAAGGTTGATTTTCCCGTATACAATTGCAAAACAAATTTACGAGTACCAAAGTCTAAAACGGTTTCTAAACTATTACCATGATAGTTATACGTATTAGAACTTAAGATTAACGAATCACCATCGAGTAATTTAAAATTAATAGCATCATCCGAATAGTTTCCCATCATAAAATAAAATGCAGAATTAAAGTCAATGGTACAAACTAACCAACCTCTAATTTGGTTATTACTACTTACAGGTAAAATAATAGCGATCAACTTTTGCTTTTCTTGTGTTTCAATTATCGGCGAAACGAATGGCTTATTTTTTTGTGAAATATTAGCAAAATCAAGTGTGAGTATTTTATTATCAACCGGCACATTCGATGGCACTCGCCATGACTTCTTTGAGTTTTTATCGACCCAAACTAAACTATCAATCGCAGGAAGAATATTCATTATTCGAGATCCTGAAATATTAAACCATAATTCTAAATTAGGATGGTGATCAGGCCAATTGTTAGCTATATCTTCTAACGCCCTAATTCGACTGGCACTAAAGATATCTACGCGAGAGGAAATTTGTTGTGAAATAATATTAAGCTGATTAAGCTCTTGGGTTTTAATACGTTGGGCTTGTTGGTCTATTTCAAATGACACAAAACCAAAAAGTAGTACAACAAAAAGTATGGTAATGATATTTAAATTGGCTTTGCTATAAATTGTTTTCGTCACGTACTGCTCCTAACGCTGATAACAGCATTTTAAGAAACTTTTATGACGGTTTTATTTCAATTTAACAAAGAGAGAAATTAATTTATTAATGTAAGGCAAATAAAGCTGAGCTTTATAATAAAAAAGCTTAACCCCTCTAAGAGTTAAGCTTTTAATAATAGTTAACTTATAACATTAACCATAGACTGGAAAACGTGCACAAATTTCTTTTACTTTTTCTTGCACAGCAACAATTACATCTTCATTGTTAATATCATCTAAAATATCACAAATCCAACCCGTTAATTGTTTAGTTTCCTCAACACCAAAACCACGACGTGTTATAGCTGGCGTGCCTAAACGTAATCCAGATGTTACAAACGGAGAACGAGGGTCATTTGGAACCGAGTTTTTATTTACCGTAATATGAGCACGACCTAGTGCGGCATCTGCATCTTTACCTGTGATATCTTTATCAATTAAATCAAGTAATAACAGATGATTTTCTGTGCCGTTAGATACCACTTTATAACCACGTTCTTGTAATACTTCAACCATGGCTTTAGCGTTTTTCAATACCTGCTGTTGGTAAACTTTAAACTCTGGTTGAAGTGCTTCCTTAAATGCAACAGCTTTTGCCGCAATAACGTGCATTAATGGTCCACCTTGCCCTCCAGGGAAAACAGCAGAATTTAGTTTTTTATAAATATCTTCATCATTACAGCCAGAAATAATTAAACCGCCACGTGGGCCTGCTAATGTTTTATGGGTAGTGGTAGTAACAACATGAGCATGAGGCACAGGGTTAGGATATAAACCTGCAGCTACTAAACCAGCAACATGCGCCATATCAACCATAAAGTAAGCACCTACTTCATCGGCTATTTTACGCATACGAGCCCAATCAACAACACCTGAAAACGCAGAAAAACCACCTATGATCATTTCTGGCTTATGCTCTTTAGCTAAACGCTCAAGTTCTTCGTAATCAATATCACCAGTTTCAGGGTGTAAACCATATTGTATAGCTTCGTAAGATTTACCTGAAAAGTTAACATGTGAACCATGAGTTAAGTGCCCACCATGAGCAAGGCTCATACCTAGTACTTTGCCACCAGGGCTTACTAATGCTTGAAATACTGCAGAGTTAGCTTGAGATCCTGCATGTGGTTGAACGTTAGCATAAGTTGAACCAAATAATTGGTTAGCACGCTCAATAGCTAATGACTCAGCAATATCAACGAATTCACAACCGCCATAATAACGCTTACCAGGATAACCTTCTGCGTATTTATTGGTGAGTTGTGAGCCTTGCGCTTCTAATACACGAGGACTACAGTAGTTTTCTGATGCAATCAGTTCGATGTGCTCTTCTTGACGAACCACTTCGTCAGTCATTGATTGCCACAATTCAGCATCAAAATCAGCAATGTTCATATCACGAGTAAGCATGTTTTTACCTCAAGTTCACAGTTATTCACTGGAAAAAATGGATTAATTAAAATTGCCGCATATTTTGCCTGAACAAGGCGCTTTTGTACACGATAAAACGTTACCGCTTTAGCTTATTTTGCGATGATTTATACCGAGATAAGTCATAAGTAAATAGTTTAATTATCGTTATATATGCAGAATATCTTTCAAAGACAATATTAAGTTTGCCTTTGAACGAATATATCGAATTAAAACCTAAACAACAAGAATTTAATTAAAAATATTACCCAATAGTCAGTATTAAAAACAAAATTAAGCTATATTCTTGAATTTTATTTCTATAAAAAACTTTTTAATTGCTTTATTTCTTTCTTGCGTTTAACTAAATAGTAATGGCTCGCCCCCCACATGCCTGCAACAAATACATTTATAAATAGCAAAGGTGGTAAAATAGGTTTTTCCGCTAAAGTTGAAACTTCAAACAAGTACCAATTCACCGCAGGTAGAAGTATATAACAGGATATCTTACATAAATTTAGGTATCTTTTAGATGATTCAGCGTTCTTAATTGCATTATGTATAGCTTGATCAGGTGAATCACTCAGCTGTCGCCAGCCTCTTATACGAAAGTTAACGGTATGTATGCAAAAAATACTCGTCACAATACTACCAAACCCTAAGTAATAAAGTGTCGCTTTATCATTTTCATAGAAAAACAACGCAATAAAAAAACCTATAATGATTGCCATCGTACCTATAATATCAACTGCTAACCAATACTTAGCCGCTTTAACTCGCCGCTTTGTTTGCTTAATCAGCTGTTTAATATCGGTTTTAGGATAAGTTTGGCTCTGCCAATCTTTTGTTAATTCAGCCCATTGTAGCTCTGAATCTTGATGACTATCAGATGATACTTGATTCAACTCTTCGTTTTCATGCTCTATGTGTGACGTCATTAGTTCACCGCCAATTTTTGTGTTAGCGCCTGTTTGGCGCGTTGTAAGCGAACACCTACTAAGTTTGTACTGATTGCCAATACCTCAGAAACTTCTTGATAACTCATTCCTTCTAGCGCTAGCGTAATAACTTGTTGTTGTTCTAGCGTTAATTTTTGAATGGCACTAGTCAAACGTTGTTGTCGTTGTTGCTGATCTAACGCTTGGTAAGGCGTCGGCTGAACAGTATCTTGCTCAGCTTCAATTGAAATTTCAGAAAGTGTTTGTTCTGATTTGATGCTTTTAACCGCTTTGGCTACATGGGTGGCTAAAACGTTATGCGCAATACGTGCGATAAAAGTTTTTACCGCACTATCTTGCCTAAAACTAGGAATAGCTCGCCATATATTTAATGATATTTCTTGAAATAATTCATCTTGAATAGCAGGCTTTGCTTCAAAACCCGTAATGATATGACGAAGCAATTTTTCATGCTCCGTCATCCATTGGTAAAAAGTGTGTTTATGATCCAATGATAAACTCTTATTGTTGCTAACCGCCGTTTGCAAACGATCTTTTTGATTTACTGGCAATTCTAACGAGTTATTCATCCTAAACAAGACCTAAATTAACTTAGGGACTGAACCACTTTTTCAGACGTTAACTTCTTGGCAAGTGTAACCACTAATACAGCCGTTAATATTATGGTGATTAAGGTCGTTAATGCCAAGTTAGTCCAATCGACAGCTAACCCCTTGAAAATATCTTCCATAATAAGAGACTGCCCTGTAACCGGTACCCAATCAAACCATTTTGGCTTGTCATCTATAAAGGTCATTATGAATGGCAACATTGCAGGGATCATTACCACCATAGTGACCGAAGATTGTGCTTCTTTAAAACTTTTGGCTTGAAATGAAAAGAATAATTGTAATGCTGATGCCAGAAAACATATTGGCAGTAACATTGCCACGATAATCACTACAGCACTCAAATCAAGACTAAAACTTGCACCAATTTTAGTTAAATCAACAAAGCCGATAGAAGCAAATGTCAGTGAAATTGTCAGTAATACTCCGATAAAGGCGATAGTACTTGCGCAAGACAATTTAGCTAATACAATTTTTAGTGTGCTAACCGGCTGGCAAAGTAACATTTCTAATACATTACGTTCACGCTCCCCCGCACTAGTATCAATTGCTACTGATAAACCTGACATAAATGCAGCCATTAACAAATATAAACCTAGCATCATTGATATCATCAAAAAATTACTACTTGGCGATGAGGTATCCTGCTCAATTAAGTTAACTGGGCGTAATAAGTTAACATCTATACCCCGCACTAAGAGCCTCTTATATCCAATAGTTTGTGCATATTGATTAATAGCGGCTTTAATTCGTCGCAATGGAGCACTCATCGACTTTTCACTAAAATCAGCATTTAAGTAAACATCAATTCGTTTACCATCCATCATATCTTGAGCAAATGTTTCGGGTATAGTTAATTGAATATTACGCTCATCCCAAAGCATAGCATCATCAGTAGGGACGTCAGAAAACAGTTTAATATTATCATCCGCTAATGCTTTTATTAACTTTGGAGCGTACTCGCTTCCTGTAATTTTCACGTATACAGCAGGTGTTGACACCATTTCTTTAATCATCATTTTTGACATCGCAAAAATCATAATGGGTGCCATAATTGCCATCATCATAGCGACCATTAATGCACGCTTATCGCGAAACGCTTCTTTAAGTTCTTTTTTTAGTAATGCTTTAAATTGGATCATGCTGCGACTCCTTCATCTGAACCAATGAGTTTTACGAACGCATCTTCTAATTGCGTTTTCCCTGCCAAATCACATAACTCTTGTGGCGTACCTTGAGCCGCTAATTTACCGTTTGACACAATAATGACACGGTCACAAAGTGCCGCAACTTCCTGCATTACGTGTGATGAAAACAAAATACAATGGCCTTTTTCTTTAAAGCGACTAAGGTATTCACGTAACACTCGTGTACTCATCACATCTAAACCTCGAGTAGGCTCATCAAGCACAAAATTTTGTGGTTGATGCACTAGCGCTTGTGCTAGGGTCACTTTCATCCGTTGACCTTGTGAAAATCCTGCGGTTTTACGGTGCGCTAAAGCTTCCATATCTAAGTCTTTGATCACTTGCTCAATGGCACTTTTCTTAGCAGCACCTTGTAAGCCATGAATGCTCGCAAAATAGTCAATTTGCTCATACGCGGTTAAACGTTCATATAAACCAAATTTATCAGGGAATATACCTAATTTCGCACGTGCGGCTAACGGTTGCTCCGTTACTGAAATACCATCAATTATTGCTGACCCTTCATCGGCCTCTAATAAGCCATACAGAGTACGTAAACACGTAGTTTTACCCGCACCGTTTGGACCTAAAATTCCAGTAATTTCTCCGTCTTTAGCGGTAAATGACAAGCCATCTAAGGCAACAACTGTATTCTTTTTAGATTTAAATGTTTTATGTAAATTGTTAACTTCAATCATAATTCTTCCTTAAATACTGCCATTAAGACTCGTCATAAACGACTCACTCGGAATTTTTTCTAAACAAGACTCATCTAAGTCATTTGGATCTTTCTTCGTTAAAAACTCATCGATAATATCAATGGCACATGTTGATGGGCCTGGTGTATGCGCGCTATTTTTTAAAATAATATGCTTACTATTAGGTAATGATTTGTCGGCATAATCGCCATTAGAAGGCGGCGTAACAGGATCTACATCGCCAGAAATAATTAACGTTGGTATATCTGCTGTTACAGCTTGATAAAAAGACTCGCCTAAACGATATTGAGGCCATATTGGACAAACAGTTTTCCATGCAAGATGGCTTGCATCTTGTCCGAAATTATTATCTGCATCTTTACGCCACATCTCATCACTTATGCGAGGTAAATCTTCATTACACACAATATTAAACAAAAGTCCTACGTACATTCCCATACTGCTTTCTTGCGCGGCAGTTAATCCGGCTAGTGGCGCGAAGTTCCCTAAGAATGCTTGATGAATAATTAAAGGCACCATAGTTCTCATTTCAACAGAATAAAGTTGCATACGTATTGTTGAAATAAATTTCAAACGGCTAATAACAAACTCCGTTGGGGTGCCTAATCGAGGATGAGTAATAGTAACCGTTATCGGATTTTCTTCTAAACGCTCAATCACAGTAGCAAACTCTTGCGCTAAATCGGGGTATGCTTGTTTACAGCTTTCTTCCTCCATACAATGTGCTAACAGCATATTAAAAGATCTCGCTGAGCTTTGACCAAACGTACCAATAGGCACTTCAATCGGTCCAACACTGTCTAAAACAACTGCACTTAATGATTGTGGAAACATACGCATATAGACTAAACCGGCTCTTGTACCGTAAGAGCCACCATAAATAGTGATTTTTTCATGGCCTAAAGCGGCTCTTACTGCGTCAAAGTCTCTAATAGCATTTTCAGTATTATATTGACTTAAATCACCTTCAAGCTGAGCTAAGCATTGTTTTACATCTTCGAGATCTAACTCTTCAGGTATCGAAGTATATGGACTATTACCTTCAACTTCATCGCATTGTAACGGGTGTGATTTACCCGTACCGCGTTGATCTACTAAAATTAAATCACGTGTTTTTCTAACCTCAGTAAAACCTTGCCGCAATGTAGCGGCAATTTCAGCGGCAGCCTGCCCAGGACCACCCGCTAAAAACATTAAAGGTTCTTTATTTTGTGTTCTATCTATGGCAGGAATAACAGCAAAATTAATATTAATTTGAGTACCATTTGGCTGTTGGTAATTTTCTGGAACTTGCAATGTACCGCATTTTACCTGCTGCTTAATACCGTCAATATGGCAATCTTCTATTGTCAATTTTTCTGTTAAGGCAAAAGATTGACTTGAATAAGCCAAAAGACCAATTGTCAAAATTTTCTTCCAATATTCTCTCATAATAATCATCCATTAAAAGCGTTATCCCCATAGTCTTAAAATTAACAACTTTATTACAAAAAAATAAATATAATTTTAACCAACTGAAAAATAAGAATTATTTTTTATGGATTAAAAAATTGTCTATACGTTAAAAATTTTAAGCTGTGAAAAACATTACTGTGCTTTACTATCTATTGATAATGTTCATTAGGAAAGTGTCTTTACACTTAACAAAATAGGTAAAACAATGAGTAGTTTTGAAGTGAATTTTGATGGCTTAGTTGGACCCACTCATAACTACGCCGGTTTATCCGAAGGTAATGTGGCTTCTTTGGCAAATGCCAACGATATTGCAAACCCAAAGGCAGCAGCTAAAGAAGGTTTAGCAAAAATGAAAGCCTTACACGATTTAGGCTTAAAACAAGGCGTTTTTGCACCACAAGAGCGACCAGATTTATATACCTTAAGACGATTAGGATTCTCAGGCAGTGATGAGCGGGTATTAAAAAAGGCTTATCAACAACATCCGGTTTTATTATCGGCCTGTTGTTCAGCATCCAGTATGTGGACAGCTAATGCGTGTACCGTTTCACCTTCTGCAGATACCGCGGATAATAAAGTTCACTTTACGCCTGCTAATTTAACTAATAAATTTCATCGTTCGTTAGAACCACTAACAACTGGAAATATATTAAAAGCTATGTTCAATTCAGAACAACATTTCAATCACCATTTACACCTTAATGATAATGAACATTTTGGTGATGAAGGTGCCGCTAACCATACTCGTTTATGCCAAGATTATGATCAACAAGGTATTGAAATATTTACTTTCGGTCGTTACGCTTTTGACCGAACTAAGCCTTGTCCCAAACGTTATCCTGCAAGACAAACTAAAGAAGCTAGTCAAGCTATTTCAAGATTACATCAATTAGACGATAATCATACGGTGTATGTGCAACAAAACCCTGATGTGATCGACCAAGGGGTTTTCCATAATGATGTGATTGCGGTAGGCAATAAAAATGTGTTGTTTTATCACGAACAAGCTTTTTTAAATACACAAGGTTTTAAAGAAGAAGTTACTAATAAATCTGCATACCCTTTGCACTTTATTGAAGTCTCCACTGATGATGTCAGTATTGAAAACTGTGTGAATACCTATTTATTTAATACGCAAATTGTATCGCTTGCCGATAATTCAATGGCAATTATTGCGCCCATGCACTGTAAAGAAACGCCACAAGTCGCGCAGTATTTAGAAAAGCTATTAACACTTGATACACCAATTAAACATGTGCATTATTTTGACGTTAACCAAAGTATGAAAAATGGGGGGGGTCCGGCTTGTTTAAGATTACGAGTGAGTTTAACTCAAAATGAACTTACCGCTGTTAATCCTAACATTATGCTTACCGATAGATTATTTAATACTCTTAACGACTGGATAGATAAACACTATCGAGATCAACTCTCTTCTAAAGATTTAATGGATCCTCAATTAGTAACCGAATCAAGAGATGCACTAGATCAACTAACAAAAATTTTAGCCTTAGGTAATGTCTATCAATTTCAGCAATAACATTTACTAAATTGATAAACTCAAATAGGTACAAAAAAAGGTGAGTCGAAAATTACAACTCACCCAAAAAAGTGTCTTCCTTGACTCATACCTAGTGAGCTAAGTAGCAAACTCACCTTGATCCGAGATAAAGCAACCGAGGGAAAACTACTGCTTTATCTCCACTTCCAATGACTACAAACTCAACTTAAAAACTATAACGTGCCACAAATGAAACATAACGAGCACCCAACCTTCCTGTCGTCATATTCCATTCAGGGTTAGCTTCTAAGCCATTATCTCCATATTGTGAGCGTGTTTGATTAACACTAATTTGCGTATCAGCGTTGAATAAATTATAAACCGTTGCTTTAAGTAATAAATCGCCTTCACCTAAAGTCACGTTATAAGCAAGACTCATATCAAATTCTTTAGTCCAATCTGTACGTCCCGATGAACCTCGTGGTGCAGGATTACCATTTTCATCATAAAACGACACTTGACCATAACCACGGCCATTACAATCAGACCACACTGAGCCAGCGGCACAACTATCAACATTAAGTGGGTGCTCACTGAACATATTCACTGGCGTACCAGAAGTAATACGAGCATTAAAGCCTAAGGTTAGCGCTTCTGTGATTTCATAAAATCCATTCAATTTAAGTGAGTGACGACGATCATTAGGTAAGTTACCTTTTGAATGATCCATCAATTCGGCATAGTCATAAGATGTTGTCCAACCAGGATCGGCCTGTCCATTATCAGTACGAACTAATCCCTCAGTATTACCCCAACTGTGTGACCAAGTATAAGAACCACTATAATTAAACTTCTCATTTAATGAACCCGACAATGTTGTTTCTAGCGCGGCATATTTTCTCTCAGGAGTCGGTAGTGCAATCTCATCTGCAGTTAAATAAACATGCTCAATTGAGCCATCACCATTAAAGTCGTAGCTAATATCGAGTGGAGAACCTGGATTAGCTAAAACATACGTGTAAGAAGCATCTGCATTAATATTATTATCTGCAAAATATTGATTAATTACCGGACCATAATCGGTATCTTCAATAGTACGTTTTAAATCACGATAAATAGCGCGAACGCCTAATACCATATCGTTGTCTTCAAACTCTTTTTGGAAACCAAGGGTAAATTCATCTGAATACATTGATTTAAGATTAGCACTAGCAATTAACGATGGCTCACTTATACCTTCTTGTACCACTCTTGTACCTACATGTTCACCTGTAGATGGTGAGCCATCAGCAAGCAAAATAACTTCACCACTTGCATCGGTTTCACCCACTCGGTAATAATCATGCACATCTCGACGAGCACCACCTTGAGTAATATTCATATTGGCAGATACTGGCTGAAAGTAACGGCCATAAGTAGCATACACTTTAGATGTACCATCGCCTGAAAGGTCATAAATAGCTTGAAAGCGAGGAGATATTTGCCCTTTTACATCAACGTATTTACGCCCATCTGAAACGGTGTTGGAAACATTGGCATAACGTACCCCTAAATTTAATACTAAATCATCTGATACATTCCAAATATCTTGGATATAAAATGCCGATGACGTAACATCTGAATCTGTGAAATCGGTTCGAATACGCTGATCCACATAAGGCGTTCCTTCAGGCAAACCAGTAACACTGCCAGCCCCTGCATAAGTAACTTCCCACCAGCCTTCACGACCTGGAACACCATTTTGACTTGATTGATAATCCACTTGAATATTAGTGTAATCAAAGCCTATTTTGATGTCGTGTTCATCTAACATCCAGTTAAAGTCCGCTCTAAACTGATCGCGAATAAACTCACTTTCAGTGATTGTACTATTAGTTTCTGTTGATATTTTATTCCAAGAACCGGTTAAGTTTGACCAAACTAATGGATCGGTATTTTCAACTACATTGTAAGTTTTATCCGTTGTACGACCCGCTACAACCTCAATTGACATATCATCGTTTAAAATCCCTGAATATTTTAAACCTAAAATATCACCACCGGTTCTTGAACGATAACTACCTGTACTTGCACCAACTTCTTGAGTTTCCCAGTCATTTAGGTAACTTTTCCCTTTACCTTTATTAGTAAAACCAATAGTTGTGAATTCAATTGAATGATCGTCAGTTATATACCAATCTAACTTACCAAAATAGCGATCAGAGGTATTTTCACCATCATCTAAGGTATTTTGATATGCTGCAATATAATCAGATTTTTGTGGTGCATAAAGTGCGTAAAAGAAGATCTTATCTTCAAGTATTGGTCCACTCGCCCACACTGTTCCGCGGGTAAAAGTTGATTCGTCTTGTTCGGTATTACTTAAATAATCACCATTACTCTTTAATAAATTATCATGTTGAGAACGTGTTGCTTGAGGATCCACTCTTAAATATCCACCAAATTCAAATTCATTTGAACCTGATTTCGAAACAGCATTAACAATACCACCTAGTGCACCGCCAAATGATGGATCAATACCACCTGTTTTAATTTCAGTCTGTGCAACCGCTTCCCACGGTAAATTAATTGAACCTATACCAGTTTTAATAGAAGTAATATTAATACCGTTTAAATAATAAGCATTTTCAGCAGATGAGCTACCACCAATGCTGGCCGCACCAAACTCGCTATTACTTGTAACTCCTGGCGATAATAACGCGATAGATTCAAACCCTGATTCTACCGGCAGTCGATCAAGATCTTCTGCTGTTACCACAATACCACCTGTGGAAGACTCTAGATCAACACGACTAAAGCTAGAACCAACAACAGATATACGCTCAACATTACTATTTTCTGAATAAAGTTGTCCGTTATAGATAATTGAATTACCGACGGTAACCATTAAGTTTGACTCTTCAATCGTATCAAAGCCTGGTTTTGTTATAGTCATTTTATATTCACCAATAGGTAGCTTTCTTAGTGAATATTCGCCTTTATCATTTGTAATAATTGTTCGAGTAATATTTTTTGATTTATGTACCAGCGTAATTGTTGCCCCGCTTGTAGCTTGGTTATCTGCTGAAGTAATAACTCCTTTCACCACACCATTAAAAGCGTCGGCAGCATTTACCTGCACAGTAGCAAAACCAAGAACCGACATAACACTTAATGCGATAATTGATTTTTTTAAAGGATTTTTTCTGATTACATCTGAGCTATTTATTTTAGTTTTTTCGTTATTGTTATACATAATAAAACCTATGTGTTGCATGTTGTAATAATTCTGAATGATAGTTGTACTATATCGCTTTGTATACAATATATCGGATCCAGTATTCTTTATCGTTTTATTAATGTCAACGTAAAATGTGATTAAAAAACAAACCAAAAATTTAAAATTAATCCACTTTTAATAAATTATCCTTATTAATCAATCATTAGAAAAAGGAAATTAAATGTTAAAAAAGTGTAATAATAAAAATTAATAACTTATGCGAAAATTTTGTTAAATATCGGTCACTCTTGATTTAACTTGCAGAGGTTCCTGAAAATAGCCCTATTTGTTAAATCCTAATGGTAAATGCTTATAAAACCCTCAAATAATTACGATAAAGTAATTAATCGTTCACAAATCATAAAATTAACGATAAAGTTGTGTTAGATGTATTTCACATAGGGGTAAGGCTGATGGAAATTAATCAGTGGGTTGATGAGTTATTTGAAGTGTTTGACGTAGATAAAGACGGTGTTATTAATCGTAGGGAGTTCGTTGAATTAATTGATTGCTTATTACAAGATAAAGGCATTCGTATGTGTGAAACAATCTTTCATCGTTTTGATAGCAACCACGACAATTCTATTTCTAAAGCAGAGTTAAAAGAGATGGTGATAGAATTAGCGCTATAAAGCTTTAGTATTATTAAAGCACTGTCAAACTTAAAAAGATGATGCTATTTCAAGTAGCGCCATCTTTTTAGAAGAATGTTTGCAACTACCTAACATAGCTAAATCTAGTTAGATAATCGCCATATCGCTAAAGGTAGCTTAAACAAGCTATCTCCTGTTAAGCTATGGAATAGCTACCACAATACAATTTTTTCCGGTCGATTTTGCTTGATACAAGGCGTTATCTGCTTGTGTGTAGAGAGCATCATAGCTCTGGCATTGATGACCAAAACTCGAAATACCAATACTCGTAGTAATATGAATAGCCTCTCCACTTTTATAATAAAAAGGAAAGTTCGCAATAGCCTTAATCATTCGCTGAGCAACTTCTTCTGCCTGCTCAACTGATGTTCTTGGTAAAACACATAAAAACTCTTCACCACCTATGCGCGCCATTACATCACCAGAACGTAATACATCTGAGCCTATTTCCGCTATTTTCTGGATAATAAAATCCCCAGCTGGGTGACCATACTGGTCATTAATACTCTTAAAGTCGTCAATATCTAATATAAGTAAAGATAAGCTTCCCTTATCTGGTGACATTCCCGCTAATATTTTATCCAAGTAGCTAAAAATATAACGACGATTATAAAGTCCTGATAATGGGTCGGTAATTGAAAGTAACCGCATTTTATGATTACTTCGACGCTGTATTAAGATAACACAGATAACAATAGCAATAATTATCAAAAGGAAAATAACAAAGTACTGCTGTTGATTATGCTTTTGTTGTAAGGTTTCTTCTTTTAAGCTTTCTACTCTACCGCTCTGTAACGCCAATGCTTTCTCTACATCTTGGCGCTCAAGTTCCATATAAGCTCTAACTTTTAATAGTCGGTCGGTTGAATTTTTAAGTAACACTTCAGTATATTTTTGATAATACTCATCGAGTAATTGATAACCTAAATTATAGTCTTTTCTAGCATGGGCAATCTGGCTTTCTATTTTTAGCGTTTCTAATTCCCAAGTCGTTCCTTTTAGATCAGGTAATTCCTCAAATAAGTTTTTGGCCTCTTCCAGTGCTTGAGTAGCCTCTTCTATGCGCCCTAATTCAACTAAACAATGAGCTTTATTTTTAAGTAATTCACTATCGTAATCTTTCACACCTTTTTTCATCAAAGCTTGATTGATAATGATTAAAGCTTCTTCACATTTACCTGCCTCAGCTAATGTCATACCTAGACCATAAGCCGAATAAAAGCTAATTTCTTCATTGGAGGTATATCCAGAGTCTTTCCGATAACGCTCAAAATATTTAATCGCTAGATCAAATTTTTTCCAATAACGATATGTGGACGCTAACCCATAGACTGCCTCAGCAATATGAGCTTTGTAGCCTAATGTTTCGTAGCTTTCTAATGCTTTTTGATAATATTCAATTGATTTTTCATAGTCATGCATGTATCCGTATATAGCGCCATAAGTTTCATTAATCGCTGCAATTAAAAAGGGATCGTTTAGCCCATATGCCTTAACATAGGCTTCTTGCATATCGTTTAAAGATACTTCAAATAATTCAGCTAAACTTTGTGTGTATGCATTTTCTTGTTTTGTTTGAATATAAATTGCTTCAAATCCACCGCTTTTAGACTGCTTTAGTGCTAATGCTAAATGCTCAAATGATTTTTTATATTCACCTTTATTTCGAAACAAAATACCTCTAAATAAATTTAAATAACTCTGAACACTTAGTGGAGAATTTTCAGTGATATAGTTAAGTGCCTCATCAATTGACGCTTCAAATTCTGTATAAAAATAGAGTAAGTGTTCTGCTTGGGCTTTGCGTGTTAACCACCATAGGTAAGCTTCTTTTTGTGCTTTGGGTGGTGCGCTTTCAATAAGGCTTTGATAAGTAAGTAACGGGGCTTTAAAAAGCTTACGTTCAAATTCTACCGAACTCAAATCGTCAGAGGCAATGCTAGATAAAGAAAATACTAAAAAAATTAATCCAACGAAAGGTACAACACTTTTTTTCAATAAATTCATTTAATTCTCATTAATACAACGATTAAGAAGTGGTTAAAAATTTTTAAGTAGCTTTTTGTTGTATCCAACAACATATCCATTCGTAACTTTAATCACAGATATACTATGAAAACCTGCTTTAGTTAATTCCTTTTGTCTCGAAGGGAGTTTTACATAACATAAACGGTAATTAATATTCGAACGTTATTAAACTACTTTAGCTTTTCCACAATACGAACAATTATGACGAATATAAAGTACCATTTCTTTCAAAAAATACTCAAATTAAATTAATCATAACAAACAAAATAATAAAATTCCGCCAATTAACTTAAATTGATCTAAAATTTAATAAAAATCCTTGCTCTTGCACAATAGCCCTAATAACTTAAAAACACAGTTTAAAACTGTTTGCAATGAAAATGCACTTTAAGCGCTGTTAATTACACATGACACCTATTAATAAAGCCACCTTATATATTGAGACAGTTATGATACGAAGTAAGTTTTACAACACCTTATTAATCACTTTAATAACAGTGACATGTATTACAATAATTCTACAAATTTTTTCACTTAAAAAAACGCTAGTCTTACAACCTGATACTCATAAGGCGGTTAAAGCTATCTCTGATCAGTCGCTAAATGGCACATCCTCAGCCACACTTATCAAAAATAATAACAAATGGCTTTTAAAGTGTAATATACAAGCATCTAGTTATAATTGGCCTTTCTGTGAAATAGCTTTAAATTTTTTTGAAGCCCCTTACAGCAAAAGCATGAAAGGGCTCGACTTATCAAGCTATTCTAGCATTCAATTAAAAGCCAAATACCTCAATCACCCAAACTCCAGCATTCGCATACAGTTACGTAATTACAATGATAGTTACGCCAAAATTGATGATGATAGCACATGGAAATATATTGGAATTGAATATTGGCCCGATGATATGGGAATAACAGAAATTCCAATGAAGAGTTTACAGGTAGCCAGCTGGTGGCTAAACGAACAAAAAATTCCTATTCACCTTTCTGCTCCTGAATTCGATTCTGTAATGGTAATTGAAATTTCTACTGGTAATAAGATAAAACCTGGACAGTATATGCTTGAATTAGAATATATAAAATTTACAGGAAAGTTTTTTACCAATAGCCAAGTACTTTATACCCTGATCGCTCTTTGGGTTTTTTCGGCTATTATAGTTTTGTTGCTTAATCTTAAACATTCTCGTGAAAAACTCACTAACACAGCTAGGGAAGCACAAGAACTCAAGCAACTGAATCAACTTCTAAATGTTAAAACTAAAACACTAAAAGACAAAGCAGAAAGAGACCCTTTAACTGGAGCACTTAATCGCTCAGGTATTCAACCATATTTTACCCAAAAACAAAAAAAGCTGTCATTGATTTTTATCGACATTGATCATTTTAAGCTAATAAATGATATTCATGGACATCTTGTTGGCGATGAGATCCTTAAAGAATTTGTAAAAACAATAAGTGAAAACTGTCGTAATACAGATATTATAGCGCGTTGGGGTGGTGAAGAGTTCTTATTAGTATGTCCAGATACCTTACTATCAGAAGCTTTTGAACTCGCTCAACTGTTACGAAAAATAATGGACGAAAAAACATGGGTCAATAACATCAAGTTAACTTCTAGTTTTGGTGTAGCACAACGAGGCGATGAAAGTGCAAGTGACTTTATTGAGCGTGCAGACAAAGCATTATATGACGCTAAAGCACGAGGAAGAAATCAAGTTGTTATGTCTAAACCTACCAGCCATTTAAACCCACTGATATAAACCATTAAACCTAATGTGATACCCTCTCAAATAAAGAATAAATAAAATAGGTTAATAAAAAAAACAAAAAGCCAGCATAAATGCTGGCTTGGTTATTAACACTTTTATCTAGTACTAAGGTTACTTTTTCTTTTTAACTGCTTTTGCGTTTGGTAAGTCGGTAATTGAACCTTCAAATATCTCTGCGGCTAAACCAATTGACTCATTTAACGTTGGATGAGCATGAATAGTTAAACCAACATCTTCTGCATCAGCGCCCATTTCAACCGCTAAACAGATTTCACCAAGCATCTCGCCAGCATTAATACCAACGATAGCACCGCCAAGTACTCGGCCAGTTTCTTTTTCAAAAATCATCTTAGTTTTACCTTCAGTACGTGCTGATGCAATCGCACGACCAGAAGCAGCCCATGGGAAGTTAGCAACTTCAATATTTAAACCTTGCTCTTTCGCTTCACGCTCAGTAACACCAACCCATGCCATTTCAGGGTCAGTATAAGCAATTGAAGGAATACAACGTGGGTCAAATACGTGCTTTTTACCCGCAATTACTTCAGCAGCAACATGACCTTCATGAGCCGCTTTATGTGCAAGCATAGGTTGACCAACTACATCACCAATAGCAAAAATGTTATTTACGTTAGTGCGTAATTCGTTAGAAACATTAATGAAACCACGCTCATCTACATTTACGCCTGCTTTATCAGCAGCCACTAAGTGACCATTTGGCTTACGGCCAACGGCAACTAAAATCTTGTCATAACGAACTTGTTCAGCAGGAGCATTTTTGCCTTCAAAAGTCACGTATAAACCGTCATCTTTTGCATCAACAGCAACGACTTTAGTTGACAACATAATGTTGAATTTTTTCTTGTTGAAATTAGTGTAAATTTTAACAATGTCTTTATCAGCTGCAGGCACTAATTGATCTGCAAACTCAACTACAGATACATTTGAACCTAGTGCCGAATAAACCGTTCCCATTTCTAGTCCAATAATACCACCACCTAGCACTAACATTTCACCTGGTACATCTTCTAACTCTAATGCGCCAGTAGAATCAATAACACGTGGGTCATCATTTGGAATAAACGGTAAGTCAATTACCGAAGAACCACATGCAATAATAGCATTATCAAAAGTAATGGTTGTTTTACCATCCGCACCTTCAACTTCAATCGTTTTGTCTGAAGTAAACTTACCGTAACCAGTCACAGTTTGAACTTTACGTGCTTTAGACATACCGCCCAAACCACCTGTTAATTGGCCAATAACATCTTCTTTCCAGCTACGAATTTTATCTAAATCAATTTCAGGCTTGCCAAAAGTAACACCGTGAGAAGCCATAGCTGCTGCATCATCAATAACTTTTGCTACATGAAGCAAAGCTTTTGATGGTATACAACCAACATTTAAACATACACCACCTAATGTTGCGCGGCTTTCAACTAATACCACATCTAGGCCTAAATCAGCCGCACGAAATGCTGCTGAATAACCGCCAGGACCTCCACCTAAAACTACTACTTGAGCTTTAATATCGTTACTCATGCTAACCTCAAATTAACTTGTTGTTTGTTACACATTGTGTGAAAAACGTGCAATATGTATTTATTTATTTTTTGAATTTCTGACTCGAATTGTACTGAAACTCAACGAAAATCGCTATCATTAATCGTAATTTTAAGACCAAAGTAGCAAAGAGCCGAACAAATAAACTTCCACCTTTGTGCTACTTATAAAAGTCTTAATTCAACACTTATAAAATAAGTTTACGAATATCACTCATTACACCAGCTAAATGCACAGTAAAACGTGCAGCAAGTGCCCCGTCGATCACACGATGATCATATGACATTGACAATGGTAGCATGAGTTTAGGTTCAAATTCTTTACCATTCCATTTAGGTTTCATTTCAGATTTAGAAACACCTAAAATGGCTACTTCTGGCGCGTTAACTATCGGAGTAAACGCAGTACCACCGATCCCACCTAAGCTTGAAATAGTAAAACAACCACCTTGCATATCTGCCGCTTTAAGTTTGCCTTCACGAGCTTTAACGCTTATTTCAAGCAACTCACGTGATAATTCATAAATGCCTTTTTTATCAACATCACGTACCACAGGAACAACTAAGCCGTTAGGTGTGTCTACTGCGACACCAATGTGAATATACTTTTTCAATATTAAGCTTTCACCATCTTCACTCAAACTTGAGTTAAAGGTTGGAAACGCTCTCAAAGCATCAGCAGCGGCCTTTAAAATAAACACTAATGGTGTAATTTTAAAGCCAAGCTTTTGTTTTTCACACACCACATTTTGCTCTTTGCGGAAAGCTTCAACATTAGTGATATCGGCTTCATCAAATTGCGTAACGTGTGGAATTGTTACCCAGTTACGATGTAAAAATGGACCAGAAATTTTCTGAATTCTTGATAAGGCTTTCGTTTCAATTTCACCGAATTTGGCAAAGTCGATTGATTTAGCACTAACCACTTGTAGCCCACCTTCACCAGCAGATACACTGCTACCAGCATTGGCTTTAGGACGAGATAATTCATATTTAACATACGATTGCACATCTTCTTTAAGAATACGGTTTTTATTACCCGTTCCTTTAACTAAACTCAAATCAACACCAAATTCACGTGCTAAACGACGAATTGAAGGCGATGTGTAAATAGTTTTCGTTTCTTTAAATGAACCCGCCTGTGGGTGATGAGGTACAGGTGCAGACTTTTGTGGTGCAGTTGGCGCACTCTGTACTGGCTCAGTTTTTTCTGGCTCTGGTGCCGCAGGTTGCTCAATTGCAGCAGGGGCACCATTATTAGTTTCTAGTTTAATAACCAATGAACCTTGCTTAACTTTATCGCCTGTAGACACTAATAGTTCTTTAACTATACCCGCATGTGAAGATGGTACATCCATAGTGGCTTTGTCAGTTTCTAAGGTAATTAAACCGTCTTCTTCAGCGATTTCATCACCTACAGCAACTAACACATCGATTACATCTACTTCACCATCAGAACCAATATCTGGAACTACGATGTCAATAACTTCACTACCACCTGAAGACCCAGCAGGAGCCGTTGCCTCTTTAGATACAGCAGGTTTTTCTTCTACTTTTTCTTCAGTTTTTTCTTCAGCTTTGGGGGCCGGTTTATCATCTGCTTCAGTTGAATTGTCAGCAGGCGTTTCCGAGCCAGCCGCTTTCATTTCAGCAATAATATCGCCTTCTTTAATTTTATCGCCAACTGACACTTTAATCGCAGTAAGTTCACCTGCCATTGGCGCAGGAATATCCATTGAAGCTTTATCTGTTTCAACCGTAACAATCCCTTCATCAGCTTCTAAGGTATCGCCTACAGCAAAGCATATTTCTATCACTTCAACTTCATCGCCACCAACATCAGGAACCAGAATTTGTTGAATATCACTCATTTTAATTCTCCTATTCCTAATTAAGCGTAAAGTGGATTAAGTTTGTTAGTGTCTATCTCAAAACGTTTTATCGCTTCGGTTACAACACTCGCCTTAATTTCACCACGATTGGCTAATTCAAATAATGACGCTACAACGATATATGACGCATTAACTTCAAAATGACGACGTAAGTTTTCACGACTATCACTACGACCAAAACCATCTGTACCTAAACAGCGGTATTGTGTATCAATAAAGGCACGAATTTGATCAGAATATGACTTCACATAATCCGTTGCTGAAATAGCAGGTCCTTTATCTTTAGTTAAAATTTGGCCTACATAAGGCACTTGTTGTTTAGCTTCCGGATTTAACATATTTTGACGAGTGACTTCTTGTCCTTCTCGCGCTAATTCATTAAACGATGTGACCGAATAAACATCACTTGAAACATTATAATCTTTAGCTAATATCTGCGCGGCTTCACGGACTTGTAATAAAATAGTACCAGAACCTAATAACTGAACATTAGCAACAGCTTTTTTCGCAGCAACGCTTTCTAACTTATATATGCCTTTGATAATTTGGTCGGCAATATCTTTATCTTCAGGTATTGCTGGATGTTGATAGTTTTCATTCATCAAGGTTAAATAATAGAAAACATTTTCATTTTCTTCGTACATACGGCGTAAACCATCGCGAACAATCACAGCCACTTCATAACCATAAGTAGGGTCATAAGTTACACAGTTAGGGATTAAGCCCGCCTGAACATGTGAATGACCATCCTGATGTTGTAAGCCTTCACCGTTGAGTGTTGTTCTACCTGCAGTAGCTCCTAATAAGAAACCACGTGCTTGGCTATCGCCAGCAGCCCATGCTAAATCACCCACACGTTGGAAACCAAACATTGAGTAATAAATATAAAATGGAATAGTGGTAGCATTACATGTTGAATATGACGTACCTGACGCCACCCAAGAAGCCATAGCCCCTAATTCATTAATACCTTCTTGTAATACTTGGCCTTTTTTATCTTCACGATAATAAGCTACTTGATCAGCATCTTGCGGAATATACTTCTGACCTTCATTTGCATAAATACCTACTTGACGGAAAAGCCCTTCCATACCAAAAGTACGTGCTTCATCCGGAATAATTGGCACAATACGCTTACCGATTTTCTTATCTTTTAATAAGCTATTTAATACACGTACAAAGGTCATCGTTGAAGAAACTTCACGATCACCGGAACCTTTTAATACCGCATCAAAGCTTTTTAATGGGGGTATTTCTAAAGATTCTTCGGCTTGCTTGCGACGTGCTGGCAATGAGCCTCCTAAGGCTTCACGTCGTGCTTTCATATACTTAAATTCAGCACTGTCTTCTGGAAATTGATAGAAAGGTAATTCTTCAATTTTGTCGTCACTAATAGGCATATTGAAACGATCACGGAAATATTTAACCGCAGTTATATCCATTTTCTTAACATTATGTGCAATGTTTAAACCTTCACCGGCAGCCCCTAAACCATAACCTTTTACCGTTTTAGCAAGAATAACGGTTGGGCGACCTTTCGTTTTAATCGCTTTATCATAAGCGGCATATACTTTAATAGGATCATGACCACCACGATTTAGACGCCAAATGTCTTCGTCAGACATATTAGCAACCATCTCTGCCGTTTCTGGATATTTATTAAAGAAGTTTTCGCGGGTATATTTTCCGCCTTTTGCTTTACAGTTTTGATATTCACCATCAACAGTTTCATTCATTAACTGTAATAGTTTACCTGAAGTATCACGTGCTAATAATGCATCCCAATAGCTACCCCAAATAACTTTAGTGACTTCCCAGCCAGCGCCACGGAATGTACCTTCAAGTTCTTGAATAATTTTACCGTTACCACGAACAGGACCATCTAAACGTTGTAAGTTACAGTTAATTATAAATGTTAAGTTATCTAGACCTTCACGTGCAGCTAAACCAATAGCACCTAATGATTCTGGCTCATCAGTTTCACCATCACCCAAGAAAGCATAAACACGTTGACCAGAACAATCTTTAATACCACGATCAGTTAAGTACTTTAAGAAACGCGCAGTATAGATAGCTTGTAATGGACCTAATCCCATTGATACTGTTGGAAATTGCCAAAAATCTTGCATTAAATGTGGATGAGGATATGAAGATAAACCGTTACCATCAACTTCCTGACGGAAATTATTCATTTGATCTTCAGTTAAACGGCCTTCCATAAAAGCACGAGCGTAAATACCTGGAGAAATATGGCCTTGTGCAAAAATAAAGTCACCACCATCTTCAGGCGATGCCGCTTTAAAGAAGTGATTAAAGCCTACATCATACAGCATTGCTGATGAGGCAAAACTACCAATATGACCGCCTAGATCTAAATCTTTTTTAGAGGCACGTAATACTAAAATTAACGCATTCCAACGAATAGCAGCACGAATACGCGCTTCAATGGTTAAATCGCCCGGCATATGAGGCTCTTGTCCCGGCGGAATTGTATTTACATAAGCAGTTGTTGCATCAAAAGGTAAATGTGTACCACTGCGACGTGCATGGTCAATTAACTTTTCTAATAAATAATGAGCACGTTCCGGACCTTCATTTTCCAAAACGGCTTCCATTGACTCTAACCATTCTTGGGTTTCTAACGAATCAATATCAATATTTGGGAGCTCAGACATAATGTTTACTTAGTCTCCATATCTCTAGTTAAAATTATTGTTAATTAATTGATAGTTAATGACCCTATCAATGCTTATTTCAGGTGTTGCTTGCTATATAGCTATGACTTATTCATAGCGGTTGTAATTATTTTCTCTAAATTTTGTGCATTCGACTCATTGAACGCGGCATACGGCTTTGTTCTTGCGTGAGTTTAAGTAAAACTTCTTCAATAAATGCAAGGTGACGATGACTTGCACCCCATGCTTTTTGTGGTTGACCACTTAGTATTGCCGTCATTAACCGTGTACGGTAATCCGCCATTTGTACAAAAATATCAGGACGCTGCGCTAAAATGGTTAAATTTTTCTCGATATTGTCGATCAACAATGCCGACATACTTCTCGCTAAATGTAAGATCACCACATTATGAGATGCTGAACAAATCGCCAGATAAAACTCAAAAACAGCAATCGCTTCTTCTTTATAATTGTTATCTAATTGAGCACTACCTATAGCATCATGTTTTGCCTGAATCTCATCAAAGTCAGCCTTAGTTCCACGCATTGCAGCATAATACGATGACATTCCTTCAATACCATGACGAAATTCTAACAAGTCAAATTGAGATTCATAACTTTCAGACATCAAGTTAAATAATGGATCAGCAAAACCAGCTAAAATGTTCTCACTAACGAAAGTACCACCACCTTGGCGGCGAGTGACTAAACCTTTAGCTTCTAGTTTTTGAATGGCTTCACGCAAAGAAGGACGAGATACGTCAAATTGAACTGCAAGTTCTCGTTCAGGAGGTAATTTTTGACCTGCAATTAAACTTCCATCTAAAATCATCACTTCAAGCTGTGATTGAATCACATCAGAAAGCTTTGTTTGTTTTAAAGGCTGTTTAATATTAGTTAATGTCATAAACTCTTATCATTATGTATTTAATTACATTAAAAATTCTTTGTTAATCACACTAAAAAATCAGCCCAAAAACAAAGAAAATCACAAAGGTAAATTGGTATTACCATTGATTAATTTGATGTAAAAATAACAAAATAAATTCAAAATGTAAATAGAACATAGCCTAAATGGCGGGATTTTCAATAGAAGTGTTGTGATATATCAACAAAAATAAAATGAGTCGATATTTATGCCGACAGAAAACTTATGCATTCTCGTTAGCCTTATAGGGAATGGCTCCAGCATTATTCTACTACCGTCATCCTTGTCGGTAAGAGCAACCTACAACACATGAACTTAATTATATGTAGGTCGCGCATACGCCGGCAGAAAATTTAGCTGAGTTAACTCAACACCCCCGTTAATATTAATATGGCGATAACTGCTAAACATAACAATAATGTACGTTTTGCTAAACGTACTAGCAAACATGGCTCTGCGGTACAGTCACCTACATCTATCATAAAGTCTTCAGATTTTTGAGCGACATCGACTAATAATACATGTGGTAATTTATCAACATTAAACAAGTTTTCTAGCCAAACAGGCATTGCTTTTGAAAAGTGCCCAACTAACATATAACAAAAAGACACTATTCTCACGGGTAACCAATCAACCCAAAAAAGCGCTTGTTCGCTTATTCGACTAAGATTTTGAGTGTTAACATCAACAGAAAACTTTTCATCTTCTACCTCACTTTCTTTCGATACCAAACTATTTTGCTCAGTCATTTTAGTCAGTAAACGATAAGCTAAAGCACCAGGCGCACCAAATAGTACAAAGAAAATCATAATGGCAATAAAATAGCGATAATTAAGCCAAATAAGGCTTTGCCCAAAGCCCATGTTCATTAATTTTTTGTCTTGTAATAACTGCAAATGATGCATTTCACAAGTGGTGGTTTCACCTCTAAAAGCCGCTAATAAATATTGTTTATAGCAATTACGCGTTTGCACACAGCCAAAACAAACAATAAGCACTATAGTAGATGCAATTAAATATAGTAAACCATCATCTAATAATCCCAACAGCAAATAACACGCTAGTACAGGGATTACAAAAAACACAATAGTTTGAAGTGTTGCATTAGTTTCATCTGCTGAACCTGTATTAGTATCAACCCCTTCAACAGTTTGATTTTGATAAGCTTCATCACCAACAAAAGGTAGGCGATTAAAGAACTTTAGGTAATGTTGATAATAAAAATTAAATTGCCAAACAGGTGACGACAAATAACGCTCGGCTGCTAATGCAATTAATAAGCTGATCAAACTCATACTTTTTCCTAAAGGCTATATTCTAAGGCCTACTGTTTTGTTAATAATAGTTGATAATATTGCCAATCAAAGGCTTTACCTGGATCAGTTTTTCGCCCTGGGGCAATATCACAATGCCCAACAATATCATCATCAATGTCAGGGTATACCTGCTTAATACTTGCGGTTAATCTACTAAGCTGTTGATACTGCTCGTCAGTATAAGGAATTTCATCTGTACCTTCTAGCTCAATACCAATAGAAAAGTCATTACATTGCGCTTTGCCTTTATATATAGAAACCCCTGCGTGCCATGCGCGATCATCAAATGATACATACTGAATGATATTACCATCTCGTTGTATTAAACAATGTGCAGATACTTTTAGCTGATATATAGAAGAGAAATAGGGATGGGCATGCTCATCAAGCTGCCCCAAAAATAAATCCGTTATATAATTACCACCAAACTTTCCAGGGGGAAGTGAAATATTATGCACAACGAGTAAAGACACCTTTGTATTTTCAGGCCTAGCATTAAAATGGGGCGATGGTATTTTATCTGCAGTATCAAGCCAGCCGTTCGTTATCTTTAATATTGGCACATCTGGCATGTTAGACTTTGGGAAGAGCAGCTTATTCAAAATAATATTTAACATTTCATCTGATTTATAATGAAAATCATAATACAATAGCCTTAAAACGATAAGCTAATTCGCTATATAAATGTGAATTAATACGATACAAAATACACGAGAAAACACGAAAACTAATATGACGCCTACTGATCCAACTGCAAAACTTGGTAAATATTTTATCTGGCTCGCCTGGATAATAGTATTGGTAATCTTGGTTTTTGTATTTCAATCAGCGCTCGAACAGCAAATAAACCCAAATAGCGAGCCAGAATATTCGTTAAATGCTCAAGGTCAAGCCGAAGTTATCTTGCAACAAAACCGACAAGGCCATTATGTAACTTCAGGGACTATTCATGAAATTCCGGTCACTTTTTTATTAGATACGGGGGCAACTCAAGTGTCTATTCCTGCACATATTGCTGACCAACTTAACTTACAAGCGACAGGTCAAGGTATTGCTAATACCGCAAATGGTCAAGTGAGAATTTATCAAACGCATTTAAATCAACTAAGCATAGGTAATATTTACCTTTACGATGTTGACGCCCATATTAATCCTGGTATGAAGTCAGATAAAATTTTATTGGGTATGAGTGCATTAAAACGATTAGAATTTAGCCAAACAGGCAAACAACTTATATTAAGAGAACGAAACTAAATGTTAACGCCATCACAGACTCCTGCTTTTATTAAAGATATACAACACTCAGTTAATAGCGCCTTATGCGAAGATTTAGGAATAAGTGCTATTGAACAAATCAATAATCAACTTGATATAACAGCAGAGTTAATCCCAGAAAATAACACCGCAACAGCTAGTATTATTACAAGAGAAGACTGTGTAGTTTGTGGTGTTGAATGGGTCAATCAAGTATTTAACGTGTTAGATACTGCCTATCAGCTTACCCAAAAAACACAAGTTACCTGGTTTGTAAAAGATGGCGATCTAGTTAAAGCCAATACACCCTTATTTGAGCTTTCAGGCAACTCGCGTATTTTGCTAACGGGTGAACGTAGCGCCTTAAATTTTTTACAATTACTGTCTGGTACGGCTACTGACACTCATAAATATGTTGCTTGTTTAGCTAATACTCAAACAAAGTTGTTAGATACTCGAAAAACTATTCCAGGACTACGCAGTGCACAAAAATACGCGGTAAAATGTGGTGGCGGTGTTAACCATAGAATTGGCTTGTTTGACGCATTTTTAATTAAAGAAAATCATATCGCCGCTTGTGGCAGTATTGAACAAGCTATCGCAACCGCTAAAGCAAACCATAGTGATAAAACCGTTGAGGTAGAAGTTGAATCACTCGCCGAGTTAACCGAAGCACTTAATGCTAAAGCTGATATTATAATGCTGGATAATTTCACCCCACAAATGATAGAGCAAGCCGTTAAACTGCGTCAGGAATTGAGTCAACAGCATACTAAATTTGAAGTGTCAGGCAATATGACATTAGAAACCTTAAGCCAGTATGCCAAGGCCGGTGTGGACTTTATTTCAGTGGGTGCATTAACCAAGCATGTTAAGGCGGTTGATCTCTCAATGCGGTTAAAAATGTAGTTAGTGTATTGATTATGCAACAAATGTAGATACAGCCCATTATTTAAAGGCCTCTACTCGAAAAGCACTAAATTTTTTTCACAAACCTTGGAATAATTTATAAATATGGCTATAGTTGGCTGGTAATTACTTTAAAATTAAGCATATTTTAAAGTAATTATTTAAATAAAGTGGATAAAAAATGTCCTTTTATTAAAAAAATTAAAAAAAAAGCGAAACAATATTTTACATTTTAAATATTTTAGCGCAGTATCTATTTAGCCCCCGTAATTAATAGTATGGATGTACTGATTATGAAAAAAACGTTACAAAACTTAGCAACAGCAAAAACTGGCCAAAAAGGCTTCACATTAATTGAATTGATGATCGTTGTAGCGATTATTGGTATTTTGGCGGCGGTAGCTTTGCCTGCATATCAATCTTATACAGCTAAAGCAGCTTACACTGAAGTATCACAAGCGGCAACTGGTGTAAAATCAGCCGTAGAAGTGTGTGCTCAAATTAATTCGGATTTAACAAAGTGTAACACTACTGATAACAAAGAAATAAAAGCTCTAGCCGATGGTGCTACAGGCGCTGCAAGTGTAAATACTTTAACAGTTGCTGGTTCTGGCGTAATAACAGTTACACCTAATGCTGTTAATGGCATTAAAACAACAGACACTTATATAATAACTCCAACAGTTACTAATGGCCAAGTAACTTGGGCTCAAAGTGGTGGCTGTGCAACATCTGGTTATTGTAAATAACTAATACTTTCAATAAAAAAAGCCCCTTCGGGGCTTTTTTTATGTCTTTAAATTGAAACTTTGTCTTTTCGTTCAATCTTAGGTTACACTAGTTTTATAGAGAATAGAGTTAATTCAAGGCGTTATGAAAGGTCTTCACCAACAATCAAGTTTGCTATCAGCATTGTCCAAGCATGATTTAATACCTACAGAAATGGTAGATAAAATCAGTGAGGGTTTTATACAACAAAATAAACCTTTTATCCGCTATTTGGTTGAAGATAAAAACTTTAATGCCAACCGTATTGCCGCTATATTATCAAAAAGTTTTGGCTACCCTGTTATTGATCTCACCGAGTTTGACACCAGCTTAGTACCTGAAGGTATTCGTAACGAAAAGTTAGTACGTAAACACGGTGCTCTCCCCTTATTTTTACGTGGCAAAGTACTATTTGTTGCCATGTCAGACCCCACTAATTTAGATGCCTTAGAAGAAATACAATTTAATACCGGCTATACCACTGAATTAATACTGGCCAGTGAGCAAGAACTGCATAAGTGTATTGATAAAGTTTTAGAAGATGAAAGCAGTGCCCTTGACATTAGTGATATTGACACTGATGAGTTATCTGACATGGATGTACAAGAGGACACCACAGACGATAATGTAGGCGCCACAGGTGATAAAGACGACGCTCCAATTGTTGTTTACATTAATAAAATATTACTTGATGCCATTAAAAAAGGCGCCTCTGATTTACATTTTGAACCCTATGAAAAATCCTACCGCATTCGTTTTCGCGTAGATGGCATATTGGCTGAAGTGGCAAAACCCCCTATTGCATTAGCTTCAAGAATGGCGGCGCGCTTAAAGGTAATGTCGAAACTTGATATTGCCGAACGTCGCGTTCCCCAAGATGGCCGGATAAAACTCGCGTTATCGCGTAAAAAATCTATCGACTTTCGTGTTAGTACGCTACCCACCATGTGGGGCGAAAAAATTGTAATGCGGATATTAGATTCTTCTAGCGCTATGCTAGGGATCGATATGCTCGGTTATGAGCCAGAGCAAAAGAAAATTTACATGGACGCCCTTGCTCAACCCCAAGGCATGATATTAGTGACTGGGCCTACAGGTTCGGGGAAAACGGTATCGCTTTATACCGGCTTAAATATTCTTAATACCCAAGAGCGTAATATTTCTACCGCCGAAGATCCTGTGGAAATAAATTTAGAAGGCATTAACCAAGTACAAATTAATGCGCGCGCCGGGCTTACCTTTCCAAGTGCCTTACGTTCATTTTTACGACAAGATCCCGACATTGTCATGGTTGGGGAAATTCGAGATTTAGAAACAGCGGAAATCGCCATAAAAGCCGCACAAACCGGACACTTAGTATTATCAACGCTGCATACTAACTCAGCAGCAGAAACCTTAACTCGTTTATTAAACATGGGCGTTCCCTCGTATAACGTAGCAAGCTCTGTCAGTATCATTATTGCACAACGCTTAGCGCGAAGACTTTGCATGCAATGTAAAGAAGAAGAGAAAGTTCCCCCGCAAGAGCTCATTAATCAAGGTTTTCCTGCCGACAAAGTTAATGAAATAAAGCTTTTCAAAGCTGTTGGCTGTGAGCATTGTACTGGTGGCTATAAAGGCCGTGTTGGGATTTATGAAGTTATTAAAATTAGTAGTGAAGTCGCCAGTATAATTATGGAAGGTGGTAATTCGTTAGATATCGCGGCACAATGCCAAAAAGAAGGTTTTAATAACTTGCGACAATCCGGTATACAAAAAGCGATGCAAGGAGTAACAAGCTTAGAAGAAATTAATAGAGTTACTAGTGCTTAAATAGTAGGTAAGTTATTAAGTAAAAATTAACTATTGACTAAATAATCTTGTTTTAAGCAATATTTACCTAAATATGTTGGACTTAAACCCAACCTACAAAGCATAACATTCTCGTTGTAGGTTGGTCTTTAAACCGACAAAATAATAATAAAAATAATTGACTAAAAGGATAATAGGGCTTAAGTCCTACTTACACAATAAATATACATTCTATTAGATCAGAATAATAACAAACTAGGAAGTGTTATGGCAGTTTCCAAGAAAGTAAAAACACCCGCAGTAAAAGCGCTAGACGTTTTTGTTTGGCAAGGCGTTAACCGTAAAGGTAAAAAAGTCGGTGGCGAGCTTTCAGCTAACAGTATGTTAGAACTAAAAGCACAATTGCGTAAGCAAGGTGTTACCCCTGGTAAGGTTAAAAAGAAAGCTAAGCCTTTATTTGGATTAGGCGGCGATAAAGCCATTACCCCAATGGATATTGCCCTTATCACCCGACAAATAGCTACTATGCTTTCTGCTGGGGTTCCTTTAGTACAAACAATAGAAATGATTGGTTCAGGTCATAGCAATGGCAATGTCCAAAAGTTGATGGCAGACATAGGCAATAAGCTTTCATCGGGTATTCCATTATCGGATTGTTTACGTGAGCACCCACGATTTTTTGATGATTTATATTGTGACTTAGTCAGCTCTGGTGAGCAGTCAGGTTCATTGGAAACTATTTATGATCGTATCGCCATGTATAAAGAAAAAGCGGAAGTATTAAAAGCTAAAATTAAAAAAGCCATGACTTACCCTATCGCTGTTTTAGTAGTAGCGGCCATAGTAACCTCAGTATTACTTATTTTTGTGGTACCCGTATTTAAAGAAATTTTCGACAGTTTTGGAGCCGAATTACCCGTTTTTACCTTACTTGTACTGGCGATATCTGAATTTATGCAGGCCTATTGGTACTTAGGGTTAGGTGCAGTTTTCGTGGCGTTTTGGCTCTTTAAGCGTGCCCATCGCAATAGTTTAACGTTTAGAGACAGTGTTGATAAACAAATATTAAAATTACCTGTTATTGGTGACTTATTAGAAAAAGCTGCGGTTGCTCGCTATGCTCGCACCTTATCCACGACCTTTGCTGCCGGTGTACCATTGCCTGACGCTCTAGAATCAGCCGCTGGTGCTGCAGGTAATGCAGTATTTCGTGATGCTATTTTAGAAATTCGCTCTGAAGTAACCTCTGGTATGCAAATGAATTTAGCTATGCGTAATTGTGCTATTTTCCCAGATATGGTTATACAAATGGTGGCTATTGGTGAAGAGTCTGGTTCTGTGGATGATATGCTATCAAAAGTCGCTACTGTATATGAACAACAAGTAGACGATGCCGTAGATTCACTTACTAGTTTATTAGAACCCTTAATTATGGCAGTACTTGGTGTTGTCATTGGTGGACTAATTATTGCTATGTACTTGCCAATATTCCAAATTGGGATGGTAGTTTAGACTTTTAATATCGTTAGTTGTCGGCATAAATGCCGACAACTAACGATGTACATACGATAAAATAATTATTCGGCTATCATTGTTGAGCTAAAGCCCAACCAACAAAATTTACCTATATCTTAATTTAAGGCTTATTTGTGTTTGAACAATTAATTAGTACTTTTCATCAAAGTCCTGCTTACTTTTATAGTTTTATTGCTGTGCTGGCATTACTTATTGGTAGTTTTCTGAACGTTGTTATATTTCGTTTTCCTAAAATGCTAGAGCAAGGCTGGTACCTTGAATGTCGGGAATTTTTAGCCGATGAAGTCAAAGGTATTCCCGCTAAAGACATTAAGCCGCTAACATTATCTAAGCCCAACTCCACCTGCCCTAGTTGCGGCCATGAAATTAAGTTTTATGAAAACATACCAGTTATCAGTTGGTTATTTCTAAAAGGTAAATGTAGCCAATGTAAAAACTCTATCTCTATACGTTACCCAATAATTGAAGCAATAACTGCTGCGTTAAGCCTAGTTATTGCTTATCGCTATGGAGTAACAGAGCAAACTTTATTTTTATTAATACTTACTTGGGGCTTAATCGCCTTAACAATGATCGATTTTGATACCATGTTATTACCTGATCAAATTACATTACCATTAATGTGGTTAGGTTTATTGATTAATATAAACGGGCTATTTATCCCGCTAGAGCAAGCTGTTATAGGGGCCGCCGTTGGTTATATGAGTTTATTCACCATTTTTTGGCTGTTTAAACTGATCACAGGTAAAGAAGGAATGGGCTACGGAGACTTTAAACTAGTAGCTGTTTTTGGGGCTTGGATGGGCTGGCAATTATTACCCTTACTAATTTTAATGGCGTCTTTGGTTGGCGCAATTGTTGGACTATCGTTAATGGCTTTTAAAGGACATAAACGCGAACAAGCGATACCATTTGGCCCATATTTAGCGGTAGCTGGCTGGATCACTTTACTTTGGGGTGAAGGTATTTGGCAATGGTATCTAAGCGTTATTTTATAGGTGCATGTAGTCAACTATGTCAAATTTCATTGTAGGACTTAGCGGTGGTATTGGTAGCGGAAAAACTACAGTATCAGATTTATTTCAACGAAGCGGAATAAGTGTGGTTGATGCCGATATTATTGCTAGAAACGTTGTGAAGAAAGGCAGTGATGCGCTTACACTCATTGTGAATCATTTTGGACAAGAATATTTAACACAAGAAAGCGAGTTAGATCGCGCTAAGTTGCGCACGCGTATTTTTAGTAATGAAAGTGATAAAACATGGCTTAACAATTTACTCCACCCATTAATTAGGCAACAGATCATCGCTGCACTCAAACAAGCACCTAGTGAATATTGTTTGTTAGTTGCCCCGTTATTATTAGAGAATCAGTTAGAGAAATTAGTCGATCGCGTACTCATTGTTGATGTCAATGAAGCCACTCAAATACAACGTACTCTATTAAGAGATAGTAGTAATGAAAGTGAAATACAGGCGATAATTAATAGTCAAATTTCACGTAAATTACGTTTACAAGCCGCTGATGATATTATCAATAATGATAACGTCTCTTTCGATGAGCTTGCAGAAAGTGTGGCAAAGCTGCACCAGAAGTATTTAAAAATGAGTCAAAATGTAAATAAATAAGTAAATGTTCGCTATTATCGACTTTTTAGCAAAATTATTAGCCATTTAGATCAAGCCTCGTTAGTATATTAAAGATTTCTGTTAATACTGAGTACTATGCAACACGTTTTATATGAACACCCTCTCAATGAGCGGATACGAAGTTATCTTAAGCTAGAGCAAATGTTTGCTCAAGCAAGAGCAAGTGTCGCCGCTGATACCAATATTAGCTACCATATCTTTTTTAATGCCCTCTTCTCAATTATTGATACGTTAGAGCGAAATGATATTCGCGGTGATCTCATTAAAGACCTTGAGAAGCTCGAACAAAATTTAGTGATATGGTCAAAATCACCCGAGATAAATAATGATGCTCTACAAGAAAATTTAAGACAGGTAATTGAGCTGATTTGTCAGTTAAAAAGAAAAACACCACAGTGGTGCCAAATTAAGAATGACCAATTTTTGATGGGGCTAAAGCAACGCTATGCAATTCAAGGTGGCAGCTGTAGTTTTGATTTACCCCAATTACAATTTTGGTTAAAACAACCAGTTACCATCATTACAAATAATATGGCTGAGTGGCTGCAATTGTTTACTCAAATAGAACAAGCACTATCATTAATTTTAAAGTTTATCCGTCAACGTGTTTTATTTGAAAGCATTTCCACTGACAGCGGCTTCTATCAAGATAGTGGCGAAGGACTGTTAATGTTAAGAATCAAAGTTGCCCACGATGCACCTTATTATCCTACAGTCAGTGGCAATAAGTTACGCTATTCAATACGTTTTATGCTCGCAAATGATGAAATGGGTAAACGCTATCATAGCCTCCCTACTATATTCCAACTCGCTCGTTGCTAACCTAAATATCTAGATGAAGTTATAAAATTAAATGCTATAATTTGCCTAAGTAATAAAGTAATAGAGTAATAGAGTTAATTTATGACATCCCTAGTATCCTGCCCTACTTGTAAAAACCAAGTTGCTTGGCTTCCTGAAAATGAATATCGTCCTTTTTGTAGCAAACGTTGTCAGTTAATTGATTTAGGTGAGTGGGCTGATGAAGGCCATAAAATATCGCAACCTATTCAAGAAAATATCGACTTAAACGAAGAAATGCTTGATGCATTAGAAGAGCAGTTTTTACAACAAAATAAATTTTTTGTAGAGCCTGAGTAAAGATAGTACACAGGAGCTATATAGCTTGGGCTTGCCGCCACAATTGCCTGTAGTTAGGTAATAAAAACGCAAATACCGATAATGCTAACGATAATGTTTAAGCTTACTGTCAGCATAAATGCGCTACCTAGATAATTTAGATTATTTATTGGCCGTGAACACTATATTACAAAAGTAACGCTTCAAGTTTTTCAATGATGGCTTGATTAGCCTCAGGGAAATCAAGTGCCGATAGATCGTTAATATCAAACCAACTTTCTTGTTGTCCTTCTTGGGCACTCGGTTCCCCTAAATAATTATCAACAACAAATACCTCAAGTAATACACTCTTATCTGGATAATCATGAGCTATTTCAACAAGCGGTAAACAAGAAAGTACTTCTATTCCTATTTCCTCTTTTAGCTCTCTATAAAGCGCTTGTGCAACACTTTCGCCTGTTTCCACTTTACCACCTGGAAATTCCCACTTCCCTCCTTGGTGAACATGCTCAGCGCGCTTCGTTAAGAAAACTTGTTTATCCGATAATATAACGCCGACAGCAACATGAACGCGTTTTTTAGTCATTAATACTTCTCCAAAGATATAAAAATGCCAATCATAAGATTGGCATTAATAAGTGTTTAATAATCGCAATGGTATTAGGTTAATTTACCGTGACACTGCTTATATTTTTTACCTGAGCCACAAGGACATGGATCATTTCGACCTACACGTGGTACACCAGAATCTTGCGCAGGAGAACTCGCTGATTCATGCGTGTATTCTTTAGGTACTTCATCAGACTTTCTATGTTGTTCTTCTACTGCTTCAACATCAGATTCTGCTTTAATTTGTACTTTACTTAAAACACCAATAACATCAACTTTTAAGTTCTCTAATAACTCAGAAAATAATTCAAATGATTCACGTTTATATTCTTGTTTAGGATTTTTCTGAGCATAGCCTCGTAAATGAATACCTTGGCGTAAGTGATCCATCGCTGCTAAATGCTCTTTCCAATGGGAATCTAAACTTTGTAACATTACCGCTTTTTCAAAATGGCGTAATACTTCTGCGCCCACTTGCTCTTCTTTTTCACGGTAGGCTTGAGTAACCGTTTCAAGAATTTTTTCACGTAATGTTTCTTCGTGTAATTTAGTATCTTCTTCAAGCCATTTTGCAATAGGCATTTCAATAGCTAACTCACCTTTGATGCGTTCTTCAAGCCCTTGAATATCCCACATTTCATCTAATGACTGAGGAGGAATGTGTTGATTAATTATCCCTTCAACAACATCAACACGAATATTATCAATAATTTCACTAATATCCGCCTCTTCCATTAATTCGTTACGTTGCTCATATATCACTTTACGTTGATCGTTAGCAACATCATCAAATTCTAATAACTGTTTACGCACATCAAAGTTACGTCCTTCAACTTTACGTTGTGCATTTTCAATACTTTTAGTTACCCACGGATGTTCAATTGCTTCACCACGTTCCATCCCTAATTTACGCATCATGTTACTAATACGTTCAGAGGCGAATATACGCATTAAGCCATCTTCCATCGACAGATAGAAACGTGTTGACCCCGCATCCCCCTGACGACCAGAACGACCACGTAACTGGTTATCTATTCGACGCGATTCATGACGCTCTGTAGCAACTATGTGCAAACCACCTAACTCTAGAACTTTGTCGTGCTGTTCTTGCCACTCTTTTTTAACTTGTGCTATTTTTTCTTCTGTTGGGTTTTTAATCTGCGCAATCATCGCGTCTAAATTACCACCAAGCACGATATCCGTACCACGACCAGCCATGTTAGTCGCTATAGTTACTGCACCCACCTTACCAGCATCAGCAACAATCTCAGCTTCTTGTGCATGAAATTTAGCATTTAATACTTTGTGCTTAATTTTGGCTTTCTTTAAAAATGAAGAAAGAAATTCAGAGGTTTCAATACTAATAGTACCAACTAATACCGGTTGACCACGCTCTACACAATCTTGTATATCGGTTAAAATAGCATCGTATTTTTCTTCTGCTGTTAAGTAGATAAGGTCTGGCAAATCTTTACGAATCATAGGTTTGTTAGTTGGCATAACAACCGTTTCTAATCCGTAAATATGGTTAAATTCGAATGCTTCTGTATCAGCAGTACCAGTCATACCTGACAATTTATTGTATAAACGGAAAAAATTTTGAAAGGTAATAGACGCTAATGTTTGATTTTCATTTTGTATTTTCACACCTTCTTTAGCTTCAACAGCTTGATGTAAGCCTTCTGACCAACGACGGCCTTCCATAGTTCGGCCTGTATGCTCATCAACAATCACAATTTCATCATCTTTAACGATATAATCGACATCTTTTTGAAAGAGCTTATGTGCACGTAGTGCCGCCATTACATGGTGAAGCAAAGTAATATTAGAGGCAGAGAATAATGAATCACCGTCTTGAATCAGGCCCTTTTCGATCATTATTTCTTCAATACGGATTTGACCTCGTTCGGTTAAATATATTTGTTTTGACTTTTCATCTACAGTGAAATCACCGGTGCTTTCTTCACCTTCTTTATCTTCTTCAGCTTGTTGCTCAAGCGTTGGCACAACAATGTTAATTTGACGATATAACTCAGAACTATCTTCTGCTTGCCCAGAAATAATAAGAGGCGTTCTTGCTTCATCTATTAAGATAGAGTCAACCTCATCAACTACAGCAAAATTTAGTGGCTTTTGAACTCTTTCTTCTGGCGAAAAGGCCATATTGTCTCGTAAGTAATCAAAACCGAATTCATTATTAGTACCATAAGTAATATCAGCTTCATAAGCCGCTTGCTTATCAGCATGTGCCATACCAGCAATATTACAACCTACTGTCATTCCTAAAAATTCAAATAAAGGGCGACTCCAATCAGCATCACGAGAGGCTAAGTAGTCGTTAACCGTAATTACATGAACACCTTTACCTGTTAATGCATTTAAATACGAGGGTAATGTAGCAGTAAGAGTTTTACCTTCACCGGTACGCATTTCTGCAATTTTACCGTCATTTAGTACCATACCACCAACTAACTGTACATCGAAGTGGCGCATACCAAATACACGTTTACTTGCTTCACGTACAACCGCAAACGCTTCAGGCAAAATAGACTCTAAGCTTTCGTCATGGCTTAAACGCTCTTTAAATTCTGTGGTTTTTGCTTTTAGTTCTTCATCAGATAGAGCTTCAAATTCTGGCTCTAAGGCATTAATTTTTACTACTTCTTTGCGCATTTGTTTGAGCAATCTATCGTTACGACTACCAAACATTTTTGTTAAAAAATTTCCAAACATCTTGTTAAACCATTTTGAGAAGAATATCTTCCGTACTAAAATAAAAGTGCTCGAATATATCGAACACCAAAAACAGGGTTAATTTGCAGATTATATCAAGTGAATTACTTTGCTTTACGATAAACGTATTTCACGGGATCTATTTGCTTATTATTTCGCAATATTTCATAGTGAACATGTGGGCCAGTAGAACGTCCGGTACTACCCATTCTTGCAATCGCTTGACCTTTATTTACTACTTCACCAACATTAACTAATATTGTTTTGTTATGGCCGTATCGCGTTTTAATACCCTTGCCATGATCAATTTCAATTAAATTACCATAGCCGTAACGCTCACTAGCCCATGTTACAACACCAGCTGCCGTAGCAATAATTTCCGCATCCTCTTTACCTGCGAAGTCAACACCCTTGTGCATTGCTGGACGGCCATTAAAAGGATCTTTTCGTACTCCAAAGTAAGACGAAAGCCAACCTTTTAATATTGGGCGACCAGATAAATAGCTTGTATTTTCTATATGGTGTCCTAAGGTTACAGATTCAAGTAATTTAAGCTGTTTTTCTTTCAAGCTTAATTCGTCACCTAGTACTTCAACATCATTAAATAATTGAGTTAACGAAACTCTTTCTATTGGTTGCGATTGAATCATTGGCCCTCCACTAGGTGGAAGCTCAGAAAAATTAAATTCATTTTCAGGGATATTAGCCTCTTCAGCTAAACGATCCCCCAAGGCATTTAAACGTAAAACTTGGCTTTGTAATTCAGCTAATTTTATTGTTAACGCGGTAACTTGTTGGCTTTTTTCGCTTAAAGCTAAGTCTTTTTGAGATTCTGTATTGGTAAAGGTATAGAGAGGCTTTTCAGGCTGAGCTTCAGAAGAGAGTAATAAATGAACAATTACACCTGAAATAACGGCAAACGCCAGCGCTGCTGATATCCAATGAAGTTTATTTAACTTCATTTGAAATCTAACGTTCTTTCCTCGATATAGTAATGTTAAACTCATAAGTATTATCTATCGGCTTCACTTAATATAGGGTTAATCTATGGCTCAAAAATCAAAACTACCAATAGATATGTCAACCTTGTTTTCCGAAACGTCAGGCACTTTGGCACAAATTGCGAAAAAAACCAACTCTTTAAAAATATTAGCTGACATTGTACGACAAAGTTGCCCTGACCTGCCAGCAGAAGTATGGCAAATTGCCAATTTCACGCAAAATACTTTAGTTATTGAAGTAAATTCAGCTATCTGGGGTCAACGTTTACAATTTGAAAAAGTAAAAATTTGTCAGCAATTAGCCATTGCTACCGATAACTTATTTACACAAGTTTCAATAAAAGTTTCGCCATACCGCAGTAAAACATCATATACGGTTCCTATTTCAGATAAAAAAGCAAAAACTCAATATATCTCTAGTGCTACAGCACATCAATTAAATGAAGTAGCAAAGAATGCCCCTGAAAGCTTGAAGAAAAAACTCTTAAAGTTAGCGAGTCTAGCTGATAAAAGTAGTTAGCTTACTGTATTAACGCACACAAATAAAAAAAGACCTCTACGGTCTTTTTTATTTAATAATTAGTAAGCACCTGCACTCACTTCTTGATATTGAATTGGTGCTTGCGCTTCATCTTCATAGGTTACCCATTCCCAAGCATTAGTTTGCTTAAAAACTTCTCTGAGTAACATATTATTTAAAGCATGTCCTGATTTAAATGCGTTAAGCTCACCTAAGATACTGACACCACCCATGTATAAGTCACCAATAGCATCAAGTATTTTATGCTTAACAAATTCATCATCATAGCGAAGTTCATCTGGGTTAAGCATTCGGTAATCATCTAAAACAATCGCATTTTCTAAGCTTCCGCCTAGTGCTAAATTATGAGATCGGAGAAACTCAATATCTTTAACAAAGCCAAAAGTTCTCGCGCGGCTAATTTCTTTAATAAAAGAACAGCTTGATAAGTCCATACTCATGACTTGCCCTGTTTTAGCAATAACAGGGTGATCAAAATCAATGGCAAAATTAACCCTAAAACCTTCATAAGGTTTTAATTCAGCCCATTTATCACCCTCTTCAACACGTATGGTTTTATTTATACGAATAAAGCGTTTAGCAACATTAGAGGTTTCAATACCAACCGATTGTAATAAATAAACAAACGGTAATGAACTGCCGTCCATAATTGGAATTTCTGGAGAATCAACATCAATAACTAAGTTATCAATGCCCATTCCTGCTACAGCTGCAAGCAAGTGTTCGACGGTGGAAATCTTCACTCCTTGCTCGTTGACCAAACACGTACACATAGTCGTTTCACCAACAGATTCTGGCGTCGCTTTAATATCGACAACAGGTGTTAAATCTACACGGCGAAATACGATACCCGTATTTGCAGGCGCAGGACGGAGAGTAAGCTGCACCTTTTCACCTTTGTGTAAACCTACACCGATAGCGGAAACGCTTTCTTTAATTGTACGTTGTTTAATCATAATTAGCCTTAATAAGCCTTATAGTTACTTTACATCCACCAACTGAATTCAGCGGGCGCATAATATAGCAAAAAAGCTTTATAAAATCAAAACCTCAGTCATATTGCTCATCGCAATATTCTTAATTCCAAATAACTTTATTGATAATTAATCAGCTTGTTTACGTAAAAATGCTGGAATATCTAAATAATTATCTAAGTCCGCTGCTTGTACTTTTTGTACTTGTGCATTTGCTTCTGGCATAGTTGCTGTCATCGGCTCTGCTTGCGGTGAAGAAATAAACTCCTGTCCAACCGCAATAGGCTCTGCTGTAGGTGTTGGATTTACCAACGTAATATCTGGTTTACGTTCAGCACCGATACCCGTTGCTACCACAGTTACTCGCAAGTCTTCTGTCATTTCTGGGTCGATTACCGCTCCTACAACTACGGTTGCATTTTCAGACGCAAAAGCTTTAACGGCATTACCTACTTTCTCAAATTCATCAATACTAATATCCATGCCTGCAGTGATATTAACTAAAATCCCACGAGCACCAGCTAAATCAACATCTTCAAGTAATGGACTTGAAATAGCGGCTTCAGCAGCTTCTTCAGCACGATCTTCACCTGATGAAATACCAGACCCCATCATTGCAGTTCCCATTTCAGACATAACGGTACGAACGTCAGCAAAGTCAACATTTATGAGTCCAGGACGAGTAATAAGTTCCGCAATTCCTTGTACTGCCCCTAATAAAACATTGTTAGCGGCTTTAAATGCATCTAACAAGCTCGTGCCAGGGCCTAATACTTTTAATAATTTTTCATTTGGAATAGTAATGAGTGAATCAACATTTTTTGATAAAAATTCAATACCTTGATCTGCATAATTCATGCGTTTTTTACCTTCAAATGGGAAAGGCTTCGTTACAACAGCAACAGTTAATATTCCCATTTCCTTGGCAATTTCAGCCACAACAGGTGCAGCACCTGTACCTGTGCCACCACCCATTCCGGCAGCAATAAATACCATATCAGCACCTTCAAGTGCTTCTTTAATGGTTTCGCGATCTTCTTCGGCACTACGACGTCCAATTTCAGGATTCGCACCAGCCCCTAAACCTTTAGTAACATCGCTTCCTAATTGTAACGTAACATTAGCAGATGAATTGCGTAATGCTTGTGAGTCGGTATTGGCTGTTATAAATTCAACACCTTCAATGGTTTGTAGCACCATATGTTCAACAGCATTTCCGCCGCCACCGCCAACACCAATTACTTTAATTACCGCTTCTTGATTGTGATCTTCCATTAGTTCAAACATTTTTCTCTCTCCGATTTTTATGTTTTGTTCCACCAAAACTACTTTTACACTTAAAAAACTTTGTGATTACTCGCAAAGTCAAATTAAAACTCGCCTTTAAACCAAGCTAAGACTCGGGCGCCGATACTCGCAACACCATCACTTGCTTTAGTTTCTTTTACCTGTGATTCTGAAGCTTGCATACCGTAGTGCAATAACCCTACTACCGTTGCGTATGCAGGATCATTAACATACTCTTTTAATCCACATACATCTTTTGGCTGAGCAACTCTTACTGGCATTTGAAAAACTTCTTCAGCAAACTCAACGACCCCTTCCATTTTTGCTGTACCGCCAGTTAACACATAGCCTGCCGCTATTTGATCTTCTAAACCACTTTCGCGTAATTCTTCTTGAATTAATTCAAATAACTCATGATATCTAGGCTCTACTACCTCAGCTAATGTGTGACGTGACATAGAACGTGCTGGTCGTCCGCCAACACTTGGCACTTCAATATTTTCTTCCATACTCACCATTTGACGTAAAGCACAGGCATATTTCACTTTAATGTCTTCAGCATGACTTAATGGTGTTCTAAATATTTTCGCGATATCACTAGTCACCTGATTACCTGCAACAGGGATCACTGCTGTATGCCTTAATGCACCGCCAGTAAATACCGATATATCCATAGTGCCTGCACCGATATCAATCACACAGATGCCTAATTCTTTTTCATCTTCTGTCACTACCGCATAACTGGAAGCTAATGCTGAAAAAATAAGTTGATCGGCTTTTAAATCGCATCGCTCAACACATTTAACAATATTTTTTGCCATATCATTTGCACAGGTAACAATATGTACTTTGGCTTCCATACGAACGCCAGACATACCAATTGGACTTTTAATACCATCTTGGCAATCAATACTAAATTCTTGTGGTAAAACGTGTAGCATTCTTCGTTCGGCTGAAATAGGCACAGAACGAGCAGTATGAATGACGTTATCAACATCTTCTTGTACTACTTCTTTGTCATTAATTGGCACCATGCCATTTTCATTCTGACAACTAATATGTTTACCTGAGATACCTAAATAAACTGACGTTATATGACAATCTGCCATAAGTTCAGCTTCATTAATTGCACGCTGTATAGACTGAATAACTAAATTCAAGTCGTTAACACCACCTTTATCCATGCCTCTTGCCGGTTGGTTACCAACGCCAACAATGCTCAGCTTGTTATCAGCAGTAATTTCACCCACTGCTACTGAGATCTTCGATGTGCCGATATCTAAACCTACAATAAGGTTTCTTTCATTAGCTTTTGCCATTAATGTTAAGCTCTTTTATCTTCTGTTGTATTTGCTAAAAAAGGTTTCCAGCCAACCGCTAAACCTGTGTCATAACGTAAGTCGACATAATCAACTTGCTTATTTTCTTTGCTCTGCGCTTTTATCTGCGGATATACATCGATAAAACGTTGTATACGCTCATTACGCTTCTCTCTACCTAAATTCAGCATCACGCCATCATTTAAAGTTAATTGCCAAGAATAGCGCTCTGATAACACCAACTCGTCAATACTTAAGTCACTAAAATCAAGCAGCTGATTTAAATTATTAAAATTATCTAATGCAATTAATTCACTACCTTCAGGTCCAAAAAATGCTGGCAGGTTCACTTTTAATCTACTAATATCGGCTTGGAATGCATGCCCATACTGATTAATTAAAAAGTCACCATTCCATAATGCAATTGGCGTTTGATCAACCACATAAATTTTCAACTCATTAGGCCATTTCTTTCTTACTGAAACGGAATACACCCAAGGTAATGCTGTTACTTGTTGCTGAACCTGATTAACATCTACCTTAAAAAAATTACCTAAATTAATATTCTCTATCGCTTTTTCAATATCTTTTGTCACCGTATACGACATTTCACCGCTAATACTGACAGAAGTCACTGGCGCTGATTCATCAGCCGATAAACGCTCAGTAACCAACCATGAAAAAGATAGTAACGACACGATAACCACCACAAAAAAAACAACCCCTAGCCAAAACGACCAGTGCAGTTGTGTTTTTTGTACTTCAGTTACTGAAGCTTGTGGTTGTTTAGCCATAGTTAAAGAGCATCCTCTTCACTTAGTTCGTTATTGGGCTTTTTATATGTTTCTTTACTCAGCTCAACAATACGAGTAACTAATTCAACAAAATTTAATCCAAATACTTTAGCCGCTTTGGGTACTAATGAAGTTTCTGTCATTCCTGGTACTGTGTTCACTTCTAATAATTGCCATTGCCCTTCTAAAGTCCGCATGACATCAACTCTTCCCCAGCCACTTGCACCTGTTGCTTTAAAGGCAGCTAAGGCGAGTGACTGTAATTCATTTTCTTCATCAGCTGATAGGCCACTAGGGCAATGATATTGCGTTGTAGTTGATTGATACTTCGCTTGATAATCATAAAATTCATTAGGAGTTTCCATACGAATAGCGGGTAATGCTTGCTCGCCTAAAATGCTGACAGTGTACTCAGGCCCATCAATCCAAGACTCAACTAAAATTTCGTTGTCAAATTCAAAAGCGGCATTTAATGCGCTATCTAGTAGTTCTTCACTATCAGCTTTTGCCATGCCAATACTTGAGCCTTCATTGGCAGGTTTTACCATAACAACACCACCTAAACGTGCCAGCACACCTTTAGCTTTTGAAGATTGATAATTATTGCGACTCACAATTTCAAATCCGGCTGTAGGCAACTTCAATGCTTGCCAAATTTGTTTTGACCGTATTTTATCCATTGATAATGCAGAACCTAATACTGAAGAGCCGGTATAAGGTATTTGCATATACTCTAATGCCCCTTGAACACAACCATCTTCACCACCTCTACCATGTAAAGCAATAAATACGCGATCAATACTTTGTTGTGATAAATCACTTAAGCAATAGTCTTTGGTGTCGATTAATTCAACTTTAAAACCCGCTTGTTCTAATGCCTTAGCGACAGCTGCACCCGATCTTAATGACACTTCACGCTCCGCAGAATTACCTCCATAAAGCACCGCAATTTTTTCATTAAACACATTAGTCATGCGAGTTCTCCTTCTTATCAACTGGAGAAGCATTCACTAATAAGGGGTGTTCAATTAACGCACGAGAGATTGCACCAATATTACCCGCGCCCTGAGTGATCACCATATCGCCATCTTGCAATTGGGCATGAAGTAACTCAGCAAGTTTGTTTGGGTCACTGACATAAATAGGTTCAAGTTGCCCACGCTGTCTAATACTACGTGCTAAGCTTTTACTATCAGCCCCTGCTACTGGGGTTTCACCTGCACTATAAACATCAAGTAATAATAAGCAGTCAACCTCAGATAACACTTCAACAAAATCTTCATATAAGTCACGCGTTCGAGAATAACGATGAGGTTGAAATATCATTACTAAGCGTTTTTCAGGCCATCCATTTCGCATCGCCTTGATAGTCGCTTGAACTTCTCTAGGGTGATGACCATAATCGTCAACTAAAACCATTTCTCCTTTTTCAGTTGATAAGTTAGCAAGCTGTTCAAAACGACGTCCAATACCGGCAAATTTTCCTAACGCATTGACAATGCTTTCATCGCTTATATTTTCATCTGTTGCCACAGCTATACTGGCTAATGCATTTAATACATTATGTTGTCCTGGTAAATTAACACTTAGCTCTAAGGTTGGATGTCCCTCTCTACTTACGGTGAAATAGCTCATACCACCATCTTGATAATAATGTGTCGCCATCACGTCAGCATCTTCTGAAAAACCATAAGTAATCACTTGACGAGCGATACGAGGTAGTATTTCACGCACCACTGGATTATCAATACATACAACCGCTAAACCGTAAAAAGGTAAGTTATGGAGAAAGTCAATATAGGTATCTTTAAGCTTTTCAAAATCACCTTGATAAGTTTCCATATGATCTTCATCAATATTGGTGATTACGGCAACCATAGGATGTAGATGTAAAAACGATGCATCACTTTCATCAGCTTCTGCAATTAAATAACGACTTGTTCCTAAACGAGCATTCGTTCCTGCACTATTTAATAAACCACCAATAACAAAAGTAGGGTCTAATTGCCCCTCAGCAAATACACTCGCGATTAGACTTGTTGTGGTAGTTTTTCCATGTGTACCAGCAATGGCGACACCGTGACGAAAACGCATTAATTCTGCTAACATTTCAGCGCGTCTAACTACTGGTATTCTCAATTCTGCGGCGTAAGCTATTTCAGGATTACTCTTATCTATAGCAGTTGAAACAACGATAACACTTGCACCCTCAATATTATCTTGATGATGCCCTAGTGTAATTTTAGCTCCTAACGACCGTAAACGTTTTACTACCGCATTTTCACCGATATCAGAACCGGTGATCGTATAACCTTCATTAAGCAATACTTCAGCAATTCCTCCCATTCCTGCGCCACCAATTCCCACGAAATGTATGGTCGATATACGACGCATTTCAGGTGTTTTCATCGGTTGCATATTTCGGTTTATATTGCTCATTAACTTACTCTTCGTTGTACTAATTCTGCGCACGCTTGTGCTACTTTGATGGTTGCGTCAGCATGAGCTGCGTTGTGCGCTGCTTTTGACATTGACTGCAATACCTTGTCTGAGATAAACAAACTATTAAGCATTTGCGCTAAACTTGTGCCATTAAAATCGGCTTGAGGGATCAACTTAGCCGCGCCTTTTGCCACTAAATAAGTCGCATTTTTAGTTTGATGGTCATCAACTGCATGTGGCAGAGGAATAAAAATAGCCGGTTTCGCTGCCATAGCTAATTCAGATACGGTTAATGCACCTGAACGACAAATAACAACATCTGCCCAACGATACGCCTCAGCCATGTCTTCAATAAACTCTGTAACTTTTATTTGATTATCTTCTAAACCATATTGCTGGTAGCTGGCTAAAACACTTGCTTGATTACCTTTACCTGTTTGATGCCACACATTTAAATGTTGAATTTTTATCTGGTTGACCGTCTGCGGGACAACAGTATTTAATATTTGTGCTCCTAAACTTCCGCCTACAACCAATACTTTCTTGCTGGTACTCGGTTCTGCTGGTATCACATTTTCAATGGCAATAATTTCACTTCGTAGTGGGTTGCCTACCACTTGAAATTTAGCACTATCTTTAAAAGCACCAGGAAAAGCACTCAATACTTTATTTGCTAAAAACGATAAAAAGCGATTACTTAAACCAGCAACAGCATTCTGTTCATGCAACACTAAAGGTTTACCCAATAACCACGCAGCAAAACCACCTGGAGCGCTTGCATAGCCCCCCATTCCTAGTACAACATCAGGTTGAACTTGACGGATAATACGCATCGACTGAATAACTGATTGCATTAATTTAAAAGGCGTTTTTATCCATTCTTTCCAATTCTTATTGCGTAAACCGGCAATATTGATAAATGAAATATCAAAACCATGCTCTGGTACTAATGTCGCTTCCATACGCTTTGCTGTGCCTAACCAATGAATATTCCAACCTTGTTGTTGTAAATATTGAGCAACCGCAATACCCGGAAAAATATGACCACCTGTGCCACCGGCCATCACTAACAAGGTTGGCGCTTTTACATTATTCATTGACGCCTACCTTTTTTCTTTTATTTTTACTATGGCTAGAAGTTGCCTGAATACTTTGCAAACGTATTTCATGATCAATTCTAATGAGTACAACAACCGCTAAGGTCATAATGATCATCGAACTACCACCGTAGCTTATTAATGGCATTGTTAAGCCTTTTGTAGGAACAATACCTGCGCTAGCTCCTACGTTAACTGCCGCTTGAAAGCTGATCCAAATAGCAATTGAATAGGCAAAAAATCCTTCAAAATATTTTTCTTTATTGATGGCTTTCCTACCCAATAATAAGGCTTTAATCACCAACGTCATACTTAACACTAATACTAAAATAATTCCTGCAAAACCTAATTCCTCAGCAACTACCGCCATTACAAAGTCAGTATGAGCTTCGGGTAAGTATTCTAATTTTTGAATACTATTACCTAAACCTTGGCCTAAAAATTCACCTCGGCCATAAGCCATTAGAGATTGCGTTAACTGATAGCCAGTACCAAAAGGATCTTTCCATGGATCTAAAAAGCTAGTCACACGAGCCCAACGATAAGGTGAGAAATATGCCAACGCTGAAATAGCTGTAAGCCCTACTGCGGCAACACTAATAAATTGCCAAAGTTTTGCACCAGCTAAAAACAATAAACCAAAAGTCGTAACGAACATTACAATAACAGTGCCTAAATCAGGCTGTAATAACAGCAAGCCAGCTAAAACACCAAAAACAATAAGAGGTTTAATAAAACCTTTTACATTTTCCATGACTTCATCGCGACGTCTAACCATGTATGCGGATAAATAACAAAATAAAAACAATTTGGCAGGCTCAGCCGCTTGTATAGTAATAGGACCAATCACAATCCAGCGAGTGGAACCATTAACCGTTCGACCGATTAATAAAACAATTAACAACAGCAACATAGCTAAGAATAACAACTTAAAGCTATGTTTATGCCAAAAAGCCATAGGTATTTGTAAAGTTAAAGCGGCAATAATAATACTTAAACAAATATAAATTAAATGACGAACAACAAAATGAAATGGGTTATCAAATAAACGCTCTGCTATTGGCATTGATGAGCTAGCAACCATTACCAACCCCATCATGTACATACATATTGCCAAAACAATATAAGTACGATCAAAGGTGGATACTGAGTGATGGCTAGGACTTATCCATTGAGATAATTTAAGCGTTGGCCATGTAAAGTTGCTAGCAACACTGATCATTAGCTAGCCTCCTGCATATTATTATGAATAGCATTAACAAATACTTGGCCACGTTCTTCATAATTGCGGAACATATCTAAACTTGCACATGCAGGAGACAGTAAAACGATATCACCCTTAGATGCGATTAGTTTTGCTTTTTCTACGGCACTTTCTAATGAGTCAACACGCTGTGATTCATCACTAAGTTCAGCGATTTTGTCACCGTCTTTACCTAATACAAATAAAGTTGAAATGTGCTGTTGAAATAAAGCTTTAAGTGGTGAGAAGTCTGCGCCTTTGCCTTCTCCTCCTGCTATCAAAATAAACTTTTTCCCCATAAGCGTTGGCGCTAAACCGGTAATAGCGGCAACAGTTGCACCAACATTGGTCGCTTTTGAATCGTTAATCCAATGAATACCATCATTAGTTTCTATACGTTGACATCTATGTGCCAGCCCAGTGAAGCTAACTAAATGAGGTAACATTTCTGTAATTGACCAAGATAAGCTTTGCCCCAACGCTAAAACAGCCAGATAATTCACTGCATTATGTAAGCCCGCTAATGGTAATTTAGCTAACGGTATTAAAACCTGCTCACCTTGCATTAGGTGATATTCGCCATTAACCGTTTGTAAGCCAAAGTCCTTGGCTGTAGCGGTATCTATTCCAAAGCTGACTTGTTTATTCACATAATATTGGCTGGGTACTTGCGTTAAGCTATCTTGTCGATTAAATACTGCTGTTTCACAATGATTATAAATACGCGATTTTATTTCGGCATAATTTTCAAGGGTTTTATGTCTATCAAGGTGATCATCACTGACATTAAGTACACATGCACCTTTTGCTGTTAGGCTTGATACACGCTCCAACTGAAAACTCGATAACTCTAAAACAAAGCATTCAACATCGCTCGCTAATTGGTTTAAAACCGGCACTCCAATATTACCACCTAAACCAATATTTTTACCTAATGCTTTACCCACATGTGCCAATAATGACACCACGGTAGATTTACCATTTGAACCAGTGACAGCAACAACTGGTTTGGTGTTTATCTGACAAAATAATTCAATATCACCTATGACTTGGCAATCTTTATTAATATTTTTAGCAATACCCTGTGCTTCAATATCGATTCCTGGACTAAGTAAAATGACATCTGCTTGTTTAATCAGATCAAAATACCAATCACCTTGGTATAACTGACACTGTGGATAATCATTATTGAATTCAAGTGTATCTAAAATATCATTTCGGCTATCAATCACGGCACAGGTAAGCCCATGCGTGTGTAAAAAACGCAGGCAAGACATACCGGTTAGGCCTGCACCTAACACAATAATGTTCTTGTTATTTAACGTTGCAATTACTTGCTCAAGCCTTGTCATCATGTTTATTAACGCAATTTAAGCGTTGCTAATCCTATTAATACTAAAACTAATGAAATAATCCAAAAGCGCACAATTACTCGCGGCTCTGGCCAACCTTTTAATTCATAATGATGGTGTATTGGTGCCATTCTAAAGATACGTTGTCCACGTAATTTATAAGAGCCTACTTGCAGAATAACGGAGACGGTTTCCATAACGAATACACCTCCCATAATAAACAGCACTAACTCCTGACGAACTAATACCGCAATAACTCCTAAAGAAGCGCCTAGCGCTAACGAGCCAACATCCCCCATAAATACTTGTGCTGGATAAGTATTGAACCAAAGAAAGCCTAATCCAGCTCCAACAATCGCGGTACACACCACAACAAGTTCACTTGTTAATGCAATATAAGGAATATTTAGATAACCTGAAAAATTGACATTGCCTGTTACATAAGCAAATACCGCAAAAGCTCCAGCGACCATAATTGTAGGAACAATCGCTAAACCATCTAAACCATCTGTTAAATTAACTGCGTTACTTGTACCGACAATGACGAAGTAAGCTAATAAAATATAAAGTACGCCTAATTGTGGCATTACCTCTTTAACAAAAGGCACAATTAGAGCCGTTTCTTGAGGTGATTGAGCACTTACATACAAGAAAAATGCAACGCCCAAACCAATAATGGTTTGCCAAAAATACTTCCAACGTGCAATTAACCCATTTGAATCTTTACGAATAACTTTTCGATAATCATCTACAAACCCTATAATACCGAAGCTCGATACGACAAAAAGTACCGCCCACACATAGCGATTGGTTAAATCTGCCCAAAGCAATACACTAATGATAATGGCGGCTAATATTAATAATCCGCCCATTGTGGGTGTACCAGATTTAGATAAGTGACTTTCCGGGCCATCATCCCGTACTGTTTGACCTATTTGCATTCTTTGTAACGCACGAATTAACTTTGGTCCAAAAAATAAAGCAATGCCCAATGCCGTTAATGTCGACACAATGGCTCGAAATGTTAAATAAGAAAATACATTAAAAAAACTATAATATTGCGTTAAATATTCGCCTAACCAAAGTAACATTAGACTTGCTCCTCTGTTACTTGGCTTTCACACCATTGAATTATATCTTGAACTACGTATTCCATGCGGGCACTACGTGAGCCTTTAACTAGAATAGATATTTGTTGTTCTTCATCTGTTAGGAGTGCTTTTAAGCGTGTAATTAATGCCGAACGCTCACTAAAATGACTCGAGTCTTTCCCTGTTTTATTATTGTATGCATCTGAGGTACTTTGACTTAAGACACCTAATGTAAGTAAATCATCAATTTTACATGCCGCGGCATGCTCACCTACTTCTTGGTGATAACTACGTGCGTCTGCACCTAACTCCCCCATATCACCAATAATTAATATGCGGCGTCCAGGGTAACTTGCCAACAATTCAGTTGCCGCTTTAATTGATTCAACATTTGCGTTGTAAGTATCATCAATTAACTTAATATTATTTGATAGTTGATGAAGGTTTAAACGCCCCTTAACAGGCGCCATTTCAGCTAAACCAAGGCGTAGGTCGTCTAAAGTTGCGCCAAACTCTATAGCAATAGCGGCCGCAGCTACAGCATTGCATACATTGTGTTTACCTGGCACGGTCAATTCAATATAAGTATTACCAATGTAGGTATTTAATTTAAAGGTGGCACAACCATCTTCATTTAAAATCACATCTGAGCTAAAGCAATCAGATTCATTTTTACACGAAAAACCACGTACTTTTTTATCAACCAAACGCCATTGCCATTTACTTGCTAGACTACAATCTTTGTTATAAATGGCCACTCCGCCTGATTTCAGGCCTTCAAATATTTCACCTTTTGCTCGGGCAACCCCACATAAATCTCCAAAACCTTCCAAATGTGCGGCCGCTATATTATTAATAATGGCTACATCCGGTTGAACAAGTCCTGAAGTGTAGGCGATTTCCCCCATATGATTTGCGCCTAACTCAACTACTGCATAATCATGTGTTTTTTCTAAACGTAATAATGTTAATGGCACACCAATTTCATTGTTAAAATTACCTTGCGTAGCTAACACATTGCCTAAGCGGGATAATATTGCAGCAACCATTTCCTTAACGGTAGTTTTCCCACTACTGCCAGTGATACCTACAACCTTTGGAGATACCTTTTCTCTGACAAAAGCCCCAAATTTTCCTAAAGCTTTATGTGTGTCAGCAACAATAATTTGGGGAACAATAACATCGCACTGATGATCAACAATCAATGCACTACAACCTTTGTCAATAACTTGGTCAATAAAACGATGGCCATCAAAATTCGCACCTTTTAATGCTAAAAACAATTCATTGGCAACTAATGATCTGCTATCTGTATTTACTTGTTCAACGGTGATATCTTCACCTATGAGTTGACCGTCTAATGCTTGCGCGATTTCAGATAATCGTAATGTGATCATAATACTGTCTCGCTCATATAAATTTGTTTCACTATTGCTCTTTCATCGTAAGCGACTTTTTCTTTACCCATTACGATATAATTCTCATGGCCTTTTCCAGCAAGTAAGACTACATCATCTGGTTTTGCTAACTGGATAGTCTGTTTAACCGCTTGTTGGCGTTCCAATTCAACCGTTATAAAATCCGTTTTATCGCAACCTGCTAATATATCTTTCACTATATTTTTTGGCATTTCAGTACGTGGGTTATCATTGGTAATAACAACGTGATCAGCCCAATGTTGAGCAATCTCTCCCATTAATGGACGCTTGCCTTTATCACGATCACCACCACATCCAAAGACTACCCATAACTGTCCTTGGCAATGTTGTCGGCATGCTTGTAATGCATTTTTTAAAGCATCTGGTGTATGTGCATAATCAACAACCGTTGTTGGAAAATTGTCTTGATAATAAGCTTCCATACGACCAGTAATCGGCATTAATGTTGAAACAGCAGCAGAGATATCCTTTAAAGAGATTGAGTTAGCCAATAGTACTGCAATAGCGGCAAGCAAATTATCAATATTAAAATCACCCAATAGCGGGCTATTGATGGCTATATCACCAAGGTGTGTTTTTAAGGTGAAATGAGCGCCTTGTTTACTATGACTAATATCACATGCTTGTACATATGCTTGATATTGTGAAATGACCTCGCTACGACCATAAATAATGACAGGTTGCACAGTTGGCCAGTTGTTTAACCAGTTTTTTGCTTGTTGATCATCTCCATTAATAATGGCTATTTGATCCGCTTGAAGACTAAATATTTGATACTTAGTCTTAGCATAATTTTCCATCGTTCCATGATAATCAAGGTGATCTCGTGATAAGTTAGAGAACACTGAAATATTAAATAGTTCTGCTTTAACACGTTTTTGTGCCAAGGCGTGAGATGATACTTCCATAGCGACATGGCTAACTTGTTGTTCTGAAAATTTATGTAACCAAGCCATAAGTTCTGTTGCACCTGGCGTGGTATTTTCAATTTCAGTTAATGAATCGACCACGCCAGCACCATTGGTTCCAATAACAGCACATAACTTATTAACTGAAGTTAATAATTTTGCAGTAAGTTGACTAATACTGGTTTTACCGTTAGTGCCAGTAATACCAATAAGCTGCAATTTATTTTGTGGGTTATTGTAAAATTGGCTAGCAAAGTTAAATAAATGCTCATTGAACTGATAAAAATTAATTTTTAAAATGGACGTACCATTAGCTGTAATCAAAGGTTCAAATAAACCATGCTCAGCTTCGCTTTCACACTCAGCAATAATTAAGGCGACGTTATGAGTTAAAGCCTGAGAAATAAATTGACGTCCATCACTTTGAGACCCTATTACAGCACAGAAAACATCACCTGCCTGTGTATGACGACTGTCATTAACTATCTGACTTTTTGTATCAAGTACTATGTTGCTATCAAGCTTAATATCAAACTGCATCAATGCTGTATTTATCGGGTGAACGCTAGGCATTTGTTCGTTCCCCCTTACTTGCTAATACAACAGTTTCACTATTAGCATCAGGTGCAATATTCAGTAACCGTAGCGCACCTTTCATTACGCGAGAGAATACAGGAGCTGCAACTTCGCCACCATGATATAAATCGCCGCCAGGTTCATTGATCACAACGACAACCACTATTTCAGGATGTGAAATAGGTGCCATTCCTGCAAACATGCCTACATAATCATTACCGTAACCACCAGCTAACGCTTTGAATGCTGTACCTGTTTTTCCACCGACACGATAACCATCAACTTTTGCTTTTGACACATGCTCATTTACGACGGTTTCCAGCATTTTTACTACAGCCATGCTATTGCTATTTGAAAATACACGCTCACTTTCTTCAAAATAATTGCTATTATCGAGCTCATTTGAATTATTATCTTTTTTCAATATTGTTAGTGTTTTTTTCACACCACCATTTGCCAGTGTTGAATAAAAACGGGCGAGTTGTAACGGTGTTGCAGCCACCCCCATACCGTAGGACAACGCTGCAAGTTCAAATTCTGACCAACGCTCACGTTGATGCATAATGCCACTACTTTCACCCACTAACTCAAGTCCCGTTTGTTCTCCAAACCCTGCTTCAAAAAATTTATTAAGAAAAAAATCTTTAGGCAATGACAAGGCTAATTTTGATGTCCCCATATTTGAGCTATTAACTAAAATATCTGCAGGCGACATTTTTCCACGATTGATAGGATCACTAACGCGTCGGCCACCTAATCGCATCCAGCCGGGGCTAGTGTCAATAATGCTGTTTGCTTTAATTTCACCGAACTCTAAAGCAGACATAACGGTCAACGGTTTCAGCGTAGAACCAGGCTCATAGAAATCCGTGATTGCTCTGTTACGTAAGCGATGTACAGCGACACCAGTACGGTTATTAGGGTTATAAGAAGGGCTGTTAACTAATGCTAATACTTCACCCGTGTGGACATTAGTCACAATTACCGAACCTGAAGTTGCCTTAAATGCACGTACTGCGCCTTTTAATTCCTTGTATGCAAGTGCTTGTATACGCTGGTCGATACTAAGAATAAGATCTTTGGGTGGTGTTGACTCAATATCTTCAATCACCTCAATAGTATTACCCTTAGCATCTTTTCGATAACGCTTCTTACCACTTTCTCCTGTAAGGAGTTTATCGTAAACATTTTCAATGCCTTCTATGCCTTTATCATCGATGTCTGTAAAACCTACAACGTGTGCACTGATTTCCCCCGTAGGATAAAAACGTTTCGACTCCTTACGAAGATAAATACCAGGTATTTTAAGTTGTTTTATATAATTAGCCATCGCAGGAGATAATTGACGCTCTACATAGACAAACCGACGGCGTGGATTTTTAGTAATTCGGTTTTTTAAATCAATAACATTTTGATCTAATACATCAGCCAATGCTTGCCAATGTTCAACCATAGCTAAACCATTTTTTTCAATAATGGTTTTTGGATCCGCCCAAACCGTTTGTACGGGGACGCTCACAGCAAGTTCATCACCATTACGATCAACAATGGCACCTCTATGCACTTCATTTTCTGATGTTCTTAATGAACGTAAATCACCCTGATGCTTAAGCATATCAGGCTCAATCACTTGAATATAAGCCGAACGAGCTGCCAAACTAACATAAATTAACACCACGACAGAAAGCACAACGTAAAAACGCCATGCTACTGTTTTTGGTTTGTAATTTACTGCTTTTGTACTCACGTTAGTTCTCAGTTAATTTTAATGATAACTTCAGAGTCGACGTTTGGGCGTTTCATCTGTAGTCGTTTTTTTGCCTTACTTTCAATCGTGCTATGCTCTGCTAAACTGTTCTGTTCTAATAATAAGTTTCGCCATTCCACATCTAACTCATCACGATCGGTTAATAAATTTTCTAGTTCTATCGTCGTTTGACGATTTAAATGCGTTAAATAAATCACTGAAAATGCTGAAGCTACAACCATCAGCAATAATATATAAACTAAAAAGTGACGTTGAATGTCCTGCCAGATATCAAACGCTAGCACGACCTTTTTTGCCGCCATTAGTTAGTCAGCCAACCTTTCTGCAACTCGCATAACAGAACTACGAGAACGCACATTTTCTTCAACTTCTTGTTGAGAAGGTTTAAGCTTTCGCCCAATTAGGTTTAATTTTTTACCTTTATTTAATTCAGCTTCGCTAATTGGCATTCCTCTCGGTACTTGCTTACCTTGGGAGTGCTTTTTCATAAACTGTTTAACCATACGATCTTCCAGCGAATGAAAACTTATAACCACAAGACGACCACTTGCTTTAAGTACATTTAATGATGCAACAAGGGCATTTTCTATTTGTTCTAACTCACTATTGATATAAATTCGAATTGCTTGAAAAGAGCGTGTAGCTGGGTGTTTCTTTATTTCTCTTTGTGGCGCTGTTTTTTTAATAAGTGCAGCAAGCTCGCCAGTACGCGTTAAAGGAAATTCTTCTCGAGTATCGACAATGGCATTAGCAATACGCCATGCATGTTTTTCTTCACCAAAAGTTCTTAATACCCAACTAATGTCTTCAACATCAGCAGTTGCTAGCCACTGTGCTGCCGTTTGACCTTTCGTGGTATCCATACGCATATCAAGCGGACCATCATTCATAAAACTAAAACCACGTTCAGCTTCATCAAGTTGAGGAGACGAAACGCCTAAATCCATTAATACCCCATCAACTTTTCCTTGTAAGCCTAATTTTTCAGCTATGGTATCTAAATCGGCAAAACCTTGGTGTTCAATTGTAAATCGTGCATCATCAGCAAATTTTTCAGCTGCTTTTATGGCACTTGGATCCCTGTCTATAGCAATAAGTTTTCCATGTTCAGAGAGTTGAGAGAGAATAAGTCCCGAGTGGCCGCCGCGACCAAAAGTACAGTCGATATAAATACCGTCTGGTTTGATAGCGAGTCCAGCAATTGCTTCGTCAAGCAACACCGAAATGTGGGACTTATCTTTTTGCATTTTAATAAACGCCGTTTTATATAAATTTTGTTTGTTATAAAGACAAATCAAGTAATCGTTCTGTAAGTTCTATTTCGCCTGACTGGATTTTAGCAATGCCTTGTTGCATTTGCCCTTGCCATGCGTTTTCACTCCAGATTTCAAACTTTTTCAATTGCCCTACTAGCATTATATTTTTTTCTAAACTGGCATGCTGTCTCAACGGTCCATTGATTAATAAGCGGCCACTCTTATCAATTTCACAGTCTGAGGCATTGCCAAGTAATACTTGTTGCAGTATTCGCTCTTGTGGATTCATACTGGACAACCCACAAAGTTTTAATTCAATTTCTTCCCACTCAGGAAGAGGATAAAGGAGTAAACAAGGGTGTTGAATGTCAACAGTGCACACCATTTTTCCTTGGCAATCAGCAAATAGCTCTTCGCGATACCTTGTTGGTATCGTTATTCTATTTTTTGTATCGAGCGTAATTGCGCTGGTGCCTCTAAACATAAACCTTATTTTTTATTATTGAATCACGAAGATCCACAATTTCCCACTTTTCTCCACATTGATACAGTTTAGTGAGTAAAGGGAAGTTATGTCAAGCAATGTTTCACTAATTTCAATACCATGATCACTACTAAAATTAAGGCTTATAAGGAAGTTTATGAAATTGTGGGATTTTGTGGTTTTCTCACCCAAATATTTACTTAATATTGAATAAAAAAAGAGACTAAGTACTAAAACTGTGTGTTTGATGTGCAAATAGTTGATAGGAGTGTGGGATTAACTGTAATCGCACCTCTTGTTCAAGCGACAGCAATGATTGGCTATAAAAGCTTAAGTCTTCAAAGGCTAGTGGATCCGATGAGTCAATGCTTGATAAGAGATAATGATATCCATGCTCAGTAAAGGAGATATGTTTAACTACGCTGTTGGCATTTCCAGGAATAAGCGAAATGTATTGTGGTTTTACTAGTAATACAAAATGCTCGCCATTGTTTAATATTAAGTCTTCCACGGTAAAATCACCTAATACAGTGGATACTTGTTTTTCACGTACGTTAACTGGTAACCAACTTCCTATTTGTAAAAAGTCAGCTACTTGCCAACAATTTGGATGATCAAACACTTCGCGTGGTGTGCCAGCTTGAATAATTTTCCCATGATGCATTAAGGCAATTTTATCGGCAAAAGAAAATACTTCATCTTTGTTATGCGTAACAAAGATAGCACTAATGTTGAGTGATTTAAGTAAGTGTCTCAGTTCTATCATTAAGCCGTTTCGTAGCCTAGCATCTATATTTGAAAAAGGTTCATCAAGCAGTAGAATTTTTGGTCTTACGGCTAAAGAGCGCGCTATTGCAACACGTTGTTGTTGTCCTCCTGATAACTGATGCGGAAATTTTTGTGCCTGAGGCATTAAGCCCAATAATATTAATAGCTTTTCAATGCGAAGTTTTTGCTCTTCTTTGGTTTCTTTACTTAGACCAAAAGCAATATTTTGCCAAACAGTTAAATGAGGGAATAACGCATAATCTTGAAAAATAACGCCGACATTACGTTTCTCAGCAGGTACGGGATTAGTATTATTGATACAAAGTTTGTCAATAATAATTGACCCCGAATTAAGCTGGTTAAAACCGGCTATAGTATTAAGTAAGGTTGTTTTACCACAACCGCTTGGCCCAACTAAACCAAGAATCTCACCAGAGGTTAATGACAAGTTAATATCAGCAAGTATCGTATTTTTTTGTAACGAAACAGACAACTGGTTGATAGTTAAAATATCGCTCAATGTATTTTCTCTTTTTTATTTAGCACTATAATCGGTAGTAAGCCGAATAATACTATGAATAAAGCACCAATAGCACCTTGTTCTAACCTTTCATCAGAAATCATTTGGTATACTTGCGTACTTAACGTATCAAAATTAAAAGGTCTTAACACTAATACCGCAGGTAACTCTTTCATTGCTTCAACAAATACTAATAACCAAGCCACAATAAATGAAGATTTTAATAACGGTAAATGTACCTTAAGTACGGTGTGTAACTTACCCACGCCAAGACTTTCAGGTGCAATATCTAAAGACTGAGGAATTTTGGTGATACCACTTGTTATGGTTCCATTAGCAATAGCAGAAAACCGTGTAATTAGCGCAAAAATAACGGCAAATAAACTACCTGATAACACTAGGCCTGGTTTAGATAAATTCAGCCAAACGGCTAAATCGTTTATCCAATGGTCTAGTGGACCAAATGTAGCAAGTAAAGCCATCGCTAATACTGTACCGGGAATTGCATAGCCGTAACCTGATAATAACAAGGGTACTTCGCTTCTTTTAACACCGCTTAACCGACGATATAAAACCAAAAACAGTGCAAGTATACTAGCAATAGTAGCCGCATAAATAGATACTTTTAAGCTATTCATACCAGCTTGTATTAGCTGTTCAAATTCAGTTGAATCAAGATATTGAATTGTCATATCTAACAATAAAACAAAAGGGAAAATAAAACCTGCCAAGACCAGTAACCAACAATATATATTTCCTATAATTTGCTGAATTGGCGTAAGAATAATCATAGTCAGCGGCTCTTTCGATGCACTCAATTGATGTCGTTGATGTGCTCTAGCACGATACTCAGCTGCAACACTTAATAACACCATAATCATTAATAAGCTAGCAATAGCATTGGCTGTAGACAGCTCGCCATACTCTAGCCACGTATCATAAACTGCCGTTGTGAGAGTATTAACAGCAAAATATTGAACCGTCGCAAAATCAGCCAATGTTTCCATTAACACTAAACTTGCAGACACGGCAATCGCAGGCCGAGCAAGTGGTAAACTAATACGCAAGAAACATTGTTTATCGCTAAGGCCTAAAGACTTTCCTGCTTTTATGAGTTGTGGATCTTGATGCTCAAATGCTGTTCTGACTAACATATAAACATAAGGAAATAATACTAGAGCAATCATAACTGCTGCCCCTGTTAAGGTTCTTAGATCAAAAAACCAATAATCATTAGGTGATTGCCAAGAAAATAGCGCTCGTAATTGCCGCTGTATTGGACCTGCATAATCAAAAAGATCAGTATATAAATATGCAATAACATAAGCTGGCATTGCTAATGGTAATAACAGTGCCCAACGTAGTACGTTTCGTGTTTTTAAATTAGTAAGACTCACTATAGCAGCAGTTGGCACACCAAATAGAATAACAAGCACAACAACATAAAGCGCTAATAAAAGGGTATTTACTACATAGTGAGGTAAAACAGTTTGCCAGAGATGCGTTAAGGTATCACTATTTGCAGTGAGGCCAGAAAAGACCATAACAGCAACTGGCGCCATAAGCGCCAGTGCAATTAGCCAACTTGTGATTGACCATATAGGGTAATTAACGCGCGAGATCACAAATCAAATTTAGCCTGATCTATCAGCTTGATTGCATTTTTGTGGTGTTTAGCAATAGTCACTAACGATAAATTATCCGCTTTAAAAGCTCCCCAAGAAGCCACTAATTGTGATAATGGAACTCCTTCTCTCACTGGGTATTCCATATTCGTTTCTGCATATAATTGCTGGGCTTTTTCAGAAATTAAAAATTCCATTAACGCTAAAGCATGTGCACGATTTGGAGCATACTTTGCCATCGCAACGCCTGATATATTGATATGGGCGCCACGATTACCTTGATTAGGAAAATTAATATTAACCTCATCTGCCCATACTTTCTGCTCAGGGTTTGTCAAAATTTTACCAAAATAGTAGCTATTCCCTAAGCTTAGATCACATAGATTCTGATGGATTGCCTGCACTTGACCACGATCATTACCTTGAGGTTTTCTTGCTAAATTAGCTTTAAAGCCTTTTAACCATTCTAATGTTTTTACTTCACCATGTTCAGCGATCATTGATGACACTAGGGCAACAGTGTATGGATGCTTTCCACTACGAGTACATACTCTGCCTTGCCATTTTGGGTCAGATAAATCTTCATAGTTTATTGATATATTTCCAAGGCGTTTAGCCGAGTATATATTTCGTACACGAGTAGTAAGGGCAAACCAAGTATCATCAGATGATTGTAAATGCGCTGGAACATGGGTTTCTAATACAATTGATTTTACGGGCTGCAATAACTGCTTATCTTGTAATTCAACTAAACGACTAATATCTGTAGTAAGCAAAATATCAGCAGGGCTATGCTCCCCTTCTCGTGCCAATCTTTCAGCCATCCCATTTTTAGCAAAAACCACATTAACCTTAATGCCTGTTTGTTTGGTAAAAACATCAAAAAGTGGTTTAACCAAATTTGCTTGACGATAGGAATAGACATTTACTTCATCAGCCGCATACGCAAACGATAGAGGTATAATGGCGCAAGTCAGTAGCGTAAACTTGGTTAACAATGTTTTAAACATAGCTTTTCTCAGTAGGTATTTTAAGGGATAAATATATGCTGCAAGACTACCCATATAATGGAAATGAGTCAAGGTTTATGAGAATTATTCTCATTTGGTTTTAGTGCGACCAAATTCGGTATAAAAGCGAGTCTCAAAACACTCAAACTACATTAATTATTCGCTCGTTTTAAGACGTGACATATTTGTTAATTGTTGCTGAACCTCTGCATTTAAATGCTGTTTCGATAAATAGCTTCGACCTTGTGGATGAACAATAATCCAGCCATTCTCAGTTTCATTTAATGCTTGAATTTCTGACCATTTAATTATTTTTTCACTGTAAAATGATGTTGTGGAAATACTAATCTCATCAATAACTAACTCAACTTCTGCCTTAGATGCTCGGCTGAGCATTTGTCGCATAACCCACCACGGTTTACGATAATATTGTGCTACCGCTTCCAATACTCCTAATGAAAACACAAACCATGCTGCGTATTGATTAATTTCAGTAAAAAGTACAAAACAACCACCCAATAACAATAGTATACCGGCTTTAAAATAAGCTTGATGAAAAGGGATTTTAGCTACTGATTCTTCATAGCATTCTTGGTAATAGGCTTTATCTAAAATAAATGTGGTTTTATATACTGACATCATTAATTTTCATTTCCGCCAATGTATTTTTCAACAATATCTAACACCATTTGGCTATGATCATCACGATCATTCAATGCATCGATATAATAATATTTTTCACCACCAGCATTAAGAAACGTTTCTTTATTCTCATGAGCTAATTCCTCAAGAGTTTCTAAACAGTCTGCACTAAAAGCTGGACTAATGATGGCTATATGCTTATCTCCTTGCTGTGCAAGTCTAACTAAAGTTTCATCCGTATAAGGTTTTAACCATTCTGCTTTTCCGAAGCGAGATTGGAAACTCATTACATAATCATCTTCCTGCCACTCTAGCTCAGTCATTAATAAACGGGTTGTTTTATGACAAAAACAATAATAAGGGTCTCCGCTGTCTAAAAATAATTTCGGCATACCATGGTAAGACAAAACAAACTTATCAGGTTTACCAAATTTGGCAACATGCTCGTTGACACTATTAGCAAGCGCTTTGATATACATTGGATGATCATGATAACTACTCACAAAATGCAATGAAGGGATCCAACGCCAACGTTGTATCACCTTAACTACGGCATCAAAAGTTGAGCCCGTAGTTGGGCCTGCATATTGAGGGTACAGTGGTAAAACAATGATATTTTGCACGCCTTGCTTTTGAAAATGATTTAGAGCAGATTCAATACTAGGTTCACCGTAACGCATGGCTAAATCCACGATTACTCTCTCTTGATACTTTTCAGCAATCAATCGTGATACCTTAGCCATTAATGCCTGACTTATAACCATCAAAGGAGAACCTTGTTCCGTCCATATACTTTGATAAAGCTTTGCTGATTTTTTCGGCCTTATACGTAAAATAATACCATGCAAAATAATGAGCCAAACCAATCTCGGTATTTCAACAACGCGAGGATCAGACAAAAACTCTTTCAAATAAGTTCTTAATGCACTAGCGGTAGGCGCGACTGGCGTACCTAAATTAGTCAGCAATATTGCTGTTTTTACGTTTGACTTATGTACACTTTTATTACGACCTAAATATCGTGACATATAATGTTTTACCTAATTTTTACTATTATTGTTAAATAATACTTATTCAACCACTTGATCGATCACTAATTGATGTGTTTTATCGTTACTAAGGTCAACATTATTAATTTCAGCTTTAAAGTCACCTGACTTAATGCCAACACCACCATCTGCAGAAACAATAGCAAAAAGATGAACACTTGTTACATCACTTAATTTAGCTTGTGGGGTCATAGCATTAGCATCAGTTAAACTAATTTCTAAAGGCAAATCACTTGCTTTAACTTTAACCGCTGCAAGTGGCATACGAGCACCGTCAGTTGGTATAGCATATATAAATACGATCTTATCTTCACCTTTGGATAATTTTTCAATAATGTCATCGGACAAGCTCACCACAATGTCAAGCTTAACATCATTTGATACAGACTCACTATTAGGGTTTTGACTTAACATTAAGCGATTTTTAGCTTCGTTTATTGCTTGTTGAAGTGCGGCTATATTAACGTTTGTGCGGTTGTCATCGACAACCAATTGCCAAAATCTAATCGCCTCTTCAAATCGCTCTGCTAAGAAGTGATCCATACCCAATAAAATATTTGTTGACGGTTCATTGGGGTCTATCGATAGTGCTTTATCGATAAAAGCTTGTACTTGTGCTGTGATCTGTTGTTGGTTTTGATAGTAACTTGCTTGTGCTTTTGCCCCATAGACATCTGCTTTTTCACCTTCAAGTTCTATCACTTTATCAAAGGCACTTTGGGCTTGTTCAAATTGGCGGGTTCCTACCAGCCCTTGCCCATAACTGTACCATAAGTCAGAATTATCTGGATTTTTATCTAATTCAGCTTTTACTTTTTGTAGCTCTGCAAAAGCAGCTTGTTCAGCATTTATCTGCTCACTATCAGCATTTGATTTAGGCGTGCTAGAAACTAATTGATAAGCACCATGTTGATGATAGTAATAACCACTAAAGACAATAATAAAAAGCGATAACATTACCGGCCAAAGAATAGATAAACGCTTAGCTTGAGCAGCAGATTTTTTAGTTTCAGCTTGATTTTCTTCAATATCTTGTAACAAACTTTGATCTAATTCAGTGATTAAATAACTGTAGCTTTCTTGGTCAATATTTCCTTTTTCAAGATCTTTCTCTATTTCAGCTTTATGTTCATGATAAAGCCTAATATTAGTTTCATCACGTAGACTATTATCGACAACATTTTGTTGCTGGCCTTGCTTGAGGAAGTGTAACCATACAACGACTAATGTCAGAGCAATAAAAATAAGTGTTATTATAAAAAATTCAGGCATGAGTTATTTGTCTTTTAGTATTTGTTCAAGTTTATCTTTTTGAGCCGCTGATAACTGTTTTGGCTGTTTTTTGTTAGCACTATTTTTTAAAACAAATACGACAATAACTACACCAATGAGTAATAAAATAGCAGGCCCAAACCAAAGAATATATGTAAGGCTAGACACTTTAGGACGATACAGTACAAATTCACCATAGCGTTGCACCATGAAATTAACTATTTCACCATCTGATTTATTTTGCTTTAACAGTTCATACACTTCTCTACGTAAGTCTGCGGCAATGGGTGAATTAGAATCAGCTAAATTTTGGTTTTGACATTTAGGACAGCGAAGCTCTTTAACTAATGAATTATAACGTAATTGCATCACCTCATCGTCAAAGGTATAAACAATAGAAGCCGCACTATTAAAAGTAATAAATACCATAGCAACAAAAGTTAAAAAGCGTTTCATTAACTTCTCTCTCCCTGATTTTCTTTTTCAAGAGTTTCGATTAATGGTAAGAATTTGTCTTGCCATACTTTGGTATCTATAGGGCCTACATGCTTCATTCGAATAATTCCCTTAGCATCAATTACAAAAGTTTCAGGTGCTGCAGTTACGCCTAATTCAATACCGAACCTTCCTTGCTCATCAAATATTGAAAGAATGTATGGGTTTTCATAATCTATTAGCCATTGTTTGGCATCTGCCCTAATGTCTTTATAATTTAATCCGTACAATGACACTCGACCACTTTTAGCAATATCAACTAAATAAGGGTGTTCATATTTACAATACACACACCAAGTTCCCCATACGTTGAGTAAAACAATATCACCCTTAAGATCTTTTTCAGTTAACATGACTTCTGGCTTTAATAGCTGTGGTAATTGAAAGCTAGGCAATTTCTTATCCACTAAGGCAGAAGGGATTTCTTGCGGATTTAATGATAACCCTCGATACAATATTGCACCAAGGGCAATAAATAGCACTAAAGGTATGAAACGGATAATTTTGTTCATTAACTTAACTCTCCAACTTCAGTATCAGTCGATAATCTAGCCTTACCCGACGAATTTTCAGGTTTTTTACGGCGATAGCGTTTATCTGCCATAGCACATAAGCCACCAATAGCCATAAATATTGCACCTAACCAGATCCAGCGCACAAAAGGTTTATAATGAACACGTATTGCCCATGCATTTTCAGGTAAGGGATCGCCTAATGCGACATACAGATCTCTAAATAACCCTGGATCAATGCCTGCCTCAGTCATTCCCATCGTTTGCACTAAATAAGTACGTCGCTCGGGTTTAAGTAAACTCACAAATTTATCATCAAGATATACTTCTATTTGTCCTTGCTGTGCTGAATAGTTTGGCCCTTTTACTTGTTTTATTCCTTTAAAAACAAAATCATAACCAGAGACATTAACCGTATCACCAGTGAACATTTTAACATTCACTTCTTTTTCATACACTGACACTAAAGTAACACCTACTATTGTGACCGCGATCCCCATATGCGCAATAGTCATCCCCCATTGGCTTAAGCTTATATTACCGAAACTATAACCTTTAGCTTTTTTAGCTTGGTTGCGTAAGTCTTTCAATACCACTAATGCCACCCAAAATGCTAACGTCATTCCCATAGCAACAAGCCAGTTAAACTCTCCGCCATAGGCAAAAGGAAACACTAAGCCGAGAATGATACTAATCACTGATGGTTTACTTATTTGCTTTCTAAGCTCACCTTGTTTAGCTTTTTTCCAACGAATTAACGGCCCTATTCCCATGATAAGAAATAAACAACTCATAATTGGAATAAATACCGCATTAAAATAAGGAGGACCTACAGATATTTTTCCTAAACCAAACGCATCAACTATCAATGGGTAAATGGTGCCAAGTAAGACAGTTACCGCAGCAACAATAAGAATAATATTAGAAGCTAATATTGCTGTTTCTCGCGAATATAATGCGAATCGACTAAAACTAGAAACATTGCTCGCTCGAAAAGCATAAAGTATGAGTGAGCCACCAACAGCAATGGCAAGCAGCATTAAAATAAATGAACCTCGTGTTGGGTCTGAGGCAAACGAATGGACAGAGGTAATAACCCCAGAACGCACTAAAAAGGTTCCTAATAAACTTAAACTAAAGGCAAAAATAGCCAGTAATACGGTCCAGTTTCTAAATGCACCTCGTTTTTCTGTAACGGCTAATGAATGCAATAATGCAGTACCGACTAACCAAGGCATAAATGAGGCGTTTTCTACGGGATCCCAGAACCACCAGCCACCCCAGCCAAGTTCGTAATATGCCCACCAGCTGCCTAATGCAATACCTAATGTTAAAAATATCCAAGCAGCAGTTACCCAAGGACGCGCCCAACGTGCCCAAGCAGAATCTAACTTTCCTGCCATTAACGCGGCAATAGCAAAAGCAAATGAAACTGAAAAACCAACGTAACCAAGATATAGCATTGGCGGGTGAATAATTAAGCCTACATCTTGTAATAACGGATTTAAATCTCGACCTTCAGTTGGAACTAGAGGCCATAATCGATCAAACGGGTTCGAAGTTAATAGCGTAAATAACATGAAACCCACTGATACCATGCCTAATACCGCTAATACTCTAGCAATAAAGGCATCATCAATTCCTTTACTAAACTTAGCAACGGCAGCCGTCCAAGCGGTTAATGAAAAAACCCAAAGCAATAATGAACCTTCATGCCCGCCCCACACAGCACTTATTTTGAAATAATAAGGTAAATGAGAATTGGAGTGACCAGCGATATAGCGAACCGAAAAGTCATCAATAACAAAACTATACGCCAAAATTAATATACTAATTCCTGTGAACACAAACATACCAAATGTTAACGGTTTAGCATAACGTGCTAGTTGCGAGTGATTGGTTTGCACACCAATAAGAGGAATAACGCTTAAACAAATTGCAAAAGCTAATCCAATAACTAAGGCTAGGTGCCCTAACTCAGGTATCATGAAGGTCTCCGAATTCTATATTCCAATCGCATAGAAAACTTTATTAGTAATATAAGCCTTAAACAAAAAGTTACAGGGCCGCAAAGTTGAGCAATACTAGCATTATTTTCTTAACTTTTAATCAAAGTTAATCATTTCTTACATAAAAAAATAATTAATACTAGAGTCCGTTGAACTTTCCATTTGTAGCTCTGCTGTACTTGAAAAAGATGATTATCTAAGCGCTAAATGTAATGTTTGTTTTAGCAAATGCACTTTAAGCACAAATTCTAAGTTCCATACACAATCTAAGTACCGACATCCGTATAAGCAACAAATAATGACGTCTTTTAAAGGCTCCACAAGGGGCTATAATTAACATTTAATAATCCCTAATTAGTCTATCTACATCAAATTATCTCAATACTTATCAACGCGTTTCATTATAAAAAGCATAGAAAATTGTATTGAAGTAAATTGTTGATAAGCGAATGATAGGATATTTTGTTTTTCTATAGTAGGATCGAGATCAATAAAATGAAGCTTAAGTACTTGTAGACTACCTCAAAAAATAAGCTTTAATTAATTTCAACCTAATGTTGGACAATATATTTAATATTCATGCCAAATATGCCATCAGCACTTATAGCCGCAAAAAATCTCACTTGTATTAGAGAAGAACGCATTTTGTTTGAAGATTTATCTTTTACAATCAGTGCGGGCGACATAGTGCAACTAGAAGGGCCGAATGGTTCAGGAAAAACAAGTTTATTACGAATACTTGCAGGACTTTCGACTCCGTATGAAGGAAAAGTTCTCTTTAATAATACAAACATTAATGATATTAAAGAAGACTTTCATCAAAGCCTTTTATATTTAGGGCATTTACCTGGTGTTAAAGGTGAAATGACCGCAGAAGAAAATTTAGCCTTTAATCTCGCGCTAAGTGGGCTTGATGCCTCTCATGCAGAAGACACTTTAGCTCAAGTTAATTTATTAGGTTTTGAAGACGCACTTGCCAGTCACTTAAGTGCTGGACAGCATAGAAGAATAGCTTTAGCTAAACTTTGGCAAAGCAACGCTCCCATTTGGATTTTAGACGAACCCTTTACAGCGATTGATAAAGCGGGAGTGGAAAAACTAGAACAATTGTTTGTTGAACATACTAAACGTGGGGGCTGTGTAATCATAACCACGCATCAAGATTTATCACTAGCACCTTCGTTATATCAAAAGATAACGCTTGAATATCGTTTTTTCTAATTAAGGTACAAACGTATAACATTATGAGTGATTTAATCGATACAACAAACACAACTCAAACAGCGAGTACAAGGGTATTGCCTTATCATAGAGCGTTTTACTTAGTGTTTAAACGTGATGTCACCCTTGCGTTACGCCACAAAGACGACATTATTAATCCTTTACTGTTTTTTATTATTGTTATTACCTTATTTCCATTAGGTATAGGCCCAGAACCCAACACTTTAGCGCGAATAGCACCAGGTATAATATGGGTTGCAGCATTACTTGCCACGTTATTATCTCTTGATCGATTATTTAAATCAGATTACAACGATGGTTCCTTAGAGCAATTATTACTAAGTCCTAACCCAATTTTTATTTTAGTACTGGGAAAAATTGCGGCTCATTGGTTATTAACTGGTGTTCCATTAATAATTGTAGCTCCACTACTCGCTGTATTGCTTCATTTAAATGAAAACAGTTATCTAGCCTTATTTTTAACGTTATTAATTGGCACACCAATATTAAGCTTTATTGGTGCTATTGGCGTTGCTTTAACGGTAGGCATAAAAAAAGGGGGCGTGTTATTAAGTTTATTAATACTTCCTTTATATATTCCAGTATTAATTTTTGCCACTAGTGCAATTGATACCGCTGCAATGAACTTACCCTATAGCGGACAACTTGCTATAATCGGTGCATTACTTATTGGTTCATTGACTTTAACTCCATTGGCAGTTTCTGCCGCATTAAAAGTGAGTACAAACTAACATGTGGAAATGGCTACACCCTTACGCAAACCCTGAAGTGTCATATCACTTTGCAGGTAAGTTAATCCCTTGGTTTAAATACTTAACCATTTTACTCTTAAGTATTGGCTTAGTTTGGGTATTATTATTTGTTCCTGCTGACTACCAACAAGGCAATAGTTTCAGGATTTTTTATATTCATGTACCTACTGCTATTTTATCATTAAGTATTTATTCAACAATGGCGGTTATCGCATTTTGTGGTTTAGTGTGGCAGTTAAAATTAGCTGATGCCTCTGTTGCAGCTATAGCACCAGTTGGCGCTGTTTTCACTGCCATTGCACTAATTACAGGTGCCGCTTGGGGCAGACCTACATGGGGCGTTTGGTGGATTTGGGATGCGAGATTAACATCTGAACTCATATTATTATTTTTATACTTAGGCGTTATTGCCCTTCATAGTTCTTTTAGTGATAAATCCCAAGGCGGTAAAGCTGCCAGTATATTAACACTTGTTGGAGTTATTAATATTCCCATTATTAAGTATTCTGTTGAATGGTGGAATACACTACATCAAGGCCAAACCGTCACTAAGCTTGGCGCTCCATCTATGGCTTCTGAAATGTACTGGCCTTTTTTAGTTTGTTTTTTTGGTTTTGTCTGTTTTCTTGGCTGGATAATCTCACTTCGCTTTCGTACTGAGGTATTATCTCGAAATGCAATGCGCCCATGGGTTAAATCTGTGGCAGAATTAAGTGAGAAAAAATAATGCAATTTACTAATTTAAATGACTTTCTTGCTATGGGCACCCATGGCTTTTATGTTTGGTTATCATTTGGTATTACCTTCGCCTTATTATTTGCTTTAATATATTCGAGTAAACGCAAGAATAAACAAGTCAAAAATGCCATTATTAAACGCCAGCTACGTGAAAAAAAATTAAAAAAAGCAGCTCAATTACAGAAAGAATCCATATCTACCAGTAAATCTAAAGAGGTTAGCTCATGAATCCACGTCGTAAGAAGCGACTAACTATCATTGTATCTATTATCACCGCAATAGGGGTGATTACAGGTTTAGTTCTTTATGCACTAAGTCAAAATATAGATCTGTTTTATACGCCTAGTGAAATTATTAACGGTAAAGATGATTCAGGCATTAAACCTATTATAGGACAACGTATCCGTGTAGGAGGCCTAGTTGTACCCGGCAGTGTTAAACGAGATCCTGATAACTTAAAAGTACAATTTGATCTCACTAATAAAGGCGAAATGATAAGAGTAAAATATGATGGTATTCTTCCTGACTTATTTCGTGAAGGACAAGGTATTATTGCTAATGGTATTTTAACAGAATCGCGATTACTCACTGCGAGTGAGGTACTTGCCAAGCATGACGAAAACTATATGCCAAAAGAAATTGCTGAATCTTTAGGTGAAGGTCATAAAATTCCAGAATATTCCGAAGAGCAACTTAATAACAAATATTAACCTGTAAAATAGTTATATTAAGAAAACATAATAGGGCTGTTAACAACAATACTGCATGAGATTACAGGTTAATTATCTATACAAAGTTATTGGTTTATTCATAGCTATAGAAACTAGCTATGAATTACCACCCTATTTTATTTTTCAAACATCACATCAACTTAATTAGTATTGATCAGGAAATTGCTCTTATGGTGAGTTTTAAAGCAACAACATCAAAATAAAATTTATCTAATATCCGCGCTTCTTCTATCAACATTTCAATCAATAACTACTAAACTTTACTTTTATCAAAAGGGAATGGCTTAATATTATAATAGTGTAAAATGACACGTTGATATGTTGCGGAAAACGATGATATAGAGGTTGAAATGCCATTTAGTATTGTTCAGTGACTTCACTAAAAAGGACCGCTAACGATTAAAGTGATTATAACCAATGTCTAAAAATATAATTGCCTGGAAACACTGATGTGCAAATAATTTTACCCAACTTTAAACGTTATTTCAGCTAATTTTCGCTGTTATATCCTGAAGAATAGACAAAAAAAAACCCTAGATACTAGATCTAGGGTCGATCAAATAAGATCGTTTAACGCACCCTCAACAAGTGAGACTTTTTACTTTTCAGTAATTTTGTGTAGCTAGAGTCTTACAGTTTATAACCAAAGACACCTAGCAAAATATTTTAAATTATTTCCATGATTTCATTTTATGCCCTTTAATGGCATAAAATAGAATAAAAAGATAACAAGGTAACATAACAATATAAGCTCCCTGCTGACCTAAAGAAGTGCCACTAGCGATACCCCAAAATAAAGGACCAAAAGCTCCACCAGCAATTCCCATAATTAACAAGGCAGACCCCGTACTGGTTAAGTGACCAAGACCTGATAATGCCAATGGCCAAACAGCCGGCCACACTATGGCATTCGCTAGCCCTAAAAGAGCAATCAATAATAAAGTATCAGGCAATTGTGCACCGCCAAAAGGTACTAATAAGGTGTTAGCAATCACAAATGAGCTGCTATCACCAAAAATAATTAATAATGTGAGCAATGTTCCTAAAACGGCAGAAATCATTAACGCCGTTGGTTGAGAAACAAATCGAGGTATAGTAATAATGCCTAAGGTATAACCTAGCACCATACAAATCATAGTATATGATGTCATTACCGCATAATTTTCAACACCTAACGACAAAGCAAAAGTCCCTATTGTATCACCTGCTATAACTTCTACAGCAACATAAACAAATAGCGCTACCACACCTAATGCTAAACTTGGAGTTGCTAATGCCTCTTTAAGTTGCCCTTCGCTACTTGCCTGTTCTTTCTCTTTTTCAAGCTCAGGTAGAGGAGACATTTTCACAGCAAGACCAAGCAAACCAATAAATAACGCCATTCCTAAATAAGGAAGAACCAAACTATCAGCCATTTCATCTATTTTAGCTTGCGTTAATTCTGTACCAACAGTGCCAGTAAAATTACTTAAAATAAGTGCGGTAAATACCATAGGAGCAACAACACCTGCGCCTTTATTTAGAATACCCATAACACTAACACGAGCGGCAGCAGACTCTTCTGGCCCAATACGAACAACATAAGGGTTAACAGCTGTTTGAAGTAACGTTTGCCCTGTCCCCATCACTAACTGTGCAAATAAAAATAATGCAAATACTTGAGTTTCAGCAGCAGGAATAAATAATAATCCCGCGACCATCATCACCCCCATACCTAATGCCATACCATTTTTATAACCGACTTTACGAATAACCCAAGCCGAGGGTAATGCTGTAAATGTCACCGCAATATAAAATGAAAAAATAATTAACGATGCTTGAAAGGGAGAGAGTTGCAGTATTTGTTGAAGGTAAGGCATCAAAGAGCCATTTAGCCAAGTTGCAAACCCTAAAATAAAAAAGAGTATCGCAACTATTGCCATAGGCAACAAGCTACTTTGCTGCTTTTCATCTGTAATAGTCATATCCATAGTTTCCTCATAAATCGCTTTATAGTTATAGTTTTTTTAATAGTAAATTGATTTAACTTAACTCAATTTTTTGAATAAACAGCTTGTCCGGCTATCCAAGTTGACTGTACCTTTAACTGCTCGTCAAGCACAACGAAATCAGCCTGCATTCCTACACTTAACGTTCCACGTAAATGTTCTTGATTAATATATCTGGCCGGATATAAGCTTGCCATTCTTATTGCTTCATCTAGGCTAAGATTTAAACCAATATGCGTATTAGCAACCGCAGTAGCCATATCTAATGCCGAACCTGCCAATTCACCCGTAGTAGATGTTAATTTACCGTCGTTTAAATAAACGGTGCGATCAAAAAAGGCAAACTGCGTTTCTGATGTACCAACAGGAGGCATTGCATCAGTGACTAAAAAAACACGACCAGCCGGCTTGGTTTTTAATGCCAGCTTACAACTGGCATAATCGACATGATGGCCATCAATGATAATACCGCAACTAGCATTATCGTTGAGTAAAGCACATCCAGTTACACCAGGTTCTCTACCTTGAATAGGCGACATGGCATTAAATAAATGGGTAAAACCATCAGCACCAGCATCAATAGCAGCTTGCGCAGTCTTGTAATCCGCATTTGTGTGTCCTAAACAAACTTTTATTCCTAACGATACCATTCGCTGTACATCACTAGCAGAAACAGTCTCAGGGGCTAATGTTACTAATATTTGCCCAATGTCTTTTCTCGATAATATTTGCCATTCTTCCTCAGAAATCGGACGAATAAAACCTGCTGTATGTGCACCTTTTTTAGCGACAGATAAATGAGGCCCTTCAAAATGAATACCCAAAATACCTGGCACATTTTCTTTAATTGCTTGAGCCATGGCATCAGCAGCTTGCGACATCACCTCAATTTTATCTGTAATTAAGGTTGGTAACATGGCTGTTGTGCCAAATTGAGAATGGGCAGTGATGATACGTTTAATTTTATCTAAAGAGGGAGAGTCATTAAATAAAGCACCACCACCACCATTAACCTGTAAATCGATATAACCTGGAGCAGTTAAACCTACTAACACCTGATCAACATCAGCAGTATTATTATCAATAGCAGTAATTTTGCCATCTTCAACAGTTAATACTTGGTCATCACTATAATTATGTCCATCAAATAACCGCGTGGCATGTAGGCGTAACTTATTCATTATACTGTCCGTGTCACTTTTTTAAGGCCTTTAGGCTCATCAGGGTTAAAGCCGCGCGTTACTGCAACTTCTGCCACATCTAAGTAAAAACGTTGTAAAACTACTAATGGCGCTAGACGAGGATGAACATTTTTATCTGTTTGTCTAAGGTGAACAAGGTCAGCACCACGTTGCCCTACTTCATCAATTTGAGCTTGATGAGAAGCCGCACTTTCATCTTCAACAGCACAATTTAAAATAGCTAAGCCTTGCTCAACTAAAGTGACAGGACCATGTAAAAATTCAGCACTACTAAAAGCTTCAGCATGAATACTGCTCACTTCTTTTAATTTAAGTGCCATTTCTTTCGATACAGCGTAGCCTAAGCCTCGTCCTAAAATAACCATATTTTTAACGCCAGTAATTGCTGCCGACGTTAACTGAGGCTCAGAGTCGATAATAGTTTGTAAAGCCGTTGGCAAGGTATCTAATGCAGAAATTAAATCTGAATTCTCTGTCCAATAGGCAGTTAATTGTAATAATGCTGATAATGTTGCTAAATAACTTTTCGTTGCGGCAACAGAAACCTCTTCACCTGCTTTAAGTGGTAAAACATCATCAACAATATCTTTTAAAGGTGATGTTTCATCATTAACTAACGCAATACAGTAAGCACCTGCTTTTTTAGCCATTTCTGCTTGAGCTATAATATCAGGGCTTCGACCTGATTGTGAGATAACAATAACTAAAGCTTGCTCAAGTTTAAGCTGCTTACCATACACACTAGAAACAGAAGGAGCAGCAGCAAATGTAGGTACCCCAGCTTCAATCTCAATTAAATATTTACCAAAAACACCTGCGTGATCAGATGAACCTCGACCTATAATCATCACCATTTTAGGGTCAAATTGACGTAATTTTTCGCCAATAGATTGAACAAGATCTTTGTTAGCAGCAAGCTGCCCCTTAATTACCGAAGGTGCTTGTTTAGCTTCTTGTTCCATAATTGTTTGTGACATATTTAACCTACTTAATTCAATTCTAAATTTATTACAGCAAAGCGAGTTGTTGCTGGGCGAATAATATAGAGCCTATTTCTGGTGGGCTAATAGGCTCTTCTAACTTATCTTGTATTTCTTGATCTAACCAAGGTTTTAATCGAGGCGTCAGCCCGCCAATTAGCGATATACGTGGTGGATTTTGCAAAAGCAATTGTCGCGCAACATTACTAATATAACCAGCACCTTCTTCAACTATTTTCTTGGCAACTACATCACCTTCTTCTGCAGCATCAAACACTATATTAGCCATTTTTGCATAAAACGCGGCTGGTTTTCCTGCAATAATTTCTACGAGGTCAATCCCTTCTTTTACATTATGTAGTGTTAATAATTTATCATTAATACTTGAAGGTTCAACTAAACCATCTAACGACATTAAAACATGGTTAGCCGCTTGAAAACCAAACCAAGCGCCACTCCCTTTATCGCCATGTGGAAATCCATGCCCACCTAACGTATATGGATGGCCAGCAACATAAGAAAAACCGCAAGAACCGGTACCCGAAATAATAACAGCACCATCACTCCCTTCGTGAGCTCCTAAACAAGCAATAAGTAAATCAGTTGTGAGAAACATTTGCTTAAATGGATGCTCCCATTGAGACATTTTTGCAAATAATACGGGTAAATTAACTCCAGCTAAGCCAACTCCAGCATAAATATTTTCAAGACCAATTCCAGTTAACCCTGCATCGGCTAATGCCAATTGGGCTGATTCAGTAATAGAGTTAATTGCTTGTTCATATCCATGTAAAGGGTTTGCAGGACCAGAAATACCCGTGCCTAGTATTACATTATCGCTAGACACAATAATGGCTTTACACTTACTACCACCACCATCAATTCCTAAAAAGTACTCTTTCTTGTCACTGCTACTTGACATGCTAACCTCATGTTCACATTCATTCAGTGATAACTAAAATTAAGTTATCAAATTTAATCTGTTTTCATCTTAACGATAAATGACAGCGTTGTCATTTGTTTTTTTATGTTTATTCTGAATTTTTATCTAATATTAAAGAATTTAAATTCAAACGGCTGATTTAATTAAGTAAATTAATTAAATCAGCCTTGCGATCTTTTGACTTATTCTTAACGTAATATTGTTGTTCGGCCTTTTCGCTTACCATCAACACTTATTGTACGTAGTTGTATCTCTCCATCTACAGAGACCGGTTGAGAATATAGTGTCCACTTACCGTCCTTTTCTTTATATTCAATTGCTGTTCCTGGGAATGCGGTATTTGCGTGCAATTTACCCTCTTTTATTACCGCACCGACTGTAGGCAATCGGTAAAAAATATTCGCCAAAGATAATTTAGGAAACTCTTTTTGCCCTATAGCATTAGCAAATAAAGTCCACTGCTTATCTCGTTGAGTTTGCATCTCTTTAGTGAATACTTCTGTTTCTTGACTATATTTGAAGCCATCATAATTATAAGGTACGGCCCAATCAGCTAGATGCCAAGCCCGTTCTGCTAAAGCAATTATTCTAGGAAAAATTTTATAATCAGCCATAGTATCCAACCTAAGATTTTCGCCCCATAACTGCCCTTGTAGCCCGAAAAACTTTCTTCCCTGCTCTAGTGGTGTACTAATGACATTACCTTGTTCATCAACCTGTTTAGTATCATCTGCCACATACGGATTATCTTCTCTATCTAACCAAAACTCTGCATGTACAGGTAGGTTTTCAGGCATAAATTGAAAGACTTTTTCTGTATTTGTTTTACGTGATGCCCAATAATAGCCATGTTCTTTAGGATCGGCCTCATAAGGAAAATCAAAATAGGTAACATCTGGAGTCGAATTCACCACTTGCCAATTACGATTAGCTAACTCATTCACTTTTGTGTGTGCACCCCAAGGCAAATGATCCCATGCATTTGCTTGCACAACAGCAGGCATATTATCTTTATTGGTATGCTCTAACCCGTCACTCCAACCCGCCGTTTCTATTCCCATATCAGCTAGCATGTTCGCTACACGTTCAATAAAGTAAGCGCCTATCTGTTTCATATCTGTAATACCTTTATCATTATTCGCGATAAAAGCTTTACATACATCTGATTCTAACCAAGCACCTGCGGTTTCATCCGCGCCAATATGATAACGAGTTAATGGTTGTCCTGCATTAATATGTATTTGTTGCACTTCTTTCATTACTTTTTCAACAAATGCATACGAGGATTCTTGGCAAGCGTTAATCGTATTATCATTATAAAATTGTACAGAAGAGTATTTAGTCAAGTCATTAGGATCATGTAATAAATATTGTTCCGCTTTTTCTTGGTCTTCCTGTTCACTATATTTATTATATCGAGCTTCCATTGCTTTAATTGCTGCACGGGAATGTCCTGGCATATCCAATGAAGGTAAAACTTGAATATGTCGTGCTGTTGCCGCTTTCAATATTTCACTGTAATCAGCTACACTATAGTAGCCATTGACACTACTATTTGGATCAACCCCCGCACCTAATTGTGGCATTAAGCAATGCTGTTCGGTTAAATCGAAACAACGTTTACTACCAACGTCTGTCAACTCAGGTAAACCAGGTATTTCTAATCGCCATGCTTCATCTTCAGCCATATGTAGATGAAGTTTATTTAGTTTGTAAGCAGCCATTTGATCTAATAGCTTAAAAATAAAATCTTTACTTCGAAAATTTCTAGCGGTGTCAACTAACATGCCACGAAATTCATATAATGGTTCATCTATCACTGTCATATATGAAACAAGCTGATGATCTAAAGACACTAAGCTTGCTAATGACTGCAAGCCATAAAAGACACCACTCATATCAGCGCCTTTAATGTTAATTCCCTGTTCATTTATAATTAACTGGTAGTGACCATTAACTAATGTTTTATCTTTAAAGAGAGAAAGGGATATAGGTATCCCTTGTTTTGATTGCTTAATGCCAAAGCTTTCAAGTCTTGCTAAAGCAACATGAACTGAGGACGGCTCGACATTATTAAACGTTATATTTAAACCCTTTGCTAAATTTAGCTGAGCTGAAGCGTTATCAATAACCATTGATTTAGGGGTTGGAATAATAACATTGCTAACATCGAGTAGCTCTTTACCTAACTTACTATTATCTTTATAAAAATCACGTGGAGATTTCCAAGGTGTGCTGTCTGCTGAACTTCTTTGAAAGTGTTTTTGATAATCACTATAACTTTCAACGTAAGGTACTATTTCTAATCCAGTATCTTGGTCAATTTCGGCTCGAGTACTTTCAATGACCTTAGCTGTTAGACTTTCACTGGTTATAATATAGTTTGGCATGATGTCTGATTCAGCAAGAGACCAATAACCAGCTCTAAAAACAATGACTTTAGTTTCACCCTTGCTAAACCCTGAAAATTTTTCACTTGGTGAAATAGTGTGTAAATCACCATTAATATGTTTCAGTACAAATTCATCACTATCAAAGTTATGCAAAGGTGCTATTTGGCTGTAAAATATTTTCCAATTGGCAACATCAATTTTCGTTTTAGCAGTGAGTGATAGTTGTGCTTCAAAGCATAAACCACCTTGTTGGTTTTTATCACATTTCTCTTTTTGCTGATTACTAATAAGTTCATATTTAACTATTAAATTTTCAGCAATATTATCAATACTTTTCTGAGTAATGGGTTGAATAATAACACCTTCACTTTTCTTTGAAGCTGAACTATTTTTTGCTACTTCACTACAACCCCATAATGTACTTAAACTCGCTAAGATCAATATTTTTATATGTTTATTCATTTGTCATTACTCAGTAATTTAAACCAAATTTATTATTTCAATCGATAAAGTTCATGATAACCTTAGCAGATTTGACAGCGCTGTCAAAATAAATATACTACAAGGCTAGCAGTCAGTGAATTTAGGGATAGTTTTATCATCAAATTTATACGATATACTCAAAAATAAAGCTATTATTCTAATAACTAAATTACACCCATAATTTTTCATAGGGATTTATTCTATGGTTAAACAACAACCAATATTTATTCACATTCCCAAAACGGGTGGTACAAGTATAAATTGCGTTATGAAAGGTACAGAGTGGCAAACGCCACTAGATCATTACTACCGTCACCTAGACTTTGAAACGAAGACATCTACTTGTGGTGATATATTCGATAAAAATAATATTGAACAATATAAAAATGAATTTATTTTCATGATGCTTCGACATCCTGTAGATAGGCTTATTTCTGAATATTATTACATTAGAAAAAATATTGAATTTATGGGATTCCTTACAAGCCAACCCAAAGACTTTTCTGAGTATATTGATAACCCTCAAACTGCAAATTATATGCTTAAATTTTTAAATGGAGAACGTATCTACTCAGAAAAAACTTTAACCGAGCAACGTGCTGACGAAATTATTAGTTTAATTGATGAGTTAGATATTCATGTTGGGATATTCGAAGAATTCGATCGTTCTTTAAGTTATTTTAGTTCTGTTGGTGATTTTAAATGGCCAGAAACAATTGAGGTAAAGCGCGCAACAATTAATCGCCCCAGTACTAATCAAATCCCCACAGAATTACATGATAGAATACTAAAACATAACCACTTAGACCTTAAGTTGTATCAACATTGTCATACTAAATTAATTAATCGTACGCAAAAGCTAGCGATTAATAAAATAAAATATCAAGGTGGCCGTTTAGATTTTATTATTCCTTACACAATGTGGAATTGTATTTTAGATATCGAACTAAATGATAGAACCTTTATTGAAGAAAACTTAACTTTCTTCATGACTCTCAATACATATCTTCACAAAACGACGGCCTCTGGTCGTGAATACGCAAAAAATTGGATGAAATTATTTAAAAACTCTGTTGGAATTTACTTTAAAGGAACAAAATTTGCCAAACAAATTAAGCAGGTGAAAAAGAACTCTCCCATTGATGAAATCATAGCTGTTGCTCGAATAATAGATGAAGCTACACTTAAACCATCAATGGGCTTAGCCATTGGACAGCCTCGAATTAAACTATCACTGACATCAGTAATGGCTCAAGCATTACAACAAGACGATATGATAAAAAAGGGGGTGATCAAGTGGTGATCACCCTATTCTATCAATATTTTTCAAATCACTAGATTTTTTGCAAGCCGTACTTTTTAATACTTTCAATTAAATCACGATGGTTAGGTAGACTACTTTTTATTTTTTCTAACATTTTCAAGTTATTTTGAAAATGTTTCTGAGCTAACATATCACTTTGATAAAGGTGGCTTTGTGAACTTATATCACTTTTAAAATTTAAGCCATATAAAACATATTGAATACTCGCTAGCGGAAAAACATCAAATTGCGAATCAGTATCATTAAAGTGGGGGGGATGGTACTTCCATAACTCAAGTAAGTCTTGTAATCGATCAGACATTGTCTCTTTTTGAATATTATCAAGCCAATATGCTTCATCTGTACGTTCAGAAAATACATAATGTAGCTTTAAAAAATCAATAATTGCTTCCCATTTTTTAATAAACCCACGATTAAATTGTTTTGATATTATTTCCATCCGTTTAAAATCAGAAGGTAAACGTTCACTTACCCATTCAACTGAATTGTCTACCAAAATTAACGCAGATGCTTCTAGTGGCTCAAGAAATCCTGCCGACAAACCAATAGCTAAACAGTTTTTATGCCAGAATTTTTCGCGATAACCAGATTTAAAAGGAATATTTCTAAAACTTAAACCTTCTGCTTTAGGCCCAATATGTTCAGCAAATGTTTTAATAGCATCTTCATGACTAGTGTGAGCACTAGAATATACATAGCCCATTCCTTTACGAGAGCTTAATCCAATATCCCAAGTCCATCCTGCTTTTTGACCCGTTGCGATAGTATGGCAGGCTATATTCTCATTTTCGTCATACGGTATCTGAGCTGCGATGGCAAAATCATTAAACAAATATTTTTTAGCCGAAATGAATGGAATCTTATAAGTTTTATCAATCAATATACCTGCAAAGCCTGAACAATCGATAAAAAAGTCCCCTTTGATTACGCCCGACTTTTCGCAGTGTACAGCTTCAATGTATCCACCTTTATTAAGTTGAGCATCCATTACTTTATCAATAACATGATTCACACCTAGTGAAATTGCTTTTTCTTTAATTAAGTTAGCCACTTTCACTGCGTCAAAGTGGTATGCATAATTCAGTACGGATTGATATTCTGGGGTAGTTATTTTTTTTGGAGCAAGTCCTGCTTCACAAATCTGATCTTGAAAATCGACTGCTTCAGCAAAGCGTCCGTACTTTTCATGATTTTCAGTTTTTTGCCAATAAGCTGTTAGATCAAAATTCCCGTAACCACTAGGCACATTAAACGGGTGATAATAGAACTCATTTCGGTCATTGAGCCGCCAACTTACAAATTTAGCACCTTGCTTAAAAGTAGCATCACAATGTCTTATCAAATCAGTTTCTGAAATACCAATTGAACTAAGGGTTTTACGCATTGTAGGAAATGTACCTTCTCATACGCCTATGGTTGGTATTTGATCAGATTCAATTAAGGTGACAGTTATCTTAGAGTTTTTGTTCCCACAATGTTTTTTTGCTAACATTGCTGCTGAAATCCAGCCAGCAGTACCACCACCCACAACTACTATATTATGAATTGCTTTATTCATTATAATCTCCATAAAAATTTGGCCTTACGTGCTTATCAACAGTCACTATTTAAGTTGACTGATCAGCCACTTTTTCAATGCTTTTTGCGTTTCTTCATCTAAGGGGGCTAATATCCCTTTAACTTCATCAGGAACATGATGATGTTTATCGATTTGGTCTGAAAAAATATAATAATCAAAAAAGGCTTTCCAACCTTGCCTTTGTGCTAAAGGTAACTCTCTTATTGATAACATTGCCATAAGCAACGTATCAGCCGGCACAGGTTTTTTATGACCATTAATTGATCCGCCTTGCCAATAATTAACTAATACATTAACACCACCAACAGCTTGTACATGGTGCCACCACAATGACGGTATATATATAGCATCACCAGGTTCAAGCTCAGCTGTAAAAGCCTGTTCAAGCGCTTGCTTAAACTTAGGGTATTTATTAAAGTCTGGCTTGTTAAAATCGACTAAACTTAGTGGAGCTCCTGCGGGAGTGAAATCCATAGGTCCAATATACAAATTATCGATTTGCTCAGGAGGAAATAAAGTAAAAACTCGTTTGCCTGCTACTACACAAGCAATATTTTCAGCATCATCATAATGAGCGGAAACTACCGCATTATTGCCAATCCAAATGCGTGGAGGCACATTTTTATCAAAAAGCTCAAAAGAGTTTTCATCTGCAAACTTAGGGAAATAATCATCAATTGGAGCACTTTGTAAAGCAAGTACATCAGCATGCTGTTGTAAACTATTGCTCAGTACCTCTAGAAAGAATTTATCTAAAGGAGCTATTTCTCGCTTAAAATTAAAACCAGACATTGTTTTATTATAAAAAAAACGCCCCTGTTCATTAGCGGGTATACGAGCAAAACGAACATCGCCCCCCACATACAGCTCACTAAAATATTGATATAAATTTTCGTTATTCTTTTTAGCCTTTTCAACCGCAGGCCAGTGACTAACAAGCCCTTTAAGAATTGCAGGTTGATTTAATGGCAAAATTTCTTGGTTAAAAATGTCTTCTGTAACATTTGACCAGCTATTAATACTATTGAGGGCCATAACACTCATAAATAATTCGCTTATTGAGGCTTAAAACCAGCTTTTATTTGCAATAAGCGATTGAATTGATTCAATGACGCTAAATGAGAATAAATAGCCGCAAAATATTGACGTTGATATAAGGTCAACACTATCTCATCAGGAAGATCATTTAAGGCCTCCTCATTAACTTTATAAAGCCCATTTATTTTTAGATCATCCTCTTGTCCTAGCTGAAACTTAACTTCTGCTGCTTGCAATAAATCATGCTCAAGTAAAAACTCAATAAAAATATCTGTCGCTGCATCTTTTGCTAAAATGTCAGCTAAAAAATCGCTTACTTCTTGCGTTGCTTTAGAAGGTTTTCCGTCTCCTTCAAAAATTTTAACACCTTCAGATTTATTTAATAACGCGCTATTTTCATCGATACACAAAACCATTTCACTTTCTTGTGCATTTTTTCCTGCGGCAGCAAACGGATAACGGCGTACATTTACAGGAATGTAATTACTGTGTATTTTACCTTCAGAAAAAATTAAATTCTCTTCCCCTGTTAATCCTAATAATGCGACACTTTTAAACTTTCCCGTTTCTTGCTGCTTTACAAACACAATTGGAAAATTAGTGGATGCTTGTAAAAACTCAAATGCTAATAGAGGCACCATATTTTGTTTGCTTACATGTCCGTAACTCTGATCAACATTCACATGTAAGTCTTTATGTTTAACTGAATCTAATGGCACCATATTTACCGCTGTCATAATAAAACCTCTAAAATTTTACTGATACCTATTGGTATAAATAATACCTTGCTTTACGGAATTTTTTATACCAATAGATATTCTTTATTGGAAAAAAAAGCCGAGCCTAAGCCCGACTTTTTATAAATAATACAATCAACTTCTTAACTAAAAGTTAACACGTACACCTGCAACGAAACGGCGACCGTTAGCATATATTGACATAACACGTACTTTATCAATGTTATATTCAACAATTTCTTCATCGCTAAGATTTACAGCTTCAAGTGTGAAAGTTACGTTTTCATTGTAATTCCAATTTGCGCTAGCATCCCATTGACCGAAATCATCATTATAAAGCTCATCACCGTTGAAATGTTGACCTTTATACCATTCACTACGGTAGTTATACATGATGCGAGCACCAAATGTATCGTTTTCATAGTAAGCAGAAAGGTTAAGCATATCTTGTGAAGTACCTTCAATTAAGCCAGAACCCACTTTCGCTGGGTCACGCTCTTCATCTGTGCTGGTATTCGTATATGTGTAGTTAGCTGTAATACCATATCCACCAAAGTCATGCTGAATACTAAATTCTAAACCATCAATTAGACCGCCGTAACCGTTACCAGGCTGAGTAAATTCAACTGGAACCCACGCTTGTTCTTGCTCATAGTAACGATCTTGAATATCAACCGAACTTGTTCTTAGTGTATTAATATCTTTAACAAAGTATGTCGCAGCAAACATAGATGCATCACTGTAATACCACTCATAAGACATATCAAATTGATTTGCAATTGTCGGTCTTAACTGTGGGTTACCCCGTGTTCCAGTATTCTTTTGCGTTGTCGATAATGACCCCATTGATTCGTTACCTGAAATATCTTGCCAATTTTGACGAGACATCACACGAGCAGCACCAATACGGAAAATTTGGTCTTCAGCAATATCTAAAGCAATGTTAAAGCTAGGTAAAAACTCAGAATAATCATTTTCTTGAGAAACCCACTCTAATTCACTTGGATTTAACCAGTTACCATTTAATGTTTTTAAGCCTGAAGAGTCTTGAGAATAGTTATAACCTGAAGATGTTTGTTCTGTAGAAACATAACGTACACCAACATTACCACGGAAACCATCACCAGAAAAATCACCTTGAACGTATAACGAAAGGATATCTTCTTCTACAGCCCAAATCTCACCTAAGTTATCGTGAATCGCGTAAGCAGAACCTGGACCAAATGCCATTTCTTCCATTACAGCACGGTTATGAGCTAATTGACTTGTAATATTACCACCAGCAGCAACATCAACATTTACAGCACCTAATGCGTCTAAGCCACAGTCAGCTAATGTTGGGCAGTTTTCGAAAATAGTCCACATTGTGCCATTCCAATCTGAATTTGGATCAACATCTTGTGACGCATGCCAGCTATAAGCATGACGACCTTGGGTACGTTCTGCTGAACGAGATTTAATACCTGTTTTAATTTCAGTGAATACACCAAAATCAACTGGTAAAGTTAGGTCTAATTGAACAAAGTCTTCTTCATCTGTTCCTGGTTTAGAACCACCCCAGATCCAACCAGCTGTAAAGTTTTCACCATCTGATGGTTCAACACCAAAATCAACTGTAGGAGTCCCCGTAAGATCATAATCATATCCCGCGGTCATAGCGTTATATTCCCATGATGTTTCACGTAATGTGCCACCTTCAGCTTTAGTCGTACCTATTTCAAAATTCAACGTATAGCTATCAGTAGTATAATCAACATCTAAATGAAATTGTTTCGTTTCAGTGCTTGAAACACGGTTGATAAAGTTATACGCCGCACGACCATCATCATCTGATGTTGCTAAAATAGCCCCATTTACAACATTTGTCGCATTTGCAATAGCTTCAGCTCTGTTTGCTGTAGGGAAATTTAATAAGTTAGCATTTTGGTTATCAACATCCATTTTTGAAGAAAGGGCATTGAAAGTCATTACCAAATCATCAGTAGGCGCATATTGTAAAGTTGCAAAGTAAGTTGAACGTTCACGATCTTGTAAGAAACGTGGAGCACCGATGTTACGAGGGATACTATAACCATCATCACCTTCATCCCATGCTAAAATCTCTAAACCTTGACGTTCAAGTGTACGATCTTGTTGTACAGCAGAAACCATAAAGCCAAAATTTTCATCTTCATTTTTCCAAGAATACATTCCAGCAAGCTGAGGATCTGTTTCTCCAGACTGGTCTGAATATTGTGCTTCAGCAGATAAACTAACGGTGTTCGCATCCATATCTAAAGGACGACGAGTTTGTAAAATCACAGTACCACCTAATGAACCCTCTTCAAGACTGGCAGTGGGTGATTTATGTACTTCTAATCCTTTAACGATTACAGAAGGTAACATCGTATAGTTAAAGCTTCGGTTCGCTTCATCTAAAATAAACCAATCTGCTGTGCCAACCGTTTGACCATTCAATAGAGTTCTATTGTATTTTGGCCCAGCACCACGAATAGAGATTTTCTCTCCTTCACCGAACTCACGACTTACCGCAACACCAGTGATACGAGATAATGTTTCAGCAACGTTCTTATCTGGAAACTTACCAATATCTTCTGCTGTAATAATATCAACAACACTATCAGCAAATCGTTTTGCATTAATGTTTTCTTTTAAAGAACCACGGATTCCACGAACTTCAATAACTTCTGTTTTTTGATCCGCAGCTTCTTCTGCTGCAATTGCAAATGGTGTTGCCCCACCTGCAAGGACCATAGCGATAGTGCTCGCTAAAACGCCTTTTTTAAATGTTATAGATGACATCGACTTTCCCTTACACACGTTTTGTAAAATATAGTTATAGTTTAACAACCTAAATAAGACAGCGCTGTCTTTATAAGTAATGACAGCGTTGTCATGGGTTGACTAAAACCATACACAAAAAAAAGTATAATGGCTAGTCAATATCTAAAATAAACCTAACTAAAAACTTTAAGTCTATGTATTAAAATAAAATTTATATAGAAAAAATTTTATGAAATAAGACGTATTTACTATGTTATAAGTGAAAGAATATTCACTATGAGAGAATAAATAAAAAAATACACATAAAAATTTTCTGTTCATCTCTATGATCTAATCTGATTAACGTAACGATAAATAATTTGAAAGCGCATACATAACTAAAAGACAAAACGCCTGATGAAATATATCAGGCGTTTGAATTTAAATATAACATTCCACATTAAAATGGGTACAAATTAAGATAGTTTTTATGAGCGAGTTGCATTTTTATAATAAGCAATTAAATGTGCTGTGGAACAATCGTGTGATTTTGAAATATCATCACTTTCAAGTTCAGCTTGAATACTTGCAGCCAGTCCTTTGCCAAGCTCTACGCCCCATTGATCAAAGGAACATATTTGTAGAATAATTCCTTGGACAAAAATTTTATTTTCATACAATGCAATTAAACTACCTAAAGTTCTAGGATCTATGCGTTTTAGCAATAGTGTATTTGTCGGCCTATTACCTTTATGAACTTTATGAGGTGCAACTTTATTTATGTATTCATCAGTACGACCTTTAGCTTTCAAGTCCTCACGTACTTGAGCTTCATTAACCCCCGTCATTAATGCTTGTGTTTGAGCAAAAAAATTCGACATTAAGGTTTCATGATGCCCTTGTACTGGCGTCACACTTTCGACCGAGCCAATAAAATCTGCAGGTACTACATTGTTACTTTGATGTAAGTATTGATAAAAAGCATGCTGACCATTAATGCCCAATTCCCCCCAAATTGAAGGAACTGTTGGATAATCTATTTCATTACCATCCCAAGACACCGACTTACCATTACTTTCCATCTCAGCTTGTTGTAAGTAGGCAGCCAGCATATGCAAAGTTTGATCATATGGTAAAATGGCTTGTGATCTTGCCCCTAAAAATGTTGTATTCCAAACACTTAATAATGCCATTACCGCAGGCATATTATTTTCCAATGGTGCATCAACAAAATGTTGATCCATCTCATTGGCACCATCAAGTAACTCTTTAAACTTATCAAAACCTAAATCAAGTGCTATAGCTAAACCGATAGCTGACCATAATGAAAACCTACCTCCAACCCAATCCCACATATCAAAGATATTATCTGCTTCAATCCCAAATGACATGGCGTTCTCTTTATTCGCGGTTACCGCTACAAAATGCTTTGCAACTGACTTATCGTCAAATGAGGAGGCCGTTAGCCATTTGATAGCCGTTTTGGCATTTGTCATTGTTTCTGTGGTAGTGAATGTTTTACTTGATACAATGAAGAGTACTTTTTCCGGATCCAAAGGTCTGAGTATTTCAACTATTTGAGCACCATCAACATTCGAAACATAATGTACATTCACACTATTATCACTGTAATGTTTTAATGCTTCTGTAACCATTTGAGGGCCAAGATTTGAGCCACCAACACCAATATTGACAATATCTGTAATACGCTTTCCGGAATAGCCTAACCAATGCCCCTGCCTCACACTATCGACAAACTCTTCCATTTTAGCTAACTGATTGGCGACGCTTAATGTTACATTTTCACCATCAACCCACAAAGGCGCTTTACTACTTCTACGCAAGGCCGTATGTAATACTGCTCGTTCTTCTGTTTTATTGATCTTTTCTCCAGCAAACATCTTTTCACGCCACTGGGTAACCTCACATTCATTTGCTAATGAAAAAAGTGCAGTCATTACTTCACTATCGATTAAGTTTTTCGAATAATCTAGTAACATTTTAGGTAGTTCAATTGAAAATTTGTCAAAACGCTGCGTATCTTCAGCAAAAAGATCATTCATATGCTGCGATTGTTTTTCTTTAGCCAAACTAACCAATTTCTTCCAACTATCTAATGATTGACGACTTGACATAACGGTTCCTAGTGCATTAATTTTGCTATTGTTATCTATCAAGATATTTAAAAATGACAACGCTGTCAATTATTAAATATTTTTCTTTGCCGCAGATGAAATGCACTTGTTTCTACACAAGTCTAATTAGTGGTTGCTGAACTTTCGATAAAAACATACTCTATAGTGCCCTAACGCCACGTATAGGGGAATGTACCATAATCAAATCCTATTTAAGGTTATAAAAATAGATGAAAGCGACAATAAATGACGTTGCCAAGCAAGCTGGCGTTTCAATAAAAACAGTTTCAAGAGTCATGAATAATGAACCTTCGGTGAGACAACCGACGCGTGAAAAAGTAATGGCCGTTGTAGAAGCGCTTAATTATCAACCTAACTTGGCTGCTAGGAATTTAGCCGGCTCTAAAGCTTATAGTATCGCTTTCATTTATGACAACCCTAATGCTTATTATGTTATTGATATGCAAAATGGTATATTGCAAGCATGTAAAAAATTAGGCTTTGAGCTACTCATTCATCCATGTAGTGCTAAATCAGACGACTTACTCGAATCTATTACAAATATGATCAAGCATTCTCGCATAGCGGGGTTGATCCTTACCCCTCCTTTCTCAGAAAATCCTGAATTTGTTCAACATTTATTAGCATTAGACGTAGATATAGTTCGAATAATGTCAGGCAACGAAAAGCCTGATGATTTAGCACCATGCATTATGATTAATGACTTTGAAGCATCTCTTTGTATAACTCAACACCTTATTGATTTAGGTCATAAAGATATTGGTTTTATCGCTGGGGAAGCTGAACATATGTCAACAGTTGAGCGTTTAAAAGGCTATAAACAGGCACTTAAAAATAACGACATTCCGATTGATGAACAACTTATTGTACAAGGCACGTATTCATTTGAGTCAGGTGTAAATGGGGCAAAACACCTGTTGACATCTTCAAGAAAACCTTCTGCTATTTTTTCTTGTAATGATGAAATCGCTGCTGGGGCTTTATTTGCTTCACGTTTAATGGGGGTTGCAATACCGGAGGAACTTTCAATTACAGGGTTCGAAAATAGCCCATTTTCTCGTCAAACTTGGCCAAGGTTGACAACAGCAGATCAACCTACACTTCAAATAGCAGAGAATGCGGCAAATCTATTAATTGCGACTTCTCGTAAACAACCACTCAAAAACATTACAACACAATATACCCCTCAACTTATTGTAAGGGATTCAACCAGCCAGCAATAATGTGCAAATAAATAAAAAGTGTTGTCTTTAACCATATTGTTATAGACAACACATTATCAAACTTTAATTATTGATAGATATTATCTACAGTTTATGACAAAAACTCCTAGTATCTTTACTTAAACTGCTTATTTCAATGATTTTTTATTGCAATAATACAGATATCACTTAATTAATGACCATTAAACCTAAAATATTAACTACCCATTAATCTTGCTATAAATATAAAGACAATTAAGTAATATTTGAGATTAATTAAACATTGTTTTCACATCCGCAACCATGTCTAAAAACTCAGGGGTTTGCATAAAATCAATATCTGGCATTAAGCCTTTATTTACATAGCTTTTTAGCAAAACTTTTTTGGTTGATTCATTTTTAAAAATATTATGATAAATCGCGCCTGCACGTATAAAATCGAGATAATGCACATCATGTGGTAATACCGTTAAATCACTCCAATTTTGAACTAAGCTAGTGAATTCTTCGCTAAAGCCCCATGCTCGTGTCACTTCCGCACCTATATCACTTGATAATTTGATAATTGCTTGCTGTAAAAACGTTGGATTAGCAAATACATCAGGATGGTTTTCAGCCTCAGTTAAAATAGGCAATATCCCGATATTATGAACTAAAGTAGCTAAAGTTAATGTATCTAAGGCTAAAGATGTATGTTTATGTTCTTTGAGAAAAAATGTCATTAATGCAATAGCCACCGAAGCTACATCAACTGTTTTTGTCCATGACTTATTTAAATACATCGCCACTATTTCATTTTTAGACACAAACACTTGTTCTAATGCCATTGCAGTTGCAATACTTTTTATTTGTCTCAATCCGATACGAGTGACGGCTTGATTAACTGTCTCAACTTTAACACTTCGTCCTAAAATAGCACTATTAGCAACCTTTAAAATCCCCATTGATAAAGCGGGATCATGGCCAATAATATCACTCATTTTGTGAAGATTTACTTCGGGATCATCTGCAGCTTCACGCACTTTAAGCGCAATCTCTGGTAAAGTGGGTAAAACTAAAGCATCCTGCTTAATTTTTTCGACAAGTATTGTATAAAGTGCGTTCTCTGTTCCCATTAGCATACCTAATTATCTATTATGTTACTTTAAAAAATAGCATATATATTTCAAATATATATATTAATTTTAAAAATTTAATTATTAATATCACTTAAGAAATATATACCGATAAAAATTTAAAACAAATAAAAATATAAGCTTTTACCTCCTATTTATATAAACTTTGATCTACTCCTAATTTTTGCCAATTAACTTTTGTTATAGTTTTGCTTTCTCTACTGTTTAATATTATAGCTTTATGTTAAAACCTGAATTGTTATCTCCGGCTGGCAGCCTTAAAAACATGCGCTACGCTTTTGCGTATGGCGCTGATGCTGTTTACGCTGGCCAACCTAGATATTCCTTACGCGTACGAAATAATGAATTTACATTAAGTAATATAAAAATTGGTATCAATGAAGCACATGCTTTAGGAAAAAAGTTTTACTTAGTTAATAATATCGCTCCTCATAACAGTAAATTAAAAACCTTTATTAAAGATATTTCACCAATTATCCAAATGATGCCAGATGCCTTGATTATGTCAGATCCTGGCTTAATACTGATGGTGCGAGAACAATTTCCAGAAATGCCTATCCATCTATCAGTCCAAGCAAATACAGTGAATTGGTCTACCGTTAAATTTTGGCATCAACAAGGAATTGAACGTGTGATACTATCGCGAGAGCTTTCACTTGACGAAATTGAAGAAATTCGCTTTAGATGTCCTGAAATGGAATTAGAAGTATTTGTTCATGGCGCACTTTGCATGGCATATTCAGGTCGCTGTTTATTATCAGGATACATTAATAAACGCGATCCTAATCAAGGTACATGTACAAATGCTTGTCGCTGGAAGTATGATACACACGCAGCAACAGAAACTGAAACCGGCGATGTCGTAGCAACTAAACCTATCGAAATTTATACACCAGAGACTCATTTAGACACTAAGCCCGTTGAGGATATTGTGTTATTACAAGAACAAGGTCGTCCTGGTGAGTATATGCCCGCGTTTGAAGATGAGCATGGCACATATATAATGAACTCTAAAGATTTGCGAGCTGTTGAGCATGTAGAACGTTTAGTAAAAATGGGGGTACATTCGTTAAAAATTGAAGGGCGTACCAAATCATTTTATTATTGTGCCCGTACTGCCCAGATATACAACCAAGCCATTTTAGACGCTATTTCAGATAAACCTTTTAATCAACAACTAAATACAGATCTAGAGCACCTAGCTCATCGAGGTTATACCGAAGGTTTTTTACAACGACATCGTCCTAGCGATACCCAAAATTATGATTATGGCTATTCAAAAAGTGACACTCAACAATTTGTTGGAGAAGTTGTTGGGCGAGATGAACATACTCAGTTAATTGAAGTTGATGTAAAAAATAAGTTTCTCATTGGAGATCGATTAGAGCTTATGACACCTGAAGGTAATGTTAGTTTTATTCTGAAGCATATGGAAAATCAAAAAAAAGAGTTAGTTAATGATGCTAAAGGCTCTGGTTATAAAGTGTTTATTAAATTAGACACTTCACTAGATCTTAAATTTGGCATAATCATGCGTTATTTGGACGAAGATGGCACAACACGCCAACCATTTATACAGAATAAAAAGTAACTTTTACTAGGTATTTTATAGCAATGGAAAGCTGTGATGTGATTAATAGCACAGCTTTTATTACATTTCATGCAATGTTATCGAATAAAGAACTTATAAATTAACTTATGCATAAAAGTGCCGTAAGGAGGAAACAATTGTTTTGCCATGCTCATTCTACCGCGCGAAAAGATTGCTTTAGCATGTGAAAATGTTTTAAAACCTTCTATGCCATGATAATTCCCCATGCCTGAAGAACCAACGCCACCAAAAGGTAAATCTTCTACGCCTACATGCATCGCAGCATCATTAATACAAACACCACCAGAGTGGGTTTCTTTTAATAGCTTGTTTTGAAACTGAGTATCGAAACTACAAATATAAAGAGCTAATGGACGTTCTCGTTCATTCACATAAGTAATAGCCTCTTCAATTGATTGATACTCAACAATAGGCAATAGTGGACCAAAAATTTCTTGCTGCATAACAGTCATGTCATCATTAACATTTAGCAATAAAGTTAACGGTAATTGGCGGCTTTTTTCACAACGTGTATCTGATGATAATGATTTAATAGTTGCGCCTTTACTGCGAGCATCGTCAATTAACCCTAACAAACGTGCGTGTTGGTGATCATTCACAACGCTAGTGTAATCAGCATTGTCTTTAATTGTAGGAAACATTGTTTTAAAAGTCGTTTCCATAATATCACTTAATTTATCGGCTTTACCTTTAGGGCAAAGAATATAATCAGGCGCCACACAGGTTTGCCCGCTATTTAAAGTTTTCCCCATAATTAAACGTTCAACTGCCGTATGCAATGATATGTTATCATCTATAATTGCCGGTGATTTCCCTCCCAACTCTAAGGTAACAGGAACCAAATTTTCAGCCGCGGCTTTCATCACCATTTTTCCAACATTAGTTGAACCGGTAAAAAACAAATGATCAAACGCTAAGCCTGAGAAAATTGCGGCAACAGAAGCATCCCCTTCAATAATCGAAACTCTATTATTTAAATATTGAGGAATTAATTGAGCAATTAGTGCGCTAGTTTTTGGGGTGAACTCCGACATTTTAATCATAGCTCTGTTACCGGCAGCAAGTGCGGTTGTCAGAGGACCAAGGGCGAGGAATATTGGATAATTCCATGGCACCATAATACCAACAATACCTAATGGTTGATATTCAACGCGAGCGCTTGCAGGTTGAAACAGTAATCCAACATGGCGTTTTTCAGGTTTCATCCATTTTTTTAACTGCTTAATGCAGTAATTTATCCCTGACACCGTTGTTAAAATATCACCTAGCTTAGAATCATCGGCGGAGCGGTTACCAAAATCATCACTCATAGCGCTGATTAATTCGTCTTGATTTTCTAACATTAACGCCTTTAATGCATGTAAATGTCCAATACGCTGTTGATACGACGGAAATGGAGCTTTAGAAAACTCATTTTTATGATCAGTAAGCATTTGATTTAATGCTGTCTTTATATCCACTTCATTCATATGTTTATCTCTTATTATTATATCCATACAATTTATAGCAACCTTATTTATTGTACATTGGTACCATAAATTTAATTAAATTAATATTATTTTAACAAATGTATTAGTTAAATCAGATAATATGATTTAATCCTAAGTATTGATATAATAATTAATCAAAATTGCACTTACTTTCAATTTATGGATAAACATTCATGGCATTAAAAATTTTAGACACTTGCATTAATTGCGATATGTGTGAACCTGAATGCCCTAATAAAGCCATAAGCTTAGGTGAAGAAATTTATGAAATTAATTCAGCTAACTGCACAGAATGTATTGGACATTATGATACGCCAACCTGTGTAAGTGTGTGCCCTATTGATTGTATAATTACAGATCCAGATATGATTGAACAAGAAGATAAGTTACTTGAAGAATTTTTTAAAATCCATGCATAAGTTTTCAGCTTGTAAGCCAGTTACGTTATCATTGAAATGATAGTTTACACTTTATACATTCGTTATGATGTTTACTGATGATAACGATATTCATTAACCTAATTATGACTCATTTATTAACTCATAGAGACAATCAACTATGATCGATTGGATTATTACTCAATTTACTATTTCACTAGATAGCACGCTTATTTATGGAACCTACAATAGTGGCTTAGTCTTTTTGTCTCTTTTTATTGCTATTTTATCTTCTTTTATGGGGTTACAGGTAGCCACTCAGCATAGTGGTGTGATCTCTGCGCAAAAAAAATATATCACACTTTTTATTGGTAGCTTAGCCTTAGGTGGCGGTATATGGTCAATGCACTTTATTGGCATGTTAGCCTTTGATCTTTGTACAACTATTGAATACAACGTACCATTAACATTATTTTCCATGCTTCCAAGTGTTGGGGCGTCTTGGGTTGCGTTAAACCATTTACAACAAAAAAAGTCAGGTTTTAAAGCATTATTAATCGAAGGTACATTAGTTGGTGCAGGTATAGGAACAATGCATTATACCGGAATGGCATCGATGCAAATGGCACCATTGCTTCGATATGACCTTAATATATTTATTCTATCAATAATCGTCGCCGTTTCACTTGCCATGTTATCGCTTTGGACACGAGAAGGCTTATTAAAAATATGGCACAAGCAACAAAACTGGCAAGCAAACTTAATCGCCAGTGTTGTGATGGGAATTGCTATAGCGGGAATGCATTATACAGGAATGGCAGCAGCACGCTTTGTAAAGCCTGAAGGGCTAGAGTTAAGCACACAAAGTAGTAATATTTCATTTTATCTCGCGCTGATAGTTTCTGTTATTACTATTATTATTACGGCTTTAGTTTTAGCGGTAAACTTAATTTCTACTTATAGAGATATTTCACGACAGTCTAGTATCAATGAACACCGCTTACGAGCGATGATGGACACAGCCGTAGATGCCATTATCAGTATCAATAGTAATGGCATTATTGAAGATGTTAACCGTGCTACACAAACAATGCTCGGTTGGACTTCTGATGAGCTTATTGGAAAAAATATCAATGTGCTAGTCCCTGCCCCATACCATGATGGGCATGACGGTTATATCCAACAATTTTTATCTACTGGTAAAGCAAAAATAATCGGTTCAAGTCGTGAAGTTCAAGCACTTCATAAAGACGGCTCCCTTGTCGCTATCAGATTAGCGATTGGCCACGTAAAACTAGCAAACAACAACTTTTTTGTTGGTTTTATGTCTGATATTCGCCAAAGAATTGAAATGGAACAAGCGCTTCAAGAAAACGAAGCTAAATTTAGATCTTTAATCACTAATATACCGGGTATTGCCTACCGATGTTTAAACGAATATAACTGGCCACTACTCTTTATAAGTGATGCGGTAGAAGGAATTACAGGCTACCCTGCAAGTGACTTTTTACCTCCGAATAAAAAGCGTGATTTTTCAGATCTTTACCACCCTGATGATAAAGAAGCAATACTGAATACTTCACTACATGAAGGGGTATTTAATCTTGAATACCGTATTATTACTAAATCTGGTGATGTACGTTGGATGATGGAATTTGGTAACCACATCAAAGATGAGAAAAGTGGTGAGGTTTGGTTAGATGGTTTCATCATGGATATCACTGAACGACGTAATATGGAGCAAGAGCTAAGAGTTGCTAAAGAAAAAGCAGAGCAAGCTGCAGAGTCAAGAGCCGCATTTATGGCAAATATGAGCCACGAGATTCGTACACCAATGAACGCAATAATTGGTTTTAGTGATATTTTACTCGAAAGTGAATTATCTAAAGATCAAATAAAACACATGAGTACTATTAATAATGCCTCTAAATCATTATTACATTTATTAAATGATATTTTAGATAGTGCAAAACTTGATAAAGGCAAACTTGATTTAGAGTTAAGACGATTCTCATTAGTTGAAGAAGTGGATGCCGTTATCTCAACATTATGGCTACAAGCACGTAACAAAGACTTAGAACTTACAGCCAACGTTTCCCATAAATTAAGTGACTTTTACTTAGGTAGCCCAGAGCGAATTCGCCAAGTATTAACCAATTTAATTGGTAATGCAGTTAAATTTACTGAAAAGGGAAAGATTACGGTTTCAGTTTATCCTGTTGACAAAAATAGCGTTAAATTTGATATTGAAGACACGGGTATAGGCATGAGTGAAGAACAACTTAGCTCAGTCTTCGAAGCATTTACACAAGCAGATGCTTCAATGAGTAGACGCTTTGGCGGTACCGGATTAGGCACAACAATAAGTAAACAATTAGTTGAGCTTATGCAAGGAGAAATAACTGCACAAAGTACTCAAAATGTTGGCACTACCTTTAGTTTTGTTATTCCATTACCTAGCGTGGAGTATCAAGAAGAGGCTCAAGAAATTGTTCAACTAAAATTGCCTCCGCTCAAAGTATTAGTTGTCGACGATATTCAGCAAAATATTGATTTACTCACACTAATCCTAGAAAGAGATGGTCATAAGGTGATCACCGCAAGAGATGGTCAACAAGCTCTGGTAAGAATGGCTGACTGCACAGAAATAGACGTAGTACTGATGGATATTCAAATGCCTGTGTTAGACGGTTTAAATGCCACCGTAGAGCGGAGAAAATATGAAGCACAACACAATTTACCAGCACTCCCCATAATAGCACTCACAGCAAGTGTATTACTTGATGATAAACTCGCCGCTGAAAAATCGGGAATGCAAGGTTTTGCCAATAAGCCTATTGATTTTATACTTCTTAGTCATGAAATAGCTCGAGTATTAAATATTCAAGTAGCGCCAGCGCCAACAATTGATACTCAACAAAAACAAGATCTACTATTAGATGAAAACAAAGGCGTTGCCTTATGGGGCAGTATTGATGAATATTATCAACAAGTAGCTTCATTTATAAATGATCAACAGGGAGAATTTCAAAAACTAAACCAAGCCATTGCTCTGAGCAATTGGCCTACTGTTACAACTATTGCACATTCCTTAAAAGGCATTAGTGGCAATCTAGCACTAACACGTTTACAACGTTTATTTGCGCAACTAGAATCCTTAATAAATAGTCATCCTGAGCAGTGCAGCGCAACCTATACTAAAATTGATGAGACCTATCAATTACTTGATGAAAAAATATCTCATTGGTTAAATAGTAAAAGCAGCACCGTAAAACAAACAACTATTGATGAAACTTTATTACTTACGCTATTAAATTCATTAATTGAAAAAGCGAAAGAAAATGAAGCTGAAGAAACTTTACTAGCTGAATTATTTGAATATACAGAAACAGAGCAGTTTGCTTCAAAGTACTCTGCTGACGTAAGTAAAATTTATAACGCATTCAATGATTTTGAATTTGAAGATGCCTTAGAACATATTATTGCGCTTATCCAGCGTATAGAAAGTGAGGAGTAATACGATGGATAATCAACAGCCTACTATTTTAATTGTCGATGACGAACCCGCTAACTTGCGTGTATTAAAACAAATACTACAGCAAGATTACCGCTTAATTTTTGCCAAAAGCGGTAGTGAAGCATTACGCTTAGCACATAGTAAAACACCCAACCTCATCTTATTAGATATTATGATGCCAGATATCACTGGCTTAGAAGTATGTAAGCAATTGAAAGCAGATATTGTCACTACCAAAATCCCCGTTATCTTTGTTACCGCACTAAATGATCATAATGATGAAGCTCAAGGACTAGAACTAGGTGCTGTCGATTATATAACTAAGCCTGTTTCCGCTGCCGTAGTAAAAGCAAGAGTTGCTACTCATTTATCCCTTGTTCAAGCTGATGAGCTTAAACGGACTCGATTACAAGTTATACAGCGCCTTGGTCATGCCGCAGAATATAAAGACAATGAAACAGGTATGCATGTCATGCGTATGAGCCATTATTCAAAAGTAATAGCTCTAGCTTATGGGTTCTCAGAGCAAAAAGCTGATGATTTATTACATGCCGCTCCAATGCATGATTTAGGAAAAATAGGTATTCCAGACAGTATTATGCTCAAGCCGGGTAAACTCACTGAAGCAGAGTTTGAAATAATGAAAACGCATCCAACTATTGGCGCTAACATACTGGGAGAGGATGATTCAGACCTTATTACCTTAGCTAAAATTGTCGCATTAACCCATCATGAAAAATGGGATGGTACTGGCTACCCTAATCAATTAGCAGGCGAAGACATCCCAATTGATGGGCGTATAGTGGCACTTGCTGATGTATTTGATGCCCTTACCAGTGTTAGACCTTATAAAGGCGCTTGGTCAATAGAAGAAGCAATGACCTTTATTAAAGCACAGAGCGGGATACATTTTGACCCCGACCTGGTTGTGGTATTTGAACAAGAGTTAGATAAAATTTTAGCCATTAAAGACCGCTGGAAAGATCAGTAGCCCCACAAGCCTCACCATAGTTAAAGTGTAAAATAACACCAAAAATCTCAGCAATTATTTGGTGTTTTTATGTGTTTTTTACACTGAAAAAGGATAAGCTATCGCAGGATGATGCTCATAGCCTTCAACGCTAAAATCGTCCATTGTTACCCATGTCTCAAGATCTTCTAATGATTTAATTTTTGGGTTAATCATTAATTTGGGAGAAGGAAAAGGTTCACGTTTTAGTTGTACATCACGCATCAACTCAAGTTGATCTTCATAAATATGCGCATTAACAATTTTATGGTATGCCTTACCGGGTTTATTTCCTGTAGTGGTCAACTAATATTGGCCACGGTTTTGTATTCAAGCCAGTATCTTTTCTCTGACTCATTCGGTGTTAAACCAGCATT
>NZ_BNAH01000011.1 GCF_014653195.1 Thalassotalea profundi
TAAATTCAATGGTGAGAGATGGTGTCTATTGGGATCCAAAAATGAATTAAATATTAGTGTTTGACACCATAGTCACTTGTTAGAAGTTTTTTATAGATACTCTCGAAACCAACTAACAAGCTCTTCATTCGCTTTTTCTTTGTTTTTTATTAAACCGTGATCATCTTTGGGATAGATAACAAGTTTGTGAGGAATACTATTTTTAGCTAGCGCACTTGCTAGTTCAATAGAGTTATTAACTGATACTTTTTTATCATCTTCTCCATGTAAAAGTAAAATGGGGATATTCGGCGATAATTCACTAACCCAATTTAATACTGAACGTTTCTCTAATTCTGCTACTTTATTTTTACCATAGTCAGTGATTCTTTTAGTGTATACCTTTTCCATAGCTGGACGAAAATCGAGCTCTTTTAACAAATCAGTTGCACCAGCAATTGTTGCTATTGCCTTTATTTTACTTGTTTCTTTTAAAACTAAGTGAGTTTGCATACCTCCACGACTAAAGCCATACATGCCAATACGTTTCTCATCAGCACCTTTAATTTTAGGAATGTAATCTAGTAGTGCAATGACATCATTAACGTCTTTTCCACCAAACTCATCAAGTAAAACGCCTTTTGTACGAGATAATCTATATTGACTTCCAATAATCACAAACCCTTCGTTTGCGATAGGAAATAAGTTATGCATCATTGAACCAAATACTACTGAACCATAGCTACCATTGCCACCTCGGTTGTATATTAAAACAGGTAGCTTCTTTTTATTTGATTTGGGCTTAATGACATAACCTGAGACTTCTAGGTCGTCAACGTTGTACTTAAATGTTATACAAGAAAGGTTGTTTTTATACTGATTAAATTTTTCCTCTCCAAACATAGAGTCAAAAGCTGCCATTCCCTTTAATAGTTTTTCTTCAGATTTAATTCTTTTTTGTCGCTTCTCTTTAATAAAACCACGCCATGTGGCGTAGTCTTTGAATATGTGATTAAAGCAGTTTTTTTGATCCTTTATACTTTCGTCATTTATCAAATTTGATGCTTGGGTAGCAAATGATGAAAAAACTAACGTACAGATTAATAGATATTTGTTCACATCAACTCCATTTCGATGATTGAAACTTCTAACAGCTTAATAGGCGGTTACGAGACGCCTTTCTGCAACTGCGAACTAACCACCTAATTTATTTTATTACACTCAAGATTACTCGAATAAACACTAAATTACAAAACCTTATACAATAGATAGTAATTTTACATTTGCGTGAAAGAAGGCAATTTGCCGCCTTTCTTGTGGAAAGACGGATTTAAGCTAAACTGTATTAATATACAGTTTAATGTGTATAAAAAGGACTTTTATATGAAATCACCATTTTTGCTCTAAAAGAGCATCTTACATACGCTACGCCACTCTTTTGCTACGCATTTGTTGCAACGTGGTGCTGATATTCGTACAGTACAAGAACAATTAGGTCATAGTGATATTCGTACCACACAAATTTATACCCATGTTATTGAACATGGTGCGAACGGTGTTCGAAGCCCGCTATCTGACTTATAACAACTTAACTTTACAACTCAACCCTTTACATTTTTTGGATGTTAACTGATGAGCCCGCTTCCTGAAATATTGATTAGTCCCAATACTAAGCGAAATGGCATGACACTTACTGTATTTAGTGTGTTAGCCTTTTTCTTGTTATTAACGCTTGGACAAATATTTTGGCATACGGCTAAGTTGCCGCTTATATTTTTAATATTAGTGTCTTTTGTCGGTTTAGTACTCGGTATAGTTAAGCTTATGGAGCCCGAGTATAGTTTTAAGTTAGATCCTATCGCTTTCAATTTTATTCATCGAAAAGGTGCTTGGTCGCTACCTTGGGCGGTAATAAAAAACGCACGGCCGGTAAAAAATGTAAGTGGTATAGATACCGAAGAATTGGGCTATATTGGCTTGTCGGTCACTCACATCAGTGAGATTGCTTCACGTATTCCACCTAGGTTAGCTAATCATTTAATACATGAACAACGGCCTATTTTACTTTATTGCGTGTCGCGTGGATTGTTATCAATCGAGGAGGCAGTGGTAAATTTCAATGAGTTTGTTGTTGATCAGCATTCATTAAAAGGCCCTGTTGCAGGATTCTTACATCAATGCACTTTGTTGCATGGTGTTTTCGGGGCGCATTTATTTATTCCTCAAACTGATATTGATCGTTCTATGGATGAATTTTCACGTTTACTACTTGATTGTAAAGCAAGTCACCACCGATATAAAACCTAACCTTAATTCGGTATAACTAAAAAAGCCTTAGCTCATTTTCACAAACTAAGGCTTTTACTATGCTTGCTATTTCAGCTTATATAAACGCGAAGGCATCTGCATACATATGATCAATTAATGCGCCTTTACTGACAAAATCGGTACGCACAATGCCTACCATATCGAAACGCCCAGCTAAATAAATATCATAAGACGATAAATCAGTAATATCATTCATAACAACTTGGTGAACAATTCCTGTTTTTCCTTGCCAGTTATCCGTTGCATTTTCAATGACAAGGTTAAACTCGCCATCAATTAACTTACTAATGGTTTCTTGTGTTTTTGTTATTTCATAGCCCGCGCTTTCTTCACGCAATCCCCAATAAACAACAACTTTACGCTTTGAGCCTTGTAATGCTAACTGTTCAAAAATAGATTTAATATAAGAAAAACCTGTACCGCCAGCGATAAGCAGTAATGGGCGATCATTATCTCTTAAAAATGCTTGCCCTAATGGTATTTCAATTTGTACTTGTTGAGACGATTGCATGCGCTCTATGACTTGCATAGGGTAACTATCAGCACCAAAAGCGCCTATTTGCAACTCAATATATTCAGCGTCGGGGGCACTGGCAATAGAAAATGCGCGCTTGTCATCTTCAGACATCATAAAATTTAAATATTGGCCAGGTAAATAATCAACCTTATGTTCAGGCTTTAATAAAACCTTATATACAAACTCCGTTAACGGTTCTAACGAATGTACCTGACAATTAATAATGCTCATTACTTACTCTTACCTTTAAAACTCGGTGTTCAATGCCAAAGCCGACTATTTTATCACGAATATTTTTGTACTACCCAATAATATTCAACTCATCCCAAATATCATCTATTTGTTGTTTAATATTATCATCCATTACTATCGGCTCTCCCCATTCACGAGTCGTTTCGCCAGGCCACTTATTGGTTGCATCCAAGCCCATTTTCGACCCTAAACCAGAAACCGGAGAGGCAAAGTCTAAGTAGTCGATAGGCGTATTTTCAATTAATACGGTGTCCCTACTAGGGTCCATACGCGTGGTCATTGCCCAAATAACATCTTTCCAATCACGTGCATTAACGTCATCGTCACACACGATAACAAATTTGGTATACATGAACTGGCGTAAAAAAGACCAAACCCCCATCATTACGCGTTTAGCATGACCAGCATATTGCTTTTTAATGGTAACAACAGCTAACCGATATGAGCAACCTTCTGGCGGCAAATAAAAGTCCTGAATTTCAGGAAATTGCTTTTGCAAAATAGGGACGAATACTTCATTTAAAGCAACGCCTAAAATTGCAGGTTCATCAGGTGGACGTCCGGTATAAGTGCTATGATAAATAGGATCTTTACGGTGAGTAATATGTGTTACGGTAAATACAGGGAAGTTATCAACTTCATTATAATAACCCGTATGGTCGCCATACGGACCTTCTGGCGCAACTTCATCAGGATCAATATACCCTTCCAAAATAATCTCTGCGGTAGCAGGCACTTCCAAGTCATTACTAATACATTTAGCCACTTCGGTTTTTGCACCACGTAGTAAACCAGCAAAAGCATACTCCGACAATGTATCAGGCACAGGTGTTACTGCGCCTAAAATGGTGGCTGGATCCGCGCCTAACGCTACCGATACGGGGTATTTTTCACCGGGGTTTGTTTTTTTAAACTCTTGAAAATCTAACGCGCCACCACGATGCGACAGCCAACGCATTATCACTTTGTTTTTACTTAACACTTGTTGGCGATAAATACCTAAGTTTTGTCTTTCTTTGTGCGGGCCTTTAGTTACTGTTAGTCCCCATGTAATAAGAGGGGCAACATCACCCGGCCAGCAGGTTTGAATAGGTAGTTTAGCTAAGTCAACATCGTCACCAGTGATAACATCTTGCTGACATAGCGGTTTTTTTATCACCTTAACTGGCATATTTAGTACTTGCTTATAAACCGGTATTTTACCTAATGCGTCGCGAAAACCTTTTGGTGGTTCAGGCTCTTTCAGCATGGCTAATAATTTACCTACATCACGTAATGCGGCTACATCGGTTTGGCCCATCGCTAAGGCCACACGCTCAGGCGTACCAAATAAATTCGTAAGTACAGGCACACTGTGCGCTTTACCATTTTCATCTATCGGGTTTTCAAAGAGCAATGCTGGGCCTTCTTGACGCAAAGTACGATCACTAATTTCAGTCATCGCTAAATGAGTCGAGATGGGTTGCTTAATACGTTTTAGTTGCCCTAACTTTTCAAGTTGAGCAATAAAATCTCTTAAATCATTGTATTTCATATTAGAATTTGACCAAAAATTTGTCTGGCATTATAGCGTGTGTTATTTAAATAGAACTAGTTGATACCAAGATCTATCAATTTTTTTCTTTCACTGATTACTTGATTATATCCGTCTCGCGCTTTTTCTACGAGCGCATCGTCCGTTAACTGACTAAAAGCCATAAAGAGATTAATTGCAGGCATATCTAGCTTATAAACAGGTACTATGTTTTTACAATTTAACGCATGTTCAAGGCACGACTCTTTAAACGTTGATTTGTTCGCCGGAAATAAATCAATTCGCTTGGCGTTTAATAGCATTATATTTTGCATGCCTTTAACCGTAACGGATAAATTTTTAAAATTATTTCTATTAAGGTATTGAAATACCGCACTATCACGAATCGTACCAATGCGATACTCTTTAAGCTCTTCAAGTGTGGTTTGCTGATTAACATGACTATCAACTGAGCCATATAAGTAATACTCTAAAGCCATTATTTCACCAACCCACTTAAATTCGTTGGTTCTTTTCGGCGTTTTTGCCAGCGAATAAATTAAAACGTTAGGCTCATTAAGTGCTACTCGATAAGCTCTTGCCCAAGGCATTATTTCAATCTCATAAGAGATATTTGCAGCGTTTAACACCTGCTCAACAAGTGTGGTTGCCGGGCCAATAATTTTGCCATTTTCAGAATACTGTAACGGATAGCTTTCTTCTGTCACCACTTTAATTTTAATGACATCAGAAGTTGATTGTGTTTCTGCATTGCAGAGTATATGAGTGAATAAGAAGAACAAACCAATGATAGAATAATACCTCACCTTGCCTCCTTTTATTTTCAACTTACTATTAACTTAAAGATAAATGACTAAAGATCAAAAAGCCAGCAAGTGCTGGCTAGTATGAATCAATATATTAAAAAGTTATTGACGCTTCATTGAATCAAAAAATTCATCATTTGTTTTTGTCATGGCAAGTTTATCTATCATAAACTCCATGGCGTCAATTTCACCCATATCATGAACAATTTTACGCAAAATCCACATTTTTTGTAATTCATCAGGCTTAGTTATTAACTCTTCACGACGCGTACCACTACGGTTAAAGTGAATAGCAGGGAATACACGTTTCTCTGCCACTTTACGAGACAAGTGTAATTCCATGTTACCGGTACCTTTAAATTCTTCATAGATAACTTCATCCATTTTAGAACCGGTATCTACTAACGCTGTTGCAATAATAGTTAAACTGCCACCTTCTTCAATATTACGTGCGGCACCAAAAAAACGCTTCGGACGATGTAATGCATTAGCGTCTACACCACCGGTTAATATTTTACCTGATGACGGTATAACCGTATTATATGCACGAGCTAAACGTGTAATCGAATCTAATAAAATAACCACATCTTTTTTATGTTCAACTAAACGTTTAGCTTTTTCAATGACCATTTCAGCTACTTGCACATGTCGGTTTGCTGGCTCATCAAACGTAGAGGCAACAACCTCACCTTTAACTAAGCGCTGCATTTCGGTTACTTCTTCTGGTCGCTCATCAATAAGTAAAACCATAAGTTCACATTCAGGGTGATTATGGGCAATACTTTGCGCAATATTTTGCAGTAATAAGGTTTTACCGGCTTTTGGTGGAGCAACAATTAGTCCTCGTTGCCCTTTACCAATAGGTGATGCTAAATCTAGAACACGCGCGGTAATATCTTCAGTAGAACCATTACCACGTTCCATCACCATGCGTTCATTCGGATGAATTGGCGTTAAGTTTTCAAATAAAATTTTGTTACGCGCATTTTCAGGTTTGTCGAAATTGACTTCATTAACTTTTAATAGAGCAAAATAACGTTCGCCATCTTTCGGCGGGCGAATTTTACCGTTAACCGTATCACCCGTTCGCATACTAAAGCGTCGAATTTGGCTAGGTGATACATATATATCATCAGGTCCAGCCAAGTAAGAAGAATCTGCCGAGCGTAAAAATCCAAAGCCATCTTGAAGGATTTCTAATACGCCGCCACCAAAAATATCTTCACCGCTTTTGGCGTGAGCTTTTAATATGGCAAAAATAATATCTTGTTTACGGTTACGAGCTAAATGCTCAAGTTTCATAGTTTCAGCAAGCTTAATTAACTCGCTAATGGATTTTTGTTTTAATTCGGTAAGATTCATAGTAGAGGTTCTTTAACTATTTTACGTTGTTATGCATTGCCAACATGGCATTTTTGAACGAAAGAGTTGAGTTGAATATAGAAATGTTATTTTCTGTTGAAAGTTAAACTTAACATTAAAAATGACGCTCGTAAAGTCACAGCGGATTATTAATGCCATTAAATACAAAAAGGCCCGTATTACGGACCTTAATATTTAAAGGTGATTATCTAAAAACTCTTTTAACTGTGTTTTAGATAATGCCCCAACTTTAGTGTCGATCACTGCACCGTCTTTAAATAACAATAACGTTGGAATACCACGAATACCATATTTAGGCGGAGTGCCGTCATTTTGATCGATGTTTAATTTACCAACAGTTACTTTATCAGCATATTCTTCAGCAACATCGTTTAACAAAGGTGCTATCATTTTACATGGGCCACACCACTCAGCCCAAAAATCAACTAACACTAACCCCGATGCAGATAATACATCAGCTTCAAAACTGTCATCTGTTAATTGAACAATCTTATCGCTCATTTTATTCTCCGTTAATAATGGCTCTTCGCCAATTGAAAGAAATTATACCTACATCATTTTTAATTACCAATAGAGAAGCTAATATTTATTGATATACCTCATAGCTAAAACTAAGATAGTGCTACCTAATTGCCTTGAACTAGAAGATACTAATTCTTATTAACATCGTAACCTGTTAAGCTAGCGCCATGAATAATACACATTTAACTGAGATCAAGTTCAAAGAGCTTAATTTAGCACCTCAAGTGGTTGCTGGATTAGATGCCATGGGCTTTGAAAATTGCACGTCAATTCAAGCAAAATCGCTACCTGTTCTACTAGAAGGCAAAGATATTGCCGGACAAGCCCAAACAGGTGAAGGCAAAACAATTGCCTTTTTAGCAGCAACTTTCCATCACTTACTTCAAAAACCTAACCCTGAAAATAAACAGCCTAGAGCGCTGATTATGGCTCCAACACGTGAATTAGCCGTTCAAATTCACCGTGATGCTATCGAAATGGCAAAAAGCACAGGATTAAAATTAGGCGTTGTCTATGGCGGTGAAGGCTACGACAGCCAACGCCAAGAGCTTGAAAACGGCGTTGATATTCTTATTGGTACTTGCGGCCGATTAATCGACTACCTCAAGCAAGGAGCATACAACCTCAACAGTATTGAAGTGGTGGTGCTTGATGAAGCCGATCGCATGTTCGATTTAGGGTTTATTAAAGATATTCGTTATATGTTCCGCCGTATGCCGCAAGCAAGTGAACGCTTAAGCATGTTATTTTCTGCCACTTTATCTTTCCGCGTTAAAGAACTTGCATTTGAACACATGAATGACCCTGTAAGTGTAGAAGTAGCCCCTGAACAAAAAACTAATTTACGTATCTCAGAAGAGTTATTTTATCCGTCTAATGAAGACAAGATGACACTTTTGCAAACACTCATTGAAGAAGAGTGGCCCGATAAAGCCATTGTTTTTGCTAATACCAAACATAGTTGTGAAAATGTACATGCTCATTTAATGGCTGACGGTATACGTGTTGGCTTACTTACTGGTGATGTGCCACAGAAAAAACGTTTAAAAGTGCTTGAACAATTTACCAACGGCGAACTTGATATATTAGTTGCCACTGATGTAGCTGCCCGAGGTTTGCATATTCCTTTAGTTACTCATGTATTCAATTACGATTTACCGGACGACTGTGAAGATTATGTGCATCGAATAGGCCGAACTGGCCGTGCTGGTGAAACAGGTCATGCGATCAGTTTCGCCTGTGAAGAATATGTATTTAACTTACCTGCAGTTGAAGAGTATATTTCTCATTCGCTACCTGTGAGTAAGTATAATCAAGACGCACTACTGACTGATTTACCTAAACCCAAACCTAGACAGCGACGTCGTCCGCATAATGCAGGCAACCGCAAGCCTAGTGGCAATAGACAGCGTCGTAATTAATTTAGGAATACTCATTATTAATGTCTGCCGTCATAGAAAATAGTACTTCACCTTTATATGCGGTCATCGATTTAGGATCGAACAGTTTTCATATGCTCATAACGCGACAACTCGCCAATAGTGTGCAAGTTGTCGATAAAGTTAAACGTAAAGTGCGTTTAGCCTCTGGATTAGATCAAAATAACCTACTCAATGAGGCCGCTATTGCTCGTGGACTAGAATGTCTCAGTTTTTTTGCAGAGCGACTACAAGATATTCCCTCTGAAAATATTCGGGTTGTGGCTACTGCTACTGTTAGGCTTGCCACCAATAGAGACACCTTTATTCATGCTGCAAATAAAGTGCTTGGCCATGAAATTACTTTGCTAAGCGGCATACAAGAAGCTGAAAATATTTATTTGGGTGTAGCGCATACTAGCTATTCAGCTAAAGATAAACTGGTATTAGATATTGGTGGTGCAAGCACAGAATTAATTATTGGTAGTGGCTTTACTATTAAACACGCTGTAAGTGTTGATATAGGTTGTGTCACGTTCAATAAATTGTTTTTTGTTGATGGAAAAATCACAAAAAGCAATATTAGCAAAGCCACAGACCATGCAAAAAAAGCATTAGCACCTCATTTAGCTCATTATAAAAAATTGGGCTGGCAAGCGGTTTTAGGGGGGTCAGGCACGATACAAGCATTAGCTGAAATACTAATGTTCGAAAAAAAGCCAGCACTAATAACTCTAGGTTTTTTACATAAAATAAAAGCAGAACTTCAGAAATTTCAACAAGTAGACGACATTAACATTGGTGGTTTAACGAGTGAGAGAGTACCTGTATTTGCCAGTGGCTTGTCGATATTAATTGCTCTATTTGAATCACTCCATATTGACCAATTGCAACTATCTAGCGGTGCATTACGTGAAGGGTTGTTATATGAAATGTTACCTAATAGCCGTAACATAGCGATTCGTACTCGTACCGTAAATGGCCTTTCATTAAAGTTTCATATAGATACTGAGCATGCACAACGAATTCAAACACAAGTTTCTACATTATTAAATAGTTTTGCTCCAGTTTGGCAGCTTGTCGATAAAAACCACATTCAACTATTAAATGCAGCCACATCATTACACGAAATAGGCTTGTTATTAGAATATAAACGACATCAACAACACGGCGCTTATTTACTGAACAATGCAGATATTCCAGGATTTGAACAAGCAGAACGACAATTTATTGCCGCGCTAGTGAAGCTTTATAAAGGCGGAATTGACGTTGCTCTTCTAAAATCGTTATCAATCATGAGTTTTACTCATGCGTGTTATTATTTAGTAATATTGCGCTTAGCAATTATTTTATGCCGCCGCCGACAAGACGATGTTCTGCCAGACTATCAAATCAAAGTTGATGAAAATACCATTTACCTTTGCTTACCTGAATTATGGCTAAAACAACACCCACTTATTGCTGATGAACTACTTCAAGAAAATAAAGAGCTGAAGAAAATAGGCTTCAATTTAACTATTTATTGTGAGTCTAAACACGCCTAATTTGATTATTTCAGTTTATCAATAGGGTTGTAGCAGCAAACTGTACAACCCACAAATGCGATTGGGTAAACAGTTATTCTTCTTTTAACCAACGAGCTACTTGCTTAGCAAAATACGTTAAAATTCCGTCAGCTCCGGCACGTTTGAACGCCAATAAACTTTCCATTATACAAGGTTTTTCAGCCAACCAGCCATTTTGTATAGCCGCCATGTGCATGGCATATTCACCACTTACTTGATATGCATAGGTTGGTACCTGAAAGGTATCTTTAACACGACGAACAATATCTAAATAAGGCATTCCTGGTTTTACCATTACCATGTCAGCCCCCTCATAAATATCTTGTGATATTTCGTGTAACGCCTCATCACTATTAGCGGGGTCCATTTGATAAGAAAATTTGTTTCCGCCTTTAATATTCCCAGACGAACCTACGGCATCTCTAAATGGTCCATAATAACTAGACGCGTATTTAGCTGAATACGCAAGAATTCGAGTGTTTACAAAGCCGTGTGCTTCTAACTCTTGACGAATAGCACCCACTCTTCCATCCATCATATCCGATGGAGCTACGACATCTGCACCCGCTTGAGCATGAGATAATGCCTGTTTTACTAATATATCTTTAGTAATTTCGTTAAGTACATAACCTTCGTCTTTGCCTTCGGTACCAATAATTCCATCTTGTCCATGGGTAGTGAATGGATCTAAAGCAACGTCCGTTATTACCCCAAGTTCAGGAAAATTTGCTTTTAACGCTTTAACAGCACGCTGAGCTAAACCGTCTGGATTATATGCTTCTTCTGCTAATAATGATTTTTTATCCGCAGGTGTCACTGGAAAAATTGCTACCGCTGGAATCCCTAATTCGACTAACTCTTTCGCTTCTTCAAGCAATAAATCAATGCTTAGACGTTCAACATTAGGCATAGATTCTACCGCTTCACGCTGATTTTCACCTTCTAAGACAAATACCGGATAGATAAGGTCGTTAACCGTTAATTGGTTTTCTGCCATTAATCTTCTAGAAAAATCGTCACGGCGCATTCGGCGGAGGCGACGTGCTGGATATTGACCAAACTGGCTCATAATAAATTACTCCTACTCAGTTTCGAGTGTATTTAAATCAAAAACGATAACCCGATCACGGCCTTGATTTTTGGCTTGATAAAGCGCCTTATCTGCTGCTAAAAACAAATCTTCTGGGGTTAAGTCTTTTTGTTGTTTATAAGTGCTAACACCGCAACTAATTGATAAATTTATTGTTTTATCAGACACTGTAAATACCTGATCTTGAACTGCAGCACGAAGCTCTTCAGCGATAGCAATTGCACCTTCAGTGTCTGTTTCGGGCAGAATCAAACAAAATTCTTCTCCTCCGTAGCGACAACCAACATCAGTACTACGGCGTAAGCCTTCTTTAATAATTTTAGCGAGTATAATTAAACAATTATCGCCAGCAATATGGCCGTAGGTATCGTTAACACTTTTAAAATGATCGATATCGATAACCACAATACTCAATGGTGTTAAATTACGACGACTACGACGAAATTCAGCGAGCAGTTTTTGATCATAATAACGACGGTTATATAACCCTGTTAAATCATCAAGGGTATTCTTTTCTGCGAGTTCTCGATTAGCTTCTTCAAGCTCTTGTAGCGCAATATTTAATTCTAACGTTCGCTCTTGCACTCTAACTTCAAGTTGTTCTTGTGTTTCTTGTTGTAATGTCAAAAGCTCTTCTTGTGCTTGACGAGAGAGCATTTCGTTTTCAAGCGATTCTTTTTGAGCTCGTTCACTATCTAAGTTTTGATAATAGTATTGTCTACTCAGCACAAAGGTAATAAGAAATCCATGTAACCAATATGAAATGATGTATAGCGTAGTATTAAAGCCATACCAAGATGTTGTAGCAAGATTTGTTAATAAAAAAACAAGTTGAGAGAAGATAACTATAGTAAAGAGTAATGCAAGTCGCTGTTTATGCTTTATCAAAAATACACCAACACCAATCAATGCGGCGGCAATAACAACATCAATGAGCTTACTGATAACAAGATTAGTATTTAATGTGAATAACATACTTAAGGGTAAGTATGAAAAAAGTAACCAACCGCACACTCTAAGAAGTTTATTTAAGGTCTTAGAATAATTTTTTAAATCAAATAGCTCACGAGTAAACCACATCAATAAAATGGCTGAAAATGAGGTAAGTAGTGGTATTTCTAATCCTCTAAATTCCGACATTTCAGGGAAAAAGCTATATAAGTTAATACCTAATAAGACAGAAAGTGACATAGCTTGTACGGTAAAATAGGCACACAGAATTAATAACCATTTACTTCCATTTGCAGCAAATAACATCAACATAACCAATGCTAATGTAAACATACCACCAATTGCGATACCAGTAACATACTGGCTAGTACTTAAGCTTTCTACAAATTCATTAGAATTTACTATATCAAGATGTATTTTAGAGGCGCCATCAGAATTTGCAGTTAAATATACTCGCCAGGTTTCTTTAGCAGGGATACGCAACCGAGCACTTGATAAGCCATTATAATGAGGGGTAATTGTTGTTGTTTTAATGGTATTACCGTAACCATGCTCATAGAGCATCATGTCTTTTAATTGCAGGTCATTATTTAGCATTATATAAAAATTAGCTTCTTGCTCGCTGCTATTGGTTATATCTATCGCTAGCCAGTTTGTACCGTTGCTTAATATTAAGGGAGACTCTTGTGGGGTCCAAGCTTCTTTAGGTAGATTAAAGACTTGATGAATATTTACCTGAGAAAATTGTGATGACAGCATTGAATATTCACTGGATACCGTAACATCCGGAGTAACAACAATATCGTAAGTAACCGCAAAGGATCGAAATGCCAAAATTTGTAGACACAAAAATAATAAGCCATTGATATAGTTTTTATTCATATAGCCGCATTCCAATTAAATACCTTCTCAGTATTTTGTTTAGTATGATGCTGTATTTCTTCTTCACTATAACCTGTTAATTCAGCTAACTTTTTTACGATTATAGGTAAGTAACAGGGCTCATTACGACTACTCTTAGGTCGAGGTTTTATATTACGAGGTGTTAAATAAGGTGCGTCAGTTTCAATCATTAATTGAGACAATGGGATATGGCGTACTATTTCTTGGAGTTCTTGTCCTCGACGCTCATCACATAACCATCCCGTAATACCAATATACATACCCGCATCCAAGCAGGTCATTAACTCTTTTTTATTGCCAGTAAAACAATGTGATACCATTGCTGGGACCTTATCCAAATATGGTCTAAGTATGGCGAACCATTGTTCAAAAGCATCACGTTGATGTAAAAATAATGGTAAGGATAGTTGGTTGGCTAATGAGACTTGTTGCCTAAAAACCTGTACTTGATTTTCTGGGGTCGAAAAATTGCGATTGTAGTCTAATCCACATTCACCAATAGCTTTAACATGAACTGATTCCGATAATTGGATAAGCGCTTCAATATAATTAGCTGAAACACTATCAGCATCATGAGGGTGTACACCGACAGTACAGTGTAAGAACTTGGGAAATTGCGCGCATAATGCTAGAGCTTTCTGACTTTCAGCAACTGATGTACCTGTCACCAACATACCGGTCACCTGCTCAGCTTCTGCTCTTTCAATAACTAAACTACGATCTTTATCAAAGCGGCTGTTAGTAAAGTTTACGCCTATATCAATCAAGCAACTCACTCTCTATTTAAGACGATTCCGGTTATCGATAAAACTTAATTTGCCGTATCAGTATCATCAATATCGTCAGTTTCTTTTTCCCCAAAATTCATTGAAGCAATAAATACACCTACTTCAAACAAAATTAGCATAGGTATCGCTAATAACGTTTGTGAAATTATATCGGGGGGAGTTAATAACATGCCTATAACGAAAGCGCCCACAACGATATAAGGCCGTTTTGCTTTTAAGCTTTTCGGATCAGTAAACCCTGTCCAACACATTAAAATAATGGCAATTGGGATTTCAAAAGCGATACCAAAAGCAAAAAACAATTTTAAAACAAAATCTAGATAACTTGAAATGTCAGTTGCAATGGAAACACCTTGGGGTGCGACAGAGGTAAAAAATGAAAAAATTAAAGGAAATACCACAAAATAGCTAAAAGCAATACCAGCATAAAACAGAAAGGTACTGCCAAACATCAACGGCGCAACTAAGCGTTTTTCTTTTCGATAGAGCCCAGGAGCAATAAAAGACCAAACCTGATATAGAATAAAAGGCATTGCAAGAAATATAGCTAAAACGATCGTTAACTTAAAGGGGGCAAAAAATGATGAGGCAACATCGGTTGCTATCATCTGCCCACCCTCTGGCATGGTTGCTAACAAAGGCTCTGAAACATATTCATAGATATCATTAGCAAAGTAGATCATTGAACAGAAAATAACTAAAACAGAGAGCACGGCTTTTAACAGACGTGAACGCAACTCAAGTAAATGATCAAATAAAGTATGTGTTGCTTGTGTCATTAATTATTTTCTTTATTTTCAATTGTATTGGCAGTGGTTGTTTCCGTTGTTTTCATATACGGTTTGGTTACTTGTTCCGCCGCTTCTTTTAACGACTTCACCGATTCTGCTACTTCAGGAGACAAATTTTCCATGTTGACTTGTTCTGCTTTTTTTAGGTTTGCATGAAGTTCTTGAATGCGTAATTCTTCATTCAATTCATTTTTTACACTATCACTAAAGCGTCTAACATTACCTATCCATCCACGAACAGTTCGTATTGCAACAGGCAATCTCTCAGGACCTAAAACAATAAGACCAATTATTGCAATTAATAATAGCTCCCAAAAGCCAATATCAAACATAAATTAAACTTTATCTTTTTCTTCAGTAGTTGAAGCAACTTTCTCTTCTACTGATTTTTTTTCATCAATCGCTGCTGATTTTTCGTTCTCATCACTAATCGAATTTTTGAACCCTTTCACTGCACTGCCTAAGTCACTGCCTAAGTTGCGTAGTTTTTTTGTTCCAAATAACAACACTATAATGACGGCAACAATTAATAATTGCCAAATACCTATTCCGCCCATCGAAAAAACTCCTATAATCTAAGTACGTTCATTATAAAGTTTTGTTTGAAAAAAGCATCACTTACCGTATTAAAAGATAAGGACATTGTGAGATTGATTGATCTGCTTCATAGTCGCCTCATAAAAATTACAATTTTTACGCTTTTATTTGTTAGCTTATGTACCGCTGTACGTGCAGATTGCCTATTTATGCATGAAGATGCATCCTTTGAACAAAATAACCACAATTTAGCACAAACAAATCAACAAGAGCTCAAACAAGAAAATAAAGGACAAAAAACACCAGAAAAGAAACAATGGGTAGAAACATTTCATAACTCAGTGTCAAATGGTGTTTATCAATCTGCTGTATGGTTTGACAATTTTTTTACTGATCAAGATTGCCAACAACAAAAACCCAGTACTAATGCAAGAATTCGCTTAGAGTGGGCACCTAAGGCAAGAGACTTACAAGAATTTAAGGCGCGCTTTCGTATTAAAGTTAATCTTCCGCATTTTAGTAATAAAATGGATCTTGTGTTATCGGATGATGACGAAGACTCTCAAAATCAGCTTCCGCTTGAAAGTATGAACACTCAACCTCAAACAGAGAAAGAGCACTTTGCTGCAGCGGTACGCTATGTACATATTAAAAATAGTCAGCAATATACAGATACTCGTTTGGGCATTTCCGGTGGGGATATTTTTACACGCTTTCGATTTGTTAAACGCTATACAGGTGAAGATAATCATAGCCTTAAAATAGAGCCTTCTATTTACTATTTTCTTCAAGATGGCTGGGGCAGTAAATTGTTATTAGAATACGACTATCAGCTTTCTAAAAAATCTCAATTAAGATTTAACTATAGTACTCATGTTTCTCAATCGTTTAGTGGTGTTCGCTGGAAACATGGGGTGTATAAACTTAATCAAATAAACAATACCACTGCGTCATTATTGGGCTTACAGGTTGAAGGAGAACGAAATGGTGAGCGTGGCTTTATTGTTGATAAATACACTTTAAGTTATCGATACCGGTTTAATGCTTATAAAGAATGGTTATATTTTGAAGTAGAACCTTTTGTTGAATGGCCAGAAGAAGATAATTATCACACCATACCGGGAATTGCTTTACGCGTTGAGGGTTTTTTCTATAAAAACTAATCCGAATTTTTAAATTAACATGCCTTCGCTTTATATTTAAGTTAAGTCACTTCATATTCATCAATATTAAAGACTTCTACTAACGAAAATACATCACTTTCGGGACCTGTATTCCTAAATACTTCCAACGCATTTTTAGATGTCCATTTTTCAAAGATATTCACACGGTTTTCATCAACTGGATCAGCTGAGACAGAAAAGTCCTCACATGCGCTATTTTGTCGCGCTAATAATATAGCGGGAATTGATTTTTCAATAAACTCATTACGTGAGTCAGGTTTTAATATCAACTTGCCTGTGACTAAAATTGCCATTGATGCCTCTATTTACTATACGCCCAGCTTGTTAAGCCCTCGCTTGCGGTTTAAGTTGCTGAACATTGCTCTTATTAACAATCTTCTCAGGACGACTAATATGATACCCCTGTCCAAAATCACAACCAACTGTCATCAATTTCTGTAAAACCTCTTCCGACTCTATTCCTTCTGCGACTAAACGATAACCGAACTTGCCGCCTAACTCATGTAGCGCTTTTACTAAAGAAAGATTCTTATCATTGCCATTTAGCGTACGAATAAAACTGCGATCTAGTTTAATAAACTCAAATGGATAATTATGTAAAAAGTTAAATGATGATTGACCTGCACCATAGTCATCAAGTGCCAACTTAACCCCAAGTTCTTTTAATTTACGTAAGCCTTTAAGCGCTAACTCATTATTTTTGCTAAATGCTGATTCATTAAACTCTAAAATTAATCGCTCTGGCTCTACAGTATGATCTTTAATTAACCCAATTAACTTATTCAATTGATTAGCTTGTGTTAAATGTCGGCCAGAGAGATTCACACCAATAAATGCATTTTGATGTTCATCTTCATCATCAAGCCAACTTTTAAGTTGAGAGCACACTTGTGAAATAACCCATGTTTCTATATCTAATATCATGCCGGTTTCTTCCGCCATATATAGAAACTCACTAGGGGTGAGAATACCTTTTGTTGGATGCTTCCAGCGTAATAAAGCTTCAAAGCCAATAGTATTCGTAAGCATTAAATCTGAAATTTGCTGATAATGTAGCTCAAACTGCTCTTCTTTAATTGCAATACGTAATTCCTGCTCTAAGGTCATACTGGCAATTAATTGCTCCCGCATACTTTCATCAAAAAACACATAACGACCACGGCCTAAGCTTTTAGCTTGATACATTGCGGCATCAGCATCACGCAATATTTCATTCGAGTCTTTATAGTGTTGACTACAAAGGGCAATTCCAATGCTCGCATTAGAATATAAACAGTGACCGTCCAATTCAAACGGCTTACTTACCGCATTAATAATACGGCTAGCAACTTCTTCGACGTCATCTTGAGATTGCAACGAATCGAGTAAAATAACAAATTCATCTCCACCCAAGCGCGCTAAAATATCATTATCACGAACACATTCTGATAATCGATTTGCTATTTCAATTAAAAAGTTATCGCCCGCAAGGTGTCCTAACGTATCATTAATTATTTTAAACCGATCTAAATCAATAAAAAGCACCGCAAAGCGATTATTTGGATGACGCTTTAAATGACGTTGCGCAAATGCTAATCGGTCTGAAAACATGGCTCGATTAGGTAATTTAGTAAGGGCATCATGATGCGCTTCATAATAAAGCTGTTCTTCTGCTTTTTTCCGTTCCTCTATTTGCATACGCAAATTTAAATTACTTGCTTGAAGCTCTTCTGTGCGCTGACTAACAATCTTTTCTAATTCAGACTTACTACGTTGAATATTATCTTGTGCCGTTTTACGAAGAATAGCGGTAGCAATGTGCTGACCAACAAAGCGGATAATTTTCAAGTCGCTTAGTTGATAAGCCTCTGAGTCATGATAATGTTGTATCGCTAACACGCCAATTATTTTTCCACGATCAATTAGCGGCGCACCCAACCAAGCTTTAGGTAGTTTTTCAAGGGGATATTTTAAATTAAACGCTTGTTGCTCAAACTCGCCATCATCGCCTAGTGTATGTATTTTCCCTTGGCTAATTAATAAGGGTTTCCCTGTTTTTACTGCTAGTTCTGTTAAACCTGTTGCAAATCGACGGGGCTGAGGGTGAGCAATTTTTTCATCGTGATAATAAGTAAAATGTACCATGTCACCTTTTTCAGATAACAAAGCAATATATAAATTTTTTGCCGGTAATAACGTTTCTATTTGACCATGAATAGTGCGGTAAAACAGGTTAATATCTTCCGACATTGCTGTTAATTCTGAAATTGCCAGTAATGCTTTATGTACCTTAACCACTTTCTGACGCTCTGCAATTTCAAGCTGTAAACGGTGGTTAGTTTCAGTTAATTTTTGTGTACGCTGCCTAATATTTTGTTCTAATAGTTCTCGACTAGTTACTCTGTCTATTGCCGTGACTATATGTTCACCAATAAATTCAAGTAATTGGCAATCCCGGTCATCAAAATAAAGTTTACTGTCATAGCTCTGCAGGGCAATAACACCAATAACCTGATGCCCGCGTTTCAGTGGCACTCCTAACCAGTCAACACAAGCTGAACCATAAAGTACAATTTTTCCTGCCTTAGCTAAGGCCATACGCTCAGCAGAGCTGCAATGCATAGCTTCAGCATTTTCAAACACAATCCCTGTTAAGGTTTGATGCCAATTTTGAGAATCAATTTGCTCAACCAACCTTGAGTTTTCAGTACTATTACAGTAAGTAAGCGTTAACTTTCTTGATTGATTGAGAAGGGCGATATGGAAAGCGTCAGTGATAAATAAATTTTCTATTACCGCATTTAAGGCAGGGTAAAACGAATCCATATCGGTTACTGTACTGGCTAATTCAGACAGTTGCAGCAATCCCGATTGCATTGTTTTAACTTCTCTATACTTTTTTAGTAATGATTTAAGCTTCGGCAACTGCCTTATCGCTTGAGTATCATTTTTTGCCCTTACTTCCATTAAGGCTAAACCATTTATTATGTATTGTTATTTTTGTGCCCGTAGTCTAACAAAATATAAACAGTTATCCAGTACTTTTGCACAATAAACAGTCAACTTTTCAGGTGATAATAAATCAACTGTAAACAAAGTGAGACTGGTAAGGGTATAAGAGGCGTTTGTCTGTCTATTTACAATAAAAATGCCAGCAAGTGCTGGCATTTTATTTAGTGTTCAAATTTAATTAATGATTAACTAAACAGCAATCACCCCTTTCAATTTATTAAGGGCATTTTTCTCTAACTGGCGTACACGCTCTGCAGAAATATCATATTTATTTGCGAGCTCTTGTAACGTACTCTTTTCGTCATCTAACCAGCGTGTTTTAATAATATCTTGGCTACGATCATCTAAACTTATCATCGCATTCGCTAGTTGTTGATTGGCATGAGACTCCCAATTCTGATCTTCAATATCTATGGCGATATCAGATTGTTTATCTTCTAAGTATTGTGCCGGAGAAAAGTTACTTGCACTAGCGTTATCATCATCATCAGAAGAAAGTTCAAATGCTTGATCTTGGTTTGTCATTCGTGACTCCATCTCAAGTACATCTTTCTCACTAACACCTAACGACTCAGCTACTGTGCTCACTTCTTCATTGCTAAACCAACCTAAACGCTTTTTATTTTTACGTAAATTAAAAAATAATTTACGCTGTGCTTTGGTTGTTGCAACTTTAACAATACGCCAATTTCTTAAAACATATTCATGAATTTCTGCTTTTATCCAATGTACAGCAAATGAAACAAGACGCACACCCACTTCAGGGTTAAAACGTTTTACAGCCTTCATTAAGCCAACATTACCTTCTTGGATAAGATCCGCTTGTGGTAAACCATAACCGGCATAACCTTTCGCTACATGTATAACAAAGCGTAAATGCGACATAATCAACTCTTGTGCTGAGCTTAGGTCGTCTTCTTCGTATAAACGAGTAGCAAGCTCATGCTCACGTTCAGCAGAAAGCATTGGAATGCTATAAGCCGATTGCATATATGCTTCAATGCTGCCGCTTTGTGGAACCGTAAGCGCCATCGATTGCATTGTATTACTCATCTAAAAACTCCTCTTTATATCTGCTCATGATTATAACATAAATTTTTATACTTCACGAACTTTGATGGCAAACCTTACCCTAGTAGAAAGGGCTAAACAACCTCTGCTTTCATTTTTTATTTTATTTTTTTAATGTAAATAATTATATGAGCAAGATTTACTTGAAGAAACAAGTTTTTAGGGGTAATTGCAACAAAATATGAATATTTAATGACGCAATAAAATAATCAGTCCGCTGTTGGTTCAATAGCCCGAATATGCTTTCTTACCGAGATGTAGCTACCAGCTAAACCAAGTAAAATAGCCATGGCGATAAGCAGAATTAATTCATTAAAGTTCAAACTCTCTAATTCGAAATTACTTTGGTATAGCTCAGTAAGTTCAATGATGGCCCCTGAAAAGTAATAGGCCAGAAGTGTTACTGATAAACTTGCAATTAAGCCTCCTAAAATGCCATACCAAACTCCAGCATAAAGGAAAGGTCTCTGAATAAAGGCATCGGTTGCCCCTACTAATTTCATAACAGCTATTGCCTCTTTTTGATTAAGTATCGCTAATCGAATGGTGTTGCCAATAATAAGCACCACCGATAGACATAATAAAATACCTAACCCAAAAACAACATTTTCTATTAGTTTAGTGATAGCTTCTAAGCGTGTAAGCCATTCTAAATCAAGTTTTCCTTGTTCTACCTCTCGTTCTTTCACTATTTTTTGTAATAACTCTTCAGCGGCTAAGACTTGGCTAGAGCGTTCAGTTGGCGTCACTAAAACAGTGGCAGGTAATGGGTTTTTATCAAGATAATTTAAGGCTTCACCAAAACCGGACAAGGCTCTGAACTCTTTCAGGGCCTCTTCTGCAGAGATATATTCCACATGATTAATTTCTGGATACAGGCGTAGCCGCTGTACTAACTGTTGAGCCTCTTTATCGGTTACCGACAGTTTTAAAAATAAACTAATTTCAGACGCGGAGCCCCAATGCTCTGAGATACTATTCGCATTTTTTACAAAGACATGTAACGTTGCTGGCAATGTTAAACTAATGCCCAAGACAAGAATGGTCATCATTGAAGTAAACGGAGTACGCCAAAGGTCACCTAAACTACCAACCGCCTGCTGTATATGACGTGTGATACGACCGAATACCTTATCAATAAGACTTCGCTTTAATTTTTGCTCTGGATGATTAAACATAATCACCACCTGGAGTACGCATGCCTTCAATCAAGCCGTCATTAATCATACTGCCTTGCTTTAAGGTTAATGTACGATACCGTAATCGTGCAATTAGGCCTAAGTCATGCGTAGCAATTAAAACGGCCACCCCCATATCATTAAACTCCTCAAATAAACGAATAATTTCTAATGATAATTTAGGGTCCAAGTTACCCGTAGGTTCATCGGCCAGTAAAATAGGGGGTTTATTCACTATAGCACGAGCAATTCCAACGCGTTGTTGTTCACCACCTGAAAGCATACTCGGGAAACTTTTTAATTTATTACCTAAATGTACTTTATCAAGTGCTGCCTCAACACGCTTTTTAGTTTCTTTGTGACTATAACCTTCAATAATTAAGGGTAAGGCGACATTATCAAATACCGTACGATCCATTAGTAAGTTATGATTTTGAAAAATCATGCCTATCCCACGACGCACATAGGGTATTTGTGGGTATGTTACTTCGGATAAACTTTTTCCATTAATGTGAATACTGCCGCTAGTCGATGTTTCCATTAAACTCATCAGCTTTAATAATGTACTTTTACCTGCACCTGAATGCCCAGTAAGGAAAGCCATTTCCCCTGCAGCAAGACTAAAGCTAACATTGTTCAGAGCGATTACACCACCTGAATAGGCTTTACTCACATTATTAAAACGGATCATAAGTTAATTAGAATACCTTTATCACTATTTATGTTCATCACTAAATAAAGCATCGATAAAATCATCACCATTAAATGGACGTAAATCATCAATACCTTCACCCACACCTAAATATCGAATGGGGATACCATACTTATCTGCAATAGCAAAAACAACTCCACCTTTAGCGGTTCCATCTAACTTGGTTAGTGTTAATCCAGTCAAACCTACAGCTTCATTAAATAGTTGAGTTTGACTTAAAGCATTTTGGCCTGTTCCTGCATCGAGTGTTAACATGATTTCATGCGGTGCATTTTCATCTTGTTTTTTCATCACTCTAACCACTTTTTTCAGCTCTTCCATTAAGTGGCCTTTATTTTGTAACCGACCAGCGGTATCTGCAATTAGTACGTCTATCCCACGTGCTTTAGCGGCACTTATTGCATCAAAAATTACAGAAGCACTATCGGCCCCTGTATGCTGAGCAATAACAGGAATGTTGTTACGCTCACCCCAAACCTGTAACTGTTCTACTGCTGCCGCTCTAAAGGTATCACCTGCGGCAAGCATTACTGATTTACCTTCACTTTGGTATTGTTTTGCTAATTTACCAATCGTTGTGGTTTTACCTACACCATTAACACCAACCATTAAGATAACAAAAGGAGTTTGGCTCTGTGTTATTTCTAATGGTGCACTAACAGGTTCAATGACTTGTTTCAGCTCACTTTTCAGTAAGTCATATAACGCCTCAGCATTTTTTAGTTGATTACGCGAAGCTGATTGCGTTAAAGAATTAATAATTTTTGTCGTTGTTTCGACACCGACATCAGCTAAAAGCAAATGCGTTTCTAATTCTTCAAATAGCTCGTCATCTATTTTTTTGTCACGAAAAAGATCAAATAAGCCGCCACCTAAATTCTGGCGAGTTTTACTTAACCCTTGCTTTAGGCGAGAGAAAAAGCCTTTTTTGGGCTCTGGCTCTGGCTCTGGCTCTGGCTCTGGCTCTGGCTCTGGCTCTGGCTCTGGCTCTGGCTCTGGCTCTGGCTCTGGCTCTGGCTCTGGCTCTGGCTCTGGCTCTGGCTCNGAAGTCATCATCTTGAGGTGATTTTTTCTCAACTATTTCTATATTTTCAATAGATTGAGATGGCTCTTCAATTAATGATTCATCAGCTGTTTGCTCTTTAGTTTTTTCTTTTTGGCCACCTAAACCTAACCAAGAAAACATACCTTTCTTTTTTGACATACTCACAATTTCTTTTATTTGCGCAGATTAATGATAGTAATTGCGCGGTAAACAAGGATAGAATTACTTATATAGTAACACCTAAAATGCCGACAAAAAACAAAAGCCTTTAGCAAATGCACAAAGCCAAAAAACAGCAAACAAAATCAAGCAAAAACCAAACTAAAATCGGAGCTATTCGTATCATTTCGGGTAAGTATCGAGGGCGAAAGCTTCCCGTATTAATGGCCGAAGGGCTAAGACCCACAACAGATAGAGTCAAAGAAACGTTGTTCAATTGGTTAATGCCGTATATAAATGCCAGTAATTGTTTAGATTGTTTTGCTGGTGCTGGCAGTTTAGGTTTTGAAGCCTTGTCACGCGGCGCTAGTAATGTCACGTTAATAGAATTAGACAGATCTGCCGCAAAGCAACTGAACGACAATAAAAAATTACTTAATGCTCAAAACCTTAATGTGATAAATACCAATTCACTTCAATATTTAGCTCAACCAGCACCTATGAATTACGATATTGTTTTTATTGACCCGCCATTTCATCAGGGACTAGCAGAAGAAGCTTGCTCCCTAGTTAATAATGGTTGGCTTAATAAAAATGCATTAATTTATTTAGAAGTAGAAAGTAGCGGAACGGCTTTATCACTCCCTGAAAATTGGGATTTGTTAAAAGAAAAGATAGCAGGACAGGTTGCTTACCGTTTATATCAAGCAACCTAAATTTTGCTCAATAACTCAAAATAGCGGCATTTAGGCTCATTTTCATACAATTGCATTGTTTTTAATTGTTTAAATCCTATGCTTTCAAGTAAACCAATAGAGCTAATATTATTAAGGCTAGTAACCGCGGCAATTTTATCTATTTTAAGCTGCTGTTGTGCATATTCTAGTACGGCATTTACGGCTTCCTTAGCATAGCCTTTACGCCAGAACGCTGGTAAGTATGCATAGCCAATATCAGGCAATGTTAATTCAGGCCTTTTTAATAAGCCACACATTCCAATCAACATATTATTTTCAATGAGTTCAACTGCGTACAGTCCAAAGCCATGTGTTTTATAGCTCATTATTGGCCCTGCATTTAAGTACTCAATTGCATCTGCAACCGAGCGTACTCCTTTATCGGTAATATTTTCGATAAAAGAAGGCTCATTAAGTAATTTTACAATAAATTCAGCATCTTGATGAGAAAACCGTCTTATAACCAGTCTTGGTGTTTGGCAAACAATCATCATCATTTTTCCCTCATAATTTACTGTAAATTGATAAAATGGCTTGGAAAAAACCAAGCCATTTATTGCAACAACGGCTTACTTTTTAGGTGTTAATTTAAGATCATGAAAGTCAAAGCTAAAATCTGTTAAGTTAGAAACAGCTTTCATTGTTACGTAGTTAATAGACCCATCGACATCTAAATTGAAATTTACAAAAGCATCCGCTTCTAAAGTACGATCATCCCAACGAACAATAAACGTATTATGTTGATAGTGCTCTAAGGTGCCTCTCAATTCGAGGGTTTTAGTAAAGCTCATATAAAGCTGACCATCTACTTCCTCAATGGCTATATCACCGTACCAATCATCTTGATAAAGCTGTGCATAGTCTTCAAGAGGTAACGAAGGCTTTGAATTTTCGTCAATATTTGCCTTGGCGTCAGCTAAACGCTTACTTTCTTGAGCTAAACGTTTATCTCTACTTACTTGATAATGTGCTACCCAATCTTTTTTAGGCAGATTCAGATACTCATTTAAAATTTGATCTGCAATTGCATTAAAAGCATACCCTGATTGTTGATTAGTCAAAATGACCATACCTAGGTTTTCTTCAGGTACTAAAACAACTTTAGATACCATTCCTAAAATACCTCCTGTGTGATAAACCAATTTAACACCATGGTAGTCTTTCATAAACCAACCTAGTCCATACGCAAGAAAGTGTGTTTTATCTCTTTCAGTTGCTAACGCAGATACAGGTAATAAGGTACGTGCTTGCCATAATTCAGCGCTTTGCGTGGCACTAAATAAACGTTTTTCTTTATGTTCAGCTTTAGCATAAGCCCCTTGATTCAACATCGCTGTGATCCATTTACTCATATCATTTACACTTGAAGCCACTGAGCCTGCTGATGAAAACTTTTCAAGGAAATTACCACCCACAACATTTAATTTCCCGTTAAGTGGCACATGTGCACGAGCAACATTTGTATTGCTTTTATCAATTAAAGAAAACTTAGCTTTAGTATTGTTCATTGCTAACGGTTTAAATATATTTTCAGTAATATTTTCTTGCCATGATTTACCGGTAATACGCGCAATTATCTCGCCAGCCAAAATATACATTAAATTGTCGTAAGCAAATTCACTGCGAAAACTACTTGCTTCGGGCAAATATTTAATCCCTTTTATTATCTCTGCCATGGTATGGCTTGTTTCCGGCCAGATCATCAAATCGCCAGCACCTAAACCTAAACCACTATTGTGTGACAGCAAGTCGATAATAGTGAATTCACGAGTGACATAGGCATCAGGCATTTGAAATTCAGGAATTATATCGATTACACGGGTACGCCAAGTCAACTTACCTTGATCAACAAGTTGTGCAATTAATGCCGCGGTCATCGCTTTAGTATTAGAAGCGACACCAAACAAAGTATCTGCATTAACTTTCAGATCTTTACCATGCTCTATAACACCAAAGCCTTGATTGAGTATAAGTTCTCCATCTTTTACTATAGCAACGGCCACACCTGGCACTTGAAATGTGCTCATAGTGCGTGTAACCGTTTCTTTTATCGTCTCTAATTTGGTATCACTAGGGCCTGCATTAACAAATATTGCTATAGACCATAAAATACTGGCAACAATTAAATGAGTGGGTTTCATTGAGGTTCCTAATTTTTATGCTTTTGTATGTTATAAATGAACATGATCTAAGAAGTTATCATTTACCCAAAACAGCATTAATTAAGTTTACTAAGTCAGGTAAAAAATACATTAAGTCGAAAATTAATTTAAAATTCAATACCTAAGTTAGATATTCCTTCAGATAATGCTATTTTTTTGATTTTTTCGCAGGTTTGTTTATTTTCACTGGAGTCCTTAATAAGATCAAATAATTCATTTTGCATTTCTTTTTCCCACACCATTAACGGATGCTGGTCAATCATTTCATCAGTAATTTCGGTATCATCTTCAGGAAATTCTTGAGCTATCATTAATTCAATATAAAAGCTCACGCTGTTATACGACAGTCTTGAAACCGCACTAAAGCCTTCATCGTTTTCATTATCTTGCATCGCTTGCAAAAGTGACATTAGAGCCATAGAAGTATCTAATGCAGGATATACGCCAAAAGAGTCAAAAGATTCTGGATCCGGAATTTGTTCTTCAAGTTTGGTCAATTGTGCTTGATAGTTAATTTTAATTTTTTGAGACTTATCTAAACGCTGCCAAATTAAGTCAAGTTGGTTACGCAATATAGTTGAATTACCAAATTCAGAGGCCTGCGAAAACATTTGATAATTAGGCAGCATACGCTCAATTAAAACAGCACCAAATGCTATTTTTTGCCAAAGAGAAAGCTTGTTTACGGGTAGATGTATTGTCACTTATATTTCCAATCACTTTGATATAGGTTTAAATTTAATGAGTTTTGCAATGCCTTTGACACAAAAGTACTATTCATTTTGCTGAGCCAATTGCTTTTGAGCATATTCAAATCGTAATCGATATTCCGTTAATTTAGTTTCTAATTCAGCAATTTCAGTAGTTAATTTTTCATTAAGTGCGTTATTTTCATCTCGTAGGTACTTAATTGTTTCACGCGCTTGAGCATATTCAGACTCTTGCTTATCTCTATTATCAACAAAGCGTTGTTGGACACTACTCACTTTCTCACTTGACGCTTTCAACTCTTTATTTAATTGAATTATTTGATTTTTCTGCTGTTCATTTTCTGTCTCAAGTTCAGACAAGCTAGCGGCTATTGTTTTATTATGCTGTTCAAGTTCATCATGCTCATGTGCATTAGCAGCTAACTGCTGTTGTAGATCATTATTATCTTTAGTTAACGTTTGAATACGCTCACGTTCCAATTTTATAGTCTTCGTTTGAGCTTCTAACTCTTGTTCAACACTTTCCAATTTAGATTGCAGTTTTTTCGTTAGTGCCTCACTCTGTCCAAGAGATTCTGCCGCCGTTTTATATTGAGTCAGTTGTTCACTTAATTGACTCATTTTATTTTCGTTGTCTTTTTCTATCTGCGCTTGTTTCTCTTTCAACGACTCAAATGCTTTTGTTTCAACTATTAGTTTTTCTTGCAACGACTTGATTAAAGTTTCATCTTCGCGATTTTTAGTTTCTAAGGTTGAATTTCTCGTTTTTTCTTCATTTACTTCTATAGCTAATGTTTCGACTCGCGCCTTCTCTCCCTTTAACTCTTTAGATAGATCTTCTAACTGAGTTGATAAGGTTTCACATTGCTTGGCAAATTGTATTGCTTGCGTTTGATGCTCTGAAACAGAGTTAGTTGTTGACGCTATTTTGCTGGCAAATTCAGACTTTGCATGAGCCTGCTCAGCCAAAGCATTGTTGAGTTGATCTCTTAATTCGGAAATTTGCTGATTTTGAACGTTTAATGTGGCCGCTTTTGCTTGATCCGTTTTAATTAAGTTTTCTTTAACTTTAGTTAATTGTTCAATTTCTGATGTCAGCGTAGTTAATTGCTGACGTTGTACTTCAAGTGTCTGACTTTGCTCTTGCTCTTTTAAGGTTAGCTTTTTAACTGTGTCAGTTAGCGAGCTATTCTCTTTCAGTTTTTCTTTTAAAACTGACTCTGTATCCGTTAATTTTGCACCATTTAAATCTGTTATATTTTTTAATTCATTTTGCTGGCGGATATTTTCTTGTTGTAATGTGTCGATGAGCATTTGTTGCTCTTTAATCGTCGCTTCAGATTGAGCCTGAGTAAGTGCTATATGTTTAAGTTGTTCACTATTGGTATTTTTAACGGTGATAAAATGCGGGTGTTGTTCTACTTCGTCGATGGTTATTTCTTTATTCTGATGAGACGAACGAACAAGTTCAGCGACCTTTTCTTCTATTTGCACATAGATTTCACCCGCTAAGCTTTGAATACTCTCTTCAATACTGTCTGTGACTTTCTTCTGATCAGCCATATTATCCCCTAATTTAAATACAGCAATAAGATAAACTAGCACAGCTAAGGTGTACTGTTAAATTATATTAAACCAAGTTATTGGTAAATAAACACACTAATAACCTCAATTTTAAGCTACGTTAAGCACGTTTATTTATTCACCTTTAAATTTAGTTTACAAAAAAGGGCTAAAATAGCCCTTTTTACTTAACATTTAATTTACTTTATTTTAAAGCGAATTATTTAGTCTCTTCTACTGGTCTAAAGTGAATACCACTTACTTTAGCTGGATTATCGCTAGTATTACGTAATTGTGCTAAACGATTTACTTGACCAACTGAGACTAACATTGCATGAATTGGGATAAATAATCCACGCTTATGAAAGTCCATTACTTTTTCTTCAGGTAATGCCTGAAGCTTTTTCTCATCGATACCGTATAAACCTACTAACTTTTTATTTTCACCTGTATTCAGTGAAAGTTGTAGTTCCAACTCCATAAGTAATTCATTTTCTAGAAGTACTTTTAAAAAGTTTTCTGTATTAATTTCATCTTCGTAAACACGACCTAATGATTCATGCACGCTTTTTAATAACTCAGTTTCATTACCATCGGCATCAAATAATGCATCGTCTTTATCTTCACCAACAAACGGGCTATCTAAATCAATACAAGCTGTTAATGTTTTTTCTTTTTCAGGATCTAATCCTAACGTAAAAGGGACTAATGAAATGCTTTGAGGGACATAAATAGCATTCCACTTATCTTCGCCGTAATATAAGTTTTCGCCAGCTTCTAAGCCTAACATTGCAACAGAGCGATAGCGTGATGAATCAGGATCTTTTACAATAACAATAGGGTAACTTGTGGCAGCTTGAGCAAATTCACGTGCAGTTACAGGAACGATATGCTGATTTTCAACATGTGCTAAGTTACGTTTTTTAGCAAGTTTTAGATTTTGATGTTGCTCTTTTTTTACTGGTACAATATTCATAAAAGGTCTCGAGTTTTCTGAACTGCGCTTATCGTTATTTTGCAGTCGTTATTTTTTAGTTAAGTAAGTTATGGTGACATTAATAATAGCTTTCAATGGTTCATCCATAAAAAAGTGCTAATTAATCACTACAAAAGCTTGAATGAATTATTGTATATTAAAATTAATTAATAACAATCAATACTATAGTACGTTTAATTCTATAAATTATTAAAGGAAATAAAATGCAACGAACATCATTTCTATTCACCATTTTACTTCCTTTATTACTAATTGGTTTATTATTTTCTTACCCTGTAAGCAGCAAGCCTAAAACAACGACTCTCTTTGCTAAAACCCCAGAAGGATTTATTAAAGCTAAAATTAAAAATGAAACATTTGAAGAATTAGCTTGTTACATTGCCATAGATGGCTTTAAAAAAAAGTTCCGCTTATCTGGAAACATGGAATCTAAATGGGTTGCTGCCACAGATAAACGTTTTGCTTATACGAGTTTCAGTACTTGGTGTGATTATATTGAGTTTTACCCCCAATATAAAAAATATAAACTGGGTTAATACTCGCTAATAAACATGCTAAAGGAGTGGTTTTGTTAATAAAATATATATCACCGATAAAGTTTTTTACTCCTATTCTTATAGGACTTTCCTTATATAACTTTCAAACTTGCGCTGAAAGTAAAAATACGACTAATATTAGCGCCATTATTTCTAAGAAAGAATTTCTATCTTATAAAGATGTTGGTGAGTTTATCGATAACGCACCCAAAGTAACCATTGAAGTTCCTGCTGAAGAAAGTGATATTAAAGAGTATGGTGCGGGCGTAGTTAAAACAATAACGGGCTCTGACTGCGATAGAGACGGCACCATGGATGATAATCAAAAGTGTAATGCGGTATACCTTAAGTTATGGTTAAAATATCAACGCTAGACATTTAATTAAAACGGTCAATTAACAATACATATTTATACACCATGTTCTTTTTGAAGCGTTTTTGTGATCATAAATTCAAAAAAACTTGCAGAAAAGGCTTTAAACTCTTTACTAATTTTTATTAACTCCTCATCTTTTACTATGTCGTCTTTTGTTTGACCTTGATTATGCAACCATTCAATGCGCTGATACCATAAGTTAGCATTGTGTTTAAAGGTAGCAAGCTCTGATTTTGTTGACGAAAAGTGACCATGTGCCGTTACAATTTTCGTTGCATCATTAGCAAGAGAAAGCGCTTTATCAAGAACGCGATTCAAACCTTTGCTTCCAGCAAAAAAAGCATGAGGGTAGGCGTTATGCATATAAGTATCCCCCATAAAAATAACATTACTCTTTTTAAAGTGAATTAAAATATCGTGACTAGAGTGAGACGGAATATGCACAAGTTCAATTTTTTCATTGCCTATATCAATTGAATACGTTTCTTGAAAAGATACAAACTGAGTTGGCTCATGTTTATCATTTTCAGCGTGCACAACAATCACGGCACCTAATTCTGTATAGAAGCTATTGGCGCCACTGTGGTCAATGTGGTTGTGGGAATTAATTACATACTTTATTGGCTTTCCGGTAATGTCAGCTACCGCCTTAGCGAATACAGCATTATTTCCTCTCCCCGCAACAGGATCAATTAACAAAGCGGACTTTTCGCCAATAAATACACCAATATTAGTATTTGAGTTTATTGACTTTAGCACAAATAAGTTCTCTGCTAGTTTTTGGCTACTAAAGTTAGAAAGGGTTTGAAAAGAATTGGCACTTAATGTGGTCGCCCAACAAAGAATAAAAGAAAAGACGAGAATATTTATTGGTTTCATAGCGTACTCCTTTACAGATTTATTCGTTACAGTATTAATCAAATATAAGTGGTTATCTTTAACATAAATGTAACAAACTTTAACCTTGTTTATAAAAAAATACCACTGACATAAAAAGACCAATAGTTACAATAAAATAGCGTAAATGAATTTGTGATAAACGATAGGCGACTGACGCCCCAATATATCCACCAATAACTGCTGCACCTCCTAATAACATAAGGTATTTTAATGATATGCTCCCCCCGATAATATACACACACACGGCAACTGCAGTTAAAATAGCTGACAATATATTTTTTAAGCCATTCATGCCATGTAAATTTGTTTGTCCAATAAAACCCAATACAGCCAAGATAATAATACCTAGACCACCATTAAAGTAGCCGCCATAAACAGAGGTACACAAGAGTATAAATGTCACGCTTGCTCTATAACTCCATGATTCCTGTGTTTGCTTGCCTGTAGTGTTATGTTCTATTGGATGAGACTTAATGAGTGATGGGCCAATGATAAAAGCAAGCGTAGCAAATAAAATCAACCAAGGTATTAGCTGTGAAAATAGTCGTTCACCCGACATTAATAATATAAGCGCACCAACAATACCTCCAGCAATTGCTAATATCGTAAGTTGAAAAAAACTAAAGTTTGCAGGTAATTCAATATCTTTTCTAAAACGCCAAGCGCTGGCAATATAGCCTGGAAGCAATGCTGCGGTTCCTGTCGCATTGGCAATCACAGGGGGTACTCCAACAAAAATTAATGCTGGTAAAGTAATAAAACTCCCCCCGCCAGCTATAGCATTGAGTAATCCGCCAATAAAACCTGCTAGCGCAATAATGAACCAGTCCATTAGTATTTCAACACCCCTTATTTTTTATTTTCACGTGTTACTAAAATATACCTAAGCAATATTAAACTTATGCTTAAAATGATAAATATTTCAGCATTTACGAGTGTTATACACAAAGGAACGCTTGTAAAGAAATGTAGGAAGTTACAATATTGAAATGATAAACACCGTTATTATTCGGACAGTTAACGGTGTTTTTTTATTTGAAATGCCCTTAACCTGATCTCAGGTTAAGGTAATTGTTTTTCGATAAATTGCGTAAATGCAACCTTAGGCACAATAGCACCTTGGTGCTGTATAACAAAACCAGCAGCTTGAGATGCTATTTTTAATGCTGAATCAATATCTTGCTTGTTGATTCTAGCACCTAAATACGCACCATTAAACGAATCTCCTGCTGACGTTGTATCAACAACATTCGTCACTGGAATTACCGAAAACTGGTATTGTTTACCTTGGTGATAACATAAAATTTCTGCCTCACCATTTTTAATAACTAGCTCTTCAAAGTTAAATTGCTGACAAAAATTGTACACCTCATCAGCCGTTTTAATACCATATAATTGTTGAAAGTCATCAACGCCAGGTAATGCTATATCTGAAAGAGAAAATGCTTTTTCAAACTGTTCTTTTGCTTGCTCTGGAGTCTCCCACATACGTGCACGATAATTTGGATCAAACACAATGCTAACGCCAGCAGATTTAAGCTGAGCTAGCATTTTCCAAAATAATGGGCGATCGCTAGCAGTAATCACAGCAAGTGAGATCCCTGAAAAAAAGAACATATCTCCTTCAGCAAGTTTCCCAATAACGTCTTGAGTGATAAATGGCATTACTTCTTTAGCAGCTGAATTTTCACGCCAATAGTTAAAAGTTCTTTCACCAGTTTCATCTGTTTCAATGGCATATAACCCTGGTATTTTATTATCAGACTGAAACACAAAGTCACAACCAATATGCTCTTCTTTTAAAAAGTTGAGCATATCAACACTAAATTTGTCGTGACCTACTGCCGAAACAAAATGAGCATTCAATGCAGGAAACGTACGTTTCAAATAGATAGCGGTATTCAACACATCACCCGCAAATGCCTGTTTTAAAATCTTTGATGATGTATCGTTTTGTGAAGAGTTAAGCGCTTTATCAACCCTTAACTCAATCATGCATTCACCGAATACATAAATATTACTCATTTATCAAACCTTATTAGCTCTAATTCAATTTATCTTTTTACCATATTTACAGTAAATATTACCACGTTACTTTTTAGCTTTTAATGGTTCTATTTTTGGAATAAGCACCCAAACAGATAGCATAGCAATAACAGCTAATGAAGCACCGATAACAAAAGCAGGTGTGTAGTTACCATCAGCCGTTAAATAAGGTACCAAGGCAGTTAACCCTAATGCGCCCAGTTTAGCCGCCATACCAGCAAAACCTGATAATGTACCAACTGCTTTTTTGCCATATAAATCGCTAGGTAATGTTTGCACATTGCCAATAGCCGTTTGAAAACCAAATAAGATTACTGCCATAATAATAACTGCGGTAGTTGGACCGCCAGGGTTAGCCATTGCCAATAAAGCCGGTAACATAATTAAGCAACCCAGAGTAATCGTCAGCTTACGCGTTTTATCCGTATTCCAGCCTGATTTAATCCGGTTCTGTGCAAGCAAGCCACCAAACCAAGCACCAAACATAGCGCCAACATATGGCACCCAACCATAGATACCAATTGATTTAACATCCATAGCATACACTTCGTTTAGGTAAATAGGGATCCAGAAAACAAATAACCACCAAATAGGATCTATTGCTGCCGAGGCAATAATAACCCCCCAGCTTTGCTTACGAGACAATAGCTCCCCCGTTGATGGGTTATATTCATCATCATCACATAGATCTGTCGAATCAGTCGTTCTTTGACCTGTTAAAATATATTCACGCTCTTCATCAGTGATCCAAGGGTGTGTTTTCGGTGGCGCTTTAACCAAAATTATCCACGGAATAAGCCATAACAAACCCACTAAACCGATAACAACAAAAACCATTTGCCAGCTAAAGAATACGGTTAAGTATGCAATCAAAGGAATTGCAACAATACCACCAATAGCAGCGCCAGAGTTAAAAATACCTTGAGCTAATGCACGTTCTTTAGTTGGAAACCAGTCTGCATTACTTTTAGCAGCGCCTGGCCAATTCCCCGCTTCAGCCACACCTAAAATAGCACGAAAAATACTAAAACTAAGCACGCCTTGTGCAAGTGCATGGGCAGCAGTAGCGAGCGACCAAATACCAATTGATAAAACAAAACCTAAACGTGTTCCAACCCAATCAAATATTTTTCCAAATATAGCTTGACCAAAAGCGTAAGAGAGGATGAATACAATAGAAATATTGGCATAGATTTGTTTACGCTCTAATGCAGATTTATCTGGAAATAACTCTTCAACAATGTCAGGCCAAAGCACACTAAGCGCAGATCGATCTATATAGTTAATCACGGTTGCTATTGCAATTAATGCAATAACCCACCAACGTAGATTTTTTACTTTCATGTTATTTCCCTACTGGCTTGCTGTTGAGTTTTTCAAGATCAAGATTCTCGAATGTGCCCGGCGGTACAAAATCTTCGCGCGGAGGACTAAAAGTATCAATTAAAATACCACCGGTTGTACAAGTAGCACCATGATCGGCAAAAGGAGGGATCAAACAGCTGTCACCAGCCTTCATCACCGTTGTAACACCATTAATATTAAAGTGAAATTCACCTTCAACTACGTAAGTGACTTGAGAATGTCTATGGGAATGATTATAGCCAATGGCTCCTTTTTCAAACCAAATTTTTACAGCCATTAACTCATGGTTAAAACCTAACATTTGACGTTTTAAGCCACCACCTATATCTTCAATTTCTGTTTCATTACCAAATAAAAAATGTTCACTTTGACTCATGACTTACCCTTACTCTGTATTCTTAAAAAATTAAATGTCGAACAATTTAAAACGGCCATCAAATTGATATGTAGAGCCATTAAACGAAAATCTATTTACATGCTTATCTTTAATATTTTGCTGAGCGTTATACGCTAATATATATCGCTTGTTATTCGTTAAAGTAATTTCTATTACATCAATATTTTCAATTTTTTGATGAGAAAGTTTATTAACTTTACTGACGGCTTCCAGTGTAAATTCTTTTGATGGATTGTATTCACCGTGAGGCTCTATAAGGCTAACGAATGTATGATTTTTCGCATTAGCTTTACGGTTTATAAACGCATTTTCATTACGTAAATTAAACAATGGATCATTTGCACCTATTTGGCTAAAAATAATTGATGTGTCGCCATCCATAATAGAAGAACTGGTATAAAAGCGACCATTATCATTTAACCAGGTAATTTGTGATAAACCCGCTTTAGGTTTTGCCTGCGCTTTTAACCATAAATGTTGATAGCCATTATCTTTACCTAGTACAGGTAAATTAGTTAACTGAGTATCTAATTCAAAATTCGTACTAATTAAATGTCCTTTATAATGCACAGGTAAGTCATATTGATGTTTATTCTTTGATTGAACATCAAAAACATCAACAACAAAAGACAACTCTGGCGCTTCATTATTTTTAGTAGGAAGGTTAATTAATGCCATAGTACGCTTTAAAGAAACACCTTTATAGGCAGTATCAATTTTGGCAGAGCTCATCACAACATGGTCATTTTTATCAAAAAATAATAACTCTGGATGATTAGCGTTTCCTTTTTTTACATTAGCATTAAAGTGTGAGGTTTCATCCACAACAACCGTATTATGTGCAACAGTTTGCTTAGCCCAACTTTTATTTTCAGGCAAATAGCGCCCACCAAACTTTGCTTCAACATTCAAGAATCGAGCAGCACCGTAGTCTGAAACAATTTCTTCGCCCCGATCGTAAAGCTGCCAAGTTAATTTATCAAAATGACCATGACCTAAGCCTTGCGCTGCAGGCTTGAATAATACGGCTTGCTCACCATTTACATTTTGACGCATTATAACTAATGCACCTTGTTTACCGTCATTCCCATCACCAAAGGCAACTGATTTAAACTGATAAGGCTGTGTTAGTTTATTATCTAGTGCTTGAGCAACTTTTAATCCGTCACCGGTAAGCAAGATTTGATTTTGCTGTTTCGCAATATCAAGTAACCCAGCGTCATTTGTTAAACCATAGGCAACAGCCACACCATTGACGAGTTCAATGGTATCAATACCTTTACTTTTAATAGCATCATTAATTGGGAAGAACAGCTTGTTATAGCTTAATTGTATGGTGGTATCGATTGCTTTTAAAACAATACCATCTCGATATTCAAAAATTTTTCTTTCTGGTTGATTAGTTTGAATGGCTTTTGCAAAAACCACAAAAGGCATTAACGCATAACGTTGATAATAAGGGCCTTCATTGTAATAACCTTGAGGTGAAAACAGTTCATCAAGTTGCTTTAAAAAACCACCTTTTCCTGACTTGTCTAAGCCATATAAGGCTTGTTCAACCCATTCTAATTCACCGAGTACATAACCTGTCATACCAACAGCCGCAGTAGTCCAAGTACCGTGATTATGAACTTTATTAAACGTTTCAGGTGAGTCTACTGATAAAAATTTTGCAATAGGTCGGAACAAACCTTCCTCTATCGTTGTTTTTTCCCCTGCGCTTAATGATGGTAAAATTAAGTCATAAGCTTGGCTGGTGTAAACTAACCAAACAGCCTCGTTCAGACTTTGCCAAAAAAGCTTGCCCGGGTTTTGTTTACCAATTTTTCTTTTAGGGTGAGGCGGCAAAGTAGGGTACAACTGTGCGTATTCAAGTAGCATATCACGCACATAGTTTGCATAACGTTTATCTTGAGTTATTTGATAAACAATGCCCGCATCATACATCAATTGATAATTCTTTTTATGGCGTTCATGTGTATAACCACCGCCACCATCTTTAGGTACAGGCACATCTACTGGTAATAATATTTGTTCATCCAGCATAGCCTTTTGTGCTAAATAAGCCTGCTGGAATAATCCATTACTTTCTACCGCTGCGCGCATAGACGTCACATCATCACTAGTAATATCTAAATTGGGATGCTGAGCAAAAACGTGGTGACTTGATAAGCCTAAACACACTAATAAAAATGCATTGCGTATTTTTTTTGTCACACTTTTCATAATAAAAATAAACAAAGTAAATTCCTTAATTCGGTTATTTCGAGTGATACTGATTATTACTAATATCAGCGGTATGAGGCCCTATCGCCTTAAGTTCTACAGCCGTTGGTTTATCAGTATTAATAAATTTATTGGCATTGATATGAGTAATTGGTTCACCCACAGTATGCTCAACTCGAATAATATTACTTGCTTCAAAAGTATTATTTTTAATGTTACTCACCTGAGTTCCATGAATAAAAACACTAGCACCAGCTTTATTTCGATTACCATTACCCACATTCGCTAATGTGTTATTTATCATCGATAAATGTGGTCCAAATGTGCTTTCATCGGTACCACCGCGATAAAGTTTAACTAAGGCTCCTTCAACATTTTCAAATGAATTATCGATTAATGTGACATATTCTGCGTTATAGATACCTAAATCTTCAATCTCCTTATCTAAACGTAAAATATCTCCGGTGATCGTTGTAAATTTATTGTTGATTAACCGTATATCATCAGCAAATGCACCTTTGCCTGAATCGAAAAAATGAAATGAATGATTAATGTCTAACCCTTGCACTACACTGTTTTTCATTACAAAGCGGTAATTATCGATCATGCCCCATTTTTGAGTACGTATTAGGCTATTCCCATGAGAGTCAGGGCTTTGACTGCCATCTAATAATAAACCTTCAAGTGCTAAACTACCGCCGTTAGCAATTTCAAATAATGACGTGCGTTGAAAGCTAATTTTAGCTGAACCTTGGTTTTTTGCTTTAATAGTTAAGGTTTTATCAATAGAAATAAGTTTGCTTACTTGATAATGACCATCATTTAACACAATAACATCGCCATCATTAGCCTGTTTTATCGCTGTAAAAAGAGTACCTTCCTTGGCGTCGATAATATGTATTGCACCAGATGAAAATTCAGTAGTGGTCGCGCGTTTGGCATACCAACTTGGACCTGTTTTATCTTTACTAATAGGTGTAAGAGAGCGACTTACACCATATTTTTCTTGTTCTTTCTTAGTAGGGTATAATAAACCATTTTCAGCGCGTTTAACTTCTATATTTTGTTGAGCTATACCTGCAGCTAACTCTCCAACAACTTGAGTGTTAGCAATATTGTTAGTGACCTTAATACCACTAACATCATCAAATAATGTAAAAGGTTGTTGTTTGTTGTCGTTAACAATTATATTGCCTTTCATTTGACTATTGATAGGTATAGCGCTTCGCTCTTCATCACTACCAGCAGCTAATTGTATATGCGATACATTATATAAGCTGTTATTTTCGATAATCGCATCATCAACTTGGTGGTAACGATTAATTGACGAATTAGGCACACCATTCATCACGGTAAAGCCACTGCCAAATCGGTATCCCGTTAAGCCTTCCATATAATTGTTAGTGATACGTTGATGCTTATTAATAACGCGGATCCCACCGGTGTGGTCAACACCATTGCCAAAAAACACATTATCTTTCACAACATTATGATTACCATGTCTCAGTGTTAATGTTCCGCGAGATTCAAAAAACACGTTATTCATGATGTTATTTCTGCCTGACTTGACCGAAATAATTTCCACTTCGCCATCACAGCGATCAAAGTAATTATTTTCTACACGAGTGAAAGAGTCAGTTAATGAATAATGACTCGTGCCAATACGTAAGGTTTCACCACCATTTGAACCAAATACCGGACGAGGACCAAAATAGTTATGATCAATTAAGTGATGATTATTTTGACTTTCTTTGCTGTCTAATCGCACCGCCATCGTCACGCCTTTATTACGTTTCCCAACTAAATAGCTATGATCAAAACGGTTATGCTGACCATATAAAGCCACCCAGTAATCAGACTCTTGTTTGTCTGGGTTATTAAAATTATCAATAACAACTTCAGACACTCGCGAATGAAACGCTAAATTTTTCTTGTTTTGGCGAAAAGATATAACAGCACTACTTGGGCTATAGCCATTTTTAAATACCAAGCCCGATACAATTAAATGCTTACCGGCTAAACGTAAGTTTGACTGACCAGAAAGTATGACTTTCCCTTTAGTTTGTGCTGTTAACGTGATTGGAGCTGTTTGAGTACCTTCAGCTTTAAATAAAATTTCAAAATCTTGCCATACGCCGTTGGCAAGTACGATTTGATCACCAGGCTGAACCTGTTTCATAGCCTCTTTATAGGCTTTTGGGGAATCAACTAACCATTCTTTGGCAACAGTATTGTTGCAAACTAAAAGTGTTAAGAGCAACAGCGTTGTACTAATTCGTTGAGTGAGTTCTTTAATTTGATACATAATAAACTTCTTTAAAATTTGATAGACACAAACGGGATTTTCTTTACATCTGTATTAGAAAATCCAAGGAAATCGCCAAAATTTTCTGCAGGAATGGCATCAAAAATAAGTAGCAGTGTACTTATGTTCATCCAATGAGTTTATTGTTAAACCGCGTACTTCGCGAATTTCAACCACTTCATTTTTACTGCTTTTGACTGATAATTTACTCATCTGTACTTCAAATGCATGTGCAGGTATAGTTGCCATAACAGCAAATGCCGAACCAAGCACAATAGCCTTTGATGACGAATTACACGTCATATTTATAGCGCTATTAAGTTTACTTAATCTCACAGTATCTCCCCCAAGATTGTTTTATATGTTTACCGAACTGAATATATAAATTTTATTGTACGGTACTTGACTCAAATTTAACCAATTGTTATTACCGATGTCAACCGTTTTGTTTTACCAATTGTTTGTATGGATGTTTTAATCTTCATTACCAATGGTTTGACATAAATAGTTTTTGTGATAATAATGTGGATATTAAGTAAGCATTTAAACAGTTAATAGAGTAGGCCTTTTAGAATTTATTTTGCCTTGATTGGTATTACTCGTTATTATAGCTACGTTACCAATATAGGCTCTATCCAAGGAAAAATCATGAGTAATCGCCGATTGTTTTGGCAAATAGTCGAAAAAATTGAATCGTCAATAAATCGTGCTGAATATCCAGCAGGTAGTCGCTTGCCCCCTGAACGTGAATTAGCTGAAAAACTTAACGTAAGTCGCCCAACTATCCGTGAAGCAATTATCGCGCTTGAAGTGCGTGGAAGGGTTGAAGTTAAAACAGGCTCAGGTGTTTATGTTTTAGAATCAAAAAATAATAATTCATCATCAACTCAGGTTAATGCCTTTGAAGTTACGCAAGCTAGAGCGTTAATTGAAGGCGAAGTTGCTGCAATGGCTGCAACGACAATAACAGATGATGAGTTAGCACAGCTAAAACAAACTCTTATTGCGATGGAAAATAATACGCATATTGAAAAAGCCGACAAAGAATTTCACCAAATTATAGCCAATGCAACACGCAACAGTGCCATGATTCTATCAGTAGAAAATTTATGGGCTCTCAGATCTTCGACTTCTGAGATCATTAATGATTATGCTAATGTTTGTAATAAAGACAACGCACAAACTATTGCAGAGCATAGTGCCATTTATGAAGCATTAAAGTCGAAAGACTCTACTCAAGCAAGAATTGCAATGCATCAACATTTTAATCGCTTAATTAATACGCTTTTTGATGCGGCAGAAGCTAGAGCTCTTGAAGAAATTCGTCGTAACAATAGTGAAAAACGCGGTTTGTACTCTTTAGAGAACATCTTAAAAACCAGTGCGTCTAATTAAGCTAAAGTCATTTATGTAAAGTTGAATGTTTTTGAGCATCCAACTTTACATAGCTCAATATATAAACTATTTATCAATTCCTCTTATTAATTCAAGCATTACCTTATTAGCACCTAGTTTTTAGCTGGAACTATATACCTCACTGTTCTTTCTCAGCTCTGGCATCCTTGATAATTGCTCCTTACATCATTCTATTTACGTGCATCCATGCTCTAATACTTCGCTCTAACTCGTATTATTAAAGTAAGTCCATTAATGGTCAACATCGTCGCTCCTTGCCATCCATGGCATCGCGCCATACCGTTCTTCCTGAACATAAAAAAGCCTCTCAAGTGAGAGGCTAATTATAAATTCCCGTCAGAGAATTCTTTCTAACTCATACAGCGTGTATTTTGTCTTTATTTACTTCGTTAATTTAAGGAAGTAGTCAAAAATTTCTGGAACGTTACCTTGGCCCATGCCTGCATCTACAGCAGCTTGAAGGTTTGCTGATGTACCTTCTGCGATTTGAGCACGTGTATTAAGGTCTTTAACCATCTCAAGAAAATAACCTAGATCTTTATTTGCATTACCAATTGAGAAACCTAAATCACTAACACCATCTACCGCATAATTTTTACAGAATTGCATAAACGGCGAATTTGATGGACCTGTCGACATAATATTGAAAAGTTGTTGACGATCTACTCCAGCAAGCTCGGCAACAGCAAAAGCTTGTGACATAGCAGTTACTGTAGTCATACCCATAAAGTTATTAATTAACTTAGTTGTGTGACCTGCACCTAATGCACCAAGATAGAATACATTTTCGCCTTGTAATTCAAGAATAGGTTTAACTTTCTCAAAAGTAGCCTGATCACCAGATGCCATAATATTAAGTAAACCATCTTTTGCGTGAGCTGGGGTACGACCTAATGGAGCATCAATCATTCCTGCACCTTTTTTGGCGAGATCTGCTCCAATTTTTCGTGTAGAAGCAGGAATTGATGTACCAAAATCAATTAATACAGCACCTTCTTTTATGCCCGCTAAAATACCATCTTCAGCATAAACTAATTTTTCAACAATAGTAGAAGTAGTAAGGCACAGCATCACAATATCGCTTGCAGCAGCAAGCTCTTTTGCCGAAGTCGCTTCAGTAGCGCCGCGAGCAACAACAGCTGCAACAGCATCTTTGTTTAGGTCCATTACAATTGGCTCAAAGCCTTTCTTTTGTATGTTTTCAACCATGTTACTACCCATAAGGCCAAGGCCGATGAAACCTATAGTAGGTTTTGTCATATCTAACTCCTAAATATTATTGCTGTATATTTATCTGAAAAATAAAAAATCACCTATGGCTCAGATTAATGCCTGACATCAGTAACTCATTACACTACGTTTTTTGTAAACCAACTTAGTTAAAAAGCCCCGAACAACTAGCGACATACGTCTGCTTCTTCTGTAGAAGAATTTACCTGTTAATAGAACAGGCATTTACCAATAACTAATAAAATATTACTTATATTCTTATATGCTTTGTACAAGCAGGTTATCACCTAACCAACCTGTCTAACAAAATGTTAAATAAGTAACAACCAATTGTCAACCAATTATTTAATATTGGTATTACAATAATAAGTTGCAGTGAGATGTAAACGTGATAATGAAGATAATTGAGACAATAAAACTCCTTAATAAAAATATTTTTTATTAATTAAAACAATATGTAAGATGTGTTTTTAAGAAATTTTATGGCGTACTAAATAAGGGAAAAACACATTTATTTAAATTTTCTCTTTTTAAAAGGTTTTGTTTTTTCAGGATTTAATTGGTTGTAGGTTTTAATTTTTTGGTTTTTACCAAAAAGAATACGTATTTGATAATAAGACTCTCTAAACAATGCCATGCCTGGTGAAGAAAACCAACTTTTGTTATAAAGCTTTTTACACCCAGCAATACTGTCAGGCGACTGACTAATCAACGACGTAATTAATGATTGTGCAACCTGTTCAGGCTTTTCATCAACATGACTCACTAAACCTAAGGTATAAGCTTCCATCCCTGAAATTATTTTAGCCGTCATCGCTAACTCTTTTACTGTAGCTAGATTAAGTTTTTCTCTAAAGGCCAATGTTCCTCCCATATCAGGGATCAAACCCCAACGACCTTCCATAATAGAAAACTCCGCATTAGGTTGTGCAATAGCAAAATCAGCCCCCATCGCTATTTGTAAACCTCCACCCCAGCATTTGCCTTTAATGACAGCTATTACGGGTACAGGTAGTTCTCTCCACCCTGTTGAAACTCGTTGAGCTAAATTAGCTTGCCAAGGGAAAAACTTAAATAACAAACGCATTGCATGAAGAGGAGACGAGAACACAGACTTTACATCTAAACCAGAGCAAAAATTCTCACCCTCGGCTGTTAATACAACTGCACGTATATCCCTATTCTTTTTAAGTTGTTTAATTGTTTTATTAATAGCAACAAACATTGCCATATCTATTGCATTCAACTTTTCAGGGCGTGCTAACTTTACATAAGCAATATTATTTTCTATTAATAGTTTAACTCTGTTATCCATATTACATATACCAAGTGGTTAGACCAGAAGACAAGTTAACTAAAAATTGATTAAAATGATAGTTTAGTCTCATATCTAATGGCAAAAATCAGTTCTAAATATTAGACTACAAACCAGACTATCCATTAAACACACATTTACATAGAGGTCATTATGATTAAAAGAGTTCCAAAAGTTACTTTTAAAACCCGTGTTCGCAATGAAGCCCTAGGTGGATCTAATCCATTTGAGTGGAAAGACTTAACCACTGATGAAATCTTTGCCAACAAAAACGTTATTGTTTTTTCTTTACCTGGTGCATTTACACCTACCTGCTCTACATCTCATTTACCAAGATATGAAGAGTTATATGAAGAATTCACGAAATTAGGTGTTGATAAAATCGTGTGTATCTCAGTAAATGATGCATTCGTTATGTATCAATGGGGTAAAAGCCAGAATGCACAGAATGTATTCTTACTACCTGATGGTAATGGCGAATTTACACGTAAAATGGGCATGTTAGTGGATAAATCAAACTTAGGTTTTGGTATGCGTAGCTGGCGCTACTCTATGTATGTTGAAGATGGTGAAGTTAAACAAGCATTCTTAGAAGAGGGCTTTGAAGATAATTGTCCTACAGATCCATTCGATTCTTCTGATGCAGATACTATGTTAGCTTACCTTAAAAATAAATAATTCCCTCCCAGCGTTTAATGATTAATTGAACGCTGTTTTTTCCTTTTAGCTATCACGCTGATTTTGTTGCATTTACAACCGAATAAATATTAACATTTTCTTTACTTATTTTTTATAGTTTAAAGTATTCTGCCTACTTTTATTGCAGCGAAAAAATAAAATATTAAAAATCGGGGAACTACACATGGCAAAGTTTATTTATATCCTGCTATTTTCATCAATAGCATTTTCGTCTATAGCGCAAGATAATCAATTAACATCGGCAGAAAAATCTGAAGGGTGGCAATTGCTATTTAATGGCAAAGATATGTCTCAATGGCGAAATTTTAAAGCATCAAGCATCAATGAAAAATGGGTGATTAAAAACAATGCTATGTATCTTTCAGCGAAAGGTGGCGGCGATTTAATGACAAAAAAAGCATTTAAAAACTTTGAACTCACACTTGATTGGCAAATATCAATCGGTGGCAATAGTGGTATTTTTATTCTTGCCGATGAACTAGGCGAAAAAATTTACTCTCATGCAATAGAAGTGCAAATATTAGATAACGAAAGGCACAGTGACAATAAATACAAAACCCATCTTTCTGGCTCAGTTTATGACTTAATTGGGTCGCCTGCTGCTTCACATAAAATTGCAGGGGAATGGAACAATGTCAGAATATTATTAAAAAACAAGGCACTAAAAGTATGGCAAAACGATGTATTAACTGCCGACATCCATATTCATAGTGATTCATGGAATGACCTTGTTTCAGCAAGTAAATTTAAAAATTGGTCTGGCTTTGCCAAAGCTGAATTAGGGCATATTGGCCTGCAAGACCATGACGACCCTGTGGCATTTAAAAATATAAAAATTAGAGAAATTAACTAAGGCCCAGTTGCTTCACTTAGCAAACAAAAACATAAAATTTACTTAAGCCTTAATTGACTGGGCGTAAGCCCAGTCCAGCGTTTAACCGCTCGACGAAAGTTTGGAATATCATTAAACTTCATTTTCATCGCGCTTTCTTCATTATTCAATCCTTGAAGTTGTAACCAATAAACCGCTTGTTGTTTTCTTAATTGATCTTGTAGCTCTTGGAAGCTACAACCATGTTGTTTTAATTTTCGTTTAAATGTTGCAGGGCTCAAAGCAAATAACTTAGCTGTTTCCTGTAAGGTATGAGAGTACTTGTGCCTTAAACAAAAGCATACAGCTTCTAAAAAACCTTGTTGTGGCCCAAGCTTAAGTTGATGAATAGCATGAGTTTTCAAACTATTACTATGATAGGGAAAGGGTTCTTTTAACCACTTTTTATCAAAACTAATACTCAATATAGGTTGAGAAAAACAAATGCGTTGCCCTAAATTCTCTTCATACTCTTGAATATAACTTGGGCAAGGATATGGAAAGTTGAAATGAAAAGGAATGCGTTTACCAAAAATTAATTTACTCGCTGACACTAAAGCGGTGCTGTAAGCCTCAATTAAAAACTTAAATTGTTCCCCACACCCTAACGCGTCATTAAGAATTAAGTGACACTTATTATTATCCTGATAAATATGACCATAAATAAACGGGCAAATTTTAAGATGAAATAGGCTCAGTAATTTTAATGCTTCACCGAGATTTCTACTATGTTGAACTGCATTCGAAATAGCTCCGTAATTACTAGGAAAAATTCGTCTACCTAACTGAAATGCACAGTCATAACCGGGCATTAACTGCTGTGCTTGATTAACTAACTTTAATAATTGCTGAGCAGTTAATGTGGCAGTTCCTGACTTTATATCTTCATAAAAAATACCTGTGCTACGCAATAGCTTATGACGATCAACACCATGGGAAATAGCTAAATCAATAAGACTTGCCGCTAGCTGATGCGCTGGAAAAAATTTTTCATCACAACATAGATATTGGCGAAGCATAAGCCTTATTTAACCTTCTTTGCACAAGTCGAGCTGTCGATTAACTCGGCCAATAATACTGTCAACTTTATCTCCAGATTGAGCAATATCTGCGGCAAACGTTAGCGTATGATAAACCGCGTTCCCTTTACTCTTTGTTTTGAATGCTAAATGCTTTACTGCCGCACGAATTTGCTCTGCAATTTCATTCGCTAATTCAAGATCTGTGTCGAGTAATAATAAAATAAAACGGTCTCCTGCATATCGACATGCAAGATCAGATTGACGTAAGTTCATAAGAATTAATTCAGATATTTCTCTAAGTAACCGGTCGCCTTCACTCACGCCATACAAACGATTAAATAAATCAAAATCATCCATATCTAACATCACAATAGAAAAATTCGCAGTTTCTGGCGATTTAAGTAAGTTGGCTATTTGTCCACGCATATAATCAGCACGATAAAGTTTAGTAATAAAATCAACTTGATCATGTTCACGCAAACTCACTTCACGACGTTGTAGTTGAGTGTTTAAAATCAACTGTTCCTGATGCCATAGGTATAAGCCCCAAGTCATTACCACCATACCCATTAATGCGGGTATAGACTCAATCATACTTAACCAAGCACTCGCGTCGGCATAGTGAACAAATTCATCGAACATATCTAACAAGGCAGAAAACATATAACAACTTAAGCCAAGCGTAAGTAAACGAGTAACACGACCTGGCGGACGGCTCACTAGTAAGAAAAATACCCAAACTAAGGTTAAAACCGCAATACCACCTTCGCCAACCACATCCAGCCAAGAAATGTCGGCCCACGCTTTTAAGTCTCCCAAACCAAAACTTAATGAAAAGGCAATACTGACCACACCAAATACTATCGAGATCAAATGGTTGTGTTGTGCTAACAAAGAAAAATTCATAACAATTACTGTTTCGAAAAAGTTGATGATATATCAAGCAACTTATTGTCAAAGGGTCATTTTGGCTCAGTGATATGACAATAAAATGAATTTATCGCTAATTAAACGGCTAAAAAAGTAAAATACCAGCTATTTTTACTGACCGTCTTGGGGGTCAAATTAGCTCAATCGACACAAAATTTTAGTTATATGTATGCAATTAAGTTCAATTTGGGTGGCTACAAAATTCGCTGTCATAAAAGAGTCATTTTCTCCTCTTAGTCTTGCCACAACTTTATTATTTAAGATGAGAAACGGACAATGAAAATGGTTAAAAATAAACTTGCACTTGCATGCCTTGTTGGTTCTATCAGTTACCCTTTATTCGCTCAAGAACAAGGTAGTGTTCAGGGGCAACTGAGTAACAAAAGCCATAATAGCTACTTTTCAGGCGCACAAATTCAAATTAAAGAACTAGGTATCACTACAACGTCAAAACGTAATGGTACATTTAGGTTCAATAATGTTCCTGAAGGTCGTTATACCTTAATAGTGCAATACTTAGGTGCACCAACAGTTGAAAAAACAATAGAAGTAAAGCCCGGCCAAACATTAGAACAAGCTATTATTTTAAGTACACAACAAGACTCAATGGAAAATATTGTTGTGTATGGTCAACGTTCTGGACAAGCAAGTGCCATTAACCAACAACGAACGTCAGACAGCATAAAGTCAATTGTATCTGCCGACGCTATCGGCCAATTTCCTGATCAAAATGCTGCCGAAGCGTTACAACGCTTACCTGGCCTTTCAATAGAGCGAGACCAAGGTGAAGGGCGTTTTGTCGGTATTAGAGGTATAGATCCAAACCTAAATAACGTTACTATTAATGGCTTAAACGTACCGTCTCCTGAAGGCGGTGTACGTTCGGTAGCGCTTGACGTGTTGCCATCTGAATTAATCCAAGGTTTAGCTGTATCAAAATCAGTTACCTCAGACATGGATGCCGATGCAATAGGTGGCTCTATTGAAGTGATAAGTTTAAGTGCATTTGATAAAAAAGAAACCAGTGCAAGCCTCACAGTACAAGCGAGTCAAAATCAACTACGAGATGAAACAAGTCCTAAAATTTCAGGTAGCTATAGCCAACTTATTACAGACACTGTTGGTGTAGCAGCAGCGCTTTCATATTACGATCGTGATTTTGGTTCTGACAATATAGAATCAAATGGCGATGATGAAATAGAACAGCGCTTTTATAGCATTAATCGTGAACGTATCGGTGGCGCTGTGAATATTGACATACGCCCTAACTTCAATAATCAGTACTACATTCGTAGCCTATATAGCAAATTCTTAGATGATGAGTTTCGTCAAGCCAATACCTTTACTTTCGATGGTGACGATTCTGAAATAGAACGCGGTAGTAAAGATCGAGCAGAAAGCCAAACCATATTGTCGATTACCGCAGGCGGCGAGCATCAATTAAAAGACTGGTTAATTGAATATCAATTAGGCTATTCAAAAGCTAATGAAGATGAACCCAACTCCCTTTATTACACCTTTGTAGGTGAAGAAATGGCAATAAGCTCTGATATGCAAGGTCAAATACCAAGCATAGTTCAAGACAGTAATGCCATGGACTTAGCAAGCTACGAATTAGATGAAATTAGTTTTGAAGATAATTTCTCCGAAGATATAGAAACCAGTGTTAAAGCCGACTTTACTCGCTTTACTTATTGGAATGGCAATGCGGTTGAACTTAAGTTTGGTGGTAAATACCGAGCTCGTGAAAAACAATCTGACGCCAGTATTTTTATTTATGACGGCGACTTTGATGGTATTGACCCCACAATGTTTGCTACCTCAACCCCAGATTGGAGTTTAGGTGATTTTGGTCCAGGGTTAAATCGTAGCGAAATGCGTAGTCATTTTAATCAACATCGTAATACCTTAGAGCTAGCAGAATTAGATTCAGAGTTAGAATCAAACGGCGCCTCTTATACTAATAACGAAGACATTTTAGCCTTGTACTTTATGACTAAAATTGAAATAGACCAACTAAGAATTGTTGCCGGTTTACGTTATGAAGACACCTCTTTTGATACTACAGGTATGCGCGTTGAGCTTATCGAAAACGAGCAAACAGATATTGAAGAAGTGGTAAACACCAACTGGACAGGTAAAAAAGATTATAACTACTTATTACCTAGCCTTAATGTTCGTTACCAATTCAACGAGCAACTTATTGGCCGTTTTGCTTACACTCAAACCATTTCTCGTCCTAAATTTGAAGATGCCGCTGCGTTCCAAATTGTAGAGTCGAAAACAGAAGAAGATGACGGCGAATTTATCACTGAACGTCAAGCTGAAGTAGGTAACCCGAACCTTAATCCTTATGAAGCTGATAATATTGATTTTTCTTTAGAATATTACCCAGGTGACATTGGTGTGTTATCTGCCGGATATTTCCACAAAGATATAGATAACTTCGTCATTATTGCTGATGTAGCCGGCACAGAAAGCTGGAATGGTTTTGAAGAAGTAATGCAACCTATTAATGGTGAGTCAGCAAGTGTTAGCGGTTTCGAATTTTCATGGGTTAAAGCTTTTGACAACGGATTTTTAATCTCAAGCAACGCAACATTGTCTGATTCAGATGCCACCACCATGTTAGATGGTGAACAATTTAAAACAAGCTTACCAAATCAGTCTGACAAAATAGGTAACGTTACCCTAGGTTATGAAAGCGAAGCACTGAGCTTACGCTTAACACTTTCTTATAAAAGTAAAAACTTAGAAGAAATTGACGGTGACTTAATCCGTATGGAAGATGCACATCAACAAGTTGATTTTATGGGTAAATATTTCTTAAACCCAAATATGTATGTCTACTTGAATGCCATCAATCTTAATGATGAACCTTATTATCATTACTTTGACCAACCTAATAACAACGCTCAGTACGAAAAATATGGCCGTACAGTAGAGTTAGGATTTAATTGGAAGCTTTAGAAAAGTAAACAACTATAAACGCCATAACTTATTGGGGTTAACTTAATAAGTTATGGCTAATTTAACGGAGTTAGTCATGTTTAAATACACGACATTAATCATTAATTTACTCTTCTTAAGTGCTATCTGTTCAGCTGAACAAATTCATGACGAGAGTTTTTATCAAAAAAATCAAATAGAAAATGCTATTCAATTACCAGAAAGTATAAACTTTTTGGTGCTGGGTGATTGGGGCAGAAACGGACATTATGATCAACTAACCGTGGCAAAATGGATGGATATTGCCATGCAAAAATTCGATGGCGACTTTATTGTCACGACCGGCGATAATTTTTATTCCAATGGCATAGCCTCAGTTAACGATCCTTATTGGCAAACATCTTTTGAAGATATATACCGTGGTCCTCACTTATTTGAAGACTGGTATGCCACTTTAGGTAATCATGACTACCGCGGAAACTGGCAAGCTCAAATAGACTATAGCAATATAAGTCGCCGTTGGAATATGCCCGCGCCTTATTACGCAAAAAGCTTCACTTTAGATGACGGTGAAACGGTGCAAATGTTATTTATTGATACTAATCCGCTCAACCCTGAATACAAAAATCGCCCTAAGTATGCAGCAACCCAAATACCCGATGCAGATAAACAATTGGCTTGGATAGAAAGCCAACTACAAGCATCAGATGCTAAATGGAAGATTGTTATTGGTCATCATCCACTTTATTCAAGTGGAAAACGTTACGGAAAAACAGATGGAATACGTGGCGTATTAGAGCCCATATTCGAAAAACATAAGGTCACGGCCTACTTTGCAGGGCATGAACATGACTTACAACACAATCAACCAGAGAACACCACAGTAGCACATTTCGTTTCTGGTGCTGGCTCTGAAATTAGAACCGTTGCACAACGTGAATTTACTAAATTTGCCGCCGCTATTTCAGGTTTTATTGCGGTATCGGTAAATTCAAACGCACTTTTAGTTCAAATGATAAGTGGCGAAGGCAAAGTGCTATATCACACCAAAATTATGCAGGAGTTAAACTAACAATGAACAATGTACACAAACTATTAGTATCATCATTACTAATAATATTAGCCGGCTGTGAGAATACACACGCCCCAAGAGAGTCAATAACAGACGTTTTATATCCGCACGTTGAAACACAACCTGTAGACACCTCGGGCGATGCCGCTGACGACCCTGCAATTTGGATTAATCAACAAACGCCTGAAAAAAGCTTAGTGCTAGGTACCGATAAAAAACAAGGCCTTAATGTTTATAATTTAAAAGGCGAGATACTCCAACAATTAGCCATAGGCCGACTTAATAACGTTGATATACGTTACGGTATTAACCTTGACGGACAAACGATTGACCTTGCTGCTGCCAGTAATCGCAGCAATAACAGCATCAGTTTATTTTCAATAAGCAAACAAGGAAAAGTCAGCCATTTAAACGATATTATGACAACGTTACCAGAAGTTTATGGCTTATGTATGTATCGTGATAATAATGATAACCAATATGTATTTATCAACGATAAAGATGGACGCTTTCAGCAATACCAAGTCATTATTGAAAAGGAAGCCCTTAGCGGAAAACTTGTCAGAGAGTTTGCACTTAATAGCCAGCCTGAAGGTTGTGTTGCAGATGATTTAACAGGACAACTATATATGGGAGAAGAAGCCGCAGGTATTTGGACAACACCAGCGAACCCACAAGCAAGTGAGCTGAAAAAAATTGCTAATTTAGGTGAATTTTTAACGGCTGATGTTGAAGGTATGGGGCTTTACTATTATCAACAAAAGCCTTATTTAGTGGTTTCGAGTCAAGGCAGTAATAGCTATGCCGTATACGATTTAACCGATAACTATAAAGCGATTGGTCATTTTAGAATTGGTACTGACTTAAGCACACAAGTAGATGAAGTCTCTGAAACCGACGGACTCGAAGTAACATCAGTCGCCTTAGGCTCACAATGGCCTGACGGTTTATTAGTGGCACAAGATGGATATAACCAATTACCAGATGCAACACAAAACTTTAAACTGGTATCAGGCACGGGCTTACGTCAACTTATTGAAAAATGGACGAAGTAATCACTTAACTTTATTTCCATATAAGTAAACGAACCAAATAGCCTATAACGCGGCACGCCTTTAAAGGCGTGCTGCTTTTTATTAGGTTTTCATAATACATTGAAAATATGTACATTTATTTGGGCTACCTACGCCAGAGTGCTCTCTTCACACTCTATATTTTTAGAGAAAATCTCTACCAAACTAAAAATAAACGGTATGAAAAATATAAGGGTTGGTATAGATTATTGTATATTCAAGTAGATGGAATTACTGAGAAATCTACATAATAAATTGTTAAAGCGGGAAAAGAGTTTCTGTTTATTGAGTAATGTAAACATAACAAAAAAACAAACAATGAAAGTTATATGAAGTGTCCTCACTGTATGTTAAAAATTAGCGTGTTTTCTAAAGCCATGAATCGCTTCGGTACGCAGAAGAAGTGTCCACATTGATCAAAAATGCTGAATTGTCTCTAAATTATAAAATGGCAGCGATTCTATTCATTCCGACGATAGCATTATCAATTTTTATTATAAACCCCTTAGTAGCTGATCTAGGTTTTTTCGGTTCACTAATTTCAGGGGTTTTATATGGATTTATTATTTCGTTCTCTATGGAGTTGAGGCGTATGAATTAACCTATAAGGGTTTCCAAGTCGGATAAAGGGGAGTGTAAAATTATGAGTATTTTATTGATAGTGGTTATTATGACTAGCATCTGGGTTTTGATTGATGCTAAAACTATAGGCGTAAAAAAGGGCAGATAAAGGGGGTGCGCGATTTAGGTCCTTTAGGTTGGTTTGTTGTTTGCCTTGACTTATGGATTGTTTCTTTTCCATACTATCTGGCAAAACGTGGAGAATACAAGCGTATTAATAAGGTAAATAGTGACACTTAAAAACATACAAGCCAATTAAGCAGGGCACATTTTAGCCACTTAATAAGGCGCTAGATGTACAAATGTAGATTTAAGCTAATAAGAATAAAAAGGATTTTAACATGTTAAACTTTATAATTTTTCTAGTTATAATAATAAATGTAAGCTCAATTTATTATTATCGAAACTATTCTAATGAAGATGAAAAAACGGCATTCTTTAGTGGTGTTTTTACATTATCTCTTTTACCCGTTGTAGTGAAAGGCCTATTTTTAAGTGCCACTAACATTCAAAATATCTATGGTGACTTAAGTGGATATTCTTGGATATATTTTATTGTGTTTTTTACAACTTTATATTCAGCAATATATGTTTCTAAAGTGTTGGTAGCAAAAATATCAAATAAATTTTTTAATAAGTCAAACTAACAAGAACATCAAAATAACAGCTGGGAGTTTTTAATAATGGCACTTTTTTCGATTTCTCTCGGAGCCGTTTTCTTTTTAATATCTATCGCCTGGTTTGGATTCGTAGCTTTGTCTTCCCAAGTAGAAAACTCAGGATTCGCTTTTGGTTTTATTTTGGGTGTGTTTCCAGCGTTACTTGGTATGTTACTTATAGTTCCTAGTTCACTGTATAGGGCTATTTTTGTATTTACACAGAAACCAAAACAAACTTCGAAAGATAAAGTTACTTTAATAGCTGGGCTGTTAATCACATTCCTTTATAGTGTTGCTCTTATTAAGCTAATTTCCACATAACATGAGACTATCGCGTCAATAGTTAATTTTTAACCATTGGCACTTCACATTTAATTAAGCCGACTCTTTACCAATTTTATGCACTAATTTTCCTTTTAACTTTCTAATAGTTACCGTTAGCACTAAAGTACCATACTGCTATCAGCTAGATTACGTCATGCTAATAACACTAACTTAACCTTTAGGAAGTTCTATGCGCCTACTTTCAACAACACTACTCCTAACGTTGTTTTCTACTTTGTATTTACACTCTCAGTACGCTTTTGCTGATTTTACAAATTTGAACGACTTTGGTGAAAACCCTGGTGAACTAACAGCTAGTTATTATGCCAATAGCAAGACAAGTGACAATGTGGTGGTGCTGTTACATGGGTGTGTACAAAACGGTGAAACACTGGCCAAACAAAGTGGTTTTTTAGGGCTAGCGAAAGCACATAACTTCACGATTTTACTACCTCAACAAAGCGAAAATAATAATATAAAAACTTGTTTTAATTGGTTTTCTCCCCAAGACACCACCAAAGATCAAGGTGAAAGCTTGTCTTTAATTAATATGGTCAAGCATGTAAAAAATAAGATGAAAGCCAATAATGTTTATATTGTTGGCTTATCTGCCGGTGGCGCTATGGCAAGTGCCATGCTGGTTAACTATCCTGAACTATTCAAGTCTGGCGCAATAATCGCAGGTGTACCTTATCCTTGTGCAGATAATTTAATTAAAGCTATTTCTTGTATGCGCAGCGGCCCTTCTCAATCGCCCGAAGAATTAACGAAATTAGTTAAACAAATTAATAGCGCCTCTTCACATTGGCCAACATTAACGATTTGGACCGGGAAAGAAGACAAAGTTGTTAATGCACATAATTCAATAGCACTCGCTCAACATTGGGCGATGCTAAGTAAAGCCAATGAAAATCCTGTCACTGAAACTAAAGAGTTATACCAAATCAGTCGTTGGAATGATGAAAAAAATAATACGCTCGTTGAGTTAATTGAAATTGAAACAATGGGACATGGCATGCCGGTAAATCCTCAAAAAGATAATGGCGGTTCCGAGGCTCCGTTTGTGCTAAAAGGGCCAGTAAGTGCCGCATTAAACATCATTAAATATTGGGATTTACAGTAATAACCACAAATAAAAACTTAAAATAAAGCATTTAAATCAAAAGCTTAAAGATAATAACACTCGTATACTACTATAGTACAAATTATCTTTTTACAAAATTACTATAGAGTTCTTGCATACCAATAAGATCAAAAATTAATACTAAAGCAACACTATAATAATTAATGAAAAGTGGGGAAATTTATGAAATCACGCATCAATAAAGTTAGCGGTATCGCAATTGCGGTAGCAACAGCACTAACTAGCAATATATCTATCGCACAAGAAACTACAGAAACCGCTAATACTGGACTAGAGCGCATTGAAGTGACTGCTCGTAAGTCTGTTGAAAGCTTACAAGAAGTGCCAGTAGCCGTTACCTCAATTAGTGCTGACGAACTTTCTGAAAAAGGTATCAGTGTTATTACAGAGGTACAGCAATTCTCTCCTAACACCACATTACAAAGCAGTCGTGGTACTAACTCAACGATTACGGCGTTTATCCGTGGTGTTGGTCAGCAAGATCCTTTATGGGGTTATGAAGCAGGCGTCGGTATTTATATTAACGATGTCTACGTGGCTAGACCTCAAGGCGCGGTGCTAGACTTATTAGATATTGAACGTGTTGAAGTACTACGTGGCCCACAAGGTACGCTTTATGGTAAAAACACCATTGGTGGCGCAATTAAGTATGTAACAAAAGCCATGTCTGGCGACGGTGAATTTAAAATACAAGGTACTGTGGGTAGCTACGGTCAAAAAGACTTAAAACTAACAGGTCAGTTCCCACTTATCGAAGATAAACTTTTTGTTGGCTTTGGTGTGGCAAGCCTAGAGCGTGATGGGTTTGGCGAATTCTTAATTTCGGCAATACCTGGAGAAGATAAAGAAAACTACAATAAAGACTTAACCGCAAGCCGTATAACGCTAGAGTATCATGCGACTGACGATTTATTTTTCAGCCTAAATTGGGATAAAACAAAAGATAAGTCTAATTCAAAAGGTGGTTACAGATTACTGCCTAGTATATTAACTGATGCGCCAGTGCCTGATAGCGTATTTGACTCGTATACCAGCTTACCTACATGGAACGAAGTAGAACTTGAAGGTATTAGTTTTACCGCAAACTGGAGTGTGTCAGACAATACCACATTAAAATATGTGTATTCAGCGCGCGAAAGCTACTCGCCCACAAACATTGATTTTGACAACACTGCATTACAGATTTTTGACGTACCGGCTATTTATGATGATGAACAAAGCACGCATGAATTACAGCTAAACAACTATGGTGACAACTATAAGTTTGTTTCGGGTCTTTACTATTACGATGGTGAGTCTTGTGGACAATTCCAAGCAATTTTAACTGTGTTAGGAAATACCGCATTCGGCGCTCCTGGGTTAACTAGGGAAACAGGAGGTTGTAGTGACTCACAAAGTACCGCTGCTTATGCACAATTAAGCTATGACCTATCGGATAAGTGGTCTGTTACCGCAGGTGCTCGTTATACAAAAGATAAAAAACAAGCCAATGTATATAACGGTCTTGTTTTTGATGTTGTATATCCTGAATCAGGTTGGGTTTCTGGTTATGTAAGACCTGACGGTCAGTTAGTACCAACGGTGCTTGATGCTGAAGATGATTGGTCTAAATTTACCCCTCGTATCGGCGTTGAATATCAAGCAAGTGACGATTTAATGTTCTTTACCAGTTTTGCACAAGGCTTTAAGTCGGGAACCTTTAACCCAAGAGCAACCACTACCGAGCCAGCAGCAAACCCTGAAGATGTAGATTCTTTCGAATTAGGTATGAAAAGTGAATGGTTAGAAAATCGTTTACGTGCAAACGTTACTTTATTTTCGTTAGATCATAAAGATCGCCAATATATTTCAGTATTACCCGGCGCAACTACAGCTGATCTTAACCAACGTTTAGGTAATATTGGTTCGTCTGAAGGCCAAGGTGTTGAAGCTGAATTCACTTATCTAGCGACAGACAACTTAATGCTATCAGCTAACATTGGTTATATTGATTCAAGCTTTAAAGAAGTGTTTGATACTGACCCAGTAACAGGCGTGCAATTTGATAAATCAGACAGATTTTCCATCTCTAATACGCCTGAATATACTTATAACTTAGGGGCTAACTATACCATAGAGTCGGACATTGGTGATTTTATTCTAAATGCTAGTTACTACTATCGTGACGACTATGTATTATTTGAAGAAGACAGCTTATTAACACAAGACGGCTATGGTTTAGCGAATGTCAGTGTTAAATGGTACAGCACCGAAGGTAATTGGAGTGCTAGCTTACACGTTAAAAACTTAACAGATGAAGAGTATATGATCGGCGGTTATCAATTTGTTGCACCACAAGCTGACGGTAGTTACTTACCAGGTTTAGGCGGAGATAACACCTTAATTGGTTATTTCGGTGACCCTAGAACAGTTTCATTAACTGTGGGTTATCAGTTTTAATTAAATTGAGTATAAAAGAAATTAATTAGCAATTTCGCTAAGTTGACAAAAAGAGCTGGCATTAGTCGGCTCTTTTTTTCATACTGGTTTGTCACTGTTTGAGGAGTAGTTATGTCGAACGCAAAAGTTATTATTGCTGATGATCATCCGTTGTTTCGTACCGCATTAAAACAAGCCATTGTTGAATGCATTGAAGATGCTGGCACACTTGAAGCTGATAACTTCAACGAGTTACTTTCAAGCATCGAAGAAAACCCAAGCTTAGAAATTGTTTTTCTTGATTTACATATGCCCGGCAATAATGGTTTTACCGGCTTAACCCAATTACAAAACCATTACCCCGATCTTATTGTGATTATGGTGTCGTCTGACGATAGTGACGAAACTATGCAAAAAGCGATCAACTTCGGCGCGGCCGCTTTTATTCCTAAATCAGCTGATTTAAGTACCATTGCCAGCGCTATAGACAGTGTACTAGGTGGCGGCATTTGGTTACCTGAACATGTTGAAATGAATACCGATCAACAAACCATGATATCTCATCAAAAACTGGCAAAACAGTTAGCTCAGCTAACTCCACAGCAATACATTGTCTTAACTCAAATTGCAGACGGCCAATTAAATAAGCAAATAGCTTACGATTTAAACATTAAAGAAACTACCGTTAAAAAGCATGTTTCTGCCATTTTAATGAAATTAGAAGTGAATAATAGAACCTTAGCTGGCCTTGCTTATCAGCAACTTATGTTAGCGCCACCTGAAAACGTAGCTGACTAATTCATTTCTCTATTAGTTTACATGGTACTAAGGTACTAAATAAACTAACGCCAACATAACATAAGATATCTCCACTATTTTTATTTACGAAGTGGAAGTATTCTTATGCTAAAAGGTAAAGTGGCATTAATTACAGGGTCAACCAGCGGCATTGGTTTAGCTGCGGCTCATGTGTTAGCAGAACAAGGCATTAATTTAATTCTACATGGACTTATGTCTGATCAAGAAGGGCAAGCCTTGGCGCAAGAGTTTGCACAACAATATAATATAAAAACCGTATTTGATAACGCCGACCTAAGAGATCCTGAAAGTATTTCATCTTTTATGGATGCGGCAATGCAAGAAATTGGCACCATTGATATTTTAATCAACAATGCCGGTATTCAACATACCGAAAATGCAGTTAATTTTCCGCTAAACAAGTGGAATGACATTATCGCCATTAATTTATCGGCAGCCTTTCATACAATTCAAAAATCATTACCTGGCATGCAAAAAAACAATTGGGGCCGCATAATTAACATAGCCTCTGTGCATGGCTTAGTCGGCTCTGTAAATAAGTCAGCTTATTGTGCGGCAAAACATGGCATTGTTGGTTTAACTAAAGTTATCGCTTTAGAGTCAGCTGAGCAGGGCATTACCGCCAACGCTATTTGCCCAGGCTGGGTAGACACACCACTTATTAACGACCAAATAAAAGCTATTGCAGAGAAGGAGAATGTTGATTTTAATACGGCTAAATATAATTTAGTTACCGCAAAGCAACCTTTGCCTGAAATGATGGACCCGCGTCAAATTGGCGAATTTATTTTATTTTTATGTAGTGACAGTGCTCGTAGTATTACTGGCTCTGCACTACCAATGGATGGTGCGTGGACAGCTCAATAGGCCAACATAATGGACAATAAAGGTGAAATAATACGCCGCCAAGTAATGGGCGATGAGTTTGTTAATAAGGCATTAGCAAACAGTGATGAATTTACCCAACCCATGCAACATTATATTAATCAGCATGGGTGGGGCGCAACATGGCAACGTGAAGGTATTGATTTAAAAACCAGAAGCTTAGTTACCATTGCCATGCTAACCGCCCTTAAAGCCTCAACAGAGCTAACAGGTCATCTTAGAGGCGCGATAAATAACGGTGCCACTCAATCCGAAATACAAGAAGTATTATTACACAGCGCTGTTTATTGCGGCGCGCCTGCCGCACAAGAAGCCTTTAGAACCGCAAAGGCATTTTTTGATAGTATTGAAAAATAACGATAAACAGCCACAACCTTATCACTGTTCCACCTATTTAAAGTAGTACTATTAAGGCGCTACTTATTTCCTTTCTTAAATTATCTACAGTATCTCTTGCGTAAAAAAACAGCCGATAAAGGCTGCTTTTAAAAATTCAACAATGATTATTATTTAGCTCTAGCGTAGAAACTGCCCAATAAGTTGATAACTACGTTCACACTCTTCTTCAACTAAACTTTGTAGCAACATATACGCATGGGGCAAATCTGGAAAGTGGTGCTCTTCTACTGTTACGCCAGCAGCTTTTAATTTATTTAGATAGGCTAAGCCTTCATCTCTTAACGGATCACAACCACCTGTAATAATAAATGTTTCGGGCATTTTATTGGAAAACTCACCAAACAACGGCGAAGCTTTTTTAACAAGATCATCATGTAAATTTTCAACTTGAAAATATTGCTGAAAATACCAGGTAACTTTGTCTTTTTCGAGTAAGTAGCCTTGACCATTTTCATCAATTGAAGCAGAAGTCATGGTGTAGTCTACACTTGGATAAATCAGCACTTGCTTATCAATTTTTACGGCTTTATTTTCCACGTTATTCATTACCAATGTGGTACAAATTGCACCACCAGCACTATCGCCTGCAATGTAAAGTTTATCATTATAATTCAAACCATTAAGTAACGTTTTATAGTGAGTAAGTAGATACTGACAATCATCAATTCCAGCAGGATAAGGGTGCTCAGGTGCTAAACGATAATCAACACAAATTACAATACAGTTTGTGTGTTGAGCTAATTGTCGACTAATAGGGTCATACAATTCAACGCTACCGCACATATGACCACCGCCATGAAAATGCAATAATACTGGCAGTTTTTCAGTAGGCGCCGGGTGATAAATACGCACGGGTATTTTACGATCAGTAAGTACAAGTTCATCATTACGAACAAGCTCAATATCAGGTTTATTATCAAGAAGTGCTGACAAATTATTTAACCCAGTACGTACAGCTTCGGCACTGAATGGAATACCTTGTTGCTTTGCATCAGCAATAGCGGTATTAACTTGCATTAAAAAAACGTCAAGCTTTGGCGTAATTATTCCGCGCATAGTTCTTCCTTATTTTCTTTTTTCCCTGTTTCAGGCAAAAAGAAACTACCGATAAAAAAGGTTACACTGACAATAGAGATTAAAATAAATGACACCGTATAATCACCTTGGTTAATATCCACTAATTTACCAAAAACCCATAAAACAACCGTGGAGACTAAGTAACTAATCGAATAAAAAAGGCTAAATACTACCGTAATGCGTTGACCTGTCATTTTAGGTAATTCATGAGGAATAGAAACTAACGCAGTTATAGGGAAGAAAACAAAGAAGCCCAATAAAATAGCCGACACGGTTTGTAAGGTACTGTTCGTGCTAAATGAAACACCAATAATGGTAAGAACTATCATTGCACCTGACCAGCGAATTACTGGTAGTCGTAAGGGGACCTTTTTACTGTAAATCATACCGGCAAGGGTGCCTACAATCCCAAAGCCTATTACCCACGTACTTTGCGTAATGCCGGCCTTAGGGTAAAAAGTAAATAAACAAATATAAAACGCTAATAAGCCTGAATATGTTAACCCATAAATCCAATTAAACTTATCTTTAAGGCCATCTAAATAACTATAGTTATTATTTTTTTCTTCTTCCGCGGTTTGCTGAGTATCTGTTGCCTGAGGCTCAAACTTTACCAATAACCAAGCTAAGGCAAAAAACAAACTGGCTAGCGAGAAAACAACCAAGCTCATTTTCCAACCACCAGAGATCTGATTAATAGCATCCATTTGCCATAAAATAATGCCAGTACCCACATTAAATGCCACCGCATTTAAACCATTGATGACAGCACGTTCTTTTACAGGAAACCAGTGCATAACAATAGGATTAAAATACACCACCATAAAAGCGCCACCTAAGCCCATTAAAAATCGACTTATCAGTAACAGTTCATAATTAGGTGCGTACGGGGTTAATATGCCAATAACAATAAGGATACTTGAGATAAAAAAAGCGTATTTAATACCAAACTTTATCGCAATCCATGCCGCACCAAACGTACCTACTATTTTAGCTAAAGTCACCATGCCACTAATAAAACTTGCCGATGCTAAACTATCAACATGCATTGAAGACATTATTTGCTGCATGCTTGCAGCACCACCAACCCAAGCCATAGCAAACAGTACATAGCTAATAAAAACGATGGCCTCAACCAAGTATTTGTGACTAATTTTCATATAGGAAATTTCTAATCTAAAAAGATATTTGAACTCAGATTACCGTATGACACCATTTAAATAACTACTACCTTAGTTCACTATATTAGCTCTGTACATTAGTACACTATAATACTCACTAAACCATGTTATGCTTAATTCGTTTTTTAAATGCATAAAACCTAATAGCTTTTAAAGCGATTTAGTAAAAATTATTAATAGCCTCCACAGCATATACAACATAAATAAGTAAGGGTGGATCAATTGTTAGTTTGGCTTTCTTTAGATACATGGTTTATAACCTTACTCTCTATTGCCTATCTCGTATTGCTTTTCATTGTAGCTCATTGGGGGCAAAAGCAATCACCTGAAAACTGGTCAAGAAAACCGTGGATTTATAGTTTATCTTTAGGGGTTAGTTGTACCTCTTGGGCATTTTATGGAACGGTTGGCCAAGCTGCGACTACTGGCGCTTGGTTAGCGCCTATTTATATTGGCACCATTTTTTGTTTAGTGTTTGCTTGGCCAATGCTTTACAAAACCTTGCTTATTATTAAACAACAAAACCTAACCTCTATCGCCGACTTTATCGCCTTTCGTTATGACCGGTCACCTAAAATTGCAGCCACGGTTTCTATCATTGCTTTATTAGGTACAGTGCCTTATATCGCCTTGCAGTTACGCGCGATTAGCGGAAGTTTTGATTTGTTAACAGGTACTTATCAATCAGGTATTAGTACTGCATTTATTGTCACTATTGTGCTAATTGTGTTTAGCGTTTTTTTTGGTACTCGGCAAGTCGCGGCAAACAAACAAAACCAAGGCTTAGTATTAGCTATTGTCTTTAGTTCGATAGTGAAGCTATTCGCTTTAACTGCCGTAGGTATTTTTGCCACATTTTTTGTGTTTGACGGTTTTGGCGATTTACTCAATCAACGAGAGACAATTAATCCGCAAACAGTTGGTCAATCAACTTACCTGATTACCGCACAGGCTATTTTGGGTGCTATTACGATTTTTATTCTGCCACAACAGTTTCATATGATGATGATTGAAAATCATAATGAACAAGAGTTGAAAACAGCGCGCTGGTTATTTCCTCTGTATTTAATATTAATTAATCTCTTTATTTTACCTATTGCTATAGCAGGGCAATTAACCTTTCCAGGTGGCAGTGTTGACGCAGACACCTACGTATTAACCTTGCCATTATTTTATCAGCAAGCATGGTTAGGTGTAGTGGTGTACATTGGTGGTTTGGCCGCGGCAACCAGTATGGTTATTGTATGTGCCATCGTATTAAGCACCATGTTTTCTACTGAAGTATTAAACCCACTGGTTTTAAAGTTCCGCTTATTTAATACTAAAAAAACATCACAGCTGTCAGGCTTATTACTTAATTTAAGACGTTTTTCCATCGCCATTATTTTACTGTTTGGTTTTCTATTTGAACGTTTCATTAATCAACAAAGTCACCTTGCTTCTATTGGCTTACTGTCTTTTGTTTTATTATCGCAATTTGCTCCTGCAACCGTTGGCGCACTTTATTGGCGTAAAGCTAATACTAAAGGGGCATTAATAGGGTTAATTGCTGGCAGCTTCGTTTGGTTTTACACTTTGTTATTACCCGCTTTAATACCTGAAAGTACCTGGGTTGAATATGGCCTATGGAATATCTATTGGTTAAAGCCTACCGCGTTATTTGGCATTACTTTTTTAGATGCTACCAGTCACGGTGTATTTCTTAGCTTGATAACCAATCTTGCCTGTTATGTACTGGTATCACTTTTAACCCATCGTAGTGTTGGCGAAAAATTACAAGCAGAACTCTTTGTTAATAAAACTCAAAATCAATTTGAACGCCATCTCTCTATTGATGACCTTTATAGCTTATTACACCGCTTTATTGATAAAGAGGCTGCTGAAGAATTACTGAACTTTGCTAAACAAAACACGCGCAATAACCAACTAAAAAATGAAGCATTAATTGAATATACTAGATTACAGCTTTCAGGAGTTTTAGGTTCAGCTTCCACCCGCATGGTAATGAAAGCCGCTTCTACCTCACAAAAAATGCCGCTTGAAGATGTCGTCAGTATTGTTGATGAAGCTAGCCAAATGTTTCGTTTTAACCGTGAACTTTTGCAGTCTGGCGTAGAAAACATTGAGCAAGGTATTAGTATTGTTGATGCAGATATGCGCTTAGTTGCATGGAATCAACGCTATATTGAACTATTAGATTACCCCGAAGGGTTAGTTACAGCAGGCAAGTCAATTGAAGACTTGCTGCGATTTAACATAGCCAAAGGTATTATTACCGGGGCAGAAAGCGAAGGGCTAATAGAGCGTAGAATTGAACATATGCGCTCGGGCAATAGTCATTACTTTCAACGCACTATGCCTAATGGCATTGTTATAGAAATACGTGGACAATCAATGCCTGGTGGAGGCTTTGTTAGTACCTTTACCGATATAACCGCGCATATTGAAGCTGAAAAAGCCTTAAAAAGAGCCAATGAAGATCTTGAAAAACGTGTTGAAGAAAGAACACAGGCATTAAGACAGGCCATAGCTGAAGCTGAAGCGGCTAACAGTAGTAAAACCCGATTTTTAGCGGCCGCCAGTCATGATTTAATGCAACCATTTAATGCGTTATCTTTATTTACTTCTATGTTAAAAAAGAAAGTAAAAGACGATGAATTAGCCTTACTAGCGAATCACATAGACGACTCTCTTAATGTCGTTGAAGCGTTATTATCTGACTTAGTTGAAATATCTCGTCTTGATAACAGCTCAGAGAAAATTGAAAAAAGCCATTTTGCTTTAGACGAATTACTCAGCCCGCTGAAAAATGAATTTATCTTATTAGCCGAACAAGAAAACATTAGTTTTCATTACCAAAAAACAACGTGCTGGGTTAATACTGACAAAAGAATGTTGCGTCGCATTATTCAAAATTTTTTATCTAATGCGGTACATTACTGTAAAGACAAAACCGGCAATAAAGCCAATATTCGCAGCAAAATACTATTAGGTGTTCGTCACACAAATACCCATATTCGTATTGAAGTTTGGGATAACGGCCCAGGTATCCCTGTTGATAAACAACAAACTATTTTTCAAGAATTTGAACGCCTAGAACAAACACGTGAAGTGCCTGGATTAGGGCTAGGACTAGCCATAGCTGAACGAATGTCTTCATTATTAGGGTTATCCATTTCATTGAAATCTACTGTAGGTAAGGGCACAGGATTTATGATTGAGGTGCCCCGCATTCAACGTAAAGCTGCGGTGGAAGTTAATAACCTTGAGCTCACCTTAGACAAACAAGTAGATAAATTTTCTAATATGTCAGTTATCGTCATTGATAACGATGCATTAATGTTAACGGCTTTGTCCTCACAACTTACCGAATGGGGTTGCCAAGTCTTTATGGCAAAAGATGAAGTTGCCTTAATGAAGCACGTATTAACCACGATGAAAACAAAACCTCGCTTAATTATTGCTGATTATCACCTAGACAATAATAAAAATGGCGTAGATCTCGTACTAGAATTATTAAATAACCAACACTGGGATATTCCTTGCGTGATCTGTTCAGCAGATCCATCAGAGCAAGTACGCCAACATACCAGTGAAGCCAACTTTCTCTTTTTAAGAAAGCCAATTAAAGCTTTGGCATTAAAGCGTTTAATACGACAGCTGATCACATCTTAGCTATTAATTTATGCATTAATTAACTTCAATGCGTTAGACAAGTCTGCGAGTAAATCGTCTACATTTTCTAAGCCCACAGAGATACGCATATCACCAAGTGATATGCCCATTTTTTCAAATTGTTCTGGGCTTTGTTCTTTCATACAGCTTATCGCTGGTGCATAAATTAAACTTTCATGTCCCCCCCAACTCACGCCTATTTTGAATAATTCTAGTGAATTAAAGAAGGTTTTAATCTCTTTCGGGTTGTCCGTTTTTAACCTAAAGCTCATTAAACCACTAAAACCTGACATCTGCTGACGAGCCAACTCTGCTTGAGGGAAACTTGATAAACCCGGATAGTTAACTTCTTCTATCAATGGGTGAGCGCTTAAATACTCTGCGATACACATAGCACTTTTTTGATGGCGCGCCATGCGTAAGTCTAAAGTACGCAAACTTCGCAGTAGTAAAGAGGCTTCTACTGGTGCCATTTTTGCCCCAAGTAGTTCATATTCTCTCACATGAATAGCATCGATAAGTTTATTGCTCCCTATTACTACTCCAGACACTATATCGCTATGCCCTCCCAAATACTTAGAACAAGAATGTATTTCAAGATCAATTCCTAACGCTAAAGGCTTTTGAAATAAAGGTGTAGCCCAAGTGTTATCAATAGCGGTAGCAATATTATGTTTTTTAGCTATTTCAGCTATTGCCGATAAATTTTGTAAACTAAAGATCACTGAAGATGGGCTTTCTAAATAAATTAAGCGCGTATTAGCTTTAATTGCTTTTGCTATTTCATCAACATCAGAGCCAGAAACGTAAGTCACCTCAATATTCATTTTTGGGATCAAAAAGTCATTAATCAGACTGATGGACGGGCCATAAATATTTTTTAAGGTGATAATATGATCGCCCGCAGATAAACAATGTAACATCGCTGCCGAAACTGCCGCCATACCAGAAGAGAACAATTTACTTTTATCGCCCCCTGCTAGCGTGGCAATTTTTTGCTCGACTAAAGCAACCGTCGGGTTTTTTCCTCGACTATATATTGAGTTGTTAATTTTATCTTCAAATGCCTTTTCTATCGCTTCCCAACTAGAGAAAGTAAAAAGTGAATTCTGATAAATAGGCGGAACAACAGCACCAAACTGGTCTTGATATTGATCATTATCATGCATCATTAACGTTTCAATATGCCGCTTATTGGCCATAAATAGATTCTCCAGTTTGTTCGTCTTTAAAAAAGCCAATAGCAAAAAAAGCACAAATAAACGCTATTGGGATGTTAATTAATGAAAGTAATTGCCAGTGCCAATAATCTTGAATAGCGACACCTAAAGATGCATAAATAAAGACAGCGGTAGTACTCCATGGCACTAAGCTTTCTATCATTGTGCCAGTGTCTTCGAGTGACCGAGATAATACTTTTCTAGAGATATTCAATTGGTCATATTTTTTGCCAAAGGCTTCACCAACAATAAAACTATTCGCATATTGACTTGAGGTGATGGCATTTACTATCGCAGACGAAAACAACGACGCGGCAACCAAAGAAAATTGACGCTTAATACCACTTAATAATTTGTTCACTAATACCGACATTGCGGATATGCAATCTATAGCGCCTACATAGATAAACACTAAAATAGTAATAATAATCGGCTCATTCAAAGCGTATAAACCACCACGATTAAATAAAACACCTATATGCTCAGGAATGTGGGTGGCTATTTCTGATCCAGTACCAATCATGGCGATATCAAAACCTTTATAAAGCGTTTGTACTACATCATCTAACTGAATTGATTGAAAAATAAGTGCTAAGAAACAAGCAATTAATGAAGATAGTATGAGTATAGGTAAAGGTGGTTTTCGTGTGATAGAGCCATATAAAATGACAATTGGCGGTAACATTAATAAATAATGGAAATTAAACAGTGATGAAATGGCAGAAAGAGTTTGTTGAAATAATGTAATACTTTCAATATGAGTAACAGCGCTATTCATTTGTGCAGGGTAAATATAATCTAAGGCGAAAAAACCTAAAGCCGCCAACACTGCAGAAGGCAATGTTGTAAATAGCATTGATTTTATATGTTGGTATAGCTCTACATTCGAAGCCATGGCCGCAATATTTGTGGTATCAGATAGCGGCGACATTTTATCACCAAAGTAAGCCCCTCCGACAATAGCACCCGTTACAATACCAAGATCGGCATTAATCACCTGTGCAACCGTTATAATGACTAAACCAATTGTTGCTATAGATCCCCAAGATGTTCCTGTACACATTGAGAAAAAAATAGGCACTAAGAATGCGATTATATAGATATGCTCAGGCGACACTATTTTTAAGGCATAATAAACCAACATAGGAATAGTGCCAGATATCAACCAACTGCCAATTAATAATCCGATAGCAAACAGCAATAAAATAGTTGGGATCGCTTTACTCAACTTATTAGTCACTGCCATTTGAATACTTGACCAACTAAAACCTAAATAGAATAGCTGACCAATAGCAATTATTGCGGCTAATAAAAAAACTATTTCAAGCGGAAATGGTGATTGCTCCAGCAATAATGGTCTTAGCATTAACCCATAAAGTACTAAAACCAATAATGTTCCTACCGAAAATAGGGATTGTGAGAAGCTAGCTTTTTTAACATTATCCATTGGTAGGAGTTAACCTTGCTACCCAGCCACCACTTGGCGCCAGCTTAATATTTACTTTACTTTGAGGTGTAACTTTGTGCTTATACATTTGATAATCACTGGCAAATTTATCGGCATTCACCCCATCAGCGAAGCTTTCTAACTCATATTCACCTTTAGGTAAAAATGATAAATCCACAGTAAAATCACGCGCCATGCTATTACCCATAACCCCAATAAACCAATGTTCACCTGAACGTCGAGCTGTAATAATGTGATCGCTTATTTTCGCTGACAGTATAATAGTTTCATCCCATACCGTTGGAATAGTGCTAATAAATTGTGTCGTTTCATGTTCTTTCAAATAGTTTGACGGGCTATCCGCTAACATTTGTAATGGGCTTTCAAAAACAACATACATAGCCACTTGGTGTGCTCGAGTAGTCTTACTCATAGGGCGATCAAAAACAATGTTAAAATTTTCTGGCTGAGCATTAACCATAGCACCCGGTGTATAATCCATAGGACCAGCCAGCATACGGATAAATGGCAATGTTAGATTATGCTCTGCGGTAATATAGTCAGCCCATTTGTTATGCTCTAACCCCCTTACACCTTCACGCGTAATGACATTAGGATAAGCACGTCGCAATCCTGCTGGTTTATATGAACCATGAAAATTAACTAACAGCTGACGCTTTGCCGCTTGCTCTGCAACTCTCCAATAATAGTTAACCATCGCCTGATCATCTCGTTGCATAAAGTCAACTTTAATGCCTGCTGCACCCCACTTTTGATAAGTATCAAGAGCCAGCTCTAATTGTTGATCAAGCGTTTCCCAAATAACCCATAAAATAACATCAACATTTTTTGACTTGCCATAATTGATAATCTCTTCAACATTGATATTAGGAACAACATCAAGCACATTACCTAATTTATACCAACCTTCATCAAGAACAATATATTCAAGACCGTATTTTGCAGCAAAGTCTATATAGTATTTATATGTTTGCGTATTTATTCCCGACTTAAAATCGACACCGTAAATGTTATTTGCATTCCACCAATCCCAAGCCACTTTACCGGGTTTTATCCAACTAGGATCATCTATTTCAAGTTCATCAGCTAATAAATAAGACAGTTCATTGGTTAACAATTCTGCATCGTTCTGAGCTATTGCAATCACCCGCCATGGGAAATCTCGGCCACCTTGCTGCGGGGTAATTTGATGGCTTGATAAGTAAGGGGCTCTTTTAGTAATAAGTTCATTACGATCTGAGTCTTTTTTTAGCTCGCTTTCCAATACGTGTTTTGGAAAAATAGCACTTAGCGAGTTATTGCCATCACCTTTTAACCACATACCAGGATAATCACGTAAACCTGTTTCTGTTATAACAACCTTCGCCTTAGCTGTATCAACTAATAGCGGCAGACTCGCAAATTGTTTAGACGCAATCTCACTTAATTTTTTGGGTAAATAAAGTCGTTCATTATGGGAGATAAAGCTATTTTCCTCAGGAAATAGTACCTGATGATCATCTGCAAAATTAAAAATAGCTTGTTCATCTATAACCTCAAGATTACCCGACATTTTAATCCCAAAGCGATACGCAATGCCCTGATCAAAAACTCGAAAAGTAATACTCTGATGATTATCATAAAATAATGTGATTTCATTGTAATGCTCAATAATTTCTTTCGACTTTTGTTTAACTGTAGGGTGTAAAACACGACTAATACTACGACGTTTTATATTAACTACCTTTTTTGCAGATCTAACATCTTTAATCGAAAGCTGTGCAACGGCGTTGTTAATGACAGCTTTGTCATTAACACTAAGTATATAAGTTAATGTTTTGCCTTGATTAATAGACAAATTGAGGCTGCCATTAGGCGATGATAAATTATACGTTTGTGCGTTGAGCTGCCCTGATATACAACAAACAGCAAACATCACCCACCATAAAAATGGCTTTAAATCTAAATTTATTTTCATTACTTATACTCTCAATAATGGAGCTATCGAATGGGTATTTTCAAAAGTTTTTAACTGTAGCTGCTAAGCTTTCATGTTAGTCCACACTATAAAATGAAAGCTCAACAACCCTACCAATCAGAGAAAATAAGCATTTACTTTCTCCGATAGTAGCTCTAGAAAACTAAAAGCTAACACTTACGGGTGACTTACCATCCCAATTGATTCTTTGAGAATGACCATTAATTTGAGTTATTTTTATTGTATAATCTTCACCATCTCGTTCTACACACAGATTAAAATCATTATTAAATGCGCGTATATGTTTTAAACACATATTATTCCAAGAACTAGGTAAATAAGGCGCAAGATTAAAGCGTTTAAAGCCGGTTGGTTCAATACCAAATAAACCTTCTGTTACCGTACGTGCATATAAAGCACTTTCAGCCGACAAGTGGCGTTGATTACCCTCGGGCCAAGCCTCTACTGCATATGGTACATGCTCACCCAATAACCTTTTACGTGAATAGTATTTAAAATAACGCATAGCAGTATCAGTTTCCTGTGCGGAAAATATCCCCCTAAATGCATATAAAGTAGCGCGATCCCAAAACGTTTTATTACCAGCTTCACTATAAATGCCATCTGCACTCCATAAATGCTCAGATAAGAGGGCATCCAATGTTTCTTCTTTACGCTCAAAAATACCAAATGTTAAAGGCAATGCAATCCAGGCACGTAGCTTGTCATTTCCTTCATAATATTGATAAGTATCAAAACCCTGCACGTTAGCACCAAAATAGCTCTCAATAGCAGTCCGCAATGCTAAAGCTTTATTGTAATACTCATCAGCAATGCTTTTTCGATCTAGTTCATTATTTAAATAATTTGCTGAAATTAATGCCCCATAGGTCAACATATTGGTACTTAAGTTATAGTCGCCAGCAGGAAAACGACCTTCTAGCTCATCACTATCTGAGCCGATAACTCCATCCTTGTTTATTTTTTTATAACTATAATCAAGACACCAATCGATCAGAGGTAATAACTCAGTCGCTTGATCTTTATCTGCTATAGCTAGCGCATATCTACTAGCTCCATATGCGATCATGGCACAATCACCACGGTCTCCAGCACCATCCCAAATATCATCTCCCTCTGCAATAATTGAAGACGGGATATGCTTACCTTCATCATTCATAAAACGTGCAAAATGACGGAAGCTATTTATTGCAGACTCGTTTCCTCTTTGATTACCAAGAAAAGGGAAGAAAGGGTTAATATATTCAGCTTGGTCATTTGCCCAGATTGCCGCGTAGTAACGCCCCCCCCCAGGGGCATGCATTAATCCGCCTTTGGTACGAAAAATACTTTCCGCAGAGCGTAACTTAGCAAAATCAAACATCTTATTAATAACAGGATCTGGTGTTTTTAATTGCAACACTTGCTGTAAACTTGCGACGTAATTTCGACGTTTTTCAATTTCAAGTGAACTATTAAATACAGTATTTTGGCCTTGCTTCGTCGCAAAGTAATTAACGAACACACTTGCTGATTCACCCGGTTTTATCGTTATATCTTCCGACTTATCGCTGCGTGCCTCAATAGTATAAACACCATATATACCCTTATCGGCAGGTGTTTGAACTTGATAATTTAACGGTTCAGTCGTAATTGTGGCACTTTGGTTACCCTTGTTAACAAAATGCAGTTGTTCGATCATCACCGCTTGTGTAGTACTTGGGGAAAGCGTGCGAGTAAGGCTAATATCATTTTTTAATTGACTTGTTAAAGCAAGTACACCATCAATACGTACATGCTTTAATTGCTCTTTACTACTTTTCTCGTTATTAATTTTTATTACTGGCGTAATCGAAAGCGGAAAGTCATGAATTAAACTGGCATGAGTATCGTTAGGGATAGTTCGTAACATGGGCCAAACTAATTTGCGATTTAACGTTAAATTTCCATTTTCATCGCTACCATAGTAAATAATGGTCGAAATTTGCTCACCGCTCATCTCTATATGGTCTTCATGTGAGTCTGATACTTGCCATTCAATACCTTGGTTTGTTAATTTCCAACGATCTGATAATGTATCAGCCAGACTATTGATATCAACTGACGAAACAGCATTATCGGCACTTCTACTATCGATAGAATTACAAGCACCAATCGTTGCAACCAAGCCAGAAAACACAATAACTTTTGAAAATAGCTTAAGCAAAATAATTACTCCCTAACAATTTGAAGCGTCAATAGTTAACGCAGAATAATTTAAATATTGGGCTTATTGGAACACCAAGCTAGGCAAATAACTTATCGAAATTTAAGAAAATACTCCTGAAAAATAACTTTTATTCTAAAAAGTGAAGACATTACTTACTAATTTGTCGCTATAGCATCATTCGTTCTTGAATTAAAAATATTTTGCCTAAACTGTAATGGAGTCATTGCAAACTCTCGTTGGAAAATATCATAAAATCGACTTGTCGAACCAAAGCCAGCTTCCAGTGCAATATTCAAAACAGCATTATTAGTATCTATTAATAATGCTTGAGCATGTTGTAACCTTAGTTTATTAATATATTGTTTTATTGATATTTTCATTACCTGACTAAAAATCTTCATCGCATAATTAGGGTGTAACCCTGTATGTTGAGCGACATCATCAACGGTAATTTTTTTATCATAATTATCAGCAATATAGCGAAGAATTAATTGAATATGATGTAGTCCAGAAACTAATGATTTATGCCCTGACTTTCTTTCTGCATATGATAAGTTAAAAGTACTGAAAGGTTCTAATGACATTCTACGAATACGATTTCTAATTTCATCAATGACTTGAAACATTAATGGGGCTTGTTTTTTTATTAAGTTTTCTTCCCACATTAATGTTAACGGTTGGTCTGTTGGGTGCAAACTATCGGCAACTAAAACTTCACCGTGCAATATCTGTTCAATAAATTCATTAGGAAACTTCCAACTTAAAAATGCTTGAAGCGGTATATAAATATTAACCATATAACCATCTCCATCACTTGCGATCATTTGATGTGGAATCGATGCCCAAAACAAAATCATTCGTCCTTCGGGGACGCTAATTTTTTTTCCATTAATTAAATAATCAGCTGAGCAATTAAATAAATAATTAATTTCAATATGCCCATGCCAGTGGCTGCTCGCCATAATTTCAGGTTGGTGTCTTTGAAAACCAAAGTTATTTTCATGTCCTTGTACTTCTAAGGGACTACTTTCATCAAATCGAATTCTATTTACCCAATCAAACATACTCTCACCAAAAAATTATTTATTAGGAAAAAATACGCGATAAATAGGAACTTAACAACAACACCTTATTTATCGAGAATATTTTATTTATTTTCGAGAGTCACGATCTTAACCTTTATATTCAAGATAATGATTAGGATTTTTACTCGAATATATGTTTTTTGATAATAAAAAGGAGTTTTTCAGGAAGTATATTTCCCTGACCTAACGCTATAAATCATCATGCAAATTTAATTAATAAGTCGGGATTTGCAAAATAGTAAACGATAAAAATAATACAGGTCACCTTCAAAAAGTTGGGGTAATAACATGAAAATAAAACACATTGCGCTGCTCATAAGTACTGCTTTAGCTACTTCACTGTCAACATATGCTGCTCAAGAAGAAGATAATAATGATGAAACTGAAATTATTGAAGTTAGAGGAGTACTTAGTAGTTTAAAAGAAGCACAAGAAATAAAAAAATTATCGAACAATATTCTTGATGCATTGGTGGCAGAAGATATTGGTAAATTCCCTGATGCTAATGTTGCCGAAGCTTTACAACGTATTCCAGGAGTCAGTGTCTCACGCGTTCATGGCGAGGGTCAAAAGGTCACTGTGCGTGGTTTAACAGGGGATTACAACGTGACCACTTTAAACGGTCGAAAAATAGCTTCAGAAACTGTGGGCCGAGATTTTAATTATGATTTAATTGCTTCAGAACTTATTGGTGGCGTTCAAATAAATAAAACACAGCAAGCAAAACTCTCAGAAGGAGGAATAGGCGCAATTATTAATATTGATACACTTAAACCCCTAAATATTGGCAGCTTAGTTGCGGGGTCATTAGAAGGATATTATAACGAACGTTCAGAAGAAACTAGCCCCCAAGCTTCATTTTTAATTAGTGAAAGTTTTAACGATGATACCTTTGGTATTTTATTTTCAATGAACCACACAGAATCAAAAACACGATTTGATAGTCATTCTGCACAATGGGGCTGGGGTCAATGGAATATGAAAGATCTACTACCCAATGATGGCTATACCGATGAAACGGTGCGTTTCCCTAATTGGCCTAATATTACAGTAAGTACCGATGATAGAAAGCGTACTGGTGGAACATTTGCTCTACAATGGCGTCCATCTGCAAACTTAGACATTAACTTTGATGCGCTTTATACCAAGTATGAAATTTTATCTACTGGCCATATGATTTCGCTCGCACTTTTTGAAGGTACTAACCTTGATAATATTCAAGAGGTCACAGTAGGTGAAGACGGCTTAGGTAATAGTATAACCATAGGTGAGCCAGGGAATATGGACTCGCCAGCAATTGCCGAGTTACTAGAAGATCAGCATCCTCGTGAAAGCGATACCTTTCAAATAGGTTTAAATGTTAATTATATTTATGACCAGTTTAACTTTAATTTTGATGTGGCATATTCTGAAGCAGAGGATGCTTCAGCAGAAGAAAGTTGGATTGTTGTTCGCACAGCCATTGATACTTTATCAATGAACTGGGATAACGGTGAACAAGTGCCAGATATTACCTTCGGTGACACCGTACTTGATGAAAATACTGATTATGGTGCATGGTACGCTCGCCTACAAGGTGACAAAGTAAAAGATAAAACGGGTCGCTTTGTTTTTGATGGTGAGTATGAGCCTACGGATGGCATTATTACACAGGTACTATTTGGTACGGGTTATAACATGCAAGATAAAGGTAAAACCTTTTGGAGCCAGAAAAATGCCAGTGCATTTACTTCAGATGATATGTCCATTATCAATGCGCCTGAGAGTGAACAATTTGAGATCAATGGCAACACTATGTGGGGCCCATTACCAGCTTCCGCATTAAGTCCAAGTTCGTTCAGTAACTTCATGGGTAACTCAGGTGCAAACTTACCTAGTGCATGGGCAGGTATTAATGTAAATGGTTTATTTGATTACTACCGTTCATTAGACAATGAGGCATTTGAAGAATATTTAGTACCTCGCCCTTCGCTAGAAGGTGGAAATACTTATGGTGTTAAAGAAGAAACCATTCATGCATACGCTGAAATAATCATCGAAGATGAAATAGTAAATATGCCGTATATGCTAGATTTAGGTGTTCGTTATATTAAAACTGATGTTTCATCTTGGGGCTACTCTCAATCTCCTAGCAATATAGCCTTTGATTCAGAAGGAAAAATAACTGACAGTCACAAGCAAGTCGGTTATGTATCATTTAATGGTAGTTACGATAAAATATTGCCTAGCGCTAACTTTAAATTATCTTTAACAGATAAATTAGTATTACGCTTAGCCTTATCTCAAGCAATGTCACGCCCACCATTAACAAATTTATCGCCAGTAACCTCTATTTCACAAGATGAAACAACTTTACAAAACTTCATGTATGAAAATGATCCGGGATTAGAGCCGTACTACGCAGATCAATTTGATACCTCTATTGAATGGTACTATAGCGACTCAGGTAACTTAAACTTTGCCACTTTCTACAAAGAATTACATGGCTTTATTATTTATGAACCAACTCAACAAAATATTGCGGGTAAATCATTCGAAGTAACTAGCCCATTCAATGATGATGATAACTCATCACGTATTCGTGGTTATGAACTGAACTGGTTGCAAACCTTCGATGATTTTTTACCTGCTTCATTAGCTGGTTTTGGTGTGTCAGCAAATTACACCTACAACAATAGTACTTCTGGACAATATGATGGTGATAATAACGAGCTACCATTTAAAGGCTTATCTGAGCACCAATACAACATTGTTGCCTTTTATGAAAACAATGGCTTAATGATTAACCTTGCCTATAACTATCGTTCAGAATACAGCTTAGGCACAGTTTGGAGCCCATTAATGCCAAGTTGGGGTGAAGCCGCAATTGAAACATTAGAAGTGGATGAATGGGGAGCGCTTGATTTAAGTGCAAGTTACGCCATGAATGATAATGTCACTCTCACTTTTGATGCTAACAATATTTTAGACCCAGATTTTGTCCAATATATCGATGGCGATAAGAGTTTTGTTGATTACATCTCAAGTTGGGGTAGTAGCTATCGTGCAGGTGTTCGTATTAAGTTTTAAAGTTTAAATAACGCCTTTCTATAATAAAACAGCCTTAGGTATTAATAATACTTAAGGCTGTTCTACTTTCAGTCAATATACTATTAACCATCGGCATGTCATTAAGTTGTCATATTTTTGTCTTATAGTAAAAATTCAAGTAGTGGTGTGGCTAGATTAGTGAATTCATTATTTACCATAATCCCCTATAACTTTTTTAGTTATAGGTTGATTCAAATTACAATTTTTATCTTTTCTTGCTTTCTGATTATTGTCTTAACTTGGCAAAAGCCGCCTCTTCTTCAAATTTCGACTATAGACCATTATCAATGTGAAATTAAAAATACATTAGTATCGAATAAAACCTTTAATATCTTACTTCCTTTATCTGATTACGCTAAGGAATTTGCTGAACGCCTCTGTAGTAATACGGAAATAGGTAAGCAGTTTTCTCAAGTCAATATTAATTGGCGCAATCGTTCTGCCCTTACTGCAGATGATTTATTAAAAGAAAAATATCAGCTTATTTGGGCACGGAAAGACACATTAAAGGGCATGGTTTTACATTTTGATGATATCTATCAGATGTTGCTACCTAGCCAAAAAGTACAAATTTTTTGGCTTAGTCATAATAAAGCCGCAGAACTGAGTCCACATTTTTTAACCGATAAAATTATTGGCTTAATTAACGATCAAAAAAGCTTTTCTTCTTATTTAGTACCAATAGATTCACTAAAAAAGCAAGGTATCGATATCAGTAAATTACACATAAACTATTACAACTCATATAAGTCACTTTATGATGCTTTTAATCGACATGAAATAGATTTAATACCAGGCCAAAACTGGTTTGATTCTATAATTGATATAGATCAGCTAACTCAAATTCCAATCCAGCACCAATTAGAATCTGGTGAATTGTATGCTGCAAAGTCTATCATCACTCCAGAGTTAACCTGTTCATTTATTGCTGCTTTTCATGTGTATATACCTCTATTTGAGGCGAGTAATACAACTCTAACTTCTCCTAAATATTGTAAGAATATTTAATTTATGAAGATTAAAAGACAACAATTTAACTACCTAATTTATTGGCTCATTAGCACCATTGTTTTCTTAATCGTCCTATTGGTAATCAACCAGCTATCATTTAAAAATCAAGTATCTACACAATTAAATAAGCATTTATCGCCTGAACTAACAAAAGCTTTTCAGCAACATATTATTGATAAAAACTATAAAAATTTAGTGAAAAGTAACCTTAATCAACAATTAGCATTAACTAACGCTTTAACACATTTCAATATTTTTAAACGATACTCTTTAACAATAGAGGCGTTGTTTTCTGAAAGTGACCACTCCAACTTACACACAATTTATGTTCCTTGGCAATTTGGTCTTGAAGCTAAACAAGCAAAAGTGATACTTGATTATCAAATTCGATGGTGGTTGATTATCTGTATATGTAGCATCAGTACATTTATCATCTTAGTATTAATACATTTAGTACCTAAGCCTGTATCAAGCCACTATAAACAGTGGTTAAACTTACTAAAATCTCTGCAAGTAGAAGATGATATAGCTAAAGCTTTAAGCGATAAAATAGAAATTACTGATACCTCAAAAAAAGACTGGCTAAAATCCTTATTAACAAAAATTTTAGAAGACAATCAACTAACTGAAAATGTTAATATCAATGACTTAGTTATTTGGTTTCTTAATAAAACAACAGATGATTTGCAGCAAATATCACAGATAAAGTTCATAGATGCCTTATATCAATCAACAATAAACATTGATCAAGCATACCAATTAGCAAAAAAAACCTGCGTACTCAGTTTTAACATAGACACTTTCACTATCAACATCAATAACTTCGAAATCAAGTTAGCTAAAACACCTTTCTTTTATTATTTATGGTACGCCTATCTTAAAGTTAATAATGTTGACGCCGGCTGGCTAATCAACCCATCGATTAATCACCCCGACACTCAATCAGCAAATACCATTACAACTTTAATGAAAGAAAATCACGGCCATAGTAAATCAATTAACGAATTAGAAACCCACGGTTTAAGAGCTAAAACCTTAGATCAAAATCGCAATAAAATTAAAGAAACGTTAATTTCTCAATTAGGCGAGGAATTAAGCCAACCTTATTTATTCGATTTGTTACGAGACACTAAAACAGGTCGCTTTAAATATCGTTTAAAATTAGATGCCGAGTCAATTAAATTACCACAAGCAATAAAAAACACCTTGACACAAAAATAAAAAAAACATTTAAAATCAGGCGATTAAATTTTAGAGATATCTAATTCTCTTTAAAGATATCTCTGTCACTTTCCAGTAATAAATTAAATTGAGAATAGCGATGTTTTCTATTTAAGCCAATAATTCATGGAAATAAAGATGTTTAATTACCCTAAAAAAAAGTTAGCCCTATCGATTACTTTAGCTATTAGTTCTGTAACTATGTTTCCAGCGTTAGCTGAAGAAAATGATCAACAAATTGAAGAGGTGGTTGTAAAAGCCTCTCCAATTCTTGATAGTCAAAAAGCCGCTTTAGAAGCCAAAAAGCAAGCAACAAACTTTGTTGATATTATCGCTGCCGATACTATCGGTCGCTTCCCCGATCAGAACTTGGCCGATTCATTAGGTCGTGTTCCTGGGGTAGCAATTGAACGAGACCAAGGTCAAGCACGATATATTAACTTTCGAGGTGCTCCGTTTAAATATTCACCTATAGCCATTGATGGTGTTGTAATTCCAGGTGCTGAAAATGGTCGAGTAGCGCGCTTTGATTCTTTCCCTTCGGTAATTACCAGCCGCTTAATTGCGAACAAAACAATTACTCCTAATATGCCAGGAGATGCTGTAGCAGGCTTTATTAACATTGAAACTCATGACCCTTTCAAATTTGATGGCTTTGCGTTTAATGCTGATTTAGGTTTTGGTCAGCAAGATTTAGGTGAAGGTGATATAGAAAAAACAGCACTAAAAGCCTCTTATTCCAATGAAAATTGGGGAGCGATGATTTATACCTCGAAAAATTCTCGTGAACAAATTACCGATAATCGCGAATACGATTGGTTATCAGAGAATCAATTAGGTGGCGTTGAGTTTCGTAGTTATGAAATAACTCGTGAAGATGAAGCCTTCGGTGGAAAATTAGAATACCGGTTTAACAAGGGTTCAGGCCGTGTTTTTGTATCCCTTTTAGAAAGCGAGTTTAATGATCATGAATTAAGAAACCAATTCGTTTTTGATATTCAAGGTGGTATGGAACAATTTGGACAAAACGCGCCAACAGGCACAGATAATTACGTACCATTAGCTTTAGTAGAACGTTGGTTACAAGACGGTGATTATAAAAGTGCAACTTCCACTAAAACATTAGGCTTCGAATACAACCTTAAAGGTTGGTTGTTAGAAGGGCGAGTAAGCATAACTGATACAGAAAATCTTACCCATATACCGTTATTACGAGGTGTAGGTGGAGCAGGGGCATTCGCCTATGACCTAACAGACTTAGAAGACCCACAAGCCGAGTTATTCGAAGTAAACAGTACAACTCCACTTGCACTCAGTAGCCTTAATTACGCAGCAAACGTAGTTCTTAATGCTAAAAGTGAAATGGATATTGAAGCGACACAAATTAAGTTTGATGTGACAAAAGACATGAACTTATTTGGTTTAAATAGCGAAATAAAGTTTGGCTTTAATTCAGATAGTCGTGAAGCAGATGGCTATGGGTTTTATATGGATTTTAGCGATGCTTCATTATATGGCTTTATGGCTACTGGTATAAACCCTAATGATTATGATACTGGCGTTGCATGGGATTCTGACTTTACACATGGTGTTGGTGGTACCTATTACGATAATGTAGCACTTCGTAATGATTGGGAAGCTCAAGTTGGTGATTTAGGTAATATTGATATTCCAGCTGGTGACTTAATCATTATTGATGAAACAGTTACTGCTGTTTATGCCATGGCTACAAGCTATTTTGATTGGGGTAATTTGGTCTATGGTGCACGTATTGAACAAACAGATTACACCTCAGAAGGCCCTACAGGTACTTTTGAAGATGACTACATTAACGTTTTACCTAGCTTGCACGTAAATTACGACCTAGGACAAGATAAAAAATTACGTTGGTCAGTAACAACAGGTGTCAGTCGTCCTAATTATGGTGAATGGCGGGCAACTACGTCTGTTATACCAATTTCCAGCACAATTTCTGCGGGTAACCCAGAGTTAGACGCTGAAAAAACGATTGGTACTGATATTTCTTATGAGTGGTACATAGGTGATGCAAGTATGTTCTCTGCAGCTGCATTTTACCGCTCAATCGATAATGTAATTTATGTCAGTTCAAGTAATGTAGATGGCGGTGCTTTCGACCCATCACTTTCAGGTTCGACTTGGTCATATACTCAATCAGTAAATGGTAAAGATGGTAACCTAAGCGGCGCTGAAGTTAACTTTATTGCATACGCTTCTGACTTTTTAGACGTAATGGACGGTTTCGGATTCAGCATGAATTACACCATGTTAGATAGCGAATTCACAACATTAACAGGTGAAAAATACTCTTTGCCTGGCACCTCAGACACTATCTATAACGCTTCCGTATTCTATGAAGCTCACGGTTTTTCAGCTCGCTTGAATTATCAATACCGAGATGACTGGTTCTCTACTACTGAAAATGCCTCAGAACCTGAATATTGGTCAGGACAAAAACGTGCTGATCTAGCATTAAGTTATGCGCTCCCTTCAGATATTTACGGTGCGGAAGTCTCTTTTTACTTTAATGCAAACAACTTAACCGATGCCGTTGATACTCGCTATGTAGGTACAGCGGCTACGCCAAACCAAGTAGAGCGATACGGTAAGCGCTACATGGCTGGTGTACGTATTAACTACTAATTACAACTTTTTAACAACAAACTTATTATTAGCAGAGAGGCTATCTCTCTGCTCTCAAGGATATTATGATGAAAAAATTATCAATATTAACTTCCGCATTAATTTTTGCCGGTTGTACAACAACGCCACCACAAAACAATATAAGTGATTTGACCGTGACTTATGACGAAAGTAAAAATCTATATCAATTAAACTGGCAAGCAACTCAAGCTAAACAAGATGTTGAAATATTAGTGGCTTCTGACGAACAAGGTTCTGATGCTAAAGTTATTGCCAGTGCAAATGATGATCAGTATCAATGGCAATCAACAGGTGCAAAAGGTCGTAAATACTTCACAGTAAAACCTGCTAATGGTCAAGCAGACAATGCTGCTAGTCGTTTATTACCTTTAGAAAAAGGCCGTAACTTTCGTGAATTAGGTGGATATGAAACGGTTGACGGTAAAACAGTTAAATGGGGTAAGTTATTCCGCTCAGGTGCATTAGCTAATTTAACAAATAATGACTATCAATATATTGATAACCTAGGCATAAAAACCGTTGTTGATTTTCGAGATAACAATGAAAGAGCTACAGAAGTTACTGATTGGAAAGCAAGTGACGTTGAAGTGATATCCAAAGACTATGGTCAAGTGCTAGACATGAAAAAATTTGCTAAAGCCCTAATGGATCCAAGTTTAAATGAAGAAAAAGCAACCATGTTATTTGCGCAAATGTATCCAAGCTTAACTGAAACGCAAAAAGAAAATTACACTGCAATGTTTAACCGTTTAGCCACAAAAGATGATGGCTTACTTTTTCATTGTACCGCAGGTAAAGATAGAACAGGGGTTGCTGGCGTATTAATTCTAACCGCTCTGGGTGTCGATAAAGAAGTTGCGATACAAGACTACTTACTATCCGAGCAATATTTAGATCCAAAAGAATTGTTCCATGTACCTGAAAATATGTCACCAGAGCAAGAAAAAATGTACGCTTTTTTTAGCAAGTTACCTGAAGAAATTGTACAAGTATTTGCGGGGACTCGCCGCCCAATGATCGAAGCAGCGATAAGTCATATGGAAACAAAATCAGGTTCTATATTAAATTACATACAGCAAGAGTTGAATGTTTCAGAACAAGACTTAGCTAATATCCGTAAGCATTACTTAAATTAGCCTTTAAAAAATATCCATTTTTTAGTCTCTCTATTTAAAACAGCGATAACTTAATAAGTCATCGCTGTTTTATTGTTTACAATCTATAACTTCAGTTTTTAAATACAAACAAACCATTAATATTATTTAGTGCGAAGTGAAATAACCTTCATAATAGCAAGCCACCTAGGCTTAAACGTTAATGTAAGCGTAATAAGCAAACTAACTATTGTGGCAATAGCACACCAATATACTAATCCTAATGTAAAACCCCATTCATATACGGCATATATGCCAGCAAGTAGTAGCAAAATATAGCCACTTATTCTGTAAAGCCACAAATTACGTGTCGACAGGCGTTTTTTTGGGGCCACTTGGTTATAGTGACGAGACAAAGAAAGGCTTAAGCAGAGAAAACCTAAAAATAAAATTAAAGTTTCTATCAGAATTAACATGTTAGTACGCCGACTCTTTTAATTTTTGTTGTATAACTATGTGTTCCTCATTTGCTTGCGCTTTGGCGTTTTTTCGTTGAACAATAATTGCGGCTAATGCAAAACATCCTGCAAAAAATAACATACTGAGATCAAACCCTAGCATTAACCAATCGTTTCGTTTAATGCTGCCAATAATACTATGTTCAGTAGTTACCATATTAACTAATGGTGTTAACAAATAAACACCGGCTGTAAACCAAAGTAGATTCAACCATGATTTTTTTACTGAGCGGCATAAACAAAAGCAAATACTCGCTAAAAGGGCAATAAAAAAACAATGTACTTCCCAATCAGCCCTGTGTTCTATATTAACGGGTAACAAGCGATTACCCCAAAAATATCCCGCTATAGCGATAGGCAAGCCAAGAATAATCCCAATATTAATGCGCTCAATAATTGAAATGACACTGAAGGGTCTAGCGGATGCACCATTTATTTGTCGTTTTTTTATCCATAAAATCATACCTGTAGCTACCATTGCCGCACCTAATAGCCCCGATATAAAGTACAACCAACGCAGATAAATATTGGCAAAAAGCCCTTCATGTAAATGTTCAAATAGATCGTAGATTCGAGCTGCACTTCCTGCTTTTTCTGTCGCTATTTCAATTTCCACTTTGTCGCCATTAACACGATACTCTACAGCCGATACTAAGTGGATGCCTTCGTATTTATCAAACCATATTTCATAATGTTCATTTTCACTACCCCGTTCAATAAAACCGATAAAACTGACGTTTTGATCTTTATAACGTACAGCCACGTCCGCAAGCACTGTTTCTATTGATAATGCTTCGGGAGCTAAATCAATAAATTGCACTTCCTTTATGTCTAACTGGGCCTCATCATAAAACTTTTTATGGTTTTCTCGACCTTCGCCGTAACGCACATCGATGATAGATGACATGGTAACCCCCATTAAAAGTAGCAAGCCACTGTAGGTGATCATTAAATGAAAAGGTAAAGGTAAAACGCTGAAAATATTATGAATATCTAGCCAGGAACGAATACCTTTTTTAGCACGAAAGGTAAAAAATTCAATAAATATTTTCTTGTGGATAACCACCCCTGTCACTAATCCTATGAGCATTAGCATGGTGGCTAAACTTGTTAATATATAACCAACAAGTTCAGGTACATAATGCAGGTTGTAGTGCATTCTGTATAAGGTTTCTCCGCCAGCGGTTTCTCTAACACTGTTGGTCACACCGCTTGAAACATCAAGGTATTTTTCTTGCCAGCCTCTTGGGGTGTTTGTCTCTTTATTCGCTAATTGTAGCCATTGAATTTGTACAAATGGCATTCGTGCCGTTGGTAGACTGATGTACCATTGTGAAGATTCAGGAGCTAATTGTTGAAGCTGAAGTTCTGCCGCTGAAAGTACTGAACTTTGGTTATCTAATTGTTCGACGACGGTAATTTCTGGTTTCATCCAGCGATCGATTTCGCTGTCAAAATATCCGACAGTACCTGTAACAAAAATAAAATATAATAGCCAGCCAAAAGAAAAACCAGCCCAGGTATGTAACCAATTCATTGATTGGCGAAAACGTGGTTTCATTAGTTAACTGCCGTATTAAGGTAAAACATTATTGCGTAAGCAACTAAACAACTACTACCAACCACTAGTCCGGCCTTGCCAGCTGTTTTAGTAGAAAATACATACATCACAACCGTAGTGTAAGCAATAAAGCCAATCATCATGCCTTTAACAATACCGTCTACTTTATTGTCTGCTGGTAGGTATGAAATAATAATGCCAATTAAATTAGCTAAAACAAAACCACCGATCAGTGCAATCAATACTCTGATGGTTATGCCGATAGGTTTAACGTTCTTTTTAAAAAATGTCATAGCGTTACTTACTTGTAGAGACTAAAAAGCACGACTCGATATCGTGCTTTTTAATTAACAAAGTGAATTAAAATTGATATGAGGCGGTTAACCTAATATCTCGGCCCGCTTCTTTAATGCCAACTACACTTTGATATCCGGCTATGTGGCCATAATCTGCAACACTACCATGGCTTCTATAAGATTCGTCTAAGAGGTTTTGAATCGCTATATCTAGAGTGAGATTTTCTATCGGAGAATACTTTACATAAGCGTCAACAACGGTATAACTGGGTTTATCAACCGTTTCTAATTGTGTTTGCCACCCTAACTCGATGGAGCGATGAAATACGTCAATATCATTCAAGCTAGCAACATAATTAACATTAAAGCCCATTTCCAACGCATCATTCATTTCATAATTTACGTTTACATTTAATGAATCACCTACTGCATTTCCTAAACCACCGTATTCATAAGCGGCTAAATCTACACCATTTAAAACAACGGTACTAAATCCTGAGGCACTACTTGCATCTGGCCAAACAAATGGCGCATTATTTAGTTCGACATCATTACTGTTATAGCTAACAACGACGTCAAAGTTATGCGCTTGGTATCCTGCAACTAATTCAAAACCTGTGGATTCTAAATCACCAATGTTTTCATAAAAAACGCCTTCTGCACCCTTAAACTTATCAAAAACAACGTCACTAATTTCACTATTATAAACCGATGCTTCAAAAATAAATGTGCCATCGTTATATTGTAAGCCAAGTTCTTTGTTAGCCACATTTTCAGGAGATAAATTCGGGTTATGGGTTAATTCACCCACAGTAAATGCATCAGCCACTTGTCTGCCACGTAAAGCTTCTGCATAACTAACCGATAACTTTAAATACTCGGTTAAGTTGTAAACAAGCCCTAAGTTAGTGCTAAAGTCATCCTGCTTTTTAGTAGAAAATGAATCACTTGTTGTTACTGGAGCGCCACTACTGTCAGTTTCTACAACCCATTTACCATTAACTTGTATCCAGTTTGCTGACTCGCCAGTGTGATCAAGTTCATAGGTATCATGGCGAACACCATAACTAAGCAATAGGTCATCAGTTAATTGCCAATGATCTTGAATATATAACCCGGTAACAGTACCTTCTTCATTGTAAATACCACCAAAATCTTCATAAGATTGTGAGTTAACTTTATCAACTTTACGTTCAATACCATAAGTGAATGAATGATCACCGACATCACTCGTATTTCGAATATCAAAGCCAGTTGTTTCAATGGCAGCATCCCAGGTATATAGCTCACGTTTAAATGATGAGTCCGTTTGATACAATGTTGTTTCTAAATTTATCAGTGAGCTTAGATACCAAGTGTGATTGAGGACTATAGTTTCTCTATCTCCCCATGACTGAAACAAGGGATCATCTTCTAAAGGTGCCCAGTTGGTTTGTTTGCCGAACTTACCTTCTTCTTTACGTCTTTCATAACTTACAGACACATTTTGATTATCAGTGAGTTCTGCATTCAATTTAACAAAGGCAAGGGTTTGATCAGCCGCTGTTCCTGGAATTTCCACACCGTCGCCATCTTCCATATTATCGCGACTCACATTCACATAAGACGCAAGAATGCCAATTTGTTCTGTTGCTTTACCATATAATGTAAGACTTTCTTTATGACCACTATTTGAGAAATAGCTCGCTTTTGCGATACCACCAAACTGCTCATCATTTGACAGTAAATCTGCTGCTGTTTTCGTTTTAAAACGAATAGCACCACCAACCGCACCTGTTCCTGCGGTAGCTTCACCGGCACCCCCCTGAACCTCAACACTTTGTAATAATTCAGGCTCTATTGATACACGCCCAATATGATGAAATAGCGTACTTGTTTGTGGTGCACCATCAACAGTTACATTTACCATTGAGTCTTCTAAACCACGAACATAAACCTTCTGTGCAACACCTAATGAGCCACCTACAGTAACAGAAGGTGTTTGACGGAAAATATCGGCTAAATCATTTGCTTGATATTTATTAAGCTGATCAGGTGTGATTTTTGTGTTGGTTGTGGCACCAACAACAACAATTTTTTCAACTTTCTTTACTTTTTCTGTATTTTCATCTGTATTAGCATAAGCGCTAGTATTTGCGCACGCCGCAATAACACTCGCGCTAATAAGTGCTGTTTTAAATAACGGCTTATTTCTTGATTTACGTGACATGATTATCTTCTCAATTAACTTCATTAATGAGAATTATTACCATTTAGACTGAGTATTTATACTACTTTTACAATTGTTACATTTACGTAATAGGAATCATTATCACTACCTTTAAGCCACCGTTATCATTATTTAATGCTTTTACATCAGCTCTAACACTATTTAAAAGGCGCTTAGCAAGTGCTAATCCCAACCCAAAGCTATCACTGCCATCTTCATTAGTATTATTAACTCGAAAAAAAGGCAGAAATATTTTCTCTAAATATTCTGGTGCGATACCAGGACCTTGATCAATCACCTCAATACAATAACTTCCAACTTGTTGAGATAAGGTAACGGTAACCTTTTTGCCTATAGGGGTATAACGTAAGGCATTTCTAATGATGTTTTCAAGGGCAGGGCAAAGGGCTTGATGACTACTATTGCTGATCACCGCATGATTAGGCGTTTCGAGTATTAATTCCCGATCAGAGAACTCAAATTTAGCATCGTCTATCACAACATCAAGCAAATCGACTAAATCCACCTTCTCCTGCTGGATAATTGGTTTTTCATTATCAAGCCACGCCAACGTTAGTGTGTCTTCTACTAGTTTTCGAATGTAGGTAGACTCCCTAGAAATACGCTCAAGGTGTTGATGACTTTTTTCAATTTCAAAATTATTGACTGCAATATCTAATCGAGTGAGTGGCGTACGCAATTCATGAGATAAATCTGAAATAAGTTGCCGTTGTTTTGCAATTAACTCGCCGATTCTTGCCGCCATTTGGTCAAAAGTAGAGGCTAAATGAGAGAGTTCATCATTTCGATTACCTAGCGAAGCTCTTACTCTTACGTCAAAATTTCCTTGGCTAAAAGCGGTTGTTGCTTGTTCAAGTTGTTGTAGAGGCGTAATAATATGTCTATATATCCAGGTAGCAAGTAGTACTAATAGCACGAGGGGAAATATAATTTGCAATAGTATTCGCGTGGTAAGCCAGTAAGTCCCTGGTCTCATCCGCTCAGGTAATTTTATGAGAAAGCTACCTTTAGCTTGTGAAAATGGTAGTTCCATTATGGGGTTGTGCTCAAAGTATAAATGTATCTTCCAGTCTACGCTGCGACCAAAGTGATAGGCTTCTTCAGCATCAACGTTAATCTCTTCACCCGCTATATTCTCAATAGTAAAGCTAACAACGGATACCCGTACATTTTCTTTTTGTTTTAACTCAGTTAACCATTGATTTAATGCTATTTTATCTCCCGACAAATAGAGTTCTTCTGCAGTTTTAGCCCACGATTTCAATTGCTGGCGATCAGACTCCGCAATAAAACTCATGCCTTCTTCTGTTTTTAACGTTAAAACACTTAACACATAAAAAAATACCACTAAGCCTGTCGCAATAATCAAGCATGACTTCCACAAAAATTGACGATTCACTTAAAGCAATACCCTTTACCATGCACAGTCTGTAAACGTTCACCGAGCCAATGTGCTTCATTAAGTTTCCTGCGTACTCGACTTAAATGCATGTCTAAACTTCGATCATACATACCTAACTTTTTATTCAACACCTTTTGGTATAAATCAGCTTTACTCACAATACAATTTTGATGAGAAAGTAACTCCCAAAGCAATTTAAATTGAATAGAGGTGAATTCAACGTCTATCTCATCAACGGTTATTTTCTGCTTAGTGGCATCTAGTGTTAGTCCGTCAATACTGATTATCGTTTGCTTTTTAAATTCAACTTGAGGTTGGCTTCTTCTAATTAAACCTTCAATTCTTAACAGTAATTCTTGGCTGTTGAAAGGTTTAGCCACATAATCATCGGCACCATGAATTAAACCTAAAATTCTTTCCTCTTCCGCACCTTTCGCTGAGATCATGATCACAGGTTGCTGGCTTGTTTCTCTGAGAGTTTTTAATAACGATACACCATCTAATTTAGGTAGCATTTTATCTAATAACACTAATTGATGTTGATGTGACTGTGCCAATTTTAACCCTGTAACACCGTCAAAACATTTTTCAACGATATACCCTGTTTTAGTGAGCAAATCGGCTAAATATGTATTTAGTGTTTTGTCGTCTTCAATTAAAAGAATTTTTTTAGTTAGCACATTCTCTATCCTGTGAATAATACATACTTACAACATGACTATGGTTATTTAAACAAACCAAATAAAATGTTAATTACGTTTCTTAGGGGTAAATATACCGATAACTCGCCCTAACAATTGAGATTTATCGACAGGACCTAACTCTTCAACTGATAAACTGTTGAAGCTTTCCCCCTTACTCCAGATAAAACCGTTTCTATCAACAATGGCAACGGTTTTCACAATAACCCCATAATTTGGATGATTAATGACTAAGCGTTGCTCAGGCTTAATAGGAAATATTAATAACCATTTAACTACCAATATAAAGCAATCATCTGGAATTATTGGTTCCATACTGTCACCTTTTACCTTTAAGAACTTTATGCCAAACATAGTCGTGGTTTTGTTACTTTATGTTGATAATAGCTGGCTTATGCCACTATTAGATAACACTTCATTTTGTAATGAATGAGGGTAATTGACTTGCTGTTTTAAATTTAACATTCGAATACCACAATGAGCGATAGCAAGATCAAACGGATACTTTTTATCAATTTTTTCTAATATTTCGAATATCATTTTCAACTCCTTGTTTACTGTCAACACCACTTAAAATTAATGAATAGTATTTTTTTGTAGTTCTAATAATTGCTTAAGTGATTTAAATTTCTCAATACAATTATTGCAAATAGGGTGTTTATTATTAAAAGATAATATTGGTGGCAGCGTGAATGATAGTGCTTTAAAAGCAATTAACTTTACATCTTCATCGTCTATAATTGATTGCGTTATAGATAACAAATATTCATGCGGCACCATTAAAAACTTCAATGCTAACGTTAGATTACCCTTATATTCATATAACTTAGATAAGTTATGACACGAACAAACCCACGCCATTAACGTATCAGCACACATTGGATTTTTTCTGTAAGAAAAAGCCAATAAATCATAAGCTTCGCTATAAAAATATTCAGCTTTCTTCCATTCCTTCTCATGAAAGGACTCATTACCAAGCTTTAATAATGATTGCCATTGCTGATTTTCCATTGAACATCCCTCTACACCAAACAATCAAATAATAATCATTATCATTTGTGTTTACAAGTTATTATTAGATGTAAATAAAATAGAAGTGTTAGCCCAATAATTTTTCAGTAGAGGTAGGTAATTGCCATGTTTAGATAGTTGAGCATAAAAAAACCAGCTACTGGAGAATAGCTGGTTTTCTTATCGTATATAGCATTATTAAACTATTTACTTTTATAACTGAAACACGTCCCAAGTCATAACAGTTAAACGCTATACTTGTATCAACTAGTCTTAGTAGTAGTGCGCCCACCTCAACCAAGAAGACGATACAAATGATAATCATTATCATTTGTATCGTCAAGCTTTTATTTAGCTTTCTTAATAAATAATATTAAGAGTCAAAATGTAGGCTCATCTTAAAAGCATTGTTCAATTTACTGTTTGAACACCAATTTAGCTGTAACAGGCACGGCTGATGCGATAGAAGGTAAGCCTGCTATTTTACGTAAAGCTTCTATACCTTCTAATAGTTTAAAGTCTGCCGCATTAACAATAATAGGCGCTACCGTGGATGCTATTAATGTTGCCTCATCAGTTTTAGTTATTTCAATATCACTTGAGTAGGTGTGTGCTTCACCATGTAGTGATATCATTAAATCCACTTTTTTAAGTGTAGTTTTACCAACGGGCAAAGCGTCAATTTCTTCTACATTTATCATTGTAGAAATAGTTGCAGAAGGAAATTTATCGGTATTAAATAGCATTGATTGCATACGTTCATTACGAATAGGAATCAAAGTTTCAACACTATTTAATGCAATTGTAACCGTTACACTGTTATTTGGACTTAATTCCCCTGTTAACTTTTTAAAATGATGAACTTCACCAATAGCGTCTTTTTTAATTGAAATAAAATACAAGCTAGATTTATCATTATCAAGGACCCACTGAGCATTTACCATGGTTGAAAATAAACAGGCAAATACAACAGTCCCTAATTTGTAATATATGTTTCCAATGAATGAACGACTCATTTTAATACCTTTTGATTGAGTTAAAGTGACTTTCTTGCTCAATAGAATAACGATAAAAGAATAAATATTATAGTTATTCTAAGATTAATGTAGGGGGAGTAATAAAGTATCATACTTTGTATATATTAGCGTAGCTCATAGCACTCCAGGGTACGATGAGTTTTCCTACAAATTTGCTCTTCCGTAACTACATACAAAGGTATACCAAGTCTAGCCAACGAAGTCCGCTCTAATTGAAGCTTTTCAATTGTTCGCCAGCCCTCTAAGCCTTCTACATATTTCACGTAAACCCCAAGCTTTTCATTCTCTGGTCCAGCAAGAGTAATGACAAAATCTGTAGTTAAAGGCTTCTTCTCTGCGTCCTTCTGCGGTGGGTGGTTAATGCCCAGATCAAAGGCTAGCTTTAATGTCGTTGATAAGTCATGCGAGTATTGAGATTGGATATCCACAACTCTAGGATCCAAGTCAAAAATGATAAACGTCATGTATTCAAGTAAAGACAGCGTATATTCAATACGCCCAGTTGTGCGACTTTTCACTCGTCGCATTTGGCCTTTAGAAGAAACTGAGTGAACAGTGGCGCCAGACTGGTAATCTTTGTCTGGTACATAAGCTTCTTCTACAATTTCATTTAACTGAAGACTCATTTGAGCCTCACCACTCATATTTGTGGTACTTAACATCGTCAATATCCTTATCAACATAAGACTCTTTGAAGCATCATCCTGATGCCCTTAGCTACACGTTAATTTTAACAGATCTTGACCACATTGATTTTAACTAATTGTTTTTTATTAATTTAATCGAATATAACCAAGCTAAAAGCAAACTTTTTAAGTTGTTTTTTGTTGTTTATGAAGGAGATGGAGGAAATGAAAAAAATTAAAATTTTTTCTTCGTGGCTGAAGGTTTATATAGTTTTTAAGCTGGTTGAGTTCGTCTTATCCAGACTAATTGCTAGTGGGATGTAATGCGTTAGTCAAAATGTGTGTCATCAAACTTACGCTGAATACGCAACCAGAAGTCGTGAGGTATGCCAGTAGTATCTCCAAGTTTTTTGGCGAAGTCTAAGTTAACAGTCACCTTTCCTTGAAGAAATTCGTTAAAAAAGGTTTCTGTAATACCTAATCGATTGATTATATCTTCTCTACTAACACCATTAGCATTACTCTTGAGTAAAAATAAATGGGCGAAAAACACCGATGGGTGGAGCGAGCCCTTGTGATGAGGAACACTGACGAAACCTTCCTGAGTAAGATCATCAAGAGATATTTCGCCCTCAACTAAAGCATCGATATTGAGTCGTCTATTATGCCGCATGCTAATCCACCTATAACTACAATCTAGCCTTAAGACTGTTCTTTATTTTAGTTCAAGCTTTTACAAAAGTGACAATTAAAGACGGCTAGCCATATGTTTAAATCAGATATATGTTTAAAGCCAAATTGTTTCAAAAGAAGTTTTGATGGAAAACAACTTTAGCTTTATCTAAAAAAACCAAAGATGTGAGCGACAAAAATGTATGTCGCTAATATTTAACTAAAAAAGTTATCCACATTGCAGCTGTGGTTGCTTTTGAGTGGCTTGAGTGTTTTCTTTTGAAGCAGATTTATACTTGGTTAGCTGAATATTTTTCTTCCATGTAGGCCAACTATCAACGACTTGTTTTGCTCTTGTAATGTTTTTCTCTGTACTAGTCATTTTTATTTTCCTTCGCTGATTCTTTAATTTCATCGAGCTGCTCTATTAACATAACCTCTGCATCTAAATAAGACAAGGGAGTCATAGGAACTCGTAGCTCTGAGTCTCTCCGGTTCCATTCTTTTAACAGACCATTTTCCTTACGTTTCAACTTCCTGCCACTGCTTAAATTCATTGAAAATAAATCAACAAACCTTCTTGGCCCTATGCCAACAAATGGTTCAAACATCACTTTTTCTGACTCACCTGGGCTGCCTTCAGCATTGATAGAGTCATTGTGAAGTATAGTCGCAAAGCTCTTTGGATAAGGTTCTATGTATAAAACTCTTTTCACGCCGGAAGCTACAATGTGTTTAGCACAATTATGACAAGGGTAAGTTGTTGTATATAAATTAGCATCTCTAGTCGAAATTCCATTTCTTGCTGAGGATAAAAGTGCTTCCATCTCAGCATGAACAGCTCGTCCATACTCGGTAATATCTAATAACCCCGTGTCTTTAAGCTTCTTTTTGCCTTCTTTTAATAACTCCTCGTCAGTTGTTTCTTCAGGGTTACTAAACTTTTTCATGATGTTTAATATGATTTTATTTTTTTGCTCTTCGTTTGAGTCTTTACCTAATTCATAATCTCTATTATCTTCACCATCAACAGGCCAATATAAGCCACCTCCTGATTTGGGCACATCATTAGCACCTGTAGCTAAAATATCTGACTCTTGATTAGTTAAAACAGCTCCCACTTGTCTAGATAAATCGGCAGAACGAAGAGATGCAGCATATGCCATAAACATCGCATATTCATCAGCTGTCGGAGGGACTACGGGTTTGGAATATAATAAGTCGAGCGTTCTGCCTATTTGTGTTGATAAAGAGTCTGCGTCATCTGATGTCACAAATGCGTCAGCCGTTTGGAATACATCTCTTGTACTTTGTCCAAATGAATCAGATTCTTTATCGTCCCTCTCAATTAACCTTTCCAGCTCCTCTTCAGGAACTCCTTTCTCATCTTTTAAATAGCGCTTCCTGCTTTCTATACTGGAAGATATACCCAAAAGGATAAAACCTGGGCCGTAGACCTGCCTCAAAGTTTCAACTTCATCTGGATGCTTGAGTGATCTAATAATGTGAACGTGCCTAGGTAAAGGCTCAGGTGTTTCACCTGAACGCTTTTTATTAATTTCATTTATCGCTAACAGAGCAAGTAAATCTCCTCGCTTACTCGATTGTCTTAGGGCATTACCTGTATTCATGGCAGTGTCTAAACGACTTTGCTCAGTGTGTGGGCCTGTTGCTGTACCTTGAAACTCCTTTGCAACTTGAGAAAGGTGAATATAGTTAACTTCGTATCTGAATTGATTGAAATATGAAGCGAAGCGGTTATGTACATCATCTAAGTTAACACCAACAGGTGCAACTAACCCGATAACTATTTCACAATCGTTTGAAAAGTTCTCAATTTGCATCTTATATCCTTATTATTGTAATGCGGCCAATACTTGGCGGAAGCTATCTAGCCCTGCTTCCATGTTTTCAATTATTTCACCAGCTAATTCTTCCGGCTCAGGCAGGTTTTCTAAGTCGGTTAACGATTTATCTTTTAACCAGAAGATGTCTAGGCTAGTTTTATCACGCGATAAAATTTCTTCGTGAGTGTATTTGCGCCAACGACCTTCAGGGTTTGTTTCTTCGTTCCATGTTTCTGTTCGGTCATGTCTGTTCTCAGGGTTATAACAATCAACAAACTCTTGAAGGTCAACCATTGTCATTGGCTTTTTCTTCAAGGTGTGATGAACATTGGTGCGATAATCGAAGAACCAGATGTCTTTTGTCCATGCGCCTTTTTGTGCAGGTTTGTTGTCGAAGAATAATACATTCGCCTTTACACCATTTGCGTAGAAGATACCTGTTGGTAAACGTAAAATGGTATGAAGTTCAGTGCTCTCCATTAGCTTCTTACGGACGGTTTCACCTGCTCCTCCTTCAAACAGTACATTATCCGGCAATACAACAGCGGCACGGCCTGTTGTTTTTAACATGCTGCGAATATGCTGAACGAAGTTTACCTGTTTGTTTGAGGTAGTCGCCCAGAAATCTTGTCGATTGTAGGTTAGGCTGTCTTTTTCTTGTTCACCTTCTTCATTGGTAAACGTCATGCTACTTTTCTTGCCAAATGGTGGGTTAGCAAGAACCATATCTACGGTTCGAGACGGTTGAGATATTAATGAGTCATCTCCACTGACGAGACTTTCACCGTCAATTTCACCGATGTTATGTAAAAACATGTTCATTAAACATAGGCGGCGAGTATTGGCGACAATTTCGTTGCCAAAGAAGGTTTCATTTTTAAGAAACGCTTTTTGCTGTTTATCTAGTTTGTAGTTTTTCGGATCAGTAATAAAATCATATGCATGTAAAAAGAATCCCCCTGTACCACAGGCAGGATCAGCAATAGTTTGATTTGGTGCTGGTCTCATACATAAAACTATCGTTTTGATGAGATCGCGAGGTGTAAAGTATTGGCCTGCACCAGATTTAGTATCTTCGGCGTTCTTTTCTAATAAGCCTTCATAGATGGTGCCTTTAGTGTCGGATCCCATCATCACCCAATTTACATCATCAACCATTTCAACTAAGCGCTTTAGTTTTGACGGGTCTTGGATGTAGTTTTGAGCCTTAGTAAATATTTGCCCTAACATGCCAGGTTTTTTAGCTAGCTCTCTCAGTGTGGTTACATAATGCACTTCAAGATCTGAGCCTGTTTCATTTTTGAGACTCTGCCAATTAAACTCTTCAGGTATACCGACATCACGGTTATAAGGTGGTTTACTGTACTCATCTGCCATTTTAAGGAAGATAAGGTAAGTTAGTTGGGTAAGGTAGTCACCATAACCGACACCATCATCACGTAAGGTAGTACAAAAACTCCAAACTTTAGATACTATACTTTGTGCGTTCATTATTTTTCACTTAATTCTTTTTTGGGATAGTCGCTTATTCATGAATACTCATATTTAGCGTGACCTATCGTAATATTATGCTTTTGCTTTTTTAGCAATAGCTTTTGCTTTTTCGGGCAGCCTCTTTTTCGGCTTTTAGTTTTTCAGCTAGTTCTAGTTTTTCAATCGCAATTTTCTTTAACAGCTCACTCGCGGGTTCATCACCAGAATCTTGAGGTACTATTTGACCTGAGAAAGCTTTCTTTAAAATTGATTGTCGTAAAATGTCAGACTTTTTGAGGTTAATTTCAATATTGGATAATTCATGCTCAACTACGGTTAACTTTTGTTCGAGAATATCTGCAATTTGATTTTGCTCGTTGATACAACAAATGGGAACGGGCGTCATCCCAACATCAGTCTGATTTATACTTGCTTGATTAACAGCATGTTTTGCATTGTCGCAAATACGGTTTTTACCTGAAAAACTGGAAAGGTAAGACGTTAAAAAACTTCCTTTTAGAAAGTCATTTAGTACCTTAAACTTCATTATGTTGCTTTCAAAAACTATTGGTTCATCAAGCTTTGGTATCTCACAGCACTTACCTAAATACTCAATACTATTAACTCTATTAACTAGTATATCGCTAGGCTCAAGAGCATAAGTTTTCAGCTCTTCCTTAGTAAGTGTTAGCCTTTTAAAGCCATCTTTCTTTACCAAACTTCCATCATAGAAATCATCAATTCGTACTATATAGTTACCCTGACCATAGTCACTACTTGGCTTGTAAATTCCGTTTTGAGCTGAACCGTTAATTAAATTACCTAATCTAATCCACTGCCAGTTCTTTGGTAATACAGGAAGAGCACCGATTTCTTTCTCTTCAAGAGCCGGAAATATCTTAGGCTTTTTAGGTTTTGTTGGTTTTTTACCTTCTTTACCATCAGCTTTCCATTTTTCTACTTCCTGTTTCCAGTCGTCAAACTGCTCTTGATAACGAGCTTCGCGCTCTTGTTGAATGTGCTGGAGAAGCTGTTCCGGCGATTCAAGCTTGTCAGCATTATCCTTCCGCCATTCTTCGGTTAATTTGCCTTCAAAAGCATGTTTTAACAACGCTTGGCGATAAACAGCAAGTTGTGCCTTAGCGGTTTTTAGACTTTCAATTCCTTTATCTAATTCAGAGAATAGCTCTTCTATTTTTTCAACAATACGGATTTGTTCATTTTCTGGTGGAATGCCAATAAGCTCTTTAGCAACCCACTGGTAATGTCGTGCATACCCTTTATCTTTGATTGATATCGCTAGATATTGGGTGAAATAAAATAAAAGCTTCGGTGTAATTGCTCCACTAGGCTGAAGAACTTTTACGCCATCAGCTCCGGCCACAAAGGGATTATTGATTGATTTAACAGCCCTAGTGTGATCTCCAAAAACCAAGATAGGGAAGTTTGCATCTATGACTTTTTCTTCATCGTTACAATACCCACTACAATCTTCTTTACCTTGATCTATAACTGGATATTTCCCTGATACTTCATACTGTTTCTGATTAACTTTTTTCCCATTTGTAGAAATAGTTGTAACTATATTTGCATAGTCATCTATCTCCCAACCAACAGGTAAGTTATTTTTATTTAAGTCACTCACTAAGCTACTAACTCACTATTTAATTCATCTATAATTTTATTCATATCATCACCAAAGAGTTGATACATCTTGCCTAAACCACCTTGTGCATCAAATGGTGACATTTCCAGATCATCTAATTCAAAATGGAATGAATTAACAAAGTGTTCACGGATCATATGTAGCCACGCCATTTGTTCTTTAGTGAACTTTTGGTTGCTACCTGAGTGGTGCTTCATGATCCACGTTTGGAAATTCTTGCTGACGGTGGTATTAAAGGTCGAGAGTTTATCATCAATGCCTACTATACGGCGAATTAATGCGACTAAAGCGGTTAACTCATTAATTGGCTTATTACCCTGTTCTTTTTTATTGTCAGGGTCTTCGAGTAATTCATACGCTTGCCATACATTTAGTGGGGCTAGTTTAGGTTTATCTGATTTGAGTTTTTCGAGCACTTCTTTGACCATATCAAAGGTGATTTCACGACGACGATGTGGTTGGTCGTAGAATATTTCCAACGCGGTAATCTCATCTTTGTTTTGCTCTAGATATTCAACGAACTCTTTGCAAATATCTGATGCTTGCTCAGTGGTCGCCTTTTCCCAATCGGCTATTTGTACTTCATCAATGTTGTCATGATCTATCTTTTGGTCTTTATCTCGGCGGATGGTATCGATAAGCTCAATTAACTCGCCGTTAAAGACATTGGCAGCTTTACTTACCATCTCAGCCTGAGCTTTATTTCGATTATCTTCGCCTGGGTCTGTGCCTTTTGGCTGTTTTGCCAGTATTAACGCTTGCTCTTCTACTTTGTCGCCATCAATGGCCGAGAATAAATCAACTACCATTTGAGTAATTGAAACACCACCTGATACCTTTTCAATTCGCTTCTTATCGTTGGCATCTAGCTGCTTGTTCAATCGTGCTAACCTGCCAGCAAGTGAACTTACCGAGTCAGTATCACTAGCCCCCATCATAATGCCCATAGCCAAATCTTTGAGTGGTACAGATGGTTTAGTGATTAAAGGCTGACTCGCTGTTTTAAGTGATTTAGTAACGCCAATTGCATCAACAATAACATAGTGCGTTTTTGCAGACTTTGCATCTGGCGTTACCTTGATTAATTCATCATGGTCAAAAGTGCGTGTTCCGCGACCTTTCATTTGCTCGAAATAGTTTCGGCTTTTAACATCACGCATGAACACAAGGCACTCAAGTGGTTTTATATCTGTACCTGTTGCTATCATATCCACGGTCACTGCAATGCGAGGTTCGTATAAATTTCTAAAGCTAGAGAGTACCGATTTAGGATCTTCACCTTGCTCGATAATATTACCGTCTTTATCTGTTTTATCTTTCTTTACACGGTAGGTGATTTTTTTACAAAAAGAATTACCTTCGTCAAACTCTTCTCGAACCGTTTGAATAATATCGTCGGCATGGCTGTCGGTTTTTGCAAAAATTAATGTTTTAGGCACATGCTCCCTGTCAGGGAAAATGACAGGTAAACTCTCTTTGAAGGTTTTTATGACTGTACGAATTTGGCTAGGGTTTACGATATCTTTATCTAGCTGCTTTGCACTGTAATTTTCGTCTTCGTCTTGTTGTTCCCAGCGCTTTTTACGTGTTACACGTTCACGGTGCTCTACTTGCTGTTTAGCCTTTAACGTTTCACCTTCTTTAGTAATTCTGGTTTGAATAGTAAAGATTTCATTACCTACGTTTACACCATCAGCAACGGCTTTCTCGTGACTGTAGTCACTGACAACGTTTTGCTTAAAGAAACCATAAGTGCGGTTATCTGGTGTTGCTGTTAGACCAATTAGGAAAGCATCAAAGTAATCTAATACTTGTTGCCATAAGTTATAGATTGAGCGGTGACATTCATCGATAAAAATGAAGTCAAAATGCTCGATTGGTACTTTAGGGTTGTAAACAACAGGAACAGGCTCTTTAGGTTTGGTAAGTTGCTCTGCTGGGTTTTGTTCTTCTAATGTTTCGTCTAACTCTTCATCTTTTAAAATGGAGTACATTCGCTGGATGGTACTAATACACACCTCAGCATCTTTAGGCACAAACTTTGATTTTAAGCGCTGAACAACATGTAGTTCGGTGAACTTACGGCTATCGTCGCTCGGCGTAAAGTTGAGCATTTCTTGCTCGGCTTGCTCACCCAAGTTTTTAGTATCTACTAAAAAGAGAATACGCTTACCTTTGGCATGTTTAAGAATGCGATACATGGATGTAATGGCGGTATAAGTTTTACCAGCGCCTGTTGCCATTTGAATCAGCGCTCTTGGCCTTGCTTTTTGAAGCGAGTCTTCAAGGTTTGTTATCGCTATTTCTTGGCAATCACGCAGCCCTAAATCCTTTGCAGGTAGCTTTGCTGGGTTTAACGGTGGAATATCTTGCAGCCGAGCACGAAGAGAGTTTCCTTGATCAACCCAAGCCTTTAACGTTTCAGGTCGATGAAAGCTAAAAACTTCACGGGAGCGAGGCTTGGGATCTCTACCATCTGTAAAGCGTGTAATAACACCAGTGCTTTCATATAAAAAAGGGAGTGGCTTGCTATTGTTTACCCATTTAAGCTTTGCTTTGGCGTAACCTTTGGTTTGATCTTCTACGGCAGTGATTTTCTCACCTGCTTCTTCTCGTTTAGCTTCTATGACACCAACAGCTTTTTTATTAACGAAAAGAACATAATCGGCGGGGCCTACATCTGTTTGGTATTCACGAATAGCTTGCCCAATACCGTCGTTAAGATTGATTTTGTTTTTACCTTGCACAGTCCAACCAGCAAGTTTGAGCATCTCATCAATTTTATCGCGGGCTATTTGTTCTGCGTTTTGATTTACCAACTTTACTCTCCCTAGTTTTGTTCGAAGCTTAGCTTTATTAATTGCTTTGCTATATCCAGTTCTTCAATATTTCGGACGATAACCTCTAGATCACCAGTTCCCCAATGCCCTTTACCTCTAACATCACTGACCATACCTTTTTTAAGCTCTACAGATTCAGGATTTAGGTTTAGATAAATTCTTAATGAAGGGTCTTGTAATGGTGCCCATACTTGAACGCTTGCGAAATTTTTAATCTTTTTAAGTGCTGTGTAAAACTTTAGTTCCTTGCGTTGCACGTCGTCACCGAGTGACAGGCCAAACTCACAAATATGCTCATAAAGCTTTAAAAGCTCTTCACTTGCGGCAGCGATTCGATTTTGATGATAATCCTTGCGCTCTTTTTTTGAAGTTTCTTCAACAGTTTTCTCTGGTAGAGCAACGGCTGCGGGGTTAGGAGAATAACGGTTGGATGAGTGGCTGTTTACCAACTCTAATAAAAACAAATCCTCTCCGAAATACTTGTATCTCATCAACTCAATGTTTTTATCAATTTGTTTTATCGCGTGCTCATCATACTTGGTAAAGTCAGAAGCGATACAAATTAAGCGTGCACCTTCCCATTCAAGATTGTCAGCGGCTTCACTGCTGAGCTTTTCCATTACGAGTAACTTGAATTCAGCCTTATGGTCGATAAGCCAATCATAATAAAACAGCCCTTGATTAATTACGTTTTCATTGGTGTGTCGTTTGTATTCTATGATGACTGGGCAACCATTTTCATCTACACCAAGTGAATCAATTCGACCACCGTTTGAGGTAGTAAATTCTGAAGCAAGGAACTTTACATTCAGGAAGGTTCCCATCTGTGACTCGACGAGCTGCTGCAAGTCTTTCTCAAGCTTAGCTTGTGCTCGTACTAGTTCTAGTGCAGAGCCTTTTGCTTGGTCTAATTGGAATAACTTTATATCGCTCATTTGCGTCCTGCGTAACTACCCAAAGTTTATAACTCTTCAATATAAATAATTTTGACCTTTAAATCATTAAAACTTTTGTTTTGATTGAATAAAGTGGTAACAACTGTTAGTCAGGCGTAAATATTAAGGTGGTGATGATAAGTATCCTTTGAGGTTAATTAAAAACTTCAATCTAACTTCTGTTATTCGCTCGCATTTCAACTCTGATTTTCGCAAAGATATCCATCTGACAATTCAATATCAGTGAAAGTGCATACATCCTTGATCAACTAAATATGCAAACGGCCACATATCGTGACCGTTTTGTTTCGTACTCTATACCAGGCGCGAACTTATAAGTTTCGTACTTTCAATTAAGTTGCGCACATTAAATACTGTTTCGAACATTATTTAACGTGCACACTTTTCACTTGTATGATTTCGATCATTCCACCGTCACTGATTTTGCAAGATTTCTTGGTTGATCCACATCTGTACCTTTGATAATGGCAACATAATATGAAAGTAATTGTAACGGTAGGGTATAAACAATAGGAGCGATAATATCATCACAATGCGGTACGTTTATTACTGTCATTGTTTCATCACTATCAAATTTAGCGTCGGTATCTGCAAATACATACATTAAACCACCACGGGCGCGAACTTCTTCAACATTTGATTTTAATTTTTCAATTAAATCATTCTGCGGCGCTACCACAATAACTGGCATTTCAGCATCAATTAAGGCTAAAGGACCATGTTTTAATTCACCAGCGGCATAGGCTTCAGCATGAATATAAGAAATTTCTTTTAACTTTAATGCGCCTTCCATTGCGATAGGGTATTGATCTCCACGACCTAAAAATAAAGCATGGTGCTTATCAGCAAAGTCTTCTGCTAACTCTTCAATAGAATCAGCTAGGGCTAATACTTCATCAAGTTTATTAGGTAGCATCATTAACGATTGAGCAATATCTTGTTGCTCTTTTTCAGTCATACCATGATGTTTACCTATAGCTAAAGTCATCATTAATAAACCGACTAATTGAGTAGTAAAGGCTTTCGTTGAAGCAACGCCAATTTCAACACCAGCTTTAGTCATAAAAGCTAAATCTGATTCTCGTACTAATGAAGAACCTTTTACGTTACATATAGTTAAACTAGCGCGATAACCTAAATCTTTCGCTAAACGTAGCGCAGCTAATGTATCTGCTGTTTCACCTGATTGTGAAATTGTAACAATTAGTGCGTTTTTAGGGACATGGGATTTGCGATATCGAAATTCGCTCGCAATCTCAATATTACAAGAAACGCCAGCTATAGCTTCTAACCAGTAGCGAGCAACCATACCAGAATGATAGCTAGTACCACAGGCAATTATTTGAACATGTTCAATTTCTTTAAATATATCATCCGCGTTTTCACCAAATGCATTATTATCAAGCTTTCCACCCACTAAACGCCCTTCTAATGTGTTGCGTATAGCTGTAGGTTGCTCATAGGTTTCTTTAAGCATGTAGTGACGATATTCACCTTTATCACCGCTTTCTTGGCTAACATCATGCTCTTTAGCTTCACGAATAACCGCTTCGCCGTTAGCTGCAAAAACATTAACTTCATATCGCGTGACTTCTGCAACATCACCTTCTTCAAGAAAGGCAAATTTACGGGTAACCGGTAATAATGCCATCATATCTGAGGCAATAAAGTTTTCACCTAAACCGTAACCAATAACTAACGGGCTACCCGAACGAGCTACCACAATACGACTGTTATCATTGCTATCCATTACTACTGTGCCATAGGCACCTTCTAATTGTTTAACAGTTGTTTGTACGGCAGCTAAAAGCGTATCAGCCGTTTTTAATTCATGATGAACTAAATGCGCAATAACTTCTGTATCAGTTTCAGAAGTAAAGATATAACCTAGAGCTTGTAATTTTTCTCTAAGCATTTGATGATTTTCAATAATACCGTTGTGAACAACTGCAATATTGTCACTAGACACATGTGGATGCGCATTTATTTCACTAGGTGCCCCATGTGTAGCCCAGCGTGTATGAGCTATACCAGTACCACCCAGTAATGGATCAGTTTTTAATGCGTCAGCTAATTCTTGTACTTTTCCTAAGCGTCGCGCCCGCTGTAATTTTTGATCATTACCGATAATAGCTACACCAGCAGAATCATAACCTCGATATTCTAGCCGCTTTAAGCCTTCAACTAATATTTCTGCCACATCACGTTGTGCAACCGCACCTACTATTCCACACATATTATTAATCCTTAATTATTACTTAGCACACACTAAATTAACGCCTTGCGTTATAAGTTTTTGTTTTATTTCTTCTGATAAATCGTCGTCGGTTATCAGCGTATGAACTTGTGTCCATGGAATTTCTAAGTTCGGTATTTTTCTATTAAACTTATCAGATTCAATCATTACAATTACTTCTCGAGAGACAGCCGCCATAACTTGGCTAAGACCCAAAAGTTCATTAAAGGTCGTAGTACCTCGCTCAATGTCTATGCCATCAGCACCGATAAATAATTGATCAAAGTCATACGATCGCAATACACTTTCAGCTACTTTACCTTGAAAAGATTCTGAATGGGGGTCCCATGTACCCCCGGTCATCAATAAGGTGGGCTCGTCTTCTAAGGCGTGAATATCAGAGGCAATAGCAAGAGAGTTAGTCATAACCACTAAACCGTCTTTTTTACCAAGCTCTTTAACTAACGCTGATGTAGTGCTGCCACTGTCGATAATAATACGGTTATGATCTCTAATTAAGCTGGCTGCCTTTTTCGCTATAGCAATCTTTCGTTTCGAAACTTTGTCGTTTTTTGGCTCTATTAATTCTGTTGGTAATGGCACAGCACCACCATATCTTCTAAGTAATAAGCCGCTATTTTCTAGTGCAGCTAAATCTTTTCTTATAGTAACTTCAGAAGTTTCAAACTTTTTTGCCAATTGATCAACGCTAACTTCACCATGTTGATTAAGTTCGGTGATAATAATATTTCGACGTTGCTTGGTATTTCTTTTTGACATATCTTTCGATTGACCAGTTTAAATTTCAAAACGAAAGATATTATAGGTTTTCTACTAATTTAATCAATAATTTATTTTTTGCGCATTTTGTTAATTATTTACTATATTAAGTAAGTAATAACATTCCTAAAGTTTGGTTGCATATAAAGAAAATAAATAACTATCGCAATTGGTTAGGGGGTTGTAGGTTTGTGTAATTCAAACTTACTTTAAAATATTTACTAGAAGGAATTGTAAAATGAATTTTAATAGTATCCGGGTTAGATATACAGCCGCATTTGGTATTATCGCGATATTTTTTATTGTTTTAGTTTTGATGAATTTTAATTTAATTAATAAAACCCAAAGTGGGATGAACTTATTTGGTCAAACATTTAACCCTGGTATTTCTGCTATTTTAAATGCCGATAGAGATTTATACCAAGCGAGAGTTGCAGAACTTCAAGCAATATCAAGTGAGGGTAATACAGAACAAATCAATCAAAACTTTGCTGATTTTAAAGAGAATGCTCAACAAGCATTTGATCGCATGCAAAAATACAATCAATTACTTTCTGTATTTCCAGACGTTGCCTCTTCACTTAGTGGTTTTAAGGCTTCTTATGACCAATGGGTAGTTTCATCAACTGAGGTATTTAACTTAATTAAAAGGGGTGAAATTGCTCAAGCTAAGGCATTAAGTAATGGCGAATCAAACACCCTGTTTGAAGAACTTAGAGTTTTCTATAATTTGGCGGGAGAAATTGCCGATAAAAAGAGCGCCGTTATTCATCAAGAAACACTAGAGGTAGTAGATCGTGGGCAGTTTATTTTAACTATTGTTAGTATCATTGTTATTATTTTAACTGTTACCCTCGGTATTTTTGCACCGAAAACGATGGCAGATGCATTAGAAAATTTATCTGCAAAACTCAGTGCATTAAACACCAGTGATGGTGACTTAACTAAGCGTATTAACAGTAAGCGTAAAGATGAAATTGGTGATGTTGCCAATAATTTTGACAACTTTATCGATGGTTTAGCCCAATTAATAAACTCAATTGTTACTCAGTCTAACGCTGTAATAGACGGAGTAAACAAGTTAAACGCTGGTGCACAGCAAATAGAAGGCACTAGTATGCAGCAAACAGACTCTGTTGATGCCATTGCTACCGCCATTAATGAAATGTCTTATGCTATAAAGGAAGTCGCTCAAAATGCTAATTTAACCGCAGAAGAAGTAAACAAAGTCAATTTACTAACAACAGATGGTACTGAAATAACAGGAAGAGCTGTAAAAGAAATTCAAGGGCTATCTGAAACGGTAAGTAAAGCCACTGAAGTTATTTTAAAATTATCTGAAAACTCTACCGATATTGCCTCTGTGTTAGATGTTATTCGTAGCATTGCGGAGCAAACAAATTTATTAGCGTTAAATGCTGCAATAGAAGCAGCCCGTGCAGGCGAACAAGGTAGGGGATTTGCTGTTGTTGCTGATGAGGTTAGAACATTAGCTGCACGTACTCAACAGTCTACCGAAGATATTCAAGTGATGATTGAAACCCTACAAAAAGGCGTTAAAGAAGCAGTTACAGCAATAAATTTAGGCAATGAAGCCACACAAAGCAGCGTTGATTTATCAGAAAAAACCCTTGATGCTTTTGCTAAAATTGCGACTGCATCACAGAATGTTATAGAAGCCTCTTCTCAAACAGCTACAGCTACTGAAGAACAAAGCCAAGTTGCTGAAGATGTGAGTAGAAATATTACCGAGCTGTCTGATCAAACATCAAGTAATTATCAAATGGCAAAAGATAATGGAAGTGATGCAACTGCTATTTTAAGTTTAGCTCAAGACCTTAATAACTCAGTTTCTCGATTTAAGTTAAATTAAGTTATTTCACTTTATGGATATGCTTTAATTAAAATTTTAGTGACTTAAAATCGATAAGCTCATGATACTCATTGGTTAACTCTATACTTTCTTGAGCATTTACGAGCTTTTTTAAGAGGTTATCATCAGAAGGCTTGCTAAGCGCAATATAGCTTTCTTTCGAACTATCTTTGATAGGGCTATAGTTAACAAAATCATTACTGTTTAAGTTTTTTAATAAATAGTAATTACTAAAAACGGCAGGGCTTGTGAAAGCCAAATCTACTTTTTTATTAACCAGCAATTTTGTCATATCCTCAATACTACTTACTAAATATAGATTTTTCTTTTCACTAAAACCTTTTTCAATTAAGTAAGCATGAGCACTAGAACCTCTTACAGTCACAGTAATCTTTGATTGAGCTTCTGCTAATGTATAGTTAGTTCTATTTACATCATCTTTTAAAGATATAAACGCATAAAAGGTGTTACTGACTTTAGTTATCCAATGAAACTTATTCTCTCTTTCAGGTGTCCTTATCATTGACATAATCAAGGTATTAGGTTTTTCGAGTGCAATTTTATATGCTCTAGTCCATGGCATAAATTCAATTTCACTTTCAAGGTCTGCCTGTGTTAATAACATCCTTAAGATATCTACACTTGGTCCTTGAGCTTCACCATCAACTAAATATTGGAGTAGTTTTCTTTCGTCAGTTACCACTCGAATACTATTACTCTGAGCATTTATATGAACACTCAGAGTAATACAAACTAATAGCCATTTTACCAAATTTAACATTATTGTTTTTTAACAGGACGTTGCCAACCAATAATATTTTTTTGCTTGCCTCTAGCTATTGCAAGCTCTTTATTTTCGACATCTTTGGTTACTACAGAGCCTGCACCAACTGTCGCAAATGACCCAACAAAAACAGGCGCAACCAATGAACTATTTGAACCGATAAAAGCATTGTCATCAATAATTGTCTGAGATTTATTAACGCCATCGTAGTTACAGGTAATTGTTCCTGCACCAATATTAACATTTTTACCAATAGTGGTGTCACCTAAGTAAGTTAAATGCCCAGATTTACTACCTTCACCTAATACTGTTTTTTTCATTTCAACGAAATTCCCAACGTGAGAATCTTTATTCATCACACTGTCTGGTCGAATACGAGCAAAGGGACCAACCGAACACTCATCTCCAATGACGGCACCTTCAATAATAGTATTGGGCTTGATGACGGTATTCTCACCAATGGTGCAATCTTTCAAGATACAATTTGCGCCAACACTAACGTTATTGGCCAAAACCACTTCACCTTCAAAGATACAATTTACATCTATTTTGACTTCTTCGCCGATAAGCATACGACCACGTATATCTATTCTATTAGGGTCTCTAAGGCTTGCGCCTGCTAACATTAATGCTTCAGCTTCTCTTAATTGAAAGGCTCGCTCTAAAGCGGCTAATTGTACTCTATTATTAGCACCTTCAACTTCAATAGCTGAATCAGGATGTGCTGTACTAATTACCTTACCTTCGTTATGACAGGCTGCAATAATATCTGTTAAGTAATATTCGCCTTGTGCATTATCATTTGAAAGATTGGCTAACCAATTCTTTAAATCTTTGCCATTGGCTAACAATATTCCTGTATTTACCTCGGGTATTTTGTGCTGTTCGGCACTAGCGTCTTTATGCTCAACAATTCCCACCACTTGATCATCAACTCTTACAATTCGACCATAACCCGTAGGATCGGTTAATTCAACTGTAAGTAGCGACATACCTTTATCTGGTTTTGCGGTAATTAATCGTTCAAGTGTTGAAACTTGAGTTAAAGGTACATCACCATAAAGAACTAAGACATCTTCATCATCTTTTAAGTAGGGTGCAGCCATGTTAACTGCATGCCCAGTACCTAATTGTTCTTTCTGCTCAACAAATGTTAAGTCATCGCCGTTAATCGATGCTTTTAAAACGTCACCACCAAAACCATAAACAAGATAAATGTTTTCTGCATTTAATGCTCTTGCTGCATCTATCACATGGCTAACCATTGCCTTATCTGCGATAGGATGAAGTACTTTAGGAAGAGATGAACGCATGCGAGTACCTTTACCCGCCGCAAGAATAACAACTGAAAGAGACATAAAAATTCCGTTAATTACTTTTTCATTGAGGTACGTTGATATTATTGTACCCTTGTTATTTACCTATGGGCTAGTCCTAAATAGTGATAAGTTTCTAGTTAATGCTGATGCTTAGTCGATAACTGATTACCTTGTGCATCATAAAAGCCACTATTTCCATGCGCAACAAATCCTAAATGAATCATCTTTCTTAAAAAAGGGTCAGATTCATTATCACCAATATCTGCGTAGTCGGTCATTTGATAATGTTCATTTTTATTAAAAACATTAGCTATAGTATCTTTTGATACTATTTTATTTTTTAATAACCATGTTGTTGAATTATTTTTATCAGTATAAATTATTTTTTGGGCAAGTTTTAATGACGGAAACCACCATAAATCAATAGAAGTCGTTTCATTTTTCAACTGGTAATGTTCAGTACGTTCACAGCCTTTACCTTTTGTCGCTGATAATGTCATTTTTTCTATTTGCTTATCTGAAACTAATTGTTGTTTCAGTTGCCAATTTTCCTTAGAAATTTTTATTGGTTCAAATTCAATGCCTCGTTCATATTGATCAAAAAAATTCACTTTACGAACATCTCCATTAATCAACTTATGCCATTTAATTGTCATTTCTTTTTGAGGAGTAATGTGAAGTAACTCATTACCTTTTCGCCATAATTCAAATGTTGTCCCTTCATCTATACTATTGTTTTTATGGTGTTCGGTATTTAAAACTGAGTTTGTTATGTTATAAATTGCTCCTAGATTTTCAAAACAAGTTTCTGCTGCATTTAAGCTAAAGCTATTTATTTGACTGATAATTGTAATTAAAAAGATAAGGCTTTTTTTCATTTTCTTTCCGTATTTGAGTCTGGTCATCTTGATGGTATAAATTTAATTAAAATAAAAGGGGGCTAAGCCCCCATTTTTGCTATTTAATACATATTTACTGTGTATTACTTAAATCCCCAGCAAACTCCATAATATGAAATATTAAGCTTTGTTCATTAGTTCCAGTAACAAGTTGAGCACCTGGCCCCATCGCATAAACGCCAACATCTTCACCAGCATGTGTTTCTGAACCTAAGGGTACTAGCGCTTCTTGATGAAAGCCTGGCGCTTGAGTGTTTACATTAGAGAGGTCAACTCGACCTGTTACAGGGCCAGTTGCATACGCTGCATCAGCATCGGTTTCATCACCTAAATCTCTGTAACCTAATCCATTGGTATAACCTACCGTGGTATAAGGCATGCCATCACTTGCTAAAGACGCTTCTTCAGATCCAACCCCTACCACTTTACCTAAAATTGGGTTACCGCGTTTAGGGTAGCCTGCAATAGTAAATACATGGCTATGATCGGCTGTAACAATTATCAAAGTATCTTCATCATCCGTTGCATCTACAGCAACTTGTACAGCCTTTGAAAGCTCAATAGCATCCTTTAACGCATTATATGCATTACCTGCATGATGAGCATGGTCAATTCGACCTGACTCAACTGATAAGAAGAATCCTTTCTCGTTATTATCAAGAATATCAATTGCTTTTGCTGTCATTTCAGCCAAACTTGGTTCACCAGCAATATCATTTTCACGATCTGCTTCATATTGCATATGAGACTCATTAAATAGACCAAATAACCGTGAAGTAGTGCTAGTATTTAAGCTATCAAACCCCGCTTTATCCATTATGTATGAACCCTGCGGATATTGTCCTTGCCACTCGGTAATTAAATTACGACTATCCGTTCGATCTCCCTCTACACTACTCACAGCATCCGCACTGTTAAATGCAGCATCTTTAGGTAAAAAGTGACGTCTACCGCCCCCCATAACCACTTCAATGCCATCAACATTTATCCCTGCGTATCGTGCTTCTAAATTTGCTTCAAAGTTAACTAATTGAGAAGCGATATCTTCACAACCACCATCAATAGCACTTTGTGGCATATCAGAAACATCTTCCCAATTTCGATTAGCTGATTTTGCATAAGTAGCCGCAGGTGTTGCATGAGTTATACGTGCTGTTGAAATAATGCCTGTTGATTTACCTGCTATTTCCGCTAATTCTAATGCGGTTATCATCTCATTACCTGATACAGTTGAACAATCACCATAAACAATATTTTCATCTACACCTATAACACCTACATCACTTTTGACACCTGACATCATCGCAGTCATAGTACCTGCTGAATCTGGTGTTTGCGCATCAACATTATAAGTTTTTACAAGACCTGCAAACGGAAATTTATCAAAGCTTAATTGGTTTTCTTCCCCCATCAAACCTTTAGTTTGGCCTTCTAAAATTCGAGCCGCTGTAACGGTTGAAACACCCATACCATCACCTACAAATAAAATAACGTTCTTTGCTTTTCCGCGAAGGCTTTCTACTTCAGCTTGTGTTTTTGCAAATGCTACTTTTGTTGCTGACGCTGATTTATTTACTTGAGCTGTCACTTTTTCCCATACGGCTTCAGCTTTTGTAATTTCCGCTGCTCCGTCTACATACCATGGATTGTAGCTGTTAGAAGCAATATCGGCTGCTGTAATTTCAGTTATTGTTGGCGCACAAACATACTGAGTATCACTCACTTCATTCTCATCCAAGACATTATTACTGTTTGTATCAAGTCCTGATTCTATTCTAACGCCACTATTTAAACAGTTATTATCGCCTATAGGTAAAGCCGTTTGCTTTATTAAGCTAATTAAGCCATTTTCACCGTCGCTACCATTAATACCATTGACACCATCTTTGCCATCATCACCGTCACCACATGCACTCAATGCTAATGTTAGTGAGACTGTTATTGCTGATATAATAAATTTTTTCATGTTCTTAAATCCTTAAATTCTTTTACAGACTACTCAACTAAACCAAGTGCGCGGTTAATTAAATGAAAAATGACACTTTGTTCTACGGTACCTTGGATAAGATGTGCGCTAGGGCCTATTGCGTGAACTGAAATATCTTCACCTGCATGGGTTTCTGAGCCAAGCGGAACAGTAGTTTCTTGATGAAATCCGTTAGCCGTCGTATCAACAGCGCTCAGATCAACTCGACCTGCCATCGCACCTTCGCTATAAGCAGCATCTGAATCAGTTTCATTACCTAAATCCCTATAACCTAAGCCATTTGCATAACCTACTGTGGTATAAGGCATACCATCACTCGCCAAAGATGGCTCTTCGGAACCAACTGCAACTACCTTGCCTAAAATAGGGTTACCTCGCTTAGGATAGCCAGCGATAGTAAATACATGACTATGATCAGCCGTCACTATAATTAAGGTGTCTTCTTCGTTTGTTGCATCAACTGCAGCCTGTACTGCTTTAGACAATTCAATGGTATCTAATAAAGCACCTTTTGCATTTCCTGCATGATGTGCATGGTCAATACGACCTGATTCTATAGTTAGAAAAAATCCTTTTTCATTATTATCTAACACATCTATCGCTTTACTTGTCATTTCTGCCAAGCTTGGTTCACCAGCAATATCATTTTCACGATCTGCTTCATATTGCATGTGCGATTCATTAAATAAAGCAAATACTTGTTTGGTTGAATCTGCGTCAATACTATCAAACCCTGCTTTATCTACTATATAAGTACCCTCGGGATATTTCTCTTGCCATTCAGTTACTAAGTTACGATCATCTGTACGGTCGCCTTCAATTGAACTAACAGCATCAATGCTATTAAATGTAGCGTCTTTCGGTAAAAAGTGACGACGTCCACCACCCATTACTACTTCTATTCCATTAACATCAACACCTTTAAAACGGCTTTCTAGATTTGATTCAAAGTTAATAAGTTGAGAAGCAATATCTTCACATTCTGCACGTTCTGGGTTTTCAGTTATTGACATATCTGAAATATCTTCCCAATTGCGATCCGCAGATTTAGCATATACAGCGGCAGGGGTTGCATGTGTAATACGAGCTGTAGAAATAATGCCTGTTGATAAGCCACGAATTTCAGCTAACTCTAATGCAGTAACAACTTCATTCCCTTTTGTTGAAGCACAATTACCTCGAACGACATCCTCATTCACACCGATAACACCCGCATCACTTTTCAATCCAGAGATCATTGCTGTCATTGTCCCTGCAGAATCTGGTGTCTGTGCATCTACATTATATGTTTTAACTAATGCTGAATAAGGGAATTTTTCAAAACTCAAATAACCTTCTTCACCCATTTCACCTTTAAGCTGTCCATCCAATATTCGAGCCGCGGTTAATGTAGAAACCCCCATGCCATCACCTACAAATAAAATGACATTTTTTGCTTTTACAGATCGTTGTTGTTGTAATTTTTCTATTATTTTTTCTTGGCCTTGCTTGTACCAAGTATTAGAGGTTTGTTTAGCAGGTACCGTCTGAGCTAACGCTCCAGACGATAGTAAACTGGCTATTACAAGTGATAATCCTTGCTTAATCATTTAATGTTACTCCAGATTCAGTTATATAAAGTAAAAGACTGAACTAAAGTAAGGTGTATTGATTAAATTTAGGTTACATAATAATTACGTTAAACTTACACTTATGTGATAGATATATTTCAGTAATTTTTGATGAAATTATTGCATAAAAAAAGCGACATTATCTAAGGATAAGGTCGCTTTTTAATCACTAAAACTAATGTAAGTTATAGAATGACTGTTATTTTTTGCTTGTTGCTTGAATTACACGTAATTGAGCTACTGCTCGAGCTAATTCAGCAGCTGCTTCAGCATAATTAACATCATCGCTATGAGCATTTAATTTCTCTTCAGCGCGTTGTTTTGCTTCTGTTGCAGCTTGTTCATCTAAGTCATCACCACGTACAGCTATATCAGCAAGTACCGTTACGTTATTAGGTTGAACTTCAAGTATACCGCCAGAAAGGTAAATAACTTCTTCAGTTCCACCTTTCTTAACGATTCTAACCATACCAGGTTTTAGTGAGGTCAGCAAAGGTGCGTGACCAGGCATAATACCTAATTCACCTTCGCTACCTGTGATCTGTAATGACTCTATGCTACCAGAGAATAAGCTCTCTTCTGCACTAACGACACTCAGATTTACAGAAAGTATTGCCATGTTGACCTCCAAAATAGGCGATTAAAATTTACTAAAAATGACTTCTAGAAAACTAACCGCCAGCCTTCATTACATATTTTTAGCTTTTTCAGTTGCTTCTTCGATAGAACCAACCATGTAGAAAGCTTGCTCAGGTAAGTCATCATATTCACCAGCAAGAATACCTTTAAAGCCATCAATTGTGTCTTTAAGCGGTACATACTTGCCTGGTGAACCTGTGAATACTTCAGCAACAAAGAACGGTTGTGATAAGAAACGTTGAATCTTACGAGCACGGTTAACCGCTAACTTGTCTTCTTCAGATAACTCATCCATACCTAAGATAGCAATGATATCTTTAAGTTCTTTGTAACGTTGTAATGTTGATTGAACACCACGAGCTGTTTCGTAATGCTCAGCACCAACTACTAACGGATCTAATTGACGCGAAGTAGAATCAAGTGGATCGATAGCAGGGTAGATACCTTGCGATGCGATATCACGAGAAAGTACAACAGTTGCATCTAAGTGAGCAAAGGTTGTTGCTGGAGATGGATCGGTCAAATCATCTGCTGGTACGTATACCGCTTGAATTGATGTGATTGAACCTTTCTTCGTTGACGTAATACGTTCTTGAAGAACACCCATTTCTTCAGCAAGTGTTGGTTGATAACCAACCGCTGACGGCATACGACCTAACAATGCTGATACTTCAGTACCCGCAAGTGTGTAACGGTAGATGTTATCTACGAAAAATAATACGTCACGACCTTCGTCACGGAATTTTTCAGCCATCGTCAAACCAGTCATCGCAACACGAAGACGGTTTCCTGGAGGCTCGTTCATTTGGCCGTAAACTAACGATACTTTATCAAGTACGTTAGAGTCGTTCATTTCATGGTAAAAATCGTTACCTTCACGAGTACGCTCACCTACACCAGCAAATACTGAGTAGCCGCTATGCTCAATCGCGATGTTACGAATAAGTTCCATCATGTTAACGGTTTTACCAACACCAGCACCACCGAATAAACCAACTTTACCACCCTTAGCGAATGGACATACCAAGTCGATTACTTTGATACCAGTTTCAAGAAGTTCATTAGACATCGCTTGCTCAGCATATGCTGGTGCCGCGCGATGAATTGACCATTTTTCTTCTTCACCGATTGGGCCCGCTTCATCGATAGGCTCACCCAATACATTCATGATACGACCCAAAGTTGCAGTACCTACTGGAACTTGAATATTATCACCTGTGTTTACTACGTTCAGACCACGACGCAAACCATCTGAAGATCCCATAGCGATAGTACGAACTACGCCACCACCTAATTGCTGTTGTACTTCTAGTACTAAGCCACTTAGGTCACCTTCGGTTATATTTAATGCGTCATATACCTGAGGTACAGCATTTTGTGGGAATTCTACATCCACAACTGCGCCAATGATTTGGACGACTTTACCTGTACTCATGTTTAATCCTCTAATCTGTGCTCTTATTTACTGTTAAAATAAACAAAGAACCTTTGCTTATACCGCTGCTGCACCTGCACAAATCTCACTCAATTCTTGAGTAATACTTGCTTGGCGAGCTTTGTTATATATCAATTGTAAATCATCAATTAAGTCACCCGCATTATCAGTTGCAGCTTTCATTGCAACCATACGAGCAGCCTGTTCACATGCGAGATTTTCAACCACACCTTGATATACTTGAGATTCTGTATATCGAACTAATATTTGCTCAAGAATTTCTTGAGCATCTGGTTCGTATAAATAATCCCAGCGATGCTTATAAGCGTCATCATCTGACTTAGGCAAAGGTAAAAGTTGATCGATTGTCGGTTTTTGCGTCATCGTATTTACAAATTTATTATATACGATGTACAACCTGTCTATCTCTTCATTATCATAGGCATCTAACATAACACGAACACTACCAATTAAATCAGTAAGTGAAGGGTTATCACCTAATCCTGAAATTTGTGATACGACTTTAGCCCCCATATTATTGAAAAAGGCTGTAGCTTTAGAGCCTACTACGGCAAATTCAACTTGAGCGCCAGCTGCTTGCTGTTTACCAGCATCAGCAAGTACCTGTTTAAATAAATTAATATTTAAACCACCACACAAACCTCGGTCTGTTGAGACAACAATATAACCTACGCGCTTAGCTTCACGTTCAACCATATAAGGGTGACGGAATTCTAAATTACCTAGCGCGATGTGACCGATCACATTTCGCATATTTTCAGCGTATGGACGAGAGGCAGCCATGCTATCTTGCGCTTTGCGCATTTTACTAGCTGCAACCATTTCCATTGCGCTGGTGATTTTCTGTGTATTTTGTACACTTCCAATCTTCGATTTTATCTCTTTAGCGCCGGACATGACTATATCTCCCGAAAAGGTTAACTAATTACCAAGTTTGGGTTGCTTTGAAAGCTTCTATTGCTTTCGAAAGACCTGACTCGATATCTTTATTATAGTCACCCTTTTCGTTGATAGTAGCCATCAACTCAGCGTGATCATTGTTTACGTATGTACGTAATGCTGCTTCAAAATCAACTACTTTGTTAATTTCAACATCATTTAAATAGCCTTTTTCTGCGGCAAATAACGATACTGCTGTTTCAGCAATTGACAATGGGCTGTATTGCTTTTGTTTCATTAACTCAGTTACACGTTGTCCATGCTCTAATTGAGCACGAGTCGCATCATCTAAGTCAGAAGCAAATTGAGCAAAGGCTGCTAATTCAGCATATTGTGCTAATGCTAAACGAATACCACCACCTAATTTCTTAATGATTTTCGTTTGAGCTGCACCACCTACACGAGAAACTGAAATACCAGCATTAACCGCAGGACGAATACCTGAGTTAAATAAGTTAGATTCTAAGAAAATCTGACCATCGGTAATTGAGATTACGTTTGTTGGTACGAATGCTGATACATCACCTGCTTGTGTTTCAATAATTGGTAATGCAGTTAAAGAACCTGTTTTACCTTTTACTTCACCGTTAGTGAATTTTTCAACATAAGCTTCGTTAACACGAGCAGCACGTTCTAATAAACGACTGTGAAGATAGAAAACATCACCTGGGTATGCTTCACGGCCCGGTGGACGACGTAAAAGTAATGAAATTTGACGATAAGCAACAGCTTGCTTAGACAAATCATCATATACAATTAGTGCATCTTCACCACGGTCACGGAAGTATTCACCCATAGTACAACCAGAGTAAGCTGATAAGTACTGTAAAGCTGCAGCTTCAGAAGCGGAAGCAACAACAACGATAGTATTATCTAACGCGCCGTGCTCTTCTAATGAACGAACTAAGTTCGCAACAGTAGAAGCTTTCTGACCGATTGCTACGTACACACACTTAATACCTGTGTTTTTCTGGTTAATAATTGCATCTAGTGCGATCGCTGATTTACCAATTTGACGGTCACCAATGATAAGTTCACGTTGACCACGTCCAATTGGAATCATTGCATCAATTGATTTGATACCAGTTTGTACTGGCTCATCAACTGATTTACGATCGATAACACCAGGAGCAACTACTTCAACTGGTGCAAAACCATCATTTTCGATTGGTCCTTTACCGTCAATTGGTTCACCTAAAGTGTTTACTACACGGCCTAATAAGCCACGTCCTACTGGTACTTCTAAAATACGACCAGTACCTTTTACTTTTACGCCTTCAGCTAGATCCGCATAAGGACCCATAACTACCGCACCTACCGAATCACGGTCTAGGTTCAACGCTATTGCGAAGCGGTTGCCAGGAAGTTCGATCATTTCGCCTTGCATTACATCAGCAAGACCATTGATACGAATAATACCATCTGTTACAGAAACAATAGTACCTTCGTTACGAGCTTCACTAACTACGTCAAACTGTTCAATACGATTTTTGATCAGTTCAGCGATTTCAGTGGAATTCAGTTGCATGCTCTATTCCCCGTTAAGATTGCATTGTTGTTGCTAAGCGGCTCAATTTACCTCTAATTGAACCATCTATCACCATGTCGCCAGCTTTAATAACTAAACCGGAAACTACGTTTTTATCAACATTACAATTGAGCTTTACTTTTCGAGCCAAACGCTTTTCAAGCGCAGCGCTAATAACTTTTTGTTGGGCTACTTTCAACTTAACAGCTGATGTAACATCCACTGTGATCTCTTTCTCATATTCAGCTTTTAATTCGCTAAATAAAGTAAGCACTTGTGGTAATACCAACAAACGTTCGTTTTCGGCCATTACTTTTATTAAGTTTTGACCGTTACTATTAAGTTGCACATCACAAACTTTCAAAAAAATGTCAGTTGCTTGTTCAACTGATGCTCCACCAATAATATATTCTTTGATGGTGACATCTTTTGAAACTTCCGCAGCAAATACTAGCATTTCATGCCAGCTATCAAGTGCATTAGCTTCAACAGCATAATCGAACGCTGCTCTAGCGTAGGGACGAGCGACGGTTGTCAATTCAGACATAGCTCTATCCCCTCTTAAAGTTCAGCTACAAGTTTATCTAAAATGTCGCTATGTTCAGCGGCATCAATTGAACGTTCGAGAATTCTCTCTGCACCAGCTATAGCAAGAACAGCAACTTGTTTACGAAGCTCTTCTTTAACTTGATTACGTTCATTCTCTATTTCTGCATAGCCAGCAGCGATAATTTTCGCTTTTTCTGCTTCAGCTTTTTCTGCAGCTTCTTCAACTATTTTAGCTTCACGCTTTTTAGCAGCATCAACAATACCTGCCGCCTCTGCTTTCGCTTCTTTTAGTTGAGCCGTGGCTTTTTCTTGAGCAAGCTCTAAGTCTTTAGCAGCACGATCTGAAGCAGCTAAACCATCTATGATTTTTTTCTGGCGAGCTTCAATAGCGTCGTTTAGTGGTGGCCACACAAATTTCATGCAGAACCAAACAAAAACGATAAAAGCTATTAATTCACCAATTAGAGTGGCGTTTATACTCACAACCGCTCCTCCTTAATAGTAAGCTGTTCAAAGAATGGAATTAAAGTACAAACAATAATACCATCGCGATACCAACACCGATCATTGCTACAGCATCGATTAGACCAGCTAGAATGAACATTTTTACTTGTAGTGAAGGTGCTAATTCTGGTTGACGTGCACACGCTTCCAAGAATTTACCACCCATGCTACCAAAACCAATAGCAGTACCAATAGCACCAAAACCGATTAGTAAAGCAACAGCAATAAACTTAATTGCTTCTGGCATTGTTAAAAGTTGTTCCATTTTGTTTCTCCAAAGTTTTAATTACAAAGTTTAAGTTAAAGTTAAAAATTAATGATTGTCTGAACTAGCCATACTTAAGTAAACAATTGTTAGCATCATAAATACAAATGCTTGAAGTACAATTACTAATATATGGAAAACAGCCCAAACAAAATGTAACGGTAGTTGCATTAGACCCACCGCGCCGATTAGGATAAATATTAATTCACCGGCATATAAGTTACCAAATAAACGCAATGCTAATGAAAAAGGTTTAGCAATCAATGCAATAGTTTCAAGTAGTAGGTTACAAGGAATTAAAAAGACCATTGCAAGTTTGTTATCTGTGCTAAAAGGGTGCAACGTAAGCTCTTTAATGAAACCACTAAGTCCTTTAATTTTGATCGAATAACCAACCATCAATAAAAACACACCTACAGCTAAAGCTGCTGTAAGGTTAATATCTGTCGTTGGTACGATTTTCATATAAACATCATGAGAGTCCATACCAAAAGCGGTTTCACCTACAAACCCAGCAAACGCAGGCAAGAAATCAACAGGAATTAAGTCCATTAAGTTCATCAAAAACACCCAAACAAATATTGTTAGCGCTAATGGAGCAATTAATGTGCTTTTACCTTGGAAAGTTTTATTAACGTTATCGCCAACAAAATCAATAATCATTTCAATAAAACATTGAAATTTACCAGGAACACCAATTGTTGCTTTGTTTGCTGCTCTGCGGAATATCCATAAGAATAAAAGCCCCAAACCTATTGACCATGCAAGGGTATCTATATGCCATGTCCAGAAACCACTATCACTACATGCTTTATTAAATGCTAAACCGCTGTCAGTTGAACACATTTTTGCATTAGTTAAATGATGCTGAATATGGCCTGAGAGAGTAACTTCTTCTGCCATTTTCTTTTCCCAAAAGTTAAAGTTTATAAATTTTTTATACCGACGTTTAATGTTCTCTTAAAACAGCCGGAAGTAGTAGTGGTAAAAACACGACTACGCAATATGTACTTAAAAGCGCTACGGGTGTAATAACTAAAAACTTAAAAGCTAACGCAAATAAAAGCGCTGTATATAACATTTTAATTTTTACACCACTATAAAAAGATTCCATCACCTTTCTAGCTGACTGCGCGCCCGCATATTTAAATGCTTTAAAGGCAAAAATAATATTGGGTATTATTGCTATTATGCCGCCAACAAAGGCTGATTTTGCATAATTTGCACCCCAAATAAAATAAACCATCAGTGTTATTAGCAACATTAAAACAGTAGTGAATAATATTTGTGTAAGTGCTATTTTTCGCCCTACCGTTGCTAATTTATTATTCATATATGCTAATAAAAAACAGGTTTTAAAAGTTTGCGCAAGTATACTTAACTTGTCTTTTATTGCAAGAAAATAGGGCAGTAACGCCCTATTTTTGTGCTAATAGTTATTATCAATAAAATATATATAACTAAATGTATAAAATATTTTAATTTATTTTAGAGATAATACCATCTAATTCCTCTAAATTTGCATATGAAATAACTAAGGTACCTTTACCTTTTTTGCTATGTTTAATTGTTACTTGTGATCCTATTTTTTCTGATAAGTTCTGTTCAAGTGATTTAGTATCGGGATCTTTTTCAACTTCTACTTTAGGTTTTTCTGGTTGTTGAATTTTTTTAATTAACGCTTCTGTTTCCCGTACTGTTAATTCTTTAGCTGCAACAGTACGTGCTGTTGTTGTTTGTAAATCATTTTCTAATGCTAGTAGGGCACGTGCATGGCCCATATCAATATCACCATGTTCTAGTAATGTTTTAACATCAGAGTTTAAGTTATTTAATCGTAAAATATTGGTGACAGTTGTCCGTGATTTTCCTACAGCATCGGCAACTTCTTGATGCGTTAACTCAAATTCAGTTAATAAGCGCTCTAATGCAACAGCTTCTTCCATTGCGTTAAGATCTTCACGTTGAATGTTTTCAATTAATGCAATTGCAACAGCAGCTTCATCGGGTACTTCTTTTATCAAACAAGGTACTAAGTCTAATTCGGCTAACTGTGCTGCACGCCATCGACGTTCACCAGCAATAATTTCATAACTGTCTTTACCTATCGGACGAACAACAATAGGTTGAATAATTCCTTGGGACTTTATTGAAGATGATAATTCTTCTAAAGCATCTGGAGACATATCTTTTCGCGGTTGATATTTGCCAGGTGATAGCTGTTCTATAGGAAGTTTTTGTAGTTCACTTGTATCAGTATGTGTTGTTGGTGTTGAATCACCATTTTCAGCTTCTTTATTTGGGGCATTAGTTAATAATGCATCTAAGCCTCTACCTAGGCCTCTACGTTTTGTCGGGCTCATATTTTTCCTTGCTGAATTGGTAATTCTGCTTGTTTTTTATTTTTCTTTTCTTGTTCTGTTTTTCTAAGTACTTCACCCGCTAATGCTAAATAAGCTTTAGCGCCTGTTGATGATTTATCATAGTACATAACTGGTGCTCCAAAACTAGGCGCTTCGGCAAGTCTTACATTCCTTGGAATAACAGTACGATAAACTTTATCGCCAAAATGTCGTTTAAGTTGTTCTGACACATCATTAGCTAAACGATTTCGAGGATCGTACATAGTTCTTAATATTCCCTCAATATGTAAATCACCATTTACGACAGAAGTTAATTGAGAAATGGTATCCATTAATGCAGTAAGCCCTTCTAATGCATAATATTCACATTGCATTGGAACAAGTACAGAATCTGCCGCAGTCATAGCATTAACAGTTAAGGTATTTAAAGAAGGGGGGCAATCAATGATAATAAAGTCGTATTGGTTAATAACAGGAGATAATGCTTTTTTTAAGCGTTGTTCTCTAGCATAGACTTCCATTAACTTAATTTCTGCGGCTGTTAAATCTGAATTTGCAGCAATTAAATCATAAATACCGCTAGTATCTTTACAAACAACTTGTTCAAACGGTTTTTCTTCTACAAGTAATTCATAACAAGTGGCAGGAACTTCATATTTATCTATTCCACTCCCCATAGTTGCATTACCTTGAGGATCTAAATCTATCAACAATACTTTACGTTTGGTTGCGGCTAAAGATGCCGCTAAATTAACAGCGGTAGTTGTTTTGCCTACTCCACCTTTCTGGTTGGCAACTGCGATTATTTTTCCCACTAGCACCTCAAACCTTATTATTGTTGTTAGATTTTTTTAAGCTCTATTAAATGCCTTTCACCCTGAAGTTGTGGCACAACAATAGAATAACTTGTTACTAATTCTATATCATCAGGTAATTTAGACAATTCACTTTCTGGATATTGCCCTTTTAACGCATAAAATCTTCCATTTTCGTTTGCTGGTAAATGTTTACACCAGCTAACCATATCGTTTAAAGAAGCAAATGCACGACTCAGTACACCATCAAATAACTGTTCCGGTAGAAATTTTTCAACTCTACTTAAAGCAGGAGATACATTATCAAGTTTTAATTGAAATACAACTTGTCGTAAAAAAGTAATTCTTTTACCTAAACTATCGAGTAAAGTAAATTCTTTTTCAGGGTATAAAATAGCTAATGGAATTCCTGGTAAACCAGGGCCTGTACCCACATCAATAAATCGATTACCTTTTATGTACTGACCTACCATTAAACTATCCATTATGTGCTTAACTAGCATATCACTTGGATCTCTAACAGATGTTAAATTATAAGCCTTATTCCATTTTATTAACATCTCAACATATTGTATTAATTGCGAAATTTTTTTATCTGTTAATTTAAGACTTGATTGATCTAACAATCCAATTAATTGATCTTGTAATGACATTTGTTTACCTGAACAATGTATGATTAAGCTGATTTACGTAATAAACCATGTTTTTTTAAATAAACTAATAGTAATGATACTGCAGCAGGAGTTATACCTGATATACGTGATGCTTTACCAATAGTTTCAGGTTTTGCTTCGGTCAATTTTGCCACGACTTCATTTGAAAGCCCTGATATTTGGTCATATTTAAAATCAGAAGGTATTAAAGTATCTTCATTGCGCTTTTTCTTTGCTATATCATCTAACTGTCTTTCAATATAACCAGCGTATTTTATTTGTATTTCAATTTGTTCAGAGGCTTGAACATCTGTTAGTGCTGGGCCTAATCCTTCTATTTTCATTAAGTCTTCGTAACGTACTTCAGGACGTCTTAATAAATCTTCAAGACTATTTTCTTTCGTGATTGATGACTTAACTAAGGCATTAATTTGTTCAACGGCTTTATGATCTTTTTGGATCCATGTTGATTTTAAACGTTGGCGTTCTAATTCGACACTTTCCATTTTTTCATTAAACCTAGCCCAACGTTTTTCATCAACTAAACCAAGTTTATAACCAATTTCTGTTAAACGAATATCAGCATTATCTTCACGTAATAATAAACGATACTCAGCTCTTGAGGTAAACATTCTATAAGGTTCTTTCGTACCAAGCGTTGATAAATCATCAATGAGAACTCCCATATAAGCTTGATCTCTACCTAATATTAATTGATCTTTACCTTGAACTTTCGCTGCAGCATTAGTTGCTGCAATTAATCCTTGGGCCCCAGCTTCTTCATAGCCAGTAGTGCCATTTATTTGGCCTGCAAAATATAAATTTTCGATAAACTTACTTTCAAGCGTTTGTTTTAAATCTCTTGGATCAAAAAAATCATATTCAATAGCATAACCAGGGCGGGTTATATGTGCATTTTCAAAACCTTTAATTGATCGGACTAAGTTCATTTGGACATCAAAAGGAAGACTAGTTGAAATTCCATTAGGGTAAATTTCATGCGTTGTTAAACCTTCAGGCTCTACAAATATTTGATGCGTTTCTTTATCAGCAAAACGCATTATTTTATCTTCAATTGAAGGACAATATCTTGGTCCAATACCTTCGATAACGCCTGTATACATAGGAGAACGATCTAATCCATTACGAATTATATCGTGAGTATTACTATTGGTATGAGTGATATAACATGAGATTTGTTTAGGGTGATCTTCCCGTGATCCCATAAATGAAAATACTGGACGAGGATCATCACCAGGTTGTTCTTCCATTTGAGAAAAATCAAGACTTCTAGCATCAAGTCTTGGCGGTGTACCCGTTTTCAGACGATCCATTCTAAATGGCATATCACGCAATTTATTTGCTAAGTTAACACTTGCAGGATCTCCTGCTCTACCACCTTGATAGTTATTCAAACCTATATGTATTTGGCCTGCTAAGAACGTTCCTACGGTTAATACAACTGAGTGAGCTTTAAATTTTAAACCCATTTGCGTTGATACACCAATGACCCGATCGTTTTCTAAAATAAGATCGTCGCATGGTTGTTGAAATATGGTTAAATTTTCTTGATTTTCTAAATAACTTCTTACAAATGAACGATATAGCACGCGATCAGCTTGAGCTCTAGTTGCCCGTACAGCAGGACCTTTACTCGCATTTAATGTTCTAAATTGGATAGCTGAATGATCAATTGCTGTAGCCATCAATCCGCCCAAAGCATCTATTTCTTTTACTAGATGTCCTTTTCCTATTCCGCCTATGGCTGGATTACATGACATTTGGCCTAAAGTATCAATATTATGGGTAAGCAATAATGTTTTACAGCCCATACGTGCTGAGGCTAAAGCAGCTTCTGTACCTGCGTGACCACCACCAACAACAATAACGTCATAAGACTCTTGATACCACATTGATTAACAACCTTTGTTAAAAGTATTTAAAAATAAAAGGGCACGTATTTTAACTGTTTTTATCGATTAGGGGAATGATCATTTTAAATAAAAGATCATCTTAGGATCCTTTAATAATATATAAGATCTATTTAAAGATCTTATTATTACTTATTATTAGTAAATTGCTTTTCTGTTGATAAGTAATTTATTTATATGTATTTCATAATGTTAGTACACATCTAATACTGTGATCAAACTTTGATCTCTTATAGGAAAAGCTATGATCAAAAGGGCCTTTTATCCACAGTGATATTTTAAATAAATACTGTCAACTGAATAATAACTATTAATTAATAGCTTATCCTTATAGTTATCCACAAAAGTTATTTTTAAACTATTTTTTTGTGAATAACTAGTTGTTAACTCTGTATTAAAAGATCTTTATTAAATGATATCCATTGTTGAGCAATTTCTTCAGGATCTTCTTCATCTAGAATATTAAGAGTTTTTAATTCTATTATTTCACTGCAACCCTTTGATTTTAATAAGTTTGATATATTTTTAGCCGCATAACAATATGTATCATAACTGCTATCTCCTGTACCAATAACCCAAAAATTAATTGAAGATAGATCGTCTTTACTACTTTCTAACTCTTTTACGAAAGCTTGTATATTATCTGGATAATCACCCGCTCCGTGTGTTGAAGTACAAATAAGCCAAGTGGTACCTTTATGTAAAATTTCTAAGAAATTAGGTTGAAAATGTAGATCTGATTGAATATTTAGATCATTAAGTGCCTCCTGACATGCTTCTGCAACATATTCAGTGCCACCTAACATACTGCCAACTATTATTTGGATATTAGCCATTAATTGAACCTTTTTGAAAGTGTTATAGTCTGTCTATAATTATATTAACGTTGGCTGCTTTAATTTGGAAATTAATACATTAACGAATAAGAATGGTTTTACATTGATAGTGATGAAGATTTTTAATTAATCGAAAGCAATAATATAAATGCTGATTATTGTCATCTTCGTTATACTCAAGACAGTGATCAGATTATATTTTTTATCTACAATGGTAAAAATTCTAGTTGTTATAACCTTAACTGGAAAGTAACTAATTACCAATTATTTTCCAATACAAAATGATGAAAATATCTGACCAAGTAGATCATCGTTTGTAAATTCACCTGTGATCTTATTAAGTTCTTGCTGACATAATCGGAGCTCTTCAGCTAGTATTTCTCCTGCTACAAAAGATTCAAGTTGATCTAAACCTGTTATTAAATGTTGATAAGCCGATTCTAGTGCCGCTAAATGTCTGCGTCTTGCCATAAAGCCGCCTTCATTACTACCTTGATAACCCATGATAGCTTTTAGGTGTTCTTTTAGCTGCTCAACTCCATCGCCTGTTTTAGCCGATAATGTAATAGTGGGTATTTTATTTTCTGTTGTTAACCCTGTAACTCTTTCGCTAATATCGGCTTTATTTTTAACTACAGTTAATCCTATATTTTTCGGTAATTTTTCAAAAAACTCAGGCCAAATTTCAGTTAAAGTTTCTGTTTGTTCTTTGCTTGAGTCAACCATGAGTAATACACGGTCGGCTTGATTAATTTCTTGCCAAGCGCGTTCAATACCTATTTGCTCTACCTTGTCAGCACTTTCTCTTAATCCTGCTGTATCGATTATATGTAATGGCATTCCATCAATATGTATTTGTTCTGACAAAACATCTCTTGTTGTTCCTTCAATATCAGTCACAATAGCGCTCTCACGTCCACTGAGCGCGTTTAATAGGCTTGATTTACCTGCATTAGGCCTACCTGCGATAACGACTCGCATTCCTTCTCTAATAATTGCTCCTTGTTGAGCTTGCTTCTGAACAGTTTCAACTTGGTTAATTATTACTTTTAAATCAGTTATTATTTTTTTATCAGCTAAGAAATCAATTTCTTCTTCAGGAAAATCAATAGATGCTTCAACATACATCCTCAAATGAATGGTATCTTCAACCATTTTATTGATTAAACTTGAAAACTCACCTTTCAGGGAATGTAAGGCACAACGAGCTGCTTGTTCGGAGCTAGAATTGATTAGATCAGCAATTGCTTCTGCTTGAGTTAAATCGAGTTTGTCATTTAAAAAAGCTTGTTCACTAAACTCTCCTGGATTTGCCATTCTTACTCTAGGTAATGATAATATTTCTTTTAACAGCATATCTAAAATAACAGGGCCACCATGACCTTGTAATTCAAGAATATCTTCTCCGGTAAAAGAGTTTGGTCCTTTAAAATATAAGGCAATCCCTTGATCTAGTGGTTGTTTGTTTAAGTCGTGAAAAGTTAGATATTCAGCCTTACGTAATTCTGGTAACTTTCCAAGAATAACTTGTGCAACATTGATTACTTCTGGACCAGAAATTCTAATAATTCCAACTCCACCTCTTCCTGGCGCTGTTGCTTGTGCTGCTATAGTTTCTTTATCAGAAAAAGGTGTAACTTGGTCATTCATGTAATATTCAACGTGTTTTTAATAGTTAAAAGAATTTTAATTATAAACGTTAAAACTTTAGGGTGGTAGCTCACTTATATTTATATGCTTATTAGACATAAAAAAAGCGACCTAAGTCGCTTTTTATTTTAGTAAACTTTATTTACTCTCAATCTTTTTTCCTGCTTTTTTCTCTAAACCTGAGAATATTATTTTCATTTGAATTATTGAAATAATATTACTGACTAACCAATACAATACTAAGCCTGAAGGGAACCAGAAAAAGAATATAGTAAACATAACTGGCATATATTGCATGATTTTTTGCTGCATTGGATCTTGTACGGTCATCGGCTGCATTTTTTGCATGATAAACATACTGACACCCATTAATACAGGGAGAATAAAATAAGGATCTTTTGATGACAGATCTTGTAGCCATAAACCAAATGTAGCATGGCGTAGTTCAACACTTTCTAAAAATACCCAATATAAAGCTAAGAAAATAGGCATTTGAATAAGCAAAGGTAAACAACCCCCAGCAGGATTTACTTTTTCTTTACGGTAAAGCTCCATCATTCCTTGCGACATTTTTTGTCTATCATCACCAAAGCGCTCTTTAAGTTGAGCCATTTTAGGTTGTAATGCTCGCATTTTTGCCATTGATGTATACTGAGCTTTCGTAAGCGGATACATTAAACCTTTAACAATAATTGTAATTATAATAATGGCTAAGCCCCAGTTAACTACAAATGATTGAATCATTATTAGTAACCAGTGTAATGGTTGGCTGATCATGAATAAGAAACCAAAATCGACGGTTAATTCTAAACTTTTCGCAATTTCAGCTAGTTTTTCTTGATTCTTAGGGCCCACATAAAAAGCCGTAGATGCGATTGCTTCGTTATTAGGTTCAATTATTATGGCTGGTGATTTAAAGCCAATAACGGCTTCTTGATTGCGCGTATAACTTGTATAAAGTTGGTTAACATCATCTTTATTAGGAATCCATGAAGTAACAAAGTAATGTTGAAGCATTGCTACCCAACCACCTTGGGTTGCTACGTTTAAATTAGCATCAGCAATATCGTCAAAGTCATACTTCTCATAAGGGTCTTCGGTTGTTGAATATGCCGCACCACGATATGTAGGAATTAATGCACTTGTTTTATCAACATTAGTTGATTGTTTTAATTGGGCATATAACTCAATACTTGCAGCGGTACTTGCATTATTATTAACGATATAATCTAAGTTAACTTTGTAACTATTTGGTTCAAAGGTAAAACGTTTAGTAACAACTAACCCATTTTCAGCGGTGTAATTCAAATTAACAACTAATGGGTTATTATCTGTTAATGTAAATTCAGATGCATTAACTTGATAAATAGGGCGACCTTTAACTACTCGGTCTATACCTTGAGCCCCTGTTAAGCCACTTTGAGCTACATAGTTAAAATTACCATTTTGCATTATAGTAAATGGTATTCCACTATTTTGTTCTGTCTCATACTTTAATAAAGTTGCTTCAACAATATCGCCACCTTGTGTATTAATTTTTAACTTTAATACATCAGTTGTAACAGTGATTATGTTAGCAGTTGTTTTTGTTTCTTTAATAGCAGGTAATTCACCAGCACTGGAGGCGGGTACAAAATCATTATTATTTGCTTCTGTGTTATTTTCGCCAGAGGTTTTAACTACTTCAGTTGATTGTTGAACTGGAGTATTATCTACTTGCCATTGCTGATATAACAAAAATGTTACAACCATTAGTGCAATGAAAAGAAAACTGCGTTGAGATTCCATAAAGCTACTTCTCTTTTTTTATTGGTGGAACGGGATCATCACCGCCCTCATTAAGTGGGTGGCATTTTAGTATACGTTTGCCTGCTAACCAAGTCCCTTTTATTACACCGAAGCGATTTATTGCTTCAATAGCATAAAATGAGCATGTTGGATTAAATCTACAATTATTGCCAAGTAGAGGGCTAATAAAGCGTTGGTAGCTTTTTATAATGGCAATCGCTAACGTTTGTAACGCTGATTTATTTTTTGCCATATTTTATCTAATTGGTGATTGATTTCGTGGTTTTCAAGTTTATCAATACCTGATTTAACCATAACTACAATATCAATGTGAGGAATTGTTGTCTGATTTAATCTAAAGCTTTCACGAGTAAGGCGTTTTATTCTATTACGTTGAACAGCTAATTTAACTCTTTTTTTAGCAATAGCTAAACCTAGACGGTTATTGTTATCAGTATTTTTGGTTATTAGAATGGTAAAGTGCTTTGAACTAAAACGTGTAGCATTAGAAAATACAGCTTTGAAATGATCGGGAGTCAACAAACGTGACTCCCGATTAAATTTATTAGTAACCTTGTTGGCTACTGATTTCATTTACTTAAATCTTAAGTAAAGAAATTATGCACTAAGTCTTGCACGACCTTTTGCACGACGACGTGCAATTACAGCACGGCCGTTTTTAGTAGCCATACGAGCACGAAAGCCATGGTTGCGCTTACGCTTTAATACACTAGGTTGAAATGTTCTTTTCATTACGCTAATCCGTCGGTTGTTGTTGCCCAGGCAAAACAGCCATTTTGAGCATACTGGTCTAAAAAAGAGGGCGAATATTACATAGAGAGGTAACATTTGTCAATATAATATCCGTTTTATTTATAACAAAGATCACTTTACGATCCTGAAGGATCTTTTTATATCCACAGTTTTTTAACAAAAAATAATTTTATTTGGCCTTAATTTAATTATATTCGTACTTTTATGGTTGTTTTTGAGTTTTTTATTGTATTTTTTATTATTGGTTAGATTATTTTATGCCATTAAATACGGGGTTATATTAAAATAATTGGTACAAATTGTCTCTATTTTAAATGTCAATATTGAAGTTGTGGATAACTAAAGGGATAATAGATAAATTAAAGAATAATAATATATCTTCAACCTACTCCTCTTTTCAGATTTTTGGTCAATGTAGTGTTGTTGCTAGGAGCTTTTACTTGGATCACTCACTTTGGCAACGTTGCCTTTCTATTTTGCAAGAAGAGTTGCCCGCGCAGCAATTCAGTATGTGGATTCGTCCTCTTCAATGTGTGATCACCGATAATATTATGACCTTATACGCGCCTAATCGTTTTGTACTTGATTGGGTTAGAGATAAATATGTCAATAGAATTAATGAACTTGTTTCTTTAGATGAAGGTGGTAATCCACCATTATTGCGCTTCGATGTAGGCAGTATTCCAAATAACAAACCTATTATTGATAAAATTAGCGCATCTTCAATGTTCGCACCATCAAATAAATCTAAATCAGAACCAGAATCAAATTTACCTAAAACGACTAATGTCCGAGGAAAGTATACCTTTGAAAATTTCGTTGAAGGTAAGTCTAATCAATTAGCTCGTGCGGCTGCTTCACAAGTTTCGGACAATCCGGGTAATGCCTATAATCCATTATTTATTTATGGTGGTACAGGGTTAGGTAAAACACATCTATTACATGCTGTTGGAAATGGTATTTTATTGAATAAACCTAATGCAAAAATTGCTTACATGCATTCTGAGCGTTTTGTTCAAGATATGGTTAAAGCTTTACAAAATAACGCTATAGAAAAATTCAAGCAGTATTATCGTTCTGTTGATGCTTTGCTTATAGATGATATTCAATTTTTTGCTAACAAAGAGCGTACACAAGAAGAGTTTTTCCACACTTTTAACGCACTTCTTGAAGGTAACCAACAAATTATATTAACGAGTGATCGATATCCTAAGGAAATTGATGGCGTTGAAGATCGCCTAAAGTCTCGTTTTGGTTGGGGGTTAACTATTGCTATAGAACCGCCTGAACTCGAAACTCGTGTTGCTATTCTCAAAAGAAAGGCTCAAGAAAGTCATATTAATTTAGCCGATGAAGTTGCTTTTTTTATTGCCAAACGTTTACGCTCTAATGTCAGAGAGTTAGAAGGGGCATTGAATCGAGTTATTGCCAATGCAAATTTTACTGGAAGAGCCATTACCATTGAATTCGTTAAAGAAGCTCTAAGAGATTTACTTGCTTTGCAAGATAAACTAGTGACTATAGATAATATTCAACGTACAGTAGCAGAATATTATAAAATTAAAGTTTCTGACTTACTTTCTAAACGGAGAAATAGGTCTGTTGCTCGACCAAGACAAGTTGCTATGGCATTATCAAAAGAGCTAACTAATCATAGTTTGCCTGAAATAGGTGAAGCGTTTGGTGGCAGAGATCATACAACTGTATTGCATGCTTGCAGAAAAATTAAAACATTACGAGAAGAATCTCTTGATATAAAAGAAGATTATTCCAATTTAACAAGAACACTTTCATCATAGTTTAAAAGGCATATTCAAATAGGTTTAACATGAAGTTTTCATTGAATAGAGAATTATTACTAAAGCCGTTATTACTTGTTTCTGGTGCGGTAGAGCGGAAAAGTACATTACCCATTCTTGGTAATATATTATTGGATGTTAGTGAACAGTCACTTACGTTAATAGCTACAGATTTAGAGCTTGAAATGGTATCTTATGCTGTAATTGATAATCAAGGTGAGAACGGTAAAATAACTGTACCAGCGCGTAAACTATTAGACATTTGTAAAGGTTTACCCGATGGGGCACTAATCACATTCGAAACTGATAACGATGTTATAAAAATTACATCAAACAGAAGTAAATACTCATTATCAACTCTATCAGCAGCAGATTTTCCTAATATAGAAGAATGGAAAGGTGATGTTGAATTTAAATTATTAAAATCTGAGTTACTACGTTTGATAGAAAGCACTCATTTTTCAATGGCTAATCAAGATGTTAGGTATTACTTAAATGGAATGTCTATTGAAACGGAAGGTTCTGAAATCAGATCTGTTGCTACCGATGGACATAGATTAGCTATTTGTAAAATTAATAATGAATCTCTTACTTTACCCACTCGACAAGTTATTGTACCTCGTAAGGGTATTTTAGAAATAATTCGTTTACTGGACCCTGTAGATGAAGAAATTCAAGTTTATTTAGGTTCTAACCATATTCGCATAATTGACTCAGAATTTTCTTTTACTAGTAAATTGGTCGATGGTCGCTTCCCTGACTATCGTAGGGTGTTACCACGTAATGGAGATAAATTTCTTCATACAAATAAAGAAAATTTACGACAACTTCTTTCCAGAGCATCAATTTTATCCAATGAAAAATTTAAAGGTGTACGTTTAAATTTTTCAAATACAGATTTAAAAATTACTGCTAATAATCCAGAACAAGAGCAAGCTGAAGAAATATTAGAAATAGATTTTCCTTATGAAGAAGTCGAAATTGGTTTTAATGTTAATTATGTTCTAGATGTTTTAAGTGCTATTAAAGATTCTGAAGTTAAATTTACATTAGCTGATGCCAATAGTTCCGTAGTAATAGAAGGTGAGGATTCAGGAGAAGCTTTATACGTTGTTATGCCTATGCGTTTATAATGAATGAGTATAGTAAAATTAACGACCAACAATTTTAGAAATTTAGAGAATGTATCTACAACGTTTCATTCTGATTTCAATTTTTTTATCGGGCAAAACGGTAGTGGAAAAAGTAGTTTATTAGAATCTATTTTCTTTCTTGGCCATGGTAAATCGTTTCGTACTGCCAAAATAGATAATGTTGTTACATTTAAGCATACTAATTTTATTGTTAGTGTTATTGATAGTAATAATAAAAGATTGGGGTTATTAAGAGATACTGCTACAGGTTTATCGGAAATTAAAATTGATGGCTTACGTCATAATAAATTTTCAGAACTTGCTCAAAATATTGCTGTTCAGATTATTACGCCAGAGAGTTTTAAAATTTTTTTTGGAGGACCTAGAGAAAGAAGACGATTTGTTGATTTAGGCATGTTTCACGTGAAACATAAATTTTCAGAACAATGGAAAGAGTTTACCCAGGTTTTAAAACAAAGAAATGCATGCTTAAAAAATCAATTAATTGGGCAGCAATTTGACTACTGGACAAATTCTTTCTGCCAAACTTGTATTAATATTGCTTCGTTAAGAAATGAATATCTGAAAGATTTAAAAAAAGAGCTAGATAAGTGGTTAACAATTTTACTTCCGGAATTTCAAAACGAAATAAATGTCATGTATTTACAAGGTTGGAATAGTAAAAAATCGTTGCTTGATATATTAAACCAAAATAAAGAAAGAGAATATGAAAAAGGGCATAGCTTATTTGGCGCTCAACGATTTGATGTCAGATTTCAATACAAAGGCGTAGCAATTGAAACTTTTTTATCAAGAGGTCAACAAAAGTTGTTTTTACTGGCTTTAACTTTTGCGCAAGCAAAATTAATAGGTCAAGTTAAACGAGTAAAACCAATTTTATTAATTGATGATATAGGAGCTGAACTAGATGCAAATTCTAGAAATGCTTTCTTTCAGTCAATTAAGGAACTTAATTGTCAGCTATTCATAACGGCAATTGATGAACAGGCTTTGGAACCTATTATTCCAAAAGATAATAATTATTATATGTTTCACGTGGAACATGGAAGAATTTCAGCAATAAGTAAGTAGGCTAAATGCTATGACAATAGAAAATGAATATGACTCGGCTAGTATTAAAGTACTTAAAGGTCTTGATGCAGTAAGAAAACGTCCAGGTATGTATATTGGTGATACAGACGATGGTACTGGTTTACATCATATGGTTTTTGAGGTTTTAGATAACTCAATCGATGAGGCCTTAGCTGGTCACTGTAGTGATATAGTAGTTAAAATTCACTTAGATGGTTCAGTTTCTGTAAGAGATGATGGACGTGGTATTCCTACCGAGTTACATCCTGAAGAAGGTGTTTCAGCTGCTGAAGTTATTATGACAGTTTTACATGCTGGGGGTAAGTTTGGTGGAGAAGACTCAGGATATAAAGTATCTGGTGGTTTGCATGGAGTTGGTATATCGGTTGTTAATGCATTAAGTAGTAAATTAAAACTTAATATACGCCGAGAAGGTAAATTATACGAACAAATTTATCATGTGGGTGAGCCTCAAGAGCCACTGAAAATTATAGGTGAAAGTGATAAAACAGGTACAGAAGTTCGCTTTTGGCCAAGTGAGGAAACGTTTTCAGATGTTTTATTTCATTATGACTTGTTAGTAAAAAGAATTCGTGAGTTATCATTTTTGAACTCAGGTGTCTCAATTCGCTTGATAGATGAAAGAGAAGAAGGAAAAGAAGATCACTTTCATTTTGATGGTGGTATACAAGCCTTTGTTGATTATCTAAATACAAATAAAACCCCTGTAAATGAAGAAATATTTTATTTTGATTTAGCTCGAGAAGATGGCATTGTTGTTGAGGTCGCAATGCAATGGAATGATGGATTTCAAGAAAATATTCATTGCTTTACTAACAATATACCTCAGAAAGATGGTGGAACACATTTAAGTGGTTTTAGAACAGCGTTAACAAGAACACTTAATAGCTACATGATAAAAGAAGGTTTAAATAAGACGAAAAAAGGTGGAACAACAGAAACTAGTGCTTCTGGTGATGATGCCCGTGAAGGATTAACTGCTGTTATTTCAGTTAAAGTACCTGATCCAAAGTTTTCATCTCAAACTAAAGATAAACTAGTTTCATCTGAAGTCAAAACAGCTGTTGAGCAAGCCATGGGTGAAAAGCTAGGTGAATATCTTCTGGAAAAACCAGCTGTAGCGCGCACCATAATTATGAAAATAGTTGATGCTGCTAGAGCTCGTGAAGCTGCACGTAAAGCTCGTGAAATGACAAGGCGTAAAGGCGCTTTAGATATTGCTGGGCTACCAGGTAAACTTGCAGATTGTCAGGAAAAAGATCCTGCATTATCTGAATTATATATTGTGGAAGGGGACTCTGCTGGCGGTTCAGCCAAGCAGGGACGTAATCGTAAAAATCAGGCAATATTACCGCTTAAAGGTAAAATATTAAACGTTGAAAAAGCACGTTTTGATAAAATGATATCTTCACAAGAAGTAGGAACATTAATTACTGCATTAGGTTGTGGAATTGGGCGAGATGAATATAATCCGGATAAGTTAAGGTATCATAGTATTATTATCATGACCGATGCTGATGTGGATGGTTCACATATACGTACATTGCTGCTTACATTCTTTTATCGCCAAATGCCAGAAATTATGGAAAGGGGTTATGTGTATATAGCACAACCGCCATTGTATAAAGTTAAAAAAGGCAAGCAAGAGCGTTATATAAAAGATGATGAAGGCTTAACAGAGTATCTAACAACTCTGGCCCTAGAGACTGCTGAGATACATGTAAATGAATCAGCACCTGCTATTTCAGATGTATCTTTAGAGAAGTTGGTGAACCAGTACCGTGACACAAAAGCAATGATTAAACGCGTATCACGTCAAATTCCTTCCGATATTTTAGAGAAAATGATATATGGATTAACTATTACTCCGGAAGATTTTTCAAATAAATCAAAAGTTGAAGAATGGACAAATGAAATAATTGATCAACTTCAAAACCAAGACGGAAATGGGTCTATATATTCAGGAAGTGTAAAACACGATAGTGAAAGAAATATCTATTTTGCAAGCTTTAATGTAAGACAACATGGTATTGATAAAGTATATAATTGTAGTTATGACTTTATTCAATCAAAAGAATTTGCTGCCATAAATAGTTTAAATAAAGCTATAAATGGTTTAATGGAAGAAGGTGCTTATGTTAAACGAGGTGAAAAAATAAAACCTGTAGACTCTTTTGAAGAAGCATTAAATTGGTTAATGGCTGAATCTAAACGTGGACAATATATACAGCGTTATAAAGGGCTAGGGGAAATGAATCCGGATCAATTATGGGAAACAACAATGGATCCGAATACTCGTCGTATGCTACAAGTAACAATTGAAGATGCAATTGCTGCGGACCAATTATTCACTACATTAATGGGTGACCATGTTGAGCCACGCAGAGCATTCATTGAAGAGAATGCATTGAAAGTGGCAAACTTAGATATATAGTTACCATTAAGTGAATTAAAACACCCGGACATCATAAGTTCGGGTTTTTTGTTTTAAAACATAATAAAAATTTGAGTAAAAACTCAAAAAAACAATACAGATGCTAGGCTAAAATAACGTCAAACGTTATACTAGTGTAATTTTAATAGAACGATAGTACGGGCAACCATGAGTACGTTTAATGTAAAAACCTTCCAAGGGTTAATTTTGCAATTGCAAGATTATTGGTCAAGACAAGGCTGCGCGATCGTACAGCCACTAGATTTAGAAGTAGGTGCAGGCACATTTCATCCTATGACATTTCTTCGCTCAATAGGTCCTGAGCCTATGAGTAGTGCTTATGTGCAGCCATGTCGCCGTCCTACTGATGGACGTTATGGAGAAAACCCTAATAGGTTACAGCACTACTATCAATTTCAAGTAATGTTAAAGCCATCACCAAAAAATATTCAAGAGCTTTATCTAACCTCATTAAAAGAGCTTGGAATAGATCCTTTAGTACATGATATTCGCTTTGTAGAAGATAATTGGGAGTCTCCAACATTAGGTGCATGGGGGCTAGGCTGGGAAATTTGGTTAAATGGCATGGAAATCACTCAGTTTACATACTTTCAACAAGTAGGTGGTTTAGAGTGTGCTCCGGTAACCGGAGAAATAACTTATGGCCTAGAACGTTTAGCTATGTATATTCAAAATGTAGATAGCATATATGACCTTGTTTGGACTGATGGTCCCATGGGGAAAGTATTGTACGGTGATGTCTTTCATCAAAATGAAGTAGAACAGTCGACTTATAATTTTGAATATGCTGATGTAGATGCATTGTTTGGTACATTTGATCAGTGTGAAAAAGAAAGTGAAAAATTAATTGAAGCAGGGCTTGCATTACCAGCTTATGAGCAAGTAATGAAAGCATCGCATGCTTTTAATTTACTTGATGCGCGCCATGCAATTTCTGTAACCGAGCGTCAACGTTATATATTAAGAGTTAGAACACTTTCTAAAGCATGTGCGCAGGCTTATTATGATAAAAGAGAACAGTTAGGCTTTCCTCTGTGTCAAGCTGAAACGGTTAGGGAAAAATAATGCTTACTAATACTTTATTAATAGAATTAGGTACAGAAGAGTTACCACCAAAATTATTAAAAACCTTGGCAACCACATTTTATAAACAAATAAAGTCACAAATTGATGATTGTGGATTAGTTTATGATGATATCAAGTGGTATGCGACTCCAAGACGCTTAGCAATAAAAATAAATGCTTTGGTTGAAAAGCAGGAAGATAAAGAAGTTGAGAAAAGAGGTCCTGCAATTAATGTAGCGTTTGATAGCCATGGAAATGCAAGTAAAGCGGCGTTGGGTTGGGCAAAATCAAATGGTATTACAATAGAGCAGGCTGATAGGTTAATTACGGATAAAGGTGAGTGGTTATTACATAAAGCTATTCAACCGGGACAGACCGTACATGAGTTAATCCCTCAAATAGTATCAAGTGCAATTGCTAAATTACCTATCCCTAAACCTATGCGCTGGGGTAGTGAAAGAACACAGTTTATTCGACCTGTACACACCTTAACTATGTTATATGGTGACCAAATTATAAAAGGTGAAATTTTAGGTGTTAGCTCAAGTAATTTAACACAAGGACATAGATTTCATCATGAAGGGGCAATAGTATTAACAAATGCTAATACTTATGAGCAAGAGCTCAAAGATGCATATGTGCAAGTTGACTATCAATTGAGACAAAGCTTAATTGTTAGTGAAATTGAAAAAGCAGCAGAAAAGATTAATGGTGTTGCTTTAATTGATGATGACTTACTAGAAGAAGTGACATCACTTGTTGAATGGCCAGTCGTTTTAATTGGTAGTTTTGACAAAAATTTCTTGCAAGTACCAGCTGAACCATTGATTTACTCGATGAAAGATCATCAAAAATATTTCCCTGTTAATGATAAGCAAGGTAATTTACTTAATCAGTTTATTTTTGTTACAAATATTGAAAGTAAAGATCCTCAACAAGTTATTTCAGGGAATGAAAAAGTCATAAGACCTAGGTTGGCCGATGCAGAGTTTTTTTATAAAACAGATAAAAAACAAACACTTGAATCAAGGTTGTCTAGTTTAGAATCTGTATTGTTCCAAAAAGAACTTGGTACACTTAAAGCAAAGTCTGAACGTATTGCATTAATGAGTGAGTATGTTGCAGAAAAGCTCAATGAAAACAAAAAACAAGCATATCGCGCTGGTTTATTAAGTAAAACAGATTTGATGTCTGAAATGGTATTAGAATTTCCACAAGTTCAAGGAACTATGGGTAAATACTATGCAGAGAATGATAATGAAGACATTGAGGTAGCTCAGGCTCTGGAAGATCAATATCGTCCTCGTTTTGCTGGTGATGCTTTGCCTAAAGCAAATATCGGTTGTGCTGTTGCTATCGCTGATAAAGTAGATACATTAGTAGGCATTTTCGGTATAAATCAGCCTCCTAAGGGGGATAAAGACCCTTTTGCTTTACGAAGAGCAGCTATAGGCATTATCAGAATTATTATCGAAAAACAGCTCGATTTAGATATTGCGGATCTAGTGTCAAAAAGTATTGAATCTTATGGTAATAAAATTAGTAATAAAGAGACTAAACAACAAGTATTAGATTTTGTACTGGCCCGCTATAAGGCACATTATCAAGAACAAGATATTGCTATTGATGTTATACAGGCTGTATTAGAAAACGCACCATCAGCACCACTTGATTTTGAAAAGCGAATTAAAGCTGTGAGTCATTTTAAAACACTAGCCGCCGCCGAAGCGCTAGCAGCAGCAAATAAGCGGGTAGGTAATATACTAGCAAAATTTAATGGTGAGCTTTATTTGGCGTTTGATCGTAATTTAATCGAAGATGTTGCAGAAATAGAACTTGCAGACGTATTTGATAGTTTAAATGAAAAAGTCACGCCGTTAATGGGTGTAAAGGACTATCAAGCAGCATTAACTACATTAGCAGATATCAAGCAACCGATAGATAAATTTTTTGATAATGTAATGGTTATGGCTGACGATGAGAAAATTAAAATTAATCGCTTAACTTTACTTAATCAAATAAGAAATAGCTTTTTAGCTATTGCGGATATATCTGTTTTACAGAATTAGTAATAATATAATAAATGCTATATCGAATAAAAAAGGGAGGTTTACCTCTCTTTTTTTATAAAAAATTAATGAGTGAAAACGTAAAAGAAGGCAATGTTATTGTTTTTGTATTAAGTATTGGTATGGTTTAGTGTCGGTTTGGCTGGCAACTAAGATGTGATCCATAAATTGACAAAAGCTTGGTACATCTCGGGTTGTGGCTGGGTCATCAGCAATTACTAGTAATAAATCACCTATTGATATTTCACGTATTTTTTTTCTAATTAGCATTACTGGTTCAGGGCACCGTAAAGATAAAGTATCTAATTGATGTTGGGCTTTTTGAAACGTTTGCTCTAGTTCTGACAAAATAAATACTCAAATATAAACATATAAATAATTCTATATCTGATTTTAACGCGGTTTAACTAATAGAAAAAGGTTTCTAATCTAATTGTTTGACTAAGTATTTGTAGAGCTAGCGAAAATAAGAAATAAAAAGATTAAAGATTTAGTCAGAAAAAGTCTTTTTATTCTATTTTACCTGCCGGGAGATAATAGGGCAATTATTGAACGAAAAATGAAGTCAAAATTTGAAAAAAGTTAGTCAATAAATTCATAATTTTTTATGGATTTAACTTGCTTTGTATTGCAGCGATGCATAACCTAATAATATATGTATTAAATGGTAAATATATGCTTAGAAAAATAGTCTGCTTGCTATTCTTTATAACAATATTTTATACATTATCTGGTGTTGCAAGCGCAGATTCTTCAATATTAAGAGATAAGTTTGCACAAGCCGATAAGCTGGTTTGGGATGAAAACTCGGAAGAATATCGAGCTTTGTATAACGAACTTCATTTTTACCCGTTACAACCCTATTTAGATCAGAAACGATTAATGTATAGAATTAAACTTTCAGATCATAATGAAATATCAAAATTTTTAACTAAATATAGAAATACACCACTAGATTGGCCCTTAAGAAAAAAATGGCTTAATTATCTAAAAGAACGTGATAATAAATTATTGTTTGTTGAATATTTCAAGCCAACGTCTGACGTTGAATTGACTTGTCAGTATTATCGTTACAAATTAGCACTAGGCACAAAAAAAGAAGAAATATTATCGAAAATTACACCTTTGTGGGTGGTGGGGAAATCACAACCTAAAGTGTGTGATCCATTGTTTTCTCTGTGGCAAAAAGCAGGTTACCGAACAAAAGATATAGTATGGGAACGTTTAGGGAAAGCTGCTGATGGCGGTAAACATACATTAATACCTTATTTAACTAGTTTACTACCAACGTCAGAGCAATATCTTGGTAAGTTGTGGCATAAAGTGCGTAAAGACCCTTCAGTTATCACTAAATTATCTCGATTCCCTCAAAAATCAGATAAAGAAGCTGAAATTTTTGTTTATGGAATTAAGCGCTTTATTTGGCGAGACCCGAATAGAGCATTACATGCATATCAGGAAGCGAACCAAGTATTTCAGCTTAATCACAATCAACAACAACAAATTGCATTGAAATTTGCTTTAGCACTTGCCAGTAAAAAACATGAAAAAGCTCAGTATTGGCTTCAAAAAGTTGATGATGATAATTTAACTAGTCGTCTAATCCAATGGCGTATTGCCGATGTGCTAAGGCAACAAGATTGGCCGCAAATTAAAGCAGAATTAATATCGCTACCATTATCTCAACAAAAAAGTAGCCAATGGAAGTATTGGTACGCACGTAGTTTAGTGGAAAGTAATGATGATAAGGAAAAAGGCTTAGCGCTTTTACAAGAGCTAGCTGAAACCAGGCATTATTATGGATTTTTAGCCGCAAGTATTGTTGATACGCCAATAAACTTTCAGAATAAACCTATCTTAGTTTCAGAAGAAGAAAGACGTGAAGTTTTCAAACATTTAGCTGGAAAAAGAGCGTTTGAATTATTTCATCTTAAGCGTTATTACCATGCAAGAATGGAATGGAATTACTGGATGACGGAACTAAATGATCGTGAAAAGTTAGTTGCGGCTAAACTGGCGAATGAAATTGGTTGGTATGATCGTGCAATATTTGCATTATCAAAAGTGGGTTATTTAGATGATGTAGATTTAAGGTTTCCGCTGGCCTTTAATGATGAAATAACACTAAATGCGAGTAAATACGCCATTAGTCCTGCTTGGGCTTTTGCTATAACACGTAGAGAAAGCTCCTTTATGAGCGATGCTAACTCTCCAGTAGGCGCAAAGGGGTTGATGCAGGTTATGCCAGCAACAGCTAAACAGCTAACTAAGCGTAAGCGAATTAGTAAAAATTACTTATTTGATAGTGAAAAAAATATTAATTTAGGGACAAAATACTTAAAAAAATTACTTGATAAGCATCAAGGTAATTGGGTGTTAGCTACTGCAGCATACAACGCAGGACCATATCGAGTAAAAAGTTGGCTTAAATCAGTTGATAGTTTGCCCGCAGATATTTGGATTGAAACAATTCCCTTTTATGAAACAAGAGAATATGTAAAAAGTGTCATGGCTTATGAACAAATATATCAAGCTAAAGTAGGGCAGCCAGCGCAGTTATTTGATAAGTTAACCAATATGAGTATTACACAACTTTAACGTATATCAGTGTTAACTCAATTACTGTACTGAAAAAGCCGCTATGATATGATACTCAAAATTTACAACGGGTACTGATCATGACGGCTTTATCAACATTATATCCAGCACATATTCAAGAACTCCAGCAACGAACTAAGATAGCGTTAAAACGTGAGAATTTAGATGGTTTAGTGATTCATTCTGGACAAGAAATAAAAGCATTTCTTGATGATAACTCTTATCCGTTTAGAGTGAATCCTCATTTTAAACATTGGTTACCATTAATTGATATCCCCAATTGTTGGCTAATGGTTAATGGTGAAGATAAGCCAGTGTTAATCTATTATCAACCTGTTGATTTTTGGCATAAAGTGACGCCTTTAACTGATAGCTATTGGAATGAATTTTTTGATATCAAAGTGTTAGCAAATGCTACGGATGTCGAAAAGCTACTCCCTTATGATAAAAAGGGCTTTGCGTATATTGGCGCACATATCGAAGTGGCCAAAGCTCTTGGTTTTGATAATATTAATTCAGAGCCATTACTTAATTATATTCATTATCATCGAGCATATAAAACCAGTTATGAACTTGCTTGTTTACGTAAGGCAAATGCCCTTGCTGTTTCTGCTCATCAAGCTGCTCGGTCGGCTTTTTTTGCTGGAGAAAGTGAATATGATATACAGCAAGCTTATTTGAATGCAATTGAGTTTACCGAGGCTGAAACACCTTATGGCAATATCGTTGCTCTTAATGAAAATGCATCAATATTGCACTACACCGCATTAGAGAGAAAGGTACCACAATCACACCGTTCTTTTTTAATTGATGCTGGAGCTAATTTTCACGGCTATGCTGCAGATATCACCAGAACGTATTCTTTTAAGCGTGATAAATTTGCTGAATTAATTGCGAGAATGGATCAGTTAATGTTGGCAGCCGTAGAAGGCTTGAAGCCTGGTAAAAGTTATGTAGATTTACATATTGAAACTTATCGACAAGTTGCTGCGGTTTTAAATGAGTTTAATATTATTACCGTAGATGCTGACACGGCTGTAGAAACAGGAATTATTAGCACATTTTTCCCTCATGGTCTGGGTCATCATCTTGGTTTACAAGTGCACGATGTAGGAGGGTATATGGCTGATGCACGTGGAACCCATGTTAAGCCACCTAAAGAGCATTGTTTTTTAAGAACCTCTAGAGTAATAGAAACTAATCAGGTATTTACAATTGAGCCAGGTTTATATTTTATTGATTCATTACTACAAGATTTAAAAAGCTCTCCTCATGCCGAACTAGTAAATTGGAGTATTGTAGATAGCTTCAGACCTTTTGGTGGTATAAGAATAGAAGATAATATTATTGTACATCAATCGCATAATGAAAATATGACACGTGATTTAGAATTAAACTAACGATTGCAGCCATTGATTTAATGTCATTACCTTATTTAGTTGCCGCAGAACCGGTTGAAGATGAAACAATTGTTAATCGCAGTCGGTTTATTTGTTATTTATCACCTTGTCAGTCTAATGAGATGGCAAAGGAGTTTATAAAACAGATACAGCAATTACACCCGCAAGCAAATCATCACTGCTATGCGTTTGTCTCATCTCACCCTCTAGATAGTCAGAGTTATGGTTTTTCTGATGATGGAGAACCGTCAGGAACTGCAGGAAAGCCAATGTTGATTGCTTTGCAAGGTAGTAATATAGGCGAAATATGTGCTGTTGTTGTACGTTATTTTGGAGGCACTAAATTAGGTACGGGTGGTTTACAACGAGCGTATGGAGGGAGTGTAAGACAAGCATTAAGGTTACTTACCACGAAAACCAAAATACCTATGGTGCATAAAACATTAGCATGTCAATATACTCATATAAATGATGTTATCCATGTACTTGAAAAATCGGGTGGAAATATTATTTCAGAAGACTATCAAATTGATATACATTTAGAAATTGCTTTACCTGAAACTATGCTTGATAAGTTTACAGCGCAAATCCAAACTTTATCGGCAGGGCAGATAGAACTTCAAAATCCATAATTGAATGAAGATGAAATAACCTAGTGCAAATAAAAAATATAGTTAGAATTTTGGGGTTATTAGTTACCTTGCTTAGTGTAACTATGCTGCCACCCGCCTTAATATCTTTACTTTATAGAGATGGTGGTGGTGTTGCTTTTTTAGTTTCCTTCGTTTTTTGTTTGATTGCTGGTCTTGCTTTTTGGTATCCAAACCGAGGCCAAAAAGGTGAATTGAGGGCGCGTGAAGGCTTTCTAATTGTTGTGCTTTTTTGGACAGTACTTGCAAGCTTTTCTGCCGTTCCTTTGATTTTATTAGAAAGTCCTAATTTATCTATTACCGATGCATTTTTTGAATCCTTTTCTGGGTTAACGACAACTGGCGCGACAATCTTAACTAAAATAGATGGTTTACCTCACGCCGTACTTTGGTATCGCCAGCAATTGCAGTGGTTAGGTGGTATGGGGATTATTGTTTTGGCAGTGGCTGTATTACCTATGCTTGGGATTGGGGGAATGCAGTTATACCGCGCTGAAATTCCTGGGCCTGTTAAAGACAATAAAATGACCCCACGTATTGCCGATACCGCAAAGCATTTATGGTATATCTATTTAACATTAACTATTGCATGTGCAATTAGTTACTGGGGGGCGGGGATGAACCTCTTTGATGCCATTTGCCATTCATTTTCAACTATTGCAATTGGTGGTTTTTCTACACATGATGCGAGTATTGGTTACTTTAATAGCCCGCTTATTAATTTCATTTGTGTGTTTTTTCTATTAATTGCAGGTGTTAATTTTACGTTGCATTTTGCTGTTTTACACAGTCGTTCGTTACGTAATTACTTTTATGATCCTGAGTTTAAGGTGTTTTTAGCGATACAATTTTCTTTAACTATTATCTGCTTTGTTGTGTTGTTGATTAGTGGTGTAGCTGATACAGGCTTTGAAGCTTTTGATTTAGCATTGTTTCAGGCGGTATCAATAAGTACAACGGCGGGATTTGCCACAACTTCTTTTGCTGACTGGCCAACGCTTTTACCTGTATTGCTAATTTTTGCGAGCTTTGTCGGTGGTTGTGCCGGTAGTACCGGCGGTGGCATGAAAGTGGTTCGTGTAATTTTGCTTTATTTACAAGGTCTACGAGAGCTTAATAAATTAGTCCACCCTAAGGCAATATTTACGATAAAGCTAGGCAACAAAGCGCTTCCTAATCGCGTTGTTGAAGCTATTTGGGGATTCTTTTCTGCTTATGCAGCAGTATTTGTTATTTGTATGCTGTTATTACTTGCTGCAGGAATGGATGATATTAGTGCTTTTACTGCTGTTGCTGCATGTTTAAATAATTTAGGCCCTGGCCTGGGGGCTGTGGCTGCAAACTTTGCTGATATTAATGACTTTAGTAAGTGGGTACTGATTATTGCGATGCTTTTTGGGCGATTAGAGATATTCACGTTATTGGTGTTATTTACACCTACTTTTTGGCGCTCATAATTATTTTATTTCTTAAACTTATCCATATATGCAATTTATCGATAATTTAAAGGCTTAGAAATAAGCATTGATTATAGTGAGTGGTTTTCCCTTTAGAGTGTCAGCTTTTCTTACACTGTATTTTTTTTTAGGCCTCTTATGTTTTTATCTGCTTGTTATTTATAGTTTATTTATTTTGGTTTGCTTTTTGCTTTGTAAAGCTTAAGTAATAGAGTTAATACCTAGAAAGGATAAAAGTATTATGAATATAAAAAAAATAGCGTCGTTAAAAGTTGTTGGAGCTGTGTTTGCTACAGCATTGCTATCAAGCGCTGCGAATGCATCAATGATTTTTGACTCTGGTATACCAAGCGGTTGGAGTTGCACAGGTAATTGTGGAACATCAGGTGCAGATGGCGATATAACATCTTCACCAATAGGTGGTAATTACGGCTGGGTTTCTACTGAAAACGGTGAATATAATACGAATTTAAGCATTGGTACTGACGAAACAACAGGAACAATTTTACAATCATCATTATTTTCCGCAAATGCAAATGATGATCTTAACTTCTTTTTTAATTATGTAACCTCAGATGGTGCAGGCTTTTCTGATTATGCATGGGCAAGACTGCTAGATAGTTCTTTTAACCAAGTGGCGATGCTTTTTACAGCCCGTACGCTAGAAACTGGTACTATTGTTCCAGGTCTTGATATGCCACTTCCTGAGGCAACGTTAACACCGGGTAGTGTTGATATTATTAGCGGCGCGCCAACATGGAGTCCTTTAGGGGGGAGTTCAGGGGACTGCTGGGATAGTGGTTGTGGTTATACTGGCTGGGTTGAATCAAACTTTAAAATTGCCTCAGCAGGTAATTTTTATTTAGAATTTGGTGTAACTAATTGGAATGATGAAGACTTTCAGTCAGGCTTGGCATTTGATGGAATCACTGTTGGCGGTGTTGTGGTAGGTGAGCCCCCTGTATCAGTGCCTGAAACTGGCACGTTAGCGTTATTCGGTTTAGCATTAGTCGGTTTGCTAAGAAGAAAAAAATAAGGGTAAACTCTTAATTAGTTATCAAGAAGCCAACGTTAAGTTGGCTTTTTTGATGGTTAATATTAGTAAAATTTTAGCGGGTCTACATAAAATAGTTTTTCAACTTCGTGTATATACTTTTTACTGACTAAAAATAATACAACATTATCTTCAGCCTGTATAACCATAGTAGAATGAGATATTAACACTTCATTATCGCGAACAATGGCCCCTATTGTTGTGCCTGGTGGTAGTTTTATCTCAGAAATAGCTCTACCAATAACTTTAGATGATTTTTCATTTCCTTTTGCTACAATTTCTAAAGCCTCAGCTGAGCCGCCTCGTAAACTATAGACATTGTTAATACTGCCTCGCCTAATATGGGTAAGTAACGCTGAAATCGTCGCATGTTGTGGTGATACAGCTATATCAATATTGCTGCCGTGTACCAAATCGATGTAAGCACTGCGCTGAATTAGCACCATGGTTTTACGTACACCAAGTCTCTTGGCAAGCAGTGATGACATTATATTAGCTTCGTCATCATTGGTTACTGCAATAAAAACATCGAATTGGTCGATATGCTCTTCCATCAGTAGCTCTTGATCTGATGAGTCGCCTACGAAAACCAAGGTTTCGTTAAGTTCAGAGGCGAGATAGGCTGCACGTTTAGGTGAGCGCTCAATCAATTTCACTTGATGGTTATGCTCTAACATGCGTGCTAAACCTGAACCAATATTACCGCCGCCAGCGATCATTATTTTTTTATAAGCGGGTTCTAACTTTTGAAGTTCATTCATTACGGCACGAATATGAATTGTTGCTGCAATAAAAAATACTTCATCGTCAGCTTCTATTACCGTAGTACCTAGTGGTCGAATAGGTTTACCATTTCGATATATTGCCGCTACACGTGTATCAATGTTAGGTATGTGTTCGCGTAAGGTTGAAAGGGCATGTCCAACTAACAATCCACCGTAATAAGCTTTTACCGCAACTAAACTGACTTTACCTTCAGCAAACTCTAACACCTGTAAAGCGCCAGGGTAGTCAATCAAGCGCGCTATATCTCTGGTGACTAACTGTTCGGGTGCAATTACATGATCAACAGGAATGTTTTCTGGTTGAAATAATTGCTCTTGGTATTTTAATATTTTAGAGGAGCGAATGCGGGCGATTTTTGTTGCTGTGTGAAATAATGAATAGCATATCTGACAAGCGATCATATTTGTAGAGTCGTCACTGGTAACAGCAATAACTAATTCGGCATCTTCTGCGCCAGCTTTTTTAAGTACATCGGGGTGAGTGCCAAAACCTGTGACGACTTGCAAATCCATTCTATCTTGAAGTTCTCGCAAGGTTTCACTGTTGGTGTCTATGAGTGTAATTTCGTTATTTTCACCAACTAGGTTTTCTGCTAACGTTCCGCCTACTTGGCCGGCACCGATTATAATTATTTTCATGTGCTTTCGTGATTCTTTTTAATTAACGCGTAATAAAAGCCGTCCATATTGTTTTTTCCTGATAATATTTGCCAGCCAATATCTTGGTTTTCATTAGTGTTTATAAGTTCAGCGTTTGGTGTTTCTTCAATAAAGCGTTGAACCTGTTGACGATTTTCTTCTGGTAAAATACTACATGTTGCATATAGCAAAGTACCATTGGGTTTAAGCAAAGACCAACAGTTTTTCAATATTTGCCGTTGTAGTTTGGTAAGGACATCAATATCTGCTGATTTACGTAACCACTTTATATCAGGATGACGACGAATAACACCAGTGCCAGAACAAGGAGCATCGAGTAAAATGCGATCAAATTGCTCCCCATTCCACCAATCTTGTTTTGCCGCATCGGCAGTTATAACTTCTGCCGATAAATTAAGACGAGTTAAATTTTCCTTAACGCGAGTTAAACGACTTTCTTCAATATCAATTGCGGTCATTTTATCTATAGTGGGCGTACGCTCTAATATATGGCATGTTTTACCGCCAGGGGCAGCACAGCAATCTAAAACATTATCGTTGGGTTGGCAGTCAAGTAATACCGCAGCTTGTTGTGCCGCACCATCTTGTATTGAAACGTGACCTAATTCAAAACCTGGAAGTTTATAGACATCGACCGCTTGAGATAACAAGATAGCACCTGAATATTCATCCACATAGGTGAAGCTGATATCAGCTTCTGTGAGTAAAGCTAAATATTGCTTAATACTATGGTGTTGACGATTAACTCTGATCCACATTGGTGGTTTTATTTGGTTGGCGGCAAGGATATCTTGCCAATCATTGGGGTAGCCTACTTGCAATTTTTTAATAAACCAGCCAGGGTGATTATATTTTATCGCATCAGGAAGTTGATTATCTTGATTGTTAACCTCTTTTCGTAAAAAATTACGCAAAATGGCATTCACTAGCCCTTTTAGATAGTTACATTTTAAAGCAGGGCATGCGGCTACTGTTTCTGCAACACATGCATGATCTGGAATTCGCATATATTTGAGTTGGTATAAACCGACTAACAATAAAAAGTGAGCAACGCGTTGTTTACCCACCAATGGCTTATCCATTAAAGACCGTACTTCATGCTCTAATTCGGGTAAAACTCTTAGAACGCCGTAACAACATTCTTGTAATAAACCTTTATCTTTTGGATCGATTTTACTAATTTGTAAGGGGAGTTCGTCTGATAAACTACGCCCTTTATCAATAACCGCGAAAACACATTTCGCGGCAGCGGCTCGGATATTTATTGCCATTATTTTGTATTACCATTGATAGATTGACCGATGGTAAACCATTCAGCGCGTGAGTTTAAAATGTCTTGGCATTGAAGCGCTTTCTTTCCGGGTAACTGCAATATTTCAAGTTTTAGCGCATTTTCAGTGGTTGCTACTGTTATGCCACTTTTTTCTACATTTAAAATGGTACCTGCAACTTGATTATGTTGCATTTGCACAACACTTGCCTGCCAAACACGAATTCGGTGTTCAACTTGCTTTTGATCTAAGTAAGTAAATTGTGCAACTGGCCAAGGGATATAAGCTCTCAACTTTTTATGTAAAATATGGGCAGGTAACTGCCAATTTAATTCTGCTTCAGCTTTATCTAATTTAGCGGCATAAGTTGCATCCTCATTAATTTGAGGGATGCGATTATATTCACCTGTTGCCATCATTGATAATGTCTCAAGTAATGCGCTGGGGCCTAATTTGGCTAATGCCTCATAAATGCTGGCGCTGGTATCTTGATCAGATATTTCACAAGTTGCTGTTAGTATCATATCCCCGGTATCAAGTCCCTTATCCATTTGCATTATAGTAACACCAGTTAATTTATCTCCAGCTTCTACTGCTCGTTGAATAGGCGCTGCTCCACGCCATTTAGGTAAAATAGAGCCATGAACATTAATGCAACCAAGCCTAGGGGTTTTTAGAATGATTTCAGGTAATAATAATCCATAAGCAACTACCACCATTACATCAGCTTGGTAGTTAGCAAGAGTGAGCTGATCACTGCTTTCTTTGAAATTTAATGGTTGCTCTACAGTTAAATTATGTTCAAGAGCCAATAGTTTTGTTGCACAGGCAGTCAGTTTTTTTCCTCTTCCCGCAGGTTTGTCAGGAGGGCAGTACACAGCAACAATATTATGATGAGAGTCTATCAATGCTTGTAAATGCTGCGCCGCAAAATCTGGTGTTCCGGCAAATATAATGTTTAAAGGTTTTGACATAAGTTTATTGATTAATCTCAAGTTATCTATTTAAATTATAATTAATTAGCGCCAGCGAGTTTCGCTTCTTTTTCTAATTTTTTCTGAATACGATTTCTTTTTAATGGGGAGAGGTAATCAACAAATAAAACACCTTTTAGATGATCTAATTCATGTTGAATACAGATACTGAGTAATTCTTCAGCGTCTAACTCAAAAGGATTACCATCAATATCTAAAGCTTTGACGGTTACTTGAGTATGTCGATCAACCTTTGCATAACAGCCGGGAACAGATAAGCAGCCTTCTTCATTAATCATTGTTTCGTCATTGCGTTTAATTATTTCAGGATTTATAAGCACGTAAGCTTGTTCCTTGTTTTCTGAAACATCAATGACAACAATTTGTAGATGAATATCTACTTGGGTGGCGGCTAAGCCAACACCATTTTCATCATACATAGTATCAAACATATCACTTACTATGTTTTTAATTTTGTCATTAACTTCTGTGACAGGAGCCGCTTTTGTTCTTAATCGTTGGTCTGGAAATCTTAATACAGGTAATATAGCCATAATTGTTTAAAAGAGTTCGCGAATTTTCGCATAGAGTGTTATGTTTCAATTTTAGCCATTAAATTAGATTAATAATAGTGGTTTAGGGTAAATGCTAAAAAGAATAGGCAGGTAAGCATGATAAAAAAAATAATATTAATGGTAATTTGCTTTCTTTTACCTAATATTGTCTTGGCGGACGAAGTTTTATTACATAAAAATGCGCCTAGTAAATATGTGGTTAAGAAAGGTGATACGCTTTGGGATATTTCGGGTGTATTTCTTGAACAACCTTGGTTATGGCCTAAAATTTGGCGACTAAATCCAGCTATTGAGAATCCCCATCTTATCTATCCTGGTGATGAATTAAGTCTTGTTTATGACGAAAATGGTTCTCCTATGTTAGTTAAGGTGGATGATAACACTTCAACACCTAACGATGAAGATGAAGTTGGTACGTTAAAAAGCAAACCGGCTTATAAATGGTCTCCTAAATCTCGTATTACTTTAAAAGAACAAAATCCGGTTACTTCAATACCGCTTCATGTTATAGCTCCATTTATTAAATACAATACGATTTTATCAGTACAAGACATAGATTCATCACCTTATGTTATCGGTGGGGAAGAAGGCTATAAGTCGAATATTGATGGTTTCAAAACTTACATTAATGGCGATTTAGTAGCTGGTAAGGCTTATGCGGTATATAAAAAAGGTCGTCCAATTATCGACCCTGAAACTGAGCAAGTTATCGCATATCATGCGACGTTGACCGGTACAGGTAAAGCTTTACGTGCTGGAAACAAAGCCAATAAAGAGCCTGCGACTTTGTTTGTAGAGGGGGCGACTCGTGAAATTCGAGCGACAGATATTTTAAAACCGGTAAACGAAGGGCAACTATTACCGTCCTTATTCACTATGCAAGCGGCTTCGCCAGGGCTGACTGGTAGCATTATAGAAACCTCTACAGGTTTAAGAGAATTTGGTAAGTTAGAAGTGGTCTATCTTAATCGTGGCGCTCAAGATTCAGTTAAACAAGGTGATATTTTAACTGTAGAACGTTTAAGCCCTAGTATTATTGAAACTGATAATGGCCCTGAATATGTTAAAGATACTTCGCGTTGGGCTAAATTGGCCTCAGATACCGGCTCTGAATATAAAATGCCAACAGAAACTGTTGGGCAAATGATGGTATTTAAGGTGTTTGATCAGATCAGTATGGCATTAATCTTAAACTCTGAAAAACCACTTCGACTTCAGGATACTTTCTCTGCGCCATAAATTTTAACACTAACAAGGTAAACGCTTGGTCTTAAGGAGAAGACAAGTGATAAATACAAATGATTTATGCCAGCAACGAGAACTTTCTCGTTACTGGTTAGCATTAAAATTAGTTCCTAGACTTTCGGTACAAAAAAAGCTCGATTTAGTCTCTCGTTATGGATTAAAGAGGCTATTTACCGACGATTCTCTTATTGCTAACCTCAACCTTACTAAAGGTCAACATCAAGGTTTTTTGAAGCCTGACTGGCAAAGAGTTGAAGGGATCATTGAACAAACTTTAGCAGCACATGCCTCTATTATTACCTTTGATGACCCGAAGTATCCATTGTTATTAAAAGAGATTTACGATCCTCCACTTGTTTTATTTGTCAAAGGTAATAGCGATAATCTCACGAAAAATCAAATTGCTCTTGTAGGTAGTAGAAATGCGAGTATTCAAGGAAGAGAAACAGCACAGAGGTTTGCTCAGGAACTTGCTGAGCATGGAGCTGTTATCACCAGTGGGTTAGCGTTAGGAATAGATGCCGCAGCACATAAAGGAGCATTACATGTATCAGCTCCTACAATAGCCGTAGTAGCAACAGGGATAGATAAAATTTATCCATCTCGCCATCGAAATTTACAGCAACAAATTTTAGCGACACACGGTACAATTGTAAGTGAATTTTTGCCTGGAACTCCGCCTAAAACAGGTCACTTTCCTAAACGTAATCGTATTATTAGTGGCATGAGCTATGGTGTAGTTGTTGTAGAGGCTGAGATTAAAAGTGGTTCTTTAATTACAGCTCGCAGTGCCTTAGATCAAAACAGGGAGGTATTTGCTATTCCTGGCAGTATATATCACCAAAATGCTCTAGGTTGCCATTGGTTAATTAAGCAAGGCGCTAAATTAGTTGATCAGATTGCCGATATAAAAGAAGAAATAGGGTTTCTACAAGAAAATAGTCTAAACTTAAGTAGAAACAAAGAGAAAGATAAAGAGTCAAAAAAAAGTTGTAATCAGGACTTGTGTAACGATTCATTGTTAGCTAGTGTGGGGTATGAAATCACTCCCGTAGACATAGTGGTTTCTCGGAGTAAACTACCCACAGATGTAGTGCTAACCCGATTGACAATGCTTGAGCTTAGAGGTCTGGTGTCTGCGGTGCCAGGAGGCTACCTTAAAATTAAATAGGGGCTAGTTATGTTTGATATCTTGATGTACCTTTTTGAAAACTATATTCATAGTGAAGCCGAGGTAATGGTTGATCATGACATACTCACCGATGAATTAACCCGAGCGGGTTTTCATCAAGACGAGATATATAAAGCACTTACGTGGCTGGAAAAGCTAGCTGCTTTGCAAGACACTGATGCTTATCCGTATTTAACCCGCGTTGGTAGAAAATCATTCAGAATTTATACGTCTGAAGAAAAGCAGTTACTTGATGTTGAATGTAGAGGATTTTTACTGTTTTTAGAGCAAGTAAATGTACTTGATTTTACTACCAGAGAAATGGTTATTGACAGAGTGATGGAGCTAGATACCAAGTTCTTTACCATTGATGATCTTAAATGGGTAGTGTTGATGGTGCTTTTCAATGTGCCAGGAAAGGAAAGTGCTTATTCTCAAATGGAAGATTTAATTTTTGATGAGCAAGAAGGTCCTTCACATTAATTGTGTGAGACTATCCGTTTTAGCTTTAGAATAATTTACTCGAGAAAAGGCGAGAGAGCTCTCGTTTTTTCTTTGTTAGCACTATTTTAAGCTAATGCGTCGTGTTAAATAGTTAATTAACTCACCTATATTCAATTTCCATGAAAAGCCAATATTGTTTTTAGTATTTATGTCATAATAGCGTTAGTTAATTTTAACAATAGTTATTCAATATTTCATGTCAAAAGCAGATGATAAATTATTTTCACAACATGAACATGCTTTAGAAAAAGCCAATGAAGTGTGCCCCGAATGTGGTGGTAATGTTATTATTAAGCATGGAAAATCAGGTGCATTCTTAGGCTGCTCATCTTATCCTAATTGTCAGTATACTCGGCCAATTGTAGAACATGAACGTGTTGAAGAAAAATTACTGATTGGTAGTGAATGTCCTGAATGTGGTAGCGAACTGTCGGTCAAACAAGGACGGTATGGTATGTTCATTGGTTGTAGTAACTTTCCTGAATGTCACCATATCGAAGGAACACATCATCATGAAGATGCTGGCGTAGCTTGTCCTAAATGTACAAAGGGTAAATTAACTGAACGGACGAATCGCTACGGTAAAACCTTTTATTCATGTGATCAATACCCGAAGTGTAAATTTGTTGTTAATAACACGCCAGTAGAAGGTGTGTGTCAACAATGTGATTTTCCATTGTTATTGAAAAGGCAAATGGCGGCGGGTGAGAAGTTACAATGCGCGCAAAAAAAATGCGGTTATTTTCAAAAGTAAAAAAGCGAGATGAACTCGCTTTTTGAAAATCTAGTAACTAGGGTCTGTTGATTTTTCCTTTTAGGCTCTGCAATAGAGCTATAAACTGAAATATCAAGAGGCCCTAATGTTAATTAGAAACGTTCGCCAAATAATTAGCGGCAAAGTTATTTAAATCTGGAAAAGAAGTTTTATTTAATACAGCAGCAAGAGTCATTAAACGTTCTGCTAATTCTACTTCGCTTTGTCCGCATAAATTAATATGCCCCATTTTACGCCCGTCACGTTTTTCTTTGTCATACCAATGCATTGCAACGCTAGGGATGGAAAAAATTTCATCAGGTATATCATCCTCTCCAATAATATTGACCATAGCTGTTGGGCGAATTAATTGTGTGCTACCCAGAGGCAAACCACATATTGCACGTAAATGGTTTTCAAACTGGCAAGTGTCGGCACCTTGTTGTGTCCAATGACCAGAATTATGCACGCGAGGAGCAATTTCGTTTACAAGTAGCTGTTCACCTACTTGGAAAAACTCAATGGCTAGTACACCCACATAGTTTAATTTTTCAGTTAATTTTGTAAATACTTCGAAAGCTTGAGCTTGTAGTGCTTCTGCAACAGGTGTAGCTAATGAAACACTCAATATACCATTGGTATGATGATTTTCAGTTAGTGGGTAAACAGCAATTTCACCTGTGGTGCTTCGCGCCCCGATGATAGAGACTTCTCTGTCAAACGCTACCATCTGTTCAGCAATGATACCCTGAGGTGTTGAAGAAGACGCGTTAGCAATAAATTCAGACATTTCCTGCCAGATGATATCAGCTTGTTGAGGATCTTTTAGTCGCCATTGGCCTTTGCCATCATAGCCTTCTAAAGCACTTTTAAAAATTATTGGCAATTGGAGCAAATTAATAGCGCTATCAAAATCCGTTTTGTTTTCAATGACAACATGTTTTGCATTCGCAATATTGCATGTATCTAATAAGGCTTTTTCTAAGCGACGGTCGCCGCCAGTTTTAATCGCATCGCTATTAGGAAATAGTTTGTTTGTTTCCTCACAGACTTTTAACGTGCTATGGGCAACATGTTCAAATTCTGCGGTAATAACATCACATTCAGCAATACCTTGATTTAAGTCACCATATATATGTTCTGGATCTATGGGATGCACAACTTTATTTGTGCGCACATCGAACGCTTTAATATCCATACCGAGTGGAGCGCCCGCTAAATCCATCATGCGAGCTAATTGACCTGCACCTAAAACAAGAACTTTTTTCATTAGAGCCTGGTACCTATTTTGCTGGGTCTGGGTTATTTAAAATATTCTCAGTTTGATCTTTTCTAAACTGTTCAATTTTTTCCATAAGTAGTGGATCATGGGTCGCTAAAATTTGCGCTGCGAGTAAACCTGCATTTGCAGCGCCAGCAGTACCAATGGCTAATGTTCCTACTGCAATCCCCTTAGGCATCTGTACGATAGATAACAAAGAGTCTTGACCACTTAATGCTTTAGATTGTACAGGCACACCTAACACGGGCAATGGCGTATAAGCTGCAGTCATGCCTGGTAAGTGCGCGGCACCACCGGCACCTGCAATAATAACTTTAATACCACGATCTTTAGCCGATTCTGCGTATTCAGCTAATAAGTGTGGGGTTCTATGCGCAGATACAACTTTTGTTTCATATGGAACATTGAATGAATCAAGCATATCTGTTGCATGCTGCATCGTTGGCCAATCTGACTTTGACCCCATGATTATACCCACTTTCATGATATCTCACCTTGTAAATTGCTAGCTTAAGGTAGTGACATGATTATCACTACGAAAATAAGGCGCGCATTATACCTTTGTTTAACATAATACGGAAATAGGATAGGTGAAATTGTTGATAATTCAATCAATAGATGAAAATGCATGAATAATCAATCTTTGCCTTATGTGTATATGTAGACAATAATCTTTAATCCACCCTGAATTACGCTGTATTTTTCATTTTTAAAATTAAATTGTCGACACCATTAGACCAAAGGATAATTTTTAATCATAAATAATCACGTACAATCTTAATTAATATAAATATGTGCATGGCCAATGTAGCTATGAATTTAGTTTTATGAGGAAAAGTAATGAGTAATATATATACGCAAGGCTTAGACAAGGTAGCAGCTAATAATATGCCTTTGTCACCTATAAACTTTTTAAATCGTACCGCAGATGTTTACCCTAATAAAACGGCTATTATTCATGGTAGTGAAAAAATTTCTTATCAGAAATACCGAGAAAATGTTCGTTGTTTAGCCTCCGCACTTATTCAACGAGGAGTAAAGCCAGGTAATACTGTGAGTATTATTGCAGCAAACATACCTGCCTTTTTAGATGCTCATTATGGCGTACCACTAACTGGCGCTGTGCTTAATTCAATTAATATACGCTTAGATGCTGAAAATATCGCTTTTATTTTGGATCATGGAGAGTGTGACGTATTACTAACAGATACAGCATTTTCTAAAGTGGTAAAAAAAGCTTTAGCATTATGTTCTCGTTCACCACTTGTTATTGACATCGATGATGTAATGAGTGAAGGAGGTGAGCGTTTAGGCCAAATTGAATATCAAGAGTTATTAAAAGAGGGTGCCCCTAATTTTAATGGCAATATGATCGATGACGAATGGCAGGCATTGGCATTAAATTATACTTCTGGCACTACAGGTAACCCGAAAGGGGTTGTGTATTCACACCGAGGCGCTTTTTTAAATGCTGTTGGTAATAATATGATTTGGCCACTTGATGGTGAAGCCGTTTATTTATGGACGCTACCTATGTTTCATTGTAATGGTTGGTGCTTTCCTTGGACCGTAGTAGCAATGGGAGGCACACAGGTTTGTTTGCGCCATGTTGAAGCGTCTGCAATTTTACATTCTATTATTGATAATAATGTAACTCATTTTTGTGGCGCACCAATTGTATTAAATATGTTACTTAATGCGGATGCTGACTTACTTGCAAAATTACCGGGTAAAATTAAAGCAATGACTGCAGGAGCACCACCACCAGCGGCTGTTATTAAAGGTATGGAAGCATTAAATGTTGAAATTACTCAAGGTTACGGATTAACTGAAGTATATGGGCCATGTGTAGTGAGTGAATGGAAATCCGATTGGAATAACCTTAATGAAGATGAAAGGGCTGCCTTAAAAGCTCGCCAAGGAGTGCGATATCCAACGCAGGAAGATGTTGATGTCTTAGATCCACAAACAATGCTACCCGTTCCCGCAGATGCAGAAACTATTGGCGAAATTATGTTTCGTGGTAATACAACGATGAAAGGTTACTTGAAAAATGAAACAGCTACAGAAGATGCATTTAAAAATGGTTGGTTTCATTCTGGTGATTTAGCAGTTAAGCACCCAGATGGCTATATTGAAATACGTGATCGTTCAAAGGATATTATTATTTCTGGTGGGGAAAATATATCATCAGTAGAAATTGAAGGGGTTTTATATAAGCATCCTGCTGTAATGGAAGCAGCTGTTGTTGCAAAATCCGATGAAAAATGGGGAGAAACTCCTTGCGCATTTGTGACGTTAAAGCCTGGAAAAGAAGCAACTGAAAGTGAAATAATTGCATTTTGCCGGGAAAATATGGCGACGTTCAAAGCGCCAAAAACTATTGTGTTTAGTGAGTTACCAAAAACTTCCACAGGTAAGATTCAGAAATTTATTCTTCGACAAAAAGTTAAAAACTTAACGGAATAAATCACACAAAGGCAGTTATTTAATAACTGCCTTTTTATTCTCTATGAATTAACAATTAAAACCTCGTATAATTACATACATAATCAATTAAGTTTATGTTTAATTTTGTGACTTCAGTTAAAGATGTTTTTCAACAAGGCGGAATAATTGCTTACCCAACAGAAGCTGTGTTTGGTTTAGGTTGTGATCCAGATAATCAGCAAGCTATAGAGCGATTATTAAGTGTTAAAAATAGGCCGAAAACGAAAGGCCTAATATTGTTAGCGGCGAATTATGCTCAACTTCAGCCTTACATAGATGATAGTGCTTTTACAGTAGAACAACGGAAGCTTATTTTATCTCGTTGGCCCAATGGTATTACCCAACTTATAAAAAAACAGTCAAATACTTCGTCATTGATAAGTGGCGAGTTTAATACAATAGCTGTCCGCATTACTAGCCAACCAGATGTAGTTGCTTTATGTAATAGCGTGAATAAGCCAATTATATCCACTAGTGCTAACTTGTCAGGTCAACCACCCGCGAAAACATGGCAAGAAGTAGAAACCAATTTAGCCAACAAAGTTGATTTTATTATTAAAGGTCAAACTTTAGGTTACTCAAGCCCCTCAAGTATAATTAATGCGATCTCAGGAGAAACAATACGCCCATGAGTCAGGTAAATATTGAACAAGTCATTACTTTTTTGAAAAGCTTACAAGATAATATTTGTGCTGAATTAGAGATAGCTGATGGTAGTGGTAAATTTGTTGAGGATAATTGGTCGCGTGAAGAAGGTGGTGGTGGTAGAACGCGAGTTTTAACTGATGGCACAGTTATAGAGCAAGGAGGTGTTAATTTCTCCTTAGTGTCAGGTACTAAATTACCACCATCTGCAACAGCACACAGACCTGAACTTGCGGGGAGAAGTTGGCAGGCGTGTGGAGTGTCTTTAGTTATTCACCCTAAAAACCCTTTTATTCCTACATCACATGCTAATGTGCGTTTTTTTATTGCTGAAAAAGAGGGGGAAGCACCAGTGTGGTGGTTTGGTGGAGGTTTCGACTTAACACCATTTTATCCTTTTAAAGAAGATGTTATTCATTGGCACCAAACGGCTAAAAACTTATGTCAGCCATTTGGAGATAATATCTATCCAGAGCATAAAAAGTGGTGTGATGATTATTTTTATTTGAAACATCGTGGAGAAACTCGTGGCGTAGGCGGATTATTTTTTGATGATTTAAATCAATGGCCTTTTGAGCAATGCCTAAATTATATTAAAGCTGTAGGTGAGGGTTTTACTAAAGCTTACGTGCCAATTATTAATAAAAGAAAGCATACCCCCTATGAAGACTCTCATCGTCAATTCCAATTATATCGCCGAGGACGCTATGTTGAATTTAACTTAGTCTTTGATCGCGGCACATTATTTGGTCTGCAGTCAGGTGGGCGCACAGAGTCTATTTTAATGTCAATGCCACCGCTCGCGCGATGGCAATATAATTATCAACCTAAAGAAAATAGTGAAGAAGCTTATTTAGCAACCTACTTAACACCACAGAACTGGTTGAATGAATAAATATGAGAGAGAAAAATCAATATAGTCATATACAGCGCTTTGGTCCTGCAACTAGAAATAGCCTAATAGGTCTCAAAGCAGCATACAAATATGAGCTCGCTTTTAGACAAGAAGTCTTTCTTACAATTGTTATGACGCCACTGGCTGCTTATCTAGCTGATAATTTTACCGAGTTTGCGTTATTAATATCCGGACTCTTTGCTATCTTAATTACAGAATTACTTAATTCTGCTGTAGAAGCTACTGTAGATAGGGTGGGCTTAGAGCACCATGAATTAAGTGGACGAGCAAAAGATATTGGTTCGGCCGCCGTATTTATAGCTATTGTTTATTTTTTAATAGTTTGGCTGGCAAAAATATATACCATGCTCTAAATTTTCTTTAAAGATAAGTAAACAATAGTTTTATTGAAAAAAACAAAATAACCTTACACTAAGTAAGGTTTACTTGAGGTAGGTCAAAGTTTTCTAGAATTATCCCCTTACAATAGTACTTAGTTTAAGTATCTCCCTATTGAAAGGAAATTTTCCATGAAAAAAAGTTTATTAGCTCTCGCACTACTCTCTGTTATTTCTATCTCTAATGCTGCCGATTATAAAGCCGGTGATATTGTTGTTCGTGGTGGAATTACTAATGTAAACCCTGATAGTAGCAAATCTGAAATTATGCTTGGTGGCACGGATTCTACAATGTCGTTGTCTGTAGATGATAATTCTCAATTAGGTTTAAATTTTGTGTATTTTTATGATCAAAATTGGGCTATTGAAGTGCTTGCCGCTTCACCATTCACACATGATGTAACTATTCATGATCCAAATGCTGTGCTAAATGTAGATGGAGCAAAACTAGCTGAAGTCACCCATCTACCACCAACGGTTAGCGCAATTTATTATTTTCAGACAAGTACTAGCTTTAAGCCGTATGTAGGGTTAGGTTTAAACTATACAGTATTCTTCGATGAAGGGTTCGAACAGGCACCTAAAAGTTTAGGGCTTAGTAATTTAGAGCTTGATAGTTCATTAGGTCTTGCTGCACAAATAGGGGCAGACTTTCAGTTAAATGACCAATGGCATATTAACGCGTCTGTTCGATATATTGATATTGATAGTGAAGCCACTTTTGATGTGGGTGGAAGCAGCATTGGTAAAGCAGACATTAATGTCGACCCAACAGTAGTTTCTATTTTGATTGGTTATAAATTTTAAGAACAATACCAGTAAATTTAAAGGTTGTCCTAGTACATGCTAGGCAACCTTTATGTCTAAATTTATATGGGTTATGTTAAACAAGCATTGGCAAAATTATTCTAATTAGCTAGTCTATCGGCATTATCCTTTTGTTAGACTTTATTATATGGACCACTATCGCGTATACGGAAATCCGATACAGCAATCAAAATCTCCTATCATTCATAACGCTTTCGCAATTCAAACAGCTCAAAGTATTCAATACGATAAGCAATTAGTTAAACTAAATGAATTTGAACATGTCGTTAAGACTTTTATTTTAGAAGGAGGTAAGGGTGCCAATGTTACCGCACCTTTTAAAGAGCAAGCTTGCCAATTATGTGATCATTTAAGTGATAGAGCCAAATTATCTGGTGCTGTTAATACTTTAAGTTTTCACAAGGGTGAAATTTTTGGTGATAACACTGATGGGCTGGGTTTAGTGCAAGACTTAATTTCTCATCAAGTTAAATTGGCAAATAAAAAAATACTGTTGCTTGGTGCCGGCGGGGCTGCGAAGGGCGTTGTTTATTCATTACTCGAACAAAAACCTGAATTACTTATTGTTGCAAATCGTACGGTAGCGAAAGCACAATTAATTGTAGATCAGTATCCTCATGAAAATATTAAATCAAGCAGTTTCGATGACACTTCAAAGTTTGAGTTTGATGTTATCATTAACGCTACATCTGCAGGTTTATCTGGGGAGAGTGTACCCATACCAAAACAAATAATTAAAGCAAAAACAATTTGTTATGATATGGTTTATGGCAAAGCTTTGACTCCATTTTTAAAAATGGCACAAGAATTAGGAGCCGCTCAGGTAATAGATGGTTTAGGCATGCTTGTTGGCCAAGCGGCAGAAAGCTTTTATATTTGGCGCAATGTAAAACCAGAAACGGATAATATTATGAGACAACTTAGAGCTGAGTTGTCATAGGACGAAAATGAACCAACAAATATTAATAAATGATGATTTTCACTTTAGTGAGTTTCATAAAGCTTGGGTTTTCACGGCGATTAATAGTGGAAGTTTAATTACATTTGTTGTGAAAAAATCAGCTGAGCTAAAAGAGATTACACAAGCGACAAAATTTGACTGGGAAGAAAGAGCTGAAGAATGGTTGGAAGAAAATGAATTAGATGATGAATGCGTTATTCATATCTAATTCATTATTTAGTTCATTGCTCTAGGTAGTCATTTTTTAGAGTGACATAATTTAAAGCGGATTGTTTAAGGAAAGCAATTTCATTTTCTTTTAGTGGCCGAGCTTGCTTTACCGGGTTTCCAACATATAAATAACCGCTTTCTAATGTTTTATTTGGTGGAACTAATGAGCCTGCACCAATAAAAACATCGTCTTGGACTACAACACCATCCATTATTATTGCACCCATGCCTACTAAAATTCGATTTCCAAGTGTACACCCGTGTAACATACATTTATGACCGACCGTAACATCTTCACCAATTATCAAAGGAAAACCATCAGGGTTATGTTCACCTTTCCTAGTAACATGCAAAACCGTACCATCTTGAATATTTGTACGTGCCCCAATTCTAATTATATTTACATCTCCGCGAGCAGCGACTAAAGGCCAAATACTAACATCGGGTCCCAATACCACGTCGCCACCAATAACTGACGATTGATCAATGTAAACATTGTTAGCAATTTTGGGTGTGATCCCCTTAAAACTTCTTATATTCGTCATTACTGTCTTTCCTATAACTATATATTGATAAAGATTTTAACAAAAATATCTATTAATGAGTAAAATTTGTAAAATTAAGAAAAGTAAGATGCTTTTATATAAAGAATACATAGGGTGAGTCAGTACACTTAATGACAGTTAAAATGTATAACTAGACTATATAAACCGCAGTTTGTACGAAATAAAAACAAACAAACTCAAATAAATAAAAAAGTTAAATTAACTGTTGACGCGGCGCTAAAAATCTCTAAAATGCGCTCCACTTCTTC
>NZ_BNAH01000012.1 GCF_014653195.1 Thalassotalea profundi
TCTTGTCATTTTGTCACCTAAATTATCTATGAGGCGATCATATCAGCCTCTAATTAAGTGGCCAAATTCGTTATACCACTACACTTTTTTAAGTAGGAATAAAAGTGCCAAAAATATCTTACAAGGAAATCCTATGGATTTTCATTTATTTGATAAGAGAGTAGATCAAGATACTGGGAAATATTCTTAAGTTAAGTTTATGTTTCCTACCCAACAGCCAACTTAGCAGTCTCATGCCACATATAAGCTGGCATGGAATGTTTAAGCTTCCATGTAATATTCATCGGTTGTGAACCTTCATACTTTACAAAATCAACAGGTCCGAAATTAACGAATCCCATCGTTTTTCCGTATTCGTCTTTAGCCTGTTCTCTAACAAATAAAATAAACGTTCTCTTACTCTGCTTTTGTTGAATGTAGCTCAGTCCTTTACCTGATGTTGGCTTCGAACTGTTCTGCGTTTGCCAGTGAAATAATGTTGGGCTGATAGCATAGTCGTGATACATAGTTGTTGCAGAAAACTGTTTTTCACATTTATCAAGAGTCACAAATAGCAGCTCTGTATTTGCGTCTGCAATGTTTAAAATACCTTCGCGACTTGAAGATTTTCTATCAATTGAAGTGTCACCAAATGCAACCAAAATGTGTTCTTTAGGATATCTAACGTGCATTTTAAGAGGGGAGCTATCAACAATCTCATTTTCCACTGTTGGCATTGAAAACTCTTGTGTTTCAAGACGCTCTATTAGCAGTTTAATGACTTCACTTAATTCATTTTTAAGAAGTGTGATGTTTAACGCCTCGATACTAGACGATATCGAACCAAACCCTGCTTGATTAGCTGTTTTATCCCAAAAGTCATAATGACACATAACAGCAAATAGGTCTTTGTGCCTTGCAGGCACGGATTCGATATCGACTAGGTTAGTTAGGGAAAAGTTAGCCTCGCATAGGGCTTTAACAAACCTTAAATATGAAATAGATGTATTGCCTAGGATTCGATTATTGATTGCTCGGTAATAAGCTACGTATATGGGAGACTCAGCTTCATTTATATCATCCTGATTGCTTGCAGCAATTAGAGCGTTCCATCCTCCAAACTTGCCAACTTTTATTTTATAAATATCTTCTAAAGTAATGTCCGGATAGATATGTAAGAAGTTTGTCAGAGTAAGCGGTAAATCTGTAACGTGAGGATAGTTAGAGATAAGGTTAAGCAACTTGTTTTTATTTAATGTTGCTTGAGATATGTTCCTCAAGATCATTTGCTGAGTTTTCTCTTGTAACTCAATACGGCAGCCAAGAGGAAGGTGAGGAAAACCTTGTTTCACCTCTTTTGAAATAGCTTGGTTAGTTTTGCCAACTAACGCCCTAAATTTATGTGAAAAATCATATTCAGGTCTTGAGTTGCCAACAAAATCTAAAATGGTGCAGCATTCTTTGTTTTCGATTAACCGGAGACCTCGACCTAATTGTTGCAAGAATATAGTTAAACTTTCTGTTGGTCTTAAAAATAGTAGGGTATCTAGTTCAGGAATATCGACACCTTCATTAAAAATATCCACTACAAATAGGACATTAATTTCTCTCGATTTTAAGCGTTGCTGCTGAATATCACGGTCCCTAGAATTGTCGCTAGTAAGCACTCCACAGGGGATATTGCTCAAAATAAACTTCTTAGCCATATAATTCGCATGCTCTTTGCTCACACAGAATGCTAGCGCTCGCATTTGAGAAATGTCAGTAATAATTTCATTGAGGCTTTGAATAATTCTAACTACCCGTTGATCATTCAACGTATACAAGTTAGTAAGCTCAGCAACATCATATCGACCTTTTGACCATGAAATTTTCGTAAGATCTGTTTCATCATCAATTGCAAAATACTGAAATGGAGATAAATGGCGTTGATTAATTGCTTCTGGCAACCGAATTTCCGCGGCAATAACATTGCAGAAGTCTTTGAGGATATCAGCACCATCATGGCGTTCAGGTGTTGCTGTTAAGCCAATTAGTATTGTTGGCTCAAAGTACTCTAGAATTGGACGATAGCTATTAGCTGTAACATGGTGAACTTCATCAATAACAATATAGTCAAAGTAATCGTTAGTTAAGCTCAAGCTAGAAAGTTGATTATTAAAACTCTGGATCGAAGCAAATAGGAGATTAAACTTTTCAGGCTTGTGTTTACCTACCAATAGTTCCCCAAATTGACTGTTTTTAAGAACTCCGCGATATGCGCTTCTGGCTTGCTTAAGAATTTCTTCTCTATGGGCTAAAAATAAAAATTTAGCTTCAGGGTTTTTATTGTAAAACCTTGCAAAGTCAAAAGCTGAAATGATTGTTTTCCCAGTTCCTGTTGCCGCGACGACAAGATTCCTATACCTTCCATGCAGCTCTCTTTCGACCTTTAATTTCTCTAAGATATTTTTTTGATGGGAGTGCGGTTTAATATCAAAATAAAAGCTAGGCATATTACCATCAAACGAACCTCTGGCAGTTTGTAGGGCGATATTAAGCCTTTCCTTGCTTTGTGCTTTGCCATCAAATTGTTCGAAATCTGACGATTCCCAGTAAGTTTCAAAGGTGCTGAGAGATTTCTCAATAATATGAGGGATTTCTTTAGAAGTTATTTTTAAGTTCCATTCTAAGCCGCTGGTTAAGGCCGAGTGAGATAAATTCGATGATCCAATATAACCAGTGTGAAAGCTGGTATCACGCATAAACAGATATGACTTAGCGTGTAGTCGTTCTCTATTTGTATTGTAACTGAGTTTTACTTCTGTATTAGGTAGTGATGCTAAAAACTCTACGGCCTTAGCATCAGTGGCCCCCATATAGGATGTGGTGATAACTTTAAGTTGCTTACCACTGCGAGTAAATTCCTCAAGCTCCTTCTTAAAAATCCTAATTCCAGCCCACTTTATAAATGAAACTAACCAATAAATTTTGTCCGACGACTGAATTTCTCTTTTAATCTCAGTTTCGAGCGAAATACCAACGTTACTACCACAAAATAATTCACTTTGAGTTAGTCCAGTCAGGGGCATTATTGATTCAATATATTTAGGAAGATCAGAAGCAACAGGATTTTGCTTGTCTAGAAGTGCTGTAAGTATCTTGCCTTGGGTATCAATTAAATTTTCGGTGATGATTTCTCTATCACCAATATTGTCGCTTAACCATTCAATGACCTTATTGGCTAAGTTTATTTGCTCAATAATTCTATTCTCACCGTTAGGCACCGAATCCATAGCTATTTCGATAATTCTAGTTAGAAATCGAGACAACCAAGACGCAGCTTCTCCATTTTCTAATGAACGCTCACCAACATAAAAAGTTTCACGATCTAACTTTTGCTCAACCAATTGGGTGATTAGTTGTTCATATATGCCAGCCTGATTCATAAAGATCCTTTTATGTTGTAATTTTATTTATTCAGCGCTTTATTTAATGTTGGTCTACTTACACCAAAGTGACGAGCTACTTCTGCTTTCGTCATTTCTGGATCGAGTAACATAGCATTAGCTTTCTTTATATCATTTGGAGACATTTTTGCTTTTCGACCGCCTTTTCTCCCCCGCGCTCGCGCGGCATCAAGTCCAGCCTTGGTTCTTTCCGAAATAAGCCGTCTTTCAAACTGTGCAATAGAGCCTATCATATGGAATGCTAATTCACCCACGGCAGTGGTGGTGTCAATATTCTCGTTTAATGAAATGAACTGCACTCCTTGTTGTTTGAAACCATCCAATAGTTCTATGAGGTCTTTTAAACTTCTGCCCAAGCGGTCTAAACGCTGAACGATGACAATATCACCTTCTCTTAATGTATCTATCATACGCTCAAGTTCTGGGCGTTTTTTTGACTTACCGCTATAACTTTCACGATAAACTCTTTCACAACCTGCCTCTGCTAATGCATCTAGCTGTGAATCTTGAGATTGATCGTCAGTACTTACCCGCGCATAACCTATCTTCATAAAATAAAGGTACCTTTTATTTACATAGAAAACTTTACGAGTTTATTTACGTCTATGCAAGTTGTTTTATGATTAATTTGGTAATTGATTGGTGTGTAAAATAAATGGTCGTTTTATTTACATTCTAGTGAACCAAAAGATTGGTGGTTTATGGGTTAATTAAGTTGAGGCTGTGCGCTTTGAGTTAAACGCTTATCCATTATTTTTACTCCAGCCCAAACTTTTTTTATTTTAGGTTAGAATTTATCGAGAGTTTCTACACTTATAGCATCAAAGCTTTCAGGTACATCTTCACCGGGTATCATATCTGCGGTGTAATATTCATTATCATAAAAACCAGTAAAAAGCGTTTCAATAATAACGTTATCTTTCGAGCCTTCGAAGAACACAATAGACTTATTAGTTACAAAGTACCCCCCGCGCGGCGGTCGGCCAAGGCCTTCTTTTTCGTCTCTATATCGAGCGATTTTTTCAATAATTTCGGGTGTAAATGCAGCCGTATTAGTAGACATATTTATTACCTTTTTGTTTGTTATGTGTTGACTGACCAACTCCATATAGTGGTTACTGTTATTTATTATTTCAGTCAACGGTTCTTATTTATTTCTATTACGGAATTTGGATACCACGTTTAGCGCACTCTTTAATAAGACATTCATCGGATAAATCCGGTAGAAATTTTATAAGCGGATTGAATTCTTCAATATCTGTTAATAATTCGATATCAAACTGATCTGGTTTGTTCTCAAATTCAGTGACTAATCTTGCATATAAGCCATTTACTCGAAATTTTGCTCCGCTTTCCACAACCGAAGTCCAATTTGCATTGGATCCACCAGATGTAATATCTCCATCCAATAAAGCAATACCATCACCTGTAGAAGCCCCCGTATCTCGACCATGTGCTCTAGCAAAGATCCGTCCAGCTATGCTAACGGGCCTCTTTCGCACTTCAACTGTACGTTTAAACGTAATTACAACGTCAACTTTTTCAGCCGAAACATCATCACATGCACCAAAATAGTGTATTAGTTTTGCTCTGATTAGATCTTCAAACTCAGTTTGCATAACCCATCCTTCAAGCTGATAAGAATATTCCGCTTTCCCAATTCTTTTTAGTGCAGCATTGACCTTGGGCATATAAGGAATTTGAACTAATAAATTGTGTTCTAAATGTGAGATTTTTAGCATGTTTTTTACCTCTTTATGAAAAACTAAATATATTAAACACTCTGTAACCTATTGTTACAATTAGATTTCTTAAATATTCTTAATTTTTTTAATTATTATTATATTTTTTAGTAACTTATTTTTGAGGACTCCAAAAATGTACAAAATCAGCTTTTCATGAAAAATTTGAGATTCATATTCTGTTAATTACAGTAAGATATTTATGTAATAGAACAATGGTGAACGAAACAATGAAAATTGTTCCGTTCTATCTATAAGTTCAATCCTTATTTATTCTATATACAACACAAATATGTGCATAAAAGTGTGAATTTACATCATTTTTATGCGCATAAAAATGTAAAAATACAACTTTTAATGCGCATAAAAATGTAATATATTTAAAAGAATATTTTTTGGGGGTCTTATGAGACGTTTATTACTAGCAGATTTATTGAAGTGGAAAGAACAAAAACAGAGAAAGCCTCTGCTAATTGATGGTGCTCGACAAACAGGAAAAACATATCTCTTGCAAAAGTTATTTGGCCAAAGCTTCAATAATGTTTTGCGTATAGATTTTTTGGAATCTCCAGAAGTGGCCGAAGCATTCACTGGGTCATTATCACCTGATGATGTACTTAACAATATTGAACTACTAACAGGGAGAGTATTTGACCCGCAAACAGATCTACTAATATTAGATGAAATCGGTGAATGCCCAAAAGCGGTAACCTCATTAAAATATTTTGCTGAAAAAGCTCCTAATATGTATGTCGCTGCTAGTGGATCCAATATTGGTTTATTGGATACTTTTCCTGTAGGTAAAGTAGAGCAGCACAATTTGCGTCCTTTAACATTTCGAGAGTTTTTAATCGCTGCAAATGAACCAGCCGTTCTAAAAGCTTATGAAGAACAAGTCAATTCTGCTCCTGCTCATACAAAGCTTTTCGACAAACTAACTGATTATTATTTTATTGGAGGTATGCCAGAAGCTGTAAGTACTTGGTTTTCTCTTGCAGATAAAAGTATTTTAGAACGAATTGAAGCTGTATCAAAAGTTCAGGCCGATCTAACTTCTGGTTATTTACGAGACTTTGGGAAATATTCAGGAAAAGTAGATGCGGGTTTAATCGAATCAATTTTTAAAGCAGTTCCTTCACAACTATCGTTGGTTATAGATGATTCAGTGAAACGATTTAAGTTTAAGAATGTACATGAACGTAAGTCTCGTTATCAAGAACTTGAGAGCGGTATCACTTGGCTTGAAAAATGTCGTTTAGTGCTAAAAAATTATCCCACAGAAGGCAATCCTCGCAGCCCGCTTGGAGCTTATAAGAAAGATAATTTAGTTAAACTATTTCTACTAGACGTAGGCTTATTGAATCACATACTGGGAGTTAATTACAAAGAAATAAAGCAACAAGGCTATGAATACAAAGGCTATGTAGCAGAAAACTTTGTCCAGCAGGAGATTGTTGCTACTGGCATTGACCCCACCTTCTCATGGAATGATGCAAGAGCAGAGGTTGAATTCATTATTTCAAATCAAGAGGGTAATATTATCCCGATAGAAGTGAAAAGCGGTAAGCGAACTAGAGCTAGATCATTAGAGTCCTACATAAACAAATGCGCCCCTTTGAAAACAATTAAATTAACGGGGACACAAGGTTCACCAAAAACAGAGCTAAAGAATCTAGTTTTTCCTTTGTATTATTGCGAATATGCAATCCGTGAGCATATTCTGAAATGAATATATGCTGGATGTTAACAGCCTTAAGCTGAGAATACCTAAATTTGCTCGTTAGAATTGATTCTTCCTAGTTATTGATAAAAAAAACTTTGTTTGTTTGTTTGTTTGTTTGTTTGTTTGTTTGTTTGTTTGTTTGTTTGTTTGTTTGTTTGTTTGTTTGTTTGTTTGTTTGTTTGTAAGCAGTATAATTTTTAAAATTAATTTCATAAGAAAATTTATTAATTTATCAACACGTTTATTAACTTTCGCCGCTTTTACCTAATTTTTATTAAATTTCTAACATAGCTTCACAACTTTATATCCGTATTATTGCTTTTATTAACGACTGACTAGTCGTTTTTATCAAACGTACTAAAATATTAGAAAAGTGAGGTATATATGGCAAAAGCTAAAGTAACAGATGAGCAGATCATTCAAGTAGGATCTGAACTACAGAAAGCAGATAAAAATGTAACGGGTCATGCATTATGCAAGGTTTTGGGAGGAAGACCTGATCGATTAATCGAAGTTTGGGAAAAACATTTACTAGAAAGTAATAGTGATGAAAACAGTCTACAATATATTCAATTATCAGCAGGGCTTGAAGAACTATTTCAATCAATGTCTAACGATATTTTAAAAAGCATTAAGTCGGTTTTAGCTACGTGCGAACAGAATATTCTCACACAAGCTGATAAACATGTTGAGAATGAAAAAGTTGCTTGCGCTGAACGCGTTTCAGCTTTAAGAGAACAACTTAACGACGCTAATGATATTATCAATCAGAACCAAGATCAGATAGATTCATTGCTTAAAGAAAACCAGATCATTAATAATAAATATCAAAAAACAATTGAACTGGAAAAATCAGTCGTTGAGTTATCAACAAAATTAGAGGGCTACACAACGGCGATTAAAGATAAAGAGCGCATTATCACAGAGCAAGCGGCTAGGATTGAATCAATTAACGCAGCTTAACTTGAGTACTTCTTCTGAGTTATTGATTCACATACAATTTATATGAAGGATATAAATTTTGAAGTTGACCAATAATTATTTTATTGAAAAATATCCAAAGCTATTTAATGGAAGTTCCACATTCTATTTTTACAAAGAAAATGAAATATTAAATGTGGAACAACAACTTAATGAGTTAGAAAAGGTTTGCAATCAAATATCTACTATTTGTCCCAATGAAAACCTTTTAATAGATTTTGCTACTTATAAATTTCAGAACATTCAAATCAGCTTTGTGGATGAGCCTAAAAATCACATCGTTATCTAGGGCGTGTTGTGTTGAAAATCTGGATATAAAACTCCGCTATAAAATATTCTATAGAGAATAGTTCCCTAAAGATCGCTTTGCCATATATTAAACGTGTACTTTGAGCGAAAATCTCCTTTAATAGTAACACAAAAATACTTGTTGAATGATTAAGGGCGTGAAACAGATTTTAGAATACCTTTAACTAAAATTCATTTTATTGTTGACAAGTTAGCTAAGAAACAAAGATACTAATAATAGGTTCGCTTAACCTGTGTTGGATTTCTACTTCATTCAAACAAAGAGCAATTCCCACTGATAATTCAGGGCTACTGACTTTATATTCTTGATTGCCAAGGAAGTAGGACGTTATTGCGTCTGGCGAAAATATAATGGAATACCCCTGTGAATAACACAAAAAAAACTGCATTTACCGCTAAATCGTCTTTTATTGTTTTTAAAGACAGCCATTTTGCTGAATTAACAGACTTATCTGTTGATGCTATCAAAAAAACAGCTAAAGAAGTTGTGGCTAAGTCGGAGCAACACAAGTCACCTGTTCGAACCCCTATCAAGCAGAGTTCAGCACTCAACTGGATAGCAAACTCGCTAGGAATCAAAGGTGGTTTTGCTGATTATCAACAATGGTACGATAACGAATTAACTCCTTTCCTCAAGAACAATGGATTAATCAATCGAAAAGATTTATTCAGTTTTAGACGCAAAGCGTATTGCGTCCCACTGAAAACATTGACTCGGCAAAAGCTGTCGGAGCGAATATTTTTTGGCGGAAAACCTCCGGTTCACAAGGTATTTACTGGTTATAATTTTCCATTTGATACAACATTCGACGATGGTCACTTTCTCGTCAATGGCACATATAACGTTCAAAGTATTCAAAAGCTAGGAATTAAAAGAAGAGGGCCTACTCTTCCTAATTTAATTGAAGAAGACATCAAAATTATCAAAGATATAGGTTCAAAAGTTCTTACTGACTTACCTAGAGGGTTTGGTAACCGCACAGTGAAAGATGTCGTTACTGGTAAATACCTCATGGATTTAGACTTATGCTTTAATCTCATAGGAGATAACGGCGAATTCGACTTCATATATAAAAACATGCGAGATGATCCTTTTATATTCAATTTTCATAATGGTTCATTGAAATTAACTGATCTCCCGACTTCTGTTCCTGACTATAAGTTTGCACAGTGGTATTACTTTGAGTACCAAGGCCAAAGAGATTTAGATAGCCATCAAGCAGAACAGTTACACTATGAAAGTGGTGGAACAACTAAAGATTACCCTGTTGATTTTAATCATCTATTAGCTGATTTTTACGAAGTAAATGAACTGTATTCATCCAAAATTATTGGAGAAAATGTTCCGTTTAATAAACTTGATGGCTTCAACCCTGTGGAGGGGACAAACTTATTAGTATCTGATTTAATCTCCATTTCTGAATTCCGCAATTTTCTTGACCTGAACAGGAATTATCAGAACTATCGAAAAGAAACTTTTGAAGGAGAACATGAATTAAAGAAACGATCTGGCGTAGATATAAATAATCTAGATAGCGACACCTCCCTGCCTGCCGCTTGCACATATTATGATGCTCTCGCATATGCTTGCTGGAAATCCAAACAAACGAAAGCACCCATAAGGCTGCTGACTCAAGAAGAATATATTTGCATTCGGAAGCAAGGTAACCTGCTTGATTGGCCTTTTGATAGCGAAAAGCATCTTTCTTTGGGGATTAAGAAGCCGATGCCAGTTGATATGGATGTTGAGAACCTGCAAAACCTCCCCATGTTTAATATGGTTAAATTTCCTAAAAACGTTCCGTGGGTTGAAATCAATGGTGGAACTCGCTTCATCTTACTTAACTACTTTGCAGAATGGGCACTTGAGGGAACCTGTGTTCGAAGTGGAAGCTGTACAAGTTTCTATGGCGATGACATTTATCGAGATACAAACAGAGCTACGACAGGCGCTTATAAAAATACAAAAATAGGTTTTCGTCTTTGTTACGAAGTTAACACATTAAACCAATAGTTTTGTGGTGTTAACTAAACAAAGGAGAAAGCGAAATGACTTACGTGAACGAAAGTTTGGCTAAGGGTTTAGCCAATAGAGTAATTAGATCTACATATCAATCTATTTCTAATAGAGAACCACTCATACTTAGTGGCTCTCAACGACGGATTTGTAAAAGTATTCACAGGTACTGTAATAAGTATGCCAATGCAGTAATTATTGATGAACGCTACACAAATTCGAATAAATGGCAGCTCGTTTGGGGAGAGTGGACATTAATATCAAACAAAGGGATACCCTTTTTCAAACAAGGTGACATCAAAGACTACGATAAAATTGGCTTTGATCTAACTATCAACACACGAAATAGCACCGTATTTAAAGTATTTTACGTTGTTTTGTCCAAGCACGCGCTGCAAAGGTTAATAATGAGAGCTAAGCAACCAATCAAAAACTCTCATGATATATCGGATTTTTTAAATCGGTTAACAAAAAAATTGCTATTTGCTTCCTTAGAGTTGGGTATACAAAGCGAGACGTCAGATAGTAAAAATGAAGGCTATGTAAACTTTGAAGGTAAATTTTTACCTTTATCATATCAATCAGGAATTAATGTTCTAGGCCAGAAAGTGGGGTATAGCACGATAAAAACTCTGATGCCGGAGCATTTTGATGGAGCAAAAAGTTGGATTGATAAAAATAATCCCTTAGCTCATAAAGACAGTTTTTTGATTATGAGTCCATGTTTTATTTTTAGTAGAAAATAGTATTTAACTGCTAGATAAGATCGCTAAACCGAAGACATCTAGCAGTTACTATAATAAAAAACTATCCTTTCAATATCATCTTTTGGCGTAAAGCTGATATTGAATATCAGGCAAACTCTTTGAAAATACAAATTGCCGCATTAGAGGAGTCCAATTTGGACACCTCATGGATTTGAACATCTCTTGACTAAAAAAAGAACAAAAATAAGATACTAATTTATTTTTCATAAGCCAAACAAAAGTATTTTATTTATCAAAAACGTTAACATGTTCAGAGTAAACACTCAAAAAATAATTCGCTATAGAGCAGTGCGAATAGGGCTTTCCACTTCAAATCACTTTAAATTCATGTTATAACTATTATAACGATTATGACCATTATAAAGTTATATAACCAATATAAGGTGAAAATCGAGAAATCTTCCTATTTTTCAAAAAAAGCTCTAAATAACCACATTCAAAAACGTGTCAAATTTGGCAATTCGTGTGTCAAGCTTGCCAATCTTTATGTCAAATTTGCCAATTTTGTTGTCAAAAGTTCGCACTCGGTGAGTGCGAACGCTTTTTAATTAAGTAATTGAATTAGTGCTAACTTGATGCAGATTTTTTATCGATAAAGCGAGTGCGACACAGCGATCAGCAGCATATTTTGTGTTCAATTGTTGAAGCTTAGTGTTATTAATAACTTCTTGTGCAAAATCCACTTCTCCACTCTTCTCTAGTAATGAAGTAATATCTGAGATACCAACCGTTATGCCATCTGAAAATTCATCAAAACTTAACGCTTTAAAATATGCAACTGATTCTCCAGCATCAAGTGAGTAAATGAAATTATATCCCCAAACAAGTCGGCAAAAATGTTGCACAACAACTTCAGGTGACACTCCTGTGTAAGTTAAGTATTGTAAGTTGTATTGATTAGATTCGCTTAATTTATATCCGTTCAGATACCATGCGTCTTGCGGTATTATATTCCATTGATAAGCAACTCCGTTCACGAGTAGGCCAATAGAAGTTGGGTATTCATTCGTGTCATCAGATAAAAAACTAACGACAGGTGGAAAAATCTAAGTTCTGGATAAATCATATTATCTCTCTTTAAAAGCATCCCCTGAGCAAGCTCAGGAGTAGTCTATATCGGATTAGGCTGAGATTAATCTTTTAAATCAGTAAGTAATGGTGAGTATTGAACCAATGGCATGATAAGTTCAGCCAATTGATTGAGTGCATCTTTACGCTCTGGGAAAAAAGCGTAGCAGTCATAGGTTTTCTCAACGCCTTTGAGACTGTGATTCATGCACTTTTCTGCAACATCTTTTCGTACACCTAATTTTGATAGCAATGTGCGAAAAGTGCGGCGTAAGTCATGGACAGTAAAATGGTCAACTCCAGCTTCACCAAGATGATTTGGCTCTGCTTTGCGATTTCCATATGCATTACCAAATAACGTAGCGATAGCATTGTTTAAAGTATCTGGGGATACGTGAGGTAGAGCGCTTTTCTTACGTCTAGGGAATAAATAATCAGAGTGCCCTGCGAGCACCTTAAGATCATACATTAACGGCATGACTAGATCAGGAATAGGAAGAACCAATGCAGCCTCTGTTTTAGTGTTGTCTTCTATTAAGCGAAATGTCTGTCGTTTGAAATCAATCTGCGACCACTTCGCTGACATCAATTCCATTTTGCGCATACCCAGTGCAAGTAAAAGCACTAACGCAATATAAGAAGCGGTAGGAATTTTTAGCGGATGCGCTCTGAAAACAGCAAATACTTGCTCAATTTCATTCTCTTCTAAATAGCGTTGACGCTTACGCTCTGCCCCACCTGCATCTTCGGATTGTGAAAATTCTGCGGCTATATTACTAAGTACTGCCCCGTATTTCGTTGCTAAACGAAAGACTCGCTTAATAAACAGGAGCACTTGATTAGCAACTGCTGGGCGACCGGATTTAACGGCTGTTAGCAGCACATGGTCTATATCGTAGCTGTGAATTCTATCAATTCGAATGTTGCCGATATGCGTTTTTATCTCATTTTTATAGATACGCTCATAAATATCTGCTGACTTTATTTTGCTACGCTTATTCTCGATAAACTTGTTTGCCCAATCATCAAACGTAATCAGTTTTGGTCTTTTTTGTCGTTCAATGTCTAGCTTAGGGTCAATGCCATCGTTTATCTTCATTCGAAAATCAATAGCTAACTTGATTGCTTCTTCTACATCAAGTAACTCCTGATGTCCCTTACCGTATGAACCAATTTTGAACTGCCGACGCTTTCCATAAAGCTGATAGCGAAAGATCCACGAGGCTACACCGGGTTCTTTAATATCAATATATAAACTTGGGTAGACTGTCTCAAATAAAGGTGCACCATTCTCGACTAATGTGGCAACTCGATTTTTAGTTTGTAGGATGGTCATATTCATTCCTCATTTTACTCATCAAGTGGTGAGTAAATGAGGAGGCGGGGGTCCAAAAGTCACCACTTTGGTCACCACTTGGACTCTAAATTAGCTTATTTTTTTACCTATCTCAGTTAAAAAACAGCCAATAACCCGTAAAAAAATAGGCTAAACAGCCTATTTTTACGTATAATTGGCTAGTAAAGTGTTTATTCTATGTTCTGGATCTGCTCACGCATTTGCTCAATTAGCACCTTTAACTCTACGGCTGAATTAGTGATATCTGCATTAATGGATTTTGAACCTAGGGTGTTGGCTTCACGATTAAATTCTTGCATCATGAAGTCTAAACGACGACCTTGTGCGCCGCCTTTGTTCAGAATGCTTCTGGTTTCTTTTACATGGCTGTATAAACGGTCAATTTCTTCGTCTACATCCATTTTTTGCGCTAACAATACAAGTTCTTGCTCAACTCGTGTAGATTCTAGCTCAATCTTGGCATCAGTAAATTTGTCGATTATACGATTACGTTGCCATTGAATCACTTCAGGCATAAAGGCTTTTACTTTTTCCGCTTCTGCGGTAATGCCATCTAAGCGCTGTTCTATTAACAGTTTCATGTTCTCGCCTTCACTTGCTCTGGCAGCAATGAAGTCGGTAAGGGCTTGATCAAAACCAGCTAACACTTCTGTTTGGATGATGCTCATGTCAGCTTCTTCAGCTTCCATAACGCCAGGCCAACGCATTATCTCAACAGGATTCAGTTGACTATTCAGTGTTTGCTCGTTAATCCAGCCAGCATGTTCAATAAGTTGCAAGGCGAGATCTTTATTTATTGATAAGTTTGTTTTAGCAGAAGCATTGGCATTGAAACGTAAGTTGCACTCAACTTTACCTCGATTTAAGGCTTTTCTAAAACGCTCGCGTAATACAGGTTCAATACTTCTAAATTGTTCAGGTAAGCGAAAATATGTTTCTAAAAACCGTTGATTGACACTACGAATTTCCCAAACTGCGTTACCCCAGTCACCTTTCACTTCTACGCGCGAAAAAGCGGTCATACTATGGATCATAATCTTTCCTATTTTACTCTATAAAGTTTGTTTTATAAGAATGAACGAAAGAATTATGCCTTAGCTAAAGGAATTTAGCTAACGAGGTTTTGCTGCCAATGCTTAACAATATGATCTGCAACACGAAAAGCATTGGCATAAATGGTAAAGGTATAAGGGACGCTTCCGCCTGTTGGCATAAATGAGCCATCAGTAACATATAAGTTACTTACTTCATGAGAACGACAGTTTTTATCAAGCACAGATGTTTTCGGATCAACACCAAATCGACATCCTCCAGCCATTAAATTTGTTGGAGGATAACTACTTACAGATATACTAATATTTTTAGCGCCCATTTGTTCAAGTAGCTTTTCACCTTTTTTCGCTAAGTATTCGCCGACCAGTAAATCATGCTCATGTGAGCCAATGCGTACTTTGGCTACAGGATCTCCCCATTTATCCGTAATATTTTCGTCTAAGCTAACAAAGCAGTCGTCGGTTGGTAGCCAATCGTTAAATACTTCAAAACGTAATGTTTTGTATGACGTAAACTCTTTATGTAATGCAGTTTGTAGTTGCTCACCCCAAATAAGTTCACCATTACTATCTCTTTCAGTTCCGTTAGCACGTGCAATTGGGTTTTGATAGAAGAGAAAGTCGATAGTACCGCCTTTGGCTTTTCCTTGCTTATTGACACCATCAAACTCTTTATCATCAATTTGATACCAATCTTGTAAGGCTCTATTAATAAAAGGCCCTACCTGCTTAAGTTCAGCTTGTTTTGTTTCCGAGAGTTCTTCGTAGATAAAATCGCCCCGCCCGGTTCCGCCAGCGCTAAATACTAAATTTTTTCCTACCTGACCATTATTATTAGCCAAACCATTAGGATACTGTTTACTTTTTGATGCTAGTAACAGTCTTGATGTTTCAATTGCCTGACAAGCGACTACATATAAACTGGCATTTACAGTTTTTTTATGTCCGAATTGATTGTAATAATGTACAGCACTTATATCACCGCTAGCGTTACTTGCTAAGTGATACACTTTTGCATTAGGAATAATGGTTAAGTTTCCTGTCGCAACAGCGTGATTTAATAAAGCGGCTCTACCACTACCTTTTGCTCCTGTTGAGCACCCATAACTAGAACAATATCCTGAATATTCACAACTGTTACGACCCATATCAGGGCGCGACAAAACCGCTCTTGGTACAGGAATACTATGATAGCCAATAATTTTTGCCGCTTGATCTATCCATGTCGAAACAGCATGCTCAGCAAGAGGGGGATAAGGAAAATCACTTGAACGAGGCTCTTGATGCGGATGCTTCACCACTTTGCCCGATACGCCAACTACTCGCTCAACACGTGCATAATAAGGTTCTAAGTCTTGATAAGTGATAGGCCAATCTTCAACATTTGCACCCGGTATTTCACCAAACTCCGTTTTTAATCTAAAGTCTATTGGTTTTAATCGATGGAAATAGCCACTCATAAAATTAGATGAACCACCCACTACATTACCGTTCCAGAAGCTCCACCCAGATTCACTTGTTGGCTCGCCTTGCCAAAAGCTTTCTCCGCTTTCAGTTTCATATTGTTCTTCAATTACATGCTGCTCATCATTTAAGCTAGGGTTGTATGCATCACGTAAACTAATAGCAAGTTCATCTTTAAAGAATTCTTTTTCCGTTAACCATGGGCCTTTTTCTAAAATCAGAACTTTAGCCCCTGCCTTTGCTAATGTATAAGCTACAGGTGAAGCCCCTGCACCACTCCCTACAATACAAATGTCATATTTCATGCTTTAGATCTTCTTTTTACGCTTAGCTTTTTAGCTAATAAATCATGTGAGGGGGTTATTGTGCGACTAGTTTTACTATCTACTTGATTATGAACAGATATTTGGCTCCGCTTAGGAAGTTCGAAATAGCGCTCTCCCGCCTTAGGCAACGGGAAACCGGCTTGATGTTCAAGCCACTTCCAACCGACACCATCAGGATTTCCACCATACGAAGGTGGCGATAACATTGCTTCATATATATTAATTATCAACATTGCTATCCAATTATCACCCGCTGATGAACGGCTAATATCGCGTAAAACGGTTTCTTTTTCTGTATTACTTAACGATATAAAAGGTAAGGTAGTTTTCTTTTGACTATAACCATTAAGCCAACCAACACCTTTGTATATAAATTCTATTTCATCGGTGGCAGTAGGTTGTTGGTGGACTAATTGATAAAGATAATAAGTTGCTCGTATATCTTTTGCACTGATCCCTTTATTCGAAGCAGGTAAGAGATGATTAAGCACTGCATCTAATGTCAACCATGGCTCTATATTTAGTGTCGATTCAATATCTTTTTTTTGAGCAAATGACAACTGACTATACGGAATAACAGCTAAAGCACTTGAGCCAGCCGCTGATTTTAATAATTGTCGACGTGATAGTTTATCTTTCAACCATTGAGGAGTTTTGTAGTTAGAGTCGAAAAAAGTTTGTTTCATGAGGATGTATTCAGCTTCTGTAAATTTTCACTATTTTTATCTAAGCGCCATTGCTCAAGGAAAGACAGCCATGCTGTTCTTGAATAATTATCACCTTCTAATAACTCTGCTGTATCTTTAGATAACATCATTTTGCCTGTATCAGTTGAAATATACATATGAGGATAGCCTAAAACAGGTGGCAATGATTTCATAAATTTTTCATTTTCGTTTGTATCACTCACATTAATTTTTAGTAGCACAAAGTTACGATGTAAACCCTGATATATATCAGGGTTCTTTTCTAAAAATGCATCCATTTTATGACACCATGAACACCAATTACCGCCTATTTCAATCAATATATTACGCTTGGTTGCCTGAGCTAACGCTATTGCAGCTGTTGCATCTTTAAAAGGATCCCGCTTTTCATCATATACTTTACTGTATTCGGGCAAAGCAACTTTTAACTGCTCAATATTACGACTATATGTCTGGAATGATAGACATACCGAGGAGATTAAAAAGATCAAAAGTACTTTCATTTGTTATCTCTATTATTAGACTATTTAATATGACCCTGTATCTCAGTACTATATTTCAAATTAGTTACCCCGTCATTATGTCAAAATGTTACTCAAGCGATTATAATACGCAACAATTAAATAAATTTTAGGGAACCATATCATGCGTCCAAGCGGCAGAACTCTCGGTCAAATTCGTCCAGTTACTATCACTCGTCAATATACTGCTCATGCAGAAGGCTCTGTATTAATCGAATTTGGGGACACTAAAGTTATATGTACTGCATCGGTTGAAGAAGGCGTTCCTCGTTTTTTAAAAGGCCAAGGTAAAGGTTGGGTAACGGCTGAATATGGCATGTTACCAAGATCAACACATACGCGTATGCGCCGCGAAGCTGCTAATGGCAAACAAAGTGGCCGTACACTTGAAATTTCTCGCTTAATTGCACGTGCTTTGCGTGCCGCAGTAGATTTAGTGGCGTTAGGTGAAAATACCATTACGATCGATTGTGATGTCATTCAAGCCGATGGCGGCACTCGAACAGCATCAATTACAGGTGCTTGTGTCGCTCTAGTTGACGCACTTAATTACATGCGCGCTAAAGATATTATCAAAACAAACCCACTTAAACATATGATCGCGGCGGTATCAGTTGGTATTTATCAAGGTGAACCTATTGCCGACTTAGATTACCCTGAAGACTCAGCTGCTGAAACTGATATGAATGTTGTAATGACAGAAACCGGTAAATTAATCGAAGTTCAAGGTACTGCTGAAGAAGAGCCTTTTAGCTTTGACGAAATGCAAGCAATGATGGCGCTAGCTAAAAATGGCATTAATGAATTATTTGATGCACAAAAATCAGCTCTAAGTTAGGAATCAATAATGAAAGCTTATCAAAAAGAATTTATTGAATTTGCCTTAGCAAAAAAAGTGCTTAAATTTGGCGAATTTACACTAAAGTCAGGTAGAACAAGTCCGTATTTTTTTAACGCGGGATTATTTAATACCGGTGGCGACTTAGCTCGTTTAGGCCGATTTTACGCGGCAGCACTTGCCGATTCAGGTATTGAATTTGATTTACTTTTTGGCCCTGCCTATAAAGGCATTCCTATTGCGACGACAACTGCTGTAGCACTTGCAGACCATCACAATACCGACATACCTTATTGTTTTAACCGAAAAGAAGCCAAAACTCATGGTGAAGGTGGTAGCTTAGTTGGCTCGCCACTAGCAGGCAAAGTTATGCTAGTTGATGATGTGATCACCGCAGGCACAGCCATTCGAGAGTCGATGGAAATCATTCAAGCCAATAAAGCACAGTTAAGTGGTGTATTAATTGCCTTAGACCGTCAAGAAAAAGGCAAAGGTGAACTTTCAGCAATTCAAGAAGTTGAACGTGATTTCGGCACAAAAGTTATTTCAATTGTAACCTTAACTGATTTAATTCATTATTTAGAAACACAACCTGAGATGACAGAAAGTCTTGCTACCATAAAACAATATCAAGCAGATTACGGTATTTAATAATACTCAGTGATTATAGAAAAAGGAGCATCAGCTCCTTTTTTCTAATTCATATTAAATCTTAAGCGGTTAACTCGAAGCGAGAAACTGGCGGTTTTTCGTATGCTTGATTAATATTTGCGTAGAAATGTTCAATTCGATGGGCCCGTTGATCGACTTCGAGATCACGAGAAGGTGCTATTGCATCCTGAGCATTTAGCGTTTGATTAACAAAAGCATCAAAATCTTGAGATTTTTGGCTAGTTGTTTTTTCATCATCACTAGAAAGTACATCACTATTATTTATAACATTATTAGTTTCCCTCGCTTGGCTAGGGTCTTCTAGTTGTAATGCTAATAGCTCTGACTGTGCTTGTGCGATTAACTGTGCTGCTTGATTAGCAACTCGTGTATCTTGAACAGATGGGTTAGCTGGAGCAAGTGCGGCAGAATATACTTTCTGCATTTTAGCAATGGTTGCTCTAGGGTTACCTTCAACTGTTGACAAATCAACAGAAACTTCACCCTCAACCGCATAGCGTTTACCGTCTGGACCAACTTCAAAAGTGTAAGAAGGCGCTCCTGTTGTTGCCCCTCCTGCTGCTGCATGAGCCTGTTCGTGTGAGCGTACTTCTAAATCTCTTCGTTTTAATTCAGTGACTTCTTGTTGTTCAGCAAAATCGAGTCCTTTTTTATCTATTTCACTACTTTCTGAATTTTCTTCCCCACTTTCATTGCTTGCTTGTGTGCTTTTTGAATCTGAATCTTGTTCAGCGTTTTGCTGTTCTTCTTGGTGTGGCGATTGTTCATCAGAAATAGTTTTATTTTCTAATTCGGACTGTTTTTGTAATTGGGCAAAATTAATTGCTTCATTTTGTTGTCCTGGAGTACGAGCCCTGTCTTTATCGGAAGATACTCCCTTTTCTCCAGCAGATTGGCTTGCCGCAGCAGGTTGAGCAATCACTTCTCTTTGATTGTTTTCACGACGCAGAGCATCAGTCTGTGGGTTAACCACAGTTGCTAAAGGTAATGTGATATTTTGCGGCGTAATATTCATGGGAGGCTAGACAGTTACGTCAAGTAGTGTCCCCAATGTTTCATCTGCTGTTTTTACTACATTCGCGGAAGCTTTAGCCTGAAACTCGGCAACCTTAAGGTCAACTATATTTTGGTTTATATCTGGTAGATCATTTGTTTGAGTGGTTGGAGACAAATCACTTTCAACACTTTCTTCATTTGCAATGTAAGCTTGATCATTAAAATTAGCCGCTTGAGCTATATTAGATGCAGCTTGGGTCGCCTGCTCTTGCGCATTCTGAAAGCCCTGTAGACCCGAATTAAAAGCTGATTGAATTTCCATGGGTTCTCCTCAATATCTAAGTAAACGTTTATTAATTATTAACAAATGTTTACATTACAACGGATATCATCTCGGTATTTACTTGGCTAATTATTAACCAAAAAAGATAAAAAGTAAAGCTTAATGGTCGTCTAAGCCGCACCGTAATTTTCTTTTAACCAGAGTTTAAGCTCATCAAGAAAAGCATCGGGATCAGAAATAAACGGTGCATGAGACGCTCGTTCAAACATAACCTCTTCACTTTTTGGAGCTAATGTTGAAATTAATGGCACAACTTTTTTTGGTACTAAGCCATCAAGTTTTCCATACATACGTAAAAAAGGTACTGAAATTTCTTTTAACTGATGCCGTAAATCAACCTTCTCAAGTATAAGTAATGAATCTGTTAATGTTTGCTGTGTCGGTAAATTATACTGCATTACTAAATCGCGAATATGCTTGATATCATCACGAACACTAACACTACCCATCGCTTGAATTTTTAAGAAATTATCAATTGTTTTTCTAGTGTCTGTAGATAATTGACGATGAAATAGCGATAGGACTTTACGGTCAATCCCTGCCCATGAATCTTCTGCAACAAAATAAGGGGAACTAGCGACAGTTACTAATCCTAGTACTTTCTCAGGGCATGATAAAGCAATATGAGTAGCTATCAATCCCCCCAATGACCAACCTAAATAAATCGCCGGTTGGTTAATCGTATTAACAATAAGTTCAGAAACATTAGCTAAAGAATACGGCTCAACTGTTCGTTCAAAATTATCTCCAAAGCCCGGCAAGCTAATACTGATAACTCTTACTTCTGATTGTAATTGTTCAGCTAAAGGTTGCCAAATAGCGGAATTTAATCCCCAACCGTGAAGAAGAACAATAGGAATACCTTGTCCTACACTGGAAAATTTCAATAACTCTGTCATGCTTATTAACACAAGTTTAAAAAGATGCTCAGTCTACCCAAAGGCAATGAAAAATGGAATTTTTAGCCTCACTTTTAAAACATGGTGTTAATGTTGAATATTGTCGAATTTTAGTAAAAAATTTTTATCATAAGTGTGTCAAAAATACCCATTTAATATTTCACCTTTTCAAGCAGCATACGGCACGATGTGACCTTTGTAATAATTTAAGTAATGGTGAATTACTTTGCCAAACTTGCCAGCAAGATATCCCACACTTTCGCTTACCTCAAGGCGCTAATAATTTATTGTTATGGCCCGCTATAGATAAAATATTCCCTAAAAGAAAGTTCGATCGGCTTTTATGTTACGCCCCCTATGTATGGCCCTATGATGTGTGGTTAAAACAGTTTAAATATAATGCTCGCTTTGAAATAGCTCCCCTTTTAGCCCAATTATTAACAGCATCATGGCAAGAACACCTTAAACACTTTTCTAATAGTCAATGGTTAGAGGAACATTGCCTTATAACTTCAGTCCCTATTCATTTCAGTAAGTGGAAAACAAGAGGGTTTAACCAAGCCCATCTTATTGCTAAAAAGTTTGCAAAAGTCAATAAATTACCCTATCAGCCTAATTTACTTTCTCGTATTAAAAAAGGAGATAGTCAAGTTGGACAATCAGGTGCTTTTAGGCGTAAAAACTTAAGTAATGCCTTTGAAATCAATAAAGTTTTACTTAATAACGCTAAATATATTATTGTAATTGATGATGTTATTACGACTGGTACCACTGTTAATGAGATAAGTAAAATACTGAAAAATCATGGGGTAGAACAAGTGTTGGTAATGACTATAGCTCTGTCATTACCAACAAAAAATTAGCTTAGTTTATAATGTACGACTTTTTATCTATTTAGCATTCGCGCTAAACGCCTTAGCAAAAAATAAACTATTCGCTATTATTTTGGCACTACCAAACCAATACCCTCTAAACATTAAAAGATCAGAGGTGGCTATAACGCGCCCTTTACCTAAGTTATGAGCTATTATTGCACTACTATTGCTAATTTGATTAACCAAATTAGGGTCAGTATAGCCGCTTAATAATGGTGTCTTATTGTACTTAGCTACCGTAACAAAAGGGCTTTTTGCCGCTTCCATTATTATTGTGCTATTACGAAAAAGAGGTAAGCTACTGTCAGCATAGCCATAAGTAAGTGGATGACTTTGATCTAACTCACTTTCAAAAATAGCACCCGCAATACGCTTTTTAGCCGAAAGTTTTTCTTTATCTTGATAAGTTAAGTTGTCCGTTACAAATAAACTATCAATTTTATCTTTAGAGATAAAAGAAGCTTTTAAAATTTCTTTCTCCGATAACCATTGGCTAGCACGTTTTTGTGCGAAAATAACACCCCCTTGCTTAATCCAAGTTTCAAGTTTTTTACTAACACTGCTATCGAAGGCTTTATAATTACCATCAACCATTAAGATATGGCTATAAACACTTAAATCTATTGAATTAAGTCTATTTTTCTCAACTACACTAACAGGAATGTTAAGCAAATTATCAAGGTAATATAACAACTCTGCCGCTTCATATTGTGACGTTGGTTTGCCTCCAACCAATAACACTTTAACTGGATTCACAACACTAAAAGAATTACTACCAATATCTATTCCTTTGATAGTTAACCCCGTGCCTAAAGAATATACTGGAATATCGTATTCAGAGATAACTTTGTTGACCTTACTAAGCCATTGTTCTTCTTGTTGAATACCTGCTGGAATTACAATACTACCAGCAGAAAATGAGCGTGTGTTTCCAGAAATTTCGCTGCTAAATGCTTGAGTCGCAACCTTGGTTTTTATCCCTTCTTCTAAGAGCGCATTCAACATTTTGGGTGCATAAAAATCATGCCATTCAAATACGTAACTATAACTTTCTGATAAAGGTGCTGTTGTCTGTTTAACGGGCATATCCCACGTATTTTCAGATAAACTTAAGCCACGTGTGCTATCCACCTGAAAAAAATCGATATTCATGGCTAATGGCATAGTCCAACCGGACACATCATAAAAAGTGTTATCTTTAAAGTTAGTGCCTTGATTAAATAATGCTTGAATAACATGGTATTGGTTTTGGGCTAAAGGCACATAATAACTATATGCTTTACTATAAACATTTCCTTCAAAGCGAAAGTCTTCCTTTAACGGGTAAACATCAATTTGATGCATTTTTAATTTATTTAAAAATGTCGTTAATCGAGCTTTATCAAAGCGCTCACTGATTAGATAACCGTTAAAATCTGCTTTTTTAATGAGTTTAGGAATGTTGTCATAGAATGTTTTACGATAATCTTTAAATTTTTGTTTATTTTCCCAAGCACCTTTTATGGTTGAAAGCGATGTAAGTACATGATTTTTAATGCCATATTCAAATGTTAATAGTCCATTAATGCTATCTTGCTGAAACCCTCGGCTACTCGCTTGCTCAAATAAAATACCTACACCACCATGAATATCAGGGTAAGTAGAACCTTTACCATAATAAAAGTCATCAAAACTTTCTTGGCTATAATATAAACGATTCTCTTTATCTAACGCACTTGCATGAAATGTTGCGATTAATTGCGTTAATTCCGTTCCTTTTTTAGGTGTTAATGGATGTGTACGTGAAGGAATACCCGGTTGAAAAAAGTAACTACTATTTGCCCCCATTTCGTGAAAATCACCGAGTACATGAGGTTGGTACTGATGGAAAAACGGTAAACGATTACGACTTTCTTTTTGCGCAAGTAATAACCAGTCTCGATTTAAATCAAATCCAAAATGATTGGTGCGCCCTGTGCGCCAATCTTGATGATGTTCAATATGATTTGGATCTGAATTGGGTGCTATACCTCTATGTGTATTTACCCAACTGACAAATCTGTCCATACCATCAGGGTTTAGGCTGGGCTCCATTACAATCACAGTATCTTCTAACATTTTCTGAACTTCAGAGTTAGTACTAGCTGCTAAATGATAAGCGACAACCATAGCAGCATTTGCACCACTAATTTCATCCCCATGAACGCTATAACCCAACCATACAACTAATGGGTCACCCTGACGTTGTTGACCCACTTTACGATTTAATAGCTGTGGCAATTTGGCTAAATTTTCAGGTGAGGAGAATGTTAATAATATTTGCTTTCTATATTCTGTGGTCAATCCAATATTTGTTAATTTAACACGCTCAGATTGATTCGCTAATGTTGATAAATAACTAACAAGTTGATCATGGCGAGCATGACGTTCACCAATACCAAAACCCAATATTTCTTCCGGCTTTAAAATATTGGCCATATAGTTTTGCTCACTAGGCAGATACTTTTCAACTTTTGCGGCACTAACTTGGGCAGTCAAGAATGCCAAGATGAGGGTGAACAATGGATAAAAATGTAATTTCATGATTAAATTCCTCAATAACTTCCCCTTAAAATATCAAAGTCTTATGAGTGCTTCCAGTTTATTAGATCTTTTCTATCTCGTTTTTATCTATGGTAGGGAGTTTAATCACTTGAGTCTCGGTAATACGAGGAGTAAAATGGTATTACCTGACTAATTTAGTCGGGTATAATGTTTATTTTCAAAGAGAGCGAACCAAGCACTATGATTACTATTTCAGAAACAGCTCAAGCCCATTTTGTAAAATTGTTATCTCAACAAGCTGAAGGCACTAGCATTCGCGTTTTTGTTGTAAACCCAGGAACCGCATCGGCTGAGTGTGGTGTATCATACTGCCCTGCAGATGCTGTTGAAGAAGATGATATTGCCATACCTTTTGAACACTTCTCGGCCTATGTTGATGCTGATAGTAAACCTTTTCTTGAAGAAGCTGAGATTGATTTCACCTCTGACCAAATGGGCTCGCAGCTCACATTAAAAGCACCAAATGCTAAATTGAAAAAAGTAGCGGATGATGCTCCATTGTTTGACCGCGTAGACTACTTTCTAAAAACAGAAGTAAACCCACAGTTAGCTGGACATGGTGGTGAATGTACTCTCATGGATATTACGGAAGATGGTTTTGCCATTTTACAGTTTGGCGGCGGATGCAATGGCTGTAGCCAAATAGACGTAACAGTTAAAGATGGTATAGAAAAGCAGTTGCTAGAAACAATGGCAGGTGAAATTAAAGGCGTGCGTGATATGACAGAGCATGAGCGCGGTGAACACTCATATTATTAAGACTGCCCTACTATAAAATTGAAAGCCAAATTAGCATAATTTGGCTTTTTCGTTATTGCCCTTAGCTAGATTTTTTTGTCCATATATTAAAGTAGAAGTGCCAAGCTAAGCCTGTTCCTCTTAGTAGCATTAAAATAAAAAATGCACCCCAAAGCCCCTGATTTTCAAAATCTTTTAGCATAAACCACGCGGGATAAAAGCCTAAAAGTGTTGCCACTATCATGCTATTACGCATAGTTTTAGCTTGCATTAAACCAATATAAATCCCGTCTAATAAGTAACTCCAACATGCAACTAAAGGTAAAGCAACAATCCATAATAAATAACTATTTGCTAAAGTTACTACACTTTCTATATTAGAAATTAAACCGATAAACTTATCTCCAAATATTAAAAAGATTATGCTATAAATAATTGCAAATATTATTGTCCATAAAGTTGAAACTAGCGTTGCCTGTTTTAGCTGACTTTGTTGATTTCTACCACTAGCATTACCCACCATAACTTCTGCTGCGTTAGCTATACCATCTAAACCAAAAGAAATTAGAAGCAGAAAGTTCATAAGAATAGCATTAGCGGCTACAACATCATCGCCTAATCTTGCTCCTTGAAAAGTGATAAAAATAAAACATGACTGTAATAACAGTGTTCTTATCATAATGTCACGGTTAAGTTTAAAATAACCAGATAATGCAGCTTTATTAAATATCTCTTTGGTGCTAACTATTCGCCATTTTTCATGTTTTAGGCGAGTATTCATACCGGTTAAGAATATAATTAAACAACCAACAAAAAGTCCTATATATTCTGCGATCAAAGTTGCCCAAGCGACACCTTTAACTTGCCAGCCAAACCCCCAAACAAATAATAGATCTAAACCAAGGTTGGTTAAGTTAGTAATGATTAAAATCCACATTACCGCTTTAGCTCGATGGTTACCAAGTAACCAACCTAGTATGACTAAATTTGCTATAGCAGCAGGAAGCCCAAAAATACGTATTTCACTATATTCTTTCGCATAAAACTGTACTTCTGGAGAGCCTCCTGCAAAATAAATAGTTGCATTAAGGTAAGGCCCTTGAAATAAAATAAGGGTAAGACCAATCATTATCGCAACAACTATACCGCGCAATAGGACTAATTGGCTTTCTTTAGCTGAACTCTTACCATAGGCTTGTGCCGCAAGCCCTGTTGTCGACATGCGTAAGAAACCTGAAAACCAAATTATAAAAGTAATAACCATTGCACCCACAGTGCTACCACCAAGAAAATACGAATGTTCTAAATGCCCAATTACCGCTGTATCAACCAAACCCAATAAGGGCACAGTAATATTTGATAAGATCATGGGAATTGCTAAAGAAAATAATTGTTTATGGGGTAAATTTCTCAATGACTTCAATTAAATCTGCCCTTACATTGAATAATGATTAAATAAAAATAGCGAACACTGTATTATAGGTTTACTACATTGCTAAAGGATAGGGATATGATACATACAATTAAGTTAACGGCAGTTTTATTATTACTAACCGTATCAAAATTGGCCTTTGCGGCTGTAATTCTTCAATATCATCATGTAAGTAATGACACGCCTGAAAGTACAAGCATTTCACCGTTACAATTTGAAGCTCATATGCAATATTTAGCGGATAACGACTTTACCGTGGTGTCATTGTCTGAGCTTATGAATACCATAATGAAACAACAACCACTAAAAGACAAAATGGTAGCGATTACTTTTGATGATGCATACTTAGATATTCTCACTCAAGGGAAACCTATTCTCGACAAATTCAATTACCCTTTTACCATTTTCATTAACCCGAATATTGTTGAACGAAACCCTAATGGCTACTTGAGTTGGCAACAATTAAAAGACATGGCCGATGATGGTGTTATTATTGCTAATCACGGATTAGAACACGATTCTTTAGCACGTATAGTACATAACTCCACTGACAAAAATTGGCGCGATAAGCTCACAGACGACTTATTAAGCTCAGAAAAAATTATAGAAGAGAAAACTGGACAGAGTTGGCGCTATTTTGCGTATCCTTATGGTGAATTTACACCTGAAATACAATCTTGGTTAATGGAGAATAACTTTATTGCTTTTAGTCAACAAAGCGGTGCTGTTAGTTTAGCAACTGATTTAACCAACGTTCCTCGTTTTCCGGCTTCAAAACCCTATGACAAAATAGCAAGCTTGCGAGATAAACTTTACTCATTACCTTTCATGCTATCGTTAGATAGCCAAAATGCTCAAACTATATACCCACAAAACACATTAAAGTCTGTCTCATTTAATATAGTAATAGATGACTTTCATAAGTCACAACTCAATTGCTATGTATCAGGTTTAGGGAAACAAAAAGTTGAGTGGCAAAGTGATAAAAGTTTTACCATCAACTTTAGCCAACCTTTATCTACAGGAAGAATTCGCTGTAATTGTACAGCACCTAGCATTAGTCAGCCTGGTCGCTACTATTGGTATTCAAAACCTTGGTTTATTTTAACCGAAGACAGCCAGTGGTACCCTCTTTAGTCAGTATATAATTTAACTATTTTTGTAAAGTCGCTCACTAACTGACTGCCATCTACGCTTGGCACTTGACCCAACTCATGTTGCGGTTTAAAAATTGCCGCAATTTTGCCTTTTGGATTTAGCAGAACAATAGAGCCACTATGATCAACTAAATAACTATCTTCACTTGAGTCATCAGCAATGGCATACATTAAGCCTAGATTACGGGCAAATGGATACAATACATCATGACCAGCCGTCACTGCTTGAAATTTAGCATTAAAATACGCAATATATTGGGCTAATTTCTCTTGTGTATCTCGTTTAGGATCAACAGACACCAAAACCACTTGACTACTTGGTGCTATAGCCTCAAGGTCATCATAAATAAAATTTAATTCCTGTAACGTTGTAGGACAAACATCTGGACATGATGTATACCCAAAAAACATCCACGACCAGCGACCTTCTAAATTTTTATTCGAAAAATTATTACCATGATGATCAACTAACGAAAAAGGTTGAATCTCTCTTGCTTGTTGGTAATAAAGTGCAAACTCTGGTTGCTGTAATGTTGAAGTTGACTTAAAAACAAAAAGACCACTTGTTAACGCGACCACTGCAACAATCACTATTAATAATTTATTCATACTAATATTAAATTTTGACCTTGTTAATGTATAGGAAGTAGATAATGATCAAGTAATAGCACTATAAATAACGCCATTAAATGAATAATAGAAAATTTAAACGTATCCATTGCAGTATTCTCATCTGCATTAAATTTTAATTTCCATGCATATACAAAGAAACCTAAATTTAATACTACGGCTCCCACCAAGTAGAGCCAGTTGCTCATTCCAACTAAGTAAGGCAATAGTCCTACAATAAATAGCAAAATGGTATAGAGTAATATTTGAGTTTTAGTAAAATTAACGCCATGCGTAACAGGTAGCATCGGAATATTTACTTTAGCATAATCATCTTTTCTATGAATAGCTAACGCCCAAAAATGGGGGGGTGTCCAAGTAAAAATTAACAGTACTAGCAATAATGCATTAGGATGAATTTCATTTGTCATGGCCGTCCATCCGAGAAGCGGCGGAATAGCGCCAGCTAAACCACCAATGGTTATATTTTGTGGCGTTGCCCGCTTTAAATACATTGTATAAATAAAGCCATAACCCACTAAACCAGCCAAAGTTAACCAAGCTGTTAACGGATTAACTAAGCTATACAGCATTGCAAAACCTAAAATCGCAAGTAGAGCAGCAAAAGTAATGGCATTTTTAGTAGTTAAACGACCATTAGGAATGGGACGATGGTGGGTTCGCCCCATAATACTGTCAATACGTTCATCACAAATATGATTTATAGCTGCGGCCGCTGAAGACAACATACCAATCCCCAACATTGCAGGAATTAGCAACTGCCATGGAATAGCACCAGGTACTGAAAGACACATACCAACGAGTGCCGTTAACACTAATAAAGCAACAACCCGAGGCTTAGTTATTTCATAATAGTCACGCCAACTTGTTTGTAAAACAGTATCGTTTGCAAGCTCTTGTGCTGATGTGTTACTCATAATGCCTCCTATGTTTTTCTTGCTAAACTATACGTTAATGCAATCAACATTAACATTAAGCCCGCCGCTACAATATTATGACTCACAGCAATTGCTAACGGCAGTGAAAATACAATATTACTAATACCCAAACCGACTTGTGCTATTAAAAAGACTACAACAGCAACTGCCATATTTTTAAAAAACAGCGTTTCTGCCTTGAGAAATATACTAAGTGTAAGCCACAATAAATATAATGTTGTTATGATTGCTCCAATTCGATGCACTACATGAATAGTAATTCGTTCATCATGTTCAAAATGACCAAATTCATAACTATTTCGTTGAGGAGGAATAGGATCAAATGATTCTTCAAAATTTAACTCTTCTATCCAATTACCTTGGCAAATAGGTAGTTCTACGCACACTAAAGCTGCGTAATTCGAAGATGTCCATCCCCCTAAAGCGATTTGTACTGTTAGAATTATAATACCTAAAACACCAAAACGCGTATAACGCCTAATTCGAATATCTCCACCAGGCACCCGATATGGTTCAAGCCGCAAATAAAGCAAAAATAGCAAGCACAAAGTAGTGAATCCGCCAAGTAAATGCCCCATAACAACTATAGGCATTAACATTAAGGTTACCGTCCACATCCCTAAAAGTGCTTGAAAAATGACAACTAAAAGAATAAGTATGGGTAAGAAAACAGGCGTACCTTCTTTCCTATTTTTAATCGATAAAAAGGTGATTGCTAAAATAAATAACCCAAGGGCACCCGCAAAGTACCTATGAATCATTTCGTTCCAGGCTTTTTCAGTATCAACAGGCCGATCAGGAAAAGCTTGCTGTGCCTTTTCTATTTGCTCTGTCGTTTTCGGTACATCCAACATACCATAACAACCTGGCCAGTCAGGACAACCTAAACCAGCATGGGTAAGTCGCGTATATGCACCTAAACTAACTACAATAATAGCTAAAAATATACTTACTAAAACTAATAGTTTGAGGTTCTTTTTTTTATCATCTCTCATACTAGCCAATCCTTGAATATTTTAATAATTTTTTCATGTCTGCAATAATTGCGTTACCTAGTTGAGATACGTTCTCTGCCTCTGTAGGTAATTTATAAGACAATACTACATTACTTAAAGGATCAATAATTATCAGTTGCGGCTTATCTAGGTTTTGTTTCGCTTTCTCAGGTAATGTTTGTGATTGCCACTTTGAATGATGCATAGATTGACGCATTTTGTCAGTAATTGCAGTTTGTGTAAGAGCAACAGGTAATACTCGGGGGATTTCTTTGCCTAAAAGAACATAAGCATTATTAATAGTAAGTAAAGTGCTCTCACATAAATCATCGCATTGCTCTGGAAGGTTAACCAGCATTAACCATTTATGATTAAATTCATCAGCTTTTAGCCCCAAGTCAGCTAAAGTAAGATGATTATTTACCAACTCACCTTGGTTAGTCACTCCATAATCAAACCAACGATTATCTAGTGCTAATTTGGCTAATATCACGGGTACTAAAAATACACCAATGACGAGTAATAAATATTGTCGAGATTTTGTCAACTTCAAATCAGACATGTTACCCCTTTTTATTATTGTTTTTATTATCATAACGAGCCCAGTAAAGACTCGCATAAATCATTAATACTAGCCAAGCTATCGCCAAACTAAACCATTGAAATGCATATCCTCGGTGCTTTTCAGGCGGCATAACTATCGGTTGCCAATTTTTTTCAAAACCTATCACTTCTGTTTTATCTAAGTAAACAACAAAGGGCAATAACTTTTGATTAATAATGTGTGAGAATTTATTTAACTCAATTTGTTGTACTCTCAATGGCCAACTCACTTCATTAAACGTTTCTTCACTTAGGACAATACCATTATCTACAATACGTATGTGACCTTTAATAGAGTACTCTCCAGTCAATGCTTTGATATTCGGTAATATATTGCGATCTTTTGAACCTTGAACCCAACCTAAATTCACCAACACACTCTTATCGTTAAACTTCAACACTTGTAACACTCTATAACCTAATCGGCCTTTATATGTTTGGTTATCATGTAAAAATATAAATCGCTCATCAAAGCGACCCGTTAACTGTAGTGGTATATCATTAATATCTTGTAATTTATTCATGACCTGTTGAAATGAGTCAAAACTAAGTGCTTCTTGAGTTTTATAAGACGCAATGCTGGCTAAACGCTGCTCTTTTTCATGCGCTCTTTCACTTTGCCATAATCCGAGCTTGATTAATCCAGCAAAGACAAGCAAAGTAAAAATAACCATAAGCCAGTTTAATTGGCTAATATAAAAACGTATTACAGCTAACTTCATATATTACCGAATAACATTAAAACTATAAAAAGAGAGAGTTATGATCATTAAAATAATTATTGTTGGATTACTTGCTTTTATGATTTACAACTTATTTAGGGCGTTAGTTTTAATGAATAAAAACGATCCTAACCAACCAAGTATGTCTAAATTTATCGGTCGAAGAGTTATGACTTCTGTCTTTATTGTTGTGTTATTACTTATCGGAATTTTAACCGGAGTGATTACACCTAATCCCAAACCTTTTTAATAAAAATAGCTCTACCGAAGCAGAGCTATCGATCTTATTTTTACTTCGCTATTACTTATAAAATATAAACAAATACAAATAAAAGCACCCAAACAACATCAACAAAATGCCAATACCAGCTTGTTGCTTGGAAAGCAAAATGACTTTTAGGAGTAAAGTGGCCTTTAAAAACACGCACAAGCATAACAAACAGCATAATGGTGCCTAATGTGACATGCATACCATGAAAGCCCGTCAACAAATAAAAGGTATTACCGTAGATACCACTTGTTAAATAAAGCTTCATTTCATCAGCATAGGCATGGGCATACTCTAAACCTTGGCAATATAAAAATACCACACCTAATAAAACCGTTAACCCCAACCAAAATTTAAGTTGACCTCTATTATCTTTTTCTAAGGCAATATGTGCAAGGTGTGCTGTTACAGAAGAAGTCAAAAGCAAAATAGTATTAATTAATGGTAAGCCATACCAGCCCATTCCTGTAGTTTCAGTACCGTCTGGTGTTTTTATCAAAGGCCAGGTAGCACTAAAGTCTGGCCATAATACCTCTCCTGTCATTGCATTATTGCCTGCACCATCTAACCAAGGTATTGAAAATGTTCTAGCGTAAAGCAATGCCCCAAAAAAAGCGGCAAAAAACATAACTTCTGAAAAGATAAACCAACTCATTCCTTGTCTAAAAGAGTTATCCATTTGCCCGCTATATTTACCGGACATAGATTCATTAATAACATTATTGAACCAACCAAACATCATATAAACTACCATAGCAATACCGGCAATTAAGATATAACCACCATAGCCTGATTGTTCATTCTTAAGTTCAGTCACATAGTTTGCAGCACCCACTGCAATTAAAAATAAAGCAACGGCTCCGATAATTGGCCAGTGACTTTGAGCGGGTACATAATAATTTTCATATTCTTTTGTTGTCATAACTTCCCCCTGTGTTGAAGTAAAAACCTAAGATGCAACCTTGCCAGTGATATCGTATAACGTGTATGACAATGTAATTGTCGACACATCTTCTGGTAACTCAGTATCAACATAAAATTGTAATGCCATTTCAATATCATCCTGAGCTTTTAATGGTTGATGGTTAAAACAAAAACACTCTATTTTTTGAAAATAAATAGCGGCTTGACCAGGAGAAACTGATGGGACAGCTTGACCTACAATGTCATTTTGCGATTCATTCTTTGCATAAAATTTAACGAGTTTCATTTCACCAGGATGGACTTTTATTTCATTTATCATAGGTTCGAACAGCCAAGGGATCCCTTGCGCTGTTCTACTGATAAATTGCACAGTAATCACACGACTTTTATCAATACCATTTTCATTTATCGTTGCCGCGGTAGTTGCTGTTTTTCCATTTAATCCTGTTATGTCACAAAACACATCATATAAAGGTACTAAAGCAAAACCAAAGCCAAACATAGCAAAAACAATAAGAACCAGCTTTTTAACTGTTTTAGTTTTCGCCTTAGCTTGTTCATCTTGACTAATTTCTACATCATCTTGATTTTTTTTAGTACTCATATAACCCCCTATTAATCAATTTTAGGTGGTTTTTCAAAGGTATGGTATGGCGCAGGACTTGGCACAGTCCATTCTAATCCTTCTGCTCCATCCCAAGGTTTAGCTTCAGCTTTTTCTCCGCCGCGAATACATTTAATTACAACCGCAAGGAAAATTAATTGTGATAAACCAAAGGCAAAACCACCTATACTCACCCATTTATTGAAATCAGCAAACTGTAATGCATAGTCAGGAATACGACGAGGCATACCAGCTAATCCTAAAAAGTGCATGGGGAAGAACAGGATATTAACTGAAATTAACGAACACCAAAAATGGGCCTTACTTAATTTGTCGCTATACATATTACCGGTCCATTTAGGTAGCCAATAATACGTCCCTGCATAAATAGAAAATAATGATCCCGTTACTAATACATAATGAAAGTGTGCAACAACAAAGTAGGTATCATGATATTGAAAATCTACCGGCGTTAGTGCCAACATTAGCCCTGAAAATCCACCAATCGTAAACAATATAACAAAGGCAATCGAAAACAGCATGGGGACTTCAAAGGTCATAGAACCACGCCACATTGTTGCTACCCAGTTAAATACTTTCACCCCTGTTGGAATTGCAATTAACATCGTACAGTACATAAAGAATAGCTCGCCAAAAAGCGGCATCCCTGTAGTAAACATATGATGTGCCCATACAATAAATGATAGGAAGGCAATTGAAGCCGTTGCATATACCATTGAGCTATAACCAAATAGGCGTTTACGGGCAAAGGCTGGAATAATAGTAGAAACAATACCAAAGGCAGGCAAAATCATAATATATACTTCAGGATGACCAAAGAACCAGAATATATGTTGGAACATAACAGGGTCACCACCACCTGCGGCATTAAAGAAACTCGTACCAAAATAGGTATCAGTCAATACCATAGTAACAACGCCTGCTAACACTGGCATAACAGCGATCAATAGATAAGCTGTTATGAAAAATGTCCACACAAACAATGGCATCTTCATGTACGTCATACCCGGCGCACGCATATTCATAATGGTAACAACAACGTTAATTGCCCCCATTATTGATGAAACACCCATAATATGTACGGCAAAAACAAAAAATGCTGTGCTTCCATTTGAATACGTTGTCGATAGCGGAGCGTAAAAAGTCCAACCGAAATTTGGAGCACCTGATTCCATAAAAAATGAAGCAAGTAATATTGAAAATGCAAAAGGCAAAATCCAAAAGCTCCAGTTATTCATTCTAGGCAACGCCATATCAGGCGCTCCTATCATCATTGGAATCATCCAGTTAGCAAAGCCAGTAAAGGCCGGCATAATAGCCCCAAATACCATGATCAAACCATGGACAGTAGTCAACTGATTGAAAAAGTCAGGCTCAATAAACTGTAATCCTGGTTGAAATAGTTCAACTCGGATCATCATTGCTAGTGCGCCACCAGTTAACAACATGATGAATGCGAACCATAAGTACATAGTACCAATATCTTTATGGTTGGTTGTAAATAACCAACGCTTTATCCCCGTCATTTTATGATCATGATGATCGTGCTCATGCGAGTCATGAATAGCTTCTGTAGTCATTATTCTTCCCCCCTACTTAGCACTTGCAGCATCAACGTCTGCGGGTTGTATTGTTTCACCAGAGTCATTACCCCAAGCATTTCGCTCATAGGTAATAACGGCTGCAATATCTGTTTTTGACAACGTAGCTTTAAAAGCTGCCATCGCTGGATTTTTCTTACTACCATTTAAAACCATATCAATATGCGCACTAACATCACCTTTAATAATAGGACTTCCAATTAAACTTGGAAAAGCGGGAGGTAAACCAGCTCCTGTAGGTTGGTGACAAGCGGCACAAGAGGAGTTGTAAACAGCTTCTCCTTTAGCCATTAACTCCGCTAAAGAATATGTTTTAGATAAATCCTCAGTTGTTTCTAGAGCAACTTCAGTAGCTAAATCATCAGCTCCCTGCTCAACAACTTCACTTTCAGCAGACGGCGTTGACTGACCAGAAGCCGCTTGAACATCGGCTGCTTGTACAACATCACCGGTGTTATTGCCCCAAGCATTACGTTCATAAGTAACAACTGCAGCGATTTCTTTCAAACTAAGCTGCTTGCCATATCCCTGCATACCAGTACCAGATCGGCCATTAACTACGATATTAATATGGTCATCAATACTTCCAGTTGTTGTAAAAGGAGTACCTTTAAGTGCAGGAAATGCCGGTGGTAAACCTAAACCTGTAGGTTGATGACATGCAGCGCAATAAGCGGTATAAGTTTGTTCACCAAGCTGCATTAATTCCTCTTTAGAGGCGGTTGCATTTAACGAGGCTGCTTCTGCTGCGGCAGCATCAGCTTTTAATTGATGCTGTTCTTCTAGCCATATCGCGTAATTTTCTTCCGATTTAACTTCAACCACTACAGGCATAAAACCATGATCTTTACCACAAAGCTCTGCACACTGCCCACGATAAATACCCGGTTTAGGCACTATTGCCCAAGCTTCATTAATAAACCCAGGGTTAGCATCTTGTTTTACTGCAAAATCAGGCACCCACCATGAATGGATAACATCATCAGAAGTAATTAAAAATCTGACTTTTTTGTTCGCAGGTATCACTAAATGTTTATCTACTTCTAGAAGATAATGTTCACCTTTTTCACTGGTTTCACCATTATGATTTTCATATTGTTCACGAGGGGTAGATAGAACGGAATAAAACTCTATATCTTGACCAAAGTATTTATAATGCCATTTCCACTGAGAGCCAGTGACTTGAATTGTTAGCTCTGAGTCTTCATTATTTTCCATGGAAATTAATGTTTTAGTTGCGGGTATCGCCATACCGATCAAAATAAAAATAGGAACAACTGTCCAAATAATTTCAACCTTAGTACTTTCATGAAAAGTCGCAGCTTTAGCTCCTTTTGATTTGCGATGAAAAATCATTGACCAAATCATAGCTCCAAAAACTACTACACCAATTGCCGTACAGATATATAGTGCGGTCATATGTAAACCATACACTTCGTTACTTATATCTGTTACACCTTTGGTAAGGTTTAACTGTTTTTCTGCCCAAGCCATACTAGGGAGTAACATTCCTAGTAACAGCCAACTCAGGTTACGTCTTTTCACACGACATCTCCTTCACCCCTTTAGTCTACAAAAAACATTGATTAAGAGTTCGACTTAGCTCTAAAACATCTGTTTTTGTTATTTGTTTTATTGTTATTTTATGATGATTTTTTAACCAAGTTAAAATTCATCTTTTTATTATCATTGATTGATTTCTGTTCTAGAATTACTTAAAAGTTGATCTAGGTCAAATCAAAAATTATTAAAGGTTTTATAAAAAACCTAATAACAACAATAGAGTACAAACTCTAAACGAGTAAAGGTCTTATTTTACATGGCTTACGTCAATTGTTTATCTTTTGTGCAATTACTCTAATAAATAAAAATTAGAATAAAATAATTACTGAATGTTTTTTAATCTATTACTTTAATACAGCAATTTTTCTAATTTAATTCAAAAGCTTTGTTACAGACAAATAGAGAACGAGCTTTAATAAGGTCCGATATTAAAAAAAGATGAGCATACGACTTTTAATTTATTAGACAAATAAAAGAAAAGCCGCAGGGAATAGGCATGTTTAGTGTTTTTTTCTTGGTAATTACATCCAATCCGCAGATCGAATCACACCAACAGCAATACCTTCTACGTTAAACTGCTGTGTAGCTAAATCAACTTTAATTGGTGAAAAATCAGAGTTTTCCGCATGTAAGTAAACAATATTTCCTTCACGTTTAAATCGCTTCACAGTTACATCATCTTCAACACGTGCAACAATTACTTGGCCATTTTGTACATCAGTAGTTTGATGAACCGCTAATAAATCACCATCAAGAATACCAATATCTTTCATACTTTCGCCATTGACCCTTAAAAGGTAATTCGCTACCGGATGAAATAAATTCCCATCAATTTTATAATGATCTTCAACATGTTCTTGCGCAAGAATTGGTTCACCTGCAGCAACTCGACCTATTAAAGGTAACCCAGCTTCTTCTGCAAAAGTTTCAGCTAAACGAATACCACGTGAAGTACCTGGCAACATTTCTATATAGCCTTTTTTAGCCAAGGCTTTTAAATGTTCTTCTGCAGCATTCGCTGATTTAAAGCCGAAAAAGTTAGCTATTTCAGCCCGCGTTGGCGGCATTCCCGTGTCAGATATAGTTTCTTTTATTAAGTCAAAGATTTGTTGCTGTCTTGTTGTTAAAGGACGTAGCTCTGTCATAGTTATTGCTTTAGTTGCTCTAGATGATACTGTTATTGTATACAGACTGTTAATAAACACAAGTACTATATTTACTACAAGGTGTATACCCTAAACTTAACTATAAAACTACTTTGATGGTTGCTTATCTTTAGCAAAAATAACGAGGCCAATACCGCCTAAAACGAGTATTGACGATAAAATCAACCTAATAGTTAAAGATTCAGCGACAATGAAAACACCGCCTATTGCAGCTATAACTGGAACAGTCAATTGTAAAACAGCAGCTTGAGTTGTAGCTAAATATGGCAACACTTGATACCAAATAGCGTAACCAATACCAGATGTTACAACCCCTGAAATAATAGCTAATAATATGCCTTGATTAGTTACTTCAATTTGCTCGAAAGTGAATAAAAATAATACGACGACAAAGGGCAATGTTCGAACAAAATTATAGCAAGTATCAACTAAGGGACGATCACTCCCTTTACCAATAAGAGTATAAAGACCCCAAGTAATACCCGAAATAGCCATAAGTATCGCACCTATGAAACTAGGTTGAGACATTAATGGATATACCAAATAAACAAAACCACAAAAAGCAATGATAATACCTAGCCACTCTCCTACAAAAATTTTTTCTCCCTTAACGATGGAAACACACATAATAGTAAGTTGAACCGCACCAAATAAAATCAATGCCCCTGTTGCTGTATCTAATGAGATGTAACCATAAGACAGAGTACATGCATAAATAAATAGTGTAACTCCACCTGACCAAGATCCCTTTTTAGTGTTTAAATTACCTGCTCCCATATACACTAAAATTAGTAACGCAATAGCTCCAGACATTAAACGAATTGAAGTGTAACTGGCCGGATCTATTAATTGACTTTCTAGTGCTAAACGACACAGAACAGAATTGGCAGCAAAGGTGCATAAAGCAATAGTAGTTAAACAGGCTATTTTTAATGTTGATGGTTCATTTATGGAATTCATGCTTCAGTTTTAATTAATAAATTCAATTTATAGTGTTATACAGCATTCCCAGATCAGTAAACACTGAATTAATACCTGTAATGCGAATTTTATTTTCAACTGTCAGGTTTATTTACAACATATTAATTAGCCTCATTATAAAAAAATTAACCTACTGTAATTATTGGTATTTATTTATCGGTATGAAAATTGCTCAACTACATTATAAGTAACTTGTTCACGTATTAGGTTGCCCTTAGAAAATTAATAAATATAAATCTGGAGCAAAATATGACATTCAAACAAACATTCAAAACATTATTAGCTTGTGTTGCGTTAAGCTTTTCAGTCAACTCAACAGCTAACATCATTGATTTTGAAACCTTTAAAATTCGTAATAATAACGGGACGACAACAAGCCCTTACGATGCAGACTTAGAAATCACTGAAAATACAGCTGGTGATGGCTTCCACGCAATAACACCTCGTAGCGGCCAAAAAGTAGGATACGGTACTAACGCTTTTGATGGAATGCAAATCAACCAGTTTAATACGGTTAATTGGTCTACTGACAGTAATGCTACAGGCGCTCACCCTTATTTGAACATGTGGGTGACCGACGGTTCAAATTATGCTGTTATCTCTTCAGAAAACACTTATATGGGCACAGACTTTCAAACTAGACAGCAGTGGAAAATATTCGAATTTGATAATACTGTAAGTTTAGATTGGTTATTTGATTCAGGTACTGGAAGCCGAAGTAGTCAATACTTACAAAGAAACGGAACTAACGTTTCATTAGCTGATTTTTCTAATGATATTAAATTATATTCTGGTCCTGTTGGCGCTACTCCTGGTGTAGGTAGCGGTGCTCCACGCGGTGGCTTCGGATTTAATGTAATATTTGGTGATACTGCCGCTAACTTCACCCAAGGAGCAGGCTATTTCATCGAGAACTTAACTGTCTCTGTTGGGCAGACTGATTATGAAGCCGGTAATACAGCAACCGTACCAGAACCTTCTACACTAGCTATTTTTGCATTAAGTCTGCTAGGGTTGACCGCTAGACGCATTAAAAAATAAGATTAAACGTTATTGAAAAGCACCAAGCAGTTTGGTGCTTTTTTTTGTTTATAACTTTTGTAAAGCCATTTAAAATATATTAATTAAAACTTTGTTGGATTTACTTCTGTTGACTAAACATATTGGATTTTTTTTAAATATTGTTGCCATAGGGCTATTTATTCCAGGTATATTGCTACCTATGTTTTCATTAGATATGAATATGCTTGCTGGTATTGGCACATCGCAGTTAAGCACAAATATCATCAATAAAGAACTTTCATTGCTCGGCACTATAAGCGAACTTTGGCAAGATCAACGTATTTTAGTCGCAATACTTATTTTTATATTTTCTGTCATAATTCCCATAATTAAGAGTTTTTTATTAATCATTGCCTACCTAAAAAAACATACTCGGCTTGAAAAAAAATTAATTAGTTTTGTCGGAGCTATTGGTAAATGGTCAATGGCCGATGTTTTTATTATTGCCATATTTCTAGCCGTATTATCAACAAACCACGATGAAACAACAGCTGAACATAAACTCAACCTATTTGGTTTTAATATCAACTTACAAATGAGTAGTGAAACATTGTCATCTGTTGGGCAAGGCTTTTATTATTTTGCGGGTTACTGTTTAGTTTCACTGTTAGCATGCCAAATCGCCCAATGTGGACTATCAAAGAAAAAATAAAGAAAACACTTTAATTGCCCAGCCTTTGGTCTCTGATTAAACAACGGGCAATTAAATTGTGAACTAAGAGACAATTTAAAGTAAAAATTCTTCATTGATTTCGGTAAAGTTATCAACAGAATTAATTAACGATTGAGCCGTTAATTGATGAACACCATAAACATGAGTTTCAACACAAAATTTATTGCGGACTTTATCCATTAACATATCAAAATCACCTTTAGCTGAGCCATCACTCCGTTGGATAAAAGGTTTCAGCTTTACATTAAAACCAATATGCTTTAATGCTTTTTGAAACTTATGTTGTTGATCATCATTACTACGCGCTATCGCGTAAGCATTAGCAATAACGATATCTCCTTGTTGGCTGATATCTCGCCAAAATTGACGATAGTTGAATTGCTTAGAAAAACGATCACGAGTGGTATAATAAATATTCTGGACATCTACAAAAATTGCAATTTTAGTCATAATTAGGCGGTATTCATTTGAACAGTAATAAGGCTGACAACATAGCATATTTTACCTTTCGTATGCTGATAACGTTTTTAATTATAGTTGCCTATTCGTTCTCTTTTAACCAAACACTTCCTGAACTTCATCAACTCAGCTAAAATAAGCGATATAATTAAAAAATGTTAAGCTATACGCAATAGATGCGGGTAACACAAACTATATAACGCCCCTAATAACACTGAGCCGACAGAATGTTCCTTTTAAGAAAATTATTTTATTTTTTATTAACTCTTCCAATTCGTTTTTTAGTTAAATGTAAAATTGTTAAAGATGAACATTTAGATACAGATGGATACTCTAATAAAAATCCTATTTTTTATATTTTAAGGCATCAATCTGCTAGTGATTTATTGTCATTACAAAAAGCATGTAAGTCTTTAAACCTTCCTGATCCTTTAGCTAAAGTTAACATTAACGGGCAATATTTTTGCCGGACTCTCTGTTTAGAAAAACCAACACCTTTATTTAAATGGCGAAAGGCAGGTCAAACAAGCGCACTAATGGAAGGCACAGAAATACTCAAACAACATCAAATAGACTCTAAGATACACGCTCAATTAGTACCTGTTAATATTGTTTGGGGGCGAAAACCAAATAAAGAAAAACGAAATGCTAATGTAGGAACCATTCTAGCCGACCAAGAATCTCCAACGTGGCTGAGAAAACTATTTATTGTTTTATTTTTAGGGCGTAATACTATGGTTAGGTTTAGCGAAGGTGTTTCTTTTCGTTATATGGCTGATAAATACGGTACTAGCACTAAAACATCGAAAAAACTCTTACGTGTTGCGCGTTTTCATTTTTATCGCCAAACAATTGCCGCGACAGGGCCTCGTTTAATGCATCGCCAGCAAATGTTTAAAACTTTATTAGCGAATCCCTCAATAAAAAAACTACTTGAAGATGAATCTCAAGGCGATAAAAAACAATATATAAAAGTAAAAAAGCAAGCGTTATCGATTATGGATGAAATAGCCGGTGACTATCGGGAGTCTATGATACGTGTTGGCGAACGCATATTACATTGGCTTTGGTATAAAATTTATAATGGTATAGAAGTTAGCAATGCAAAAACGCTCCGTGACTTAGCTGATGAAGGGCATGAAATTATCTATGTACCATGCCATCGAAGCCACATGGACTACCTTTTGTTGACTTATATCATTTATCAACAAGGATTAGTAACTCCTCGCATTGCAGCAGGTATCAATCTAAATTTCTGGCCTGCCGGACCAATTTTTAGAAAGGCTGGGGCATTTTTTATCCGACGCAGTTTTCGAGGGAATCGTTTATATTCCACCATTTTTCGTGAATACCTAGGTTTACTTTTTGAAAAAGGCTATTCAGTTAAGTTTTATTCTGAAGGTGGGCGTAGCCGTACGGGTAAACTACTTGCTCCTAAAACAGGAATGCTCGCTATGAGTATTCAAAGCCTATTACGAGGTATTGATCGACCACTCACCTTAGTCCCTGTTTATTTAGGTTACGAACATGTAATGGAAGTAGGCACCTATCATAAAGAACTCAGTGGCAGTCAAAAAAAGAATGAATCAATATTAGGTGTATTTAAAGCGATTAAAAATCTACGAAATTACGGTAAAGGTTACGTTAATTTTGGTGAACCAATTAATATCAATCAATTCCTTAATCAACAGGTCCCAGATTGGAAAAAAGATATCGATCCGATTGATCCACAAAAACCAAATTGGTTAACTCCTAAGGTAAACCTACTTGCTGATCAAGTTATGATAGCCATTAACAAATGTGCTGCACTTAATGGTGTATCATTAATTGCTTTAATACTTCACGCAACAAAAAATAAAGCAATGTCACGCAATGAACTTGCAACTCAATTAGACTTTTTTTTAGCTATCCAAAAGCTAGCACCTTACAGCGAACAAATGACAATACCTTTGTGTAGTGGCGCTAAACTCTTAGATGATGTTATTGCGTTAGATAAAGTTGATATTAATCAGGATAGTTTTGGTGAAATAATCTCTCTTTCTGAATCAGCCATTTTAGAAATGCGCTATTATCGGAATAATATTCTTCATACCTTTATGCTACCAGCATTAGTATGTCGGGTACTCCAATGTAATACTAAGGTTAATATTGACACCCTCACTCAAGAAGTCCAACGTTTTATTAGTGTATTAAAAAATGATCTTTTTTTATGGCAAACTGAAGAAATGATTGAACAGCAAGTACATGCTATTATTTCAGTATTAGCACAAATGAACATTATTAAAGGCTCGAAAGCAGGATTTTGGTCAATTGTTAATAACGATGATAACAAAGCTAAAATTGCTTTATTAAGTGAGTGTGCCAATGAATCACTCCAACGACTTCATATTATTTGCTCTTTAGTTAAACGCCTATCACCTATTGGTAAGTCAGAGCTAGAAGAAAAAGTAGTTTCAATTGCTAAGCGCTTATCTGTTCTTAACAATATTAATGCTCCAGAATTTATTGATAAAAAAGCTCAAGCATCGTTAATTCAAACAATGAAGAATGAACAGTTTATTGGTGTAGACGATGAAGGGAAATTGATATCAAATAGCACATTGGATCTGCTTAAAAAATCTACAGCAAACTTGATTGATATCAGTGTATTACAGAGTGTTGCTCGATAAGTTAATGGTAATTAAATTATAAGTATTCAACCCAAATACCAAGAAAAATTACCAATCCAACCCAATGGTTATTTAAAAAAGCACGAAAGCAGGCTTCTCTTTGCCGATTAACAATCAGCATTTGTTGATAACAAAAAAAGCCTGCAGCAATAACAACGCTTAATTGAAATGGCCAACCAAATGCCATCAAATCTCCTACAGTTAACAATAATGCTAACGTGAATAATTGGAGTAAACCAACTATACGCTTGTCATGTTGGCCAAATAATATCGCTGTAGATTTAACGCCTATATTAACATCATCATCTCGATCAACCATGGCATAAATAGTATCGTAAGCAACAGTCCACAGAAGATTTGCGACAAATAATAACCATGCTTCTATGGGTATCTCTCCCTGACCTTCAGCAAAAGCCATAATCATTCCCCAGCTAAAAGCTGCCCCTAAGACCACTTGGGGTAAATGCGTATAACGCTTCATGAAAGGGTAACTAGCAGCCAAAAATAATGCCACTAAAGATAAATAAATACTAAACCACGATAATGTAAAAACCAAAGCACAGGCACAGCCGATAAGAAAACCAAAAAGGCTTAGAGCTTGCTGGCTTGTCATGAGTCCACTGACTAATGGACGCATTTCGGTGCGTTTAACTTTTCCATCAACATGCCTATCGGCATAATCATTTATTACGCAACCAGCACTTCTCATAATCCATACGCCTAGTGAAAAAACTATCAAGAGATGAAAGCTAGGCAAACCATCAGATGCAATCCATAATGCCCAAAATGTAGGCCACAACAATAAATAAGTACCAATGGGTTTATCAATCCGGGTAATTTGCTTTATTGCTTTCCAGCTTCCAAACAAAGCGTCTGCTGTCATTAGTTAATATCCTTGTTATATGCAAAAGCGCCAGGTAAAAAAACTTCAGCAACCATTAATGGTTTATCCCCTAACAAAAATACCGAACGACGACCCCAAAGCTCATTTTGTTGCCCAAGTGAAAAAGATAACGCTAGTTTAAATACCGAACTTTCCTCTGTAAAACTTGCTACCTCAATATCTTTACGGCATAGATCTGGTGAATTAAATAAAACTTGTCCTAATGATTGTTCACCTAATTGGGCCAATTGACGTTCTGACCCAGTTAAAGTTCTCAATGGGATTAAGCTTCGTGCAAAAACTTGTGGAATATCATCACAAAGTAAAAGCACTTCTCGTACTAATACTTGCTCTCCTTCATAAATATCAGCATTAGCTTCTTTAGGATGACAAGCTTCAATCTGTTGACCTAATAATTTAACACGAAAATATTGGCAGTGGTTTTTCAAACGAGCAGTTAACGAATTTGCATCAAGCAACCAATTCAATAAGCGATGATCTAATGTCACACTTGCGGCATTTCGCCATTGAGCATGCAGATTTACAGGAAAAAGTGAATGATGATGCATATTGTTTTTTGATAATATTAGTACTAAATAACGGGCAATATCATATCAGCTTTTAGCAAGTAGTGTTGAACTTTCCTTTAAACTCTCCTTGATAATTTAGGTGATAAGTTTCGCATTATCTCAATTTCAGGTTATGATAAATGTATGTATAAATTGCTTTATCAATAGAGCCCAATGAAAAGATTATTACTGCTACTCTCTTCCATACTAATGCTAGTTATTTCTAATAAAGCTTTATCAGCAGATTATGCTTATTTCGGTTTTGAACCAGAAATAATTACTAATTATGTCGCTGTTAAGAAGAAAATGGGATATGTCAGACTAACAGTAGAACTTATGATTGAGGAATCAACTAACTACGAAGTCGTAGAGCACCATGCTCCGCTATTGCGTGATGCTATTATTAATATTATTGGGCAACAGCCCGAAGCTAAAATAAAATCAATTAATGGCCGATTTGAAATTCAAAAACTATGCGAAGAAAAAGTTAAGAGTATTCTTCAAAAAGAAACCGGTAAACCGCTTATTAAAAAGTTACTCTTCACTCAGTGGCTTGATAATTAGTAGTTAAAAAACGAAGGATATTATTTTAAACATATCCTTCGGCTTCCACTAAAACTTTAGCTCACACGCTTGATTTTAAAACGCCACCAAGCTAAAAAACAGCCACTAATTAGTCCTAATAGATGGGCAGTATTTGCCATATTCACAGGCATAAAGTCTGTATAGCCTAATAATAACCAAATAAGCAAAAAACCCACAATGGGTTTTGACAAAGATAAACCTTTATCTGGCGCTAACCAACCAGCCCACCACGCATAACCAACTAAAGCATATACAACACCAGATAAGCCACCAAAGTTTGGACCGGACACAAGAAATTGACCTAAATTGGATAAGATTGCCGATAAAAAGAACAACTGAATTAGTTCTCCTTTTCCGAATATCTTTTCAATACTGCCTCCTATCTGCCACCACCACATTGTATTAAAAACAATATGCAGCCATGAAAAATGAAATAATGCAGGTCCAACTAATCGCCAAGGTTCCGTAAATAAAACGTCAATGTCATTATTCGTTGTATAAAAGCGCAGCCATTCAAATATACTCGCATGCCAACCTAATAGACTTAATATAAATACCAACCAACAAGTAGAAAATACAAGTAAAGTAACGACACCCGCATGCTTTAAAAACTGTTGTGTGAACGTATTAGCAGGTACACCACCATGAATTTCAGTTACTTGCGCATTATCCCATGCCGCTTGCTGATATTTAGGGTGGTCAGGTTGTTGAATAAACTCTTCAAATAAAATCCTCGCTTGCCCTAAATAATATCCGTTGACTAAAACAACAAACCTGCCGTTAGTCGCTTTAACTTCAGCCGTAATCGATTGACTAACCAAATAATTACAAAAAAGCAGAGCTATATTATGCTGCCCTACTTCGACAAGGGGCTCTAAAGATGAAGATTCCATTAGTTTTCCGTGGTATCAGGATACAACATAGACCATTGTGTAAAACCACCATCAAGAGAATAGACATCGGTGAAGTCTTGACTTAATAAGAACTGTGCGGCTTGTTGACTTGAAATCCCATGATAACAACAGACAACTGTAGGCGCGTCAAAATCAGCATCACGTAAAAAATCTGGCAATGATTCGTTTGTTAAATGAATTGCACCTGGAATATGACCATGCTCGAAAGAAGCTTGATCACGAATATCAAGCACTACATAGTTACTGCTTTCAATATCTTGAGCTAATTCATGACATTGCATATGTTTAAATGTTTCACTAGCCATTAACTTTCCCAATCTAAGATTACTTTACCTGATTGCCCTGAGCGCATAATATCAAAGCCTTGCTGAAAGTCATTCACTGAAAGACGATGCGTGATCATTGGAGTTATATCCAACCCAGATTGAATTAAGCTCGCCATTTTATACCAAGTCTCAAACATTTCTCGACCATAAATGCCCTTAATTGTTAGTCCCTTAAATATAATTTGGCTCCAATCAATTGCCATTTCGTTACCTGGAATTCCTAACATAGCAATTTTACCGCCATTATTCATATTTTTTAGCATATCGGTAAATGCAACTGGAATACCTGACATTTCGAGACCTACATCAAAGCCTTCTGTCATACCAAGTTCAGCCATAACATCGGTCAATTTTTCTTTGCTGACATCAACGGCTCGAGTTGCTCCCATTTTTTTAGCTAGATCAAGCCTATATTCATTGATATCAGTAATGACTACATGGCGAGCGCCTACATGCTTTGCCACAGCTGCGGCCATAATGCCAATTGGTCCTGCTCCTGTGATCAATACATCTTCACCCACTAAATCAAATGACAAAGCGGTATGCACTGCATTTCCAAAAGGATCAAATATAGCCGCTAAGTCATCAGAAATTTCATCGGGTAATTTAAATGCGTTGTATGCTGGGATGACTAAATATTCAGCAAAAGCTCCTGAACGGTCTACGCCAACACCTACAGTATTACGACATAAGTGAGTGCGTCCACCACGACAATTGCGGCAATGTCCACAAGTAATATGACCTTCGCCAGAAACGCGATCACCAATGGCAAAGCCTTTAACTTCTTGGCCCATATCAACCACTTCACCTGAGTATTCATGGCCAACTACCATAGGCACAGGAATTGTTTTTTGTGACCATTCATCCCAGTTATAAATATGAATATCTGTACCACATATCGCGGTTTTCTTTATTTTAATAAGTAAATCGTTATGACCCATTTCCGGCTTAGCCGTTTCAGTCATCCAAATACCTGGTTCTGCTTTTAATTTAGCTAAAGACTTCATATTATCTCCTTAGATCACAGCCATTTCTTGACCAATACGAACAAAGGCATCAATCGCTTTATCTAATTGCGCTTTACTATGTGCAGCTGATATCTGTGTACGAATACGTGCTTGCCCCTTAGGTACAACTGGAAATGAAAAGCCAATGACGTAAATTCCTTCTTTAAGTAATTTATCAGCCATATCACTCGCAACTTTTGCATCGCCTAACATCACAGGCACTATTGCATGATCAGCACCCGCACAAGTAAAACCAGCAGCTTCCATTTTGCTTCTAAAGTAGCTGGCATTATCTTTTAAAGTTTTTCTTAGCTCATCTCCATCAGCCAGTAATTCTAATACTTTAATTGACGCATTAACGATCGCAGGAGCAAGAGAGTTTGAAAACAAATACGGACGTGAACGTTGGCGCAACCAATTAATGACTTCTTTTTTACCTGAAGTGTAACCACCTGAAGCACCCCCCATCGCTTTACCCAAGGTTCCGGTAATTATATCCACGCGCCCCATAACTTTGCAGTACTCATGGCTACCTCTACCTTTATCTCCAACAAAGCCCACCGCATGAGAATCATCAACCATAACTAAGGCGCCATATTTATCCGCTAAATCACAAACTGCCGATAAATTAGCAATAACACCGTCCATTGAGAAAACACCATCAGTGGCAATTAATTTAAATCTTGCGCCTGCAGCATCGGCTTCTTGTAAACGAGTTTCTAATTCAACCATATCGTTATTAGCATAACGGAAACGTTTGGCTTTACATAAACGTACACCATCAATAATTGAAGCATGATTCAATGCATCACTAATAATGGCATCTTCAGGGCCTAATAATGTTTCAAATAGTCCCGCATTAGCGTCAAAACATGATGAATATAAAATAGTATCTTCCATACCCAAAAAGTTACTTAGTTTTTCTTCAAGTGTTTTATGAATATCTTGCGTACCACAAATAAAACGTACAGACGCCATCCCAAAACCGTGCTCATCTAAGCCTTCTTTTGCAGCTGCAATGAGTGCTGGGTGATTAGCTAAACCTAGATAGTTATTAGCACAAAAATTAACAACTTCTTGGCCAGTATTAACGGCTATCTGAGCTTGCTGTGCTGTAGTAATTACCCGTTCAGCTTTGTATAAGCCTTCTTGTTTTAGTTGTTCATGCTCGTTGTGTAAATGCGTATAAAAATTCGTTGTATTAGATGACATAAGTGCCTCAATATTTATAATTGTTTCTTTTGGCTATAAGGATCATCACCACCCATTTAAGACGGTAAAAATCACTATGCCTAGTATCAAAATTGGCATTATTATACGTTAATATTTATTTCATCACAGTGAGAAAAATGTTTAATTTGAATGTTGTAGCAGAATAGCAAAAACGAATGAGCAATATACAATATGAAAAAGGAATTACTGGCTCAATGTCTTATGTAACCAAATAGCTATGTTATCAATAAGATACTCTTTATCATAAAAAAGTTCATGACCAAAATTGTTACCTTTTAATATTTGCATTGTAGAACGGTCATCACCATTCCATTCATATAACTCTTTAGATATTTGATATGAATTTGCATGATGTACAGAACTTAGAAAATACGCAGGAATATCAATTAAATTTTTGTATTTTTCTTTCTCCATATGAGTAAATAATGGTGTAATCATAACAAAACTACGAATACGAAGTTTTTCAGCCAAAAAAACCGCTTGTGGGGCTGTACACCCTGTTGAAACTACAGATATTGGTTGTTCTAATCCGATTTTAGTTTGCAAGTATTTATATGCGGCGACCAAATCACTTTCCCAATAAGAAGTAATTCTCACAACTTCACTTTGATAAGTATTTAAATCTTTTGAGCTTTTTTTAATAAAATCATGTGAATAAATAACATTTGAACTATAACCATAACCGCGTAAGTCAAGCGCTAATGCATGTATTCCTTGTTGAGATAGTGCATTGGCTAAAGCGTTATAACTTGCGCCATTATTGGCACAATCGTGAAGCAGTAATACGCCTGGGCTTTGCTCGGAACCTGAATAGTAATAACCGGAGAGTAATAACTCATCCTGAGTTTTAAACTTCACTAAATTATCAGGTTCTTTTGTAACCTCATCTTCATAGAGTGCTGCTTGTTGTCCTAACCCCATAGGTATGTAGCTTAAAAGTGTAATAAATAATAGTGAGTTACATAATTTAAAAATTTTCATTGGGGCAATTAGCTTAATCCTTAATCAATTAATAATCAGAGTAACGCAATTTTTCTAATATCGCTAGAAGGGTATCAACCAACTCAATCTCTTTTATTATACCTAATATATTCTGAAACTCGCATCTTCAAGTAGATAAGGTATAATATCGGCAGTATTTATTGATGGTTCCTATGTGTGCGTCCATTTATTTCCTTACTTTTTTATCGTTTTTTACTACTGTGTATACTCCCTTTCGTATTGATCGCTTTAATCATTCGTTCTAGAAACAATGTTGGTTATCGTCAGCGCTTAAACGAGCGGTTTGGCTTGGTTAACTCCTCATTTAAAAAAAACACTATAATTATTCACGCATCAAGTGTTGGGGAAGTACTTGCGCTCAAGCCGTTTGTTGAAAAGTTATTACACCAAAACCCTAGTTTAACCGTGACTTTCACTACATTTACTCCTACAGGCTCCACACAAGTTATAAACCTGTTTACAGAGCGAGTACAACACTGCTATTTACCTTTTGACTGTTGGCCTTGCACATCTGTTTTTCTTAATGCCTTACAACCAAAAGCCATGGTTTTTATGGAAACTGAAATTTGGCCCAATTTATTAGCCCAGTGTAAGCATAAAAAAATAAAACTATTATTAATAAATGCACGTTTATCTGAAAAGTCAGTAAAAAGTTATCGAAAACTCAATTGGCTAATTCAACCAAGTTTATCGGCATTTGATCATATATATTGCCAAAGTTCGGATAACCTAGAGCGATTTATTAAGCTTGGCGCTGACATAAATAAAGCCAGTGTTTCCGGAAACTTAAAATATGACATAAGTATTAACCCTAGCCTTGCAATTAAACAAAAGGAGCTAAAGCAATTCCTGCATCACGATAGGAAGGTATGGGTTGTTGCCAGCACTCATCAAGGTGATGAAGATATTATTTTATCTGCTTTTAAGCAGATAAAAATTACCTGCCCTGATCTTCTTCTTATACTGGTACCACGCCATCCTGAGCGGTTTGATACGATTGCGAAATTATGTCAGCAGAATTTTAATACTATTCGACGAAGCCAAAAGTTAAAAATAGACACAAATACTGATATTTGGTTACTCGATAGCTTAGGTGAACTTTTAGCCGCATATTCTTTGGCAAATATTGTAACAATGGGAGGAAGTTTTAGTAACATCGGTGGGCATAATCCATTAGAGCCCGCATTATTTAAATTGCCTATCATCGTAGGACCAGATATGCATAACTTTACAGAAGTCATGCTCCAATTAACACAGCAGAAAGGTATTATTGAGCTTACCCACATGAACAACATAAATGAAAAGCTATGTGAACAGGTAATTAAACTATTACATAATCCAGAAATAGCAGAGCAATATGGCAATAATGCATTTCAAGTGGTACAAACTAATCAGGGTGCGAGTCAGCGTTCTCTCGATAAATTAATTGAGTTAATCAACAAATTCTAATACCCCATCATGCAACTCGATATATGGATTAAGTAGCGATTAATGGCTTTATTTCAATTCAGGATAATTATCAGCAATAAGCTGGCGAATTTTATCTTTAACTTGTTCTACTGTAATAGCGTTCATCAACCCTGCTCCCTTCGCACGGATCCCCCAAGGAAGTTTAGCTAGCACTTTGCCGTATTGTTGTTGCACCATTGCTTGATAACAGCTTACAACATAATGCTGATAATTATACGGCCCGGTTCGATGTGGATTACTGTGAGCATATAAGCCAATTACAGGGGTATTAACAGTAACCGCCATATGTGCGGGCCCCGTATCAGGAGCAATCACTAAATGCGCTAGTTTTAATACAGCGAGCAATTGCTTCAGTGACGTTTTTCCAACCATATTCGTCATTGTTATAGAAGCTCTAGACATAATATCTTCCGCCAACAACCTTTCTTGAGTGGTCGGCCCCCCACAAATAACCACACTAAAACCTAATGCATCCAAATGCTCCGCGACTTTAGCGTAACCTTCACTATGCCAATTACGTTCAGCTTTGCTAGCTGCTGGACTAATAACGGCAATAGGTTTGTCTGACAATAATTGCTCACTTGCCCATAGCATATCTTCGTCATCAATTGGCATTTGCCATTTTGGGGGCTGTATAGGTACATTTATCGCTTGAGCAAACCCCATAAAGCCATCAAGTACGTGTGGATGCGATTGCTCAGCAATCTTACTATTGGTAAAGAGCCATTGCCCTTCTTTAGCACGAGAGCGATCGAAACCTATTTTGACTTTTGCTGATATACATAAACTTGCCAAACTGGATCTTAGAGCCACCTGCATATGCAAAAGCACATCAAATTTATGCCCTTTAAGGTTTCGATGTAAATCTACATAGCCTTTAAACCCTGCTTTTTTATCAAAAATAACAAACTCAACCCCAGGTAAACCTTGCAATAACATCGCTTCTACTTTACCAATTACCCAAGTAATTTTAATATCAGGATAATAACGTTGAATAGCTTGCACCATTGCAACCGCATGGCAAACATCGCCAATAGCAGAAAGTCGTAAAATACATAATTTTTTTGGCGCAGTTATTTGACCTAGCATCACTGAATCACCACAATATAGGTTATAGTTATTAAATTCATTATTGGCGTATTATCTTGAACCCTTCGACAAATGTAAAACACTGTCATCAAAAAGTTTTTCAACAGAAAAATATATATGCTGTTTACGATGCAAATTTAGTGACCAACTTTACCCCTAAAATGCTCACCCCACACTATTGGCAAGAGAAAAATGCTGTTAAAGGGCAAGCACACGGAAGAGGTATTACCTACTTTGTAGAAAATAATAGTCAGCACTGGGTGTTAAGGCATTATTATCGTGGTGGTTTAATAGGTAAATTTAATAAAGATAGTTATTTTTTTACCGGTTATAAACATACGCGCGCCGCGAAAGAGTACCAATTATTGCATCGTTTAGTTGAGTTAAACTTACCGGCACCTGCGCCTGTTGCATACGCCATACACCGTTCTGCTTTTTTTTATCATGCAAATATTTTAACCAGTCGCATTATTGACTCTAAAGACCTAGTAGCTTTATTAACCAAAGCTCCTCTTCCTGAGTCGTTATGGTTTGCTATTGGCCAATGTATCGCAAATTTTCATAGCCATGGTATTTATCATCATGACCTTAATGCCCACAACATTCTTATAGATAAAAACAATAAAGTATGGGTAATTGATTTTGATCAAGGGGAACAACGTGTAATACAAAAAAGTTGGCAACAAGCTAATATTAAACGCCTACTTCGGTCTTTCAACAAGGAAAAACAAAAACTACCAAGTTTTCATTGGCAGTTTAATGATTGGAAAATCTTAATGGAGGGATATTTAAGTAAATAATTTATAATTAATAATGTTAAGCAAGTGACAATGCTTCGTTATAACGCTCACGATACATCTTACGTGCAGCTAAAAAGTCATCCATAGCAGAGTCTGTAATATAAGGACGGATCATCACTAAAATCTTTAAAACGCCACCGTAAAAAACTGAATCGTTTATTTCAGCATTTTCATTTTGTGTTTGATAAAAACTTAACCAAAACGTATTAATTAAACGTAAAATGCTAACAATATCAGGCAATTCTTCTTCATCAAAGATCATCATATCAGCATCGCGTAATGCGTTTAGCATCTCAGTTAAGCGTTCGGTAATCGTGTATTGAACTTCTACATATTTCTCCCGTAACACCGGATTCTTAGCTAATAGTACGGGAAGATTTACGTAAAAAAAACGGAACTTCATGAGAGCTTGAAAAACTGCATCCATATAAAGAATGACAGCGTCGAATGGCTTTATTTCAGGTGATACTTTGGGAAAAGTATCTAATAACAGATTTCTTGCATATTCCTCATATATAGACAAAATAATGTCTTCTTTATTACGAAAATGATAATACAAATTACCCGGGCTAATATTCAAATGAGCGGCAATATGATTCGTTGTAACATTACGCTCGCCTTGCTTATTAAATAACTCGATACTCGCTTGAATTATTTTATCACGGGTTTTCATTCTGTTTTCATCCACCATTTTGACTAATTATTCACTTATCATACTATCAAAGCTTAAATAGGGTAAATCTTTTTGAGTAAATACTTTAGAACTAAAGTCTTTTTTATTACTGATTTACGCCGAATAACTGTCTACAATATCATTTAAATTTTCATTAATTCAATAATTATACATATGAAAGCAATTTATCCTGGAACCTTTGATCCCGTAACTAACGGCCATACAGATCTTATCGAGCGCGCTAGCAAATTATTTAGTGAGGTTGTTGTTGGTGTTGCCGCGAGTCCAAGCAAAAAACCTTGTTTTGATTTAGCCACAAGAGTTCAAATGATTGAACACGTCACAGCCCACCTTGATAATGTAAAGGTTGTTGGCTTTAGTGGTTTATTAGTTGATTTCGCAGCATCACTTAATGCCAATGTGTTATTGAGAGGATTACGTACAGCATCTGATTTTGAGTATGAATTTCAGTTAACCAATATGAACCGACGTTTATCTCCAGAGCTAGAAAGCGTATTTCTAACCCCCGCAGAAGAGAATTCTTTTATCTCATCCACTTTAGTAAAAGAAGTTGCTTTACATCACGGTGATGTTAGCCAGTTTGTTCACCCAAAAGTTAAAAGTGCTTTGATAAAAGCACTTCAGTCGTCTATGATGAAATAAGTTAATGCCATTAACGCTGATTAATAAGGAACTAAATCGCGATGAAATATCTAATTACTCTAATCACCTTTCTACTCGTTGTCAGCTGTAGCCAAAAAAATCAATTAACTTACGAAGAGCGTGATATTGAATATAAGCAATATATTACACATAACAACATAGCCGACTTAAAAAAAGTAAAAAACTATCAATTTGCAGGCTGGCAGTTTTTATCTCGAAAATTTATAATTTTATCTGGTCGATTTAAACGCAAATATCTTATTGAGTCTTCTAGCAATTGTTACAATTTAGAGTTTGCCAAAAGTTTGATTATTAATCGGTCAAGCAAAGGGAATTTACATGCTAGGTACGATTCTCTCTCTACGAACGAAGACCCTAATTTACTTTGTCGAATTCAAACTATTTATCCGTTAACTGTTGAGCAAGCTAAAGAACTAGCAAATATTGGTGTTCCAACGAATGAAGATACTACTAGCCTTGACAGTTAGGGCAAAATACTGAGCTGCGATTCGATTGGCGAATCTCTTCTAAAATGGTTTCGCAAACCACACATTTTTTTCCTGCACGCCCATAAACATTAAGTTTTTGGGCAAAATACCCCGGCTTTCCGTCTGTTTGGGTGAAATCTTTTAAGGTGGTTCCTCCTTGTTTAATAGCCGCAGCTAATACTTCTTTAATTATTTGGGTCAGTTTGTCAAAACGTGCCTTCGTTATTTTGTTAACAGGTGTTAACGGTAAAATTCCGGCAAGAAACAAAGCCTCATTTGCGTAAATATTACCAACCCCCACCACAATATGACTATTCATAATAAAAGTTTTTACAGCCACTTTTTTATTTTTCGCTTTATCAAACAAATATCCCATTGAAAAACCTTCAGATAAGGGTTCTGGGCCTAATTTCGCTAATAAGCCTTGCTTGTCAACATGTTGGTCAAACCATAAAATTGCGCCAAAACGGCGTGGGTCGTTAAATCTTAAACATTTATTATTACTAAACATTAAGTCAAAATGATCATGCTTTTTTATTTCAGGAAATCCATCCAATACTCGGATAGTACCTGACATTCCAAGATGAATAACTAATGTCCCTTGTTTAAACCTCAATAACAAATATTTCGAACGGCGTTCTACAGAAAGTAAGTTATCACCTTTAATTTTATTAATCTCATCAGACACCGGCCAACGAAGTTGTTTATGACGAATAATAACATCAGTGACGGTATTGCCACACAAATGCGGACTAATACCTTGGCGGCACACTTCTACTTCAGGTAACTCTGGCATAATACTAATTTACTTTTAGGTTTAAATATATTGAAGGTTTAATTTTATAATGTACTGTTTTATAAAGTAAGATAATGCATACGTTCAACGAATGCTTTAGCAAAGCGTCTTGGTGATTCATTATCCATGTTAAAATATAATGACGGCTCAATAAGCTCCGCTTCCATTAATGCAAAACCATTTTTATAACGTACAAAATCAACTCGGGCATACAATGGCATTTGATGTAATGAGGCAATAGCCTTAATAGTATTATCCGCACGTTCGATCAATGCATTTTCAGGTGTTACCGACATTATTTGACCGCCATGTTCTTCTTGCACTCTAAAATCATTAGCTTTAGGTGTTTTCAAGATAGTATGACTATAGTGCCCATTAAAATAAAAAAGTGAAAATTCACCTTCACTAAGCACACACTCAACAAAAGGTTGTACCATGTAATCGCGTGTTTTAAAGGCATTGTTTATAGCATCAATACTCTCATTAATATTAGTTCTATTTAAACAAAATGTATTATCCGCATTTGCGCTAATACGTGGTTTAATAACAATCTGATCTTGATTAAATATCTCAAAATAACTCAGTATGTCATCAGCACTTAACTTATGTTGAATAAGTCGCTCATACCAAGCTGTTGGAACAATTAATATATTTTGTTTTTGTAAATCTTGCAGATATTGTTTATCAATATTCCAAGTTACAATGTCTAAACTATTTTCCAAATGTGCGCTTGAAGATTCAATAGCCTCTAATACTTTTAAAAAAGCAGTTGAATCTTCTTGGTAATCCCATGGAGAGCGAATGATGACAGCATTATACTTCGACCATTCAACATTGCTTTTTCGCCAAGAAACCATCTCAATATTCCAACCAAGATCCGCCAGAGGCAATTCTATTAACTGATCATAAGTTTCAAAACCATCCAAACAATCCATGGTTAAAATAGCACATTTATTCATTATTTTTACTCACAAAAGTATTAAGAAAAAACAGCGTCAGGAAAAAGTTGAGAATATAACTCCAAAGGTAAAGAAAACCACAATTTTGTCACATGATTAAACATCAATAACTCGTAGTCTGTTGCAATTAAACTTACGTTTATTATTTCTAGAGAATCTGCAACTTCAACTTCAATAACTAGCGCAAGTTTCAAATCAACACCATCAGGCTCATTTACCACTTGGCCTTCAAGTTGCTGCCATGAACGCATCATTTGTGTCAGTGCTTGTCCTGAAATGCGTTCAGGTGTTGCTCGCCAATTTCGACCAACACGCTCAATAGATAATTCATTATTAATTCGCAACGTCAGGATGACCGCATCAGCACCTAAAACAAATTGTTCACCTGATTGCTCTTCTTTACTTGTAAAAACATTTTTATGAGTTGCATTAATTAATAAAATAAACCCCATTATCGAAAAAATAATGACATTATTCCAACCCGAACGAGATAATTTAATCATAAAGACTATAATGAATAACTAATAACATAACGCCATGATAAAAGATTATACAAACAAATGTAATTTCATTTGATAACACTCTCCAATTTATAGCTAGAAAAGTGTCAACCTTATTTAGGACGGATCAAAATACAGATAAAAAAAAGCTCAGCATTTGCTGAGCTTTTTATAATATGAAAAACTAAAACTACTTAATTTTAGCTTCTTTGTAAACTACGTGTTGACGGATTCTAGGATCAAACTTTTTGATCTCCATCTTTTCAGGCATAGTCTTTTTATTCTTATCAGTAGTATAAAAATGACCTGTACCAGCACTTGAAACTAAACGAATTTTATCACGCATGATGGTTCCTTAAACTTTTTCGCCACGGGCACGAATGTCAGTTAATACTGCATCGATACCTTTTTTATCGATAATACGCATTCCTTTCGGAGTTAAACGTAATTTAACGAAACGGTTTTCACTCTCAACCCAAAAACGGTGAGATTGAAGGTTTGGTAAGAAACGACGACGTGTTGCGTTTCTTGCGTGAGAACGGTTGTTCCCTACGACTGGTTTTTTGCCTGTTACTTGGCAAACTTTAGACATATGAGTACTCCAAAATTAATTTCAGCTCGAGCTTTATTTCCCCAAGACCGTCGCCCCGGGATCCTGAAAAAGGTGGCATATTATAGAGAAACTAGTTAGTTAAATCTAGTTTTTATCATCAATCTGTTATATAAGTTTATTAACACAATATTTATCAATAACTTATCTTTATTTGTGGCACTATTAAAGTAATAGAAAACAAGCTTTTTGTTGTAAAAACAAACAAAGTGACCATGCTTTAAACATAATTAGTCTATATCTGATGCGAGTAACTTATTTATTTTTTCTTGTTGCTCTGCATTACAAAGTTCATCAATGAGGATTCTAATAATACGAGATTTAGCAAGATTACTATCAACCGCTAATGCTTGTAATTGCTCTATCGCCTGCTCACTCAAAGTAAAAGTTGCATGGCGGAATGGTTTGCTATTGGTTTTTCTTCGTTCTTCCCTCTGTTTTACTTCAAATTGTTTGGCTGCAGCTATCGCTTCTTTTAAGCCTAACGTTTGCGACTTTTCGCCGCTTACTATTTCAGGAGCACCTTTAGCGTAATTTTCAGCATCCGCAATAAATTCATCAACAGTAAACTGTTTTTTCTGTGTTTTACCTTTGTTAGACTTTTTTAAATCACTTAAACTCATGCGAGTCGTCCGGTTTCATTGCTAATAACTCTTCAGCTATTGCTTTCATTTCTTCAGCAGCTTTACTTGCAGGATCACTTTCTAACACTGAAGAACCACTTTCTTCACTATCATCATAAACATTTCTACTATAAGTAACGGCCTCTAATACATTAATTCCATAGGAGCTACACACTTCTTTAGCTTCAATTATACGACCTGCTTGATTAGGCAATGATGGGCACTGTGTAATAACAAATGAAGCAAGCATTTTAGGGTTAACCATTTTACACGTACTTAACATATCTTCCATATGAGGAACGGTTTTTAAGTCTCTGCGCTTAGGTCGTAACGGAATAATAACATGGTCCGCTACAGACATTGCAGCGCGTAACGCTAGATTATCCTGACCGCCACAATCAACCACTACATAATCATAATGTTGGTTTAAACTTAGTAAATCGTTGCGAATTTTGCCATATAGTTGGATACAATTAATTGCTGGTAATGTTGGATCGGCATTTCGTGCTTGAATCCAATCAGAAGTTGTTCGTTGCGGATCACAATCAACCATTAAAACTATTGCCTGTTTATCGCGAGCAAAATATACGGCAAGATTTTGAGCAAGACAGCTTTTACCACTACCACCTTTCTCTCCACCTACTAAAATCATCATATTGCCATTTCCTTCTTGTACTACTTAAATACTTACCCAAAACAACCCAAGGTTATCCTTGAGTATCATTGCAACGATCATTAAGTATAGTTCATAAACACGTTATTCGCGTCAAATCACTATTCATCAAATTTCAATGCGATTTCATACCAGCCATTTTCTTGTTTAATACAGCGTATCACACGTCCCGTTAACTTTTGACTACGAGGATCTGCGGCTTTAAAAATGACGGTTACCTGTGTGCGTATTTCAATCGGTTGATCACAATCTAATTTAAGACCACCACGCGAAAAGTCTAAACAGGCTATTTTTTTTACTGATTGTTGTCCTTGTGCGTTTAACCAAACAATATCAATAATCTCTTTTTCCATATCTAATCGAAATGACTGTCTACGCTCTTCATTTTCTAGTTCTTGCTCATCATCTGTCATCAGTTAATCCTTACATCCTGCTTCTGATTTTATAAAATTAACTGTCATTGCACATAGTTGCAACTATTTTCATTAAAGAATGCCGTGTTCTGCAAATGAATAACAATGATGATTCGCAATAATCATATGATCGAGCACGTTTACATCAATTAATGCTAATGCTTGTTTCAGGCGTTGTGTAATTTGTTTGTCAGCTAAACTCGGTTCAGCGATGCCAGAAGGATGATTATGAGCAAAAATAACAGCATTAGCACCATGTTTAAGTACTTGTTCAATAACAATTCTTGGATAAACAGCCGCCGCATTAACCGTACCTTGAAAAAGCCTTTCAAACGTAATGACTTGATGTTGATTATTTAATAGCAACATTGAAAACACTTCTCGTGTTTCATGCCTAAGTTCGGCCATTAGAAAATTTTTACTTGCTTGTGAAGACGTCAATTCATGCCCAAGAGTTAGCTCTTCAGCAAAATAACGCTTACTGAGCTCAAGACAAGCTTGTAGCTGTACATATTTAGCAATACCTAAACCGTTAACTTGACAAAAAGCATCTTTATCCGCTTGATAGATCGCCCCAATGCTTCCGAAGGTTTGTAGTAACTTTCTCGCTAAATCAACAACATGACACCCTTTAACTCCTGTACGTAAAAAAATCGCTAACAACTCGGCATCGCTTAAACTTTTTGCCCCTAAATTAAGAAGCTTTTCTCTAGGTTTTTCTTGCTCAGGCCAATCTTTTAACATAACTACTTCCTTGTAAAAAATTCAAATTATTATTATTTGGTGGTATCGTATCGCCAAACATTAATAAGATTAGCAGTTAATGAGTATTCTTCAGGGAAAAAATTTAGTACTAGGTATTACCGGTGGAATTGCAGCCTACAAAACTCCAGAGCTTGTCAGGCGATTAAAAGATCAAGGCGCAAATGTCAGAGTCGTTATGACAGAAGGTGCAAAAGCATTTATCACCCCGCTAACATTACAAGCCGTTTCCGCTAATGCTGTCTCTGATAGCTTACTTGATACACAAGCTGAATTAGCAATGGGCCACATTGAGCTAGCAAAATGGGCTGATTTGATTATTATCGCACCCGCTACTGCTGATGCGATTGCTCGCATAACTGTAGGCATGGCCAATGATCTATTAACCACTATTTGTTTAGCCACTTCGTCAAAAATTGCTATTGCTCCAGCAATGAATCAACAAATGTGGCATGCTCAAATTACACAAGAAAATATTACTCAACTAGGCAAACGTGGGACTGAAATTTGGGGGCCAGGCAAAGGTGAACAAGCATGTGGCGATGTTGGTTTAGGTCGCATGTTGGAAGTTGATGATCTTGTTGAGTTAACTTGCCAGCACTTTCAAAAAAATACGCAATCTAAGCTATTAACTGGCCAGCATTGGCTTATCACGGCAGGTCCAACAAGAGAAGCCATAGATCCTGTGCGATATATTTCAAACCATAGTTCTGGAAAGATGGGCTACGCTATTGCACAAGCGGCTGTTAATGCTGGTGCTACCGTTACATTAGTCTCGGGGCCTGTGACTTTAAGTACACCGAGTGGTGTGAACAGAATTAATGTCAGTAGTGCAGAAAATATGCACCAACAAGTCATGACTCAGGTTGAAAACACTGATGTTTTTATCGCTTGTGCCGCCGTTGCTGATTACAAGATAGCTGAAGTTTCAGCACAAAAAATTAAAAAATCAGCGGAAACCATGCAAATCAACTTGGTTAAAAACCCCGACATTGTTGCTGACGTTGCCGCATTAGCTAACAAACCATTTACTGTTGGTTTTGCTGCCGAAACACAAGATATTGAACATTACGCTAAAGATAAATTAAAACGGAAAAATCTCGATTTAATAGCCGCAAACGATGTCGCTAAAAATGGTCAAGGTTTCAACAGTGATAATAATGCGTTAACCGTTTTTAGTTATAATAAAAAGTTCGAGTTACCTTTAGCAAGCAAGTCTGATGTAGCTCAACAATTAGTTGCGTTAATTGCACAACAACGAGATGAAAAGCAATAAATAACAAGATACAATGCCTTTATAACCAAGCTATTTTTCAGCCAATAACACGTATTAGAGAACACTATTTATGTCGGTTAATCCAAAACCCAACCGTAAGCAACAAATATTAGAATGTTTAGCGTTAATGCTACAAAGTAGTCCAGGTGAGCGCATAACAACGGCCAAGCTTGCCGCCGAAGTAGGTGTTTCAGAAGCTGCGTTATATCGCCACTTCCCATCTAAAGCACGCATGTTTGAAGGATTAATTGAATTTATTGAAGAATCAACATTTTCACGTGTAAATATAATACTATCAGACCATAAAGAAGCGTTGGTTAGATGTCATCATATTTTGCATGTTTTACTTGTATTTGCTGAGCGTAATCCTGGTATGTGCCGAATATTATCTGGTGACGCTTTAATGGGCGAAAATGAACGCTTACGCGCTAGAGTTAATCAATTTTTTGATAAGCTAGAATCTCAATTTAAGCAAATACTACGCGAACGTAAACTACGTGAAGGCAAAAGCTTTTCCATAGCTGAACAACCACTAGCTAATATTCTAGTTGCTTTTGCCGAAGGAAAAATCGGTCAATATGTTCGCTCAGGTTTTACCAAAAAGCCTAGTGAAAACTTTAATGATCAATGGCAATTTTTAATGGCAAGCAAATAGTTTTTACTTCAAAATACATCTATATATGCTATCTCTGTCAGGGATAGCATACACTCTCAACACATTAACTTTTCCCATAGACATGCGTTTAATCTTATCTTTCGTTATTATATAAAAAATAATTACGTACAATTTTAAATATCACTCGACATAACAATAATAAAGGATGACTCTTTGACCACCCTATCGCAATTAAAACCAACACTTTTATGGCAACTTTTTGAGCAAATTTGTGCTATTCCACGACCATCAAAACACGAACAAAAAATTTCTCTATGGCTGCAAACTTGGGCCAAAAACCTCGGACTGGATGTTAGTGAAGATAGTATCGGTAATTTACGCATAGCAAAGCCTGCAACTTCAGGTTTTGAAGATCGAAAAGGCGTAATATTACAGGCGCACATGGATATGGTACCGCAAAAAAACACTAATACCGTTCATAATTTTATTACCGACCCTATTAAAGCCTATATAGATGGAGATTGGGTAAAAGCGCAAGGCACTACATTAGGTGCTGATAACGGTATAGGACTCGCTTCAACTCTCGCTATACTGGCAAGTGACGACATTGAACACGGCCCATTAGAAGTACTTATCACTATTGATGAAGAAGCTGGAATGAGCGGTGCATTCGGTTTGCAAGCGGGTTGGTTTACAGGTGATATTTTAATTAATACCGATTCTGAACAAGAAGGTGAAATTTATATGGGGTGTGCTGGCGGTATCGATGGTACAGCTAGCTTCGAGATTGAGTATCAAGATGTCCCCAAGAGCCAACAAGCTTTTAATTTAAATTTATCAGGGTTAAAAGGTGGTCACTCTGGAGTAGACATTCACTTAGGTAGAGGTAATGCTTGCCAATTACTTGCACGTTTCTTGTTATCTGCCTGTGAACAATTCGACATGCAATTAACAGATCTATCAGGCGGCAGCTTACGTAATGCTATCCCAAGGGAAGCTGATTCAAGTTTTGTCATTGCAACTAAAGATGTAGAAGCATTTAAACGCACTTTAGAGGTGTATCTCGCAACAATTAAACAAAACTTACATGCCGTTGAACCTGATATCGAAATGTTGCTTATGTCACCTGAAACATTTGATCAATGTTGGAGTAAACATTGTCAAATGACTATTTTACGTGCTTTAAATGCTTGCCCCAATGGTGTCATACGCATGAGTGATGACATTGAAGGCATCGTAGAATCCTCATTAAATTTAGGCGTAATGCGAACTAAAGGTACTAAGTTTGAAACATTGACGTTAATCAGAAGTTTACATGACGATGGCCGCCTTGCTACTCAAACAATGGTTGAATCTGTATTTAAATTAGCGAAAGCTAAAATTGAGTTTTCAGGAGCTTACCCAGGTTGGAAACCCAATACCCAATCTCCGATTATGGCGATAGTGCGTAACACTTATCAGCAACTCTTTGGTAAAGTTCCAGAAGTAATGGTGATTCATGCTGGGCTAGAGTGTGGCTTATTTAAATCAGCCTACCCACATTGGGATATGGTGTCATTTGGCCCAACCATTAAATTCCCTCACTCACCAGACGAAAAAGTAGAAATATCAACTGTTGAACTCTATTGGCAGTTACTTGTTGCCGTTTTAAAAGAAATACCCAAAAAATGATGTAGACTCTAAAAATTAATTAAAATGTTCATTAGTCGTTTGATTAGTGAACATTTTATATTATTTTAGGTATACTCTATGCTGTTTGTAATTTTGAGAAGAACACTATGATCCAGCCAGAAAAAATTATAATAGCTGATGATCACCCTCTATTTCGTCAAGCGCTATTAGATACATTAAAAGTACAATTAACCGAAACATGTTGGGTAGAAGCACAAACAATCGAAGAATTAGAACAGCAGCTAACAACGAACAATGATGCTGACCTCTTGTTACTCGATTTAAATATACCGGGTGCTCACGGCTTTAACACTTTAATTCACGTGCGTAATCATTTCCCACAAATTCCTGTCGTAGTTGTTTCTGCGCATGAAGACCAAGAAACAATAGCCAAAGCAATGGAATACGGTGCGTCAGGCTTTGTCCCTAAATCAACTCCAGTAGTAACCATATTTACCGCTATACAACATGTATTAGCTGGAGATATATGGGTGCCTGAATATTTCCAAGCCCAACAAGACAGTAGTGAAAATAGTAACATTGCCGAAAGGGTAGCGAGTCTGACACAGCAGCAATATAAAATACTAATGATGTTCGCTCAAGGTATGCTTAATAAACAAATTGCCTATGATCTGAATGTCTCAGAAGCAACAATTAAAGCACATGCAACTGCCATTTTTCGTAAGTTAAATGTACGAAACCGAACGCAAGCAGTTATTGCAATTGGTCAATTAGATATTTCTGAATCAAGCTTTTCTGACGAATAAACTCTATATTTGAAACCAACTGTCGCTTTATAGATCATAAAATTAATACATTACAACTAATCCTATAAAAGGTTTCAAAACATTAACTATTGTCAATGTCATGTTGTAATATTAATAGTTACTCGCTATGGTTAAACTGGATATAAAAAAACTTACACCATTATAAAAATAATATTCAAAGCATAAGAGGGGCATAATTTTGGTTAAATATACTGTCTTTTAGCGTATTCTTCCAAAGTTAGAACGATTCATGAACTTAAAAGTAACTCATAAAGTCATTCTAGGCTTTACAGTTATATCGCTTTTACTATTTATTACTAGCATAAGCGCTATTCGTATATTAAGTGACATTAAGAATGCTACTAATCAAGTAGCAGACTTTGCAATACCTGTTCAACATATCAGTAGTAAAGTGCAAATTTCTTTATTAAAGCAAGCTAAGTTGTCTTCTAGTATTCCCCTCACAACTAACTTAGAACAGTTAAATATTATAAAACAGAAATTTAATGAAGAGCATACACAGCTAAACCAGCAAGTAAAAGAAATAGAAAACTTGTTTTCTAAACAAAAAGAATCAGTATTTATAAAAGAATTTAATGAGCTTTATTCTCCTTATTTGGCAACTGTTACGACTATGTTTGCCAAGAAAAAATTTGTACTAGAGCAATACGCCCAGTTAAGTGATATGCAAACTCAGCTCACAGCACGTTTTCGCAGTGTTGAAGATAAGTTGGTCGATCTCTCTTATATTGAGGATGATAATGAAGATTTGTTAGCACAAATATCATCAGCTTCCGTCCCCATAGAAAGCTATGTCATGAATATGGGAGAAACTATTACAAACTTAGTTGATATAGTTAGCTTTGAAGAAGCTTCTAGTGTTAAAGATACCTTGGAAGTTGGTTTAAACAACACTACGCCCCTTTTTGATTTCTTAAAACGTATAGTCAAAGATCATTTTAGCTCAGAAACTGTCAACAACATATCAATAGAGTTTGAACAACTAAAATCCGATTTACTTGTAAAAGATAATATTTTCGCTGTAAAAATGGAGCAGCTGGAGCAAATACAAGCATTAAACACCTTATTAATAACCTCAGATCAACAAGCTGAGATCTCTATCGATAGTATTGATAAAATAAGAGAAGCGTTTGATAACAAAGTCAGTCAATTACAAAATGGAATATTTAACGATATCAATCAAGGACAAACAACCAGCTGGGCACTCTTAACAATTATTATTATTGTTAGCTCGATTATTTCTTATTTCACAGTACGCTCAATGAGCACTCCGTTAGCACGCATTAATAAAATACTCTCCTATATTGCTAAAGGTGATTTATCCCACCAATTAACCGTTTCTTCTGATGATGAATATGGCGAACTATCAAAAAATGTGAATTTAGTCGTTGCTCACTTACGTTCGTTGGTTGGGGAGATTAGTAGTAACTCTCATTTACTAAATAATGCTGCCGAGCTTTCAAGCACAGAAATTGCTGAAGTAGTGGCATCAATAAAACGTCAACAGCAAACAGTCACAGAAATGACAACGGTAACAAACCAACTAAGTCAAAATGCTAACCATGTATTAGCACAAGCTAAAACCGCTGAACAACAAATGAATGACGCATTATCTCAAAGCGATGATTTAAAAGATATTGCCAATAAAACCAATACTCGCATTTCTACTTTAGTTAATGAGCTTGATGCCACCAGTAATTTAATGGCTACTTTACAGCAAGAATCAGACAATATTGGTGGTATTATTGAGACAATTCAAAGCATTGCTGATCAAACAAACTTGTTGGCATTAAACGCCGCAATTGAAGCAGCTCGTGCTGGCGAATCAGGGAGAGGTTTTGCTGTTGTAGCCGACGAAGTTAGAATGCTTGCAAGTCGTACTCAAGAGTCTACCGCTGAAATAAATAATATGATCACCTCTTTGCAAACACAAACCAAAAAGGCGGTTATAGATTTAAGTGAAGGTAAATCTGAAGCTAACAACTGTAAAGAATATACAGATAAACTTTTAGAAACCCTATTACTCATCAATAGTGCCATTGAACAAATGCACTTAACGAGCTTAAATATTGCCGAATCAACCACTGAACAAAATTCGTTAAGTAATCAAATTAATGACAACATAAAAGATGTAGTTGAGTTAAGCCAGCACAGTAATGATAAATCCCTTGCCACTTTGTCATACAGTGAACAAGTAGCCGGCTTAGCGCAAAAGCTAGATCAATCTGTTGATAAGTTTAATATTTAATTATGTTAGTACGCCAGAGAGCCCCTATAATTAATTTAATCTATCGTCGAGTATTTTGCCTGTAATTTTTGCGCTAGCATCGCTCCCATCATCGCTCTTAATGCCGCTGGTTTAACTAGTTTACGCATATAACCAACATCAGCTTCATCTGTTTTTTGCTCAATATCAGGGTCTGTCGTTGCTGTAATTAATATAGCAGGAAGATAATGATTACATTGCTTACGCATTAACTCGATTAAATTTAGTCCGTTGTGATCGTTATCCAACTGATAATCCACAAGTAATATTTCAATTTCATCAATATGATCATTAAACAACTGTTGTGCTTGTTGAAATGACTCTGCCGAAATGACATTACACTGCCATGCTCCTAATAACTCTATCATGCCACTGAGGACATCTTGATCATTGTCAATACACATCACAGTTACCCCCTTTAAGCCAACTTTAGCTGCGGGTTTTTCAATGGCTAATTTAAACTGGGGTTTTGATTTTTCAACCGAAACGCTAAATTTACAACCTTGATTATTTTCTGATTTTAGCCCCAATTTATGACCTAATAACTGACTTAAACTTTGAGTAATATTTAAACCAAGTCCTAATCCGCGCCCACCATTAACTTGAGTGTTATTAAGCTGGATAAACTGTTCAAATACTACTACTTGCTTATCTACCGGAATACCAGGGCCATTATCTAATACATAAATATCTACATTATTATTGAGCGCTCTTGACGTTAATAAAACGGTGCCAGGACTGGCATAACGAAAAGCATTAGCAATAAGATTCTGTAAAATTCTACGAAGTAAGCCTCGATCTGAACGTATCCAATGTTTAGTGGACGACACTTTAAATTTAACTTTATGTTCAATTGCAGAGGCAGAAAACTCTTGTGCTAGATCTTTAAATAATTCATTTAGTGAAAAAGACGTAAATTGTGGCTTAATATTACCACTTTCAATACGAGCTATTTCTCCTAACTCCGACAACAAATCATTAGCCACTTTCAATGAGCGGTCGATATTTGACACTTGTCGTTTTTGATCATCATTTAGATTATCTTGGCTAGACAACGCCGAAGTAAATAAACGGGCAGCTTCTAATGGTTGCATTAAGTCATGTGAACAAGCTTTTAAGTATAAACTTTTTTTAACATGTGCTTGTTCTGCTCTTTCTCTGGCTATTGCTAACGCCTCATTGGTTTGTTCTAATTTTTGAGTACGCTCTTGAATAATGGTTTCCAGATCGACATTAGTTTCTTTTAATACTTTTTCAGCTTGCCGATAAGCCGTGATATCAGAAAACAACATAACAAAACCGCCACCTGGTAATGGGTTACCTTCTATGCGAATAACTTTACCATCATCATGTACACGTTCCGAGCTATGTGGACTACCATTACGTAAATAATGCAACCGCTTACTCACTTGTTGTTCAATATCGCCCTCACCGACTAAGCCTCTTGCAATGTTAAATCGAATTAGTTTTTCAATTGGGCAGCCTTTATAAATTAATTCATCAGGGTACTTAAATATATCGAGGTATTTTTTATTCCAAGCAACCAAATTAAGTTCGTGATCTACAATCGAGATACCCTCACTGGCATTTTCAATCGCACTTTGAAGTAAGTGTTCACTATACTGTAACTTTTGACTTGATGCTTCTTCTACTAATAACGCTATTTCGTCTATTGCGATATCTCGGCCATCAATAGCCGACGACAATACCAAGCGAGCACTAGACGATCCCATAACACTTGCCAAGGTATTTTCTGTATGCTGTAACAACATTTGGTTATAGGGAACGTTACCAAGCTGTTTTCTAATGGTATTACGTTGAAACTTCGCGAAACTGTTTTTCGCTTTTTTAACTCCAACAAATCGAGAAACTAATAATTCTAATTCTCGATAATCAATATGACGATTAATTTGAGAGGTTAATACTTTAGGCGTTTGCCATTCTAAAAATAGTGATGCTTGAACTCGCTCTTGTACACTTTGTCGACTTATTTGTGATAATGCCCACATAACAAAAACGTTAGAAGCTAAGCTTACCAAGCTTGAAATACTCGTTGCTGGTAACAATCCATCATTAAACGGTTGTTGGTATAGACCAAATTGCGGTAAAAAATTTAAGATAAGCCACAGCATAAAACCAACTAAAATTCCCCCATAAACCCCAGTTAATGTAGAACGACGCCAATAAAATGCTGCAATTAATGCAGGTGTTAACTGGGCAAATGCACCAAAAGCCACTTCTCCTAGTGAGCTAAGGGTATCAGGCGATGCCATCAAAAAAACACCGTAACCTAATAAAATAACAATAAGAACTAAGAACTTACGAATATAAAGTAAACGTGAGCGAAAGTGATCGTAATTAGTGGTGTTGGCTTTATGAGACCTAAACAACATTGGAAACACAATTTCATTACTCAGCATCGTACTTAATGCTATTGATGAAATAATTACCATAGAACTAGCCGCTGAAATGGCCCCAATAAATGCCACTAATGTTAACCACGTCTGTTGCTGTGACCAGGGTAAAAATAATACATAAGCATCGGCAGGGACAGTATCGCCAAGCAGCATATCGCCCGCCAACCCAAGAGGGGCAGCAAACAAAGCAAACACCAATAAATATAAAGGAAAAACACGACGCCCTAACCAAGTATCTTTTTGATCTTTTAACTCCACTACCATCACTTGAAACTGTCTCGGTAATGATAAAAAAGCCGCCATAACAATCACTAGCATCGCAGACATTGATAGAATATTCGAAAGATTAGTATTGTGATATAACTGGCGATCCGCGCCTGATTGCTCCCAAATAACATGTGGTGAATCAAATAAGAAAAAAGTTACGAATATTCCAACCGCAAGGAAAGCCAATAGTTTTACAAGGCTCTCAAAAGCGATGGCAAGCATAACGCCAGGGTGACGTTCAGTTACATCAATATTTCGGATACCGAAAACAATGGTAAACCCCGCCAATATAAAGCTAACCACTAACCCGAAACGCCAAGTACTGAAAACAGTATCTGCTTGAAGCTGCTGAAACGAATAGACTATAGACTTAAGCTGTAGCGCTAAGTATGGCAAGGTGCCGATTAAAGCAACCAATGTAACTAAAATGGCAAGATTATGAGATTTACCAAAGCGTGCGGCCAGTAAATCAGCAACAGACGTTAAATTTAACTTTAGACTGACACGGATAATTCGTTGAATAAACGGCCAAGCAAAAACAAAGAGTAAAATAGGTCCAAGGTAAATCGGGACATGAGAAAGAAAATTAGTGGAAGCTTGCCCCGTGGTACCCAAAAAACTCCAAGAAGTACAGTAAACCCCTAACGTTAACGCATAAATAATTGCCTGACTTTTTTTAACAATTTTATGGCGATACTTATCACCTAAATAGGCAATTAAAAATAATAGACATATATAACCAATACTAATAATGGATAATTGCCAATTAGGGAACATATGCGTCTCTTGTTAGTCAGTCTAATTAAAAGGTTATTTATAATAAAATACGACCATAAAAATGATATTACCTATGAGTTTGGGTGATAAATTCAGCAATATACTTACCCCCCTTAATTTCAGTAATCAATCGTAGTTTATATTTATTTCCATGGTTAGCCACTAAATCAGCTAACGGTGTTTCTCGCTTCCAATAATACGGGTTATCTTTCATACCTAATTGATAAACAGTAGGCTTATTGTTTTCATCAACTAAAAATACCGTGGCAGTATCTAAAGGGTAAGTAGAATTTACCGTTGTAATACCTGCATGGTGTGTAACATTAACTTCAAATTCACCTGACTTTAAGACACATTGCTGGTTAATTACATCACAACTGCCCTCTACCTGTAATTCAATGACTTTATTTTCGTGTGCTTTATTTTCAAGATACATATCCGACAAAATATAGCCACCGAGAATTAATATTGGAGCAACAAAAAGCGCTGTTTTAGTATGACGATTCATTAATAATCCTATCGTTCTTTTGAATGTGTTTTTTATTAATAATAATTAGCTTAATCTACTTTTAATAGGCCTAGTTAAACTATCATAAACTAAGCTAATTATTATTGCTTTAGAAAATAAAGGCTCCGCTAATGGGAGCCTTTATAAAGGTTGTCACATTAATCTAATGATCATGTGCTTTCGCAATTTCACCGTGAGGTGTACGGAAGTTTGTTACCATTTGTTGGATATGAGCTGGCGCTGGGCCAGTAAATGTAAGGACGATAAATGCAACCGCAAAGTTCACTAATGCACCAACAGCCCCAAACGCATTAGGTGAGATACCGAAGAACCAATTTGGTCCCATGTCACCTAAGAACGAAGTACCATGAATAAACATAATCCCTTTGTGTTGGAAAACATATAGCATGGTTACACCAATACCTGCACACATACCTGACACTGCCGCTTTACCACTCATTTTCTTTGAGAATATTCCCATCATTAGTGCTGGGAAAATACTAGATGCAGCTAACCCAAAGGCGAGTGCAACAGTTCCTGCGGCAAATCCCGGCGGATTTAAACCAAGCCAACCAGACACTAACACGGCTATTGTCATTACTATACGACCTGTTAATAGCTCATTCTTTTCTGATAAGTTAGGCGTTAACACCCCTTTCATTAAATCATGAGAAATAGAGGAAGATATCGCTAATAACAAACCAGCTGCTGTTGAAAGTGCAGCAGCTAAACCACCTGCAGCCACTAACGCAATAACCCAGTTTGGTAAATTAGCAATCGCAGGGTTAGCCAATACCATAATGTCTTGATCAACTTTTACCATTTCATTGGTAGTTGAATCAGCAGTATATTGTACTTTGCCGTCGCCATTTTTATCTTCAAATTTTAGTAAGCCTGTATTTTCCCAGTCTTTAAACCACTGAGGACGTTCGTCATATACAAGGTTTTGACCTGCAGCTGGTTCAATCGTATTCATTAGGTTAAAACGCGCCATAGCACCAACAGCTGGTGCAACTGTATAAAGTAATGCGATAAATACTAGCGCATAGCCCGCGGATTGACGTGCTGCTTTAACACTAGGCACAGTAAAGAAGCGCATAATAACGTGAGGTAAACCCGCAGTACCGATCATTAATGACATGGTATAAGCGAACATATCAAGCGTACCACCCATATTAGCCGTGGTGTACTCTTTAAAGCCTAACTCAGTCACCACTGTATCTAACTTATCTAGTAAATAAACACCACTACCATCAGCAAGTGTAGAGCCTAAACCTAATTGTGGAATAGGGTTACCTGTTAACTGAAGTGAAATAAAGACTGCTGGAATGGTATAAGCAAAAATCAATACACAATATTGGGCAATTTGCGTGTAAGTAATACCTTTCATACCACCTAGTACCGCATAAACCCAAACCACAAACATACCAATATATAGGCCAAGTTCGTAGTCAACATCGAGGAAGCGAGAGAATGCAACACCCACACCTTTCATCTGGCCTATGATGTAAGTTAATGAAGCAAGAATTAAACATATAACGGCAACAATACGCGCCGTATTAGAATAATATCTGTCCGAAATAAATTCAGGTACGGTAAATTTGCCATGTTTACGCATATAGGGCGCTAAACACATCGCCAATAATACATAACCACCGGTCCACCCCATTAAAAATACTGAACCACCGTAACCTAAAAAGGCAATTAAGCCTGCCATTGAAATGAACGACGCAGCACTCATCCAATCGGCACCAATTGCCATACCATTTTGCATTGGTGTTACACCACCGCCAGCAACGTAGAAATCACTCGTTGACCCTGCTCGAGCCCACCATGCAATTGCAAAATAAAGTGCGAAAGAGCCCCCGACAGCAATCCACGTATAGATTTTTAATTCATCTACTCCGCTCATTACTCTTCCTCCACATTATGTTTTTTATCAAGATCGTTCATTTTCTTGGTATACCAGAAAATTAACGCTAAGAATGTATATATTGAACCTTGTTGTGCAAACCAGAAACCTAGTTTGTACCCACCTAGACGAAATTCATTCAATGGCTCGACTAAAAGTATACCGAAACCAAATGACACGACGAACCAGATAGCAAGACATATGAATATTAGGCGAAGATTATCTTGCCAATATGATGTGTTGTCTTCCATTATTCTCTCCTAGCAAAATTACTACTTGAACAATTGTTCTGTTAGTAACGCGTTTTATATTTATTAGTACGCTTGTTTACCTGTTATTGTAATTAGCAAAATTCGCTCTAAGGTGCTGTTCAAGTAGAACAAATCTTCATTACGAATTTTAGCTATGGTAAACACTATCAATCTTTTATCTGCCTAGGTATTAAACTTTAGTCTAGAGTGAGGTAATTAACGTTGACTTAGTTTAGCGATATACACTACAAACAATGCATAGCCCTAATAAACAAGGCACTTTTATGGAACATGAATTAACTGAAATAAATACATTTCTACATACCATCCCACCTTTTGATCAGTTAACGATAGAGATTATTGCCCAATTAACGAAAGCAATAACTATTAATTACCTACGTAAAGAAAGCCATTTACCGCCTAAAGGATGTGATGAAAAAACACTTTATATCATTCGAAAAGGAGCATTAGCTTATAGTTCATTACAAGGTGAATTATTAGGAAAATATGGAGAAGGTGATATTTGTAGTGTCTTTATTTTTCCTGATCAAATTGATGAAATAAAAGTGCATGCAGAAGAAGATACCTTGTTATATTGCTTACCCTTTTTAGCCTTTAGTAACATAACAGCGAACTTTAATAACGTTATTCGTTTTTTTGAAAATAGCGCTGAAGAAAGATTGAATACTCAAATGACGCAACTTAATGAGGACGCTATTTTATCTTCATCATTAATGGATACGTCTGTTAGTCAATTTTGTCATGGTCCTGTTGCAACTATTGAAAGTTACTGCACCATTCAACAAGCAGCTATCAAAATGACCGAGCTTAGCTTCTCATGCTTAGTGGTTATAGAAGCAGATAAACCTGTCGGTATTATTACTGATAAAGATATTAGACGTCGTTGTGTCGCCAAAGGTTTATCTTTCAACCAGCCTGTATCAGATATTATGACCAAAGATATGCTGACACTTAATGAAAACGATAGAGCCTACGATGCCTTAATGCTAATGACAGGTAAGCGTATTCATCATTTACCTGTAACTCAAAATGGCAAGTTAACTGCCATGGTAACCATTACTGACTTGATGAATAATGAAGGTCAAAATGCCATCAACATTACCAATATGATCCGCCGAGCAAGTAACCTTGATGAATTAAAAGTCATAAGTGCTCTACTACCAAAGCTTCAAGTTAAAATGGCAAAACTAGGAACAACAGCGGATCATATTGGTAAAAGCATCAGCGCCATAACAGCTGCATTAACCATTCGTTTAATTGAAATGGCCGAAGAAAAATATGGTCCTGCGCCTGCCCCATGGGCCTGGTTAGCTGCTGGTTCTCAAGCTCGGCAAGAGCAATTTGCCCATTCAGATCAGGACAATGCCATTATCTATTCTGATGATGTAATAACGGAAGATAAACCATGGTTTAAACATGTGGCCACTTTTGTCTCAGATGGGTTAGCGACTTGTGGTTTTATCTATTGCCCTGGCGACATTATGGCAACCAATACACAGTGGTGCCAGCCACAGTCTACATGGCATCAATATTTTGACCAGTGGGTAACCAAACCCAGACCACAAGCCTTGTTAAATAGCAGTGTCTTTTTCGATTTAGTGACAATTTATGGCGATAACTCGTTAATTGATCAAGTAAGAGAAAAGTTATTACAAAAGACTAAAGGTAATAGCTTGTTTTTAGCGCACTTATCCAGAAATGCACTAATGCTAAAACCACCACTCGGTTTTTTTAGAGACTTTGTTTTAATTTCAAATGGAAAAAATAAGGCGTCATTAGACTTAAAACATAATGGCATAGCACCAATTGTAGACTTGGCAAGAATCTATGCGTTAGCTGAAGGAATTGCAGCAACAAATACCATCGAACGTTTAAAGCTAGCCTCAGGAACGCCTTCATTAACTAAAGCTTCTGCCGCAAATTTGATAGATGCCTATGAATTTCTAGGAATTTTACGTATGAATCATCAAGCAACAAAAATTCAAGCAGGTGAAGCACCAGATAACTATCTCGCCCCTAAAAATATTTCAAAGCTTGAGCGGGAACATTTAAAAGATGCTTTTAAAGTAATAAAAACCATGCAAGATAATAGACAAACCACACTGTAGGATATTTATGTATAGTCATCATCCTTTATTTCGCTGGTTAATTGGCTACGAAGCCAAAAGAAAACGTGCATTTGCTAAAGCACCAGAAAGCCCTTTGAAGCGTTATTTAGCACACCCCTTACCCAGCCCTGATATGCCTTTAGATCAAATAAAGATACTCTCAGTAGATTTTGAAACAACTGGGCTTAATGCAGTTAATGATAAATTGCTCAGTGTTGGTTGTGTCGAAATATCTGAACAACAAATCGCATTAAACACTTGCTACCACAAAATCATTAATACACCAGACGACCTTGTACCAGAAAACGTTATCATTCATCAAATAACTGATGATCAAAAAGCTCGGGGAGCTCTATTAAAAGAAGTACTCGACGACCTTCTTAACGCCCTCGCTGGAAAAGTGATGTTAGTACATTTTGCCCGAATAGAGCGACAGTTTTTTCATCAGGCTTGTTTAGAGGTTTATGGTATAGCTGCGCCGATAGCTATGATTGACACCTTAGCCATAGCCAAACGAAAGCTCGATAAACGTGATGTTGCTTACGACCCTTCGGAGCTAAGGCTAAGTAATTTACGTCATGCTCATCAATTGCCACAGTATTCTGCTCATAACGCCCTTAATGATGCCATCGCCACTGCTGAATTATTATTAGCGCAGTTGTCTAAAATGCCAAACAACATTAAGTTAAAAGATATTTTATTATAACGGCACGATAATAATCTATCCTATTTAAGCTGTGGCTTTTGTTTTTTTAAGCATAGCAAAAAGCTGATCTTTTAAATTCAAACGCTGTTTCTTCTGTAATTCTAAATATTCATCAGTAGTATTTTCAACCCCTTGCTCGATACGATGAATTTCATGGTCAACCTCATGATATTCCTTAAATAAACGAGCGAAGTGGCCATCACTTATTTTTAAGTCGTGAATTTCTTTTTCAAATTCTGGAAATTCATTATGTAAGTCATGTTTTTCAATTGACATAGTTTTCTCCTAATTGTGCGCAATTAATACATAGTGTTGTATAAGGTAGAGCAGCTAATCTTTCAGGTAATATTTCACCATCACATTCAGCACACCTTCCGTATTCATTATTCTCTAAACGCAATAATGCGACTTTGATCAGCTTTAATTCAGCTTTTGCTTCTCGATGAATTTCATCTAATACTTCATCATTTTCACTTTCAGTAGTGTGCTCTGTAAAATCAGCAGATCGCCCCTTTTTAAAATCTGCCTCAATAGCTGAAATACGTTTAATCAATTCTTGTTGTTTGTTTTCTAATAATTCAAATACTTGTTGTGAATTCATCGCATTCTCCTCAATATGAATTCATCATAACTCATGTACTTTTGAATACTTTGATTTGGCACAATAAAACGTTAACTGTGTAACTTATTAATATTAAATTAAGTATTTTAGACACAAAAAAAAAGGAGCTTTCGCTCCTTTTAAATTTCTTGCTTAAACTATTTATTTAAACTAGTGAATACAAACTCTTTAGGGGGTGTTTCCCCCATTAAATGAGTTACAAAATAATCCCAGCGTTTACGTAACATAAAAGGCTCTCGCGAAAAACCATGGTTACGATTAGGTAACATAATCATGTCAAAATCTTTATTTGCTGCGATCAATGCCTCAACAACTACTAATGTGCTATAAGGCGGGACATTTGTATCCGTTGTGCCATGGGCAATTAATAGCTTACCTTTTAAATTTTTTGCAATAAGTTGATTAGCTTGGCTATCATAATTTGTACTGCCATCTTCTTTATTGACTAATGAGCCATGAAACTTTTCACCCCATTCATCTGCATAATTGCGGTTGTCATGATTACCCGCCTGCGAAACAGCTACACTATAAAAGTCTGGATACGTTAATAACGCTCTTGTAGATGCAAAGCCACCACCAGAGTGCCCCCAAATACCTACACGACTATCATCTATCCAAGAATATTTTTCCGCTAATTGTTGAATAGCCGCGACTTGATCTGGAATTCCACTATCACCCATATTGCCATAGTAGCCATCATGAAAGCTTTTTGAACGTCCCGGTGTTCCTAACGCATCAATTGCTATAACAATAAAACCTAATTCAGCTATAGCATTATGATCATTTCGAGACGCCTGAAAATGACGTCCTCGAATACTGCCCACTTGTGGACCTGGATATAGGTAATTGATCACAGGGTATTTCTTAGTTGCATCAAAATTAGAAGGTTTAAAATATAAGCCATGAATATCGTGCTCACCATTACGATCTTTCACAACAAAGGGAGTAGGAGCTTGCCAATTAGTTGCCACTAATTTGCTTATATCCATTTGTTCAATAATAAAGCCAGAACGAGATTCTGTACTACGAACAAACGTTTCGGCCGGTAAAGTTGGAGTTGAGGCAGTATCTACAAAGAATTTACCATCATGCTTTAATGTAATTTGATGGTGTTTTTTCTCGGGTGTTAACAGGGTTAATTCAGAACCGTCTTTCTTTATACTATATAAATAATGGAAGTAAGGATCACCACCTTCACGGCCTGCACCAGTAAAAATTAGCTTATTAGTATTCTCATCAACATGCAGAAGTTCAAGTACAGTCCAATCGCCTTGAGTAATAGGATGTTTAACTTTGCCTGTTTCTACGTCAATGAGGTACAAATGCCCCCAATTACTACGTTGTGAAAACCAAATGACTTCGTTCGTTTTCGACAAATACTGCCAACTAATACCACTTACACCTGACTCAAAGAAGGTTTTTACCGTTTCAGTAAAAATAGTTTTTACTTCACCCGTATTAGCGTTAGCAATTTTTAACGTGGCGTTTTTATGATCTCGACTGGAAGATACAAAAGCAAAACTTTGCCCATCTTCAGCCCAATCAATATCTAATAAACTGCCATCTCTCCCTGCAACATGATCAGTTATGGTTGACCGATGTGCATCAGGCTCCATATCAAGCTTCACAAGTTCACCGGTTTCAACATCAATAACCACGCGATGAATAGTAAAGATGTGTTCATCACCTGGGAGCGGATATTTCCAAACATCAATTTTAGGATGCCCAACAGCGGTTGATACTATTCCCATATCTCCAACTTTACGGCCATCATGCTTAAATGTTGTCAATTTTTTAGAATCAGGAGACCATTTTACAACAGGAGTATTTTTACGTATCCAACCTGCATTATTAGTTGCATACCCAAAATCTTTCATGCCGTCTGTCGTTAATTGTGTTTCCTTGTTATTCGATAGATCACGCATCCATAAATTATACTCGCGAATAAATACCGCTCTTTTACCGTTTGGAGAAACTAATTCGTTGGGCTTTTTTGTGTCTTTATCATGGCGGCACAAATAACTGTCCAAATCACATCGATAGTTATTACCGGTTACAGCAACATGCAGAATATTTTTTGCGTCAATATCAATTTGATAAAAAGGTAATTGATTTTCTTTTACTTCTGTTTCTGTGATGCGAGCTAAAGATTCAGCTAACTTCTTATGATTAAAAGCTAATGCTTTCTTTTGCGTATCAGCATTAACACTAAAAAATTGATTGCCATTTTTAGTAAAACTTCGATAGCTCAATTGACCGTTACTCATCCAACGTGGGTAATTAACCGTTCCCGTAACTAGCTTACTCGTTGTTTGTGATAAGCGTTGCTCAGCACGTTTGTAGTCACTTTCAGTGATTTTTTCCGCATTAATGGTTAACGATATCAATACCAATAGCGGAGTGAATGAAAGGATTTTCCTCATAACACATACCTTTTTATAATAATTATTGCTAATTGTAACAAGTCACGCCGTAGAGAAAAGTAAAATTCGTTAACCTGTTTAGATAAATAAGATTCTTATTATGGCTAGACTAGCTGAAGCTCACTACCACTAAAACGCTTTTATATAAAATAACCATTTGCTCATAAAGCTCACCAATCCCTAGACTAAAGTCTATAGCCAATTGGTTAAATCTTAGACTTAGGTCTAATTCCTAAATATCGAATAACTCTCTACCTTATTAAGGTCTTTAAAAATAATTTATAACGATAAAAAATAGTCAGAAAAGAACATTTTCTTTTCCAAGGCTAAATATACAGAAACGGGGAAGACAAAATGTTTAATAAGAAAAACCTATTAATGGCAACAGGATTGCTGGCTATTTCAAGCGCTGCAAATGCAGCTTACACCATAAAAATTAACGATACCGATAGCATTAGCTTTGGCGGCTATTTGCAAGCAGATGTTCGCTACGTTGATGGTAATGTCAATTCATATCTAGGTGATTTTTGGATTGGTAATGCTGCAGAAGGCGACGTTTCAAGCGTTAAATTCTCCGCCGCTTCTTCACGTTTAAACACTAAGTATGTTCACGGAGATATTACCGGCTTCGTAGAAATGGACTTTTATACAGGCACTGGGAATGAAGTACTTACAAATTCAATTAGCCCTCGACTACGCCACGCATTTATCAAGTACAAAAACTGGACTGTTGGTCAAACGTGGTCAACCTTTATGAATACAAGCTCTTTAGCGGAAGCTGCCGATTTTGGTGGCCCTTTAGTTGCATCAGCATTTATTCGCCAAACACAGATTCGTTATACCAATGGTAATTTCCAAGTCGCTATTGAAAATCCAGAATCTTACGGCGGAGATGCAAGTCAAGACTCTATACCAGACGTTGTCGGTAAATATACCTTTAACGGTGATTGGGGTAACATTTCAGTTGCAGCGGTTGCCCGTCAACTTAATACGGTAGGCGGTGAGTCTGAATCTGCACTGGCCTACGGTATTTCAGGTAAAATTAAAACTATAGGCAACGATGATTTTCGTTTTGCATTTCACGGGGGGAATGCCGGACGTTATGTTGGTGCAACAGCTGCTACCGATTTAGTAGGCGAAGAAGTTGAAGATGTAACTTCGATTATGGTGGCTTATCGCCATTTTTGGACTGAGACCTTGCGTAGTAATATTTTCTACGGTAATACTGAAACAGATGAGTCTGATCGTGATCGCACACATTGGGGTATCAACATATTTAAAAGTATAACTAAAGAATTATCTTACGGTGTTGAAGTTGGTAACTACGAAGTTGCTGATATGGATTTAGATTCTAACTATGCACAAGTTTCAATTAAATACGTTTTATAATAAGTTCTTGCGTTAGTTAACCTCTTTGAGGTTACCTTTGGGGAGGTTTATACTTCCCCTTTTTTATTCTATTAATTTCTCAATTACACATTGTTAACCAATAATAAATAACCGTCTGTTTCTATTATCTTTTAGTTTTGTAATTCTATTTGTCGGTATATATACTAGAATTGATTAATATGAAAATTTTTCATTATTTATAATTTTAATAGGTAAATCCAATATGACCCCAAAATTATCTGGTACTGAAGTTACTTTTCACGAGCAAGAACAATTAATTTCTACAACAGATCTTAATGGCACCATTACTTATGCAAATGATAACTTCTGCCGTATCGCTGGATATTCAAAAGAAGAGTTGCTCGGCCAACCACATAATATGGTTCGCCATCCTTACATGCCTAAAGCAGCATTTGCAGATATGTGGGGGAAATTAAAAAAAGGTGATTCTTGGAGAGGCCTAGTCGTTAATCGTTGTAAGAATGGTGATTATTACTGGGTTGACGCCTATGTAACACCAATATATGAGCAAGAAAATATCATTGGTTATCAGTCTGTGCGAGCTTTGCCAAAAAAAGAAGATAAGCGTGTTGCAACAGCACTATATCAACAGCTTAACGATGGTAAAAGCATTTCTGAATACTCTACCAATATCCCCTTAAAACGTATACTTTCTGCGGCAACCATTTTACTTAGCCTTATTTTTACTTATATAAATTTTGGTCTTTTTGCGTCTCTCATATCTCTTATTAGCTTTAGCCTATTAGCACTCATTTATTTAGAAGAAGTTATACAACTTCCAAAAGTGATTACGCGAGTGAAAAATAATTCTGACAGTATTTCTCGTTATATTTTTTCAGGAAAAGGGATCTCTTCATTACTCAATTACCCCTTCCTGATGCAAGAAGGTAAAGTACGAACCATTTTAGGTCGTAGTAGAGATTCAGGTGTTAAATTAACCTATTTAGCCAATGAGCTTGGTCAAAGTTCACAACAAACACTAACAGGATTAATTGAAGAAAATCATCAACTGACACAATTAGCAACGGCAATTACACAAATGAGTGCGACCATTGGAGAAGTTAGCCAAAATACAACAAGCGCTTACGATCAGGTAATTGAAATAGTGAGTGAATGTGATCATGCTATTACCGCAATCACATCCACAGAAAGTAAGATTACTCATCTCTCGCATGAAGTTGAAGAAGCGGCGTCTACTGCTACGGTGTTAGTTGATGATGCTAATAAAATTTCTACTATTATGAGTGAAATTCAAGGTATAGCCGATCAAACTAACTTACTCGCCCTAAATGCAGCAATTGAAGCAGCTCGTGCTGGAGAGCAAGGGAGGGGATTTGCAGTGGTTGCAGATGAAGTTCGCACTTTAGCAAGCCGGACTCAAGTGGCTACCGAACAAATACAAAAATCTGTTGTTGAATTACAAAATACACTACAGCAATGGAGCCAAGTAATGCTGACTAGTAGAGACAATGCCAATATTTGTGTTGAAGATGCATTAATCGCAAAAACTAATATGGATAAAGTAAAAGTAATGGTTGATACGATTAGTGGGATTACTGCTCAAATAGCTACAGCGACAGAAGAGCAAAATGTAGTCGCCGAGCAAATTAATGAAAATATCCATAGTATTGACAATATTTCAAGAGCTAACACCTCGAGTGCAGAAACAGTGACACAAAACAGTACTGCAGTAAAAGGCAATGCCAAATCTCTAGAACTACTTAGCTCTACATTCAGGTAGAAGAAAACAACTTGAGTTAACCACTCTTTCGGTTAGCTCAGCCTTATTTTTTTAACTTTGCAAAAGCATCGGCAAACGCATTTCCCATCATTGCATTTGACGGTGTTTTTTCTATCTTACTTGGTGCTACTTTTGTTTTACGGTTACCTTGTTGTGCTTTTTCAGGTGATTTAGCAGGCTTAGTTGTAGCCGTTGAAACAGCTTCATCTAAACGCATTGTTAAACTTATACGCTTACGTGGTACATCAATTTCTGTAACTTTTACTTTAACAATTTCTCCTGCTTTAACCACTTCGCGTGGGTCACTTACAAACTTATTCGTTAAAGACGAAATATGTACTAAACCATCTTGATGAACACCAATGTCAACAAATGCACCAAAATTAGCCACATTTGAAATAACGCCTTCGAGTATCATTCCAACTTCAAGATCATTTATAGTGTTAATGCCTTCTTTAAAACTCGCTGTTTTAAACTCAGGTCGAGGATCTCTTCCTGGTTTTTCCAATTCTGCGATAATATCTTTTACGGTAACTTCACCAAACTGTTCATTAGTAAAGCTTTTGATATCCAACTGCTTAAGCTTTTCACTATTGCCAACAACCTCAACAATTTCTGTGTTAAGTTGCTTGATCATGTTTTCTATTATTGGATAAGTCTCAGGATGTACCCCTGAAGCATCTAATATATTTTCACCATCACGAATACGTAAAAAGCCAGCCGCTTGTTCAAAGGCTTTAGGGCCCAATCGAGCCACTTTTTTCAGCTCTTTACGATTATTAAAACGGCCATGCTCATCTCGATAGGCAACAATATTAAATGCCATAGTTTTATTAAGCCCTGCTACACGTGTTAATAGTGCAATGGAAGCACTATTGACATCAACACCTACGGCATTTACACAATCTTCAATGACATTATCTAATGATTGGCTTAATTGGCTTTGGCTAACATCATGCTGATACTGGCCAACTCCAATAGCTTTTGGATCAACTTTTACCAATTCAGCTAATGGGTCTTGTAAACGTCGAGCAATGGACACCGCTCCGCGTAATGAAACATCAAGATCTGGAAATTCTTTTGCGGCCAATTCTGACGCAGAATAAACGGAAGCGCCCGCCTCGCTAACAATAAGCTTATTAGGTTTATTATTTTCTAACTCTTGAATAGCTTCTGCTACCAACTTGTCACTTTCGCGCGAGCCAGTACCATTGCCAATAGCAATTAACTCAACTTTATGTTGCTTACATAAATTAACAATTGTACGTTTTGATTTTTCCCAATTATTTTGTGGTGCGTGTGGAAATATTGTCACTGTTTGTAAAAGTTTACCGGTTGCGTCAACAACAGCTAGTTTACATCCGGTTCTTAAACCAGGATCTAAACCCAAAGTAACTTTAGCCCCTGCTGGTGCTGCTAATAATAAGTCTTTTAAGTTTTCTGCAAAAACTTTAATCGATTCCGTTTCAGCTCTATCTCGTAATTGACCTAATAACTCAGTTTCTAAACTTAATGAAAATTTAAGTTTCCATGCCCAACGAACTACTTTAGTTAAAAAAGCGGCCCCCGCTTGTTGTGACAAATTTAAACGATAATGATCATGAATAATTTGTTCCGCACTTGAATAATTCGTATTTTCTTGCTGAGGATCAACATTTAGTGCTAACTGTAAAAAACCTTCATTGCGCCCGCGAAGCATAGCTAACGCGCGATGAGATGGTACTTTATTAAGGAGCTCACTGTGTTCAAAATAATCTCGATACTTTGTCGCATCTGATTTTTTTTCCTTAATAACAGTACTCGTTAAATGCGCTTGTTTTAATAAGTGATTACGGAGTTTAAGTAAAAGATCAGCATCTTCACTCATACGCTCAATTAAAATATAACAAACCCCATCAAGTACTTGTTTTTCATCTGTGTAACCTTTTTCCTTATCAATGTAAGCGATCGCTTCATTTTCGGGATCAAGTTGCCAATCACTAAACAACTTATCTGCTAATGGCTCGAGCCCAGCGTTAATAGCCATTTGTCCCTTTGTTTTACGCTTGGGGCGATAAGGTAAATATAAATCTTCAAGACGAGTTTTATTATCAGCCGTCTGTATTTGCTTAGACAATTCTGGGGTGAGTTTATTTTGTTGTTCTATGGTTGCCAAAATCACTTGTCGGCGGTCATTAAGCTCACGTAAATAACTTAAACGTTGCTCTAAATGACGCAGATGATTGTCATCTAAACCATTAGTTGCCTCTTTACGGTAACGTGCGATAAATGGCACAGTCGCACCATCGTCAAGTAAATTAATTGCAGCATTTATTTGTGATGTTTTAACGTTAAGTTCTTGAGCAATTTGTTCGGCAATACACGTCATCTAACTATTATCCTAATGATAAAATTTATAAATATTTAAAATTGACATTGGCTTGATAATTTTTCACCTTATTCTGATAATAAATAAACAGTAAAAATCAACAACCCCTAATATAATGCCGCATAGTATAACGCTTTAACGGCAAATTATTAGTAACTTTTAAATGAAAAAATCAAATTACATTACCCGCGAAGGCTGGGACCGGCTTGATAAAGAGCTAAAATATTTATGGAAAGAAGAACGCCCTCGTATTACTCGTTCTGTATCTGAAGCCGCGGCTTTAGGTGAACCGCCCAAATATAGATTTCTAATTTAATCGTCAATGAAGATAAATGTCTGAACCTTTACGATAAATAAATGGCTTTATGAATGCTCCATCTTGTATGCTAGGTAAAATAGTCCACAAAATCATTCGTTGTTTCATTATATCCCCTTTCTCCTTATACAATTTAGCAAGCACAAGAAAACCCACAACTAATGAAAGTTTAGATGAATCGTAGATTTTTTCTTTGTTGTCAAAAAGTGTTTTTAAAATATAAGTTTGCAGCAAGGCTTTGAAGGTTTCATTGTTATAGATACTTAAGGACATTTTTTTATCTCAGGATTCACATATCTCTCTTTATCAATGTACTCTGCTAAATTAGTTTTAGCTTCTATTACCGACTCTATAAATTGATAGGCTTTAAATACCCCTTTAGCTCCTTTTTCTTCTATGGCACTTAATAATAGACTGTTTGGACAACCAGGATTTACTTCAAAAAAAGAGTTTTTCCCTCCGACATTTTCACGATCAGGTAACATTTCAATCAATAAAATAACAATAGCATCATGACATTTAGCTATAGCCGAAATATCATCTACAACCTGCTTACTCATATTTACTAGGTCTACTTCATTTAGACGATCTTGCATAGAAATCAACCTATAAAGCTCATCATAGTAGGGATTATGGTATTCTTTTATCAGTAAAGGAATACTATGCTTTTTTTCAAATTCTATTGCGTCAGCCACAAAAGGAACACTACACATTACCACAAAAAAAACTCTAATAAGAAACCAGTACATAGCCTCCATCAAATTACAACTTTGCCTTAAACCAGCTGATAACTCTATGTATCATTTCGCGCTCATTTACGTTGATGATATGTCCGTCTTCCTTATAAATTTCAAGTTCATAAGGATGCTCACGATTTTCAAGCAGGCGGGCTAAATCTGTCGCATTCCTAACAGAAACCTTTTCATCCTTGGCACCATGAATTAGCAAAACAGGAACATCTTTAGGTAAATCATCTACCCAATAAACTACCGATCTTTCTTTTAACTGCTTAACACTTGCTAGAGCGTAATTAGGGATGCGTTTAGAATATACCTCCTCCATTTCTGGTCTTTCTTTTAAGTTCGTAATCAAGTTTGTTGGCGCGGCTATAGTAGCAATAGCCTTGATCTTTTTTGTCTCAGCAAGCGCCCTTAATACTAAAAACGACTGCATTCCCCCTCGACTTGCACCATACATTCCAACCCTAGCCTCATCTGCAGGGGCAATAAAAGGCAATAGCTCTAATAATGAAATAACATCATCAACATCTTTTCCACCAAATTCATCCGTTCGCTCCTTTGAACCTCCCGCTACGCCACTATACTGCGTGCCGATCACAACAAAGCCTTCAGAGGCAAAAGGAAATATATTTTTCATCTGAGAAATAAAACTAACAGCACTAAAATTTCCATTACCACCACGGTTATAAATTAATACCGGCAAGTCACCACTAACGTTTTTTGGATGGGCATAATATCCTCTAACTTCCTTGCCATCGACTTCATAAGTAAAGTTCGAGCAATGTAATGTTTCCAAATATCGATTAAAATCGCTTTTAGAAAACTTACTATCGAACCAATTCATTACCATTTTTTCTCTTTGTTCAGCATTGGGTCCCTTTGAATTCTTACCCCTTATAAACTCTCGCCAAGAATCGTAACTAACAGTAACCCCATCAAAACAATTACTTTCATCCTTAAACAGTGTTGCTGCATTTACAACGGATACATATTGTCCTAGCAATAACATAGATAATAATACTACCAACTTCATGTCTTAACCCTTCCCTCTAAATACATATTTACTAACTCAAACCTTGGAACTTCAGTTACATCTCTTTTCCTCTACAGACATACCCTATAGCACTTAAAACGGCTTGAGATCTATGAGCGATTATCACTCTAGTTATATCCAAATCGGCAATAGCCATATAATCATCAACGATTTACCTATTTGTTTTTTTATAAAGCTTATTGGCTAATTGCTCTGTTAATTTTGGTAATTTATAGAATTCACATACCATACAACGTTACCAGTGGGTGTTTTGACTACTACTTCATTATCTACCGTTTTTTTTAAACAGGCCCGCGCCATTGGAGAATCAATAGATATATAATCATTTCGCCCGTAAATTTCCTCTGGTCCGACAATGCGAAATTGAAGGGTTTTACCGTCATCATTTTCTAGTTCAACCCATGCTCCAAAAAAAACTTTGCCGTCTTGTTGAGGGCTATAATCAACTATACGAATATCTTCAAGAGTTTTAGTTAAGTACCTAACTCGCCTATCAATTTCACGCAATTTACGCTTATTTTCTTTATAATCTGCGTTTTCAGAACGATCACCAAGACTAGCAGCCCACGCAACTTTTTGAGTAATTTCTGGACGCTCTATTTTCCATAAATATGTCAATTCTTCTTGTAATTTGGTGTAGCCTTCTCTGGTGATCAGTTTAGTTTTCATTTAAATAGGGCCTTCTAAATATCTTAATGCTTTTCAACACATCCACTATGGTAGGTTTAAATATAATTTTATTTTTCAACAACTACCCCACCAGTATTTCATTGTAATAAATACCCATTTCGTCTTATATAAGTTAGATAATATGTATTCAAATATAGTTCTATCTAATAATGTTAATGTATTATATTCATCTATAAACTCATTGTGTAGTAGTCACATAGCACCTGACTTAAAACCAACCATTTTAACAAGCAAGAAGTACGCTACCGCTTGGTTGGCCCTGATGAGAGGGACGTTAAAAATGGATAAATTAGTATCGACTCGCCAATGGCTAGAGCGCTACTCGGCAAACAAGTCGATGACGAAATAGTCGTAAAAACACCAGATGGTGAGAAATTTTTTGATATTATCGCAATTAGTTATCAGCGCAATTAATCATCGGCTAAACGATTAAAAAACGCTGTAAACGTTCAATTACTTTATCTTTATTAATTGGCTTTGAAAGGTAATCGTTCATACCTGCCGCTAAACATTTCTCTTGGTCTCCCACCATAGCATTAGCGGTCATAGCTACCACAGGAATACTTCGGTAACGCTCGCCTGCAGTAGCATTTCTTATTTCTATTGTTGCTTGATAACCATCCATTTCAGGCATTTGGCAATCCATAAAAATGAATGTGTAAGGTTTGTCATCACTACTTTCTTTTAATTTAACTAAGGCTTCGACACCATTATTAGCAATGTCACACGAAAGTCCTAACTTTTGTAACACTCCCTGAGCCACCATTTGATTGACGCGATTATCTTCTACTAATAATATTTTGGCATTTTCTGGCCAGCCATAACTATGCCCTTTCGCTTTATCCGCCCTTTTTTGCTCGTGGGAAATTTTTAACTCTTCCTGCTTAATTTCATTTTCTAAAGCGGTAAGTGCTAATATTAAATCAGAAGAAATAGCCGGCTTGGAAAAATAATGGTCAACTTCTAATTCAGCTAAGTGTTCTGCTGTCACTCTCGCCGCCATTGGTGTCATCAATACAATCTTTATTTGCTGATAGTTAGCTTGGTTTTTTAAATAAGTTAAAATATTACGCTCGCTGGTAGCAAACATGTCATAACTAATAATAATTAAGTTAAAAGGTTGATGCTTTTCATTTTGCGTTTGGCATAATGCAAATACATCTTTTTCTGTTGATGCTGATTGTGCATTTAACTGCCATTTTTGTAACTGTCGCTGGATAGTTTGCGCATTGGCCAAGTGACTATCGACAACCAATATTTGTGCATTTTTTGCTGCTTTGCAACACAATGATGAAGTTTCATTTTTGGCTTTATTTAACACGATATTACCAACAAAATTGCTCCCTTGAGCTGAGCTATTTTGTAATGCAATACTACCTTGCATGCATTCACAGAGTTTTTTTACAATAGCTAAGCCTAAACCTGTGCCGCCATATTCCCGCGTAGTAGATGCATCAACTTGGCTAAATGCTGAGAACAATCTATCCTGTTTTTCTTTTGCTATTCCAATACCTGAATCTTGTACTTCAAATGATAACTGCCACTCTTCTTGAGAATAAGAGGTTAACTTTAATCGAATAAATATTTCACCCGTTTTTGTAAACTTAATCGCGTTACTGACTAAATTAGTTAATATTTGTCGAATACGATTTGGATCACCCTTCACTTTACTCTCACTAACTTCAACTAAATCTAAAATAAGCTCTAAACCTTTATCTTGAGCTTGCAATGCCATAGCTTTAGCAAAGTCACCTACCATTTGATGTAAATCAAACTCAATGTTTTCAAGTTCAAGTTTATTGGCGTCTATTTTAGAAAAGTCGAGAATGTCATTGATCAAAACAAGTAATGAATTAGCACTTTCTTTAGCAATAACCACACGATGCTCTTGTTCATTGGTAAGGTCAGTATCATTTAATAACGATAACATGCCAATAACACCATTCATTGGTGTTCTAATTTCGTGGCTCATACTCGCTAAAAATTCATTTTTAGCTTTTACAGCGGATTCAGCTAACACTTTAGCTGAAATTAATGCTTGTTCATTCTCTACGCGATCGGTAATGTCATAATTAGTGCCAATTATCGATATTGCTGAACCTTGTTTGTCATAACTGACAATACCAGACGCTTTAAGGTGACGAATTTCACCATTTGGCCAAACAATACGAAATTGGGTATCTAGCTTAGTATTTCCTGCTATCGCTAGTTGCAATTCTTGCGTTGCTAATTCAATATCGTCAGGGTGTACACAGCTACCCCATGTACTGAGTTTTTGGTCAAATTCACTCTCTTTTATGCCATAAAGTTTACAAACCCAACTGTCCCATTCAAGGACATCATCAATTAAGTCATATTCCCAAATACCAAAACCAGCATCATCTGCCGCCAACTTCATGCGTCGATTATGTTGAACCCGCTGTGTTTCAGATTCTTTTTGGTCTGTAATGTCTATCATGGTGCCAATAATCCGTTTGGGTTTACCATCACTTTCAAATTCAACCGCTTTTCCTGTATCTAACACCCAAACCCAATGCCCTTTTTTATGCTGCATTCTTATTTCACAGATATAAAAATCATCGTTATTATGATGATAAGAAGCATCAAGCTTTTCTTGAAGTAAATGTACATCTTCTGGATGCGCACGTGACAACCATGTATCACGTGTTACTGGCGTTAACTCTTTAATTGTATAACCAAGAATGCTTGCCCAACGATCATTAATAATGATTTTGTCTACATCAATAAGCCAATCCCAAATACCTACGCCTGTGGACTGTAAAACAAACTCTAACCGCTTATTGCTATCATTAAGTGATTGCTGTGCAGAAATTCGTTCATTGATATCCTGAAATGAACCATATAGTCGTACACATTCACCATGTTCAAGTACTGCTTTGCAACGCGCAGATACCCAAAGGGATTCACCACTGGTATTGACAATTTGTAGCTCGGTATCAAATGAAGAGCCATCACTCATGACTTTTTCTACTAGAGCTTGAATTTTTTCGCGACTTTCTCCTTCTTTATAAAAATTCATCGCACTTTCTAAACTTGGTTCAAAGTCATCTGATACCCCATGGATCTCACGTACAACTTTCGACCAGTAAACCTTATCGTTAACTAAATCAACCTCCCAAGCACCAATTCGAGCTTGCTCTCCCATTTGTTCAACTAATGTATGTTGTGAGTTTAGCTCTTGCTCATGCGCTAAACGCATTAGTTCTAAACCGACCCAGTTAGCAAATAATTGTATTAACTCTAACTCTCTATCGGTAAATGGGCTTGGGGATGATTCTGGCCCTGAAAAGTTTAAAGTGCCAAAGCATTTACCGCCCACATAAAGCGGTACACCAATATAACTTTCTAAACCAAAGTCTTGATAACAGGGATGATTAGCAATACGGCTTTGACCTGCATGATGAAAAGCAACAGGGCTATTTGAAGTTAGGGTATGTGAACAATATGTATTTCCTACTTCAAAAACATCACCAGGATTAATTTCATTATTGGGCACATGACAATAAAGCACTTTATATTCTTGTTCATTGATTTGACTAATAATGCCTAAAGGCAACTTAAATAACTGGGTACCTAAAGCAAGTAATCTTTGAATTTTTTCATCAATAGATTTATCAACACTTGAGGTAATTTGATGTAATTGGTTTAAAGCAAGCTCTGTTTGTTTAATGCCATTAATATCATTTTGCATAACGATAAAAGAATCTATTTTTTGGTTATGCTTTTTTATTGGAACAATAGTTGTATCTAGCCAAAGTTCCTGACCACTTTTAATTTTATTAATTGACTGTCCACGCCAAAATTCTTGTTCTAGACACTCTCTAAAGATGTTTTTAAAGTCTTCAGGTTGATAAGAATCGCCACAAATTGAAAAAATATTCTTATTGAGTATCTCATCCTCTTCATATTGATAAAAATCAGTAAAACGTTGATTAATACACGTTATCTCGCCCTGAATACTAAAACGAAATACAATTGCATGAAGATCAATAGCAAGCTTTAATTCTTCTTTTGCAATTTGGCTGTCCAACATTTCTTGATAATTTTCTTCAATACCCCGTTGCATAGGTCGAAAAAGTTGCCAATAAATAATACATAGTGAAACAACAACACCAAGCCAAATAAAAACGCTAATGACCTGGATTTCTACTGCCTTACTCTGAGAGTTTTTTTCTAATAATTGTACGACAGCATCTAGATCAATTAGAATTTTCTCAATAGTTTCCGGATGAAACTGTTCTTCGATAATAGCATTCGCTTCATTTAATCCTTTTGTATTACTTAACTTGATAGCGGCTTGAATGTATAAATTAATTCGGGCTTTTAACGCATTAGAAAAGGGAACGAGTTTGCGATCTAATGGCAATAGCCATTGATTAACTTGGGCATATATTAACTTAGATAAGTAGGCTTGAGCTTGCTCAAACTCAACTGCTGTTTGCTGTAAGCGTTCCCTTGTATGCTCATTAACACCAGCACCTTTCATTACATTTATATGATGTTGTGCTAATAGAGCTATTTTCTGAGAGTACATTCTCTGACTACCGGCAATATCAATAATTTCAGCAACTTTTTCTTGTTGGTGAATTAGTGCTATTAATAAAAAATAGGAAACTGTTACCAGAACCCCAATCAAAGTAAGGGCTAGCTTATTTTTGGATTTTACAGTTCGATGTAAATTTTTTACGGCAGGCATGGCCTTCTTCGTTTGTCTAAGTACTTTGATGATATACACTACTGTATCGGAATGTATTAGTTTTTAAAATGTAAAATTTAAAAATACAGGTAAAGTGATCAAAAACTATCATAAATAAAAAAGAGGCTTTCGCCCCTTTTTTATCGTCTTACTCAATTAAGCTCTTATTAATTACGCTATTTTTAAATAATCTTTAATTATTTCAGCACCGCTATCTGCTTGAATTGGCTTGAAAATAAAGCCTGAAATTCCTAGATCTTTACACTTATCAACTAAGACTTTATCTGTCACAGATGAAAGCATAACAATTGGCACATTTGAACCAGCCGCTCGTATTTGTCGTAAAGCTTCGTCACCATTAACCTCACCCATTACAACATCCATAAACATAAAATCTGGCGATTCCGAGGCGACCATTGTAACTGCACTAGCGCCATCATCTGCTTCAATAACATTATGGTAACCAAGTTGCGCTAAATAACGCTTTAGTGCCTTTCGAATCATTGCACTGTCATCTACTAATAAAATCTTACTGCTTGTCTCTAATGTTGTAGTATGCGTATTTTCAATACCACGACTTTCTTCACGCTTGATGCCGACTTGTTGATAGTCAACACTACGTACAAGTAGATTAAAGTAATAACGCCCGACACCTTCAACTGTAATTGGCACAGTAACAACCTCTGTAACGCCTGCTAAATACTTCGCCATATCACTAACATCATGCACAAAATAAGGACTAGAAAAATTATATTCTAAGCTGTATCGACCATGTAAATCGGTAGAACGGCCAACAATAGTGTTACCCCATTCGGCTAAGGCATTACTCAGCTCTTCTGTAATTTCTGTATGCTCATATTTCTCATCAAACATTTTTTCACAAACAGAATTTCCTATTGCGATAGCTGTTTCAGGGTAATGATGCATCATAATTACGCCATCTAAATTCCCTGTAACATCAGAGCAGACCGCATAACCTTTAAATCGAAAATCATCAACATTATCAATAAAAGGATCGCCTGCAGTACCTTGTAAATTAGTCATCGCTTTTAAACTAGCGATTGACTCTGTAATAAATGGATAGAGAATGACTTTATATATAGTGTCTACAGACATAAGTTTACCTTAGGTTTTTGTTATTATTTCGCACCAAATTACTAAACCCAAATCTTTAATGCAAGTAAGCAATGTATATGACTACTCTTTTTATCTTCTAATCTTCAACTTCAAGGGGTAGAGTTATGCACTAAATAACTCGCACAAATAAAATTATCGGCATACACTAGAAGTACTTAACAATAATACTGAACAATGAATAACTGTTGATTTTTCAGACTTTTTTTAAATATAACATCAACGGCCCAGAGTAAGGATTAGATGTGGATTGGTTAGCAGAAGATACAATTACTACAACAGATAACACATTACCCCCGTGGAAAGTGGTTATCGTTGATGACGATGACGAAGTACACAAAATAACTAAAATGAGCTTAAGTTCATTTGAATTTGAGCATAAAAAACTTGAGTTTATTCACCTCTATAGTGGCAAAGACGCAAAAAAATATTTTTCACAGCACGATGATATTGCTTTAGTTTTTTTAGATGTTGTGATGGAATCTGATCACGCAGGTCTTGATGTTGTAAAATATATTAGAGAAGAATTAGATAACCATTACACCCGTATAATTTTGCGAACCGGTCAACCAGGTACAGCCCCGCAAAACGATGTCATTAAAAATTATGATATTGATGGCTATAAAGAAAAAACCAAAACAACTATCAGCACATTAAATCATGCTATCCATATTGCTTTACGTTCATATCGAGATTTAATTCGTATAAAAAACTATCAGAAGGGCCTAGAAGCGTTAATCGATTCCATCAATAATATGACGCAAATTGACAGTGTAATAGACCTGTCAAATGCTGTATTACAACAAATTAAAAGTGTGCTTAATACAGAAAACACCCACTTTTTAATAAAAGATAGTGCCGCTTTTTCAATGATCAGATCTAATAATAATCATTGGAACCTTTCTATTAACGAATCAAAAGCATTATTTGTTGATGACAGTAAGCTGATACAAAATACTCAGCCGATAGTAATGCATGCACAGCAGTGTTTTGCTAATAAAACTCACGTTATAGCACCACCATATTATTGTTTCTACTATCAGTCTAAACGCGGCACTGAAACAGCTTTTGTCATAAAATGTTTAGGTGATTTAAATTCAATGTCACATAAACTTATTAAATTATTTTCTATTAATATGATACTAACCATTGAAAATTTATTAATAGATAAAAATAGTTAATTTGAGCATATTAATTACCTTAATAAATAATAACATGATGAAGCATTTTGAGCTGAAAATTCCACCTTTACTCGTATTAGTATGCTTTGCAGGTTTTATGTGGCTAACAGCACATGTATTTGAGCAACAAACTATTGATATCAAATATAATATATTAATTTCATTAAGCTTTTTATCATTAGCGTTTCTCATACTTCTCGCTAGTAGCTACCGTTTTAAAAAAGCAAAAACAACGGTAAACCCTATAAAACCCGATAATAGCTCATCACTAGTAACTTCTGGTATATATGGTTTTTCTCGAAACCCAATGTATTTAAGTTTTGCAATGATGTTAACCGCTTTGGGGATTTATCTTTCAACAATTCAGGCGTTGGTATGCGTTCCTGTATTTGTTGTATTTATAAACCAATTTCAAATTAAGCCGGAAGAAAAGGCCCTATTACAAATATTTGGTAATGCGTATAGTAACTATAAAAAAAGTGTACGAAGGTGGCTATAATCAAGATGAAATCTACCATTTTAAACTCCCGTTTCAAGTCAGTTAAAACAATCGTATTTTTGGTATTTATCAATTTTATTTTAAGTAGCTGCAGTGACAACACCCTATTAGAATCACCGGCGTTAGTTACTCAGCATTACACTGAAAAAGAGATATTAAAAGCGGCTGATATTTCTAACGATGGAACTTACTCACTGCTTAGTAATAATCAGCATGTGTGCTTATGGGACAACACTAAAAATATAAAAGTATATGAATGCCTTAATGGTCTTGAGGGGCAACTAATTGAGCTTGTTGGTATTTCAAAATCTAATAAATATTTTTTTACCTCTAACCGCGTTAATGTGCACTTGTATCAATTAGAGACTGGTCGATTAATAACAGTATGGTCTGCGGGTGATAATATTATTAACGATATCGCGATGTCCGCTGATGATTCAACTATCATATTAGGCTTTCGTAATGGGCAAGTCAGTGTTGTCGGTGTTCACGATAATCAAATTAAAACTTATGATATACATCGTCTCGACATTAATAGTGTGGACCTCTCTGATGATGGTCAATTAGCATTCACCGGTTCAAGCGATAAAACAGCTAAACTCTGGCAAACACAAAATGGTGAAGTAAAAAAGTCATTTAAACATAGCATGCGAGTGAATCATGTTACCCTGAGCAATGACGCTAAGTTAGCTTTTTCATTAGATGCAATTGACGACAGATTTTTTTGGCTATTGCCAAGCGGACAGCTATTTTCAACGCTACAAAGCTCAGTACGATTTATTGAGTTTAATCAGTCACGGTTTTCGCCCGATAAACAATGGCTCCTTACTGGCGGACCAAGACAAAAACTACAACTTTGGCGACTAACAACAGGCGAATTAGCGGCTCAATGGACAACATTTAAACCCCAAGACAAAATACGTTCTTCAGTACTTAGTGTGCGCTTTATTAACCCTACTACTGTGGCATCCGTAACAAGTGACGGCGTATACCAAACTTGGCAAACTCCAGTATTTCAATAATTTGACTCTATTGTTCTGATAATAGTTAATTTAACCATTATGTCCTTTGTTCGATATCCAAACACTCTGATAAGGTAATAGCGTCAGCTCTTGAGTTAATTCAGTAATTTCACTGTCAGTAATTAACTCATACCAACTTTCGGTAATAATTAGATTTAGTTCACTTAACGGTAATAATTGTGGCTGGTCGGTCACATTACTAATACAAAAAATTCGTTGTTTTCTATCTAAGCTTTGTCGCCAAAAGCCGAATAACTGTAAACCTAAATGTAACGTAAATTGTGTCGCATTAGGATGAAAAGCTGATTGCTTAATACGAATATCTAATAAGTTTTTCATACTAGAAAGCACCTTAGCATGATGCATGCTTTCATCCGTTAACGCCTTTTCTAATGCATCAACTTGCCATCGATGACGGTTAATTGATCGGTTATGATGAGTATTTTCCAGTTTTTGATAATCATTTTGTGTACCCAGCATACTATGAATATAAATACCTGGAATGCCTTCAAGAGCAAGCATTATGGCATGAGCACACATAAAGCGTTCAAAATTCCATTGATCCGGACCAGAAATAGTTCCTTGTAATGCATCATATAAAGAAATATTCATTTCATACGGTTTTTGCTGTCCGTTGTCGGATGTACGCCACGATATTTTTCCACCAAAATCTTGCACCGTAGTTGTCAAAATTTGTATTTCTTCATCACTAAGTAAACCTTCGGCAGGTCTTAAACCTATACCATCATGTGATGCAATGAAATTAAAGTATGTAGTCCCATCTTGAGCAGGTGGCATGCTCATTAGCCAACGTTTTAAATATAAACAATTACCGGTTATTAATGTATTAAGCAATAAGGGTGGCAACGAAAAGTTGTAAATGGCATGAGCTTCGTTCGCGTTACCGAAATAGGTTAAGTTTTGCGTATTAGGAATATTAGTTTCTGTAATAATAACCGCGTCATTTCTGGCATGCTCGATTAAGGTTCTTAATAAACGCACTACCTCATGAGTTTGCGGTAAATTAATACAGGATGTTCCAATAGTTTTCCACAAGAAAGCAATGGCATCAAAACGAAATATTTTTACGCCAGCATCTAAGTATTGCCTAATGATGCTCACAAAGCTTTTTAAAACCTCTGGATTTCTAAAGTCAAAGTCCACTTGATCTTCACTAAAAGTACACCATACAAACTGTGTTCCTTTACCCGTTTCAACTTCACGTAATAAAGGTGAGGTTCTAGGACGCACAACTGCCGATAAGTCATCTTCAGGTGAAGCCGTATAAAAATAGTCAGAGCCCTGACCTTCACCTTTAATAAAATTATCAAACCAAGCACTTCGGCTAGAGCAATGATTTATAACGAGATCTGACATTAAGTGCCATTGTTCAGAAATTGCCTTTATATCTTGCCAACTACCGAGGGACTCATTTACTGAAGAATAGTCAATAACCGAAAAACCATCGTCTGAGCTATACGGGAAAAATGGTAAAATATGTACACTATTAATACTTGAACCAATGCTTTCATCTAAAAAGCAATGCAAGCTTTGTAATGGCGGGCAATTATCTTCAATGATACTGTCACCATAAGTGATCAGTACAACATCCTCTTCTGTCCAATGATTACAAAATGGCTCAGGTGGCAATGCGTTAGCATCAATATGCATTAATGTGATTAATGACGTTGCTAATTCATCTACCGACTCATTAAGTTTAACCTCTTGATATATCATACTTAATTGTTGCGCTAGTTTTTGCGCTAACGGGCTAACCTGCATTTGCATAAGTACCTTTTTCTGCCGAAAATTCTTCGTTATCTAATTCAACCGCTTCTTTAAGTTCAGCTAATACATTGGGCATTGCGCTCACCACTCGATTCCAAGAAGGTATAAAGGGTGTTTCCATCGGTTGCTCTAAGAAGGTGTGTCCCGCCGTTAAAATATTTTGCGCAAACATTTCTACCGCCTTTTCTTCATTATGAATATCAAGAGACAGGCCGTTCATAATGGCGTCATTACGATACGTTTCTACATAATCAAGAGCAATACGATAATAAGTTGCCTTTAATGTTCTAAACTTTTCAGTCGTAAAGGTTTCACCTTGTGTTGCTAATTTACGTATAAGTGCCTTACTAATGTCAATCGACATTTTTGATAAGCCGCCATTCTCATTATCTAATGAAAGGTCTTGATGTTTATGATCATAGGTAGAAGCGATATCAACCTGACACAATCGGTTTGATGAATAATTACGATGCATTTCTGACAAGACACCAATTTCTAAGCCCCAGTCGCTTGGAATACGTAAGTCATTCAATACATCTCTTCGAAAAGAAAATTCACCTGCTAACGGATATAAAAAACTATCCATATAGTCTAAATAATCACAATGCCCTACCGTTTTCTTTAATGCTTTAATTAATGGGGTTACTAATAACCGTGACACTCGACCATTAATTTTTCCATCCGCAACGCGTGCATAAAACCCTTTCGAAAACTCATAGTTAAACATAGGGTTAGCCACAGGATATAATAAGCGAGCAAGTAGTTGACGATCATAAGTTAAAATATCGCAATCATGTAAGGCAACAGATTCGGCCTTACCCGATGCTAAAATATAGCCCATGCAATACCAAACATTTCTTCCCTTACCTAATTCTTTTGGTGCTAATCCCAGTTTTTGCAGCTTAGCATCAAGTGCCTGTAATCGAGGCCCGTCATTCCACAACACTCTGTGATGTTGTGATAATTGTCCAAAAAACTTTAACGCATGACGATACTGCCCTTCATCCGCGCGGTCTAAACCAATAACTATTTCAGAAAGATACTCAACACCTTTAATTTTATTAATAATATCAGGTAATGCTTTACCTTCTAATTCAGAGAACAGAGAAGGAAGTATCAAGCCCAGTGGTCTTACTTTAGAAAATTCTAATAGATCCGCCTCTAAACTTTCAGGTTCTCGTTGTGATAGGTTATGTAACGTTGTCACCATGCCATTTTGATAAAAATCAGCCATAGTTATGCTCCCTTAGTAAGTTTTGAAGATAAAAGTTGCTGTAAGCTTTCAGCCCAGCCTTGTGGACCATATCCTTGGGTTTTAATTGTTGAAACTTGCCTTTTTAATACGGGGAAATCATTAACTGGCGAGCGAACTTGAATTGCAATATTTGCTGCTTCAAGCATAGCAATGTCATTATCACCATCCCCTAAAGCAATAGTGACCACTTCGTTATCGTTATAAAAATCTCGATATAAGCTGGCTAACCAAATCATAGCTTGCCCTTTATCGCTATAACCGCTTACATGTAAAAATCGCCCACCTTGAAGTACGTTTGCACCTAAATCACACAGTAATTGAATAAAGTCTTCTTTTTCACTATCACTGCCTTGCCAATGTAAAGGTTCTCCAAATAAGCGCTGCTTTGCTTGCTCTGCTTTTTTTTGTGTTAAGCCTGTTAACTCTATTAATTGTTCAACCGTTAATTGCGAGAATCCTTTGTAGTTTTTGTGAAAAGCCTGACAGTGCTCTGTTAATAGATCTAACCAATGCTGACGTGGTAAACAAAATGATTTAACCCAATAATTATCGATTTGCACTGTATCTTCAGGTTGCTGAGCAAACGTAGATATAGGAATAAAGACTGCAGCACCATTTTCTACAATAAATGGTGTCGTGATTGCTAATTCTTTTGTAATAGCAGTTAACTCAGCTTTGGTTTTACTTGTATTTAAAATAACTGGTATATCAACAGCTGCTAACTGTGCCAGAGTTGACAGGGCAGCATCAGCTTTATACGTATAATGATCTAACAGGGTACCATCTAGATCAGTAAATATAAGAACACGCTCTGGCATTATTTAGTTTCCCCACAGGCGAAGTCTATGATATTACGTTTGCTATCGAGTACAAGTACTCCATCAGCTGACTGCCCAAGCGTTGCAATACCATGCTCAGTCAATCGTTGAAAGTATTGTATAAATTCAAATACCTGTTCAGGTGTCATTACTTTGTTCGTTGCACTTAGCTTCGTCTTTTTTGCTAATTTTTCTTCTTGTTCTAGCCGCCATTGGTACACACAGTCAAATGACGGCGCTTGTAAAACTAACCAATAATTCATGTATTGATACAGAGGTTGATAATGATCTTTTAATTGTTGATTAACATAATTTCGCCAAATTCCTTCTGGATCATGTGTTTTTTCTAATGTATTAATCGGTGTGTTCAACTGTGAAGTTGATTGCGCTTCTACCCCCCAGCACCAACCTTCGAAGAGAACAATATCAACAGGTTGACTTATTTGTTGCCATAGAGATTTCTCATAAGGTTCGTCCATAGCTTTGTTAAACCTTGGGATCAGAAAACCACTTGTTTTACTTGTAAATTTTCTAAATATATCGGCCATTGCTTCACTATCGTGCGTGCCTGGCACACCGCGTGTTGATAATAATGGATGAATACTTTGAGCTAATTGTTGTCGTTGGCTACTAGATAGATAAAAATCATCTAGTGACATTACGACAACATTAAGCGATTTTGTTTCACCAAGGTATTCAGCAAGGTATGCGGCAAAGGTGGACTTCCCACTGCCTTGGCAGCCATTTATACCAACAAATAAAGGCTTCATTGAATTTTGATATTCAAACAATAATTGCTCAGCAATGGGCTGATAATAACGGTTAATTGTTTGTTCAAATGTATCGGGTAAATGATGTTGTTCAATAAACGTAGCAAGCATAAACAGTTATCCCCAATAAATATTTCGTAGATATACTCATTTCAACTCTTATGCCAAGAACACCTTTTTCAATAACAAAGTAGTTAACGATATGAATAGTAAAGAAATAAGTTTAAAATCAACAACAAAATTCCAAGGTTAACATTTATCTTTGGTTAGCATATTTGCAATAAACTCGCACCGGCGCACAATTTTGGTGCAATATTTGGTTTAATTTTCAAGGAAATGTTTCATGCGTACTTTACATAAAATATTAGGACTTTTCATGTTGCTACCTTTTATCGCATGGGCAATTACAGGTATTTTTTTCTATTTCAAACCTGGCTATCAAGAAGCTTATCAACCGCTTTTTATTCAACACTACCTGCTGAACAAGAACATTACCCTACCAGAACAACATGATTGGCTCGCCATAAAACAAGTAAAAACTATTTTGGGCGATCACTTGTTAATCAAAAATGCTCAAGGTTGGCAACAGTTAAATCCAGAGACTTTTCAGCCTTTAGACTCTATCTCCAAGGAAAAAATAACGATTCTAGTTAATGATGCGATTAAAAATAATCCTTCGCGTTATGGTGAAATAGTCACAGTTAATGGTTATGAAATTTTGACGTCGACTGATGTACGAATAAACCTCAACTGGGAACAACTTTCTCTACGCCAGCAAGGTAAAGATACAGATTTTATCAATACAATTTATGACATACATTATTTACGTTGGACGGGTATAAAATCACTAGATCAAATCTTAGGAGTTATCGGTTTATTATTAGTGGTTTTACTTGCAGGAATAGGTACTTATTTAACGTTTAAAGGCGATAGCTCTAAACGTTAAATAATTTAAACATTATAGTGTTATTTAATTTAGCTACCAGCAGTGGTTGTTGAAGCCGAACCAGCAATAACCACGGTCGATACTGCCGCTTGCTGTGCTGCTATTCCACTTATCACTGAAGAGCTTTGCTGCTCACTAGCCATAATACAGGAGCCATAACCCAAACCTTTTAATGTATTCTCCCATAAAATACTACCATCAGATGCATTTACACAAAACAAATGCCCACCTGAATAAGCAAAAACACAGTTGTCTTCATAATATACATTGGTGAGCATTGAACTTTTTACTTTTGTTTTCCATAGCTCCTCACCATTTTTTTTATTTAAGCAAACCACATGGTTTCCTATTCCTAAAAACAATTTATCCATCGTGAATTCCTTATAAAGACTAAACCAAACATTAGATTATGCGTAAAGCCAATTAAACTATTTTACAATCCTACTTTGTACGGGTGTTTGACATATATCTAACACTGGAGGCGGCTTTTTAAAAAAGAATGCATTTTCACGTATTCGACGATCGTGCAGTTTTTTTCGATAATCATCAGTATCTGTTTTTGCCACTTCAATATTAATACGTTCTTTTACAGGCACATCACTCATTAATTGCATGGAAATTATCGATGTATAATCGTTTTCTTCAACCGCTATATCACCATCAATAACTGCAGTACGCTTAATGGTTTGTACATTATCCATACCATAAACAACCCGTCCAAAAACCGTCATTAAACGATCTAAATAACGTGTTGCCTGACCAATTGTTATATAAAAGTGACTGGTAGCAGTATCTGCACCCGTTTGTCTGGCCATGGCAATAACACCTGGACAATGTAACATCCATGCTTTTTGTTCTTTCGAATCATATCCCAAGGCAAACCCGTCCTTAAAGCCAGTTTGTTCTACAAACATATCGTTAGTTTGTACCTGAGTAAACTCGAAATTTTTATCCGTAGAAAACTCCCCCTCGAATGCTAATAAAGGTACGGCCTTATCTACAGCACTGCCATCTTTAGGACCACCTTGCGCAACAAAACCATCAATAACGCGATAGAATTTAGCGTTATTATAATGACCAGAACGGGCTAGTTCAGTAAACTGTTTAACATGGTTAGGAGAAAATTGAGGTGCTAATTCGATTACAACTTTACCATGAGGTAAAGTAAGTAATACCGCATTACTTGGGTCAATCGCACGCCATTCATTCGCCTGAGCAACAATCGAAAACAAAAATGCAAAAATTGATGTAACAGAGGCGTTCAAGATTGTAATCGTTATCTTCATAATCTCACAAATTGCTTTTAATACTTATCGGATAGTAAAGCAAATACCACGTCTTGATGCTAGTTAAACTTTATCAATATGAAGTAATTGGTCTTTTTAGTTTTGCTTGATAAAATAACGCCAATTTACAACCAGTGCAGAACATAATGAATAAAAGCTTTATCACTAACTTTCTCGCATTAATTGCCATAATAGCGGGTCATTTCTTAACACAACCTATTTTATTCGCTGTTGGTTTATTTGCCTTATCAGGAGCGGTAACCAATTGGTTAGCTATACATATGCTATTTGAAAAAGTCCCATTTTTATATGGCTCTGGTGTAATTCCTGCTCGATTTGAAGACTTTAAAGCAGGTATCCGTAATTTAATGATGGAACAATTTTTTACTGAAGAAAATATTGACCGGTTTCTTTCAAATAGTAGCGGTAAAGCCAGTAATATAGATTTATCGCCAATTATCGAAAAAGTCGATTTATCACCCGCTTTTGATAATTTAATAAAAGTTATTGAAACCTCTTCATTTGGCGGCATGTTAGCAATGGTTGGAGGAAGTGAGGCATTACAGCCACTAAGAGAACCTTTTATTGAAAAAATGAAAGAAACAATGTCTGACTTGTCTCAAAGCGACGCGTTTAGCACCTTATTGCGAGAAGAATTAGAACAACCTAATATGATATCTAGCATACAAAATAAAGTCAGTGATATTATCGAAAAGCGATTAAATGAACTCACCCCACAATTAGTAAAAGAGATTATTCAAAGCATGATCCGCCAGCATTTAGGCTGGTTAGTTGTTTGGGGAGGTGTTTTTGGTGGAGCGATTGGCTTTATTGCCGCGATCACTAATAATTTTTAAATATTAAACTTTTTATGTTAATTATCATTTGATAAAACTTTTCATACATCTTTACACTATTTATTAGTTTTTATTGGCATATAAATTCACTATTTTTTTCGCCTAAATGCTTTAAAAATAGCCTTAATAGGGCTATGCTTGCCCTTTAACAATAGGGAATTAACTCTACTGAAAGTGCGATGGCGCATTCTCAGTTCAATTCCACTCTTTTTATAAGGTAAACGGAGAAATGTTTGGTAGCTTAAAGGCATTACCTGCCGATCCAATTTTGGGTTTATTGGCAAAATATCGTGAAGATTCAAATCCAAATAAAATTGATTTGGGTGTTGGAGTATATAAAAATGAAGCTGGACACACAGCGATTCTAGGTTGTGTAAAAAAAGCTGAAAAATATCGTCACGATAATGAAGATACCAAAGTTTACATTGGTCCAGCCGGCTCACCGTTATTTAACAACGAGATGAGCAAATTAATATTTGGCTCTCACAAAGTGTTAATTGAAAATCGTGCTCGCACGGTATCAACTCCTGGTGGTACAGGCGCATTACGTGTTGCTGCCGAATTTATTAAATCTTGTAAAGCAGGTGCAACAATTTGGGTAAGCAACCCAACATGGGCTAACCACACTGGTTTATTTCAGGCGGCAGGCTTAACGGTAAAAACATATCCTTACTATGATTATGAAAATAAAAGCTTAGACTTTGACGGCATGTTAGCCGCACTTAAAGAAGTCAGTGCTGACGATGCTGTGTTATTGCACGCATGCTGTCATAACCCAAGTGGTATGGACTTAACCAATGAACAATGGCAACAAGTTGCAGAAATAGCCAAAGCGAAAGCATGGTTACCTGTCGTTGATATGGCTTACCAAGGGTTTGGTGATGGTCTAGATGAAGACGCTTACGGTTTACGCCTTATGGCTGATAGCGTTGAAGAAATGATCGTTTGTAGTTCATGTTCAAAAAACTTTGGCTTATACCGTGAACGTATTGGCGCAACGACCATAATTGCAAATTCAGCGGCAAATGCTGATATTGCTAATTCAGTCTTATTATCAGTTGTACGCTGTATTTACTCTATGCCGCCAGCACACGGTGCTGCATTAGTTGAAACCATTCTGCATTCTGATGAACTACGCCAGCAATGGCATGTTGAATTAAAAGAAATGCGCGATCGCATAAATGGCAATCGACAAGTCATTGTTGATAAGTTGATTGAAAATGGTGTAACACGCGACTTTAGTTTTATAACTCGTCAAAAAGGCATGTTTTCATTCTTGGGTATTACTCCTGAGCAAGTGCAACGCCTACAAGATGAATTTAGCATTTACATGGTAGGTTCTAGCCGTATGAGTATCGCTGGTATTGCACCGACTAATATTGATTATTTAGCACAATCTATTGCTAAAATACTTTAATATCTCCTACAAATACCAATAAAATGCAAAAAGCCGAGTAAGTTTAATTACTCGGCTTTTTAATTATCAACGCCTGATATTCGCTTAATAATTCACGTTAAGCGCGTTTAGCATTTGCTGTAAATAATAAGAAAAACAACCCAATAACTAATAGTACATACGTCTGAGATTCTGGTACTTGTATCACTATATTATCATCTGGAATAGTAGGCGATAGTTCAGTTCTAACTACCTGAACATTCGCTGAAATAGTATGGTTAGTATAAAATCTCACATCATTCAATGTCGCGCCATCGCCTAAAATGAATGCGCCTTTATCAGCGAGAAAGGTACCACTAATGTCTGCGCCACCAAAGTTAAACTCTGAAAACCCTACACTTTTATTGATAAAATTAAATATAACATTAGCAGAAGTTAAGCCTCCTGACAGTAGTATTCCTGCACCTGAACCAACTTTAGCATCACCAAATATATTAATAACAATCTGATCTGCGCTACTTCCGTTGATCGTTAAATACTCACCACTACTTAATAATAAAGAATCTATCGTGTAATTGTTTTCAAGGCTGGCATCTAAAGTAGTCGTTTTATCTATTGTCCCAAGGTGTTGAGCACTAGTTGTAAACAAAGACGCTTGAAGATTCGCATTTGAAATATCACTTTCTAATTGCCCACAAGAACTCTGTGAACCATCAATTTGAGCACCAGCACCTATAGAGAAGGTATCAGAACATGCATTACCATGAACTTTAGCGCCTGAAGCTAATGCTAAGTACCAGCCGGCACCAACACCACCAAAAATTTCAGCTTCACTACCTAAAATAATACTTGACGTTTTACCACCTGTAGCCATGGTATATTGCTGAGCCACCCCAAAATCAATTACACCAGCAATACTTTTATGGCTAGTTGATAACGATAATAGGGCGACATAAATCACTAAAAGAATACAATTTTTCATAACAACCTATACAAATACAAAAAATGACAGCGCTATCATACAAGGAGTTGTTACATAAATAAACTAAAATTGTTGGAAATAACGTCAATAGATATTTCAAATAAGATAAGTACGAAGTTTAAAAAATAATGTTAATTTGAACCAACATCCGTTTTTCAACGAGATTAATATTCGAACATCCTTTACCTTCATCACATGAAGGTAAAGGATGAATACCAGTTATTTTAACCATCTTTATTTGGGGTGTTTGGTATAGGTTCAATCAAAATTTCACTTTTGAAGTTAAACAACTTCCCACTCCAAATAAATACTTGCCAGACTAAAACACCGAAAGGAATGTAACCAAAGTACCCCAGCAAAGGCATTTCTGAAAAAATGTGAATGACATCCACATAAGGAATATTATAAACCCAATAATTAGGGTTTGTTATAGGCTCTGCACTCGGATGCATTGACCCATAATTCCACATCTCCCAAAAGAAACCATTTAGCAATGAGGAAACACCAATAAGTACACCTGCTGTCCAGTTACCTTTGGCTATATCGGTAAAGGGATTCCAAATATTATATTTTAGTAAGATGCCTGTCATAACCGCAAAAGGACCTATCCATACTGCCCAAAACAATGGAAACGGCCAATAAACCATCGCACCAATTAGCACAGCACCAATCAAAATCATGGTATTACCTTTGAGCACCATTTTAGGACCATTTTGATAGCGAGCGTTCATTGAAGGGAATGTTTTGAGTAAATTGTACCATTGAAATAATACAGGGGTAACAGTTGAGTAGGTAATTAAAAACTCAATTGTTAATATGGTTTTTGACCACGTCATAAACTCGGCATTTGGGTAATACCAATTACCTAAGACAAAGTAATCAAAAAATTCAAAATATGCCCAGCCTAATATAGACACTAAACCACTAATCAATAAAGTAATTGGTTTTTTTGAAAACAGTGATGCACCATTATTTCTTTTATAAACAATACCGTCTAAAAAGAAAATAAAGCCCCACCACAGCGGTGTAAACGCCCAAAAGACCAAATCACCAAAAGGTGTAACACGAGTCCACATTAACCACCAAAAAAAGCCCATAACCATTCCGCCAGCCCAAAACCACCAAGGCAAGCTAACAGTAGATTTAGGTCGAGGAACGACAGGAGCGCCTTTAAAGCCAAAATACTGAGGAACAAGAATTAAACCACCAATATATATAACGCCCGCAAGCATGGTTAAAAAATACGAAAGGCTAAAGCTAGGGACTTCTCCTCCATAGGTTGGAGGAAACTCTCCAAAACCTGGAGGTAAATGAGTAGGATATTTAAACCATGCCACAACTAAGGGCACAAGAAAGGTGAGTAAAACAGGCCAAAGTAACTTCCATTTCATTGCGTTGTCTCTCTTTTTAGTTTTTTAATTTACAACCTTTAGTGGTAAACCACCTCCTTTGTCTAAAGGTAATATATAACTGAAGACTATGTCTATAACTATTTGGTATAGATAATAAGGCCCCTTAATAGGGGCCTTACATTTAGCTCGTTAAGGTTTGTTTAAAATTTGTAATTAAGTTCAACACCCAATTGCCTTGCCTCACCTTTTAATTCTGTTACAGCGCCTAAAGCGGCAATAGAATCAAACCTTAATTCAGCATACTCAACGTTGGTTAGGTTTTTCCCCCAAAGTGACAATAATAAAGCATTACTTGCCTGATAACTTATACGCCCATTAGCAAGGGTATATCCTTTCTGCTCGGTGTAAATGTTTTCATTCTGATCAAAGTAAAAATCTGACTGATAGTCAAAGCCTAATTGTGAAGTCAGCATTTTTCCAGCAAGTTGTGTTTCATAAAGAACAGAACCACTGATATTCCATTTTGAAGAAAATGGCAGACGGTTATCATCAACTAAGATATTATTTTTTTGATAATGGCCAATATTCGCCTTGGGTAAATACCCCACGTTAATATTAAATTGTAAATTATTCGTAGGTGTATAAGCCATCTCTAATTCGGCACCATAGATAGTCGAATCACCGGCATTTTTTAACACGTGATAAGGCACCACACTATTTGGAATATTAACAAACACCTGCTGTTCTCGATAATCATAATAGAATGCAGCAATATTTAATTGTAAATAGGGAATAATATTTTGTAATTTTCCTCCCACCTCATAAGCATGAAGTTTTTCTGCTTGATATTCTGAATCTCGCGCTTGTAATTCACTGGTAGAATAGCCCCCATTATAACCACCACTTTTATAGCCGCGTGTATAGCTTACATAAAGACTATTATAAGCATTTAGCTTTTGCGTTAAGGCTAATTTTCCTGACCATTCTCCATCAGTAACCTCACCATTAAAATCCCATAAATCGGGAATCAAACCAGTGATAATATCAAGATCTGCATTTGCATGATATTTAGTGCTCTCATCGGTATAGCGTAATCCAGTAGTTAACGTTGTAGCGTCAGTGACCTGGTAATCTAACTGCGAATAAATAGCCATTGAACTATTTTTCAATACATTATTATAACGATACTCTGCTGCGTTAGTTGCTAATTGAGGTATAGCTCTAAAATCACGAAATAAATCAAAACTATTATTTTGCTTGGTTTCTTCACTTAAATAAAATAGACCCGTTTGCCAAAATACCTGCTTTAAATGGTAGGCTATATTTAACTCATGGGAAACAAGTCGGTTACCTGTGCCCATAGAGCCTTCAATATAATTACCGATACCATCCGAATCCCACAAATGATCTCGCTCTAAGTCTCGTAAGCCACTGATAAGCGTTAGGTCAATATTTGGATTTATATGCCACTGAACATTAAGACTTGCTCCCCAACTATCACTTTCGTGATTTCTATCAGCGGTATCGGCTTTCACATCCCAAAAATCAGAGCCACCCACTTGTCCGCCAAATGCGTCCATACATATGTCAGAGCCAGCTTGTTCTGGCGTGCACATTCCTGAACCATCAAGATTTAAAATGCCGTTACTGGCAATAGGTTTAGGCTTTCCTGACCATTTTTCCTGATGAACTTTAGCTAAAATAGTGACATCATCAAGTTCAGATTTCACTATCAAACGAAAGTTTTGCTGTTTTAATCCCCCATCAGGAGACCCCTCCATTAAGTTATTAGTGGAAAAATCATAATCGTCTTGATTGAAAGCAAATCTCATTGCTGTGGTATCAGATAAAGGAATATTTATCGCACCATCTACTGAACGATAGCTATATTGCCCTATGCTCGCATTTATATAACCACCAAATTCAGCATCAGGTTGCTTAGACATTAAGAGTATGGCGCCACCTGTTGTGTTACGACCAAATAATGTGCCTTGAGGGCCTCTTAATACTTCTATTTGCTCAATATCAAATAAGTTAATTGATAAATTATTGGCGCTGCCACTAACAATTCCATCACTATATATAGCAATGGGGGAAATAGTAGAAGTGTTATAATCGATCATACCTACGCCACGAATACTAAATGCTGGTGGTGTGCCTTCTCCCGCATTATTCGTAATTTTCAGATTGGGGACTGAATTAGCCAGTTGTGTAGTATCTTTAATTTGTAATCGGTCAATATCTGAACCATCAATTGCAGTAACAGCAACAGCAACATCAACTATACTTTGCGCCCTTTTTTGCGCATATACTTCAATAACTTCAATGTCTGCAGAGCTTTCTTTAACTTTACTTGCTTTTAATTCAAGTCCATTTGCGTTTACTGGGTTAGATACACCCGTTACAAGCATTCCTGCTGCAACTGAAAGGAATAATGTGTTTAACTTGAACATTAAAACGCCTTGATTGTAATACTAAATTCATTAAATTTAGGTGTAAAACATCGCAAAAAAATGGCTAAAATGAATATGATGATTAATAATCATTTATATAGCTTTAACTTATTTTTCACCACATTAAATTACACTGAATTATTAAAAACTCTAATAAAGTTAACAAAAAGTTAATTTACAACTAAATAATGAGTAACTTTTATATCAAAAAGCTTGATATATAATAGGTAGGTACTAGTGTAGTTACATAAATTACTTTTTAAAAGTAAGTTTATAAATTTACACTCATTATTTACCTCGAATAAAAATAGATTTGATGGAAATTAGAAAAATGAGCACGATAAATACAAAAATAATGTATTTATCCTAAGATCAAAAATACACTGCTGATCAATTTACTCAATTAGTACTAATCCGTAGATAAGCAGAAACGACATTACTGAATATAGTAGATTTATCAAGGAATCCTCATTTTTATGCTTTCGTTTAAAGATTACAGTATCATCAAAGAATTAAATGCAATATCGACTTCTATCAGTGCTTTTTTAGCACACAATGCCAATAATGAAAAAGTATTAGTCAAACGATTTAAAAAAAATGACAACAAACAATCAACTGTACAGTTTAAACAAGCAATATCACTTGCAAACTCTATTGATACAAACGGAATAGTACAAACAATAGAATCCTTTGAAGATCCTTTTTACTACTACGCCATCTACCCTTACCATCAACAATACACATTATATGACTATAGTGAGCAATCGGATAACCTTGAAAACCAATTAATCATTGCGATCAACCTTTGTAATTTAATCAGCCTTTTACATGATAAAAAACTCGTCATTAACAACATTAATGCTACTAACGTTTTCGTAGATGATAAATTAAAGGTATATCTTTTTGATTTATCATTAGTGAGTCAATATAGTTCTATCCATAAGCGTATAAATAACAATCAACTAGACCAATACAATCTCAAAGCCATGTCGCCAGAAGCAAGTGGCAGAATAAACAAACCTGTCGAGTATTATTCCGATATCTATTCATTAGGTGCCACACTTTTCAAATTATTTACTGGCCAATACCCTTTTGAATTAGAAGATGACATTGAATTAGTGCACGCTCATATGGCTGTTGAGCCTAAGCTAGCTAATTACTATCAACCAAATGTTCCAGAGCAAGTTGCATTAATTTTAGATAAGTTATTACAAAAAACTCCCGAGCAACGCTATAAAACGGTTGCCGGTTTATCAGAAGATTTCCAACAATGCCTACATTTATTAACAGAAAACGGTGAAGTGACACCTTTTGAACTTGCCCAGCGCGATATCAGCGAAACATTAACCTTCCCTGGCAAATTATATGGTCGCGACCAAGAAGTTAAAACTTTATTTAACGCTTACCAAACAGTACAAAAACAACACAGCACTCAACTTTGCGTAATAAGTGGCTACTCTGGTGTCGGGAAGTCTAGGTTAATTAAAGAGATACACCACCCCATCAACGAAGAAAAAAGCTACTTTGCTAGTGGTAAATTTGAACAATATAAAAAATCTACCGCATATTTTGCATTAATAGAATCATTAAAAGAATTAATTGAACAAATATTGGGAGAAAGCAAAGAAGAATTAGCACAATGGCGAAGTATTATTCAACAAGAACTCGCTGATAATGGTAGACTGATAACCGATTTAATTCCTGACTTAAGCCTCATCATCGGACCACAAAAACCGGTTGAAATATTAGGCCCAAGTGAAAGCAAAGTACGATTCGATAATACCATCATCAACCTATTCAAAGCCTTAGGTACTCGGCAAAAACTAATCACTTTATTTTTAGATGATATGCAATGGTCTGATCTCGCGACTATAAAATTATTGGAAAAAATAATAAATCATCCAGAAATTAAGCATTTATTGCTCATCATTGCTTATCGCGATAACGAAATTGATACTTTTCATGTACTCAATCATTTTTTAAGCATCATTGATGACTCATCCACTTTTCATAGCCATATCAAGTTAAAGCCACTAAAGGCTAATGTCATCAAACAATTTATTGCTGACACCTTACTCCTCGATGCATCGAAAGTGACATCTTTTTCTACGGCTGTGATTAAAAAAACAGGGGGAAATCCATTTTTTACAAAAGAGTTCCTCAAATCTTTGCAAGAAAAAGACTTGCTTTTCCTTGACGAAACTAACCAGTGGGCATGGAATATTCCCGAACTAGACAAGTTGTCAGTCACGGATAATATTGTTGACTTAATGGTAGCTAGGATAAGAAGACTGTCTGAATTTCAACAAGATATATTACATGTCACAGCCTGTATTGGAGCAAGTGCTCACCTAAATATTATTGCCGATATATTACATAAAAAAAATGATGTGATTATGCATCATTTAAAAGCAATGATTGAACACGGCTTAATTAGCGCATTCTCTCAAACTGATAATGACACCATAGAAACGATCCGTTTTGTCCACGATAAAATACAACAAGCCGCTTATTCACTTGAACGTCCCATACCAAAGTCCGCTATCCATTATAGTATTGCGGAATATTACCTTGCACTGTTAAACAAGCATCATGACGTTAATATTTTTGATTATATTGAACATTTAAATAATGCCGCTCCTCTATATATTGATCAAGATAAAGAGCTATTACTTGTCACCTACAATATAGAAGCTGGACAAAAAGCACTGACAGCAAACGCCTACAGCAACGCTTTTTATTATTTTGAACAAGCCGAACAATATTTAGGAAATAATCGATGGAATACCCATTATTTGCAAGCAAAACAGGTTATTTTAGGTAAAGCAAATGCTAGTTACTTAACGCAAGATTTTGAACAAATAAATGAAATTTATCAACAAAACCAACAATACTTGAGCAATAAAGTCGAAAAAGTAAATTTAGCTAAAATACAAATATTAGCACTAATTGCGCAAAATAATATGCCTGAAGCCTTATCATTAGGATTATCTATACTCTCTGAATTAGGTTTTGACTTAGCACACCAAAGCGATATTGCAAATCGGTACTTAAGCTTAGAAAATTATTACGAAAATAAGCCAATTAGCCAGTTTATTGATTTACCTATAATGACTGACGAAATAGGCTTAGCTGCTTTAGATATTTTAAATACAATCCAAACGCCCGCATACCTAATCAATCCTAATGATTTTTTAGCCGTCGCTTATACTTCAATGAAAATTTGTTTAAGCTCGGGTATATCAGCAATATCAAGTAAAGTGTTTGTTACCCATGCTTTATTATTATGCGGAGCTTTTAACAAGTTTAAAGATGGTTTAGCTTTTGCTAATTTAGCAACCGAAATTAGCAATAAATTTCCTCTCCCATACAGAGAAATTGAAGTTGAATTTACCCGAAATGTTTCAGTTATCCATTGGAATAAGCATCTAAAAGAAACATTAGCACCACTTGAACATAACTTTTACCATGGAATTGATGTTGGTAATATTGAGTATGCTTTCCACTCTATTTTATTTTTTTGTACCCACCAACTTTTTTCGGGAGAAAGCCTAGATAAAGTTGATGCCATCTTCAAAAAATACAGTCAACTGATGGCAGAAAAAAAACAGGCTTATCAGCTTGGCTTAACGCAAGTTTGGCACCAGTTTTTGCTGAACCTAAGCGATCATAAAAAAATACAAGTGAACTTTGAAGGTCCTGCTTTTAACGAATATAAATCTCTATATTTCTTGCAAGAAACCAATAACACCACCACATTATTTGCTTATCATAGTGCTAAAATGGCCTTAGCCTATTTGCTATCAGACGATGTACAAGCTAAAGAGCAATTTGAATTAGCCGAGCCGTTAGCTGCATCAGTCGTCTCACTTTACCATTTTTCAGAGTTTTTTTACTATGGTGCATTAGTGCTTGCCAAGCAATGTAAGGCATTAACACAGGAGTCACAAGTATTTAAAGACATCTTTGAGAAGCTTAAACAATACCAACATTTACTTCAGCTTTGGGCACAAAATGCTCCTGAGAACTATTTACATAAAGCACAGTTAATTGCCGCAGAAATTGCACATATTGAAAAACAACCTAACGCATGGCAGTTATATGATGATGCTATCAATAGTGCTAGTCAGCAAGGTTATATTCAATATCAAGCACAAGCGCAGGAGTTGGTCGCTCAATATTGGTTAACTTTTGATAAACCAGATATTGCTACTAATTACCTGCAAAGCTCCTATGAAAAATTCTTAATATGGGGCGCGCACGCAAAAGCAAAACAATTAAAGCGTAAATATAAATCACTCAGGTATTTTAATCATGCCAAAATAAATAGTGAGCTCTCATCAAGCCCTAAAAATTCGTACACTCAATCCTTAGATTTAGCTTCAGTCTTGAAAGCTTCCGAAACCTTGAGTGGGGAAGCCGACTTACAAGCGTATTTACATCGTATGATGGTGATAATTATAGAAAATGCAGGCGCGCAGAAAGGTGCATTATTATTACAAACCGAAGGTATTCTCAATGTAGAAATAGCTATCGGTAATTATGGAAAAAGCGCCTCTGAAAACCAATTACCCTACAGTTTGATTAATTATGTAGCACGTAGGCAACAAGCAAAAATCATTGAAAATTCAGTGGCAGAATCTAAGTTTTCAAATGACCCCTACTTTGAAAATAATCACCCAAAATCAGTTATATGCTTACCCAGCATTGTAAAAGGCAATTTAATGGGTGTGGTGTATTTAGAGCATTATGCAATTGAAAATGCATTTACAAATGAAAGGGTGAGCGTACTACAACTGCTCGCTGATCAAACTGCTATTTCTTTCGATAATGCAAAACTTTACCAACAAGTGCTGTCATATAGTCGCAACCTAGAGCATCAAATTCATGAACGTACTAAGGAGCTTGCTTCAGAAAAAATTAAAGCAGAACAAGCAAGCCAAGCAAAATCTAACTTCTTAGCAAACATGAGCCATGAAATAAGAACACCAATGAACGCAATAATTGGTTTAAGTCAACTTGCCTTGCGTACAAATTTAAATGGTGCTCAAAAGGATTATTTAGAAAAAATCCAAGATTCATCAAAATCTTTGCTTGAGTTAATTAATGACATTCTAGACTTTTCAAAAATTGAAGCTCAAAAAATGAGCCTAGAACGAGTAACATTTTCACTCTCTGATATATTACAACGCGTGGTAAATGTATGTACGTATAAAGTACATGAAAAAGGTTTAGAGTTTGTAATTGATATTAACAATAACGTCCCTCAAACTTTAATTGGCGACCCTTTAAGACTGCAACAAATAATTATTAACCTTGCCAATAACGCCATTAAATTCACTAATGAAGGTTCAATCCACATTCATATTGAAAAATTAAACAGTAATAAAGTCATCACAGAATTAAAATTCTCTGTACACGATACCGGCATAGGCATGACGGATGAACAAACAAAGCGTTTATTTGAATCATTTTCTCAGGCCGATGACTCTGTTACCCGAAAATATGGTGGCACTGGCTTAGGCTTAGCAATCAGCAAACAATTAGCTGAATTAATGGATGGAAAAATTTGGGTAGTTAGTGAGCATAATAAAGGCTCTAGTTTCAGCTTTACTGCAAAATTTGAGCAGTGCTCTCAGCAAAGCAATGCTAAGTTAACTTTCAATAGACAAGCGCTTTCTAGCCTAAAAGTACTTGTTGCTGATGATATTGATATTACTCGCAAAGTACTATTAAACGCCCTTTCACACATAGGCATTCAAGCTGACGGTGTAAATGATGGACAGCATGCGCTTGAGCAAGTACTATCTGCCGAAAAATTAGCCCAGCCTTATGATTTAGTGCTTATGGATTGGAAAATGCCGATAATGGATGGCATTGAAGCGGCAAGAAAGATACAACAACAAGCACAAGGCAAGCCCCCACATATTTTGATGGTTTCTGCATATGACAAAGACGAAGCTAAACGCTTTGCAAAAGATGTTGAAATTGAAAAATTCATAGAAAAACCAATCGAACAATCCGTTTTAGTTGACTCTATTATTGAGCTATTAAGCAAAGAAAGTCAGCCAATTCAAGCGCTCGATGTTGAACACCAAGTCATTATTCCTGATTTAAGTGATTTCAAAGTGTTACTTGTTGAAGATAACCTAATTAATCAACAAGTCGCTAAAGAATTTTTAGCAGATACTGGCATTTCTATTGAATGCGCTGAAAATGGCGTAATTGCCTTAGAAAAGTTAGCGATAGCCCCTTTTGATATTGTGTTAATGGATATTCAAATGCCTGAAATGGATGGATTGACGGCGGCAACTGAAATACGTAATACACTTAAATTAATAGACCTTCCTATTATTGCAATGACAGCCCATGCTATGGAGGGAGATGTTGAAAAAAGTATTATTGCGGGCATGAATCAGCATTTAACTAAGCCGATAGAACCTGAATTGCTATATCAAACCTTAACGCATTATTTAATTGCAAATAAATTATCAGCTAAAAACAGTGATGAAAAACCAGAAATTGCAAAAGACATGCATAAGTTACAGCTACTTAAAGATAATACGACCCTACATGTTGATGAGGCCGTAAAGAAAATTCAAGGAAAACGCGCCTTATACCTCCAATTAGTAAAAGACTTTTGGCATAAATATCAAACATTAGCACATGATATAAGTGAGCTTTATAAAGCCCATCAACAAGAAGAATTTTATCGCAGAATTCACTCCTTAAAATCCACAGCCCAATATATTGGAGCTTACGAACTATCACAATCAGCTAATATGCTAGAGAGTGAATTAAAAAAACAAGGTGTACATATTGAACTGAAATTGAACGAAGTCTGCACTCATATTGAATATCTTATTGCACAATTAAATCGTGTTTATCAACAGGAAAAACGTCCTGAAGCGACTGAAATACTTAATACAAGTCAAGCTAAAGTATTTATAGAGCAATTAAAACCGTTACTAAATAATGCCGATATAATTGCTGAAGAGGTTTCACAGCAACTTTATCAGTTAGCTGAAAGAACAGAATATCATAGTGAGATAGCTCACCTTCATGCATTAATTAATGATTACGACTTTGGGGAAGCCATGGATGCTTTAATTCAAATTGAAAAATCTTTAAGTAATTAACAACTTAACAATATCGCATAAAAGAGATTAATATGACTCAAGGACAGGATAAAGTAGGCCAAAGACGCGCCGTTGATAAACATTTCACAATACTGTGTATTGATGACGAAAGTGTAAATCTGAAAATTCTCGCCTCAATTTTTAAAGAGCATTATAAAGTTGTAGCTTGTAAAAGTGCACATCAAGGACTGAAAATAGCCTTAGATATTATTCCTGATTTGATTTTACTCGATGTATTAATGCCAGAAGAAAATGGTTTTGAGTTAATTCAATCAATAAAACAAGAGGACAAAATAAAACACATTCCTGTTATTTTTATTACGGGATTACAAAGTGCTGAAGATGAAGAAAAAGGTTTAACACTTGGGGCTTGCGATTACATTCAGAAACCCTTTAATTATGGCATTGTTCGCGCAAGAGTAAACACTCACCTCGAAATCATAAGACAACGTGAATTACTGGAGCGGTTTGCAAATTTTGACAGCTTAACTGAACTGCCCAATCGGCGAAAATGGGAAAAAGATATAAAAGAGCAATGGATATTTGCTATTGAAGCCAAGCAAGGCATTGTCATTGGAATAGCTGATGTTGATTGTTTTAAACTATATAATGACACTTACGGCCATCAAATGGGTGATATTGTCTTACGTAAGGTTGCTAATGCTCTTCGTCGAGTGCTTTACGAATACCATGGTGATATATATCGCTGTGGCGGAGAAGAATTCTACTTTTACTTACCTGTTAACAAAAAAAATAATATTCAAACTATTTTAGCTGAATGTATTGAACAGGTGCATTTACTCAATATTCAGCACTCAACCTCTATTGCCTGCTCACAAATTTCAGTGAGCATTGGCGCAGCACAAATATCACCAACCTACAACACAGCATTAGAAAGCGTTATTAAAAAAGCAGATGATAAACTTTACCAAGTAAAAAACAGCACACGTAACGCCATTGCTTTTACCGAAATAACATCAGATATGACAGAATAGAAAACAGACTAATCTGTGGTTCGAAATTAATGACTTAGAGCCTATCGATTTTTTGTGGATGAATTTTGCTTGAAAAAACGTTTAGGTGCACCAAACAAGGCGTGGTCTAGTCAATTTGCTAAAATTTCAGTATAGTGCGCGACTTGTTTATTATTGATTAAAGATTATATTCAGTTATCTATTTCTTTGAATATAATACATATGCCGTTAGGAGAAACATCGTGGCCACCCCTGGTAATTTATTCATACTGTCAGCCCCTAGTGGTGCGGGTAAATCGAGTCTGATCACTGCTTTATTAAAACAACCGAATAAACGAAAGCTACAAGTATCTGTTTCTCATACCACAAGAGAACCAAGACCAGGTGAAATCAATGGCGAACACTACCACTTTGTTTCAGTAGAAGATTTTAAGAAAAGCATTGAACAGAAGCATTTTTATGAATGGGCTGAAGTATTTGATAATTACTACGGTACCTCAGAAGTAGCTATTGATGAGCAACTAGCAAAAGGAATTGATGTTTTCCTTGATATTGATTGGCAAGGTGCGCAACAGGTTCGAATGAAAAAACCTGACGTTACCACTATTTTTATCAGTCCCCCATCAAGAGCCACCCTGGAAGATAGGTTGCGTAAACGAGGTCAAGACAGTGAAGAAGTCATTGCACAACGTATGGCACAAGCACAATCTGAATGTTCTCATTTTCAAGAATTTGATTACATCATTATCAATGATGAATTCGAACAAGCTTTAGCTGATTTAGTGACTATTGTCGAAAATCAACGCTTAAAACGTAGTCAACAAGTAGAAAATCATAAAGATTTATTCAAAGATCTATTGGCTAACGATTAAGCACATAGTAAACTACGCAACTATTTTATAAAAATTGAAGTTGGAGTGACCAAATGGCTCGCGTAACTGTTGAAGATGCCGTAGATAAAATCGGTAATCGTTTTGACTTGGTGTTGGTAGCATCTCGTCGTGCTCGTCAAATTGCAACGGGTGGTAAAGATCCATTGGTTGAAAGAGAAAACGATAAGCCAACCGTACTAGCATTAAGAGAAATTGAAGAAGGGTTAATAACGTCTTCAGTGATGGATGTTTCTGATCGTCATGAGCAAGTGCAACAAGAATCAGCTGAATTAGCTGCTGTTGCGGCTATTGTTGGTGGAAACAGCCAATAATTTAGTGATGCAGAAAACCAATAAACGCGTAATTTACCTATAAGTAATTGCGCGTTTTTTATTTTAACTATTTAAATAACCGTAATATACCCGCTAATTGATTCATTCAGGATCTTTAAAATATTGGCTTTCTATTTAAATACACGTATTCTTTAATTAAAACTACCCTCATCAAGGAAAAGCTGGTGTACCTTTTTGAACCATTGAAAGAAATTGTTTCAAGTTACTTGTCAAAAGTACAAGTCGACTTATTAAAACAAGCCTACATTGTGGCAAGAGATGCCCATGAAGGGCAAATGCGTTCAAGTGGTGAACCTTATATTACCCATCCGGTCGCTGTTGCACATAATCTAGCTAAAATGAATCTTGACCATGAAACGCTCATGGCTGCCCTTTTACATGATGTTATTGAAGATACACCTGTCACTAAAGACGAACTTGCAGAATTATTTGGTCACACAGTAGCAGAGCTAGTAGAGGGTGTAAGTAAACTTGATAAACTCAAGTTTGATAACAAAGAAGAAATGCAAGCAGAAAACTTTCGTAAAATGATCCTTGCCATGGTGCAAGATATACGGGTTATTCTGATCAAATTAGCTGACCGTACTCATAATATGAGAACTTTAGAGTCGTTAAGACCTGATAAACGTCGCCGTATCGCACGTGAAACCCTAGATATTTACGCACCCATTGCTAATCGCCTTGGTATACACGACATAAAAAATGAACTAGAAGTCCTCGGGTTTGAAGCGCTTTACCCTATGCGCGCGCGCGCACTAAAATCCGCAATTAAGCAAGCACGTGGTAATCGAAAAGAAATCATTAACAACATCCGTGAAGAAATTGAAGCGAGATTAGAAGAAAGTGGCATTTCTTCTCAAGTCATTGGTCGTGAAAAACATTTGTTTTCTATTTATCGAAAAATGCTAAATAAAGAATTAATGTTTAATGAAGTTATGGATATTTACGCTTTTCGTGTCATTGTTGGCGATAAAATTGACGACTGCTACCGCGCATTAGGAGCAGTGCACAACTTATTTAAACCAATTGAAACTCGCTTTAAAGATTATATTGCTATCCCTAAAACTAACGGTTATCAATCTTTACACACTTCGTTAGTTGGCCCTCATGGTATTCCGGTAGAAATTCAAATTCGCACCCATGATATGGATCAAATGGCTGACAAAGGAGTGGCGGCACATTGGTTATATAAACAAGATGGTGATGACAGCGGCACCACAGCTCAAATGAAAGCACGCCGTTGGATGCAAAGTTTATTAGAGCTCCAACAAAGTGCCGGTAGCTCTTTTGAATTCATAGAAAATGTAAAATCTGATTTATTTCCTGAAGAAATATATGTTTTTACGCCTGACGGGAAAATTATTGAATTACCCATGGGAGCCACTTCGGTAGATTTTGCTTACGCTGTACATACAGATGTTGGTAATTCCTGTGTTGGTGTGAAAGTCGATAGAAAACCTTTTCCTCTTAATCAACCTATTGATTCGGGTCAAACAATTGAAGTAATAACCTCGCCTTCAGCTCGACCAAATGCCACTTGGCTCAACTTTGTTGTTACAGCCAAAGCCCGTTTGCAAATTCGTACCTATTTACGTTCACAAGAACAAAATGAATCTCTTGCTCTAGGTCGACGATTGTTAAGCCACGCGTTAGGTAAAGTAAAAATAACCGAAATCAGTCAGGAGAAGATTGATCAAGTTGTACGTGAAACCAGTAATAAATCGTTTGACGAACTGCTTGTTAATATTGGTTTAGGAAACGCCCTAAGTATCGGTATTGCCCGTCGACTAACGGATGAGTTTACCGAAGACAATATTTTAAACCACTCAACCAGTAAAAATAAAATGCCAATCAAAGGCACTGAAGGCATGCTCGTCACTTACGGTAAATGCTGTCGCCCTATTCCTGGTGATGCCATTTTAGCTTATTTGAGCCCTGGAAAAGGCTTGATAGTACATCAGCAAGGTTGTCGCAATATTAAAGGTCATCAAGAAGGCCAACTGTTTCCAGTGAAATGGGATACTGATATCGAACGTGAATTTATTGCAAAACTTCGCATTGAAATTGTAAATCATCAAGGTGCATTGGCAAAATTAACCAATGTTGTCGCTAAGGCAGGCTCAAATGTACACACGCTAAATTCAGGTGAAAAAGATTCTGGTATTTATGCCGTTGATATGGAACTTACCTGCTTAAACCGTGTACATTTAGCGGGCATCATTCGAAAAATCAAAGTAATGATTGACGTTCAACGCGTCGTTCGTAATAAATAACTCATCAAAGATAAGATACGGAAGTAAGGGTATTAATGAAAACGATTATTAAAACGAATAAAGCACCTAGTGCTATTGGCACTTATAGCCAAGCCGTCAAAGTAACCAATACGGTTTATTTATCAGGCCAAATTCCACTAATTCCAGAAACCATGGAAGTTATCGAAGGCGACTTTGCCGCACAAGCTGATCAGGTATTTAAAAATCTTGTTGCGGTTTGTAATGCTGCTGGTGGCGATATTAACGATATGGTTAAAGTAAACATATTTATGACTGACCTATCAAACTTTGCCACTGTTAACGAAGTTATGAGTCAATACTTTAAAGAACCGTATCCGGCACGCGCTGCTATTCAAGTATCAAGACTGCCGAAAGATGTCGCTATTGAAATCGACGGTATCATGGAAGTACCAAACGTTAGCTAAACCAATATACACAACGTAGACTCAATTAAAAAAGTAACATCAATACGTCAAAGATACTTTGGCGTTAACGCATACTAACGAAAGCGAACAATTTATGACACCAGAACGACTGCAACGAATAAACACCATGCTAGATCATCGTCAACCCGATCTAACGGTATGTATGGAAGGTGTTCATAAAACGCATAATTTAGCTGCCGTTGTTCGAACTGCCGATGCAATAGGCGTTAGTGATGTTCATGCTGTCTGGAAAAATGAACGTATGCGCGTTTCAGGTGGCAGTGCTGCGGGTAGTCAAAACTGGATTGATGTTCACAATTATACCAAAACAGAAGATGCCATCGCCCAGCTAAAAGCGCAGAATATGCAAGTATTAGTGACTAACTTGTCTGACACCGCGGTTGATTTTAGAGAAATAGACTACACCAAACCTACTGCCATTATATTAGGTCAAGAGAAGTTTGGCGCTTCAGAAACAGCGCTGGCTTTAGCTGATCAGGATATTGTGATCCCTATGGTCGGTATGGTTCAGTCACTTAACGTGTCTGTAGCGTGTTCTGTCGTTCTTTACGAAGCCCAACGTCAGAGACAACTGGCGGGCCTTTACAATGAACCACGCATTAGCGAAGCACGTCGTCAACGTTTTCTATTTGAAGGTGGACACCCTATTTTTGCCCAAGCTTGTAAACGTAAAGGGCTTCCTTACCCTCAAATAGATGAAAATGGACAAATTATTGCTTCTGATGACTGGTGGAAAAAAATGCAGATGACCAAAGAAACTTGGCAAGATTTAGACAATTAACACTATTGGACTCTTTTTAAGGACGCTAAAGTGAATGAGCTAGAAGGATTAAATAATCTCGCTCGAATTTCTATTTCAACACTCAAAGGTGTTGGACCAAGTATGGCCACAAAGTTAGAAAAAGTAGGCTTGTATTCGGTACAAGATTTGCTTTTTCATTTACCTCTGCGCTATGAAGATCGTACTCGAATAACCACCATTAGAGATTGTATCCCTGGTATTTTTACTAATATTATTGGTGAAATTACTAATAACCAAATTATTCAGGGTAAACGTAGGATGATGCTGGTTACCATTAACGATGGTACAGGTATTGTCAATTTACGATTCTTTCACTTTTCAGCCGCTCAACGAAATAATTTAGCTGTTGGTATGCAGATTCGCTGCTATGGTGAAATAAACCGCGGCGCGCGGAGCTTAGAAATTGTTCACCCCGAATATAAACCTTTAGATCAAGATCAACCCTTAACCCCAGTGGAAGAAACACTGACACCTGTATATTCAACGACAGAAGGGCTTCGGCAAATCTCATTGCGTAATTTAACCGAACAAGCGTTAAAGAGGTTAGCACGTGGTGATATTGAAGAGCTCTTGCCCAATGAAATGCTTTTTGAAAGTTATTCCCTTAAGCAAGCATTAGCACTAATTCATCGCCCTCCTCCTGATACCTCAGTTATTTTATTAGAGCAAGGCAGACACCCAGCACAATTACGCTTAATAAAAGAGGAGTTATTAGCACACAACTTAAGTATGCTAAAGCTCAGACACAATAGTGATATTCATCAAGCCGTCTCATTAAGTGTGAATATTACATTAGAACAGCAATTTTTAGCTGCTTTACCTTTTACACCGACTAACGCACAAAACCGAGTAGTATCGGAAATAAGACACGATTTAGCTAAAAATATGCCTATGATGCGATTAGTTCAGGGTGATGTAGGATCAGGGAAAACGTTAGTAGCGGCTTTAGCCGCTATAACAGCTATCAGCCAGAATACGCAGGTAGCGTTAATGGCACCCACAGAAATACTAGCTGAGCAGCACGCTATTAATTTCCAACTCTGGTTCCAACCCCTTGGTATTACTGTTGGCTGGCTTGCAGGGAAAACTAAAACTAAAGCCCGCAATATGGCACTTGAACAGCTAGCCAAGGGGGAAATTCAATTATTAGTTGGCACTCATGCCTTGTTTCAAGAACAAGTTAACTTTAAAAACCTAGCCTTAATAATTATTGATGAACAACATCGTTTTGGGGTTCACCAACGCCTATCATTACGTGAAAAAGGTGCTTTTGACGGTAATTATCCGCATCAGTTAATTATGACCGCAACCCCCATCCCTAGAACCTTAGCAATGACAGCCTATGCAGATCTGGATACTTCGGTTATTGATGAATTACCGCCGGGAAGAACACCGATAACCACAGTTGCACTACCTGACAGTCGCCGTGAAGACGTTATAGCACGTATACATCAAAGTTGTTTAAACGAAGAACGCCAAGCCTATTGGGTATGTACGTTAATTGAAGAGTCTGAAGTATTGCAATGCCAAGCAGCAGAAGACGCTGCGATTTACTTACAGGAAAGTTTACCCGAACTTGCTATTGGTTTAGTACATGGCAGAATGAAAGCTGTTGAAAAGCAAGAGGTTATGGAAAAATTTAAACGGGGTGAGTTACATTTACTGGTAGCAACAACCGTTATCGAGGTTGGCGTTGATGTGCCCAATGCAAGTTTAATGGTTATTGAGAACCCTGAACGCCTAGGCCTAGCTCAATTACATCAGCTACGTGGTCGTGTAGGTAGAGGCTCGGTTGCCTCTCATTGTGTTTTAATGTACAAATCTCCTTTATCTAAAACTGCGACTAAACGCTTAGCGGTATTGCGCGAAAGTAACGATGGTTTTGTTATTGCACAAAAAGATTTAGAAATTAGGGGCCCAGGAGAGTTACTTGGTACTAAACAAACAGGCTTAGCAGATCTTAAAATTGCCGATTTAGTAAGAGATGCAGACCTAATTCCCCAGATACAGCAAAACGCATACCTGTTATGGAAACAGCATCCAGATCAAGCCATAAAATTAATCAATCGATGGCTTGCAAATAAAGAACATTACAGTAACGCTTAATACAAAAATGGCTACCTTAAAGTAGCCATTTTATACACATTCAACCGTGTTATTTCCGTATTTTTAAACGTACACCTAACAACAATGCCATTAAAGAAAAAATACCTAAACTTCCACCGCCTGACGACGATGTATCAGTTTTTACTGGTGGAACAACAACCGGCGCTGCAGTTACGGTTACTGATGTAGTACTCTCGACTTCAGTACCTTTATCATCTGTTACTTTTAATATCACGTCATACGTGCCTGCAGAGCTGTAAGTATGATTTGGATTTTGTAGTGAACTCGTTCCCCCATCACCAAAATCCCATAAATAAGATACACTGCCTTCACCGCCAGTTGACGAACCAGTAAAGCTCACTTGTAAATTAGTTTTAGTAAATGAAATTGAAGATGATAATGGCTCTGCTTGAAGGTCTAGATCCATTGTAATAATTTGCGTTACTGATGTTTCATCTACCACTGATAAAGTAACAATGTATTGGCCAAAAGATTCATAAGAATGAGTGATTTCTGAACCGTTAACAATGTCACTACCATCGCCAACATCCCATCGGTATACAAAATCACCTAGACCACCTGATAATTCTGCCGAAAATACAACCGTTGTTCCATTAATTTGTGGCGTGATAGAACCCGTTATTTTTTCAGCTATAGTAACCGTTTTAGTTAATTCTACTGATTCTGATGCTCGCATATAGGCAACACTAATATCAAATCTACCATCACTTGCATAAGTGTGAGTAACTTCCTGGCCAGTCAAGGTTGTACCGTCACCTAACTGCCAAGTAATCGAACTATCATTATCAATATTATCAGAAGTTAGGGTTAAGGTAATCTCTCGACCATTACGAATAGTTTCTATAAAGTCAGCATCATTTTTTGCAAATTCAATCGTCGCGCTATTACTATTTTCTTCCATAGTAATCACTTCCATTGATAGGCCTAAAGTAGGTAATTGAATACCTGATTCTGGTTGGAAAGGCGACGAATAATCCAATTTATCATCAAATCTCGAAACGGCTGTTAAATGGCTATCACCATTAAAAGCTGTTTGGTCAAATAAACTAAATGCTGCGTCTCTAATTTGCGTTCCGGTATTACTTATACTTCCGTAGCGTTTTATTGGGTTTTGATCACCATCAACTACACCTATAAAAACCTGCCCAGGGTGTGTATTAACATTATTGTCAGAGACATTACTATCTCGATACCACAGCACAACACCCGTATCATAATTTTCACCCGCTAAATACGTATCGGTCCCCTGATAGTTCCTTAGCTGTGCATAATAATTACGTGCTCCACCTTCTTTGCTCCACTCTTCTGAAATAAAGAATCCTCCAGCGAGAGAAATAGCCTCTTGAACTTCAGCGCCATTATTAAAAAGTTCATTTTCTCCGTTGGTAATTTTAATATCATCGACAACAAAACCATAACCACCAACATATAAGTCGGTAATATAGGAAACTTTAATCTCAACTGATTGATTTTCATAAGCCGATAAGTCAAACGTTAAATCAACCCAACCTAGCTTGCCTTCAGCACTATCGATACTAAGTGAACTACCTGAAATAAAGTTCTTAACTTCATCGTATTGAGAATTATTAACTTTGGTATGGTTACCAGCAATGACCGTATCGTTAACAGTAACTAAAACATAATCCCAATCTTGTTCTATATCCCAATGAGATTTCATTGATAAAACTGAGCTGCCTTCAGGTAAATCTACATTAAACGAAAGTGTACTATTAAGACCATGCCCTTCAGATGAATAAAATTGGTATGTCCCTGTATATGGCTTATACAATGTACTTTCTTTGGGAAGTGATATTTTAATTTGATTAATATTATTAGCTTCATGATTAGAAGCTGCAACTAAGTCAATATTTTCTAACCTTAAATTATCTAATTCTATAACATGTTGGTTGATCCAATTCCCTCCCAACTTATCTTGTAAAAAGTCTTTCGCAAATGGACTAAAACCAGAAGGATGTGAACCACCATCAACCCAGCTTCCTGATGCCATAATGGACCAATCACCTACCGGTGAACCGTAAAATCCACCCGCGGTATCATATTCGTCAGGGTAACCCAAATCATGACCAAATTCATGGGCTATAACACCAATTCTGGCATCAACGGGGGTAACTGTATAGCCGTAAAGTTTGATATTTGAGCCCTCTATGATAGCAGGGGTACCATTGGCTTCTGTAGATACATATCGATGTGACCAAATGGCATCTGCTCCGATAGAACCACCACCAGCTTCCTCTCCTGTAGCTGAATGAAATACCATAACATGGTCAATAATTCCGTCATTATCTAAATCATAATCACTTAAATTAAGACCCGCTGCAACCGCCTTAGTCACGGCTTCTTTGATCAGCTCGGGGACTGCTTTATCATCATCATTTTCATCATTACCCCCATAATACGCGGCATTATTGTCAGCCATTAACCAAGTAGCATTAGGCCAGTCATTAACTTTTCCATCAAAGTTAAATGAACCACCCGACTCTAAATAATAATATTGACTAGCAGAAGTAATATCTGCATTTAAATTATTAACATCTATTTTATCAAATAAACGTTTCGTATAATGCTCTATTGTATATATGCTTTTATTTGCTTCGTGATCTGGAAATTCAATTAGCAATGCAAGCACATTAACATTGGTGACTTCATTTTCAAGAGCATTGGCTTGTGAACGGGCTTTACTCATCATTTTTGTTGATGGGGAGTCCATTAACTTATAACTCGCGAAGCTTGTTTGTTGCTCTGTCATCATCTTTCTACCAAATGCTCCTGGTAGCGGCTTAGGCTCAAAAGATTTTTTTCCAAGGTATTGATTAAACGCTTGTAGTTTTTCTGCTTCGCTTGCATTAGGCTTTAACTCACCACGTTTTTCAAGCCAATACAAGATACCTTCTTTGTTAATGACTCCAGGATCGGCATGAGATTTTGAGTAATTAGGTAGATCGCTTGAAAAAGCCGAAAGACTTACAGCAGACAATAATAACGTACTAATAATTGTATGTTTCATAATTAACCTTTTTTCCCACAATCGTTAAATGCAGCGTTTTTGTTTCTAATATAGCTATTCACTGCCTTCTCTATTTGCTGCGGGGTCATATCCGCTGTAATTTTTCCAGATTTAAGCAACATCTCTTGTATCTTGCTTTTATCTTTAATCGGAGGTGATTTTTTAATTGAAGATTGGTTTACGCAAGGTAAATTATCAAATGTTTGATCGTTATCATCAGACGCTTTGCTTTCCTCTTTTACCACAGGTTTGCTTTCATGTGTTTCGCTGCTTACGTGAGCCCTATCTTGGCAAGCCGCTAATAAAAGCACCATTAACATTCCACAAAAATACTTCATTACAATCCTTTTTGTTAAAAATATGTTACTAATTTATGGGCAGTATAACCATCATATAAAAAAAATCCTAGTGTAAATTATCCTTATCAACCGACTTGCGAGCTTGCTCATATTCTTGGTAATTTTTCGTATTAAGTTCAGCAAAACACTGTTCCCTTTCTGGTCCTACTTTTGCTCGACAACGCGATTCATTAGTTTCTTGTATCGTGTTATACAATTGCTTATTTGTACAGGCACCCAACAATATTATGCTAAAACATAGTGTAATTTTTAAAACTGAGAAAAGCTGCATAAACATCTCTTAAATTTAAGTTAATTCATTACAATCTAAAAGTATAAAGCCACTTGCTTTATTGATCTAATCGTTTAATTATTCACTCAAAATAAGATAGACTAGTAATAATTTCAACGTTAAGTGAAGAAAACATGTCAGCGCAAGAACAAAGCCCATCATCTCCAGCTCAAAGCAATGAACCAGAAACGACTCATTTTGGTTTTCAAACAGTTGAAACAAAAGAGAAAGAATCTAAAGTAGCGGGTGTTTTTCATTCTGTTGCTCAACAATACGATGTAATGAATGATCTTATGTCTTTTGGCATACATCGCTTATGGAAACGCTTTACCATTGATGCAAGCGGTGTAAGGCCGGGCAACAAGGTACTTGATTTAGCCGGTGGTACCGGCGATTTAACAGCAAAATTTTCTCGTTTAGTTGGCAAAGACGGTAAAGTAGTTTTAGCTGACATAAATAGCTCTATGTTAAAAGTTGGTCGAGATAAATTACGCGATAAAGGCTTAGTACAAAATATAGAGTATGTACAAGCAAATGCCCAATATCTTCCCTTTGAAGATAACTCTTTTGATATTGTAACCATTGCTTTTGGTTTACGAAACGTGACTGATAAAGACATGGCTTTACGCTCTATTTATCGCGTATTAAAACCTGGTGGACGCTTACTAATACTGGAGTTTTCAAAACCGGAACACGAGCTGTTAAATAAAGCGTACGATTTTTATTCTTTTAATATACTCCCCAAAATTGGAGAAATAGTTGCTAAAGATGGTGATAGCTATCAATATCTTGCCGAATCAATTCGTATGCATCCTGCACAAGAGAAATTAAAAAGCATGATGGAGGAAGCAGGATTTGAACAAGCAAACTATAAAAATCTAACCGGTGGTATTGTCGCATTGCATAAAGGTTATAAGTTTTAACTTATGAGCTTTTTAATGCCGCAACAAAAATTATCAATGGCACTTGAATATGTAGTTAATCAAGCATTAACGATTAATAGTGCGCATAAAACCAGCAAGCTCAAATTAACAACTCTTGAACAAAAAACACTCGCGCTGCATTTAACTGAACTTAATTTTCCCTTATGTTTTACCTGCCACCAAGAAAAAATTTTAGTCACCGGCAACATAGACAGCGCTGATTGCACTATAACGACGAGTCTTAAGGCGTTAAAAACAATCAAAGAAAATCATGCCTTAACACAAGCAATTAAAGACGACTTATTAGATATTGAAGGTGATTTAAAAATTGCCCAAGCATTTATGGCCTTGGCTGAGTCTATTGATATTGACTGGCAAAGTGAATTAGCTAAGCATATTGGCGACATTCCGACATATAAATTGACACAATTGGCACATACTATTTCAGATAAATTAATGTTCGCCAGTAAACAAATCAAAGCCGATGCAAGTGAATGGCTTGTACATGAGAAAAGATTATTGGTGACTCATCGCGAATGCCAAAATTTTATTGATGATATTGGTAAAGTTACAGCACAAATCGACAAGTTAAGTCTCCGCATTCAAACACTTGAGCAAATATCAGATAAAACGCAGGAAGAAGTGTAAACCCTATGAGCACTAAGAGAGTTTATAAGATAGTAAAAACCTTTTTAAACTACGGTTTAGACGAATTACTGCCTAAAAAAAGTTTACCTTGGTATGTAAAACTTATTCGCCCGAGTTTGTTTTGGCTACGAAATAAGCACAAAGATAAACCTTTAGCCCTGCGTTTTAGATTAGCAATAGAATCTCTAGGCCCTGTTTTTATCAAGTTTGGGCAAATGCTTTCTACCCGCAAGGATTTACTACCCGAAGACTTTGCTAATGAATTAAGCCTATTACAAGATCAAGTTGGTGCTTTTGACGGTCAACTTGCCAAACAAATTATTATCGATGCTATAGGTCTCGAGACATTCAATTTAGTATTTCAAAATTTTGATTTACAGCCACTGGCCTCAGCTTCAATAGCTCAAGTACATACCGCGACATTAACGACAAACAATGAAGAAAAAGACATTGTTATTAAAGTATTAAGACCTGGCATTGAAAAAACGATTAAAGCCGACTTACAGGTCATGAGTCGTATGGCAAGTGTTATGGCGAGTTGGCTACCTGATGGTAAACGCTTGCGACCTAAAGAAGTTGTTGCAGAATACCGAAAAACTATTTTAGATGAATTAGATCTCAATCGTGAAGCGGCTAATGCGATTCAGCTCAAACGCAATTTTTCTCAAGGAAAAGAACTCGACAATATTTTATATGTGCCCGATATATACAGTGAATATAGCCATAAAAATGTCTTAGTTATGGAACGTATATACGGCATTGGTGTTGGCGAAATTTCAACTCTGAATGATCTAGGCGTTGATATGAAATTGTTAGCAGAGCGTGGTGTTGATGTATTTTTTACTCAAGTATTTCGTGATAGCTTTTTCCATGCCGACATGCACCCCGGTAATGTATTTGTTAATGCTAATGACCCCGCTGATCCAACGTGGATCGCGATTGATTGTGGTATTGTAGGTACATTAAATCGTGAAGATAAACGTTACTTAGCCGAAAATTTTGTCGCTTTCTTTAATCGCGATTACCGTAAAGTGGCTCAATTACACGTTGATTCAGGTTGGGTACCTGCTGGCACTAATGTTGATGAATTTGAATTTGCTATTCGCACTGTTTGTGAACCCATTTTTAATAAACCTTTAGCTGAAATATCTTTTGGTCAAGTATTAGTGAACTTATTTAATACTGCTCGTCGCTTCAATATGGAAGTACAGCCTCAGCTTGTATTGCTACAAAAAACCTTATTATATATTGAGGGATTAGGGCGCCAGTTATATCCACAACTCGATTTATGGCAAACCGCCAAACCATATTTAGAAAATTGGGTAAAAGAGCAAATGGGGTTTAAAGCTGTATTTAATAAAGTAAAAGATAACTTACCTTTTTGGAATGAAAAACTTCCTGAAATTCCCGATTTAATTTACGATTATTTAAAAAAAGATAAGCAGCTTATTCATCAACAACAAGAGATGTTTATACAATTACAATTGCAGCAACAAAAACGTCATAAGCAATTGATACTATCAATTGTATTGGCTACCACTGCAATTAGTGCTGCTATTATTTTTAGCTAACTTAAAAACAACCTGTAATTTAAAATATGCTCAGCTTTATCATCATTGTTGTAGTTAGCTTTCTTGCATCTCTACTCACCTTTTTTTCTGGATTTGGCCTTGGCACCTTGCTTATGCCAATCGTGGCTTTATTTTTCTCTGTCGATGTTGCTATTGCAATTACTGCCATCGTTCACTTGGCAAATAATGCCTTTAAGTTAGTGCTAGTGTGGCATGATATTAATCGTTCAGTATTATTACGCTTTGGTTTGCCAGCTTTGCTTACGGCATTTATCGGGGCATGGATACTGACACACTTTAGCGCTATTAATCTTATTACTCACTACAGCTTTTTTGGATTTCAACGTCAGGTAGCCACTGTTAACTTATTCATTGGCGGCTTAATTATTTTATTACTGATAATTGAATTAACCCCCAAAATATCTCAGCTTAATTTTGATAAAAGATATCTCCCTTTGGGCGGTGCTATTAGCGGTTTTTTAGGTGGACTTTCGGGACATCAAGGCGCATTTCGAAGTATGTTTTTACTTAAAATAGGCTTGACTAAACACGCATATATTGCCACAGGGGTAATGATTGCAGTTTTGGTCGATATCGCCCGCTTATCTATTTATGGATCACATTTTCGCCAAGTAGATGAAATCAATTGGTGGATAGTTGCTAGCGCAGCACTTTCTGCATTTTTAGGTGCGGTTATCGGTAAAAAAGTACTGACGAAAGTTACTGTTCGCTTCATTCAACAACTTGTGTCGGTATTACTATTTACAATAGCCTGTGCTCTAATACTAGGTTTGATATAAACACTTTTTAGCAAGTACCTATTCATTATACAATTGCTAGCTTTTAATAATCTACTTCTGCTATATTTCAAACTATACAGTACAATATTTCCAATGAGTCGTTAAATGTTAGAGCATGGTTACTATACATTAGTAGTTCAAGATAATTTTGTGTTATCACAACTCTTTGGCGCTTGGAATGTTGAACGAACTAAAAATTATGCCGAGCATATGCAAAAAGTCGCATCTGAATTAACAGCAAAGCCTTGGGCTAGAATCGTAAATTTGTCTTCATGGGAAGGCGGAGGTACTGATGTTATTCAACCATTGCAAGACTTACAAAAATGGGCTGAACAAAATAATTGTAAGCATGTAGTATTTATAAATCCGCCTCTTATTCCAAATTATATGCTTCAAAAACACGGTGACCCGTATCATGGTTACAAAATTTTTGAAGATCAAGAAGAAGCCATTAGTTGGGTAAAAGCTGAATTGGACAATCTATAATTGCTCTTATCCTATTCGCCACAACATTCACAGTCTAAATCAGCTTTTAAGCTTATTGACTTAAATTCCATTTTCCATGAGTCAAAACACAATAATTGATTCAGAGTTTGATGTTGATTTAATAGTAACTTAACAACTTCTGCAGCTTGTAAACTCCCCATCACACCAAGCAATGGACTAAACACCCCTAAGCTACTACAACTGCTTTCCACTTGTGTTTTATCAGGTACAAGGCATTGATAGCATGGCGATCGATGTTGTGAAAAATCAAAGCTAATTAACTGTCCCTGCCCCTGAATGGCTGAAGCACTCACTAACTTAGTTTGGGTATTAACACATGCTTGATTAATAAAATGCCGAGCAGAAATATTGTCTGTACAATCAAGCACGACATCAATATTGTTAAGCATCATATTTAAGTTAATATTGAAAACAGATTGGTGAACTGCTTTAACGTTTAGATGTGAATTCATCGCCATTAGTTTTATTTTAGCAACTTCTACTTTGGCACTATGAATATCTTTTTCGGTATATAATATTTGTCGCTGTAAATTACTCAACTCTATTTGATCATGGTCTACTAAAGTTAGCGTACCTACTCCTGCTGCAGCTAAATATTGTGCTGCGGCGCAACCTAGCCCCCCCATTCCCACAATTAATACATGAGCATTCTTTATTGTCGATTGCCCTGATTCACCACATTCATCTAGCATAATATGGCGACTAAAACGCATATATTCTCTATCGGTTAATGACATATTATTAACTCTTGGAAATTTTTAATGGCATCTTCAGGGCTTTCCGCATGGGTAATCGCAGTAACAACGGCAATACTATCTACGCTTGTTGCCAGAACTTCCGATGCATTTTCCAAATTAATTCCGCCAATAGCAACAATAGGAATATCCTCATTCATTTTAACGAGGCGACTTAACGTAGTAATACCCTGTATTTGCCCCGTCATATCCTTTGTTTTAGTCGGAAAAATCGCACCAATAGCAATATAAGAAGGCTGATATTCCAATGCCTGAAAGAATTCGTAATAGCCATGTGTGCTAAGCCCTAAACGCAAGCCTGCGGCTTTAATCTTAGGCAAATCAGCTTTTACAATATCCTCTTGCCCCAAATGAACACCATATGCATGACATTTAATGGCTAACTCCCAGTGATCATTAATAAATACTTGTGCAGTATGTAACTTGCCTAGCTTTACAACTTGTGCAATAGCTTGCTCTAATGAGTAACCTGTTAATTTTTTCTCACGATATTGAATAGTTTGTACGCCAGCAACTAATAAACGTTCAACCCATTCAACCGAATCAACAACGGGATAAAGACCCATTTTTTTCTCATCAATAGATGCAAACTTTTCTGCATAATAACCTATATCAGTGCTAGTGCCTTCCCACTCAAGTTTATTCGCTAAGTTCGAGTTGTTGACTAAAACCTGGGGAAAATACTCAGCATTAGTGGGCCAATTTCCTTGCCAAACCGCCCCATATTGTCCTTTATATTGCTGTGTTCTAGTTAAACCTTGATTAATATAAGCCTTAGCGATCGTTACCGCATCTCGTAATAAATAACCTTGCGCTAAGCAAGCGCTGAGCGCTGAGGCATAGGTACAACCCGTACCATGATCTTGAGTATTACTAATGCGCTTACTCGATAACCAGTAATGGTGTTCACCATCAGTACAATAATCAACACAGCAACTAGTGTCGATGTCAATATGTCCCCCTTTAATCACAACACTACCAACGCCTAAGTCTAATAACGCTTGTGCGGCTCTTTCTAAACACTGCCAAGAAAAGGCATAAACACCCGATAAGTTCTGCATTTCTTTGTTATTGGGTGTTAATACATCAACTAACGGTAAAAGCTTGGTTTTGATCGCCACTAAAATATCTTCTTCCGTTAAATGGTCGCCACTTGACGCAATAGCCACTGGGTCATAAACAACAACGGGGGATTGCTGCCAGTTGCCTTTATAAAAAGCTAACATGTCAGCGATTTGTTCAACTTGTTGAATATTAGTTAATAACCCAATTTTAATAACCTGAGCAGGTAACTCTTGTGCTAACGCGTTAAGTTGGCTCGCCAAAACCTCACTACTCACTGAATTAATTTCTAATACACCTGAAGAATTTTGCGCCGTTACCGCAGTAATAACCGTACATGCTTGCACACCTAAGTTATGTAATGTTTTACAGTCTGCCTGAATCCCCGCGCCACCTGTGCAATCAGACCCAGCAATTGTCCATACAATGGAGTTGTTCATAAAATAATCTTATTCAGTATGTTTAATCTTGATGCCAAAATGGCATCCCCATAATTGGCGTACTCGGCTGAGCTACTTGCCGTTCAGGCATTCGACCCGCTAAATATCCTGCTCGGCCTGCTTTGCATGCATACGAAAATGCACTGGCCATTGTGATAGGATCTGTCGCTTGCGCAATAGCAGAATTTAATAGAATCGCGTCATAGCCCAGTTCAAATGCATGTACTGCATGCGAAGGTAAGCCTAAGCCCGCATCAATAATGAGTGTCGTATCTGGCAAACGATGACGTATCGCAGATAATGCTTGTGGATTAGCTAAGCCTTGCCCTGTACCTATCGGAGACCCCCAAGGCATAATCACTTCACAACCACAGTCTGCAAGTCGACGGCATATCACCAAATCATCAGTACAATAAGGAAGCACTTTAAAGCCGTCTTTTAACAGAATATCAGCCGCAGCAACTAAATTCATTGGATCGGGTTGTAAATTATATTCATCGCCAATTAATTCGAGCTTGATCCAATCGGTTTGAAATAACTCCCGTGACATTTTCGCCAAATTTACAACTTCTTTCATACTATGACAGCCAGCAGTATTTGGTAATAAAGTTAATCCCAGCGACTGTAGTTCTTGCCAAAAAATATTGCCACCATTGTTCTCAGGATTTTGCCTGCGTAATGACACCGTCACAATTTCACTTTCGCTTTTTACTATTGCAGCTTTCATAACATCAAGAGATGGGTAGAGCGCACTGCCAATTAACAAACGACTTGAAAATTCTTGTCCATAAATAATTAACTTATTGCTATTTTTCATTATAAGTCCACATTACCCACCAAAAATAGGCGAAACAATATCAACTAAGTCGTCGGGTTGAACCTGCGTCGTTGCGTAATTTGATTTCGCGACAAACTCACCATTAATAGCAACGGCAAATGGTGCTTTTGCCCCATATTGCTTTATTATTTCAACGAGTTCACTATTATCAACAAGATGCTCAATGTTATTGATCATTATGCGCATACTCATTTCCTCCATTAAAGACAGTAATTAACTTGTGGTCGAATCCGCTATCAGTGACAACATCATCTATTGAAAATTCACTACTTATTTCAGAATAAACCTGCCATTGATCTGCACAAAACGAGTCAAATGAACGCAACAATTGCAAGACTTGTTCGAGAATATAGGGTGTTAGCAAATAGCCGTGGCGATACAAGCCATTAATTTGTATTGATTTATTTAGAACGGTTATTGACGGTTCATTATCAAGTAATGTCGGTCTTAATCCTGTTTGCATAGCTAAAACCTCAGCTTCTGCAAATCCAGAATGCACACTATAAGCGGCTGAAAGCAACTCAAGCACGGAACGAACACTGATAGCTTGTTCGCTGTCAGATTCAATTTCTGTTGCACCAATCACATACTCATTATTTCCTTTAGGTACGATATACAGGGGATAGCGAGGGTGCATTACACGAATAGGATGCAAAAGCTTAACCTGCGGTGCTCGTACTCTAACAACCTCGCCCCTAACCCCTCGCAATGTTGCTTTTGGATCGATCAATTGCTGAGATGCGCCCAACCCTCGACAATCAATCACCCAATCAAACACCTGCTTTTCACCGCTTGGTAAATGAATTGTGTTATCAATTATTCTAGTTGCCGTGTGTTCGAAAAGATTAATGTCGCTCTCTTGAATTTGCTGCGCACTTTGTCGGTACAATGCTTGATTATCAACATGACCTTCAGAGGGTAGAAAAAGCCCTTGATTAAATTGTTGTGCTAGTTCAGGTTCAAGTGCGATTAAATCATCTGCATTCATCTCGGCACTATCAGCTTCATTGTTAGACTTTAGACGTTGTTGGAAATGCGTTAAATTTGACATATCTTGTCGATGAGCGACTACAATCGTGCCTAACTGCCACCAAGCCTGTTTGATTGCCAAGCAAGAAAGGAGTTTAGGCCATAGCGCTAAAGAGCGCTGACCCATCACCGTAATATGTTCACTTGCGGTGACTGACTCAGCTACAGGTGATACCATTGCTGCAGCTATAAGCCCTGTACTTTCAGGGGTTAATAGCGCATTTTTCTCAAATAAACTGACGTTACTCACCACAGTTTTATTTTGCTGGATAAGGAGTAACGCCAACAACCGGCCAACAAGCCCACTACCTACAACCGCAATATTACTCATAACGGCTCCTATTGCGCCGTATGGTATAATTCACTGCCTTTGGCTTTAAACTCTGCCGATTTGTCTTGCATTCCTTGCGTTGCTTGTTGTTCAAGCTCACGGTGATCAAACTCAGCTTTCACATCAACCATTTGAATCTGAATGTCGCCTTCCTGTTTAGCCGCGTACTCTCTAACTTCTTGGCTAATCTTCATAGAGCAAAACTTTGGCCCACACATTGAACAAAAGTGTGCTACTTTTCCTGATTCTTGCGGTAAGGTTTCATCATGGTATTCTCTCGCCCGCTCAGGATCTAACCCTAAATTAAACTGATCATGCCAACGAAATTCGAAACGTGCTTTAGACAAGGCATTGTCTCGAATTTGCGCCCCGGGATGACCTTTTGCTAAGTCGCCAGCATGGGCGGCTATTTTATAAGTAATTAATCCTTCTTTAACGTCCTCTTTATTGGGTAGCCCTAAATGCTCTTTAGGTGTGACATAGCACAACATAGCGCAGCCATACCAACCAATATTAGCGGCACCGATACCTGAGGTAATATGATCATAGCCTGGCGCAATATCGGTTGTTAAAGGCCCTAATGTATAAAAAGGCGCTTCATCACAATGTTTAAGTTGTTCTTCCATATTTTCTTTAATCATATGTAAAGGTACATGCCCAGGACCTTCAATCATCACTTGCACATCATGTTGCCAAGCAATTTTTGTTAATTCCCCTAAAGTACGTAATTCGCTAAATTGGGCTTCATCATTAGCATCGGCAATAGAGCCTGGGCGTAAGCCATCACCTAATGAAAATGACACATCATAGGCTTTGCAAATTTCACAAATATCTTCAAAGTGGGTGTATAAAAAGTTTTCTTTATGATGCGATAAACACCATTTAGCCATAATAGAACCGCCTCGCGATACGATACCTGTTACACGTTTTGCCGTCATCGGCACATAACGTAATAACACACCTGCATGAATGGTAAAGTAATCAACTCCTTGCTCGGCTTGTTCTATTAATGTATCGCGAAAAATTTCCCAAGTTAGATCTTCTGCAACACCATTTACTTTTTCTAAGGCTTGATAAATAGGCACGGTACCTATAGGCACCGGCGAATTACGAATGATCCATTCACGAGTTTCATGTATATAGCGCCCTGTCGATAAATCCATAACCGTATCAGCCCCCCATAAGGTTGACCAAACAAGCTTTTCAACTTCTTCTTCTATTGAAGATGATACGGCTGAATTACCAATATTTGCATTAACCTTAATAAGAAAATTACGGCCAATAATCATAGGTTCGGCTTCAGGATGATTAATGTTTGCAGGGATAATTGCTCGCCCTGCTGCAACTTCTTGACGCACAAATTCCGGCGTAATTTGTTTAGGGATCGCTGCGCCAAAACTATTTCCTGGATGTTGTTGATGTAAAGCGTCCTCCTTAAACTGTTGACGTTTAAAGTTTTCACGAATCGCAATATATTCCATTTCAGGGGTAATAATTCCACGTCTAGCATAATGCATTTGCGTAACATTAGCGTTTTCTTTAGCGCGTCGAACTTTCGGCAAATTTTCAAAGCGTATATGCTCCAGTCCTTCATCTGCTAGTCGTTGTTGGCTGTATCGAGAGCTAATATTGGCGAGTTCATCAGTATCATCTCTTCCTTCAATCCATGATTGACGTAATTTGGGTAAGCCTTTTTGCACATCAACATTTACATTTGGATCGGTATATGGTCCTGAAGTATCGTATATTTCAATAGGCTCGTTAGGCACCAGAATAGGTTTATCTTTAGTGCCGCCAATAAGCGAACCTGATAATGAGACTTTTCTCATCCCTATACTGATGGGATGTAACTGGCCTGATACATATACTTTTTCGGAGTTAGGGAAGCTTTGATTGGCACAATTATCAAGAAATTGTTGTGCCGCTTGGCGATTTTCTTTACGAGTTGGTTTAGTCATTTTCAGCCTTTCAATATTATCTAGGCTATGCAACGCATAGCAAAATATAAAAGACGGAGTGTAGATCTCAGGTAGGGTAACTTTTACCTTGTTTCCTTCGCAGATATTAGTCTGAATCAGGTTCTACGGATCCCGCTTACGCGATCTCAGCCATATGGCACTCCGACAAGAGCCTCAAATGGTAATATAGAACCATCAACACTAGCAAGTGAAATTCTACGGTTATTCAGGTATATGCTATAAACAGTATTGCTAAAACATTTAGGTTATTGTGCGATTTTGACTCTAATTCTATTTTTAGCCACTCGGGTTTCATGTAAAGCGGTAAGGGCACTATTAGCCTCACTTTCATTAGGCATTACAACAAAAGCAAAGCCTTTAGACTTACCTGTTGTTTGATCAAGTACTAGTGTACATTCATTAACAGTGCCGTGAGCGGTAAATAATAAACGAATTTCTTGCTCTGTTGTTGAGCGTGATAAATTACGAACTAAAAGTTTCATATATAGCCATATGTTGTGATTACAGCCTAAATTGTCTCACACTTTGCCAATTGACCAAGCTATTTGTCTATATTTCCTAATATTTCTACTTTATGTAAACACTTTGTAAAGTTTTTTATACCAACGAAACTGACGCTGTCATTCGTTTTGCGAGGGCTTTATTCTATTCTCTTACTTTTCATTTACTTAATTAATTAAAACTCACATCAATGCAATTATGACAAAATGATTGATATTTAACCAATAAGCTTTACAATGCAGTTCCTATTTTCTGAAACTAATCGTCATAGTTTCATAATTGTTGTTAGGTAGTAGTGTGAGTTCTTCAAAAAATCTGGAGCAGCCATGGATTATGGCTATTCAAGAAATAATAGGACTAACTAAGGATGGAAAGTCAACGCAAATCAAGCTCCAAGAGAGAAAAAGTCAGCTAAATTCGACTTTTTCTAGATTGGTGAACTCACTTGATCAAGCAATTATTTTAACGGATATTGATGGTTTTATTGTTGAAATCAGCGATAAAGCTTCTGCATTACTACGCTATACTAGTGAAGATCTCAAAGGCGAAAGCTTACAAAAGCTATATTGTTCCTTGCACAATAAACAGTTTTTCAAAAATACTTGGGCTCATATTAAAAGCACTGAACACACTGAAACTGAACTGTGGTATCAAAATAATGACGCCCAGCTTATTCCGGTTATGCAAACATCTATTCGCCTCGCATCAGTCGCTAACAATATTGATTATTTCATTCATGCTATTGATGATATTTCAGCCAACATTGCCACTCAGAGTAAAATGCAAAAGTTGGCCATGTGTGATCATCTAACTAACTTACCCAATAGACTCAATATATTACAAAAGTTGCGTGATGAAGTTGCACTTTTAACCACAACACAACAAAAGTGTGCCGTGATATTTATTGATTTAGACGGTTTTAGAAAAGTTAATGATGTGTATGATCACGTCACTGGTGATCAATTAATGTTAGCCGGAGTAAAACGCTTACAATCTGTTATTACCAATACATTTTTAGGACGCTTAGGTGGCGATGAGTTTGTCATTATCTACCCATTTGATGATGTACAAAAACTAAACACCTTACTTGATAATATTTTAGCCAGTTTCATCGACCCCTTCGCAGTACAGGACCATGAATTATTTTTAGGTATTAATATTGGCGTATCCATCGCTCCCAACAATAGTAGCGATCCTGAAGAATTAATTAACCAAGCGGATATGGCATTACATGCAATTAAAGCAGGCGAAAAACGCATACAATTTTATACGGCTGACTTTTTACAATGCATGCAACGACAGTTAAAAATTGAACATTGCCTAAAACAAGCAATTGAAACCCAAGAATTAAAAGTTTTTTTCCAACCTAAATATGATCTAACTAATAATAAAATTGTTGGTATGGAAGCTCTACTGCGATGGACCCATCACGAGTTAGGACCAATACCACCTGATGAGTTCATTGCCATTGCCGAAAATGCGGGACTTATTGTTAATATTGGTCGTTATGTATTAAATGCCTGCGCTCAACTCATTAGTAAATTACAAGCAGAAAATAAATTCTGCGTACCTATTGCCGTGAACATTTCTGGCCATCACTTTTCACAAGCAAATGTATTTAAAGATGTTCAACAGGCTTTATTATTATTCAATATTGCACCTGAATATATTGAAATTGAAATTACCGAAAATGTTGTGATGATGGACTATGACATAGTTATTGACCAACTCACTCAGCTAAAAGCATTAGGGGTACAAATTTCAATTGATGACTTTGGCACCGGCCACTCTTCACTAGAGCGACTTGCTAAATTACCGATTGATTCGTTAAAAATAGACCGTTCTTTTGTACTCAATTTAAATGAACAGCCACAAACACAAGCCATTATAAAAGCCGTATTATCTTTGTCTGCCGCCTTAGGTTTAAAGTCTGTTGCCGAAGGTATTGAAACAATAAGCCAAGAACAATTTTTACGCTCCAATGAATGCACCTTAGGACAAGGCTTCTTATTTGCAAAACCCATAGCCGAAGATGAAATGATTGCTTTGTTAAACACGCAGAGTGACATTAAAGACTGAGCTTAAAAATGAAAAACGAAAACCAGCATAGCTATTGGTTTTCGTTTAGTGTTGTTGAATTTACTGCTCTTTAATTTGCCATACGGCGACTGAACCAGAAATTTCATTACCAATAATCAATAATGCTTCGTTGGTTGGGCTTTGCTCTGCTGAGATAAACTTCATACCTTCAGGTGCTAAGTCACCAGTTATATCGGCACCAGCAACTAAGCCTCTATTATAAAAATATTCAACAAAATTAACATTATATGGGTTAGTAACGTTATAAACTAAAATACCACCCATACGCTCTAAACCAATAAAGGCATAGGTTTGAGTACCTATTTTTCCGATAGCTAACGCTTCAGGTTCTGGACCTTTTGCATCTGAGCGTGTGTCACCTTCATTTTCATCTTCATTATTGTTAAATGATTCTCCATGAATTGAAGCAGTAACTCGCTCAATATCGTCACCTGAATCAAATACTTTTAAACCATTATTATCCCAAATGGTAAATGAACGGGCACCATAGGTATAAAGCTTGCTGTATTCATCTTGTTCATTTTTACCTAAAGCATTGGTAACAACTAATCGACCTAAACCATCGTTGCCGCCATTTGCTGATATATAGGCATCTAAATCAGCGCTTACCACACCATAATCTTCTAGATCTTTTGCGCGTACTTCATCAGTAAATGCGATACAAATTTCTTCGCCATCATCCCAGTCATAACTCCCTTGTGGGAAGTCACTTTCACAGGTAGCTTTCCCTGCATCTTCTTCAGCATCACCTTCGAATGCGATATATTCACGACCATCGCCTTCGTTAGCTGATATTGCAAAATTAGCACCCTTCCATGAATAGCTCACGATAGTGTCGGGTTGGTACATACCAAACAAATTCTGGTAGCTTGAAAAATTAATACCACCATCTTTATCTGATACATCCAGTTTGTGTTGGCTCCAATCTTTAAAGCCAAGCCCTTTTATTTGCAACGTATTATCAGCTAGGTTAACAATTGCTATCGCATTATTTTCTTGTAAAGTCACATAGGCAGTAGTGTCGTCTTCAGATATAGCGATATACTCAGGTTCAAGATCTTGAGCAACCGTGTAATTTCTCAGCTCACCTTTAATCATTTGCCCTGATGGGTTTGAAAATTTCATTCCTTGCGCTTCAAGCTCAGATTGCATCTCATTATATTGTGTAAATTCAATACTTATCGCTGTATCAGCTGGTACGCCTGAAGTAATATCAATAACAGAAATAGAACCTTCAGGGTCAATTACATAATCATTTGAAGGCTCACCTTCATTTGCCACTAATACTTTAGTACCCGCATGATTAAAAGTCACATTATCAGGTAAATCACCTACAACAACATTTTTTAAGAAAGCAGGGGTCGCTCCAGAAATATCATAGAACGCTATATGCCCATTAATGCCAGGTGTACCTGAGGCTATGGCAACAGCTAACAATTCATTATTATTATCAATAGCTATGCTATTGGCATCACCATTTAACCCTGCAGTTTCAGGTAAATTTAATGTGTAGATTGACGCTAAGTTTGTTCCTGAAATAATACCTTCACTATCTGCTGCAAGCGCATCGGCATCCAATACATTGGCATCAATCACTTCAACAACCGCCGGCTTAACAGAGCTATTAACTGCATAAATCCAATTTTTAGAGGTTTGGTAAGTGACTATTTCAGCCGCGCCTTCAGGATCATCAGCATTGAGCACTGCGCGTCCTACCAGAGAAATAGCTAAACCTGTTGGAGCATTATTACCATCAATACCGTCAACGCCATTTTGACCATTGCTTCCATCAGCACCATTCATTCCTGCTGCGCCGTCGTCACCATCAAGCGTACATGCTGATACCAACCCCATCAATGACATTGCAATTAATAACTTACTTAATTTCATTCTCTTACCTATTTAATTGTACTAATGATTAATAAAATAGAGGATAGTCAAACAGCTTTTTATGATGATTTAATGACAATAAAATGTCGTTGCGATGACAAACGTAATGCGTTGTAAACTAAATGTTATTGCACTACTATCTAACTATTATCCTAAATACAAACACTGCAATGAGATAATTTAATGGTAATAACTGCTGTCAACCATGTAAATCAATGGCTTTGGGGATCTGGGCAGATACTTATTTATCTTTTAGTGATTGCGGGTTTCTGGTTTTCATTAAAATTAAAGTTCATACAAATACGCCACTTCAAACACATGTTCAGTGTGATGAAAGGCAGTAGTAGAAGTGATACATCAGGGATAAGTTCATTTCAAGCGCTCTGCACCGGACTTTCTGCCCGCGTCGGCACAGGAAATTTAGCAGGTGTTTCTATGGCCATTTCTTTAGGTGGCAGTGGCGCTGTTTTTTGGATGTGGGTTATTGCTCTATTAGGTATGGCAACAGGCTTTGCTGAAAGTATTTTAGGACAGCTTTATAAGATACGCGACGATAAAAAAGAGTTCCGTGGCGGGCCTGCATATTATATTCAAATGGGCTTAAATAATCGTCCGTTTGCAATTTTATTTGCACTTTGTTTATTTCTTGGTTATGGCTTCAGTTTTAGTGCAATGCAAGCCAATACAATTACCGATGCACTCAATCATGCTTTTGAAATTCCAACATTTTATTCAGGTTTAATGATTACTCTACTCGCAGGCAGCATTGTTGTCGGTGGGTTAAAAGGTATTGCCCGCTTTGCTGAATTAGTTGTGCCTTTTATGGGCGTTGCATTTATCGCTACCACTCTAGTTATTACCCTAATAAATATTAGCGCAGTTCCGGCTATGCTAGTCGATATTTTTAGTTCTGCTTTTGGTTTACAGGAAGCGGGTGCTGGTGCCCTTGGCGCAGCCATTAAAAATGGGATTCAACGAGGCTTATATTCCAACGAGGCGGGTGCTGGTAGTGTACCTCATGCATCAGCAAGTGCATCCCCTAATCCTAATCACCCGGTAACCCAAGGTTATGTACAAATGCTGGGCGTCTTTTTAGATACCATAGTGCTTTGTACTTGTACCGCAGTTGTTGTGCTTTTGGCTGATTTACCCATTTCTGGAGAGATGGAAGGCATAAGGTTAACTCAAGATGCTATGACAACCCATTTAGGCGCTGGTGGTGTTTACTTTGTTGCCGCTGCCATTTCACTGTTTGCATTTACTTCTGTTGTTGCAAATTACGCGTATGCCGAAAGTAATTTACATTTATTTAAACTCGACAATACGTTGGGCCGTACTCTTTATACCTGCGCTTATTTAAGCATGGTACTTTGGGGCTCAAGTGCGACATTAAAGCAAGTATGGGCAATGGCAGATATGGCATTAGGCTTAATGACGTTAGTAAATATTACTGCAATAATTTTACTCACCCCCACGATCGTAGCTTTAACAAAAGATTACCAAACTAAATTAGCCGCGAAAAAGTCGCTCGTATTTAAACAAAGCGATATTAAATATCAAGGTAAGACTGAAGATGGCGTTTGGTGATCACTAAGGTGAATTTGTTTTTCAAACCATGAATCACCATAAGTAGCGCCATTCATCATAGGAATTAAGTAATCAGCAATGAGAAAGTGGCCCTTTGCTTGTCTGATAAAAAGCTCGCCGCTATATGGAAAATCTATGTGTTGTAAACCCAACCAAGTAACAGGGTCATCACTATTTGCGAAATGTTCACAATAGATATGTGTCGATAAAACACTGGTTTTAAAACCTGCGCCAAAGGTAATATAGCGAATACGTGACAAATCTTCTTCTGTTGCATTTTTTGCGAGCTCAATTAACGCCGATGTAGAAATTATTGCACCTTGTGAATAAGCCACAATGGTTAATTCTCCCTCTTCTAACAATTGTGCTTCAATCGCCTCAAGCATTCGCTGTGCCACATCAGTTAATACACCAGAGCGTCCTTGATTACATTCAAGTAAATCTTGAAATAGCCCATCAGTTTCATTATAAATTAACGCAACATCCTGCCTAATTGCTTTATTTAAAATATCCGCTTGATGCTTAGCAACAGAATAAGGCGTAACAATACCGTTAATAAAGAGCACTCGCGGTTTTTTATCACTTTTACTCTGTTCAGTCGCTAAGGTAGGTAACTTAGAGGAAACAACAGCTTTTACTTTTTGAACGATTAACTGTTTGCGAAAATTAATTTCACTTTCAGGGTGACGGATAGTCTTAGTATTAAGTAGATCAAGCAAATTAATACCACTATCAAGCACTAAGCGTAAATCATCAAGCAAAGTAGAGCCAAAAGCTTTATCTAAATATTTTTCTATTATCTTATTCATTTACATCTTTTCAATAAAGCAATTAGCAGTTTATCTAGTAAGCCTAATTATTACAGTATTTACTTTTGCACTACTGTATATATTTTATTAACAATCTTCCACTCATCACCAAATTTTAATAATGAAAGATAATCAACATATTTCCAAGTCCCCATATCCCATTCAGCCCTTACTGATGCAGCAGTATTTTCTATATCTACAGCGATAATACTCGTGATGTGTGTCCCAGGCTTATCTTTACTGAAAAACCCTAAAAATTGTTCCAATTCATAAGTTTTAAGCGCCCCGTCTTTAACTCCCTGAATTTTAGCTGTTTCATGGAAGGCTTTAGCAACAATATCAGGATCCCCTAACTTGCTACCGTCTAAATAATAATTAACCGCCTTTTCAACCGATTGCGTTTGCGATATCTCTCCAGAAAGTGTCTTTTCAGCAAAAACATTAAAGCTAAAACAAACAAATAACAGTGCTATAAATTTCATGAATATTCCTTTCAGTAAGACCATTTTATTGATTATAGACACAACTTAATGACTACAATTCTTTTGCAATAAAATAATAGACTAGATTACTCAATATACTATCATTAATCTTTACATTAATGATTACTCTCAAAAAAGGCTTGGCTTATGAGTGATATGTCTCAAAATAGTGATAAAGAAATTGATGACACAACTTGCCCTCTTTGTCGTAACAAAAACTTATGTCAGGCTCATCAACCTGGAGAGTGCTGGTGTTATTCAGCTGAAATACCTCAAGACGTAATTGATATGGTAGAACCACAATTCAAACGAAAAAGCTGTATTTGCCAAAGTTGCATCGAAAGATATAATCTAGCACTCGCTGTCGATGCCTATAAATAGCTAACAACTCAATTATTAACAAATATTTAGATAATTATTGGGCGTAACACCCACTTGTTTTTTAAACATATAAATAAAAGCAGAGCTCGATTCATAACCCAGCATTTTAGCTATTTCATTTATGCTATCGCCAAGCACAATATGCTTTATCGCTATTTGAACATTTAAGCGTTGACGCCAATCACTATACGTCATCCCCGTTTCAATTTTAAATCGACGTGTAAGTGTGCGTGATGATGCACTAACAAACTTACCCCAAGCAATTAAATCGCTTTTAATTGCCGGATGCTTTTGTAGTCGTTCAACAATCAATTTTAAGCGTTCATCTTGAGGATAAGGCAAATAGGTATCTAACCAATCAGCCTGACAAATTCGATCTCTTATCAGCCTTAACAATCGTCCGTCACTTCCTTTCCAAGTGTAATCATTAGATATTGTGCTTGCTTCTAAAGCAATCGCGCTAAAGAAAGCATACCCTTGAAGGGTTACACACTGCTCAGGCGTATTTTCACATTGCTCAGGAGCCAAATAAAAATGAATTAATTGCGTATCTGTTTTAGCGATAACTTCATGTTCTTGTCCCATTGGTACCCAGACTCCCTGATTAGGAGCCGCAATATAACGGCCTTGTGAAGTAATTATCGCAATCACGCCTTTTTGAACAAAATAAAGCTGCCCACGTTTATGCTTATGCAAAGGTATACCCGCTAAACTAGGTATTTCTCGTTTAATAACGACAATTGGAGATTCTTTTTCAGAAACTGAACCGCTTTCATTTTTCCGTAAATTCTCTGGCATATCTTCAACGCTTTTTTAATAAGTGATGATTAACTACATTAAGTGTTAGCCATATTTGCTTAAAATTCAAACTATGACGATTTTTTTGCATTTCGTAGTTCAAACCTTTAAATTTACCGGTTAATTAATTGTTACAAATAGCCCATTCATATTAAAGCGCAATTCACTACACTAGTAGAATTAACTGCCTTTAGTAATAGCATAAATAATAAGTGAATATTGATGAAACCATTTAAACCCACTGCCATTTCCCTCGCTCTACTTTTTTCCTTGGCCGCTTGTCAAAATACGCCTAGTGTTGATAACTCTCCAAATCAATCAATAAGCAGCGAACAAATAATAAAAAGCCAATCAGATCAACGTCAATATCAATATATGTTATTAGACAATGGCTTGAAGGTTTTAATGATTTCAGATCCAACCACCGAAAAATCGGCCGCGGCTATGGATATATCAGTAGGTGCATTTCATTCGCCGGAAGGCCGTGAAGGACTTTTACATTTTCTTGAACATATGTTGTTTTTGGGCACTGAGAAATACCCTGATGCTGGTGAATATAATAAATTTTTGAAAGAAAACGGCGGTTCATCAAATGCCTACACAGCCCCTGAAGATACTAATTACTTTTTTGATGTGAAAAATGAAGCCTTTGACGAAGCTCTTGACCGTTTTGCCCAATTTTTCATTGCACCAACAATGGAACGTAGCTTTGTTGAACGCGAAAAAAATGCCGTAGACTCTGAATATTCAGTCAAAATAAAAGAAGACAGCAGACGTATTCGCGAAGCTAGCCGCCAAGCAGTTAACAATGCGCATCCATACAGTAAATTTAGTGTAGGTAACTTAAACACTTTAGCAGATCGCGAAGATGAAGACGTTTACGATGCATTACTAAAAGCATACAACGAGCATTATTCTGCGCACCGTATGTCATTGGTAGTATTAAGCAACAGTCCTCTTAGCGAAGTCGAAACTATGGTACGTAGTAAATTTTCGGCAGTTAAAAATAATGGTAAAGCTAAACCAGTACTAACTCGGGAATTATTAACAGAAAAAGAAAAAGCGACGCGTGTAACCATCGAACCTTTACGAGAAATGCGCTTATTAACACTCACTTTTCCTATTTCAGACACTCATCAATATCGCGCTAAAAAGCCTTTAGCTATTGTTTCTCATTTATTAGGGCATGAAGGTGAGAACTCATTATATTCTCGATTAAATAAACAAGGGCTTATTGAGTCACTGTCAGCTTACAAAAGTGACTCAGAAGCAATGGATGTTTTTAAAATCAGTGTTGAATTAACACCCTCAGGCATAAAAGATGTTGATGGTATTACCGAACAAATTTTTCAGTATATTGATTTAATTAAACAAAAAGGTGTTACCCAAGCCTATTACAACGAAATAAAAGACATCGCAAAACTTGACTTTACCTTTCAAGAAAAAGGTAACCCAATGTCGACGGTGTACCAATTAGCACCCGTATTACAAAATACCCCACCACGTAACTTGCTAAATACCGACTACCAATTTCAAGCCTTTGATGCCGAACTGACTCACAAGTTTTTAACGCAATTATCACCCTACAATATGCAGCAAACTCTTGTAAGCCCTAATGTAGAAACAGATCAACACGAGCCATTATATGATGTTGGTTATGCAATTAACAAAATAGCACCTGCCACACTAGAACAATGGCAAAATGCAAGTGCTGATGCAACCATGCAACTACCCGCTTTAAACCCATTTATCGCAGAAGATATTTCAGTTAGAAGTGCAAATATTGATACGAAACCTGAAATCATCGTCAAAGAGTCAGGTTTAACTTTATGGCACTACCAAGACACTAGCTTCAATATGCCTAAATCAAGCGTTTATATGCGAATAGAATCTCCATTTGCAGGTGATAATGTCAAAAATCGAGCACAAATAGCATTAGCGGACCGTTTGATCGAAGATAAATTAAATGCTTATGGCTATAACGCTAAACTTGCAGGGTTAAGTTACGGCTTATTCAGTTCAAATAAAGGCTTAGGCTATACCATCAGCGGCTATAACGATAAGCAACTTGAACTAATTAAAGCAATAAATAAAGCCATTATCGATTTTGATATCAACCAAGATAAGTTTGACATGATCAAAGAAAGTTTAGTTCGTGATTGGAAAAACTCAGCGTTAAACCGACCGATTAACCAAGTTTTTTCACGTTCTCGTCGAGAATTTGGTATAGATCCTTATTCTAATGCTGAATTAGCTGATGCCTTAGAGCCCATTCACCTTGCTGATTTAAAGCGCTATATGAATACATTGTTAAGTGATATTTCTATCAAAGTCTTAACGCACGGGAATACTAGTAAAAATGAAGCAATCTCTATCGCAAGCAACTTACGACAAAGCTTTATCCGCGATAACAATATTAGCGAGGGTTTTAAAGCCCATATCCGTCAAATGGACTCGAACGAAAATGAGGTGGTGGAACTAGACATAGCTCATGATGACTCTGCGATTGTTGTCTCTTACCCAATGCAAAGTAATATGCAAAATATCGCAAAAACACAAATTCTTGGGCAAGTATTAAGTGCGGCTTTTTTCAATGAATTACGTACTAAACAACAATTAGGCTACATAGTGGGCGCTTCAGGCAGTAGCACAGAAAACCTACCAACCCTTAACTTTTATGTGCAATCGTCAAAAGTTGGTCCCGTAGAGCTAGAAAAACGCATCAATAAATTTATTGAGTCACAGTACCAAGTACTCGCCGATATGTCTGACGCTGATTTTGAGAAAAACATAGATAGTTTATTAACCAATATCAATAAAAAAGATAAAAACCTACTCAGCAGAACATCGCGCTTATGGGGGGAATTAGCCACTGGCTATACCGACTTTAATAGACGGGAATTATTGTCAGAGGCTGTTACCTCATTAACTAAAGATGACTTGGTACATACCTATAAAGTGTTACTTATTGACAACAGATCTCCACGATTAGTTACCAGAAATTTTGGTCAAGCGCATAGAGAAGAAAATTACACCAATGCGCTACAAGATACTACAGTATGTCGAGAAGAACTTTGCTGGGATAAAAAATAAATTATCTAGATAAACATCAATAAATGTTGATCAAAGTAAAAAACCTGCTTCGGCAGGTTTTTTAATAATTTAAATAACCCCAACCTGGGTAAATAGCTTACTTTATAAAGCAATTATTACGATAATCGCTAAACGCTTGTTCAACTTCAGCCTGTGTATTCATGACAAACGGCCCCCCTCTTGCTATCGGCTCATTAAGTGGTAATGCTGATAAAAAAATAAACCTCGCCTGTTGACTTGCAATAACAAGCACCTTTTCTCCTTTACTTAACACTCCCAGATGTTTAGCTGATAATTTTTTTTGTTTCTCTCCAATAAGTACTTCACCAGAAATGACATATACCAAGCTATTTTCTTCCGCCAGAACAGTTTGAGTAAACATTTCTGATATTGGCAAATCTACATCCATATAGCTTGGACGAACATAATCATTTTTAATTACGCCTTGCGTTGCGTTATCTGTGATACCGGCAATAACTTTAACGATAGAACCGCTAGAGCTTTTTTCATGTGCAATATCTTTAGCATCATACTCTTGATAGTTTGGTGCTGACATTTTAGCCACTTTAGGTAAATTAACCCACAGTTGAAAACCCTGCATCATGCCTGATTCTTGCTCTGGCATTTCAGAATGAATAATACCGCTACCTGCGGTCATCCACTGAACTCCGCCATTCGATATTACTCCTTCATTTCCCGCACTATCTTTATGTCTCATTTTACCTTCAAGCATATAAGTAACGGTTTCAAAACCCCTGTGAGGGTGAGGTGGAAAGCCGGCTAAATAATCATCAGCACTACTTGATTCAAACGAATCTAGCAGTAAAAAAGGATCAAGCAAATTTAAATCAGGGCTTCCGATAAGTCTTGTTAACTTAACCCCCGCACCATCAGATGCTGCCATACCTTTAGTTATAGCAATTAATTCACGAGTGATTGCCATACAATACCTCCGATTGATTCTTTACAATATATACATATTTTTTAAATATGTTGAAAAATAGCACTACGCCTGTTGTCTATTATCAAGTGACATTGCACCACCACCATGTACAACAAGCATAAGAAAACCGCCAGCAATCGCAATATTTTTCATAAAACTAATCATCTGTAACTGGTCAGAAAAATCAGCATGAAACATAAGAGCAGATAACACAGTAAAACCCGCTAATAACAACGCTGAAATTCTCACTTGGTAACCAATTATAATAAATATGCCAGCCACAACTTCTAAAGCAATAACCAAAGGAAGCAAAAATCCAGGTACCCCCATCATATCCATATAAGCTTGAGTAGCTGAATATTGAGATATTTTATTCATTCCTGACATTACAAAAATTAAGGCTATGAATATTCTCCCTAAAGGCGCTAGCATAAATGCTGCTTTCTGAGCATAACGCTCTGATAGTCTAAGTTTAGTTACTGCGGTCATGGATATTCCTAAATTGTATTAAAAAAGTTAACCAAATTTTAATAGTTGCACTTTAGTTAATAAACATTAAATATATGAAATTATAATTCTCATTTTGGAAACTATTGGGTGTTTTATGGGCCAATTAGAAGATATGGCAATTTTTGCACGTGTTATTGAAGCAGGTAGTATCACTCTTGCTGCGGAACAGTTAGGACTAGCGAAGTCGGCAGTCAGTAAACGTTTGTCCGCTTTGGAGCAAAAATTAGGGCTCAAGCTCATTTCACGAACAACACGAAAATCAAGCATAACCGAAGCAGGTAAGCAATATTATCAACGAAGTAAACTTATTCTTGATGAAGTGGATGAACTTAATAATATTACTTCGAGTGATACGCTAGCCCTTTCTGGCCCTTTAAAAATAACGGTCCCTTTATCATTCGGTCTAATGTACTTATCTGAACCGTTTGACCTATTTATACAAAAAAATCCTGATATTCAATTACAAGTTCACTTTTCAGATCATCGTGTCGATTTAATAGAATCAGGTATGGACCTTGCAATTCGTATTGGCGAATTAGCTAATTCAAACTTACAAGCAAAAAAATTAATAGAAATTAAGCAGTTAATTTGCGCAAGTCCAGAATATCTTCTAGAACATGGAACCCCAAAAAATCCAGAAGAACTTAAGCACCATAAATTATTAAAGTATGAAAATAACCCTTTCCAAAGCATCTCGTTCCTTGATAGTAATGGCACAAGGATTACCGGACAACCTAAAATACATTGTGTTGCTAACAATGGAGAATTTTTACAAAAAATGGCTTTATCAAGTCATGGAATAATTCAAACACCTCACTTTTTTGTTTGGAAGAACATTCAAGATCACAGCTTAACGCCAATTCTCACCGACTTTCAATTAACCAGCCTTAATGCTTATGCTGTTTATCCAGCAAATAGACACTTACCCTCAAAAGTAAGAACACTTATTGATTTTCTCTTAGAACATCTACAAGACTTACCTTTTATCTAAAATAAAACAATAAAACCAATTGGTTATGACGAATCTCATAGGTATTACTAAAAATGTATACAATTTTTACTTGTATTCACACACCATTAATCACTACACTTTACCCCTTTAAAATTGATCACTCATAGGATGGACAATGAGAAAATTACTCACCCTTGCCATATTTTTCATTAGCTCTTGGGCTTTTGCCTCTAACGAAACTTTATATCAGGTTTCATTTGATAATGCAGAGCATCACGAAGCACAAATATCAGCAACATTTAGTAATATTCAAACGCCTGTACTTGAAGTACAAATGAGCCGTTCATCTCCGGGGAGATACGCACTACATGAATTTGCAAAAAATGTTTACAACGTAAGTGCAGTAAACAGTCAAGGGCAACCATTAGTTGTTACTCGCCCAAATCCCTATCAATGGCATATCAATGGCCATGATGGTGAAGCGACTGTAACTTATACTTTATTTGGTGATAGGGGCGATGGCACATACACACAAATTGATCGCACCCATGCACATTTAAATATGCCTGCCACTTTTATGTGGGCAACAGGCCATGAAAATACTCCCATAAGTATTGAGTTCAAACCATTTAATGTAAACTGGAAAGTTGCCACTCAATTACCAAAAGGTGATAGTAAATATCAATTTACCGCACCAGACCTTGCCTATTTTTTAGATAGCCCAACAGAATTGAGTAACCATCAAGTACGCTCATGGCAATTAAGCTCTGATGGACGTACTCAAACAATCAAACTCGCAATACATCATGACGGTACAGAAGAAGACATTGATAAGTTTACCGAAATGGCAAAAAATGTGGTAAACGAACAAATAAAAGTATTTGGCGAGCTACCAAAATTTGACTACGGTGAGTATATATTTATAGCTGATTACTTACCGCATGTTAATCGTGATGGTATGGAGCATAGGAATTCAACTATTATCACTAATCCCAACTCTTTAGATGAAGCTGAATTTAGTCAGCTTGGTACACTTTCTCATGAATTTTTTCATATATGGAATGTTGAGCGTATTCGACCTAAAGAATTAGAGCCTTTTAATTTTAGTGGTGCGAATATGACTCCTAGTCTATGGTTCGCTGAGGGCTTTACTACCTATTATCACGACCTATTAATACGTAGAGCTAACGAAATGACTATTGACGAATACCTAGAAACGGCATCAGGTATTGTTAATCAAGCGTACCAAGTTCCTGGACGACTTTATTTTACGCCTGAAGGGGCAAGTATGTTTGCCACCTTTACTGATGCAGGTACTTCAATTGATAAAACCAATTTTAGCAATATATTCTTTAGTTATTATAGTTATGGGCGCGCGCGTGCACTGGCATTAGATTTAACCATCCGCGCTCAATTTCCAGATAAAACACTTGATGACTTAATGAAAGCTATGTGGCTAAAATTTGGAAAAATTGAAAAACCTTATAGCCGCGAAGATTTACAAGCGACCTTGGCTGAAGTAGTTAATGATGCAAAATTTGCAGAAGAGTTTTTTAACCAATATATTTATGGCCAAGAAACTCCAGACTATTATACTTTATTAGAAAGTGCAGGATTAGAAGCCAAGCAAATTGACGATACAAGTGCTTACTTAGGTAGAGTCAATTTTGACTTTCGTGGACAGGATGCGTTAATTAGCAATAATATCCCGGTAAATACTCCACTCTATAAAGCTGGCATTGAGCGTGGCGATCAAATTGTTAAATTAGGTCGTAGAACAATCCGATCTGAAAAGTTATGGCAGAAAGCTTTAGCACAATTTGAAGCTGGAGAAACCACAACCATTGAATATATTCAACGCGGTGAAACCATAACTAAGCAAATCACTTTTATTACTGATCCTGAACTAAGCATCAGTAAATTAGCCGATGATAAAATTACAGAACAACACACTCAGTTTTTACATGCTTGGCTAGGTAAAGATGAAGAAGAAAAAGAGAAAGAGAAAAGTGAAAAATAATATTGCGGCCCTTTTCTAAGGTGTTGAAAACGCTAAGGGTAAGTTTTTCTTGCCCTTTTTTAATCACTATGTAACATTAAAGAAATAGAGTAAGTATAAATTAAATAGAATAAGAACAATAAACTAACTTCTAATATGAATTTTTCACAACAGCAAATAGAACACCACACACAACTACTCAGAGATACATTGCGCAGCGATCTTATCTGGCAGTGGGATGACCGATTATCTGTACTTTTAACAGAATTCGCTCAAAATAAGTCAGAAGACGTAATCACCATATTACGTGATGTGTTTGCTCATGAATGGGATAAAAAAAATATTAAAAAAGCGCCAAAAGATTTAAAAAATCAACTCGGTGACTTAATAACACTAAATAAAGAACAAAAGATATTTACACTACCCGCTACTGACAGTGTTAAGCCTACAATGGTAGCAATATGGTGGCCATGGGGACATGGCAGTACTTACTCATTACGTTTAATGCTATTAAACGAAGCCTACGAATTTCATCTTCCTGAAAACTCTAGATCAAATGTATTCAGCTTTTTTAAAAGGTTATTTTCATAACCCTTTTTTGAAAACTTTATTCTTGATTGTTTAAACTATGTATCACAGGTCTGTTAATGTAATGCTTTGACGGTAAATAGCAGGCGATAAAAGTAATGCTGACAATCGCTAAAATAGTTACTAAAGCAACAACAATTAATTGCACGCTGATAAATTGCGATAAATACTGACTAAAACCAAGATAAAGCGCTATTAAGCAAATTACGGCAAC
>NZ_BNAH01000013.1 GCF_014653195.1 Thalassotalea profundi
AGTCCCGTCCACTCCGCCAACTCTTTAATTTTACTATTTGCAATTCTTCAAATTGATTCTGAGGTTAAAACCTTAATACTTTCAAGATCAAGCTTAACAAACTGAATGGTTCAGTGTTGAAGCCTCTGGTGTTTTATTTTATGAGTTTCTGCTTTGCGACCAAGGCGATTAAATCACTTCGAGTGTTAATACCTAGTTTCGAGTAAATACGATATAAATGATTTGATACTGTTGAAGGGGATAATGACAAAGTTCGAGCTATTTGTTTAAACGTATTTCCTTGGCAAATGCCGTCTACTACTTCTTTTTCTCTTTTACTTAATTTATCGAGCTGGTTTTTTACTCGTACAGTGAGTTTAAATAAATCGCCAAAAGCTTCTCTTTTAAATTGTAAAGTTTCGATTGAAAACTCGCTTTCTAAGCCGGACATTTTTAATGGAAATTGTTGTTTCGTTAATTCAGGTAAATGAGCTTCTAATAAATCAAGAAAACTGGTGGTTACATTATGATATATACCTTCTTTATCACAAAGGGCGCATTTGTTGTCATTTTTTTCGAATTGAGCAGACTCATTTAGTGTCATTAATTGTTTATGTGATAACGCACAGCGAAGATGAAAGAGCAATTGATTATGTATTGATTTTTCTTGCTCTGTAAATGGATCTGCTCTATCGAACCGATATAAAGTTAGTAAGGTGAATATTCCACTTCGAAATTCAAAATCAATAGAGCTTAATATTCTTTCTATTTCAAACAACTTAAAGCATTTAAGATAGAGCTCAGATTGATAGAATTCCTCATCATTTATTATTTCTCTCATATCTACTGCTTGACCTTCATTTAACATTAATTGTTTAAATATAGGGTTGATGGCGAGGGTTTTTCTCAATTGAGTAAAAATTTCGGAAGATACATCAAGTGTGGTTTGTGTGTGAAATTGCTGAGAGGAGATATGTCCAGTCCCCCAAATAGCGCCATCAAAAGGAATAACTTGGCGTAATAAATCAAGTGCCCAACTAGAGAAATCTTCCAACGTCACGAAAGAGGCGTCTCGATATAGTTTGCTAATAAATATGTCGGGTGTCATGTCTGTGAATATTTCCTCAAATTTATCGTTCGCCAATCTTGAACTGATATTGATTAGGTAATTTTTACTATAGTTAAGTTAGCTTTATTAGCACACTATAATACAAGGTGACATTGGCAGTGAATAATTATATGAATGAATCAAAGAAAATCAGTTGCGACACAGTTATTGCAGGTGGTGGTATAGCTGGATTAGTTTGTGCCCTAGAGTTACTAGAAGCAGGACAGAAAGTTATTATTATTGATCGTGATACTCAAGATAGGTTGGGAGGTCTTGCTCGTTGGGCCTTCGGTGGCATGGCGTTATCAGAAACACAGCAACAAAAAAGAATGAAAGTGCCTGACTCTCCTGCATTATTACTAAAAGATTGGCAAAGCTTTGCTGAATTTGAAGCTGAGGATTATTGGCCAAAACAATGGGCACAAACGTATGCCGAAAATAATAATGAAATGGTTTATCAATGGTTGCTAAAACTAGGATTAAAGTTTATGCCTGCGGTAAATTGGGTTGAACGTGGTTTGTTTACGCCAGGAAACTCTGTCCCTCGATATCATATATTATGGGGTACAGGTTTGCATTTAGTCGAAACCATTATTGCCAAACTTACACCTTATTTAATTCCTTCCCATTCAGCTTTTTCAGGTAATAAGGCATCTCTTAAAATATATCATCAACATAAAGTCATTAAGCCAATTTCAGAGCAGCAAAGTAACATAGTGATAGCTTGTGGTGTTGAAGTTTTAAATGAATTAAAAATGGAACATTTTTCAATTGAAAGTAAGCATGTTGTGATCGCATGTGGTGGTATAAACGGTAGTATTGATCGAGTTAAAGATAATTGGTTTCCATCACTTGATAAAGCGCCTAAAGCTTTACTTAATGGAGCAAACCCTATTTCTGATGGGTTATTGCATGATGAGTTAGTGCAAATAGGGGGGCAAGTTACTCATAGTGATAAAATGTGGAATTATGCTGCCGGAATTCACCATCCTCAAGCAGAATTTGACGGTCATGGACTAAGTTTAATTCCATGTAAGTCAGCTCTGTGGATGGATCATACAGGTAAACGAATTGGTCCAATTCCATTGGTTACAGGATTTGACACCCATTATTTATGTCATCAAGTGGCTAAACAAGAACAACCATGGACTTGGCATATTTTAAATTGGGATATTGCAGCAAAAGAGTTAGCCGTATCAGGCTCTTTGCATAACCCCTCTATTGTAAATAGAAACTTTTTAAGTTTTATTAAAGAAACGCTATTAGGTAATCATAGATTAATAAGGCAATTGGAAGAAGAGAGTGATGACTTTTTATGTGCAGATAGTCTTAGTGAATTAGTTGATAAAATGAATACACTCGTTGGTAAAGAGTATGTTGATTATCAAGTTATTAAAAATCAAATTGAACAATATGATGAACAACTAACGTGGGGAGAACATCTACAAAATGATGATCAACTCAGGCGTATAAACCATGCTCGCCAATGGAAGATTGATAAACTGAGAACATGTAAACCTAAACCGATTCTTACTAAGCGTGGTAAAAACAAACTTATTGCAATTAGAGTACAACTCATAAGCCGTAAAAGTTTAGGGGGTATTCAAACGAACTTGAAAAGTGAAGTGCTAGATAACAATGCTAAAGCTATTCCAGGCTTATATTGTATAGGGGAAGCTGCTGGTTTTGGTGGTGGCGGGGCTAGTGGCCTGAGATCCTTAGAAGGGACTTTTCTTTCAGGTTGTATTTTAACCGCTCGAAAAGCGGCGCAAGCAATTATAGAACAGCAGAAATAATAAAATAATAGAGTAAACATAATGAAGAAAACAGCAGCATGGTTAGTTCGTTACGCATTAGAACAAATAAACGTCAAATTTACTTTCGGCATTCCTGGTGTACATAACACTGAGATATATGATGAATTAGACCAGTCAGAATCAATATCGCCAATATTAGTGACCCATGAAGGCTATGGTGCATTTATGGCAGATGCAGTCAGTCGCAGTAGTGATAGTATTGGGACGTTAGTTATTGTACCTGCCGCTGGTGCTACTCATGCCGCTAGCGGTATTGGAGAAGCTCATCTTGATGGTATTCCCATGTTAGTGATTTGTGGCGGAGTGAGAAATGACTCTCAATTTGAATATCAATTGCATGATATGGATCAGCATAAGATGTTAGCGCCTATTACCAAAAAAACATTTAAAGTAAATAATCACGAAGAAGTCGTTTCGACTATTTTTGAAGCTTATGCCCTTGCAAATGATGGTGAGCCAGGGCCTGTTTTTGTAGAAATTCCAGTAAATTTGCAGCTCGATAAAGGAGAAATTAAAGAACTTCCTGTATTTCAGCCTAAAGTAAAAACACTTAAACAGAACATTGATGACCAATTAAATCAGGCTGTTGAATTATTAATAAATGCAAAAAATCCGGGAATATTTGTGGGTTGGGGAGGGGTAGAAGCGAGCCAATATACTACTGCTATTGCGGAGATAATTAATGCCCCAGTGTCAACGACTTTGCAAGGTTTAAGTGCTTTCTCAGCAAAACATCCCTTACATACAGGAATGAGCTTTGGCCCGGCAGCAGTGCCGGCTGCAACTAATGCATTTAAAGAGTGTGACTGTTTATTAGCTATTGGAACCCGCTTTGCTGAAATAGCCACTGGCAGTTTTGGTGTCACAGTACCAGAAAATCTTATTCATATTGATATAAATAAAAAGGTGTTTAATGCAAATTATCCAGCTAAGGTTGCAATTGAAGGAGATGCAACTTTAATTTTAGCGAAATTAAGTGAAAAATTGGCTCAAACCAATTTTTTACATTCAGATATAAATAAGACTAAACAAGAAAAAATAGCAAAAGATAAGCAAGCTTATATTCAAGAATGGCTTGACCATGATAGTGAAGATAGAGTAAACCCAGCGCGTTTCTTTTTATCACTACGTGAACAAATAAACGATGATACTTTCGTGATTGCAGATGATGGGAATCATACGTTTTTAACCGCAGAGCTTATGCCATGTTATCACCCTAAACACTTTTTTAGCCCTACTGACTTTAATTGTATGGGCTATGCTGTTCCTGCAGTTATTGGTGCCAAGTTGGCAAACCCACATAGACAAGTTGTAGGTATTATTGGCGACGGTGCTTTTTTGATGAGCCATACGGAGCTTTTTACCGCATCTCATTTAAATATAGGTGCTATTTTTACGATTTTTAATGATGGGGAATTAGCGCAAATTTCTCAGGCACAATCAGTTCCTTATAATAAAAAAACTTGCACACTATTACCTAATTTACGTTTAAAAGCTTTGGTTGAAGCAAGTGGTTGTTGTTATATAAGAATCGAGACTAACGATGAGATTGGTGAAGCTATTACTCAAGCTATTGAATTATCTGAGCAGAGCGTATCAGTGGTGTTAGATGTTAATATAGATTACTCAAAAAAAACACGTTTTACTCAAGGGATTATTGCGACTAACTTGAAACGAATGAAGTTACCAACAAAGGTAAGAATGGTAAGTCGAGCACTTTGGCGAAGAGTTAAATGATAATTGGCTAAAATTATATCGAGGTAAGAGGTTAGACCAGTTGACTTTGGTATATTTCTCGTGGTTAACTATGCTTAGTTAAGATCTAATCCTTGGAGTGCAACAATGCTTACTTATAAAGCACCACTAGATGATATTAAGTTTTTATTTGAAGACGTTTTAAAATATTACCCACATTATGAACAGTATCCTGAGTTTGAAGATGCAACTCCGGATATGGTTGATGCTATTTTACAAGAATGTGCTAAATTCTGTGAAAATGAATTGTTACCACTTAATCAAAGTGGTGATAAAGAAGGTTGTACTTTTGATAAAGGTGAAGTTCGTACACCAAAAGGTTTTAAAGAAGCTTATCAAATGTATGTGGAAGGTGGCTGGCAGAGTCTATCCCATCCAGTAGATCATGGTGGTCAAGGCTTACCCCCATCATTAGGATTAGCTAAATCTGAATTAATGGGAAGTGCTAACTGGTCATGGGCAATGTATCCTGGGCTTAGTCATGGCGCAATGAATACTGTTCAAGCACATGGAACACAAGAACAGAAAGAAATTTATCTCACAAAGCTAACTGAAGGTACTTGGACAGGTACTATGTGCTTAACTGAACCTCAGTGTGGTACTGATTTGGGGCAAGTAAAAACCAAAGCGACACCCAATGATGATGGAACTTATGACATCACAGGAACTAAAATATTTATTTCTGCTGGTGAACATGATTTAACTGAAAATATTATTCATATTGTTCTCGCAAGGTTACCTGATGCGCCAGAAGGAACCCGCGGAATCTCTTTGTTTATCGTCCCTAAAATGACAGTTGATGCACAAGGTAATTGTGGTGACAATAATAATGTTACCTGTGGTTCGTTAGAAGATAAAATGGGTATTAAGGGTTCTGCTACAGCTGTTTTGAATTTTGATAAAGCAAAAGGTGTACTTATTGGGCCTGAAAATAAAGGCTTAGAATGTATGTTCACCTTTATGAATACAGCCCGTGTTGGTACGGCCTTACAAGGGGTATGTGCCTCAGAATTGTCGTATCAAAACGCGTTGATTTATGCAAAAGAACGTTTATCAATGCGTTCATTAACGGGTAAGAAAAAGCCAGAATTAGTCGCTGATCCTATTGTTGTTCATCCTGATGTACGTCGTATGTTGTTGACTCAAAAAGCCTTTTCAGAAGGTGGACGAGCAATGATTTATTATGCTGCTAAATTAGTTGATACCATTGAAACATCTAAAGATGAAAAAGCAGTTAAGCGTGCAGATTACCGTTTAGGCTTTATTACACCTATTTTAAAGGCTTTCTTAACAGAAGTTGGGCTTGAGAGTGCTAACCATGGTGTACAAATATTTGGTGGGCATGGTTATATTAAAGAGTGGGGTATGGAGCAAATTGTTCGTGATACTCGTATTGCTACTCTTTATGAGGGAACAACTGGGATCCAAGCATTAGATTTACTTGGCCGTAAAATTTTATTAAGCCGTGGTAAATCACTTAAAAGTTTTACGATGGAAGTATTAGGCTTTTGTAAAGATAAGAGTATGATCTCTAGTAACCCATATAAACGTCAAATGAATAAATTTATTTGGCCACTAAGTAAAGCTGTAGCTAATTGGCAGCAGTATTCAGTACGTCTAGCTATTAAAGCGAAGAAAGATCGTGATATTGTAGGTTCAGCATCGGTAGATTACTTAATGTATTCTGGTTACATTGTTATGGCGTATTTTTGGGCGCAAATGGCACAAGCAGCCTATGAAAAATTAGGTGAGGGTGTTGAAAATCGTGATTTTTATCGCGCTAAAATTAAAACCGCTGAGTTTTATTTTGAAAGACTACTACCTCGCACTAAGTCATATGCAGCGACTATGATGGCAGATCCTAAGTCTTTAATGCAGTTAAATGAAGAATTATTATAAACAGCAGTTAAAGCATGTTTGAACTAAAAACACCACGATAATTATATCGTGGTGTTTTTTATAAAACGTGGATCTTTATTTGACTTTCATTATCCAGCCAATAACCCTATTTACTTGTTGATAAATTGCTTCTCGGTCAATTTCATCAGCAGGCAACATAATATTTTTATATTCCAATTGCGTAAAAATAGTAAATAATATTTCAGCATCTATTTCCGCATTATCTTTATCAAAATAGCTACATAACTGTATAAATGGCATTAATAATAAGTTTCTATATTCATTAGCCAATTCTCGTAATTGAGGGGTTGTTTGTATTTCAGTAAATAATAATTGCTCAACTGCGAGTGCTGTTGAGCGCTCAGACACTTTATTTATAATATATTCAGTAGCAAGTTGAGCACATTGTTCACGAACTTGTACTCTAACTGATACTTTCTTTAATTGGGTTTTACCTATCGATTCGAGATAATCGAATGCTTGTTGCCAAGCAAAGTCAGTTAATTGAGTAACAAGTTCAGAATTTAATTTAAATGCTTGGTGAACTAACTCTTGAATATCTTTAAAGTAGTATGTTGTTAAAGATAACTGAATACCAGCATGACTGGCGATAGCGCGGTGGGTTGTTCCTTTAATCCCATTTTTAGCTAAAACATCAATAGCAGCGACTAGAATATTATGCCTAGTTTGCTCACCTTTACTGCGACGTTTAACCGTAACATTTTCCTTTATTGCTAACATAGTATTATTTATTCTCCCGATTAATTAACAGTAAATTAACGTATTTATGGTGAAATTTCAATTAATTGATAACAAATTGATATAACGTTTTAGTGTGACAAATGCTTAATGGTACTATTTTTTTTGCGCCAAATAGCATTTAGCCATTGCTGAAAATGAGATTTGAAGGTTGAATCATTGCTGTAATCACCTATTAAAGAATCATTAATTTCAATAGCTTCAACTTTGATAATGACTCTAGTTAAACGCCCTTTAAGTACATCTTTCATAATATGATACGAGGTATCAGGGTAAAGAATGGTTACATTTAGAATCTTATCGAATTGTGTACCTAACGTTGCTAAGGTAAAAGCAATCCCACCAGCCTTTGGAGGCAGTAAATGACTGTAAACTGGGTTACGCTGTTGTTTCACCTGAGTAAAACGCGTGCCTTCAACAAAGTTAATAACAGTTGTTGGATGTTGTTTAAATGACTGACATGACTTTCTAGTAGCAATAATATCTTGCCCCTTTAGATGTGGGTTTTTAGCAAGAAATGATTTTGAATACCGTTTCATAAAAGGCATGTCTAATGCCCAGCAGCCAACCCCCAGAAAAGGAATTCTTTTAAGAGACTCTTTTAAAAAATATTTTGGTTCGGCTGTATATTTATTCGTTAAATGTGAGAGTACAATAATATCTAACCAACTTTGATGGTTAGCTATTAGTAAATACCAAGAGTCTTTATTTAGTTGCTCACAGCCTGTTATCTGCCAATCGACACGATTAAATAACATGATAATTAAGTAATTATTTAGCGCCCATAAGCGATAAAAAAAGTGCATAGGCCGGTAAAGTATTTGATGAAAAGCGTTAATGCGAATCAGCCACTTTAATAAACCGCCTATAGTGATAATAGATCCTATTACAGCTAAATTTAAGCTAAATAATAAAAATGAAAATGGCATTAAAATAGCAGAAGGCAAAAAAGAAAGCATGAAATAAATGACCAAACGGTGAGTTGAGTAAACACTTAGATCATATTTTAACGATAATTAGTGATGAAGTGTATTGCTTTATTTGTTACAGCTGTACGCTAAAGAAGTGGAAAGTATAGATTGAATATAAAAAGGTAAGCATGAATAGCTTACCTTTTGTGTTTTTATATAGCGTTATGTTTGTTATACGCAGAATTACTTTGCCTGTGCTGCAAATTTGGCAGATACTAATTCTTCGGTATCAAAATCATCAACATTAATAGCAGCTAAGCGGCCAACCTCTGTTTTTCTCAAAAGTTCTGCTTCTGCTTCTGTAATAATGTTTTCCGCTAAACCTCTATCAGCAACTTCACCTAAACGATAAAAAGGTAACTTTTCACCTAATCCTTTACACACTTTATCAAAAATAGGTTCACTTGCTAGAATATCGTCAAGCGTTTGCTCTAACTGGCCTAAGATATTGTCTTCGTCGCGAGTTAAATATTGACCCTTACCTAATGCTGTTCTAGCCGGGCTTGGAGTTTGTAATATTCTTGCAACGCTATGATCTAATGCATCAGAAGGCTTTTGTAACCATGTTCCCAAAGGGAAAATAATTAAACGTAAAGCACCCGCAACAATTTTATTAGGGAAGTTATTGATTAATTCATCTATGGCCTGTTGAGTACGATAAAGTGAATCTTCAGCAGCCCATTTTACCATTGGTAACTCTGAAGCTTGTCTCCCTTCATCATTAAAGCGTTTTAATGTCGCACTCGTTAAGTATAAATAGCTAAGTATATCGCCTAGTCGTGCTGAAATACGTTCTCTTCGCTTTAAATCGCCGCCAAGTACTAACATAGCAATATCAGATAACATCGCTAAATTAGAGCTAAAGCGGGTCATTAGCTGATAGTAACGACGAGTATCATCATTAAAAGGAGCTTTTAGGATACGAGATCCAGTAAAAGAGAACCATACTGAGCGTACAATATTACTAATGGCAAAACCAATATGGCCAAATAATGCGTGATCAAACTCTTTTATTGCCTGTTGTTCATTAGTGTTACTTCCTGCAGCTAATTCAGCTAACACGTAAGGGTGACAACGAATGGCACCTTGGCCATAAATAATCATGCTACGAGTAAGTATGTTTGCACCTTCAACTGTTATTGCAACAGGAGCACCTTGATAGCCACGGCCTAAATAATTATTTTTACCTAAACAAATACCTTTACCACCATGTATATCCATAGCATCAGAAACACAGCTACGCATTTTCTCGGTTAAATGATACTTTGAAATAGCGGAAATTACAGACGGCTTTTCACCTAGATCAATCGCGCCTGTTGACATAATAGTTACGGCATCCATTAAATAAGCATTTCCGCCAATACGAGCTAGGGCTTCCTCAACGCCTTCCATTTTACCAATAGGTAATTTAAATTGACGACGAATTCTACTATAAGCACCAGTTGCTAAAGCGAGAGATTTAATACCACCGGCACTATTTGAAGGTAATGTTATGGCACGACCAACAGATAAACACTCAACAAGCATTCTCCAGCCTTGACCTGCCATTTCTGGGCCACCAATAATAAAACTTAGCGGAACGAATACTTCATTACCCTGTGTAGGGCCATTTTGAAAAGGTACATTAAGCGGGAAATGTCTTCTGCCTGTAATTACACCATCAATATTTGTGGGAATTAATGCACAAGTAATACCTAAATCTTCCTCTTCGCCTAATAAATGTTCAGGATCTTTTAATTTAAAAGCTAAACCTAAAACAGTAGCAACCGGCGCTAAGGTAATATAGCGCTTGTTCCAGGTCAGTTTCATACCTAATACTTCTTCGCCTTCGAATTCTCCGCGACATACAATACCAAAGTCAGGAATTGCACCAGCGTCAGAACCTGCTTCCGGGCTAGTAAGTGCAAAACAAGGGATTTCATCACCTTTAACTAAGCGAGGTAAATAATAATCTTGTTGTTCTTTAGTGCCGTAGTGCTGTAACAATTCTCCTGGCCCTAAAGAATTAGGTACACCAACGGTACTTGCAAGTACTGTGCTCGCACCTGAAAGTTTTTGTAACACGCGAGATTGAGCGAAAGCCCCAAATTCTAGTCCACCAAATTTCTTTTTAATGATCATGGCAAAGAACTTGTTATCTTTAAGGTACTGCCAAACCTCAGGAGACATGTCTGTACGTTCATGAGTGGTTTCCCAGTCATCAATCATCCTACAAACTTCTTCTACAGGCCCGTCAAGAAACGCCTGCTCTTCAACAGTTAAGCTAGGTTGTGGGTAACTATGAAGTTTCTTCCAGTCCGGAGCCCCTCTGAATAAGTCTGCTTCAAACCAAGTAGTACCGGCATCGATAGCTTCTTGCTCAGTTCGAGACATTTCAGGCATTATTTTTTTGAATAATGCTAACAAGGGCTGACTGATATATTTTTTACGTACATCGTTGATATTGAGTGGAATAATGACCACAGCAAAAATCAGCCAAGAAAAGAATGAAATAACATCGACAAATGTGCCTAGCGCCATTAGTGCAGCAAAGCCTAATGAAAATGTAGTAAGCGAAGCTCGGCTATAAGCGGCAAATCCACTAAATGCTATTGCAATTAGTATCCAAGTAAAAGCGTCCAAAATAACTCCTTAAGTGTAAAATACAGGTCAGACCACTAAGCTAAAGCTTAATTCTAAGTGTAAAAAATAGCAATGTGTTTTTAAAATTTAGTATAGTACATTTTATTTTATAATTTTCATTTTTAGTACTTCTATTGTTCTACCTTTTTCATAAGTTAAAAATTAGGCAAATGTTAGTGGTGAAAATCTAATTGTTTGATTATTAAGGTTTAAGTTTTATGTGTGAACTCTTGGCTATGAGTGCCAATGTACCTACAGATATCTGCTTTAGTTTTAGTGGCTTAATGCAAAGAGGCGGGAATACCGGACCACATAAAGATGGGTGGGGCATTACTTTTTATGAAGGTAAAGGCTGTCGAAGTTTTAAAGACCCATTACCAAGCGCTGAATCAGCTATAGCTAAACTGGTGACTGAATACCCCATCAAAAGTGAGGCGGTAATATGCCATATTAGACAAGCAAACTCAGGTGCTGTTTGTTTAGAAAATACTCATCCTTTTGTGAGACAAATGTGGGGGAAAAATTGGACTTATGCTCATAATGGCCAATTAAAAGATTATCAGGAAAAATTGCCTATAAACCTTCACATACCTATTGGAACAACTGATAGTGAACATGCCTTTTGTTGGATTTTAGATCAGCTACAGAGTAAATTTGGTCGGAATGAGCCGGAAGCAACCATACTTTTTTCTTATGTTGCTGAACTGTCGGCACGAATAAAAAATTTAGGTGTTTTTAATTTGTTATTAAGTAATGGTGATTGCTTGTTTGCTTTTTGTTCGAATAATTTACACTGGATAACTCGTCGTTCACCTTTTGGAGAGGCGACATTAATTGATGCTGAAATGAGAGTAAACTTTCATCATGAAACAACGGATAAAGATATTGTTACCGTAATAGCTACTCAACCTTTAACTGAAGATGAAACATGGCATAAGATGTCTAGTGGTCAATGGCAATTATTTTGTTTGGGAGAATCCCTTGCCAGTGGTGAAACGCTTTAAACGTTAATTTATGGTAGCTAACCATTAAGCATAACTTGTCAGACTAATATTAATGTTAAAAGCTACCTTCTAAAGAATCTATGTTTTTATTTCTTAGTAACAGTATTCAACTGAGCTTCAAATTGCTCTACACCACCTTTAGTTTGGTATAATTTAACCATTAAATAATTTAATTCAGGGGCAAACCAAGCATAAGTGACTCTTTTCTTTTCTATCACTTCACGTTTTAGTTTTATTGTTTTGACTAAACCGTAAGGCAACATTACTTTTTCTTCACCGTCATATTGATAAACGTAATTTTTAATTCTATCTTCATTTTTTACTACAGGGTAAACAAAGTTCTTTTGCTCGGGATTCATTATTAAATTGAAGCGGTGCTGTAAATGATAACTTAAAGTATCTTGAACATTTACAGGGTATTCAACAGTGTAAGTTCTTTTTTCCTCAATATCGGTAGCGGTCGAATTTTTGATATCAAATTGCCAATGAGATGACTTATCTCTACCTGTACCTTCACGAGTATATTTAAAAGCAAATGGCGTAACATGTCCATTGTCAATCTCAAGGATTGACGTTTCTGTACGTACATCACTGAATATTAGCCATTCAATATCCGTATGATAGCTGTACTCATACTGGCCATTATCAAGTTTTTTTAATTCACGTATTGCTGTTCCTACAGGCTTTGATTTGTGAATTATCGTATAATTGGCGGTAAAAGGCTCAATTATCGGGTTAACTAAGTTTGTTTTAATTGCCTCTTCTGCTTGAGTTGTTGTTGCTAATAAACCATAAAAAATACCTAGAGAGAGTAATTTTTTTAACATAATTAACCTTAATATTTTATTCGCTAGCATAACCTGAAATAGGTAAAACATTTCCGTCTAATACGGCTTTATCTTGAATCATCATCACTCTTTTGCTACAAAACCATTTTACCACTAATGGGTAAATACGATGTTCTTGTTCGTGAACTCTACTCGCTAAATCGTTGATGGTGTCCCCTTCGAAAATAGGCACTTTAGCTTGAAGAATAACAGGACCACCGTCAAGCTCTTCAGTAACAAAATGAACACTAACACCATGTTCTGTATCTTTTGCATCAATTGCACGTTGGTGAGTGTTGAGTCCTTGATACTTAGGCAACAAAGATGGATGAATGTTCAATAATTTTCCTGAAAAATGTTGAACAAAATTTGCAGTTAAAATCCTCATAAAACCAGCTAGCACAACAACATCTGGCTGAAAAAGATCTATTTGCTTGATTAATGCCTGATCGTAATCTTCGCGAGAGTTAAAGTCTTTATGAGAGAGGGCGTGAGTTGCTATGTTATTGTCTTGTGCTCGAACTAAGCCATAGGCATCGGCTTTATTTGAGATAACACCAACAATTTCTCCTGGATAGTCAGTAGCTTTGCAAGCATCTATTAATGCTTGCAAATTTGTACCACTGCCCGAGATTAATACCACTATGCGGCTGGGCATGGCTACTTATCCTTTCTGAATAATCACTTGTTCTTGGTTTTCGGCTAATGAAGTAATTTCTCCTATATGCCAAGCATTTTCACCATTAGCAGTTAAAATATCTAGACTTTGCTGTACTTTATCAGCAGGTACTACGAGGATCATACCAACACCGCAGTTAAACGTACGATACATTTCATGAGTAGTAATATTTCCTTTGTCTTGTAGCCAGTTAAATATTACGGGCCATTCCCAGCTTGATTCGTTAATCACTGCTTGAGCACTTGCAGGTAAAACACGTGGAATATTCTCCCAAAAACCACCACCTGTGATATGTGACAGCGCGTGTACATCTACTTCTTTTAATAAGGCTAAAACAGATTTTACATAAATTTTAGTAGGTTCAATTAAGTGGTCTGCGATTGATTTACCGTCAAGTAATTCTGTTGTATCTGTATTATTTACTTCTAATACTTTACGTATTAATGAAAAACCATTTGAATGAGCGCCTGATGAACCTAATGCTATTAATTGATCACCTGCAGCAACCTTAGTTCCATCTAACAAACGAGATTTTTCAGCAACACCTACACAGAATCCTGCAATATCATAATCACCTTTATGGTACATACCTGGCATTTCAGCCGTTTCACCACCAACAAGGGCACAGCCTGATTGAACACATCCTTCAGCAATACCTGCTACTACAGCAGAAGCAACAGTTACGTCTAATTTAGCAGTAGCATAATAATCTAAAAAGAATAACGGCTCAGCACCTTGAACAATTAAGTCGTTTACACACATAGCAACTAAATCAATACCAACAGTGTCATGCTTTTCTAAGTCAATTGCTAAACGAAGTTTTGTGCCAACACCATCTGTTCCAGCAACAAGTACTGGTTCTTGATACCCTGTAGGTAATTGACAAACAGAACCAAAGCCACCAAGGCCTCCCATAACTTCAGGACGAGTTGTGCGTTTTACCGCGCCTTTAATGTTTTCTACTAGTGCATTACCAGCATCAATATCTACACCAGCATCCTTGTAACTTAAAGACTGTTTTTGTTCGCTCACGGGGGAAACCTCTATTTGTTGCCATTTAGTCGTAAAGGCGCATATTCTACCAGTGCAAGAGCGCGGTGAAAATCATTATGATAAATTATTTTTTTCCGTGAATTTTTTTCCATACTTTGTGATAAGATTAAACTTATGAAAATTGCCTACCTTATTAATATGATTAGATATTGTTTGATATTTTGCTTGTTAAGCCTAAGTAGCTTGAGTTCTGCAATAGAAGTAACTGATTTATATGTAGCAAAAATTGAAGTAAGCTCGCAAAGTAGTAAGGAGCGTGGTCAAGCACTTAAATCAGCCCTCGCTTCAGTATTTCTTAAAGTTGGCGGGCAACAGCAAGTCCTTTCACAACCTGAGATCCGGTCTGCGTTGTCGCGGTATAATCATTATCTATCAAAGTATCATTATGAAAAAAAAGCTGATCAAAATTATTTAGTAGCGACATTTGATGAAATAAAAATTAATCAATTATTTATTAATAGTAATATTTCGTTGTGGGGAAGTTTGCGTCCACAAGTACTTTTTTGGATTGTTAATGAAGATGGTTTATCGCGTAAAATTGTATCAGGTTCAAATTCACCTGAAATTCAGCAACAGCTTTTAAGTTTTTCACAGAAGCGCGGATTACCTATTTTAATGCCTTTGATGGACTTGACAGACGCAAATATGATTTCAATTTCAGATGTTTGGGGGAGATTCTCAGGGCCCATTATTCAAGCATCGAATCGTTATTTAGCCGAAACCGTTATTGCATTGCGGATATCAAATCGTAGTTTACTTTCTGAACAAGAGTTGCAAACTGCAGAGTCTTGTCCTTTATGTCAGCCTTCGTTTGTACTTGATTGGTATTTAGTTTCTGACGCAAGTAATGCTTCAAGCTTTAACGTTGGGCAGTCTTACCAAGGGCTTGATAAAGAAGTCTTACTTTCACAAGCACTATCAGATATTACCGATGAAATATATCAAAATTATGCGTTGAGTAGCGATGAAAGTAATGAATATATTATTGATGTGGCTAACGTAACTTCATTAACTATTTATACTGAACTTACCGAGTTTTTAACTCAGTTGTCTTCAGTTCAATCTATTCAATTATTAAGTGCTCAAGGGGATAATCGTCGATTTAAGTTAACTTTACTTGGATCAAAACAAGCGTTAATGTCGTCGTTAAAGCTTAATCAATCTTTAAAGCAAGCATACGATCCCCTTGGCCCTGTTGTTGAGGATGCTGTTCCCGTCTTTTATTGGAGTAAGTTGTGACCAAACACACACAACTTGCCTTACAAGTCCAATTACCCGATGACGAAACATTTTTAAGTTATCGGGGAGAAAACCGTAAAGCATTAATTGATATGCTCAGCACTTATATTTCTCCTAATGAAGTAGAGTCAGAGCATAATGTGATTAACGGTAAAGCTATTCCAGGTTGTTATTTATTTGGTTTGTCTGGGGCAGGAAAATCACATCTATTACATGCAAGTTGTAGTTTAGCAGCAGAGCTTAAACTAAGCTCCGTGTGTCTATCATTAGGTGAAGTTCAACAATACTCGGTCGATATTTTAGATGGATTAGAGCATATTGATTTAGTGTGTTTAGACGATATTCAATTAATTTCTCGTTCGAGTGTTTGGCAACAAGCTGTTTTTGATTTATATAATCGAATTGGTGAGCAAAATAATAAAATTATAATTTCTGGCGATAAAAGTATTAAAGCGCTTAATTTAACCTTACCTGATTTAGCTTCCCGTTTATCTTGGGGATATGTTGAGCAAGTAAAGTTGTTAAATGATGAAGATAAATTGCAGGCATTACAATTTAGGGCTGGACAACGGGGCCTTGTATTAAGTCATGAAGTAGCGAGTTTTTTGGTGACACGTTTATCGCGTGATATGAAAAGCTTGATCCAAGCATTAGATGCTTTAGATCAAGCGTCAATAAGGGAACAACGTAAAATTACTATTCCGTTTATTAAGAACGTTTTATTGTAATATTGTCATTTGAACTTACGTTATTTATTCTTCGTTATTATTTCCTTCAATTTTAAGTTCCATTCTTGTTAAATGTTGCGTATTAAATGGTCTGCCTATTACTGGCGAATATCGAGGGTCTTGTTGCTCACTTTGCTTTAATAATTGCTTTGCAATTGTATTTTTTGCAGGGGAGTTTAACGCTAAAGTATCCCAAAAATTACTCCCAGAAGGTATTGTGATAGGTTCAGGTAATTCTGCAAGAGCAGATATCAGATCATTAAATTCAGGCAGAACTCGTTCAACGACTAATTCAATTCTCGGCATTATATTTTCTTCGCCTTCTCGTCCTCTTTGTCCCCAAGCGATATTCTCAAGGTTTTGATCTGTGACCATGACATCGCGTTGAACGTTATAGCGTGTTTTCATCATAAAACCGTCAAACAAAATAGCATAATCTTCTCTGGTACTTGAGTAGCTATAAAATTGTGGAGCACCTTCATCTTTAAAAAAGTTGGCAATATCTTCTGGTCTATAGCTTTTTTGTGTAGCGTTTGCCGGCGGATCATTATGAAACCTTACTCTCGCTAAGTCCCACATTTCATCACCATTAAGTGGCAGTACGGTTTGTAGATAATCTGACTGAATAGCATTTTGTACAATACGATTATATGCGATAGATTCAATTTTGTTTGTACGATTAACGTTATCCCACAAGGTACTTGGAAAGTAATCATTTGCGTGAGCGAGTTCATGATATAGCAATGACGCAAAGCTATATAATGTATCCTCAATATCTCGTGATAGACGATATCTTATATTAGGAAAAAAACTTGCGTAGTTATTGTCTTTTACATAACGCCAAGGCATTTCAAATTGTAAGTCACTACCGAAAGAGGCACGATAGTCAGGCGCCTGATTTATAGTATCTCGCTCTTCTGGAGTCAGCCACAAATCGTCAGGATCTAAATAGATAGCACCTGTATAAGACTGATAAAAAGAAGGGCGAATATCGTACGAAATTACTATGGCAGTTGTTGCTCGTAATAAGTTTTTAAAGTCATTATGTTCGTTATCAAAGGTTTCAAGAAAAGCTTTAAAGCGATCCCCCATCCATTGATGAGATACTAAAACATGATCCATTATATCGTCTACTGTCGGTGTTTTGGTTACATGTGCAATTAATGGAGATGTTGAAAAATTACAGGCATTACTATTTATTTTTAATTTGTTTGAATAGACGCAATCAGCTAAAACATCTGCGACAGGCGAATTTGGGTTGTATGGAAATACGGTAGCTACACGATTATTTTGAAAATAGGCATCGTTTGTTGTTAATACTTCTATATCACTATTTTCAACTAGCACAGCTAATTTATCAGTAAAAGTTTCACCATTATCAGTCAGAGAAACTTCAAACTCTAATAGTGTATCTTTAGTGACGGTAGGGGCGTCGAAAAACACAGCAAACTTACCATCTGTATCATCTTCTGTAAAAGTAACTGATGGTCCTGATACTTGCTTCCACTTAATAGTGTCGGTATTAATGTCTTCGTTAAAATAAGTTCTTAAAGATACGGCGTTTTGTTCCACCACCGCATGGCTTAGTCTTAGCGACATTGGACTGAGTTCATTAGTAACAGTTATAGTTTGATCTAATGAATGATGATTACCATTACTATCTTCAAATGTTACATTAAAACTATAATCACCAGCTATCAGTGTAGAGAAAGAAACAACTTTGCTATTTTTTGCTAATAAAGTGATTGACTCGCCGGATGTTTGTGACCAAGAGATATTGGAAAGAGGTTCGTTGGGAGAAAATAAAACTAGATCGGCACTTTGATCTAATTTTATTGTTTCTTCCATAACAATAATGCTAGCGGTTGTTTGAACGGGAGTCTCCCCTGTAGATTGATTGGACGTTTGACTTGTGGAACTGCCTCCACCACAAGCAATCAAAAATATAGTAACGAACAAGAGAGATAAATATGAGTTTTTCATTTTAATTAATATTCCTTTTAAACTATCCTTGTAAATATACTGTAAAAAGCAAAATTATGATCTTTGAATTAGCTAAGTTTATTTTGTTCTTCATCTTTTTTCTTTTTTAACCCTAAGCCTAATTCTTGCCCACGATATTTAGCATAATAGGTACCAGAAATGAACATAGCTGTTGCAAATATTAGTTCTAAAGTTGCCCAAATATAATCTTCTTTCGATACCCATAACGTAGTTAAGCTGTGTAAAAAATACAACATTACAATAAAATTAGACCAAGCAAATGTATAAGGGTTACCTTGAAGTAATCCTTTTAAAGGAAACAGCAAAGGGACGATAAACATAATCAATGTTAATAATGGTGATAATCCTTCAGAAGGATTAATTACTAATAACCAAATCGGCAAAAATAGTAATAATGAAAAATAGCCGGTTAAGGCTATTTTTTTATGGGTTTGTGTTGATATATAGCGTTTCATTAACGTTTTATGTTCCAATTAACTGATTAAAGTTAAGACATTTTCAGGAGGGCGTCCAATAATTGCTGCATTACCTTTTACAACAATAGGACGCTCCATTAACTTGGGTGTATCAACCATCGCTTGAATTAAAGTGCCATCATCAGCGTCTTTAAGGTGCTGTTCACTAAACTCAGTCTCTTTTGTTCGCATTATGTCGATTGGCGACTTATTTAATTTTGTTAATAATGTTTTTATTTCACCTTCAGTTAATGGATTTTTTAAGTATTCAATTACCTTAATGTCTACATTGTTTTCTTCTAAAAGTGCTAAGGTTTGTCTGCTTTTTGAACATCGGGGGTTATGATATATCGTGAACATTATGTATCCTATTTTTAATTTAAGGCTTTCAATATATTGCCTTTTTTTAATAATAAACTTTATCTAATTATTCTATGTTTAAAAGCGATCAATTTAAACGTTTAAGCTTCTCTTGTTGGTCTTGCAATTGTAAAATTCTACCTTTAATACGTTTACTGATAATGGGTAAATCATCGGCGTAAGTCATCGCTGTTTGTAGTTCATCTATTGCTTGAGTATAAGCACCAACTAATGCCATTACTTGTGCTTTGCTGACATGCATCAGTGCTTTTTTATCTTGTTTGCGATAAACCGTTGTTAGTAAATCATAAGCTATAAAGCTGTCAGGACTCACTAATAAGAAATCTTGAAGTACTTGAGCTGATGCATCCAAATTACCCATTTCAAGTAATACATTTGCATAGTTGAGTGCTGCGACTTGATTGTTAGGCATTAACCAATTAACCGTAGCTAACATTTTTTCTGCTTGTTTAAATTGTTTTAATGCAATAAGTACATCGGATAAAGCGTCAATATAGAACAGGTTATTGGCATCTTCTTGAAGAAGATCGTTTAATATTGCTAGAGCTTTGTCATAAGCCTTATCTTCAAAATAAGAAAGAGCTAAACCGTAGCGTGCAGCAGCAAGAAAGGCATATTGGCCTTTACTTATTGCACTAGAAAAATGATTGATATTATATTCAGGATCACCTTCGTATCTTGCTTTAATCCGCGCTTTTGCTAGCTCAAAATCTAATTTAGGCGCAACACTTATTTTAGGAAAGTTTTGTGCTCTAATCCGCGCTTCTGATACTCGGGACTCAGGTAGTGGATGAGTGAGTAACATAGCGGGTGGTTTACTGGTGTAGCGATATTTTTCCAGCATTTTATTGAAAAAATTAGGCGCACCAAGTGGATCAAAGCCACTATGCGCTAATAGGGTGATGCCAACTCGATCCGCTTCTTTTTCATTACCGCGGGTATAGTTAATTCCAAATTGCTGGCTAGCCGCCATACTGGTACTCAGGGCTGCCATACCAACAGCGGGGTTAATCATTGTCAATAATACACCTGACACAATACCAGCTAGCGTTAATGGCTGTGTTCTACTTTGCGCTTCAATTCTTCGCGCTAAATGTCGTTGGGTTACATGAGAGATTTCGTGTGCAATCACTGATGCTAGTTCACTTTCGGTGTCAGCGGTTGTTATCAAGCCACTGTGGATGCCTATATGACCACCAAAAAAAGCAAATGCATTTAGCTCTTGATTATTAACGATAAAAAATTCGAAGCTGTAATTAACATCATTTGCATTTTTAACAAGGCTATTACCTAAATGATTAATATACTCGATTAATACAGGATCATTAATGATACCGCCTCGAGCTCGGATTTGCTGCATCATTGCGGTACCAATCAAGCGTTCTTTATCGACTGATAAAACACTAAAGCCGGAAGTGCCTATTTGTGGTAATTTGTTTTTATCAGCACTTGCTGCCCACGAATACGAACTAGCAGTTAACGCTCCGACCACAAAACAACCGATAAAAAAGAAATAACTTAAATTTTTATAGTTTAACAAGTTAATTTTCCAAAGCTCCATTAGGATCATCAAGAAGTTGGTTAATTTCTAGTGCACTTTTGCTGTCATTAATTGCTTGGCAAAACTTCACAATACTAAAACCTCTGACATCAATAACTTCAAAGGATTCATTTAATTTTTCAATTAAATTTTCAACGCGTTGGTGAGCATATTTGATAAGTGCCATATCTGCTTCATCACCATTGCGAAACGCAAAAATAATAAATGAGACTAAATTACTCAATCTAAAAAGTACTCGCATTGATTCTGGTTGCCAAAATTTGAATGAACAAAATTCATGATCCCTCATTGTTCTATTGATGCGTTCACCATGTACCACAGGATAACAGTGTAATTCGTAATGCTGTTCACTATAAACATGTCTGAGAGATATTTTGGGTTTACGTTCTACATGGATTTCACCAGCCAAATCTACATGACCATTTAGATAGGCTAAGTTCCAATTATTTCGATTAAAAATAGTTTTATATCCGCTATCAAAGCCATCAGTGAGGATGCTATCTAAGTCACCTATGGATATTGCTGCCATGTGATAAATAGGTGGAACTTCTCCCCAATTAAGCTTCTTTTTATAATTATTCACATCTTTAAGACTGGGATTTAAGGGTAATTCTTTCATGAAATGATTAATTTAATCCAAATGTAAAAATTGTAAGATAATTTAGCGAGCCTTTACAAAGAATATATGGCCGCTAAAATTTAAAAGACCTATTGTAATCGATTGTCGCAAATTAGATAATTAAACGAAAGGGGATCGAGAATAAAATATCTGATGATTTATCAATATAATGCTGTAAAAGATAAGTGTCCTTTACCTTTAGTTAAAATGCGTGTCCTTTTGAATAAAATGGTCAAAAATGATATTTGTATCATGCAAATTTCTGACGCTGGTTCAATCGCTGATATTCCTAATTATTTAACAAAAAAAGGTTATCATTTCTCCCAGAAAAAATTAAGTGACTCAGTTGTTGAGTTGCAAATTAAGCAGGTTAGTTAATTTTATGGTGTCTTTTTTCACTCAATGGTACAAGCGTAAGTTTTCAGATCCTCATGCAGTAACTTTGTTGGTTATCTTACTTTCGATATTTTTATTTATATACTTTTTTAGCAGTTTATTAATGCCAGTCTTTGTTGCTATTGCAATAGCCTTTTTGCTAGATTTACCTGTTAATAGGTTAAGTAATATGGGCTTGTCGCGCACATTAGCAGCCTCTTTTGTTGTGATTATGTTTGTAGGTGTGACCTTAATCGCCAGCTTTGGCTTGATGCCTATCATGTGGCAGCAAAGTAGCAATTTAATTCAAGAAGTACCTCATATGGTGACACAAGGACAAAGCTATTTATTAACTTTGCCTGAAAAGTACCCAGAACTTGTTAAAGCGGATCAAATAGAATCGGTTTTTAGCTTCGTTAAAAGTAATTTAATAGAATGGGGGCAAGTGGCACTAAAGGCGTCATTAAATTCAATTTCAGACCTTGTTGCTTTACTTATTTATCTTATTTTAGTGCCGTTGATGGTATTTTTCTTTTTGAAAGATAAAAAACAATTTTTGCAAAATTTTTCTTCGCTTTTGCCTAAAGATCGCGCAATGGCAGTTCAAGTTGGTAATGAAATGAATCAACAAATAATGAACTATATTCGAGGAAAAGTCATTGAAATTATTATTATTGGGGCAGCTTCAACGATTACTTTTGCTCTTTTAGGGCTTAACTATGCTTTGTTATTAGGCGTGTTAGTTGGTTTGTCGGTATTAGTTCCTTACGTGGGAGCCACTATTGTAACTTTGCCTGTGCTTTTAGTTGCTTTGTTTCAATTTGGTACCGGGGCTGAATTTGGGTATGTCATGCTAGCGTATGGAATTATTCAAGCGCTTGATGGAAACTTATTAGTACCACTATTATTTTCAGAAGCTGTAAATCTTCATCCTGTTGTTATTATTATTGCAGTGATCTTATTTGGTGGTTTGTGGGGGTTCTGGGGAGTATTTTTTGCTATTCCATTAGCAACCTTAGTAAAAGCGGTAATTACGGCTTGGTCTAGCCCTAAATTTGAATTGTCAGGCGAGAATAATTAATAGGCACAGTTAAGGCTTCAGTGAATTTAACTCATAAAAAAACTCGGACTATCGCCGAGTTTTTATGAGTTAAATTAAGTTAGCTTAAACGTTTTTGCTTAATTCATCTAAAACGACTTGATGATGATCTTTGGTTTTAAATTTATTGAAAACATGACTGATTTTGCCATCTAAGCCAATTAAAAAGCTTAAACGATGAATTCCGTCATATTCGCGGCCCATAAACTTCTTTAAGCCCCAAACACCAAAAGCATCGGCTACTTTATGGTCAACATCTGAAAGCAAAGTGAAATTTAATTCATCACGTTGGCAAAATTTAAGTAATCGTTTAGGTTCATCAGGACTGATACCAAAAACGACGGTATTAAGGTCTGTTAATTCTTTTTTACTATCTCTTAAGCCTTGAGCCTGTACGGTACAGCCTGGTGTCATTGCTTTGGGGTAGAAATACACTAATACTTGCTTTTTCCCAATATAATCAGCAAGAGATACTAACTCGTTATTTTCATCAGGTAAGCTAAATAGTGGCGCTGTTTCACCCACTGTAATTGTTTTCATTGTAGTTTCCTTAATGTTAGGTGTAATTCCAACTAATCAAAATCTGAAATTTGATTGGCGGCAACTGGTTTTATACAGCCTTGAATATCGAGTTGTTCACATAATTCGATATAATCGGCTTCAAGTTTTTCAATACTGTTGTCTTCCGTTAATGCAATAAGAATAGTGGCGTGAGTTTGTTCATGTTGATGATTATATTCAGACTTTAATGAGGATATATCAATACTTCGATTAGCAAAAAAAGCGGTAACTGCTTTTAAAACACCAGTTTGATCAATTCCCGCATATTCTACTTGAAAATGTTGAGTGAAATCACGACGTTTGTAGCCAGAGGTACGTTTCATCATGGTTATTAGTTCAAGTTGATGAGCAACATGAGGTAATTTTAATTCTAGTTGATTAATGGCTTTTACTGTACCTTTAAGCAACATGATCATAGTGAATTCTAAACCAAATCTCGCCATCCGACTGTCAATAATATTACAGCCACAATCACTTGCAAGTTTGGTTAACTCACTAACACTGCCTGTTCTGTCAGCGCCCATAGCTGTTAATACAAGATATTGAGACATTTTAAACCTAGGTTAACTGAAAGGGCGTTATTGTAACGCAAATTAATTATTCGGGCTAATGTAAACTAGCGCTTGTGTTTGTTAAATCAGATAAGTACCATGGTGCGCTTGTGTTATGCGCTATTGATTATATTAAGTGGTAAGTTTGGTGTTTTGAGGAACTAATTATTAAAAAGTGACTCAAAAGCGCGTAATCTATTAAATTTACAGTTAGCTGGTTGCTTGAGTTTGCCAGTTAATAAAGAAAAGTACATCCTAGTATTAAGGTTTATTTTCGTCAGGAGTTTTGATGAACCGAAGCATAATTTCTCTGTCTTTGATTTGTATCGCAATCACGGCTTGTAGTACTGTTAGTAAAAAACACGCAATAGGTGGTTTTGAATACGCTAGTAAAGAAGAGTCATCAACATTAGTTATACCAGAAAACTTAGAACAGCCTAAATATAAAGATGATTTTGTTATTAGTGATAAAATTAATCATAAAGGACCTATTGGTGAACAAGTTGATATAAGAGCTCCATCGTTAGCCTTACCAATAGCGGCCGCTACGCGTATTGAAAATGAGAGCCAGCAAATCAAAATATGGTTTGATAAAGTGCTTGAAGACAAAGATTTAAAAACTTTTATCTATCAAGCTATTGTTGATGAATTGGCTACTAATCAAGTTACTTTGTCAGAGCTTGATAGTGATAAGTTACTTTATCAATCAAGCTGGTTTACTAATGAGAAAGAATCAGGCTGGTTATTTACATCGATAGAAGAAACGGTACGAGTTAAATTTAAGTATCAGTTAGAAACTAAGCCTCATGGTAGAAGTGTTGCTGTTATAGTTGAGTTGACTGATTATGAAAAAGTGAATGAATCAGGTCAAACTACAGAGATTGATTTGATTGATAAAGAGCGCTTTGAAATGGCTATGCTCAATGAGATTATTGCCCAAGTAGACTTTAAATATAGAAGTTATCAACGTGAAAATCAGTTATTAAGAGCTAATCAACAACTTGTTTCGCTTGGTGAAAATGAAAAAGGGCAGGCGGCATATATTGTTGAAATGGAAAAGGATATGCTTTGGTCTAACATGCCTATTTTATTTTCTAAATATGGATTTGATGTTAATGATTTGAATGAATCAAAACAAATCTATTATGTTACTTATACTAAACCTGAAACAAGTATATGGGATAGTTTTTGGGGAGATGATGCCCCAGTGATAGACTTACCTGAGGGTAAGTATCAATTTCATTTAGAAGAAAGTGAAAACAGAACCGCTGTGAGTATTCTCAATGAGAAAGGAGAGGGATTAACTAAAAATACATTGGAAGAAATATTTGATGTAATGAAACTAGCCTTATCATTTAAAGATTCACTCTAAAGTATCTTTTAAAATAGTAGAGATAAAACAATGCCGCAGGTAGCGGCATTTTTTATATCAAAAATTCAACAGTACATATAAAATTAATTTATTTCTGACTATGATTTTTGGTTATTTTATAACATAGTATTGATCTTATTTATGGTATTTAGGTTACGCCCTGTTACTGCTGTACCTAAACAAGACTCCATATTAGCGACAAACTTAGAACGACCAATGCCTTCAGGAGCATATAGATACATTATATTGTTTATTAAGGAGTATTGCTCACTCTCAATCTGATACTTTTCAATTTTCTCCATTGCTAACTCAGCCGTATTTTTACAGAAATAAAAATGTACTAATTTACCTTCGTTATTGAGGTATGGGCATTTTGATAGCGCTTGAAAAAAATCTTCAGCGTTCAAGGTAATAATTTCAGGGGTAATATTAAAATGTTGTGAAATAATCTTTTTAATTCTAGTTGTTGGTTCATCTTCGCTTGATAAAATCACATTACCTGTTTGAATATAATACTGTATATCTTTAAACCCTGAAGCCTCTAATATGGGGACGAGTGATTTCATCGGTAACTTATTATGTCCGCCAACATTAATCCCTCTGAATAAAATAACAAATTTTTGCATTAATTTTTCCTTAAAAAGTAGCGGGATATTGTTTTAGTATTTCTTCAATGTCAGATGATAACTCATCAGATATTGGCTTTGAGAATGCGTTAATGTTCTCTTTAAGTTGAATTATACTGGTTGCACCAATTATTGTGGAACTAACACCGTCTATATGATTACACCAAGCCAGTGCCAACTCAGCTGGGGTCATGTGATAGCTTTTCGCAAGTTGACAATACTTTTCAGCAGCTTGTTGAGCAAGTGGTGTATCTCTAAATAAACCATTACGTTGTATTAAAGTCCATCGACTTCCCTTAGGTCGAGTGCCATTCAGGTATTTACCTGTTAGCATTCCTGTGGCTAGTGGTGACCAAGGCAAGTAAGCAATGTCTTCATGTACGCAGTTTTCAATTAAATATGGCCAATCTTTGCTATGTAATAAACTAAATTCATTTTGAATAGATACCATTTTCGGTAGGTTATGCTCACGAGCTAATTTAAGGTAAGTATTAATACCCCATGGGGTTTCGTCTGATAAACCGCAATAACGAATTTTTCCCTCAGTAACACATTGGCTTAACCCTGTTAATATGTCGTGCATTTGATCTGTTTGCTCTGCAGCGTTAACCGTTGTTAAAGGTATTTGATTGGGCCATTGCTTACCAAAATGTGGGGAAACTCTATTTGGCCAATGCAGTTGGTATAAGTCGATATAATCGGTTTTCAGCCGTTTTAAAGAGCTATTAACCGCTTCTATTACATTTTTACCTGTAATCTGATCGCCTTCTCTTATCCATTTTAAACCAGGTCCTGCAATTTTAGATGCAACGACTAAATCATGACGTTTAGCTTTATTATTGTTAAGCCAATTACCTAATATAGCTTCAGTTTGTCCTGAGGTTTCAGCCGAAGGGGGGATAGGATACATTTCAGCAGTATCTATAAAATTAATCCCTTGGTTTATTGCGTAGTCTATTTGAAGATTAGCATCACTTTGATTATTTTGAATTCCCCAAGTCATGGAGCCTAAACAAACACGTGATACTTCTATATTACTTGAACCTAAACGAGAAAATTCCATTAGTTAATCACCAGTATTTTGATTTTATTAGATAATGCGTTCGTTAGCTGTTTTTTCTAACATTACAGCGATTGCTTTCGATGTTGGCGTATATGATCGATCTCCAATGCTGTCTAATGGCACTAAAGGGTTTGTTTCAGGGTAATACGCAGCTAAGTTACCTTGAGGAATATCATAAATCTTTATTTTAAAACCACTGACTGAGCGCTTTTTATCATCAGACCAAATCGATGTGATAGTAACAATATCATCTTCATCTAGCCCTAATTTTTTAGCATCTTTGATATTAATAAAAACGACATTTCTCTCATTGCTAACACCTCGGTAGCGATCATTCAAACCGTAAACCGTTGTATTGTATTGATCGTGTGAGCGCAATGTCTGAAGAGTAAATAATGGCTGTTTTTTATTTTCTTGAAAATGCTCTGTTATTAATTTTTCAGGTAAAGTATGTACGCTAAATAGCGCTTTTTTAGCTTTATTTAGCCATTGCAATTTTGCCGCACTATTACCTAAATAAAATCCACCAGGGGCATTTAGGCGATTATTGAAGTCGGAGAATTCTGGTAATGTTTCGCTGATCATATCTCTGATCACATCATAATTATCAGTTAATTCTTGCCACTTCACATGCTGATTGCCTAGGGTTGCTTGGGCGATACCTGCGACAATTGCTATTTCAGATTTTTGCGCAGAGGATAAAGGTTCAACATTGCCCTGTGAGGCATGTACCATACTAAAAGTATCTTCAACGGTAATATGTTGTGGTCCACTCGCCTGAATGTCTAGTTCAGTTCTACCAATACAAGGCAAAATTAAGGCATCTTTGCCAATAGCTAAATGACTACGATTTAGCTTAGTGCTAATTTGAACATTGAGTTCGCTATTTGATAATGCTTCTAGTGTTTGTTCGGTATCTGGTGCTGCAGCTGCTATATTTCCGCCTAGACAGATGATGACTTTACTTGATTTATTTAATAATGCTTTCAGTGCATGATAAACGTTATGGCCGCTGGTAAAAGGTAAAGGTTTATCAACTAAATGTGTTAAAGCATTAATAAAATCGCTACTCGGTTTTTCGTTGATGCCAACGGTTCGATTGCCCTGAACATTTGAATGGCCACGAACTGGACATAACCCAGCACCTTTTTTACCTATGTTTCCTTTAAGTAGCTGTAAATTAACTATTTCTTGTATAGTAGCAACAGAATGTTTATGTTGAGTAATTCCCATCGCCCATGTGCAAATGACTCGTTCTGCTTGTAAATAAACTTCTGCTGCATTTAATAACTGGGCTTTTGATAAACCTGATTGTTGCTCTATTTTTTGCCATGATGTATTGATAACTTGCTGATAATATTTATCAAAATTTAGGGTATGCTGTTCGATAAAATTGTTATTGATAATAGCGTCGCGCCCTTGACTCATTTCTTGTTCATTTTTTTCAAAAATATGTTTACAGATCCCGCGAATAGCAGCCATATCCCCCCCTAATTTAGGAGTGAGATATAAATGACTAATGGTAGTTGCACTAGGGGTTAATAATTCAAGGGGATCTTGTGGGCTAGCAAAACGCTCTAATGCGACTTCTTTTAAATTATTAAACGACACTATTTTGCAACCTGCACGTGATGATTTTCGCAATGCATTCATCATTCTAGGGTGATTGGTTCCCGGATTTTGACCAAAGACAAAAATCGCATCAGCATGATCAAAGTCTTCTAGAGTAACAGTGCCTTTACCGATACCAATACTTTCATTAAGTGCTACTCCACTTGCCTCATGACACATATTTGAGCAATCAGGAAAATTATTTGTGCCATACATACGTCCAAATAATTGATAGATAAATGCGGCTTCATTACTTGCTCGGCCTGAAGTATAGAATTCTGCTTGATCAGGAGAGGATAGCTGAGTTAAATAATGGGCTATTAATTTAAACGCATCTTGCCAATCAATCTCCTCATAATGATCCGTTGCCGAGTTGTAACGTAAAGGTTCCGTTAACCTGCCTTGATACTCTAGCCAATAATCACTTTGTTTTTTTAGATAGCTAACACTGTGTTTTTTAAAAAATTGAGTATCGGCTTTTTTAGTTGTGGACTCCCATGCAATAGCTTTTGCGCCATTTTCACAAAATTGCAGTAAGCCTTCTTTTTGATCACCCCAAGCACACCCCGGACAGTCAAACCCTTTATCTTTATTGGCTTTCAATAAGTTTTTAATGTTGGTTTTGGGCTGTTGACTGTCAATAATATGCTTAATAGTCGATTTCAAAGAAGAAAATCCTCCTGCCTTTTGAGGTTTACTTTCTTTTGTTGAACTAGCGTGTGAAGAATGAGCTGGTGTCGAGTTTTCTAATGATGACATTACTACAATAGCCTACGTTTTTATAAACCAAATTAATCGTACTAATATATAGGCTTTCGGCCTTTGTTAAAATGCTTAATGACTTAAATTGGGATCTATTGGAGTATATGGGAAAATATAACTAATTGCTTATCCTTGTTGAAATACACGTTAAAGCGAAGTAAAAGTTCGTTTGATAGAGTGTTTATATTTCCCTTTGTAAACTTATTTTTAAGGTAAAGTGGAGTTAAAGACTGGCCGGCAAAGCAAATAAGTATAGGATGCTGACGAATGCAATGGTGTATTAGCTTAGATGCTAATTTTCTACCCATATATTTTTTATCTACCACCAAAGCGTGTAAAAAACCTTGAGGGTTATTTTTTGTAATATAGGAAACAATAACGCATGCAATGATCAATTCTCCTTCTTTAATAAAGTAGGTGTGATCTAAGCCTAAAAAACGCGCTGAATAATGTTGTTGTTTATAAAAATTCAGGATTCTTTTTTTATCGTTTTTACCTGCGGTTATTATGTGTAAAGTCATTTGATTTTATAGCTGTAATAAACAAAACCAAGCATGATGCTTGGTTTTGTTTTACTAAAGTACTGTCAGTCTATACCCTTAGCGCTTTTTCGCCGCGGGCAATACCCACACAACCTGAGCGAACAGATTCAATAATTTCTGTTTCATTCCCCATTGTTTCAATAAAAGCGTTAAGTTTTTCAGCATTACCTGTTAACTGAACAGTATAAATTTGTTTGCCAATATCAACTATTGAACCCCTGAAAATATCTGTAATACGTTTTACTTCCGTACGTGATTTTTCATTCATTGCTAATACTTTGATCAATAGAAGTTCCCTTTCTATATGGCTACGTTCAGTGAGATCGGTAATTTTGATCACATCGATCAATTTGTTTACTTGCTTTACTATTTGCTCAAGGACACGATCATCACCGCTTGTGGCAATAGTTATACGCGATAAACTGGCATCTTCAGTTGGAGCAACGGTTAAGCTTTCAATGTTAAATGCTCGTTGTGAAAATAAGCCAACAATGCGAGAAAGGGAACCTGGTTCATTTTCCAATAATATAGCTAAAATACGACGCATTATGCTTTCTCTCCTTTTCTTACCCACATATCATCAATAGCACCAAGGCGTATTTGCATTGGATAAACATGTTCAAGTTCATCAACCAGTACATCAACAAAGACTAAACGGTTTTTAATATTAAAAGCTTCTGTAAGCTTATCATCAAGCTCTTCTAAATGATTTATTTGCATTCCTACGTGACCGTAGGATTCGGCTAATTTCACAAAATCTGGTAGTGATTCCATATAAGATGAAGCATGTCTACCGCCATAGATCATATCTTGCCATTGGCGCACCATGCCTAAAGAACGATTATTAAGAGAGATAATAACTACAGGTAAGTTATATTGTGAACATGTCGATAGCTCTTGAATATTCATTTGGATTGAGCCGTCACCGGTAATACAAATTACATGGCTATCAGGAAAAGCTAACTTAACTCCCATGGCTGCGGGTAAGCCAAAGCCCATGGTGCCGAGTCCGCCTGAATTAATCCATTGGCGGGGTTTAGCAAAAGGGTAGTATTGTGCAGCAAACATTTGGTGTTGTCCTACATCAGAACACACATAAGCTTCACCGTTAGTAATTTTATACATAGCTTCTATTACGCGTTGAGGTTTAATTTTACCTTCGCCTTGAGTGTAACCAACACTATTTACGGCACGCCATTGATTAATTTGTTGCCACCAACTGTCGTTTGCTTTTTGATCAATTTGATAGTCGGTTTCTATTAATTCATCTAATAGTTGTTGTAATACAATATCAATTAAACCAACAACTGGGATATGCGCATTAATTGTTTTAGATATAGAGGTTGGATCTATATCTACATGGATAATGGTAGCGTTTGGGCAGAATTTTTTTACATTATTGGTAACACGATCATCAAAGCGAGCACCTAGAGCTAAAATAACATCAGCATTTGCCATTGCTTTGTTAGCTTCAACACTACCATGCATCCCTAACATGCCAATAAAGTTTTTATGTGTGCCAGAAAGGCCACCCAACCCCATTAATGTGTTAGTACAAGGAGCATTTAATGTTTCTACCAGCTCTGTTAATAGCTCAGCTGCATCAGCTAACACTATACCACCGCCAGAATAAACAACGAGCTTTTTGGCGGAGCTTATTGCTTTTACAGCTTTACGAATTTGTTTAGGATGACCTTTTTCCGTAGGGTTATATGAACGTAATTGCACATCGGTTTCAATGTGAAATTCGCCTTTATTATGTGGCATTAAAATATCTTTAGGAAGTTCTACAACTACTGGGCCGGGACGACCAGATTTCGCGATATAGAATGCTTTTGAAATTGTATTAGGTATATCTTCGACGCTTCTACAATTAAAACTATGCTTTACTACTGGACGAGAACAACCAACAATATCGGTTTCTTGGAAAGCATCATCGCCAATTAAATTAGTCGGCACTTGACCAGACAATACTACCATTGGAATAGAATCCATATAAGCGGTTGCAATGCCGGTAATACAGTTAGTCGCGCCAGGACCCGAGGTGGCTAATACTACACCCACTTCGCCGGTTGCTCGTGAATAACCATCTGCCATATGGGTTGCGGCTTGCTCATGACGTACAAGGATATGTTCGAATTCAGATTGCTGAAAAATAGCATCGTAAATATCTAATACGGTACCACCGGGGTAACCGAAGATATATTTAATCTTCATCGCTGCTAGTGCTTTTACCACCATTTCAGCGCCTGTAAACGAGTTTGTTGTCATGTGCTTTCCCTTAATAGTACCTAAAAAATTCATTAAAAAACCCTCGGTCTTTTCAGAGCGAGGGTTTGGTATTTGGTTATAACGTTACATTATTTATACAAAACACAATCCTCGCGCTGGTTTAATAACCACCACGACAGAGAGGACGACGTTGAGTAAAGTTGAAAAATTCATTTGTTAATACACTTTATAAAAAATTAAATAATGTAAATTTGCGTGGCTATATTTTTAAGGGGTTTAACTGTTTGTGTCAACCTATAATTACAAATTATTTGATTTTAGTTATAACTATTTCTTATGAAGACAATTGACAGTATTGGAAAGCTTGTAATGTAAGTTTTAATTCTAATACAAAGTGCAGTCGAATTTTTAGATTTAACATATCTAATAAAGCTGGATTAATACAGCTATCACAATGATATATATCTAGTTTATTCAAATTATTTTAATTATTTATACATAAATGATTAGCAAATTTTATTTACTGAGTTACACTAAATTTATAGTTTTACTTCAGGATTTTAGTTTTATGTCAATGTTCGTGTTTAAGGATGAAGAACCCATTGAAAAATCAGAGGCAATTAAAACAAGTAAAAAACTTTGGAGAGTTTTGATTGTTGACGATGATGAAGCGGTACACCAAATTACTAAACTTGTATTGTTAGACGCTATTATTGAAAACCGCAGACTTGAAATGGTCTCAGCCTATTCATCCAAAGAAGCACAAGATATTTTAAACAACGATGATTCATTTTGTATGGCCTTTGTTGATGTTGTGATGGAAACCGATCATGCAGGGCTTGAATTGGTTGATTGGATTAGAAACACACTAAAAAATCAAGCGATTCGATTAATACTTCGTACGGGACAAGCAGGCACAGCTCCCGAAGCAAAAGTTATAAAAGAATTTGATATTAACGACTATAAAGAAAAAACAGATTTCACCTCAAATAAAATGATCACAACGGTATATGCTGCAATAAGAGCGTACCGAGATATTATTACGATTCAACGCAGTTTAGATGCGTTCAAGCAACTTATTAAATCAACACATGATCTTTTAAGAATTAATCAGTTTAAGTCTTTTGGTTCGGCTGCACTAAATAATTTATTAACTCTCATGGATTTAGATAGCTCAGCACTTTATATTGCCCGAAATCAAATAGATTATGATCAACAATCTACAAATTTTATTTTGGCGTGTACGGGCAAGTACGTTAGCGAATCAGATGATTTAGATAGCTCTGAAATTGATGAAAATATTAAACAACTAATACGTGAAACATTTGATAATAAATCACATTTTTCGAATGATGATTGTTTTATTGGTTATTATGAAACAGCGAGTAATGTTTCATCAGTATTGTATATAGAATTTGAAGATGATAATGAGCATTTTCGTTCCAATTTAGTGGAGTTATTCGCAACTAATGTGGCACTAATCCTAGAAAGTTTAACTAAGCAACATGAAATTGAACGAACACAAAAAGAGCTCATTTATATTGTAGGAGATGCAATAGAAGCTCGTTGTAAAGAAACGGGGCAACATGTACATAGAGTTGCGCTAGTTTGTGAGTTATTAGCAATTAAGTTGGGGTTGCCTAGCGAGCATGTTAGGGCTATCAGACTAGCCGCACCTCTTCATGATATTGGCAAAATTATTGTGCCAGAATCTGTTGTACAAAAACCAGGAAAGCTTGACGCCGCTGAGTGGTTAATCATGAAGCAGCATACTGAAAAAGGTAGTGAATTATTATCTAAATCAAAAGCGAATATTTCTAAACTTGGGGCTAAAATGGCGATGTCACATCATGAAAACTGGGATGGTTCTGGGTATCCTGAAGGTTTAATTGGCGAGGCTATTCCTTTAGAGGCTCGTATAATGGCTATTGCCGATGTGTATGATAGTTTACGTTCTACTCGCAGTTATAAAGATGCATGGGATGATGAACAAATCAAAACATTTTTTATTGAACAGAAAGGGAAAAAATTTGAACCCTCTTTAGTTGAGCTTTTTCTTGAACACTATGGCGAATTAGGAAAAATTCAAGCAGACTGGATTTAGTTGATGTTGCCTCTATTTTACTTAACTATTGCGCCTATTAATTGTTATAGGCGCAGGCATAGCTGAAGTATTTATTTTAAAGAATGCAAGCCAAACATATTTCCTTCACTGTCTTTGGCTAAACTAATAAAACCATACTCTCCAATTGACATTTTAGATGTTTCTACACTACCACCAGCGGCATTTACCTTTGATTCTTCTAATGCACAATCGTCACACGAAAAATAGATTAGGGTGCTGTTAGCACCTGCGGTAAAACCATCAAGTTTCACCAGCGCGCCCGAAGCACCATATTTTTCCATGTTAGAAGGAAATGCTAACATCTGAATAGTTTCGTCAGCAGGAACGATTAAGTTTTCTAAGCTAACATCAAACACGGCTTCATAAAAATTTTTGGCCCTAGATAAATCATCCACATAAATCTCAAACCAGCCAACAGGATTATCACTCATTTACTATCTCCAAGTAGTTATTAAAACATTTATATTAAAAATAGCACATGTATTTATACTTGCGCACTGATATGAATATAAAAGGGGACTGGGGGAGATTATACTATCTAGCTTTTAGCAATACAGGTTAATGGCGTCATTCTGCCTATAGTAAATGTTATTTCATCACCTTTTCCTCTGAGACTTGTCTTCATATTGGTATAATAAAAGCCTGATGCTGTAGGTTTTTGTTGTAACTTCGAGGTTTGATTTTGATAGGTAAGCAAAGCTAATGCTTGATCCTCATAGAAACGTACTGAAATGGTTGTTTCTCTAGAGCAGTCAAAAGTGACATCAGTATAGTTTTGAGTTTTAGGCGTTATTGAGCAACTATACAACAGTGTCGTTGTCGTTAAAATGTGGAGTAATTTAGGGAAAAATTTCATTTAATACCTTTTAATTATGCCTTAAACTTGATCTCTATCAGAACTTAGTCGAGAAGGCTTAATATGCTTAAGTCGTTGATGTTTAAGTTAAATGTTCTTCGTTAATTGGTCTACAGTAGCTGAGCAAGATTTTAAAAAAGTTTTTAAAAAATAATCTACTTCAGGCATTTGCTGCTTTATATCATTTAATTTTTTTTCTAATCGTTCTTCTACGTGATCAAATTCATGATTATTATGTGCTAGTTCATCCAATGCTTTAATGTAAGCGACTAGAATATCCGCGGCTTTGACAATTTTTTTATATTCATCATCAACATTATCTTGCACAATTATATCTGAAAATAACTCTTGAAACTCTTCTGGTAATGACGCTAAACATTCTTTTTCAGCAAGGCTTTCTATTTTTTTAAATTCTCTAGCTATTTCAGGATTTGCATACTTAGTTGGGCTAACAATGTCGCCGTAACGAGTTTCAGAGGCTTCGTGATATAAAGCAACTGTAGCAACGCGATCAGCATTAATATTGCCTTTAAATTTCTTATTACGAATGACTGCTAGTAAATGGGCTACAATCGCTACTTGATGTGAATGTTCTGCAACATTTTCAGGTTTAACGCAAAACATTAATGCCCAGCGTTTGATTAAGGGCATTCTGAACATCCATGCAAGAAAAGTGCTTTGTGAATCAGGCATTTATTATCCTATTATTCCTGTTTATACGTTGAGAAAAAGTTTTTTAACCTTTCCAAGGCTGGGCGAAGTTCATCTACATGCGGTAAAAATACTAAGCGAAAATAGTGATGTTCTTTTATATTAAAGGCGCGCCCATGAACTAATAAAATTTTCTCTTGTTTTAACAGATCAAGGATCATTTTTTCATCGTCTTTAATGTTAAATTTCTTACGATCGACTTTTACGAAGAAGTACAATGCTCCCATTGCTTGGTTACAAGAAAGACCATCAATTTCGTTTATCATTTTATAGGCTAAGTTACGTTGTTTAACTAGTCGTCCGTCGCCTGAAATCAATTCATTAATGCTTTGGTAACCACCTAAAGCTGTTTGAATCGCATGTTGACAAGGTACGTTAGAGCACAGTCGCATTGAAGACAGCATGGTTAAACCTTCGAGGTAATCTTCAGCGTGAATTTTTGGGCCAGTAATCACCATCCAACCAGCGCGAAATCCGGCTATACGATAATTTTTTGATAATCCGCCCATCGTGATCACTAATACGTCATTCGTGAGCCTTGCTGTAGGAATATGAATGGCATCGTCATATAAGATTTTATCGTAAATTTCATCGCTAAAAATAATTAAATTATGCTCACGAGCTAAATTTATAATGTCGCGTAAAACTTCTTCTGTATATACTGCGCCTGTTGGGTTATTAGGGTTTATTAACACAATAGCTTTAGTTTTCTTACTTATTTTAGCTTTAATATCTTCAATATTCGGGAACCATTGATTATCTTCGTCACATTGATAATGCACGGGTGTGCCGCCTGATAATGATACCGCAGCTGTCCATAATGGATAATCGGGTGCAGGAATGAGTACTTCATCATCATTATCTAACAAGGCTTGCATAGCCATTACAATTAATTCACTTACACCGTTGCCAATAAAAATATCGTCTACGCGAACATCTAAAATGCCTTGTTGCTGGAAGTATTGCATTACTGCAACACGAGCAGAATAAATTCCTTTTGAATCACTATAACCTTGAGAGCGAGGAAGGTTATGAATTACATCTTTGAGTATATCGTCAGGAGCTTCAAAGCCAAATGGGGCAGGGTTACCAATATTCAATTTTAATATTTTATGACCTTCATCCTCTAAGCGCTTCGCCTCGGCTGCAATTTGTCCCCTGATTTCGTAACAGACATTTTTGAGTTTCGACGATTTTCTTACGCTTTTCATAACTTACTTCTTAATTTTACGATGAGTGATAGATAGAGGTGCATACCATAGTGCTTAAGTATTTGCTTACAGTACTGACTCTATTAAAGCGAATTATCTACTATAATGAAACAGTTACTTTCATTTTTTTTATAGTAATTAATTATTTTTTGTCTAATCTAGTTATTAATGTATTTTTCATGATGTAAAGGGAGTTATTTATGCCTCTACCTTTATTGTGGTTAGGCGCTGCAACACTATCTGCCGTCACTGTAAAAACACTGGCTGATGATCGAAAACTTCAGCAACAAAAAAGGAAACAATATCGTACAGTACAAACATTATCTCATTTGGAACGGCACGAGTCGCCCATTGCTACTTATCCTAGTGAGATATTAACTACGCTACAGCTGGTTAAACCTAAGATCGGAGCTATTGTTTGTTGTGGGATTGGTGGTGTGTTAGATCATACTGGGATTTGGGTTGAAGATAATATGATTATAGAACTTGATGGTGAGGGGCTAATAAAGCCAATTTCACCAAGACGTTTTACCAAAGAAAGATCGGGAAAAGATATTTTCATTGCTTGTGATTCTAATGGTGAACCATTAAGTTGCCCATTGGCAGCATCAAGAGCAATTGAAAAAATATTTACGCATGTGCCATATCACATGATTGATAATAATTGCCATCAATTTATTTGGCAGTGCTTCAAGCCTAATGATGTACCATTATCAACGTTTAAGTCGCTTAATTTGCGTTTAGCCCAACACTTTGACCGTAAAATATATTGGGATTTATGTGATACTAAAAATTAGCAATAATATATTTTACGGAAAGCGCTATACATTTCTTATGAACTCGATAATATTGTGTGCTTTATTTTTACAGCCAATTATTTGAGGCTAATATCACTTGCTTGCTCGTTTTATAAAATGGTTTTTAGCCCTACTTTTTTTATTGATACTTTCTTTTGGTATTACTTTATTTTTAGCATTAGATGCAAAACCCAGTGTCTCACAAAGTTACCAACTCGATAGTGTTACTGCACAAAAAAGCAAACAATTAATAAAACGGGCAATATCAGTATTAAGAGGACGTAAAGAAGCTTCACAAATAATAATATCCCAAGATGAATTAAATGCCTTGTCGGCATTATTGCATAGGGCTATACCTACTATTACCAGCGATATTACATTGTCTCAAACTAATATGCAGTTAGCCTTTTCTATATACTTACCTATGGTTAAGCGCTACATCAATATAAAAACACAAGTCTTACCGTCAACTAATACACTTAATTTGGGTAATATTCATATAGGGGATTTATCATTATCAGGTAAGGTAGCGCTTAAGGTAGTACGATGGGGACTTAATCATTATGTACAACCTAAATTAGGTGATTCACTTTTAACAATGGTGAATGAAGTGACTATTAATAGTAAGTACTGCACATTTAACTTGTTATTGCCTGCAAATTTAATTAAAGCAAACAAAGAGGGATCTTTATTATTGGCATTAAGAGATGAGTTAACGCTTTTTGGTGATCCTCAAGTTATTTATACTTATTATCAGGAGTTAGTAAGAATATCCGGTTTTGCACCGGAAAAAGCCTCATTAGCCTATTATTTTAGACAGTTATTTCAATTTGCCCAACAGCGTAGTTTGCTCGTTCAACAATCGGAAATAATAAATGAAAATAAAGCAGCTTTACTTGCCTTAGCTTTATATTTTGGTGAAGATAAGTTTGAGCTATTAGTAGGTGATATTTCTCAGCTTTCTACTGATAACCAATTATTGCGCCAAAAATTGCAGCGTCAAACATTATTGCAAGGGCGAAACGACTTGCAAAAGCATTTTATCTATTCTGTTGCCTTACAAATATTTTCATCGGTAGATGCAAGTGACGCTATTGGTGAGTTTAAAGAGTTTCTTGATAGTAATAAGGGCGGGTCTGGTTTTTCATTTGCAGATTTAATGGCTGATAGGGCTGGAACGCGTTTAGCCGAGCTAGCAACATTTTCTTCAGAAAAAGCGATAAAAGCGCAAAATATATTAGCTCAAATAACCGATGAGACACTGTTACCTATTATTGATGGTTTACCTGAAAATTTGTCGTCTCAACGATTTGAAGCTAAATATAAAGCAATTTATACACAAGAATATCGCGCATTGTTAATTGATATTGATCAGCGTTTGAGTAAGTTAGATTTATATAAGCTGTTAGATGATATGTAGTGTATATGAAAAAAATGCAAGTAAGTATTAACACGTTACCTACTTGCATTTTTGACGGTTTAATATTCAAACTATACTGAGATCTTATTTAATCAGAGGCTTGGTTATTGAAATAATGACATTACTTGGTCAATTTTCATTAGCGATTTTTCACCTGTTATGCGGTTTTTAACTTCAATTTCTTGGGTATCTAAGTTTCTTTCACCAATAATAAGTAAAAACGGCGTGCCTATAAGCTCATGATCAGCAAACATAACACCAGGTCTTTCTTTTCGATCATCAAAAATAACATCAACACCGGCTCGTTGTAATTGCGCATATAGTTGTTCAGCGGTTTCTTTAACGCGAGCCGATTTAGCCATATTCATTGGTACAATAGCCGCTTGGAAAGGAGCAATAGCACTTGGCCACTTTATACCGTATTTATCATGATTTTGCTCAATAGCAGCAGCAACAATTCGAGAAACACCAATACCATAGCAACCCATGGTTAACGTTTGATTTTTGCCTGTTTCGGTTAATACCCCGCAGTTCATCGCTTGTGCATATTTTTCACCTAACTGAAAAATATGCCCTACTTCAATACCACGCTTAATCACGATATTTCCTTGACCACAAGGACTAGGATCACCTTCAACAACATTACGTATATCCGCAACTTGATAGTTTTGAATATCTCTATCCCAGTTTACGCCGCTAAAGTGAGTGTCGTGAACGTTTGCACCACAAATAAAGTCGGCAAGATGAGCAGCACTTCGATCAACGATTACGGGTATTGGCAAATTAACAGGGCCAATTGAACCTGCGTTACAATTAGCTGTAGTTTGAATTTGCTCATCAGTAGCAAAAGTTAATGGAGATGCTACTTCACTTAAGTTTTCAGCTTTAATCTCGTTTAATTGATGATCACCACGAAGTACCAACGCAATCACCGGGGTGTTTTCATTAGCACCTTGTACTAAAAGCGTCTTAACTGTTTGTTGTGCATCTACAGATAGAAAAGTAGCGACTTCTTCTATAGTTTTCACATTAGGTGTTGCAACTTGCGTTAACTCTTGAGTTGCACTTGGCCTTGTTCCTTTTGGCGCTAATGCTTCTGCTTTTTCAATATTTGCGGCGAAATCACTTTGATCACTAAACGCAATATCATCTTCACCTGAGTCAGCTAATACATGAAATTCATGTGATGCATCACCACCAATTGAGCCTGTATCTGCTATAACAGGACGATAATCTAGCCCTAAACGTTCGAATATACGGCAATAGGCGTTATACATATTTTGGTAGGTGGTTTTTAAACAGGTTTCGTCTAAATGGAAAGAATATGCATCTTTCATTAAAAATTCACGACCACGCATTACACCAAATCTTGGACGTATCTCATCTCTAAATTTAGTTTGAATTTGAAATAAGTTTACAGGCAATTGTTTATAACTACTGATTTCATTAGCAATTAACTTAGTGATCACTTCTTCATGAGTAGGACCTAAGACAAAAGAACGGTTGTGGCGATCATTTAATCGTAATAATTCTGGGCCGTAATCTTCCCAGCGACCAGATTCTTCCCATAAATCCGCTGGTTGCACCATTGGCATTAGCACTTCGATAGCGCCTGCTTTTTCCATTTCTTCGCGGACAATTTGTTCTACTTTACGCAGCACTTTTAAGCCAGTGGGTAACCAAGTATATAAGCCTGACGCTACGTTACGGACTAATCCAGCACGTAACATTAATTGATGGCTAATGACCTCTGCGCTAGCAGGGGTTTCTTTAAGTGTTGATAGTAGATATTGGCTCGTGCGCATGAATGCAAAATTCCGTAAGTAACAAGAGATAAAATTTTAGTGCGGTTATTCTAGCAGGGCAACACTCTTGGCAAAAGCGGAATGTGCAGTCAAAACAACATTAATTGGTATTAATAATAAAAGTGGAATGAATACTAAAAATTAATAGGTTTTCTTTGCCCACTACTATCATTAATTGGTTGTCTGGTTTTTTCTGTTTTATTTGCAGTATTAGTTTTTGACTTATTCTTTTGAGGTGTTTTTTTACGGCTATTATTACTTTGCTTAATCGCTGTATTATTTTGATTAGCAGTTGTTGGTTTAGTTTTTCGTTTGGGTTTATCTTCTACAGGTGCATGACAAATAACAACAATACATTCACCATTAAATTCAACCTGATCATTATGATAGATTTTTTTGCGTTTTTGCGTTTCTAGTTCGCCATTAACGTAGACATAACCTTCGCTGATCACCATTTTGGCTTCACCGCCACCACTAACTAAGTCAACTGCTTTTAATAATTTACATAGCTCGATTGGTTGCGTGGCGAGTTCAATTTCTAAGCTGGGTGTCTTCAAAGTAGAATCCATTAAAGGTCATTTATTTTTTTGTTGTGTGCGATTTTATCATGGCGAAAAATAGAGTACACGAATTAGTTATTTAATAAGTAATAAAATAATCATAAAAAATGGTGAAAATTTTGTTGACTGGTTTTTTTTTCACCGTATAATCGCCGCAGCTAGAAACGGCAAGGTACTTGAAAGGGTACTACGCAAAACTACCGGTCTAAGGACATGAGTCTAAGACAGCGGAGTTACCTCAGCAGAACACATCTTACTTATATGTGCGCGAAGGTAATTAGTAATCGTTTCTTTAATTGATTTTACAAATTTATATTAAAGGGTTATTAAATGAAAAACTTATTAGTTGTTACTTTTATTGCGGCATTATCTTTAACTGCTACGGTTATTTCTCCAAAAGCTTCTGCAACAAATATTGCTCAAACTATGTGTGATTATGTTGCTGCAGACGATAAACAGCGTTTACGTTCATTTTTAAAAACTAACAAATTAAAAATTCGTTCAGTATTTGACGGCATTCAATGTAACGGTATGAACTTAGTTGCGTTTGCTGCCCAACAAAATGCAACGTCAACTGGTGAGTTAATGATCAGTAAATTACCAAAGAAAACAGTAGCTGATTTATTGGCTTCAATTACTTCTTCTGAGTTAGCTTCATTTGCTGAAAAACGCGTAAACAGCTAATAGACAAAGATCAAAATATTCTTAAAAAGGCGAGCTATTGATAGCAAGCCGTTCAGTTAACGTGGTTCTTGGTTGACTTGCGTAAATATTAAAGCGACTACTAGTAAACCTTTTCGTTTACCTTTGTAGTCGCTTTATTACATTTGAAACTTATATATCATTACAAATGAACGCTTTAACATGCTAATTTAGTACTCATTGCATACTAAGGAAAGTATTAGAAATGGCTATGTTCTTGAAAATCGTTGGTTATAGTTTGTTAACCATACTTATTTCCTTTATTTTTCTCATTTATTCAGTATTTAATGGTGTTCCATTCATAGAGGGAGATGAACAGGTAACGGACGGGACTGCTCATCACTTCGCTATTGGTTCAACCAAAAGTGAAGTATTTGCCGATGTGAAAAAGAATTATAGCGAATCAGGTTATTTACTAAGAGTCTTATGGCCTAAAGACTCTGAAATAAATCTTAAACTCGAATCCTTTCAAAACACAAAGTGGAAAGATTACCCCGGAAGGCGCTATAGCGAATATAAAGTGCCAATAACAGAAATTGAAGAATTGACAGCTCCATTGTTATTAACAACTCGTTGGGATATTGAAATACCGTCCAATTGGGTAAATTCAATTTATCTGCAATTTGAAAATGATCGCTTAATACAAATTCGAAAAAGTCGATGGTTATTCGAAAGGCCCTAATTATACATTTAGGATACTAAATATATGCATTACATCTACGAAATCGAACGGTGGGCGAAGAATAATTTGCTGGTAAAGCTCCAAGATAAAAAGTTTAGAGAAATAGATAAGATGAGTGGCTCTATGGGGGCATACAAAACCTTTGAAAACAACTTTATATGCATTTCAGTTTATTGTGAAAGAGGAATCTATGGAATTGAAGTTGGTCCTGCAAAAATAAAACAGAAATTGTGGCCTGTTAGTTTTATCAAGGATTTAATTGAACCTGCAAGCAAAGGTCGCTGGAATCTTAACCTAGAGCAGTCTATTGATTTCATCGTTACTCACTATGATTGGCTAATAGATAACTTTTCATTCAACAATTACAAAAAGACAAATGAACTAATTAATGAAAGGTGTAAGGAAACTTTTTAAAGCTTTCTTTTGTTGTGATACCTAGTATCGGTATTGCAAATAACTCAAGACGTTTTAATCTTTGTCTTTTTGATATTTTCCGAAATAAATTATCTTCTCTACTGTTACAGGACCTTTAGCCAGCCCTAGTCTCATTGCTGGTGTTTCACCTTTATCATTTTTATTAACGTAGTTGTAATAGACACGATATATATCAGCCATTTTAGTTAGCATGGCGGGGTTATATGGAGCGTAGCCATGCCATGTTCGTGAGCGATTCGTTGCAGAAGAATGAGGGCGTTCCAAAAGGTTAACGCTTCTTCTCACGTGCATAAAAAATCTATCGACAGCGTGCAGGCTAGCTTTTCTATACAAGTTAGCTTGGTGCTTTTCATCGTATCTGGATATGTTTGTTATTGCCGCTACCAATTTTGCTGGCTCTGGCAGTGTTGCAACAGGATATTCCAACCACTTTTCAGGGGAGTGCTTAATTACTTGGAGTTTATCTAGTCGCTCTAGAATCATCTCATTAACGACTGTTCTAAACTCTTTATTTGATAAATCCTGTCTTGGTATACCAGTACGTTTCTTTATGACCCGATTTGTTGCTCTTACAGCCTTTCGCTTTTCATCGACACTCAAATTTTTTGAAGCCCTAACTAAAAAACCATCGCTAAGACCTTTCAATATATCGTCTTTAAAAATGCTTAAATAGGCAGTTTTCATCCCTGTATCTTGATCCATGTAAAAGCGAGTTTTTCCTGCGTATTCGGTAAGTCTCTTAACGAGAAGGAAATGTGCCATCATTGTATATTCATTGTGAACCAACACACCTTTTGACGGTAATTTTACATCGCCATCAATATGTTCAGAGCTTGTTAAGTCAGATGAAGACAACTCTTGTTCAATTTTTAGTGCAACTTGTTCTTGAAGGTTGCTGGATTGCGACTCTGACACTTTAGACTTTTGTTTAGTAGCCAAAGCAAATTCATGTTCAAGCCATATCCTAGCGGTATATCGATGATGCTTGGGTTTTTCATGATCGTTATAAGTATCAGCCAGCAGCTCAATTTCAGATTGGGTTAATCGTTCTTCGAAATTGAAATTGAACGCGAAAATGTAACTAGTCTTTAGACAAGCTGTACTGATTCCATAAAGCTCAGTGTTACGTTTATCTTCTCGCTTAGTCCAATTCGTTGTTTGTACCTGTCTATCTGTTGCTAAATAAAGTCGGTCTAGTTGTAACTTGCCTTCAACTAACTTTCTTTCTCGCTCTGCTACAAATTTCAAGCATTGGTTATGAATAAAATCTATCTTGTCGTAAAGCGTTTGGGGTGAAATATCTAAATGTTTAATGATCCTTCTTAGCGGTGTGTGCATCAATATCAGATCGAACAACCTGATATTGATCTCAGGTCTCTTTTGCTTTCTGGTCTGCTTACCAATAGTTAAGGTTTTTCCACAATGATTGCACTCATACCTAGGTGTTCCAGCACCTGTATAACCACGTTTTTTTACACTAGGCTCAAAGAATTCAACGGTATAGGTAGGACAATCAGGGTTAGTACACTTGGGCTTCTCAACTTCCAGATATCGACTTAATCGCTCATATTCTTCGATAACAGCTTGATTGCTCTTGAGCATATAGGTGGCTTGAACTAGCTCTCCATTGGCTATTCTGTTCTTGCAAGCTTTGCATACAAGCGCGGCTTCATTTTTACCTGAGCCAGATGTTCCATAAAGCGGGTGGTGTTTAGTTACTTGACGTTCTGGTACATTGCCGTTAAAGTTTTCGTCAGATAATGCTCGATGTGTAGCATCCTCAGGGGATATCCCAAAGTTCTCGCATTTAGTAAACTTACAACAGTTGACTTGCAATCCTTTATACGGCTCAGGGAAGGAAGGCCAATCCTTCTGGCTAGATTTCTTTCTCACAAAAAAGCACCATAATTAAGTTAACTAACTAAATTATAGTGCATTTTTATAAAATATTAAGCGCTAGCACCACATTAACTGAACGGCTTGTATTGATAGCTCGCCTTTTTATTATCAAATTATAATTAGTACTCATTTTTAATCCTTACCTTGTATATTCCCCTTTATTTATTCTTTAATTTTTAACTTTTTATGTAATTCGTCAGCTTTTTTCTGGAATTCGTCAGCAATTTAATTCTTCTAACTTTATATTGATCCTTAAATTTTAAGGTGACTTCTTTATGAATAAGTTTTTTATGAGTAAATTGAATTTTTTATCTTCTGCGAATTTAATCAACGTATATTTTATTAAAAATATACGGGCAACATTTTTGATCTTAGTTGGCTTACTTCTAAGTAGTTTTAGTTTTTCATTAAGTGCCAATAAAATGCCTGAAAGTTATCGTCAATGTATTGCATGTCATGGAGAGCAAGGAGAGGGAAATACACAATTAAAGTCACCAGCACTTGCAGGGCAATCAGCTAATTATCTTAATAGACAATTATTGAATTTTACTAATGGACTACGAGGACGTCATGAAAAAGATGTGCTTGGTATGCAAATGGTTGCTATTAGTAAACAATTAGATTTGAACACGGAAGTTCCCCAAATTACCACTTTCTTAGCGGCATTGCCTTCACCTACTATCGAACATCAAGTTACAGGTGATTTAAAAAATGGAGACCGTTATTATCAAGCAAGATGCGGCGCATGTCATGGTGGACAAGCCCAAGGGAATCCTTCAATGAATTCACCTAAATTATCAGGACAAAGCATAGACTATTTAAGACGCCAAATGATTAACTTTTCAACTGGAATTCGTGGTACGCATTCAGATGATAAGCTTGGTCGTCAAATGGCGATGATGTCTAAAACCTCTTCAGGCAAAGAGCTTGAAGATATTTTTTATTACATTTCAACGCAGAAGTAATAACGCTATGAAAACACTAACGAGTATCGCAGTGTTAGTTATTTTTAGTATTATCTTTTTTACTAATGCGGCTCCTCAAGGTGCTGCTGTGGCCAAACAAAATAAAGTTAGGCAAACATTAGCTGTATTTCAGCAAGTTGAAGATTTTACGCTAGCACAACATTGTCCACCAAGCTTTGAGTTAACAGAACAAGGTGTTTGTAGATTGTTAACTCAATATCAATTTTATAGCTCGGTACAAAATAAAGGTTTAGGGGGGACACAAACTAATTTACCGCCACATAGAGATGGTTTTACCCCTGCACAAATTGATTTAGGACGCTTTTTGTTTTTCGATCCTGCGTTATCAAAAGATGGTTCAATTTCTTGTGCTAGTTGTCATCAACCTGATAAAGGTTTTAGTGATGATCTTGATAGAAGTATCGGAATTACAGGTGAGAAAATTGCGCGTTCTGCTCCTTCATTATGGAATGTAGCTTTTGTTGATAAGTTTTTTTGGGACGCTCGCTCTACTAGTTTAGAGGAACAAGCGTTGGGACCATTATATGACCCTCTTGAAATGGGAAATAACCCAAGTCAGTTATTAGAGACTTTACGTACCAATGAATATTATGTCGCTATGTTCAAGCAAGCGTTTCCTGAAGAAGAAAAGATTGAATTAGCGCAAATATATACATCCCTTACGGCATTTCAAACTTCTCTTATTTCATTAAATAGCCGTTACGATCGATATGCACATGGTTATCACAAAGCGTTAACAGAGGAAGAAATTGCAGGGTTAAATGTGTTTCGCTCGTTTGTTGCAAGATGTGCAGAATGTCATCAACCTCCTTTATTTACAAATAACGAAGTTGCAGTGATCGGTGCTCCGGAACCAGAAGGAAGAAAACTAGATATTGGAGCAGAAAAAACTTATAACGCACCTAAGCTGCGTGGTGGCTTTAAAGTTCCGACGTTGAGAAATATCGTTAAATCAGCTCCTTATATGCACTCTGGCCGATACGATAATTTGAGAGATGCCGTTAAGTTTTATAATGATGGCCGTGGAAATTCAATCCCAGAAGGTGAAACAATGTTAATTCATTGGCATATCTCTGAGCCTAATTTAACCGACGATGAACTAGACTTAATTGTGACCTTTTTAGGTACATTAACCGATGCAAGTTTAACTCCAAGAATTCCAACGAAAGTGCCTTCAGGCTTACCTGTGGTAGATAAAAAATATCAACAAAGAATAAGTGAAAATCAATCATCAACATTAGTAAAACAATCAACACAATTAAAACCAAATAACGAAAAAATAATCACGCATAGTGGGGAATAATATGAGTTCAGGAAAAATAATTGGTGCAATACTTGTCGTAGGAGCCTTTGCAGGAGGAATGTATTTTGGTGGAAATCAAAATGCAACCCCAGTGATCACAAATACTTCTGGTGGTGCAAGTTATAGTGGTGGCTATGATAAGTCAGCCGATGTTGATGTGGCTAAAAGTGCGCTTAAAACGGCAGCCGCAGAGCGAACAGTTGCAGGCCAAGTTCATGTAGTAAATGATGGTGATAAAATTATGGATGCGGTAATTACCGCAAAGCCTGGAGATACTATTCAGGTTATGCCTGGTACTTATCATGAAACAGTCTATGTTGATAAAGATGACATTCGTATTATTGGAGTGATCCAAGAAGGTAAACGAGCTACCTTAGATGGTGAAGGGATTTTAAATGATGCCTTTTTATACTCGGGTAATAACTTTGTTATCGAAAACTTTATTATTACCAAATATAAAGGTAATGCGATAATGGGGCAGGCGGGTAATAATTTTGAGATCCGAAATAATATAATTATCGATACTGGCGTGTACGGTATATTCCCTCAATTAGGAAAAAATGGCATTGTTGAATATAACGTGATTTCGGGTATTGAAGACGCTGCTATTTATGTTGGAATGAGTGATAATATTCATGTATCTCATAATGATGTATTTGCTAATGTTGCTGGCATTGAAATTGAAAACTCACGCCATGCAATTGTTGAAAATAACAATGTTTACAATAATACTGGGGGGATTTTAGCTTTTATTACTCCAGGTTTACCTATAAAAACAACGTTTGATGTAATTATACGTAATAATTTTATTTATGATAACAATCATAAAAACTTTGGGGCACCTGGTTCAACTGTTGGTGGTATTCCTGCTGGTACCGGTATATTGATTATGGCTGCTGATGACGTTGTCGTTGAAAATAACATTATCACCGGAAATAAAACGGCTGGAATATTAATTACCGACCATGCCAATGCGCCAAATGTAACAACTGATCCAGAATCTGATCCTAACCCTGATGGTGTTAAAATATTGAATAACCTTATGCATAATAATGGTTATGACACTATCGATGAAGTTAAAGCATTAATGTTGACTGAGTTTAAACAAGGGAAACCTGACATTGTCCGTGTTGGTAAAAGTACAGGTAGCTGTATTATCAATCGTCATCGTTATGTTAGTGTTGGTGTAAAAGGCTGGGAAGAGTGTGGGTTTACTAATACCGCATCGATTGATACTTATTTATTAGATGAACCTGTACCGCCGAGAGTTATTGATCCATCAGAACGTGGAAAGGTAGTATATAATGGTGTTTGTGCGGGCTGTCATACCTACACAGGTCGTATGATTGGTCCTCCAATTCAAATAATTCAGGCTCTATATATGGATAACCCTCAAGGTATATCTGATTATATTAATAACCCAACTAAAAAACGTGAAGATTATCCTGAAATGCCACCACAGAATTATTTAGACGAAAAAACACGTCTTGCAGTGGCCGAGTATTTATTGTCTAGAACAAAGTAATTATTTGAGGCTTTTAACTAAGTAGTGATTATTAGCCAATAAATTCCATCCTAAAAAGTTAAGAAGCAGCAAGGCGTCTTGATGCTTCTTTTATTTTTCTTATCAATATTTCACTGATAAATTTAATATGCTAACTTGTTCGAGTTCCTATTTAATGAGCTTAGAGCATGAAGTATATTATTTTTTTATTTAGCGTTATTACCTTCATTAGTCTTGCTAATGAAAAAATACCTCAGACAAACGTAACTCAATTAGATGTACCGCAACTAAAAATAGTAGAGATAAGTAATGATGTTTATCAACATATATCATATAAACATGTTAAACCATGGGGAATGGTTGCCGCTTCTGGCTTAGTAGTTATTGATGGCAACGATGCTTATATTATTGATACGCCATGGTCGTTGGCCGATACTCAGCAATTGATCAAGTGGATAAAGTCCAAAGGGTTAAAACTTAAGGCAAGTGTTGTTACTCATTTTCACGAAGATGCTAGTGCGGGTATTCCTATTCTTAATCGTTCTAAAATAAAAACGTATGCATTATCGCTAACCAATGAGTTATTAGCTCTCAATAATAAAGAACAATCTAGTGATGAAATTATCAGTGATAACTATGTATTAGTGCCAAATACAATAGAAATATTTTATCCAGGAGCGGGCCATAGTCATGACAACATCGTGGTTTGGTTACCTAAAAGTAAAGTACTTTTTGGGGGCTGTTTTGTTAAAAGTATTGAGAGTAAAAACTTAGGCAATACTGCGGATGCATCTATAAGTAGCTGGCCAAAATCTATTGAAAAAGTAATATCTCAATACCCTGATATTAACATAGTGGTGCCTGGCCATGGTAAAATCGGTGATATAAATTTACTGAAGCATACAGCACTACTTGCGCGTGATAAAAGTATGCTTTAACCTTTGCCTACTAATCAATTAGCATCATTTATTATTTCGGTTAATTTAATGCACTTACAGACAAAAAAAGTAGTAGTTAAGAAAAACTCAGGTTTTACTTTAATCGAGTTAGTTGTTGTTATTGTTATTCTTGGTATTTTGGCTGTTACGGCACTCCCCAAATATATTAATTTAAAGTCAGATGCTAACCTCGCGATAATGGAAGGTGCTACGGGCGCAATTAAATCAGCAGTATCGCTATTTAAGGCAAAAACATTAACATCAGGTAATAGTTTTACTACCGTTGTTGAGTTTTCAGGTGTAAAGGGCAGTAATTATCAACCTTGGGCTGCAACAGCTTTAGGTGCTGGATTTTCTGCAGATTACTCTTCTCCCCCTGAAATATTTGAAGGTGCAGGTTTAGATGTGAATGACTGGGCATATCGTATTTATACAACAGGCGGTAGTTATTCTGTGGTTGCTTCACCTCGCAGTGTTTTAGATATAGCACAACCATCAGTTGCTGAAGTGAAAGCGACCAACTGTTATTTTGAATATCATTGGAAAAGTGATGGCGAACCTGTGATCACCATCATTAGTACAGGATGCTAAACTGTAGTGTAAAACAGAAATTCGAAACTTATCCAAAAGATATTGCTATTTCGCTGCATACGATTCGTGATCTTATTTTAAGAGTCGCAGCACAAGAAGGTATTAGTGATTTAATTGAAACCTTGAAGTGGGGTGAGCCTAGTTATACTTCAAAAATCGGTAGTAGCATTAGGTTTGACTGGAAAGCTAAATCTCCTGAACAATATTATGTCTACTTTAATTGCAAAACAACATTGATAGAAACATTCAAAGAAGTGTATGGCAATATTTTTATTTATGAAGGTAATCGTGCTCTTGTATTCAATAGAGGGCAAGCGCTGCCGGTGAATGAACTATCACATTGTATTTCACTCTCACTACGATACAAAAAAATAAAACATCTCCCTTTGCTTGGTTTATAAAAACTTAAGTTTCAAAGTAATAACTTTCTACTAACCTTTGATTTATTTAAGGTATTTCTCATGATATTAACAGAGAAAATCTTTGATCACATTTTTCATAAATTTGACTCTATTGGTAGGTATAGCGTGTTTATTAACACATAAATATAGGCTTTCACTGACAGAATTTATTAATGGATGGATGTTAATTAAGTTCTGCTGGTGAAATGCTTTAGCGGCAAAAAGAGGTAATACAGTGAAGCCTAACCCTTTAGATACGGGCTCTAATATCAAGCTAATTTGATTAGAATAACCGCGTTGGATAAATTGATTTACATGTTCAAATTCCGGAAAGTTTTTACTGAGTAATAACTGTCCATGATGATTAGCATCAGGGTGTGATATAAAGCCAAGTGATAATAAGGTTTGCCAATCTATCGAGTGAAATTTTTGCGAAGTGACTAGCACTAAAGGCTCAATTGCTATTTTCTCACAAACAATGCTTCCTAAACCGCTAAGCTGCGAAATTATGCCTAAGTCTATTTCTCTATTGGCTAACCTTTGTTCAATACTGCGGTTGGGTGCAAAATCATAATTTATCACTAATTTAGGGTACTTTATTTGAATATTAAGTAAGTGCGGATACAGTTGTAAACCAACACTACCCGGTGATGCCATTATGATAGAGCCTTCATGTGGCTCATCTTGGGTAATTAAACGTTCTAATTCCTGTGACGATTTAAGAAGTTCTTGTCCCTTGATAAATAATTTGTTGCCAGCGTCATTTAGTGTGAATGATTTACCATCTCTAATTAACAGTGTGATTCCTAATTGCTGTTCTAGTTTTTTAATATGTTGACTGACTCCTGATTGCGTCATAAAAAGCTTATCAGCTGTTTTAGTAAAATGACCTATTTCTGCAAGAGTGCAAAATGTTTTCAACCAAAGGTGATTAATCATTACGAAATGTACTTATATTGATAATAAATGATAATTTTTTATACTTTATCATAAGTTTTATACTTTGGTCATTACATCAATTGAGGAATTAAAATGAGCAAAGCATCCCCAAGAACTTTTTCACACATAGGTATTTCAGTACCTAATTTAGAACAAGCCGTTAAATTTTATACCGAAGTGCTGGGTTGGTACGAAATTATGAAACCAACAGAAATCGTGGAAGATGATAGTCCTATTGGCGAAATGTGCACGGATGTATTTGGAGCGAAATGGAACAAGTTTAAAATAGCCCACCTTTCAACGGGGGATAGAATAGGTGTTGAGTTGTTTGAATTTGAAAATCAGCAGCAACCAGAAAACAATTTTGAATATTGGAAAACCGGGGTATTTCATTTTTGTGTTCAAGATCCAAACTTAGAAGAACTAGCTGAAAAAATCGTGGCAGAGGGCGGTAAAAAACGCATGGCAGAACCTCGTTATTATTATCCGAATGAAAAACCTTATCGAATGATATACATGGAAGACCCATTTGGTAACATTCTTGAAATTTATAGCCATAGTTATGAATTAACATACGGCGCTGGTGCCTATTAAGCGAGATTACTAATAAAAAAACGCCCCACTTAGACATCGTTAAGTGGGGCGTTTCTCGTTTTAGAAACCGTTTAATTTCAGTGTCTAGCTTTCTCTTATAATATAATCAAAAGCTGATAAAGACGCTTTAGCACCTTCACCCATTGCGATAATTATTTGTTTATATGGTACTGTCGTTACATCACCTGCTGCAAATATCCCTGGAATATTCGTTTGACATTTTTCGTCAATAACAACCTCTCCATGCTGAGTACGTTCAACTACACCTTCTAAGAAGCTACTGTTAGGCAACAAACCTATTTGTACAAAAATACCTGATAGTGCTTGTTGTTTAATATCACCCGTAACTCGGTCTTCATAAGCAAGAGCCGTTACTTTACCATCTTCTGCAATCACTTCTTTTGTTGCCGCATTTTTAATAATGGTAATTTTTTCATGTGCTTGTGCTTTTTCTACTAATACCTGGTCGGCTTTCAATTCGGGTAAAAATTCAAATACTGTTACATGATTAACCATGCCTGCTAAATCAAGCGCCGCTTCAATACCTGAGTTACCACCGCCAACAACAGCAACGTCTTTTCCTTTAAAGAAAGGCCCGTCACAGTGTGGACAGTAAGCCACGCCAGAACCAACATTTTCTTTTTCACCAGGAACTCCTAGTTCACGCCATTTTGCACCTGTAGCTACAATAATTGTTTTTGTTTCAATAGTTTCACCGCTAGAAAGGTGTAGTTTGTGTGCAGATTTTGTTGTTGCGTCGCCTTTTTCAATGGTTTCAACGCGTAAAAATTCTTTTATAGTCACATCATAATCATTTAAATGTGCTTGCATATTACCGGTTAATTCAGCGCCGGTGGTTTTGGGTACTGAAATTAAGTTTTCAATACCCACTGTATCTTTTACTTGTCCACCTATACGGTCAGCAATCATAGTCACATTTAAGCCTTTACGTGCAGCATATATTGCCGATGCTATACCCGCAGGACCGCCGCCAATTATAGTCACATCTTGTAATGGTAGGGCTTGCGTTTCGTCACCACCGACTATTTCAGGAAAGCGTTGTATAAGCTTATCAACTAGTTGAGCTGTATCAATTTTACCATTGGCAAATAATTCACCATTTAAATAAACACTGGGTACGCCTTGAATATTTCGCTCGTTGACTAGGTCTTGAAATAAACCGCCGTCTATCATTTCAGTGCTGATGTTTTCATTAAGTAGAGCAAATTGATTTAACGATTGCACAACGTCAGGGCAATTGTGACAACTTAACGAAATAAATACTTCAAAGTGTAGCGAGTCTTTAATTTTCTTAACCATGCTACTCAAGGTGTTATCAAGTTTAAGCTCTGTACCAGAAGAATGTAGTATGGCTAAAACTAATGAGTTAAATTCGTGGCCGCTGGGAATACCTGAAAAATGAATGCCATTATTTTTTTCTTCAACTTCTAAATAAAACGTAATAGGACTACGTAGGTTATCATCACGCTCAATCAAGGTTAAATTATCTGATACAGAGCATAATTGTGTTAAAAATTCGACTAACTCTGCGCGTTTTGTATGTTCACCAGTTTGTAGAACTAGCGCCACCTTGTTAGTCATATTTTGAGTATATGATTTTAGTGCATTTAAAATATCGTTGCTTAACATAGTATTACCTTATTACTGCAATCTGGAAAAAAAGGCGAGATTTGGAGATTCCAGATCTCGCCAGTACATTGGAGAGTTATATAGCAATTGCTATAAATGAATTTAATTTAAGTTAGTTTAGATTTTTCCAACTAAATCTAAGCTTGGTGTTAATGTTGCTTCACCTTGTTCCCAAGCAGCTGGACATACTTCACCATCGTTTTCACGAACATATTGTGCTGCTTTAACATTACGAACCATGTCTTTTGCACTACGTCCAATTCCACCAGCATGGATGTGAGCGACTTGAATAACACCGTCTGGGTCTGCTAAGAAAGTACCACGGTGAGCCATGTGATCTTCTTCAATCATTACATCAAAACCACGAGTAATGTTGCCTGTTTGGTCACCAATCATTGGAAATTTAATTTTACCAATAGCTTCTGAAGAATCGTGCCAAGCTTTGTGAGAAAAATGAGTGTCAGTAGATACTGCATATACTTCTACGCCTAATTTTTGTAATTCTTCATATTGGTTCGCCATATCTTCTAATTCAGTAGGGCATACAAAAGTAAAGTCAGCAGGGTAGAATAGGAATATTGACCACTTACCTTTAACACTGTCAGATGTTACTTCAACAAACTCACCGTTGTGAAATGCTTGTGCTTTAAATTCTGGAATTAATTTGCCTATCTGTGCCATGAGTATTTCCTCTCTTGTTTAAAAATGTTGTTTAATAAATGTTTTGTATTTGAAAGCTTGTTTGCTTTCGATGGAGCTATAGTAGATAAGTTTTTTTAATAGGTATATTTGAATGAATTGAATTTAATGTTCTAAAAAACAGAATATTGTTTTGTGATTCCTTAACTACAATAAATGTAGGTGATAACTCTACTTGAAATTACTTTAGTTTTATTAATATAAGAAATAAGGATTATGTCGATGAAAGATAAAAAATTAACTACAGCTGCAGGTTGTCCTGTTGCACATAATCAGAATGTGATGACCGCTGGTCCTAGAGGACCTCAGCTTTTACAAGATGTCTGGTTCTTAGAAAAGCTGGCACACTTTGATCGTGAAGTTATTCCTGAAAGACGAATGCACGCTAAAGGTTCAGCAGCTTTTGGTAAATTTACCGTAACACATGATATCAGCCAATACACACGAGCAAAAATTTTCTCTGAAATTGGTAAAGAAACTGAGTTATTTACACGTTTTAGTACTGTTGCAGGTGAGCGTGGTGCTGCTGATGCAGAGCGTGATATTCGAGGTTTTGCTGTTAAATTTTATACTGAAGAAGGTAACTGGGATTTAGTAGGTAATAATACGCCTGTATTTTTCTTACGTGATCCGCTTAAATTCCCTGATTTAAATCATGCAGTTAAGCGGGATCCAAAAACTAACATGCGAAGTGCAACTAATAACTGGGATTTTTGGACATCGTTGCCTGAAGCTTTGCATCAAGTGACCATTGTTATGAGTGACAGAGGAATTCCTGCTAGTTATCGACATATGCATGGTTTCGGTAGTCATACTTTTAGTTTTATTAATGCTAATAATGAACGTTTTTGGGTGAAATTCCATTTAGAAACTCAACAAGGCATTAAAAATTTAACTGATGCTGAGGCGGAAGCATTGGTGGGTAAAGACAGAGAAAGTCATCAAAAAGACTTATTTGAAGCAATAGAGGCTCGTGACTTTCCAAAATGGGTATTAAAAGTACAAGTAATGCCGGAAGCTGATGCAACAAAAGTTCCTTATAATCCGTTTGATTTAACAAAAGTTTGGCCACACAAAGATTACCCTTTAATTGAAGTTGGTGTTATGGAATTAAATCGTAATCCTGAAAATTACTTTGCTGATGTTGAGCAAGCAGCTTTTAATCCTGGAAATATAGTTCCTGGTATTGGTTTCTCACCAGATAAAATGTTACAAGGTCGATTATTTTCATATGGTGATGCACAGCGCTATCGCTTAGGTGTTAACCATAATCACATCCCCGTAAATGCTGCACGTTGCCCTGTCAACAGTTATCACAGAGATGGACAAATGCGAACAGATGGGAATTATGGCGCAACTATAGGTTATGAACCTAATAGCCAAGGTGAGTGGGCCGAACAGCCTGACTTTTCTGAGCCTCCATTAGCTATTGATGGTGCTGCAGATCATTGGGATCATAGAGAAGATGAAGATTACTTTTCACAAGCTGGGGATTTATTTCGATTAATGAATGCTGAGCAACAACAGGCATTATTTAATAATACCGCTGCTTCTATGGCTGATGTACCTGATGACATTAAGCAACGACATATTAAGCATTGTACTTTAGCCGATAGTGCTTATGGGGCGGGAGTTAAAGCTGCCTTAGGCATGTAATATTTATTTTTTATGTTGTATTCAATATGAATAGTGAGCTCTCTTAATAGGATCTCACTATTCATTTAATCCCACCAATAAGCTCAATCCTAGTAACAATATACTAAAATATCTATTATAATTTAGATAATATTCTATAAAATCAATAGTAGAGAACGATGATTTCATTAAAACAGCTGCATTATGCGTTAGCCATTGAAAAAACTTTACATTTTAAGAAAGCTGCTGAAGCCTGTAACGTGTCTCAATCTGCCTTGAGTACCGCTATTACAGAACTCGAAAAACAGCTTGGGGTGACTATTTTTGAACGTAATAATAAAAAGGTGTTAATTACTGATAAAGGGCAATTAATTTTAAATAAAGCTAAGTTAATTAAACTAGAAGTAGATGAGCTTTTACAAGTAGCATCAATAGGGCAAAAACCTTTTTCTAACCCTATGACTATAGGCGTGATTCCTACTATTGGACCTTATTTACTTCCTAAAGTTTTACCCGAGTTACGCAAAGTATACCCAGAATTTAAGCTTAAAATTATTGAAGAGCAATCTCATGTCTTGGTTGATATGGTGCGAAATGGTGACATTGATACTGCAATATTAGCATTGCCCTATGCTATTGATGGTTTAATGAGTTTTGAGTTTTGGCAAGAAGACTTTTATTGGGTTAGTCATAAAGATCAGTGTCCAAGTCAACTACGCGAAATTACAAGTGAACAGTTAAAAACTGAAAAGTTAATGTTGTTAAAAGAGGGGCATTGTTTGAAAGATCATGCACTTGCGGCGTGTAAGCTACAAAGCGATAAGCAAGAGTCTAATTTTGACTCAGCAAGTTTACATACCTTGACACAAATGGTTGCGGGTAAACTAGGGACTACATTAGTTCCTCAAATGGCGCTTGACCAATTGATTTACAACGACTCTGAGCTTCGTGCTATTCATTTAAATGAGCCTGGACCACACAGAAAAATTGCATTAATCGTTCGTCCTAATTATGTGAGAACAGATGAAATCGGATTATTAAAACGTCTTTTTAATGAGCAACTTAAACAAAGTATTTCGTGATTAATACGATAAGTGTTTTTGTTCAATTTTATCGAACGATATTGTGAATTTAATTAATTATACTTAATACAGTTTGTTGATCATAATAGATTCATATTCAAAAAGAAGGATGAATCAAATGAAAAAATTAATTAAACAAACGGTTAGCCAAGTAAAAATAGCTTTCAGTACAAAAATTAAAAACAAAGAGCAATCCTTAGAGTGTAATTATGCAGATAATTACTATGGTGATCAGTATTGTCAGGCTAAGATAAAAACATACAAATAATTATCCTAGCTTTGATATAAAAACTAATACGTTATTAGTAGTGAATATTAGCTTTACAATAAGGTAAAGCTAAAGCTTTTACTCTTTGAATAATTGAGATTGATTTCTACCATTGTTTTTAGATTTATACAGGGCTTTATCTGCTTGATTAATAGCTTCTTGTAGGTTTAAATCTTGTGTGTTTACTTCTGCTATTCCTGCGCTAATTGTCAATTGTATAGATTGGTTTGTATCAATTTCTATTGTGGTACTTTCTAATTTTTTTCTAATTCTTTCTATTAATATAAATGCATCGTCTAAATTAGTATTTGGCATTAAAATAATAAATTCTTCTCCGCCGTATCGCGCTAATATATCCTCTTGACGTGACTGATTTTTTATAATATTTGCGACACACTTGATAGATTTATCTCCTAAGGTGTGCCCATAAGTGTCATTGATACTTTTAAAATGATCTATATCGATAAGAGCAATAGAAGACGTTTGTTTTGTTTGTTCTGCTAAGTCTAAGTGCTGAACCGCGGCACTGTTAAAATGGCGACGATTAAATAGCTTTGTTAACGGGTCAGTAGATGCTAATAATTGTAAATCTGCCTGGGTCGATTTTAACTTTTCTAACGTGCGAATTCGATATGCAATAATCAATGATAAGACAAGGGCTTCCAATGCGATACCAATACCAACGCCATGACTATTGACGTAATTAAACTCTGCTATTCCTTTATAAAATAAAACGGCTAATGTACTAAACGCCACAAATAGGCCATGTCCAATCAAAAAAAATAAGGCCATTGGGTGTCTTCGAATAAGCATTGAAAGACTTACAGATAAGCTTGCTAGCATCATTATGGCTGCTAATGTACTTGAATAATCTAGTGCAGCGACAATATCGAACAAGCCATGAATAAAGTTTATTACTAATAAAATGAGTACAGCAACTAGTGCCCAATGTTCAATAGGATACTTCTTTTTCGTTTCGAAGATATTGATCATGAACAGCAATAAGAAAAAAGGCATAGTCACTAAAGATAAATGCCATATTATTGTAACGGAACCAAATATATTAAAAAGATCTGCGAATAGTCCATAAGATAAAGCAATCCAAAAGCCACCTGAAACGAGGTAACAGGCATAGTAGAAGTGTTCTTTTAATCGCGAAGAAAAAAACAATAAAAAGTTGTAGATAATAAGAGCAAGTAACATACCGACGACTAATGCAATATTAGTAAATTGTCCTAATAGAGCTCTTTTTGATTGATTTTCATCGTATATATTAAGTGCAAACCATTGATGTGAAAAAGAGAGGCTTTTAACAAATAAGGTTTTCTGTTGATTGGGTTGTAGTGTGAAATCAAAAACAGCACTACCACGATACATCCACTGTTGAGTTTCTTTTTTATCCATATCTAGAACGCGTACATTGGACAGAACCCCTTGTTCTACTTCATATAGTTCTACTTTACTATTGTGGTAAGCATAAGGGTGATGAAGATAAAGTTTTTGAGTGTTTTTATCTACATTATGAAGCTGTATTTTAATCCAAGTGGTTTTGGACTTGGTGCCGAGAGAAAGACGATTCGATGATTTAGTAAAATTTTGCCCCTGTACTTGTTCAAAAGGCATATTTTCTGATTTATCAACAAAATACGCCATTTCAAATTGCTCTAGTTTTATTTCGCTATCGTTTGTAATTTGAATGGGGGTTGCTGCATATACTGAGCTATTAATTAAGCACAAGCATAAGAAAAATAGTGTATGAATTAAGGGTAAAGAGCGAATTATTGTCATCAATTTTCTTAAGTACATTAGGTATATACTTAAATATATTATCAATTTTTATTTATACTAACGTATCAGTTAATAAAAAGGTATACCGAAGATACCTTATTTTAACAATCGACAATGTTAAATATGGGGGGAGCTAACATCCTTGTTAGCTGTTTACTTGTATTTACAGAACATAGCTATCCAGTATTACGCATACCTGTTGCGATACCTGTCATACTCACCATGAGTAATTGTTCACATAATGGGTGCTCAGGTTGCTTTCTTAAGCGTTTAAGCGCTTCAATTTGCAATAAATGTAGGGGCAATAAATACGGCTGGCGTAATTGAAACGAAGTTAAGTTCCATTGATCACTTTCTAATGATTCTGTTTGTTTTAATAGTTTAAGTATTGTGCCTTTATCGGCAGCTAGTTGTGCTCTTAAACCATCACCTAATGAATGTAACCTTGGTTCAACTAAGCTTTCATCATACATTTTAGAAATTTGACTGTCTGATTTTAAATAGACCATCTCAGTTAATGATATACGCGCTCTAAAATACGGCCAGTTATCCAACATATCTTCAATAGTACTACTTTGTTTATCTGCTATTTCTGAAATTGCCTGGCCAAAACCTAACCAGCTAGGAACAACTAAACGATTTTGACTCCACGCGAATATCCAAGGTATTGCACGAAGTGATTCAATGCCGCCGTCTGATTTACGCTTGCTAGGACGAGAACCTAATGGTAATGAAGAAAGTTCTTGTTCTGGCGTTGCTTGTCTGAAGTAGGTAACAAAGTCATTTTGTTTGCACACATAATCACGATAGATATCGCAACTGCGTGAAGCCATCTCGTCCATTAATTTACGCCAAGAGGGTTTCGGCGACGGTTGCGGTTTAACTAAGCTTGCTAATATTGCACTGGCATATAAATGTAAACTACGCACGGCTAAGTTAGGTAAACCAAATTTAAAGCGTATGGTTTCTCCTTGTTCTGTTACTCGTAAGCCACCTTCAAGGGTACCCGGAGGTTGCGAAGCTATAGCAGCATGAGCAGGACCGCCTCCTCTACCAATAGTGCCACCTCGACCATGAAATAATTTTAAGGTAATGTTATGGCATTTAGCTGCAGCAACTAACGCTTCTTGGGCTTGATATTGTGCCCATGCCGCGGCAAGTACACCGGCATCTTTAGCTGAATCACTATAGCCTATCATTACATGTTGATCACCTTTCGTGCGTTTTACGTAATTTTTATTGCTAAGTAATGCGTCAATTACTTGTGCTGCATTATTCAAGTCATCAAGTGTTTCAAAAAGCGGGGCAATAGGCATATCCCAAGTAATGCCAGTGGCCTTCATTAAAAGATTTACCGCTAGTACATCACTTTGGTGACTTGCCATTGAAATAACATAAATACCAAGAACTTCTTTGGGCTGCTCAGCAATAAATTTAAAGGTATCTAGTACTTCTTGTGTTTGAACTGACCAAGTAACGTTTGGTAATAAAGGGCGAGTATTATTAATTTCTTGCTGAAGAAATTTACAACGTTGTTGTTCATCCCAAGATAAATAGTCACCTAAATTAAGTGCCTCAACAATTTCAGCAATGGTTTGATCATGAAATTCACTATGCTGGCGTACATCTAATTTCACCAGTGAAATACCAAAACAATGCACTTTACGTATAACATCAAGTAATAATGAATTGGCGCTTTTCGTTAAACCTGCTGCAAGTAAGTTTTCCCGACAAATAAGTAAGGGAGATAATAGCTCTTCAGGGCTGGCAATAACGCCTTGAGTTTTATTTACTTTAAGAAGCGCGATACTTTTTTCTAGTTTAGCGATGGTTTGCTTGAGTAAGTGACGATAAGGACCAATATTTTGAGTATCTTCAATAATTAATGCCTCACTTGCTTTGTGCATAGAGAGTTCTAAATACAAATTTTGAAAATCAACTAAATATAATTCTGCAGCAAGTAAGCGTGCTTGAATAATCGCTTGTTTACTTAATTCTGCTGTAACAAAAGGGTTTCCATCACGATCTCCCGCCATCCAACTTGCCATGGTAATGGGTGTTGCATCTAATGGTAATGCTTGTTTGGAAATTTGTTGACATAGTTCGTCTAATTCACGAACAAATTTTGGTACAGCCGTCCATAAGCTATCACTAATTGCATTTAAGCCCCAACGAGATTCATCTAAAGGAGTAGGGCGTTGGCCTCTTATTTCATTAGTACTCCATGCTTGTTCAATTAATTCTTCAATGCGGGTATTTAATTGAGGACCAGTAGTGTCAAGCTGTTCAGCTATTTCATGGTATTTATGAATAAAAGTACGACGATTAACTTCAGTCGGATGAGCGGTTAACACTAATTCAATATGTAATTTATTAATCGCACTGAAAAAAACATCTGGGGTTACCTCGCCAAGTTCATCTTTTAATGACTCTAATGGATGAGGTAAATCTAGTTCAGCCAAACCTTGCTCACTAATGGTATGTTGTTGCTCTGCAACATTAGCAAGGTTTAAAAATTGACTAAAGGCTCGCGCATAAATTAGTAGCTTTTTTTCATCGCAAGATTCAAATATGGTTTTTAATTCTTCAATAGCATACGTTTCATTGGCGATACCATCTTTTGCTAATAAACGTACATGCTCAATATTGTCTAACCACGCCTGATCAGTGTCATTTGCAATAGCTTGCCCTAAAACAGCACCTAGTGAGCGTATATTCTGCGAAATGGTCTCTAACATCAACGTTTCCTATTTTAAATATTATTATTTAAGGGATAACTTTATACTAGAAGTTAAAGGTAATAGAGTCTAATATATAATAACTATTTCAATTATAGATAAAAGTCTATATAAAGTGTTTTGACAGTAAAATTGTATTTAATGAATATTAAACAACCGACTATTAGACAGCTTCAATTAGTTCAAGCGCTTGCTCGTTATCAGAGTTTGTCGGTGGTTGCTGAAAAACTCTTTATTTCTCAACCTTCTGTGTCTATACAATTGAAAAACCTAAGTGAGTTAATTGGCTTGCCTGTTTATCAAGCACATGGACGAAAACTCGAGTTAACTGATGCTGGTAAAGCAGTTTTACGTAGTGCCAATCAAATATTTCAAACTTTAGATAATTTAAAAACTGATATTGGTAATCTTCAAGGGGTGGTTACAGGTACATTGTCTATTTCTGTTGTAACCACAGCACAATACTTTTTACCGTTATTATTAGCCGCGTTTAATAAAAACCACCCGAATGTCGATGTGAAATTAGAGATTGGAAATCGAGAAATGGTGTATTCAAGATTGCGTGATAACAGTGATGACTTTTATTTATTTAGTCAAATTCCCGAGGGAATAGAAGTCATAGAAACGCCTTTTTTAACGAATGAGGTTGTTGTTGTTGCGCCTGAGAGGCATGAATTAGCTTTACAGTCAAAAATTAGTTTAGCTCGATTGAGTCATTATCCTTTTATTCTTCGGGAACAAGGATCTGGTACGAGAGAAACGGTTATTAGTTTATTCAACAAATATGGTTATGAATTGCGTGAAAAAATGACTATTGCTAGCAGTGAAGCTATTAAACAGGCCGTTTCCGCTGGACTTGGTTTGGCTATTTTAAGTCGACATAGTTTAGATTTTGGGCTTACTCCAGGGCTTAAAATATTAGAGGTAGAACACTTCCCAATCAAAAATAAATGGCGTTTAGTACAAAGAGCTTCTCAAAACCAAAGTTTACTGGCGAAGGCATTTCAACAATTTATGACAGAAAATGGGGGAGATATTTTAGCTAATGCAGTTAAAAATAAAACTTAAGCGCTAGCTTCAGCTTCTACTGTATCTAATTTCTTTCCGATTAAACTTATTAATGTGCCTTGTAAATTCATTAATTGGGCAGTTAATGCATCACGCTCTTTAGCTGCATCTTCAGTTTTATCATTATTAAGTTTGTTTAACTTTTCATTAATTTCAGTAATTTGTTCTTCAATTTGTTCTATCATGGCATCAAGTGACTCTGTTGAACTTTCTTCAACCTTTTGTGTGTCTACTTGTTTTTTTGCCGTAAAATTTTCTACTATTTTCTGACCAATCGAAACTTTTTCTTCTGCGAGTTTATCTCTTGCTGATGATGAAATAGTGACAGTAACAGCCGAGTCGTTACTTATATTTGTCTCTTGTAATACATTATTGGATTGCACTAGGGATTTGTCTTTAACGTTAAGATAAAGACGGTTTAGTGAGTTCGGAGATAAAGTAACGTTATCCATCTGTTTTAACTACTTTCTTCATATTTCATATTATTGTTATCGACTCATGTTGTAGGAACTTAAATTTCTTTTTAAAATAAGCAAAACCTTCTTTTATTATCAAATTAATATACAGTTATAGTACATTAGTATAATCACTCTTAAATAATATAGGTTAACCGTTGTTTAAGTTATTGATATTCGTTATATTCTAATAATGTAGAAGATGGACAGTAAATCGAGTATGACAGGATCCTTAAGAACTCAAATAGAAATTACCGATGTTTTTGAATTATTGCCGGGTAAAGTATTAGACGTTCAACTTAACCACCCCGTCCCTGTAAGGTTAAAAATACCATTAATTGGTTATGTAATGGGACAATATATTATTTTAAAGTACCCCCCAGTGGTAAAAGACACCGATTACGAAGATGTCTTAAAAGAGGGGAATGTTGCCATAGTTCGTTACTTGCTCGAAGGAGACCAAGGAAAGTGTTTTGCTTTTAGAGCGACTATTCGTAGTGTCACTAAACGGCCCGATAAATTCTTAATTTTAAATTACCCTGAACGTATTGAAAATAGACAACTACGTATGCATCAACGAGTTATGACGCATTTACCCGCAGCAATATCTATAACTGAGGTTGACGATACGACTAACCAAATTCAAGGGATGATTGTCGATATTTCATTAAAAGGTTGTGGCTTTACTTTTAAAGCCCCAAATGAAACTGTCGAAGTTAATAAAAGAGATGTTGTGGTATTAGTGAAGTATGCCAATGACGACCTGATTAAAATTCCAGCAAAAGTTTGTAACTCTCGAAACGATAAAGGGAAAGTAAGCGTTGGTATTCAGTTTTTTGATGGCGATAAACAAGTTGCGGCTTTACTTGAGAACTTATTTATCGACACCAGTAATATTTAATTATTAGCTGTTAATGGTTTTCATAAACTCTAAAGCTTTACTGACTGACACTTGTACTTTATTTTCCATTTCGAAGCGCTCAGATGCCGGCAGATAAAAAGCCATATCTACTTCGTGACGAATATAACGTGTAGGCAATTGGTTGAGTACTACGCAAGTTAAATCGGCGATAAAATCGCTATCATGCTTTTCTTCTAGTTTGAGAGCAGCAAAATGTTGAACAACTAATTTTTCATAATAATTATGGATATCATCAGATATTTTCATAAATGTTTCTCTACCACTTTTATACATAAATTTCATTTAAGAGTAATGCTAGATTAGTGAAAAAGCTAATGTTTTTATGAAAATTTTTGTTTATCGTTCTCTTATTGAATCTTGCACTTATTGTTGCACTCTAACGCTTTTCTTGCATTTCAATTTGACGTTCTATCTTTGAAATAGCTTGTCGGCAGCGGCCTAATCGTTGATGTACAATTAATACATCATTTGTTGCTTGTGCATGTTTAGTTGGTGATGCTACTTTTAAACATTCTTGTTTTTCAGCTAACATCACTAAAAGTCTGCGTTCAAACTCTATCGTTTCAGATAATTTACTATATAAGCTTTGAATGGGCTTGAATAATGATTGCGCTGCTTTTTTATAGTTACGCTGTTTATTAGCATTAAGCGTTATATTATCGGTTTTGTTAATACTGCTGTTTGCTTCAATTGTTGTTATAATTGAGGAGATTTGTTGTTCTATTAAAGTCAGCCTATGCTGAGATAATTCACTTTTATTCTCTTGAAGCAATCGTTGCAACTCATTACACTTTTTCTGTATTTCTTGTACATAAGGCACTAAAAACTCACTGTTAGTGATAAATAAGGTCTCAGCAAATAAGTGACTATCTTTACGTAATTTAAAAGCTTTATTTGATTTGTTCTTTTGATCGATTTGTTCAGCTTGAATTAATAGCCCTGCGAGTACTGTTTCTATCTTTCTAATAGCGTGTGAGGTTAACATCAGATTATTGTGTCCATGCTTGGTAAGCGAGGTTACATGACATGATTACTACAATAATAATAAAAAAGGGGCGTATGAAACGACTTCCAAACTTAATTGCACTATGAGCACCTACCCATGAGCCAGCCATAATAAACACCCCCATTGAAATGCCAAGTAATGCATTGACACTTCCTAAATAAATAAAGGTTAATAAGCTACAAAAATTACTGACAAAGTTACCTGATCTTGCTAAACCACAACTTAGTAAAATATTTATTTTATAAAGTGCGCTAGAGGACGCTGTCCAAAATGCACCTGTACCTGGTCCAGCAACACCATCATAAAGTCCTAAAACAAACCCTTGAATTGATTGTGTTATTTTTAACGTAGGGGTGGGATCAGGTAAACCTTCTTCATTACACACTACATTTTTTGCAATTAAGGTATATATAGCGGTAATAATGATAAGCACCGGTAGTGCTTTTTCTAGAAAGCTAACAGATAAAGAACTAACTATTAAAGTACCTATAATTGCGCCTAATGCTGTAAACAACATTGATAAGCGCCAAAACGTAGGATCAAATAGTTTTTTCTTATAAAAAGTAATTGAAGCCGTTAATGAACCGAAAGTCGCAGCAAGCTTATTAGTACCAAGAGCTATATGGGGAGGTAATCCTGAGGTAAGCAATGTGGGCACAGTTAACATACCGCCGCCGCCTGCTATGGCATCTATCAGTCCTGCCAGAAATCCGACACTACATAATGTGATCCATAAATTCAAATCCATTATCGGATCCATCAAAGTTACTCATCTATAAATGTTAAAATCGAGTTGAGTTTAGCATAATCTGCTTCAATATTATTGAGATAATTTAGTAATACTTTATGCAAATTCAAGGGAAGTCGATGTAGAAAGCAAGAGAATTAACTTTATTTTTATAACTGAATCAGACGTTATAAATTTAATTGCAGACATTTTGTTTACATTATTGCAACCTTTATATCACGTTGAGCTTTGTAAACTTGCATAATTAATGCGTAATAATTTGTTTTATTTAATAAGTTAAAAAAAATCAGTTGTTCTTTTTTTATACTTTTTGATAGTTTTTATTTTGTATTTAAAACATATTTCAAGCTTTTTGTGTTTTTTAATTTATTGTTTTTTAATGATTATTTTTTATTTTTAACACATTTCTTTACAGTGTTCTTTGTATGCATTGACTACTGTCTATTACTATAAAACCCTATCACACTGATTTATAAGGTTTATTTTATTTTGGTGTTTGGTTTTTATACTGTTTTTTTGGTTGTATCAAAAGGTGGGAAAAGTCATGGTTTGTTTTAACCTGTTGTTTTAAAAGTTGTTTTTTAATAAGATATTGGAATAGCATATGCTTTAAAGTTTAAATGTTACAAATAGTGTTGCCTTATGAAGTTGTAAGTATTAGTATTTTAGCGTTAATTTCTGCCGTTAGAGCGGAATAATATTAGGGCTTAGGCCTCATTTTAAACACTGTAAGTAACCACAGTAGTGGTTCAGGGAGAAAATATGTATAGCAATAATAAAATAGCTAAAGCTGTTCGTTTGGCCGTAATGTTCGGTGCTGGCGCAACAGCTGCAGTGAGTTCAACCTCATTTGCTGCTGAAGCTGAAGAAAGTGCAGAAAAAATTGAAAAAATCCAAGTTACAGGTTCTCGTATCAAACGTGCTGATATGGAAACTTCAAGCCCAATTCAAGTAACTAGCGCTGAAGAGATTAAAGTATCAGGTTTTACCCGTGTTGAAGATATGCTTAACACCTTACCTCAAATTGAAGCATCTTCTACTGTGTTTGAAGCTAACGGTGCAACAGGCCGTGGTGGTTTAGATTTACGTGGTTTAGGTCAACAAAGAACACTTGTTCTTATCAATGGCCGTCGTATGCAACCTGGTGGTGGTTCTTCAGGTGCTGCTGATGTAAACAGTATTCCAGCTGCTCTTGTACAACGAGTGGAAGTTATGACTGGTGGTGGTGCTTCAGTATATGGTGCTGATGCTGTTGCTGGTGTTGTTAACTTCATTATGAATGATGATTTTGAAGGTTTCAAATTAGATGTAAATGCTGGTGCATACCAACATAATAATAACAATGGTTATATCCAAGGTTTAATGGATGAAGCTGGTTTTGATTATCCATCAGGATCTTCAGGCCTTGACGGTGAAAACTTTGGTTTAGAATTAACTATTGGTGGCGACTTTGCTGATGGTAAAGGTCATGCGGTTGCTTATGCTACATGGAAGCGTAATAATGAATTGAAGTTTGCTGCACGTGATTATACCTCTTGTGCTTTAAATGCAACAGCTTCATCATGTGGTGGTTCTGGTAATGCGGTAAACCCTAACTTTTATATTTCAGCTCCTGATGCTGCTGGTGGTTTCGATTGGGGAAATTATGATTATGTTACATTAGATAGTAATAGTAACTTCATAGCTGATCCTGATAATGTTTATAACTACAACCCTGTAAACCATTTCATGCGTCCAGATGAAAAAATCGCAATTGGTTCATTTGTAGATTACGAAATTAATGATCACGCACGTCCATACATGGAATTCATGTATATGCGCGATCAAACTAAAGGTCAAATTGCAGAATCGGGTACATTCTTCAACGAAAACTACCTTATCGACTACGATAGCCCATTACTTACAGATGGCCAACGTGGCTATTTAACTGATACCTTTGGTTTAGGTTCGGGTGATCAATTTGCTACTTATATTGGTAAACGTAACGTTGAAGGTGGCGCACGTGCTAGTATTATTCAACATGATTCGTTCCGTATTGTTGTTGGTACAGAAGGTGAAATTAACGATACTTGGTCATATGATACAAGTATGCAATTTGGTTCTACTACGGTAGATAATGTTTACATTAATGACTTCTATGGTCCACGTATCACTGAAGCATTAAGTGCAAGCGGACAAGACTGTTCTGCTATAGCTGATTGTATTCCTTACGAAGTATTTACTTATCAAGGAATAACTCCAGAACAAGCTAAGCCATTAACTGGTACAGCTTCAATGGTAGAACTTTCTGATCAGTTTATTTTTAGTGCGTTTGTTACTGGTGAGTTTGACTTCTCTATGCCAGGTGCGGACACGCCAGTTGCTGCTGTATTTGGTACTGAGTACAGAAAAGAAGAATATGAGCGTATTGTTGATGAAGTTTATGACAAAGGCTTATTACTAGGTCAAGGTGGTCCAACTAAAGGTTTAATTGGTGGATACAGTGTTAAAGAATTATACACTGAGTTTAGTATTCCATTACTTGAAGGTAAAGAATTTGCTGAAATGCTTGTTGTTGAATTAGGTTACCGTTACTCTGATTATGACAGCATCGGTGGTCACTCAACTTATAAAGCTGCAGTGGATTGGACTCCAGTTGATGATTGGAAAGTTCGCGCAAGCTATAACCGTGCAGTTCGTGCGCCAAACATTGGTGAATTATATGCAAGCCAAGCGTTAGGTTTATGGTCTGGTGATGATCCATGTGCCGGTTCAGATCCAAGCTACAGTGCTTCACAATGTGCTAATACAGGTGTTACTGCTGCACAATATGGTAACGTTTTACCTAGTCCTGCAGGTCAATATAATGGATTCTTTGGTGGTAACCCTGACTTAGAACCTGAAATTGCTGATACTTATACTTTAGGTTTAGTTGGTCAAATTACTGATGAAATTGATTTCTCAATCGATTACTGGACAATTTCAATTGAAGAAGTAATTGGTACTGTTAGTGAAGATGTTACAATTTCACAATGTGCTGAAACTGGTAATGCGGCATTCTGTGATAACATTAACCGTAATGCTGGTGGTAGTCTTTGGACTGGTACACAAGGTTATATTGTTGCAACTAACCTTAACCTTGCAAGCCGTAAATGGGAAGGTGTAGATATTAGTGCTGCTTATAATACTGAAGTAGGTGGTCACCCACTTAGTGTTACTTCAATGAGCACTTATATGATGACTAAAGAGTATGAGCCTCTTCCAGGTACACCTGAAGCAATCTATGATTGTTCTGGTACTATCAGTGCTAAATGTTTCCCTCAACCAGAGTGGAGACATGTTGTTAATGTAAACTACGACATGGGTGATTTAGGCTTCAATGCTAAAATCCGTTACATGGGTGAAGTTGAAAATGGTGATTATCTAGGTGATGCAACTAAAGATGATTACATAGTTGGTAGTGCTATTAGTGCTCAAACTTACCTTGACCTTAGTGCTCGTTATACTATCAATGAAAATGTTACTACACGTTTAGGTATTAACAATATCTTTGATAAAGAACCAGCAATGACGGGTAATACAATGGCTCCTGGTGCATTTTATGACCAATTAGGCCGTTATATCCATGGTTCGGTTTCGTTTGCTTTCTAAATTAACTTAGCTGTAATTAAGCTATTTTTAGTTTAATTACGTAAAGTTTAATTAAGTTAGTAACATAAAATAACAAAAAGCGGTGAGCTGAAAAGTGAACCGCTTTTTTGTTAATTTTTAATACATGAGTATGCAGTGGTAAGTAATAACTACTTTGATTATTAAACTATGAAATCTGAATTAACAATCGAAAATGCGATACAACTCCTTAATACAAATCATTTGGATGAAGGGCAAAGCGTACTTCAAAAGATGTTATTGACAGCACCTGATAATTTACAAGTTCATCAACTACTAGTTAAGTTGGCTTTTTCAAAAAAAAATTTTCAGTTAGCTGAGAAACATCTGATTAAATTGTTAGCATTAAAGCCATTATCTGAAGTTTTCTTTAATATGTTATGTGATTTATATCAACATCAGCAACGTTGGAAAGAACTTGCAAGTTTGTATTTAGATTTATCACAAAAACAAACAGCTAATGCTACTGCCTTTTTTAACTGTGCTTATTATTTGAAACTTGCGGGGGATTTTGAACAAGCTATTACTTTTTATAATAAATCACTAGAAATTGGCATTGATGATGATTATGAAGTCTCTTTAAATCTAGCTACGATTTATAGTGAACACTTGTCATTACCTGATAAAGCCCTTGATATTCTGACCACAGCAATCAAAAAACATCCCAAGCAGGATTCTCTATTTTATAACTTAGCCAACTTATACGAGCAATTAGGTAATAAAAATAAAGCAATGCATTATTTTCAATTAGCTTACTCGATGAACGCTAATAACTACACTGCACTGGCTAGGCAAGCTGATATATTTACCATTGAAAGTGTTAATGAACCACTTATTGAACAAATGAAGTGTGCGTTTTCAAACGTTACGATAAGCCAATCAGATAAAATTAATATTGGCTATGCATTAGGAAAAGCTTTTGATGATTGTAAAGCATACGATCTCGCTTTTAATTATTATCAACAAGCTAATGAATTGGATACACAAACACTCCCTCCCTACAATAGCCAAAAAATGGAATGTTTAGTCGACAGTATAATTTCTATTTTTAACAAACAGTGGTTTGATGATTTAGATAAAAAAAATGCACTTAGTGCTTCTGCTTCGCCTGTTTTTATTTGTGGAATGTTTCGATCTGGTTCAACACTGTGTGAACAAATTCTCGCGGCTCATTCAGGTATTAGTATTGGAGGAGAGCAAGAATTTTTTCACCGTTTAGTAGCTAATAACTACCCTGAATTTCCTTTAAATGTAATGAAAGACACCCAAATAGGTCAAAAAAAAGAAAAATTATTATCAGAATATTTAAATGAAATAAATCGTTTTAAAAAAAGAGGCGAGCAATTAACAGACAAGCGACCAGATAATTTTTTATATTTAGGTGTAATTAAATTGCTTATGCCTAATGCTAAAGTTATTTGGACTAAACGTAATATGCTAGATAACTGTTTATCTGTTTATTTTTTGCGTTTAGGCGCTTCTATGTCGTATGCTACTGAGCTAAAAAATAGCATTCACTTTTATCAACAACAAGAACGCTTAATGGAGCATTGGCAGTCATTGTTTTCAGAAGATATTTTACCATTCAATTATGATCACTTAATTGCTTCACCTAAAGAAGAAACCGAACGCTTACTTTCATTTATAGGCTTGCCGTGGGAAGATAACTGCCTCAACTTTCATCGATATGAGAATCAAGTTAAAACAGCGAGTGTTTGGCAGGTAAGACAACCTTTATACAGTAGCTCTTCAGGAAGATGGAAGAATTATAAGAAGTTTATAAATACTGTATTGCCGTTAAATAATTAAGTCTCATTAAGCTCAAAATTAACTATTAACTCTTAAAAGTAACTATGAATAATACTATCAATACCTCATCGACACCGAATTTTTCGTTGCAAGAAAAACAACAATTGTTATTAGCTGAGCAAGCTTTTGGACAAAGAGACTTACAAAAAGCTGAATCTATTTATAGGTCATTAATAAAAGAAAACATCAGCTTACCAGAACCATATAGTCAATTAGCATTAATTTGTGCAATGACAAATCGAATCGATGAAGCTCGAAGTTTATGGAGCTATGTTTTAGAAATTCATCCTCAATTTATTGGTGCATTACTAGGTTTGGGTGATATTTGTAAGTTTGAAAAAAACTATACTAATGCGATTAATTATTATCAAAAAGTGACGTTGTTGAATAAAAAGCATGCATTGTCATTTTTAAATATTAGTTACTGTTTAAAGCAGTTAGGGAAGTTTAGCGAAAGTGAAACAGCTTGTAAAAAAGCGATAACAATATCCCCTAATTATAAACAAGCAAAAGAGTTTCTAGGTGAACTACTAGTCATTAAAGGTGATTTTGAACAAGCTAATAAAGTCCTTAATCAATTGATTTCTGAAGAGCCGAATAATGTTAAAGCACTTTATTCGCTAGGAAACTTACTTAAATCTAAAGGGGATTTTGATCAGGCTAAATCGTGCTATCAAAAGATATTCTTAATTAACCCTGAATATACACAAGCTCATTTTACCTATTCAACAATCCATAAATACTTGGATAAGAACGATCCTCATATTCAGTTAATGCTTACACAATATAGTAATAATAAAAATACTGAAGAAAATAAAATTCAGCTTTCTTTTGCATTAGCTAAAGCTTATGAAGATATTCAAGAATATAGTAAATCATTTCAATATTTAACAACAGGTAACCAGTTGCGTTTTGAACGATATAATTATGATATATCCTCAGATCAAACCTTTATTAAAAATATTATAGAAGTCTTCAACAAAGATGCTATAAATGCGTTAAGCATTAAAAGTAATAGTTCCAACACGCCAATTTTTATCGTTGGGATGCCTCGTTCAGGTACATCTTTAGTCGAGAAAATATTATCTACACATACTGAAGTGCATGGTGCCGGAGAGCTAGATTACTTTTTTCAGTTAGGAACATCAGCACTATTGTCTGAAAATTCAAATTATCTGTTTTCGCCATTAAATAATTATGCTAATGAGTTATTCCAACAAATGGGCAATTCTTATATTGAAAAATTAAATTTACTTAATCATAAAGCAAAATATGTTACAGATAAATTACCATTTAACATGTTGTTAATCGGCTTAATTAAAGTAGCACTGCCAAATGCCAAAATAATTCATTGTGTACGTGACCCTAAAGATAATTATTTATCTATATTCAAGAAAAATTTCACTACTGATAACTATAGATTTGCCTACAACCTAACTACATTAGGGCAGTTTCACCATTTATATTCAGAATTAATGGCTCATTGGCACTCTGTATTTCCTGATTCGATTTATGACATTGAGTATGAATCACTAATTAGCGATCCTGAAAATGAAATTAAAAAATTAATCAATATATGTAATTTAGATTGGCAGGAAGAGTGTTTGAAATTCCATAAATCAGAGGCAATAGTTACAACAGCTAGTGCTTTTCAAGTAAGACAACCTATATACAATAGCTCAATTGGTATATGGAAGAAGTATGAAACTTTTCTTACCCCGTTATTAAAAGAGTTAGATAGCATTTAACCAGCTATTTTGGGTTAAATATAATGGCATATGGATGATTAGCTTTATAACATTGTTAAGTTTATATCAATGATGCTTTATGTCATTATATATTCACTAAGCCAATGAGTAGTTTGATACGTTGATACAAATAGTTAAAAGAAAAGAAAAGAGAATACTTGAATATATATTCAAACTCTTAAAAGTAAATGTTAATTTACTTTGTATTTATCATTGTATAATAAATTATATTTGACTTAGTACGAAAGAATTAGTAAAACAGTACGTAGCATTTATTCATATCTTTAAAGAAGATTGTTTAATTATTAATTTGTCGTCTATATTTTACTCTTATATGTTTCTATAAGGTGGGTGTAGAAGAAAGACATAATGTAATCGGTTTGAATAATTATTTAAGCAGAAGTAAATAAACAATCTTTTTAACGGGTCTTAGTTGACAGCATGGCTGTCGTCTGGGAATATTGCATGGTTTTATTCTAGAGAAATAAAAACTTTTATAAATGGCAGATTATTAAATTTGCGTTAACAAAATTATTTGTTATCTAAATTCAATAGCAATTGGTTGGGAACTATGTCCAAATTAAGCAAAAAAAGCCTTATCGCTTCAACGATTATCGGCGCCTTAACATTATCAGTGAGCAACTTTGCTGCAGCTGATAAACTTTCAGATTTACAAAAAGAAGAAGCTCGTATTTTTAGTAATTCAGTAAAGTCACAAAATAAAATTAACAGTATTTATGAGCAAACTATCGATATGCTCGGTGAATATCGAAATACTGTTGATGAAGCTGAAGTATTAAAAGGCTATAACGATCACGTTCAACGTATGGTTGATGATCAAAAAGCAAATATTAAATCATTAGAAGAACAAATTGCTGGTATAGATAAAACTAAGCAAGGTGTTGTTCCATTAATGTATAAAATGATTGATACCTTAGAGAAATTTGTTGATCTAGATGTTCCAATGAATATAGATGCGCGTAAAGAGCGTATTCAAACATTACGTGATGTAATGGATGATTCAAACGTTGCAGTATCAGAGCAGTTCCGTTTAGTGCTAGAAGCCTATGAAATCGAATCTAACTACGGTACCGTTTTTGACGCTTACCAAGGTGAATTAGATTTAGGTGGCCAAGTACTAACTGCTGATTTCGTTCATATGGGACGAATTGCATTAATTGCGCAATCACTTGATATGAAAAATGCATGGGTGTGGAACAATAGCACACGTTCATGGGATGAATTAGGCGATGAATATTTAAAACCAGTGACCGATGCTATTCGTATGGCACGTAAACAATTGCCAATGGATTTAACTAAATTACCAGTATTTGCAGCAGGAGCAAAATAATGAAGAAAGCTATTAATTTTGTATTATTTGCAGCATCTATGTCTGTAGGTTTTTCTACAGTAGCTAACGCTAATGAATTAGATAAATTATTACAACAAGTTAAAAATGATCGTATTTCTCAAGCTAAGCTTGATAGTAAACGTGAAGCTGAATTCACATCTGCTCGTGCAGATAAGCAAGCCTTATTAAACAAAGCTAAAGCTGAATTAAAAGCTCAACAAGACCGAAATAAGCGTCTTACTAAAGAATATGCTGATAATGAAATCACTTTAGCTCAAAAATCAGTTGAATTAGACAATGCTCAAGGTACTTTAGGTGAAATGTTCGGTGTTAGCCGTGCAGCTGCAGCTAATGCTTATGGTCAAATCGCTACTTCAATTGTAAGTGCTGAGTTTCCTGGTCGTGGTGAAGTACTTAATCAAATTGCTAATGCTAAAGAAATTCCAAAGCTAGAGCAGTTAGAAGAACTTTGGATTGCATTACAAACTGAAATGACGCAATCAGGTCAAATCTCACAGTTTTCTGTAGAAGTAACCAACTTAGATGGTAGTAAATCTACAGAAACAGTTACACGTATTGGTACGTTTAACTTAGTGTCTGAAAATGGTTACTTAAACTACAATGATGAAGTAGGGCAAGTACAACCATTAGCAAAACAACCAGCTGGTTATATTTCTGCAACAGCATCAAGCTTTTTTGATGAAACTTCTGGTTATTCTCCTTTATATGTAGATCCATCGCGTGGTGCAATTTTAGCATTAGAAACACGTAAGAAAACATTAATGGAATTTTACCATGAAGGTGCTGAAGTCGGTTACGGTATTACAATTTTATTAGTAATCGGTATGTTAATTGCTCTTGAACGTATGGTAGTTTTAGGTGCTGTTAGCGCTAAAATGAAGTCTCAAGAGAAAAACCTTAATCAACCTAACGAGAATAACCCGCTAGGTCGTTTATTAAAAGTTTATCATGAAAATAAAGATGCTGACGCTGAAACGTTAGAGCTTAAACTTGATGAAGCTATTTTAAGAGAAACTCCAAAAGTTGATCGTGGCATTAACTTAATCAAAATGTTTGCCGCTATTGCTCCATTAATGGGTCTATTAGGTACGGTTATCGGTATGATCATGACCTTCCAAACAATTACATTATTTGGTACAGGTGACCCGAAAATTATGGCGGGTAACATCTCATTAGCGTTAGTTACAACGGCTTTAGGTTTAATAGCTGCATTACCATTAATTCTAGTACACAGCATTGTAGCTGGACGTAGTAAATCTGTACTTCATAAATTAGACGAGCAAAGCGCTGGTTTGATTGCTGCAATTGCAGAGAAGGAGTCTAACTAATGTTATTCCTGATAGAGCTTATAGAATCTGTCAGGAGTTTTGTTGCAACTGGCGGGAACGTATTGTACTTTGTCGCCATTGCACTCTTATTGATGTGGATATTGATGATAGAACGTTATTGGTTCTTATCGGCTAACTACCCAAAAATGCGTGATGATATTATCGGACGTTGGGAAGCTAGAGAAGACACAACGTCTTGGTATGCACATCGAATCAGAGATACATGGATCTCCCAAGCGACAGAATTACTCGAACGTAACATGATTACCATTAAAACCTTAGTGGCAATGTGTCCATTAATAGGGTTATTAGGTACAGTAACAGGTATGATATCTGTTTTTGAAACAATGGCTCAACAAGGTACAGGTAATCCGCGTCTAATGGCTGCTGGTATTTCAATGGCAACAATCCCAACAATGGCGGGCATGGTTGCTGCATTATCAGGTGTGTTTTTTAGTAGTCGTTTAGACGCAAAAGTTAAACTAGCCAAGGCTAAACTGATCGACAGTTTACCTCATCACTAGAGAGATATTGTAATGGCACGTAAACGTATTCGTGAAGAAGAAGAGGCTGCAATAGATATGACACCGATGCTCGATATCGTGTTTATCATGCTGATTTTCTTCATCGTAACGACCTCCTTTGTTAAAGAGGCTGGTATCGAAGTAAATAAACCAAAAGCGGCGAATCAAACAAAGCAAAAATCAGCTAATATTTTTATTGCTGTTAGAGATACTGGTGAAATTTGGTTAGATAAACGTCGAGTTGACATCGAACGTGTTGCGGCTAATATTGAAAAATTATTAGCAGAGCAACCGACTGAAGTTGTAATTGTCCAAGCTGACAAAGATGCCAAACATGGTATTGTTGTTAAAGTGATGGATGCAATTAAAGAAGCGGGCATAGACCGAATTTCTATCGCTGCAGCTAAGGGGTAAACTATATGGTTCGCTTTTTAGCATCAATATTATTAGGTATTGCAATAACATTTGGATTATTTTCTTTTATGGCTTTCCTTGTTTCTAGCGGAGATAGAAACAAAGAAGAAAAATTAGAAAATATTGTAGTAGAAGTTAATACAACTCCACCTAAATCAGCAGCTGAGCAGCGCCGTCGTGTGCCACCGCCGCCGCCGCCGCCGCCCAAAACTCCACCTAAGCCTCAAGCTCCAGAGCCTGAGACTAATACTAACACTGGTGGCGTTTCATTTAGCCTTCCAAATGTTAATTTAGGTGGTGCTTCAACAAGTATTTCAGCACCGGGCGCGTTTGGTCGCGATGGTGACGCAACTCCGATTGTTCGTATTGAGCCTAAGTACCCAATGCAAGCAGCTAGAGATGGTAAAGAGGGTTGGGTAAAACTTTCATTTACTATTGATGAAATTGGTGGTGTTACTGATGTTGAGGTAATCGACGCTGATCCAAAACGAGTTTTCGATAAAGAAGCAAGAAGAGCGCTTCGTAAATGGAAATATAAACCAAAAGTTGTTGACGGTAAGCCGCAAAGACAAACTGGTTTGACCGTACAGTTAGACTTTAAGATGAATCAGGATTAATGGAGGATATATGAAAAAGATACTAACGTCTTTTATGCTTTGTGCATCAATTGTAGCCATTCAACTTCCTTTATCTTTACAAGTTGAAGCTGCAGGTGTTGGAGCAGAAGAAAAACCTAAACGTAAAGTCTACCTTCCAGGACCTAGTGCTGGTAAGAAAGTCGCTAAAGCATTTGAAGCTTATTCAGCAGATGATGTTGATGGTGCTATAGCAATTTTAAACGAAATCGATGCCAGTAAAGACTATGATAAAGCATTTGTATCATTCTTTACGGGGCAAATGTATGCCATGAAAGGCGACTCAATTAAAGCAATAGAATATTTGAAAGCAGCTGTTGCTCCGGATATTCTAAATGAGGCTGATCATGGGAATTCGTTAAAGCTTTTAGGTGACTTGCAAATGCAAGAAAAAGCTTATAATGATGCAGTTAAAAATTATTATGCTTGGATGGACTTTACCGGTAAAGAAGATGGTGATGTTTGGACTAAAATAGCGAATGCTTATTATGCAGATAAAAAGCTTGATAAAATTATCATGCCTGCAGATAAAGCTATTGCTGCTTATGGTGACAAACAAAACCAAAATCCATATATTTTAAAAGTGACTTCATTTTATGAACGTAAAATGTTTAAGGATGCTGTTAAAGTATTAGAAACGGTTGTTCAACTTTTTCCTGATAAAAAAATGTTTTGGACACAATTGGGGCAATTTTATGCGCTAGTTGAAGATTATCCAAAAGCATTAGCGACCCTTGATTTAGCATATAAGCAAGGTTATTTAGAAAAAGAATCCGAACTTAAGTTATTAGCAAGCTTATATCAGCAAAGTGATATTCCTCATACTGCGGCTCTTTTATTAGAAAAGCATATTGGCTCAGGTGAAATCAAACGTGATGATAACAACCTAGCATCATTAGCAAACGCTTGGCATGCTTCTCAACATATTGATAAAGCGGCTAAGTATTTTGGTGAATTAGCCAAAATGACTAATGAAGGAAAGCATTACAGTAAACAAGGTAGTTTGTTAAAGCAAGATGAGCAATTTAAACCTGCGATTGTTGCTCTTAATAAAGCGATTGATCTTGGTGTAGATAATAAAGGTAGTGTTTACATGAGTATTGGTGAAGCACACTTTTATTTAGAAAACTACAAAGAAGCTTATAAAGCATTTCAACAAGCAGCTAAAGATCCTAAAACGAGAAAGTATGGTCGAGTATGGGTAAACCATACTAAGGACACCGCTCAACGTAAAGGTAAGTCTATTTAGTTTGCTTAAATAAAGATTAAAAAAACCAGCTTTATGCTGGTTTTTTTATATCTATTTTTTACTTGTTATAAATTTGATCTAGATCAACTAAGGCTACCTAAAAATCGGTTTTTAATGTAGAATATGCACCGTTAGATTATTGATTAGGAAGTTTTATTAATGTCGCATGATGATAATTTTAAAGACAGTACATCGTTTCGCCACTTGTTTACAGCGCTAACGGTATTCATTTGTATGCCCTTGTTACCAATGTTGATGGGGTGGTTGACTGTTTTAAACTAGTTTATTAATACAGGTATTAGATTAACAATATGCATATATTAGTCGTTGATGATAAAAAGAATATTCTGCAGTTAATAGAAAGTTTACTTGGTGAACTTAATATCACTGTTGAACTAGCTACTAATGGTCTTGATGGCTATGAAAAAGCAATGAAGGGAACTTTTGATTTGTATATTGTTGATCACCTTATGCCAATTATGGACGGACTTCAGTTAGTTAAAAGCTTAAAGTCTAGGCCAGCTACTGCAGATGTTCCCATTCTTTTTATGACGACACAAGAACTTAGTAGTGTTGAACAATTACCTGAGTTTTCCTTATTTACTGCTGTAATGCACAAGCCAATTGAGTCAAATGATTTTTATACATTGATAAATCAACTTTTACCTAAAAATAGTCTTCGTCAGTCACTATAATTCTTTGTCGTTTTCCATTATTCTGTAGCGCATGTAAAATTACTTTTTGTTATAAAATGACTGAAACACAATTATCTATACTAAAACAAGCCATTCACACGATACCTGATTACCCTAAACCTGGAATATTATTTAGAGATGTTACAGGTATACTCGATAATGGTGAAGCTTTTGCTTTAACCATTGAGCTACTTAAAGAAAAGTTCAAAGATAAAGGCTTTACAAAAATTGTTGGTACTGAAGCTCGTGGATTTTTATTTGGTGCACCATTAGCTTACGCTTTAAACATAGGCTTTGTTTTAGTAAGAAAGCCCGGTAAATTGCCACGACCTACTTTCGCACAAGACTATCAATTAGAATATGGAACAGATACTCTAGAAATTCATCAAGATGCATTAAGTGTAGATGATAAAGTTTTGATTGTTGATGATTTACTTGCAACAGGAGGTACTATCGAAGCAACGATAAAGCTTATTGATAAAATAGGAGCTAAAGCTACTGATGCGGCTTTTGTTATTTCTTTACCTGACTTAGGTGGTGAAGAGAAATTGGCTCAATGTAAACTAAATGTATTTTCCTTATTGCAGTATGCGGGTGATTAGGATTTAAGTTGGAATTTTAATGAGTTATCAAGTTTTAGCAAGAAAATGGCGACCTAAAAACTTTCAAGAATTAATGGGTCAAGAGCACGTTGTTACTGTACTGAGTAATGCTTTGTCACAACAACGTTTGCATCATGCTTATTTATTCACTGGCACCCGTGGTGTGGGTAAAACCACTATTGCTCGTATTTTTGCTAAAAGCTTGAACTGTTTAGAAGGAGTGAGTGCTACTCCTTGTGGAAAGTGTGATGTGTGTCAAGATATTGATTTAGGACGCTTTGTTGACTTATTGGAAATTGACGCTGCTTCTAGAACAAAAGTTGATGACACAAGGGAAATATTAGACAACGTGCAATATGCGCCAACAAGGGGGCGGTATAAGGTTTACTTAATTGATGAAGTGCATATGTTATCACGTAGTAGTTTTAATGCTTTGTTAAAGACCCTTGAGGAGCCTCCTGAACATGTTAAGTTTATATTAGCGACGACCGATCCACAAAAGCTTCCAATAACCGTTTTATCTCGTTGTTTACAGTTTCATCTGAAAGCATTAATGGTTGATCAAATTAATAGCCATTTAAATACTATATTAACGGCTGAAAACATTACTTTTGAGCCATCAGCTGTCTTATTATTAGCTAAGGCTGCCCGCGGAAGTATTCGTGATTCATTAAGTTTAACTGACCAAGCAATAGCCCAAGGGCAGGGACATATTACACTGGCAAATGTTCGTCAGATGTTAGGTGGTGTCGATGATAATTGGGTCTTTAAAATTCTAATTCAACTTATTAAGAATGATAGCCAGTCTTTAATGAGTTTATCGCAAGAAATTGCAACATATGCACCTAATTATAGTCGTTTACTTGCGGAATTAATTCAATTATTACATCAAATAGCTTTGTATCAAGTAGTTAAAACTCATTTTGATTTACCTGACGAGCAAGCTCAATTACTCATTAAATTTGCTGAAGCAATGTCACCTGATGATGTTCAACTATATTATCAAATTGCGTTAAATGGTCGAAAAGATCTACCGTATTGTGCTGACGAAAAAACTGCATTTGAGATGGTTTTATTGCGTTTATTAGCATTTAAACCGCAAATAGAAGTGGCAACAACAAGTACAAGTTCTCTAGCTTCTAATATAACTTCAGCTGTTAATTTTGAAGAAACATTATTACCTGAAACCTCTGTATCTCAACCTCAAGTAAAACCGTCTCAATTTACGGCATCAGATAGTCAAGAAAGTAAATTGGCGAGTGAAATGCTTGAAATTGAACAGACGGCTCAAGAACAAACTGTATCATTAACGGATGAATTCAAGGAAAATCATGGCATTGACCAGTTAGAAACTGTGAATGTGTTAGAAAAGGAACCAATAAGTAATTTTAATCGTTCAGCCCCCTGTCATGATGACAATACAGCTAATTATGCTGATGATGAACTAGCTATTTCTGATATGTTTTTGGATGTTGAGCAAAATCAAGCAGTTTCAATGCCTGAAACTAGACATAGTTCTGAAATGAAACTTGATGTGACGAATCCTGAAATTGATATAACGACTACAACAGAAGTATTTGAGCGTGAGCAGATAAATACAATGTCAGCAGTAAGTGGTCAAAGTGAGCATACTCCTGATATTAATGCCCACCAGCTTGATTCATCCTTAGATTTAAATACCGCTTCAGTCATAAAATCACCGATAGAATCGGCATTAGCAACAAGAAATATGCTTCGTAGCCGTAAAAAAGCATTGGAGAATGAAGGAAAAAAGTCTGATGGCGCGACTAAGCGTCAAAATACTACAATCCCAGTTAAAGAAAAGCCAACGAATGTACCTGATATTGATGCATTACCAGAGCAAGGCTTTACACCTGATGTGATTAATCCTGCAGAAATAAAATTTGCTAATCAGGTAGATAGATGGGCAAACATGATTGATACCATGGAACTTGGTGGTCGATTAAAGGTATTAGCGGGTAATTCTACAATTTGTGACTCTTCTACTGATGATACTTGGGTTTTTAAACTTAATCAGTCGGTTAAACATTTAAAAAGTGAAACAGCTCACAAGCAACTTGAAGAAAATTTGTCGGCATTGTTGAATCAAAAAATAACAATTGTACTTGATTTAGTTGAGGAAACTAAAGACGATCCTTTTCAGATCCAAAGTCAGATCAATGATAAGCGTTTAGAGTATGCAAAAGAGTTAATTCACAGCGATACCATGGTAAAAGCTATGGAAGATACGTTTCAGGCAACAATTTCACAAGAGTCTATAGCAGCACGTTAATTATTCCAATGAGGAATACTTGAAATTTCCAGTGATAAGCACTATTGTTCCCACAATTGAATTTTGGAGTGAAGTATTATGATGAAAGGTGGCATGGGCAACTTGATGAAGCAAGCCCAACAAATGCAAGCTAAAATGGCTAAAGCACAAGAAGAAATTGCTAAAATGGAAGTTACCGGCGAGGCGGGTGCTGGTATGGTTAAAGTAACCATGACTGGTAACCATAATGTTCGTCGTGTGGAAATTGATGATAGTTTGATGGAAGACGACAAAGAAATGGTAGAAGACCTTGTCGCTGCTGCATTTAATGATGCAGTACGTCGTGTTGAAGAACAGAATAAAGAAAAAATGGGTGCTTTAACTGGTGGTATGCAAATGCCTCCAGGCATGAAAATGCCGTTTTAAAAAAACTTATCACCCATCAATAGGTTAAATCGTTTTGATATGACATTGTTGATGTTGAATTTATATGAAACCCATTACCCGAAGCCTAAGTGATTACTTGGGCTTTTTTATATATAATTTTAAGAAATTTTATTGGGAAAGCGCAACATTAACCTTGAGACATAACGTCTTGGTGAGCTTTGCGAATTTTATTTACAACATCAGTTGAAGTTTGTTTACTTAAGGCCATGCAATTAGCAGGATAATTCTCTGCAGGAATAATAAATAATTGAGTGACCATTGATTTATCTAATCTTCGCTCTTTTAATGAACGCTCAATTGAACTTTCAAAATCGGCTAACAAATCAACCCTACCGGCTAAAAATAATGTTGTAGCTACTTCATCATCAGAGGTTACTTGTAAATTCACCTCATCAATAAAACCTAAACCTACCATATATTGGTGTAAGAAAGTTCCTCGTGTCGCACTGATTGTATAGTTTTTTATATCCTTCTCCGTATTAACAGTGATGTCATTTCTATTGGTTAATTTGTAAATACGATGAGGTTCTTGCGTACTAATAGGACAAAACCAATGAAATAACTTTTCTCTGTTGGGAGTTCTTAAAATTGAATAGATTAAAACATTAGGTTGTGTAGTTGAAAGGTTAAAGGCTCTTGTCCAAGGGAAAGCTTCAATTGAATAATCGAGAGTAGATTGTGCTAAGATCTTTTTGACTACCGCTGTAGATTTACCAACGATACTTCCATTTTTATTAGTGTAATTATAGGGATACCAATTCTCAGTCACGACTTGTATTTTGTCATTAGCCAAAGCTAGGTTAATACTATTACTCACAACTAAAATGATATTTGCTAGAAAAAAGTTACGTAAAATGGAATGACTCAACTGCTATTGATAAATACTTAAACCGATTGTAGCTATTATTACGATCAAAATGTTAAATTGATACTAGCATTTATAACAATGAAGTTTAATTAATTTTAGTGCTAGTTTTATTTTATAGTCTATAATTGACATAAACAAAATCAAAGGATTGGTTGCTATGCATAAACTTCTTTATATTTTAGTTTTCGTTAGCTTTTATTGTGTTGCAAGTGCGAAAAATACTCGCCTTGTAACGGTAGTTGAACCTCCTGCAAGTTATCTCTCTGAAACTCTATTACCCGTTGGCTATGTTGTTGAAATAGTTCAGGCATTACAACGCATCATTGATAATAAAAACCCAATTGAGTTTGTGCCTGAAGCAAGAGCAATAAATATCTCTTTAGAAAAGGATAATGTTTTAGTTTTCAGCTTATCTCGAACTGCCTTTAGGGAAAAGTTATACCATTGGGTTGCGCCCGTCTTAATGAAAAGGTGGCAAGTATATGCATTACAAGATACAGAACTTGTATTAAATAACGTTGACGAGTTAAAAGCATTATCAAGTATTGGCGTTGTACGTGGTGATGTCAGGGAAGAGTGGTTAATTAACGCAGAGTTTAAAAATTTGCATTCAGTGACACATCATATTCAAAATGTTAAACGTCTTATTGCTCAACGTGTACCAGTTATTGTCTACGATCAAACTGGACTTGCTTATGAAAGTAAAAAGCTTGCATTAGATTCTTCACAATTTATTCCGCTAATAACCATTAAGCAATCTGAAGTGTATTTAGTTTTATCAGGACAAACAGCACCTCAAATTTTAACTCAATGGCAAAATGCTTATAATAGATTAAAGGTCTCTGGTCAGTTAAGAACAATAGCGCAGCAATGGCAAGCTCGTTTGCAAAGTGAGCTAGCCATTGACGCAATGATTGAAGATGACATTCTCAGCCTTTAAGGTGCTGAGTTTAATAAAATTAATATTGATTTAAGACAATTTTATTTTTATTAACAGTTTCCTGTTATTTCATCTATAAAGTGCTTACGTTACTATAGCTATTCTTCCAATGTATTCTTAAGGATATTTTACATGGCTCACACAGCCTTAACTTTTCAAGCTTTACAAATTGCTGTATTAACTGTTTCTGATACTCGTGATGAGTCTACTGACACTTCAGGAGAGTATTTAGTTAATGCTTTACAAGCCGCGGGTCATACCTTAGCGGATAAAGTTATTGTTAAAGATGATATTTATCAGATGCGTGCGGTTGTTTCAAATTGGGTTGCTAACGACAATATTCAAGTGATACTAGTCACTGGTGGTACAGGGTTTACAGAGCGTGATTCAACACCGGAAGCATTAACTCCTTTATTTGATAAAACCGTAGAGGGGTTTGGTGAACTCTTTAGACAACTCTCTTATAATGAAATTTCCGCTTCAACCATACAGTCGCGCGCTATTGCTGGACTTGCTAATGGCACCGTTATTTTTTGTATGCCGGGCTCTACGGGGGCGTGTAAAACAGCATGGCAACAGATTATTGAAAGTCAACTTGATGCCAGTCATAAGCCTTGTAACTTTGTACCACATTTAAGCTGTTCTGAAACTGCTTGTGACACTCGAGGATAGTTCAATGCTTACGCATGTAAATGAACAAGGGCAAGCGAATATGGTAGATGTTACCGACAAAAGTAACACTGTACGTATTGCTATTGCTCATGGCGAAATTTCAATGAACAGCAAAACTTTAGCTGCGATAAAAGATAATAGTAATAAAAAAGGTGACGTTATTGCAACTGCGCGCATAGCGGGTATTCAAGCGGCAAAAAAATGCTCAGACTTAATACCTTTATGCCATCCATTAGCACTCACTAAAATAGCGCTTGATTTTGAGATTGATGAGGAAAATCAAAAAATTGATGTTTCAGCTATGTGTAAATTGACTGGCAAGACTGGTGTTGAAATGGAAGCCTTAACTGCCGTAAGTGTCGCGTTGTTAACCTTATTTGATATGTGCAAGGCGAGCGACCCATTGATGGAAATCTCTGGTATTAAAGTGATAGATAAACAAGGTGGTAAAACCGGTCATTGGCAACGAAATGAATGTGAATTAAATGAATAAAATACTTTTTTTTGGTCAATTAAAAGAACGAATAGGTTGTGCTAATACGCAAGTAGAATTGGAATATCCCAGTTCAGTTGCAGAGGTAAAACTTCAGCTACAACAACGTGGTGAACTTTGGCAACAGTTATTAGCACAAGGTAATGTGTTATCAGCCGTTAATCAAACGATGGCCTCTGACGAAACAGACATTAATGCGGGTGATGAAATTGCATTTTTTCCACCAGTAACCGGTGGCTAATAATGATATCAGTACAACAACAAGACTTTAATATAGGTGATGAATATCATGCGTTAATTCAAGATGCGTACTCAGAAGGGGCAGTGGTTACCTTTGTTGGGCTTGTTAGGGATATTAATCAAGGCAATAGTGTTAAAGGCTTAACGTTGGAACATTATCCAGGAATGACAGAAAAGTCATTAAAGTCTATTGTTCAGCAAGCCAAGCAACGTTGGCCTCTTGGTAAAGTGCGCGTTATTCATCGTGTCGGTAAGTTAAAGCTCAGCGATCAAATCGTTTTTGTTGGTGTGACTAGTCGTCATCGTGAATCAGCTTTTTTAGCATGCCAATTTATTATGGATTATTTAAAAAACCAAGCACCATTTTGGAAAAAAGAGTCTACAGAAAAAGGTGAAAGCTGGGTTGAGTTTAATGATAAAGACCAAAAGGCTATGCAACGTTGGCAAAAGTAAAGTGAAAAAAATTACGATGAGAATGTACTTGCTAAGTGCAGTGGCTAGTATTTGTTTAATGCCTCGAACGGTTTTATCTCAAGAATTAACTGTTGCGGTAGCGAGTAATTTTTATCATGCACTATCGGTTATCTCTCAAAAATTTGAACAAGAAACAGGCACAAAGGTCAGGCTGTCTTCAGGTGCTAGTGGCTTGCTTTATGCTCAAATTATTCGGGGAGCCCCCTTTGATTTATTTTTCTCTGCTGATGTTGAGCGTCCTAAATTGCTTGAACAAAAAGGTTTAACAAGCGTACGAGAAAACTATGTTTATGGTCGATTAGCACTATGGGCTCCTCAACAAGCTTTATCTAAACAAAAGCAGCTTAAGCATCAATCAATAGTAAATGAACATTTTTTAGCGACTTATGAGCAACGGCTCGCCATTGCAAATCCTCGCCTTGCACCCTATGGAAAAGCGGCAAAGCAAACACTTGCATATATGGGATTAAGTGAAAAATTTAATGCCAAGTCTACTACTAATTTTGTGTTAGGTAACAATATTAACCAAACGTATCAGTTTATCGACTCTGGCAATGCTAAAGCAGGCTTTGTAGCTTATTCATTATTGAAAGCTAAGCCTGTAGCAGACACTGATTATTGGCTCATTCCACAAAATCATCATGAAGTTATCGAACAACAGGTTGTTGTATTGACTAACGCCAAAAAACCAGTTGTTGCCAAAAAATTTCTGGATTACATCTTATCTCCCCCAATTCAAAAACTATTAACCGATATGGGGTATGGTAGTATTCATCATCATATTAAAAATACTGTGTTAGGTGATGGTTAATGGATAGCTGGCAATCTGATGCGCTTGCACTGTGGTTAACGGTTAAACTTGCATTATTTACGGTAATTATTTTATTACTTATTGGTTTGCCATTAGCTTGGTGGTTATCGCGTTATCATGGCCGAGGTAAGTCTGTAATTCAGGCACTTATTGCTATGCCGTTAGTGCTACCACCAACGGTATTAGGGTTTTATTTACTAATTTTTTTCTCTCCCCAATCTTGGTTTGGTAGTTTATGGGTATCGATAACCGGGCAACAGTTAGTGTTTAGCTTTAGCGGAATTTTACTCGGCTCACTTATTTATTCTTTACCTTTTGTAGTTCAACCCCTTTATTCAGGTTTTTGTCAGTTAGGTCGCCAATATGAAAGTGTTGCTGCGAGTTTAGGTATAAATGCTACTAAGCGATTGTTATATATTGTTTTACCTATGATAAAGCCTGCTATTATTACCGCGGCTACTCTAGGTTTTGCGCATACATTAGGAGAGTTTGGTTTAGTGTTAATGATCGGTGGAAATCTGCCTGGCGAAACACAAGTAATGTCTATCGCACTTTATAATCATGTCGAAGTGCTCGACTATGATAAAGCACATATTTTAGCCCTTATTCTGTTAGTGAGCTCGTTTATTAGTTTAATTATGCTTTATAAGTTTAATCGTCCGTCAATGTTCGAGAGTTAATATGAGCTTAACGATAAAACTTTCTCATATAATAGAAAATAAAACGCAACAAGGGTTTATGCTTGACGTTGAAGTAAGTTTACCTGTGAATAGCCATGTTGTCGGGGTTTTTGGTGAATCTGGTGCAGGTAAATCGTCGTTACTTAAGCATATTGCGGGAATAGGGCAAGCCAAACAAAAAAAAATACACTATAACAATGATGATATCACTGCACTACTACCTGAAAATTCACCTTGTTGTTACCAGAATCAGCAGGGCTTTTTATTTCCACATTTAACGGTAAAAGAAAATTTACTGTTAATATTAACTCATGGAAATTTTAGTTCAGCCATACCTTTTTCATTCGATGAAGTAGTTAATTGGTGTAACCTCTCTACTTTACTTGAACAAAATGTATCCACCTTGTCAGGTGGAGAAATACAGCGCATTGCGTTTGCGCGAAGCTTATTATCGGGTAAATCACTTATTTTATTAGATGAACCATTTTCAGCTTTAGATTGGCAAGCTCGAGAAAAGATGTTGCGCATGATCCCATGGTTAAATTCGCATTACGCTATTGAATTTATAATCGTTAGCCATTCATTGCGTGAGCTTAGCCTAGTCGCCAGTTATGTTGTGTTATTAAAGCAAGGAAAAGTGTTAAAGCAAGGCCTTAGTAACGAAATTATCACACGCTTTAGCACTGAGCATGGCGGCGAAAATGGACAGCAAGCAGTAACGGCTCTACGAGGAAAAGTGGTTGAGCGCCTTGAAAAGTACCAATTATTAAATGTTTTACTTGATGGTGAAACGGAACAAACCGTTACGGTTCATGCGGATAAACATATGTCAGAAATAGCACCTTCAAATTCTGTGCTTTTGTCGCTGAATGCAAATAAAGTTAGCTTATCTAAAACAAAACCTAGTATGACAAGCATTGTTAATTTGTTAGAGGTGAAGGTTGCGAAAATTGAACGTTTTTCCAGTCATGCGTTAATTACATTGACTTTAAATGAACAGTTAATTTTGGCTGAAATATCACTAATGTCGTTAGATAAATTGACATTAGCGGTTGATGAACAGGTTTACGCGCAATTTAAGGTTTTATAATTGCTTATTAGACAATCAACTCATTTAGCCTGACTCCATCGCAAGTATTGTTTTAATATCAAGGGTTTCTGTAAAGCGTACTAACTCCACTTCTTTCTGCATACGCGCATATACCGCCATACGGTCTGATAATTCATTGCCTTCATTGTTGGCATGGCCTTTAACATGACTAATTGTTATCTTATTTTTTAATTCTTGATATAGGGCAAAACATGCTTGTACTAATTCTGGGTTTTTAATTGCCTCACCGTTAGCTTTTTTCCAACCTTTATTTTTCCAACCGGCTGCCCACTTGGTGATACTATCGATTGAATATTTTGAATCTGATAAAACTTGCACACTTTCATGGGTTGATAAATATTGCTTTGCCAACTTAAACGCAGCAAGCATACCATTTAGCTCTGCGGTGTTATTTGTACCATTTTCATTATATAAACCGTACCACAATTCAGTCAGTTTTTGATGTTGGTAAACAGCAACACCTGTACCTGACTTTCCTGGGTTGGGTGAACAAGCACCGTCACAATAAATTTGAATGTCGGCTTTAATAGCAGGAGATAAACTAGTACTTGCTGTAGCTCGACTTGTGGTTGATGAACTGTTATTGCTCTTTGAACGGTTCATTAACGCTTTAGTGTAACTCTCTTTAAATGCTGCTTCAGCCTCTTTTTTAGAAGGAAAACCCATAAATTGTGCGTCAGAGCGACCAGCTGTTAGGGCTTGTACTGTCCCCCAATTATCGAAAATACCTGTTTCTTTACCTTTCCAGATTACATAGTATTTTTTAGCCATCTTTTAATCCTTTACTTTATTTACTGCTAGTACGTTTTAACGATGAGAATACTAAAAATAAACCAATGATAAAAAATGGAATACTCAGCATTTGACCGGTATTTAATGACACGTCTATTGAATAAGCGGCTTGTTGTTGCTTAAAGAACTCTACAATAAATCGAGCAGTAAACGTCATTATTAAGAATAAACCTAATAGCATACCGCGATGAGCTTTTGCTGAAGTTGAACGATAAATTAACGTAAGGGTTATAAATATGCAAAGGTAGGCGAAGGCTTCATATAACTGCGCAGGGTGGCGCGGTAAATTATCAATACGTTGAAACACTATCGCCCAAGGAGCATCGCTTACTTTGCCAATGATTTCTGAATTAACAAAATTAGCACTTCGCACAAAAATGCCAAATAAAGCGGTAGCAACCGCTAAGCGGTCAAGCAACCATAAAAAATCTTGATCATTACGCTTACAGTAGAAATAAACGGCTATAATAACACCTAAACCACCGCCATGACTGGCTAATCCACCTTCCCAAATAGCAAGGATTTTCATAGGATTGGAAAGGTAGTAACTCGGATCATAAAAAAGACAATGGCCTAAACGCGCACCAACAATAATGCCTATAACAGCATACATAAGTAAATTATCAAGGGCTTCAACCGGTTGTTTCTCTTGTATGAAAATCCACTTCATAAATTGTAAACCAGCAAATATAGCGCAGGCGAAAAGGGCTCCATACCATTGAATAGTCAGTGGGCCAATTGCAATGAGTGTAGGGTCAATATTCCAAATAAAATGGTTCAACAGACAGCCTTATAGCAAGTAATAATTATTGATGCGTAATATAACAAGACTCCAATGTATTTGCAGTGGATAAAATAAACAAAAACAATTTATTTCAATGAAAGATCAATATGCCCTAGTTGTTGATTGAAAAATTCTTGTAGAAAATTGAGCAACAACCTTAACTTTTTATTACTAGAAGTACCGGGAGGGTAAACACCGTAAACATTGATATCGCTGAGACTGTAGTCGCTTAAGGCAACCTCTAAGGTCCCCGCTTTTATTTTTGGCCAAGCATCATATTGGGGTATTCGACCAATGCCATGTCCTGCTTCAACAAAGGCCGTACGGGCAGCGGCATTATTTGTAGTAATAGAGCCTTTTGTGGCAACCGAAAAAGTTCGGCTGCCTTGTTTAAGTGTTACTATTCCTGATGTTAACTTGTATATAACCCATTGATGTTCGCTTAATTCTGATGGTGATTTGGGATAGCCATATTGTTGGAAGTATGCAGGAGAACCACATAAGCAAGTAGGTAATGTGGCTAATTTAGCTGCTTGTAATCCTGAATCTGCTAATGGTGCGCCGCGAATAGCTAGGTCTATCCCTTCCTTCATAATATTAACAACTTCATCAGTTAGCATGACATCTAATGTTATTTTAGGATAAAGCTTTTTAAACTCGTTAAGTGCAGGAACAACCATCTGCAGTCCAACATTAACAGGGCAGGTTATTTTTAGTAAGCCTTCTGGATCATTTTTAATACTCTCTATTTCTTGATTGGCAGCATTAGCTTGCTCATAAATAGTTTTACAGTGAAGGTAATATGACTCTCCGGCCTCAGTAAGATTGATTGAACGCGTGGTTCTATTAAGTAATTTAACTTTAAGCTGTTCTTCCAATTTTTTAAGGTGGTAGCTTACTACTGCGCGTGAAAGACCAATATGTCGTGCAGCAGCACTTAAACTGCCTTGCTCCACAACTTGAGCAAAAACAACCATACTTTTGAGCTGTTCAAAAGAAATATTCATAGGGCACATATATAAAATGATTAGTATGAGCTTTATTGTATCAATAATTTGACTAATGTAGTTGAATTTATCTGCATTGTTAACATATCAGGCTAGACATATACTTGTCATACAGCTCAACCAATTGAAGTAAAGTTATGACACAGAAGATATTAATGGTACTCACATCACATGATCAGTTAGGAGATTCAGGTGAAAAAACCGGTTTTTGGATTGAAGAGTTTGCCGCCCCTTATTATATTTTTGTTGATGCAGGCGTTGAAGTAACGTTAGCGTCACCTAAAGGGGGACAAGCGCCTATTGATCCTAAAAGTGAGTTGGAAGATTTTCAAACGTTAGCCACTAAACGTTTCAATAATGATAAAGAAACAAAAGCAAAAGTGTCATCTACCCTTAAACTCTCAGATATAAATAGTGATGATTTTGATGGTGTTTTTTATCCTGGAGGGCATGGTCCGTTATGGGATTTAACTGAAAATCAGCACTCTATCACTTTAATTGCCAAAGTTTTAGCCAATAAAAAACCGGTAGCGACAGTTTGCCATTCCAGCACAGTATTACTCAATGTAAAAGATAGTTTAGGTGATTATATTATTAAAGGTAAAGCCGTGACAGGTTTTAGTAATAGTGAAGAAGAAGCTGTTCAGTTAACTGATATTGTGCCTTTTTTACTTGAAAATGAATTAATTAAGCGGGGTGGTGATTATCAAAAGGCCGCTGATTGGCATCCATTTGCAATACAAGATGGTTTAATTATTTCTGGTCAAAATCCAGCAAGTTCAGCAATAGCTGCTGAGAAATTACTGACATATATTAATAAATTAAGGTAAATAACACATGCTAAATTTTAGTTTTCAAAACCCAACGACAATACACTTTGGCGATCAACAAATTAAAAAGGTGACTAAAGAAATCCCATCAACAGCCAAAGTATTGGTCATTTATGGTGGCGGCTCTATTAAAAGTAATGGGGTATATGAGCAAGTAAAAGATGCGTTGAACAACCATACATGGTTTGAATTTTCAGGTATTGAGCCAAATCCTACATACGACACCTTGATGAAAGCGCAAGATATTATTAAAAAAGAAAATATCAATTATCTATTAGCCGTTGGTGGAGGTTCTGTCGTTGATGGTGCTAAATTTATTGCGGCCGCTGCACTATATGAAGGAACTGATCCTTGGGATATTTTGTTAAAACAGCAACCAGTAAAACAAGCGCTTCCGCTTGGCGCTATATTAACGTTACCTGCTACGGGCTCTGAAAGTAATGGTAATTCAGTGGTGACACGAGACGGCGATAAACTTGCTTTTTCAAGCCCAAAGGTGCGTCCAGTTTTTGCTGTCTTAGATCCTAGTGTTACGCTTTCTCTATCAGATAGACAAATAAGTAATGGAGTAGTTGATGCTTTTGTTCATATTATGGAGCAATATTTAAATTATAGCGTCAATGGTAAAGTGCAAGATCGTTTTTCGGAAGGTCTATTATTAACACTTATCGAAGAAGGTCCTAAAGCGTTAGCTGAAGGCTCAAAATCGGATCTAGATATTCGTGCGAATATTATGTGGTCAGCTACTATGGCGTTAAATGGCTTAATTGGTGCTGGTGTACCGCAAGACTGGTCAACACATATGATAGGACACGAATTAACGGGCGCTTACGGGATTGATCATGCACGCACGTTATCAATCGTTTTGCCCTCAGTTATGAAAGTTTGTCGCGAAAATAAACGTGAAAAATTATTACAATATGCAGAGCGAGTTTGGAATATAACTGAAGGTGAAGAAGAAACTCGAATTGATCAAGCAATAAAATTAACGGAGCAATTTTTTACGTCTATGCAAGTGCCAACACGTTTATCGCATGTCGAGCTTGATGAAAGCCATATTGAAGGTTTAATCAGTAAGTTAGAGCAACATGGTATGACAGCACTAGGTGAACATGGTGATGTTAATTTAGAAATTAGCAGAAAAATTTTAATGCAGGCACTGTAATTAATGTTGATTAAATTTAGGAATCAAAATGACACAATCAAGTAACTCAAATCGCCAAGTATTATTGGCATCGCGTCCATTTGGTGCTCCTGTTCAGAGCAATTTTTCATTAATATATAGTGAAAAGCCGTCACCAAAAGTAGGAGAACTTTTATTACGAACAGTCTACCTTTCCCTTGACCCGTACATGCGGGGGCGTATGAATGACGCAAAATCTTATGCTGACCCTGTGGAACTAGGTGATGTTATGGTTGGCGGTGCTGTTTGTCGTGTTGAAGAATCTCTTAATGATGATTATCGCAAAGGAGACTGGGTCGTTGCATATACTGGTTGGCAAGATTACGCTATTTCGAATGGCGAAAACTTACTTAAGTTACCTGAGAATATGCCAAAACCATCAAAGGCTTTAGGTGTTTTAGGTATGCCGGGGTTAACTGCTTATATGGGCTTACTTGATATTGGCCAACCTAAAGCTGGCGAAACAATCGTAGTGGCTGCTGCAACTGGAGCTGTTGGTAGTTTAGTTGGCCAAATTGCAAAAATTAAAGGCTGTAACGTTATAGGCATTGCGGGAGGGCAAGAAAAGTGTGCTTACGCAGTGGATGTATTAGGCTTTGATTATTGTTTAGATCATTACGCTGACGATTTTTCTATGCAATTAGCATCAACGGCTACATCAGGTATTGATGTTTATTTCGAAAATGTAGGAGGTAAAGTTTTTGATGCAGTTATGCCTTTACTTAATAGTTGTGCGCGTATTCCATTATGTGGTTTGATATCACAATATAATGCGACTGAACTACCGGAAGGCCCTGATCGTCTAGCATCATTAATGGGCATGTTATTAATTAAACGAGCCAAAATGCAGGGGTTTATTGTGTTTGATGATTACGGTCATTGTTATGGTGAATTTAGCTCGCAAATGTCTCAATGGCTTAATGAAGGCAAAATTAAAGATAAGGAGCATATCGTTGAGGGGATAGAAAATGCTGTCGACGGTTTTATCGGCTTACTCGAAGGGAAAAATTTCGGTAAAGTGATTGTTCGTGTTGGTCCTGATACACTTTAATTTAGTGACTGGTTACTACAGCGATCTATTGTTAAAATAGGTCGCAATTCTCTGTATTTATTTCTTGATAACTTTCTTTGCATTCACTTAATTTAAAAATTAAGTGTTTAGGTAACACAATTAAGCCATCATCTAATTTTTCACCCTTATGATTTAATATCAATGATCTAGCCATATAATATTTGATGAATAAATTATATACTAACTCCATAATTTAATGATTGGCTGTATATAACTTTTTAAGGAAATCAATGATATCAAAGTTACCTCGATGGGTAGAGTATGGGGCATTTATACTAGCATTGGTGGCTGGAATAGTTAACTCAATCGGCTTACTGGGTTTTCAACATCAATCAATCTCACATTTATCAGGTATTGCTACTTTACTGGGTACCGGTATGCTCAATTCAACCTTTATTGATGCCCTTCATTTATTGATTATTCTATTCAGCTTTTTAATTGGATCTGCTATTTCAGGTTATTTTTTACGTAGTGAAGCCTTAAAGTTAGGACGTAATTATAGCGCGCTACTTTACTTAGAGGCTGCTTTGTTAGTCACTGCTATTTACTTTCTTACTCAAGACTCTTTAAACGGGCATTATTTAGCGTCGGCTGCGTGTGGCTTACAAAATGCCCTAGCAACCACTTATAGTGGGGCTATTATACGTACAACTCATGTAACCGGCGTTTTTACTGATTTAGGTATTATGATTGGGGCAAAGTTTAGAGGAGAAACCTTTGATCAACGTAAAGCTATATTATTGCTGCTGATTATCATCGGTTTTATTGTAGGTGGCACCTGCGGAGCATATTTATTTAGCCTTTATCATATTTATGCTTTATTTGTACCAGCAGCAATTTGTTTACTTCTAGCCACGTCTTATGCAGTTTATAATGCTAAAGTGAGTGCTTTTAAGCATAGATAGTTGAATATAAAACTCTTTAATAAAAATGTTTGTTTTAATTTTGCAGAACATATTTTAATGAATGAAAATATAATGCGGTTGTTTTAGTGATATTATTTTTTTCATAAGATGATTTAGCGCTAACCCCTTATGGTTTATTTTAATGATAAATATTACACACTTTGAACATGAAAAATTATTAGTAAAGAGCTGGTACTTGGGGAAAAGTGAAAGCTGGTGTGTTTTAGGTAAAAATGGTGCGGGTAAGCAGCAGTTAATTCAACTTATCACGGGGAAGATCCAACCAACAACCGTAGGGAATTTTATCATACCAAGTGTTGATAAAATTTCAGTAGTGTCTTTTGAAAGCCAGCAAAAAATTTATGAGCAAGAGTTATTATTAGCGCCAGATGGTATTGGTACGTTAGCGAAAGATTTTCTTCCTGAAAGTAAGCTAGATAGTAACCTTATTGAACAATTCGGTTTACGACATCGTTTAAATACTGGGTATAGACAATTAAGTACAGGAGAGGGGAGAAAGCTTTTAATCTTACAGGCGATATTTCAGGGAGTTGAGCTGTTAATTTGTGATAACCCATTTGATAGTTTAGATGAAGACTCTTGTATTGCTTTGTCAGCCGCATTAAAAGGCATATCTGAAACTGGTATTTCTGTGTTGTTGATGTTGAATAATCGTCAAGATATTCAACAGTGGTGTACTAATGTAGCTTTTATTGAGCGAGGGCAATTTAATGTGCTTGGCGATATTGAAAGTGAAGAAACTAAACGTCAACTTGATGCCTTATTAGCGCCACCATCAGATGATGTTAGTTGGCCAACGAATATTCAGCACCTTGATGATTACAAGCATCCTTATTTAGTTAAACTCAATAAAGGGCGAGTGCATTACAATGGGGTGAATGTATTTGAAGATCTCGATGTATGCATTAAGCCTTTACAACATACGCTGATTACTGGTGCAAACGGCAGCGGAAAATCAACGTTGATGCAACTTATTACTGGAGATTGCACTCAGTGTTACAGTAATGATATCCATGTGCTTGGTCACAAAAGAGGTTCAGGTGAAAGCATATGGGAATTGAAGAAAGATATGGGCATTGTAAGTGCGGAATTACATCGACAATATCGCGTAAATTGTGATTTATTAACGGTTGTTCTTTCTGGGTTTTATGATTCTATAGGCCTGTATCAACAACCGGAACAACAGACAATAACAATAGCTAAACATTGGTTAGATAAAATAGGTTTGTTAGGGCAACAACGTACACTCTTTAAAAGTTTGAGTTATGGCGAGCAACGCTTAGCCTTAATTGCTAGAGCGTTGGTTAAGTCTCCCTACTTATTAATATTAGACGAACCTACTCAAGGGCTAGATGAACTTAATCGTCATAGACTACTTAACTTTTTAGAGTTATTAGCAGAGCAAAAACATAGCACTATGCTATTAGTGAGCCACCGTAAAGATGAATTTTTGCCAATATTTAAGCAGCACATTAAGTTGTAAAAAATTCCTTCACGAAAATAGACGATATAATTTCTCTTAACAGTAACAATAGTTTAATAAACACAAAGGAATCAGCTTAATGGCGTTTTTTACTCACCATACAGAAAAAGTTTTATCACGCTGTAATGAAAATCGTTTATTAGCGCTTGATGTGTTAAGAGGTATAACAATTACCGCAATGGTGTTAGTGAATAACCCTGGAAGTTGGTCACATATTTATGCGCCTTTAAAACATGCCCAATGGCATGGACTTACCCCTACTGATTTAATATTTCCTTTTTTTGTTTTTATGATGGGGATTTCAATTGGTATCGTAATCCAACGAGCTAAATCATTTCCTATTCAACATACAAAAATTTGGGTACGTACCCTTAAATTATTTGGCTTAGGTTTATTTTTATTTCTTTTTTATATTAACTTTCAACAGGCTGAGTTTAGCTGGTTAGAGGATAGATTATATAAAATAAGGTTTATGGGCGTTCTGCAGCGTTTAGCACTTGTTTACATTATTACGTATTACATTGCCTTTTATACAAACCTAAAAGCGCAAAAGATAATTTTAATCGGTATATTAATAGGTTATTGGGCTATTAATGCCTTTGTGCCTTATTACGATGGTGCTGGTAATAAGTTCGTTGGCGAGTTAGCGTTTGGCAATAGTTTACCAGCTTGGTTAGATAATATAGTGATAGGCAGTCAACACTTATATTATAAAAATGCGCAGCCATTTGCTTTCGACCCCGAAGGTTTATTAAGTACTATACCTGCTGTCGCATCTGCGATCACAGGGATACTTGTTGCCAATGTATTAAATAATGCTAAGTTAGAAAAGTTAAATAAAGTGAAAACTCTTGCTACCTATGGTGTAGGAATGTTGTTCATAGGGTATTTAATGAGTGTTATTGTGCCTATTAACAAACAATTGTGGACATCTTCTTTTGTTCTAGTGACTTCTGCTTGGGCGTGTATTATGTTAGCGGGCTTAATATGGTTACTTGATATAAAGGGCTATAAAAAGTGGAGTGCGCCCTTTGTTGTTTTTGGCGTCAATGCGATAGGTTTTTTCGTATTTTCAGGTGTACTTGCACGTATTCTGTTAATGATCCCTGTAGGAAATACTAGTCTTAAGGGGCACTTATATCATCAGTATTTTAGCCAGATAATATCACCAACCTTTGGGTCATTTTTGTTCGCTTTTAGTTTTTGTTGTATTTGCTATCTAGTCTTTTATAAGCTTTATCAAAAACAAATTATATTTAAGGTCTGATTGTGTTTTATAAAATGGGAATAGTTTAGTTTATGAAAGTCTTTAATTACTTACTACTTTTTTGCTTATTATCAGCTTGTTCGGCTATAGATAACAAGGTTGATGACTATCAGATAGTTAAACAACAAATGTTTGATCTGGTTAATATTGATAAAGCACCAACTGAAATATCGGGTTTACAATTAGTACTTGTTAAAAATGGAAATATTGTTTTTGAACATGCAGAAGGTTTTGCGTCAATAACATCTTCGGGTGATAAACAACCATTAAGTATTGATCATAAAGTACGCATAGCGTCTATTTCAAAGTTTGTATTAACTATGTCATTAATGACATTAGTCGATGATGGTTTAATTGATTTAGATGAAGATATTTCTCAATATCTAGGTTTTACGCTACGTAACCCAAACTTTCCCAATCGAAAAATAACCATCAAACACGTTTTAGCTCATGTTTCGTCAATACGTGATAATGGTCAGTACTTCTTACCTTATGGTAAAAATTATCAAGTGTTCTTTGAGCATACTAATCATAATGGACATTTTGCTGATAAAGAAAATCAAGGCCCTGGAGAGTATTTTACCTATGCAAACTTAAACTTTGGTTTGATTGCAGGGGTTATTGAAAATGTTAGTGGTTTAAGAATGGATGTATTTGCTAAACAGGCATTATTTGAACCATTGAATTTAGAGGTGAGTTTTAATGCTTGTGATCTATTTCAAGATGAATACACGCAACTTGCCACTCTTTTTCGAAGAGGAAAGGGGGGGGATTATTGGGATAAAAATGGCCCTTGGATCCCTCAGGTCGATGGCAATGAAATAATGTGCTTTTATGGCGGAGAAAAATACAAGCGTTCTCAACGTCCAAATTTATCTCATTTGTCTAACTATGAGTTAGGTAGTAATCCAACATTGTTTTCTCCACAAGGTGGTTTAAGAGCATCGGCTAAAGATCTTGCCAAATTAATGCAACTATTTATTAATAAAAACAATAATCAAGTAGTATCAAAAGAAGTCTTGTCCCTGATGTTAGACCCTGTTTGGCAGTATGATAACAGCCAAAAAAATGGGCATACTGGTGGTGAAAGCCCATTAGATGATTTGTCTACCATGGGGATGAAAACGGCTTATGGATTATCTACTCATATCATCGATCTGCAAAAATGGGGATTATCTAATGAAGAACATCTCTTTTATGGCCATTTAGGATCTGCGTATGGTTTATTAGGACAGTTTTGGTTTGATCCATTAACGGGAGATGGATTTATTGCATTAATTACAGGGGTAGGAGATGATCCTGCTAAACCAGAAAGTAAAATACCGCTTGATGCAATTGAAGAAAAAGTATTAAAAATGAGTTTAAAGGCACTGAAGCATTTATAAAAGCAAACGCTTTATATCAATTCAAATAAGGACGTTCTTAATTGTTTATACGAATTGGTATTTACTTTAAATAATAATGCTATCGCTGAACTAAATAGCGATAGCATTAAGCTATTATCTTATTGTGCTAAAGCCACTCGGGGATTGTATCTTGATTGATGATATCGTCGTAGGTTGGCCGAGCTCTAATGACTGAAAAGTGGTCGTCTTGTACCATAACTTCTGGCGCAGCTAATCGGGTATTATAACTTGAAGCCATAACGCTACCATAGGCACCACAACTTAGAATACCAACTAAGTCACCGGCTTGTGTTGTCGGCAAAGCTCTATTTTTGGTGAATGTATCACCAGTTTCACAAACCGGACCAACAACGTCATAACATTCGGTTTTATCATTAGTGTGGTTAATGGGTTTTATTTGATGGTAGGCGTCATACATACTGGGCCTAATTAAATCATTCATTCCCGCATCAATAATGAGAAATTGGCGTTCTTCGCCTTTTTTAACGTATACCACAGTGGAAACGAGTACACCTGAATTTCCAACAATTGACCGGCCGGGCTCTACAATTATTTTGCAATTTAAGTGCCCCAATTGCTTATTAACTAGCGCCGCATAGGCATCTTTGTTTGGCGGTGTTTCATTTTCATCATAGTCTATGCCTAATCCGCCACCCACATCAATTACTGAGATATCGTGTCCATCGGACTTTAACAAAGTGGTAAATTCAGCTACTTTAGCAAATGCTTGCTCAAATGGCTGTAAATCCGTTAATTGCGAGCCAATATGAACATCAACACCTTGTACTTTAATGCCGGATAATGATGCTGCATATTTATAAACTTCTCTAGCTTTTGCTATTGGAATACCAAACTTGTTTTCTGACTTACCAGTGGTAATTTTTGCATGGGTATTTGCGCAGACGTTTGGGTTAACTCTGATAGAAATAGCCGCTACTTTATTTAACTTGCTTGCTATTTCACTGATTAATGTTAGCTCAGGTTCAGATTCAACATTAAATTGAAGAATATTGTTATTTAAGGCAAAGATAATTTCACTTTCTTTTTTAGCAACCCCAGAAAATACAATTTTATCTGCAGAGATCCCTGCTTTTAATGCACGTCTAATTTCACCTTCTGAAACAACATCTGCACCAGCACCTAAATTAGCAAGTAATGCTAATATAGCCTGATTAGAATTAGCTTTTACGGCATAACATATTAAAGTGTCTTGTTGGCTAAAGGCATTTTTATAGTCTAAATAACAGTCTTTAATAGCTGAAGCAGAATAACAATAGAAGGGGGTTGGTATGACTTTCGCAATTGCTGTAATGGATACTTGTTCCATGTGCATGGTATTGTCTTTATAAGAGATATGAGGTTGTATTTTCATTACTAAATAATTACTATGTTTTATGTCTTTAGGAATAATATATTTTTATTTCTCATCACATTCAAGTTTTATTCGTTGCTAATAGGCAATATTGCTAATATTAAGCTCAACAGGTTTAACATTTACCAGGCTTTAGTTTTAATTCATCGTAAGATTAAGGAAATTATATTGTGGTCATTTTTAAATACATTTTGATGATAACGTTATTGTTAGTGTTAATGGCGTGCAACTCGCCAGTTAAAGAAGCTCCTAAAGTCAGTAGTCAACTTAATATTATACAAAAACCTATTATTTACGACGCTAAAAGGGAAGAGCTCTCCCTTGAGTATTTAAGTACCCGCTATAATATGAAAATGGATAAAGCTCAGATAACCCCAAAAATGGTGGTGGTTCACTGGACCGCTATACCTACTTTAGAAGCATCCTTTAATGCCTTTTACAAGCCAATGTTACCGAGCTTTAGAAGTAAAATTAGCAGTGCAAGTCAATTAAATGTATCGGCACATTATCTAATTGACCGCGACGGCACTATTTATCAATTACTGCCAAACACCACTTTTGCTCGTCATGTTATTGGCTTAAATCATAGTGCAATCGGAATAGAAAATGTTGGTAATGGTAGCAATTTACCTTTAACGGCTGAGCAATTAACAGCTAATATCGAATTGATTAAGCAATTGAGTAAAGCGTATCCGATAGAATATGTCATTGGTCATCATGAATACCGTAACTTTTCAAAGCATCCCTTATGGAAAGAAGTGAACCCTAATTATTTAACGGTGAAAACAGATCCTGGTGAAACGTTTATGACTAATATCCGTGCCTCGTTAACTGACTTGAATCTTAAAAAAGTACCTGAATTGAAGCAATAACACCTTATGTAAGTGTTTGATTTTAAAGTTCAATTAATCGCACGCGACAAAGTGAATGCAAGGCATTTATTGTTAAATCTCTAATATTTTGAACAGAGTATTCTTGGGTTGTAAAAAATACGCAATTACTGAGTTTTGATAATAAGATAGGCTGTTGCAAGGCACTCGCAAATAATAGCAAGCACTACACTGTAATTTTTTATCTAAACTTCATTACAGAACAAATAACGGCAACACCTTAATTTTGTTACCTTATTCAAGGTTGGTAGTGCTTTTAATTTAGAGTTAATCATAAATAAATCAATGAAATAAATTTTTTGTTTGTAAGGTCTACTAACATTAACCCTTATTTACTTTCAAAGTTAACAAGTTCCATAGAGTAATATAAAAAGTCGCGACATCATATACATGATGTTTTTATAAATAGAAGTTATGAGAGCCTTATAGATGAAAATGAGCACACGATTGTTATTTGGTTTTGGATCGTTATTGTTAATGATGTCGTTATTAACCTCAATGGGGATTTTTCGAGTTAATACCATAGATGATACCTTGACTCAGATAACAGATGTTAATTCTAAAAAACAACGTTATGCCATTAATTTTAGGGGAAGTGTTCACGATAGAGCTATTGCCTTAAGGGATGTGGTACTTGTTCAAAATCAAAATGAATTGAACGAGATATTAAGTTTAATTAATCAGCTTGATAACTTTTATCAACAATCAGCCCAAGCGCTTGAACATGAATTTTCAGCTGATATGTCAATGAATCAAACAGAAGTTGAAATTTATAATCGTATTAAAACGATAGAGTCCAATGCTGTTGGACTGTTAGAAGATGTGATCAAATATACTCAGCAGAATAATCAAACTATGGCAATGGACATACTATTAAAAAAAGCCCGTCCAGCCTTTGTTGATTGGTTAAATACCATTAATGAATTTATTGATTATCAAGAACGTTTAAATAAAGTTGCTACCGCTGAAGCTCGAAAAGTGGCGAGTGGATTTCAAAATTGGATGATTATTTTAACTTTAGCGGCACTCGTCCTTGGTGGTGGTTTAGCCTATTTTATTTTAAAACGTATTGAACAGTCTGTAGGTGGAGAACCTATAGTAGCGCAATCTTTCATATCAAATATAGCCCAAGGAGATTTAACTGGTTCAATATTAACCAAGTTTGAACACAGTATTATGGGCTCAATTGTTAGTATGCAGAGCATATTGAAAAAAATTGTTAATAATATTACTCACTCATCTTCTGAGCTATTAGACCGCGCTGAAACAGTAACGCAATCGTCAATTAGTTCATTAGATTTAGCCGAAAAGCAAATAAAGCATACTTCATTTGTTGTTACGTCATTACAACAAATGGGTGATCGGGTTAAATCAATAGTAAATCTTGTTCATCAAACCGAAAATAATTCTAGAGAAACCGTTGAGTTATCAATGTCTGGAAGGGAGTCTGTATTAAAAGTTGCGAATGAAATTGAAGATATCTCTACTACTGTAGCCAATACTGTCCAACAAGTTAATCTACTGGATGACACGGCAAAAGAAATTGGTACCATTTTAAATGTCATTCGCTCTATTTCTGATCAAACTAATTTACTTGCCTTAAATGCGGCGATTGAAGCGGCGAGGGCAGGTGAAGCAGGACGAGGCTTTGCAGTTGTTGCGGATGAAGTTAGGCAGTTAGCGCAACGTACGGGTGATGCAACTGGCGAAATTGAAACTATGATTTCTCAAGTGCAAACCAACACTGAAGCATCTGTTAGTGCAATGGAAACAACGGTGCCAAAAGTTGAACGAGGTTTAGTGTTAACTAGACAAGCAAGTGAGTTATTAGATCAAATTCAGCAACAAGCAAATAGCTCAATGGAAAATGTTTTAGAAGTAGTTAACTTAACAAGTAAGCAACAATCAACCATTGATGGTATAAAAGACTCTGTTAGAGCGTTAGATGATATGTCTAAAGAAACGACTGAGTCTTTACAAGCGAATGTTGAGCAAGCAAGTCATTTACAAAACTTATCAGTAAAATTGAATGAGGATATTGAATTTTTTAAAATTTAATATCTCTTCGAATTTTTAGGTATTTGGGGTAATACAATGGAATACGTGTTGTTGACTTGTAAAAGCTAAAGGTTATCGCTTTATTACAAGAGCAGCATAATAAGCATAATTGTAAGCGACGCTTTTTGTTATTAAACATATTAGGTAAATAAAGCGAATGTACTATTATGTAAATTATGACCTAATCTGTTAAGGATTAGGTCAGTGGGTAAATTGAAACCTAGGTTATAAGGCTATTATAAATGCTCTAGCATTTGAATTAAGCTAAAATCAGCATAAATACTATCAAGGGGAGTTTTATTGCTCCTTTTCTAATAATGAAAAGGTATAATCGACCATCTCAATTTGTTTAGATAAATGATCTTCTCCAAAACCATGAGTAACCCGTTCAGCTTCAATATTAATATATCGATAACCTTTCATTTCTGAATAGACAGATAAAGAACCATCATCTTCATTAGGATCCGTTGCTACGTTCGGATTTTGCAATACGGCATTCCAACCGTTTTGTTTCATGCTATTAAAATCAGTTTTATCTGTCACAAAATACAAATCGTCTTCATCATCAGTGCCACTAGCCGTATCAATCAAATACTGGGCACCAGATGCTAACTTGGTCTGATACCGAATAATAGACACGTTACCGATACCATTTTTGCCATCGCCTTCAAAGCCATTGCTATTGTTATGCATAGCGACAATTGTCGACGGTGGTTTTTCACCACTTAATGCATCTAACACAAATTGGCTTAACGCTTCTGCACGTTTTTCGGCTTTGTTGATTAACGATACATTTTTACGGTGTTTAGGATTTGATTTTTTGAGGCTAGCAAGTCTACCAATCTTAGTAAACATTCTATTGGGGTCAATTTTGATTTTTTGATGGTCAATATCAAATGTAACAAGGCGTTTACCTTCTTGTCTTAAAACGACAAAAACGCCCCCTTTTTTAACGATTTGTTCAGCTACATATTTATTAGCAACAAACTCTGTTTCATGTGGTGCAAAAAAAGCCCAATCTTGTGATGAATTATTATCGCCAACAACTTCTAAATAGATATTTGGCTGTTGAGGAAAGGTTAAAGCACTTGATAAAGCAAAAAGTAACGTGTGCACAATAATGACTCCTAACTAACCGCTGTTTCGGTTAATACTAATCGTTTATTGGTAGCATCGAGCATTGCCATTGCACCGACAGGAATCGTAGACATATCTTTAATATGGCCAATCATTACACCTTTTAAAACAGGAATATTTAAATCACCCAATCTATCTTTAATGACTTCTTCAATACTGAGTGAATCACCACGTGCGGTACAGTCTGTACATTTACCAAAAGCAATACCCGCAAGTTTATCTAGTCGGCCTGCTATTTTTAAATGCGTTAGCATGCCATCGACACGATAGGGCGCTTCTTCAACATCTTCGAGGAATAGAATTTTACCGGTATAATCGGGTTCAAAAGGTGTACCTACAAGTTTTACCATTAACGATAGATTACCACCTATTAGCCTGCCTTTTGCTTTGCCTTTGGTGACTAATGTCAGCCTATTTTTTTGTTCTGCTTGACCTTCTTTGGGTTCAAATAAAGGTGGTGTACCAAGATCTAGGTTAGCTTTAGGTGTAAATAAAACGTCTTTAAAACCTTGCAAGGTATATTCACTAAAGTTTTGCTTAGCAATGGGGCCATGAAAGGTGACTAAACCTGTTTTGGTATAAATAGCGTTTAATAAGGCTGTAATATCACTATAACCGATAAACACCTTAGGGTTTTTAGCAATTACGTCATAATTTAAATAAGGGAGTATTCGAGGTGAACCATAACCGCCACGTAAACAAAAAATGCCATCAACACTTTTATCTTGGAACATGTCATTAATATCCCAAGCTCGCTGTTGATCATTTCCTGCAAGGTAACCATTACGTTGGAATATGTATTTGCCTTGCTTTACTTTAAAACCAAAGGATTTTAACACATCGATAGCAAAATGGATTTCTTGATCTTCCCATGTATTACTACTTGGAGCGATTAAGCCGATCGTATCACCTGCTTTTAAACGTTTTGGTTTAATTATAGCGTTTGGGTTTACACTGCTATTTACTTCAGCATTTACTATATTAGGTAAAAAGCTGGTGGCAATAGCAGAAGTTATCATTGCTTTAACAAAGGCGCGTCTATCAATCATAATTATTCCTATTTTTCTTTTAACATAACAAAATAGCAACCTGCAGCAAAGCAATATTATTACTATTTTTTCGTAAATTTAGAATTTTATAGTATTTTTTTATTACATGATTAACAATGCTCATGTATTTATAATTTATCTTTTAATAGGTAAGGTTAACAATTAATGACAATACTAAACACTATTTCTAGAGTCACCATAACACATGCTCCTACTGCGTTAGAGTACATGCCTCAAATGTCAGCGTTACTTAATCGAAATCTCTATGTTAAAAGGGATGATTGTACTGGTTTAGCTGGAGGTGGCAATAAAACAAGAAAGTTAGAGTATTTGGTTGCTGATGCATTAGCCAATAATGCAGACACGCTAGTAACTGTTGGTGGTATACAATCAAATCACGCAAGACAAACGGCGGCGGCCGCAGCAAAGTTTGGTTTAAATTGTGAGTTAGTTTTAGAAGATGTGCAGGGCACACCAAAAACTGATTATTATAAAAATGGCAATGTATTATTAAACCATTTATTAGGCGCCAATATTCATACAGTTCCTGATGACCTTAAGAGTATTGATTATACCAAGGCGTTAATGAGCGAACTGAGCGAGCAAGGTAAAACGCCTTACTTAATTCCGGTAGGTGGCTCTAATGAGATTGGTAGTTTAGGTTATGTGCAATGTGCAGGCGAAATTATAACTCAGATACAAACGCAATCAATCACACTTGATCACATCGTGCTTGCTAGCGGAAGTGCTGGCACACAAGCAGGTTTACTCGCAGGATTAATCTTAGCTGATATTGATATTCCTGTTTTAGGAATTTGTGTTAGTCGTTCAGCATCAGAGCAAGTTACATTGGTCACTGAATTATTAGAAAAAACATTAACTTTACTTGGATTGGATAAAAACTTAGCTAAAAAGCGCGTATTTGCAAATGGTGATTATTACGGCAAAGGTTATGGAATTCCTAATAAAGAAATGATCGAGGCGGTAAATCTTTGTGCGCAAAACGAAGGGCTTATATTAGATCCTGTGTATACAGGGAAAGGCATGGCTGGGTTAATTGATTTATGCCGGCAAAATAAGTTTATGCAAGATAGCAATATACTTTTTATCCATACAGGTGGGAGTCAAGGTGTTTTCGCTTATCAGGAAACATTTGCCTAAATAAAGTACGCATAGTTCGCAAAGCGCTAAGTTTGTAATAAAAAATTACTATTTATTTTTAATTGTTGAATAATCTATTAATATTTGTAAGTATGTCCTAGGTTAAAAAATTTGTCTTGAGGGTTAAATATGGAATGGTACTCGTTATTACCTCCAATTGTTGCTGTAGTCATTGTGTTATGGAAAAAAGAAGTTATTTTAGCATTGCTATTGGCTATTTTTACCTCAGAGCTTTTATTATCTGAATTTGGCGGAGGAATGATTTTTCATGGTGCTATCGGCACTTTTGAACGCATTGTTGATATTTTCGGCTCGCCAGGTAATACCCGGATCCTTATGTTTAGTTTGATCATTGGTGCCGTATTAGCTTATATGCGCCACTCTGGCGGCGTTACCGCTATGGTTGAATACGTTATTTCAAAAGGGTTAGGAAAAAATAAACGCCAAGTTGCATTTATGGCTAACTTTACAGGTATGGCTATTTTTATAGAAAGTAATTTGTCAGTGTTAACGGCAGGTATTGTTTCAAGAGGCTTGTTCGATCGTTATAAAATGAGCCGAGCAACACTCGCGTATATTATAGATAGCAGCGCGGCGCCTATTTGTATTTTAGTTTTATTAAATGGTTGGGGAGCTTTCGTTTTAGGCTTATTAAGTAACTATGAATTTGAACAAAGTGCCGCAGAGGTAATGTGGGGCACTATATTATTAAATTTTTACCCGATTATTGCATTGATGATGGTGTGGTATACCGCTTTCACCGGTAATTTACATGGCCCATTGGCTCGCTCGCAATCTTCAGCCGTTAAAGAGATAGAACAAAAGCATGAATTCGAACCTACCAAGGCAAGGTTTATGTTCGTGCCTTTAATTACCATGGTAGTTGGTATGGTTGGTTTTATGTTTTGGACCGGTGACGGGACGCTATCTGCGGGCAGTGGATCTAAATCTGTGTTATACGCAACCGTATCCGCGTGTTTAGTTGCTTATATAATGATGCTTTCTTCAAAAAGATTTACGCATCATCAACTGGTTAAAATTGGTTTTAATGGTATGGGTGAATTACTCCCATTAGTGACTATTGTGCTTTTATCGTTAACATTAGGCGCAAGTTTAAAAATATTAGGCACAGGGGTTTACGTTGCTCAAATAGTTGGAGACTCTTTACCTATTTTCTTAATTGCACCAATGTTATTTTTAGCCGGCGCTTTTATTGCCTTTTCAACCGGCACGTCTTGGGGAACATTTGCAATATTAATCCCAATTGGTGTGCCTTTAATACAAGAGTTAGGTTTACCACCTTCGTTTATTATTGCCGCTATTCTTGGCGGTGGTGTATTTGGTGATCATTGTTCACCAATCTCAGATACAACAGCGGTCTCAGCTATCGCATCAGGATGCGAACTGTTAGAGCATGTTAAAACGCAACTACCTTACGCGTTATTTGGTGGGGCGTTAACATTAATTCTTTATACACTTTATGGCATTGCTTTTTTGTAAGTGTTGATTACTTTTATTGAGCGTTTTATCAGAATAAGTAACTTTACAGGTACTAGATTATGAAAATTATTCCTTTGTTAATATCGACGACATTACTGTCTTTTTCGCAGTCGGTATATGCACAAGTAAACCAATTTAATGAAGAAAAAATTGATACTTTGATACAACAAACACTTTCGACTTTTAAAGTACCAGGTGCTGCCGTTGGAGTGATTAAAGATGGAGAAGTCTTATTAAGTAAAGGTTATGGGGTGCAAGATATTAACAAGAGTGATCTTGTTAACCAACATACATTATTTAAAATTGCTTCAACGACAAAAGCCTTTAACAGTGCAGCTTTAGCCATACTAATTGATCAAAACAAACTCAGTTGGGATAGTAAAGTTGTTGATATACTCCCCAATTTTGCTCTTTATGATGAATGGGTAACAAAAGAGTTTACTATCGCTGATTTACTCACGCATCGAAGTGGTTTAGCTAGATTTGCTGGCGACTTAATGTTGTGGCCGGAACCCGCTGGATTTAGTCGTGATGAAATTATCAATAATTTAAAGTTTTTAAAACCTGCATCTGGCTTTAGAAGCGAATATGCCTATGACAATTTGCTTTACATCGTTGCTGGTGAAATTGTCGCTAAAATCACCGGCATGTCGTGGGAAGAGTTTGTTGAAAAAAACATTATGTCGCCTTTAGGTATGAAACGTTGTTTTGCAGGCCCTGTTCCTCAAAAAGACATGCATAATATTGCTCAACCTCATGGCTTGATAAACGAAAAAATTGAGATCATTAAACGTAATCAAACTTACCATAAAGATAGTGTTATGGCTGCTGCTGGTGGTATTAAATGCAGTGTTCAAGACTTACTGACTTGGGTAGATGTGCAATTAAATCGAGGTACTACTGCGGAAGGTTTTGAGCTTTTCAGTGAAGAGCAAAGCCGTACCATGTGGAAGCCGCATACCATATTATCTGTTTCTAAAAATGAAAAAAAATATGACAATACCAACTTTAAATCTTATGGGTTAGGTTGGGGCTTGGCTGATATGCATGGCTATAAACGTGTATCTCATACCGGAACCCTATCAGGAAACCTCGCTTACATCACTTTGATCCCTGAACTAGATTTAGGAGTGATCGTATTAATTAATCAAAACTCGTATTACGCGCGTGGCACTATTATGAGTAGTATTTTGCAAATGTTTATGGATGTTGAACAAAAAGATTGGTTAGCTATTCAACTTGATAGACAGCAAAAGAAAATTGCGAGATTAAATGCTGCTAATGCCGCATCTCAACTAGAGCGCAACAAGAAGCCAGCAAGAGCAAGTGTACTTTTACCATTAGCATCCTATGTTGGTATTTATCAAGATCCTTGGTTTGGTCAAATCAAAGTCTCTATCAAAAATAAGCAATTACACTTTCAATCATTGAAATCAAAGAAATTAATTGGAGAAATGATAGAGCGAGAAGCTCATGACTTTATTGTTTGGTATGACGATAGAAGTCTAGAAGGTGATGCAATTGCACGATTTACTACCGATGAAAATAACAAGGTTATTGGATTGCTGATGGAACCTCTTAACGATGATACAGACGCAAGCTTTGATTACGATGATTTAAATTTCACTCGTATAGCCAATTAATTAATGTTGCTTTAACTCATAAAATAGCTTTATAAAATCTACAATATTCGCGAGGAAATATGTTAAATCGTTTTAATGGCAAGATCATTTTAGCCGTAATGTTAGGTCTATTGGTAATACTAATTATCTGGTTCAAAGGGCAATTAGAAAGAAATGATATTGCAGAAAAAATAGCGCAAAAAATCATGCTAGATATTCGTTATTATTGTGCAGATACAAGTGAACTTGTAGATTTTAAAGATGAAAAAAAATGTATTACGCCAGTTACTGCTTTACATGATGACTTAAAAAACTTGATTAGTGATACTTCGTTAGGCTCAATTATTTTATTTGCTGAAAATTTCACTGATATAAAACAAACACTTAAATTAACTGAAGATCTACAGCAAGCTGCATTATCTGCTAAAAATGGCAAGCCCTTGTTAATTTCTGTTGATCAAGAAGGCGGACGCGTTGTTAGATTACCTCGGGCTATTGCTACCTCTTTTAGCGGTAATATGGCTGTTGGTGCTACCTATGAAAATCATGGTATTCACTATGCAACTGTGGTGGGAGAGGTGCTTGGCGCAGAACTTTCAGCATTAGGCATTAATGTGAATCATTCACCAGATGTTGATGTAAATATTAATCCAAATAACCCTGTTATCAACGTTCGTTCATTTGGCGAAAACCCAGAAGTAGTAGCAAAACTCGGTAGCGCTATGCTTGAAGGACTTCAATCTAAGGGGGTTATAGGAACGCTCAAACACTTCCCCGGTCATGGCGACACTAATGTTGATAGTCATACTGGCTTACCTCAAGTGAATCACTCCTTTGAGGTGGTTGATGCGGTTGATTTATTACCTTTTCAATATGCAATTGATCATAGCGATGTCAAAATGATAATGACCGCACATATTCAATATCCAGCGCTTGATGATTCTTTGTTAATGAATCGTCATGGTGAAAGTATGATTAAACCAGCGACCTTGTCGAAAGAGATTTTAACTGACTTGTTAAGAAAACGCATGGGGTTTAAGGGGGTTGTGATCACCGATGCATTAAACATGGCAGGCATTTCGGATTTCTTTACACAAGAGGAAGCTGTGGTTCATACCTTTAATGCAGGAGCTGATATTGCCATGATGCCAATGAGTATTAGACAGCCTTCAGATATTCCTAAATTTAAAGCATTACTTGATCTATTGGTTGATAAAGTTATTTCGGGCGAATTATCGTTAGAACAAGTATCGGCTTCAGCTGAACGTATTATTGCTTTAAAAGAAACAAGTATAAACCTTTCTAAAGATGATCTTGAAACTAAAGAAGCACATGCTAGTGCAACCCTAGCCACTAAAGAACATCGACTACAAGAACAATTATTGGCGCAAGAATCTATTGTAGAAATTAAGCCTAATCAAGAGATACCTAAACAACTACAGACTGCGCAAAAAATTCATTTAGTTTTTCCAAAGCAAGCGCAAGCTAATGCAATGTCGAGCGCCCTTAATAATATTTCAGCGCAATTAGGGAATGAATCTTGGTTAATAACAACATCAAGCTTAGAAGAGATAAATTTATCAACCACTTTCAAAGAAATTGATAATAGTGATTTGATTATTGTAGCAAGTGATAACCAAGAAACCGCCGTAGAATTAGGTCAAGCCGTAGACATAGTTGCAGGGCATGTAAGCCGTGACATGAATAATGCAGATTTAACACTTACTGTTTTAAAGTATGCCAAAGAAAAAAGGCTCAATAGTGTCTTTATCTCACTTCAAGCGCCATATAACTTAGCTAAGTTTCAGCAAGTAGCTGATTGGGTGTTAGCGAGCTTCGATGGTAAAACTTATCAAATGGTTGGCTCTAAAGAAGAAACGGGGGCTGTTTATCACAGCTTAGCGCAAATAATTACCGGACAAAGAGTAGCAAAGGGCGTTTTGCCAATCTCGATATAACCCAAACGAATTAGGATTTAATTAGGATTAATGATGAGTAATCGCTTATTTAACTTAGCATTTATTTTTATTGCTGTAATACATATATCAGCGTGTAGCAGTGTTAATACTGTAAAGCACGCTGAGGTAAATCATGTTTCTAATACTGCGCAAGTTTCAGATGTTGTTGGTATAACTGAAGCACATTTACATCCTTCATATTGGCAAGGCCGCACTGGTCATAGCAAAGTGATAATGAATGAAGAAGCCATCAGTCAATTTAATCGACAACTCTTCAATAACTCCTCTTTAGTTATAGATCCGTTATCAATGGATGACAATCTACCTAAACAACTAGTGCTAAGTTTAATTGATCAAATCAGCGCTGTACCAAGTAGTAAACGATATTACCGTGATGGAACACAATTACAGCAGAATCATTTTGATGTGTATTTAGCTAATTTAAACAAAGCTAACGTTAAAGAAAATTACACTACTCAATGGGGGCTTGTCGTAAAGCGTAGTTCTTTAAGAACATTCCCAACAACGGATCGTGTGTTTAACAGTGGTATGGATACAGATCTCGATCGTTTTCAAGAAACCGGCGTATTTCCTGGCGAAGCGGTTGCGATAATTCACGAAAGTGCAGATAAGCAATGGTTATTAGTAAGAAATTACAATTATCTGGCTTGGGTACCAAAGCACGCTATTGCTGTTGGTTCTAAACAAGAAATCTCTGAATTTGTTCAACAAAAGCAATTTATTGTGGTTACTGGCGATAAAGTTTTTACTAATTATGTACCTAATAACAATGACATATCTGAAGTGCAATTAGATATGGGGGTCAAGTTACCTTTGATGTCTCATGCGGATTTAAAGGGGCAATTATATGGCCAAAACCCTTTCGCATCACATGTGGTTAAACTTCCCATTCGAAATAAACAAGGTCAGTTAACTTTTTCTTTAGCACTTATTGCTAGAAGTCAGGATGTGAATATTGGCTATTTAGCTTTTACTAAAGAGAATATAATCAAACAAGCTTTTAAGTTTTTAGGAGAGCGCTATGGTTGGGGGCATGATTATAATGCGCGTGATTGTACAGGCTTTGTTGGAGAGATATATAAAACCTTTGGCATACTAATGCCAAGAAATTCAGGACAGCAGGGCAAAGGTCGTTATGGGTTTAATAAAGACTTTGACAAATCATCATCCAATGCAGAAAAACTAGCGGCGCTTAGTCAATTGGAAGTTGGTGATTTAATATACATTCCTGGTCATGTAGTTATGTTTCTAGGGTATGAGCAGGGTAAACCTTATGTGATTCATGACGTGAAAGGTTTGGCATACTTTGATGCAAATAACCAATATTATCGTGGCACATTAAATGGTGTTTCCGTTACGCCTTTATTGCCGTTACAACTTTCTAAATCTACAAGTTACCTTGATAGAATTTACAATATTAAGCGAATTAGAAATTAAACAATACGCTAAAGGTTCTTTTTGCCTGTTGAGGAAAAAACATGAAAATTACTAACATCCGCTTTGCAAAACTTATTGTTCCTTTGATCACGCCGTTTAAAACATCAATGAGAACAGTTGAAAATATTGAAGATTTAGTAGTGATAATAGAAACGGATTCAGGGCAAATTGGTTATGGTTCTGCTCCTGCAACACCGGTAATAACGGGTGATACTCATGGATCAATCATTGCCGCCATTGACTTAGTTTTTAAACCTAAGCTTTGCGGTATGGAAATAGATAACTTAAATGAGATCATTCATGTAATTCAAACTAGCATGGTTAATAATTCCAGTGCAAAAGCGGCTTTAGAAATAGCGGTATATGATCTTTGGGGCAAAATGTATAAGGCGCCCTTGTATAAGTTACTCGGTGGTGGTTCTAATACGCTGCGTACAGATATCACAATTAGCGTTGATAATATCGATAAAATGATCAGCGATTCTTTGCTGGCGATTGATAATGGCTTTGATATTTTAAAAATAAAAATTGGTAATAATATTACTGATGATATCGAACGGGTAAAAGAAATTAATCAAGTCGTTGGCGACAAGGCACTGCTGCGTTTGGATGTGAATCAAGGCTGGAGTCCTAAACAAACGGTTTATGCTGTCCAACTTTTTGAAAAATCAGGCATTCAACTAGAATTGGTTGAACAGCCGGTAAAAGCGGACGACTTTGCAGGTCTAAAATATATTAGCGACAGAGTTAACACACCGATAATGGCAGACGAAAGTGCCTTCTCTCCAAAGCAAGTGATTGAGCTTATTACCCATCAATGTGTTGATATTATTAATATAAAGCTAATGAAAACCGGTGGTATATCTAATGCTATTGCAATCGCTGAAATAGCTAAAACCTATCAAGTAGAGTGCATGATAGGCTGCATGCTTGAGGGCAGTATTGCTGTGTCTGCGGCGGCGCATTTAGCATCAGCTAAATCTAGTACTATTACTAAAATAGACCTAGATGGCCCTTCATTAGGCCGTTTTGACCCTGTTAAAGGTGGTGTACTATTTGATCAATCAACGATTAAATTAAATAACTTACCGGGACTAGGGATCGAATCAATTGATGGGTTAATTGATATTTAAGAGTTGTAAAGGTGTAAATATTACAGGATAAGTCATTATTTTGTTATATTTAATTGCATTTACATGTTAATGTTGGAATAATTTATTCTTACTGTGTTTTTTATTTGGATTAATTTCGTATGGTTTCAGTATACTCCGGATTAGACTGGCTAGTTTTTGGTCTTTACGGCACATTGTTAATCGGTTCTGGTCTTTACTTTAATCGTAAAAAATCTATAAATACAAATGATTACTTCCTAGGAGGTAATGCTATTCCTACGTGGATGGTGGCCATATCTGTTTTAGCGACGTCCCAATCTGCAGCCACTTTTTTAGGTGGGCCTGATCAAGGCTATCAGGGAGATCTTTCATATTTAGCCACTAATGTCGGTGCAGTCATAGCTGCAATTTTAGTTAGCATTATTTTGATCCCCAAATTTTATCAAAATAAGGTTTATACGGTTTATGAATTATTAGAAAAACGTATGGGGAGCGCCGCTAAAAAGCAAGCAGGTTTGATGTATTTATTTGGTCGAATTTTTGCTAGTGGCGCACGTTTATATATGGCTGCTTTAGCTGTATCGATGATCTTATTTGGTAATATTGATGCTGAAAGTGTCATTATCGCTACTATTGTATTAACAGTTGCAGGCCTGCTATATACGGTTTTTGGAGGGATACGCTCTGTAATTTATGGTGATGTTATTCAATGCGCTGTATACGTTAGTGCGGCAGTTTTTGTTATTTATTTTCTTTATCAAGCTATCCCTGGAAACTTTTCTCAAATCATTGATGCACTGCAACACCCAGCCCCTAACGCCGCTTCTAAATTAACATTGTTCAAATTTGATTGGGACTTTTCTTCTGCAGGTGTTTTTAATTTTTGGTCAGCGATCACCGGTTTTGTATTGTTAAACTTTGCCGCTTTTGGTTTAGATCAAGATATGACGCAACGTATTTTAACGTGTAAAAATAGTAAAGAAGCAAATAAAGCCATGTTAATGTCTGTTGCTTTAGTGATACCGGTAATGTTGTTGTTCATTGTTATCGGTTTATTACTTTTTATTTTTTATCAACGTCCAGACATCATGCAAATTTCATCAAGTGGAGAGTTAATACAGAGCTTCCAAGGTGAAAAAATAACTATTTTTATGTATTACGTACTCAATGAAATACCGGCAGGTGTGCGTGGATTAGTTACCATAGGTATTATTGCCGCTGCCTTATCAACATTAAATTCTGGCTTAAACTCTATGTCTTCAGTCATTGTAAATGACATTTATCGTCCCTTTAAAGAAAAACAAGGGGGGAAAATGGAAGAGATCCATTATGTTAAAGCGGGACAAGTTGGTATGGCCTTAGTTGCTATTATCTTATGTTTCATGGCGATACTTTGCTTTTATTGGCAGCGTTATACTGATATGCCGTTATTAAAATTTGCATTAAGTGTGATGGTTTTTTCTTATAGTGGTCTTCTTGGAGTATATTTTACGGCGCTATTTACCAAACGCGGTAATGGAACGTCTGTGCTTTTAGCGCTTATTATCGGCTTTTTTATTACTTTATTCTTTCAACCTTATGTTATGTCTATAGTTTTACCAGAAGAATTATTATTTGATTTAGGTTTTACTTGGCAGTTATGCATAGGTGCTGTTGTATCTTTCTTGGTTTGTTTAAGTGGCTCAAATAAATCAGCACTTAATACAGTTAACTCCGGCGTGGAGCAAAAATGATGAATTCAACAATTAAGCCGGCTAATTATGTGTTAGGTATTGACGGCGGTGGTACAAAAACAATTGCTAGATTACAACACATAAAAACACACCAACAATGGCAGGCAAGTGGTGGAGCTTCTTCATTAACTAATGATTATGATTTAGCCTTGAACACATGCAAAGTGTTAATTGAAGAGCTTTTAACGCTATCAGGCGTAAACAAAGCTGATATTTCGATCGTATTAGGTTTAGCTGGTGCAGGCAATGCAGATAAAGCTAAACAATTCACAAAAAGTTTATCTGAAGGCTTTTATTGTTTTGAACTGTGTACCGACGCTAAAACTTCTTTATTTGGTGCTAATTCAGGCGAACCAGTTGCAGTAGTTTCTTTAGGGACAGGATCTGTTGGAGCTACATTAGCTTTTGATGGTCATAGTACTTTGAAGGGAGGCTGGGGCTTTACGGTCGGCGATGATGGTAGCGGTGCTAAATTAGGTGTTTTAATTATTAAAACCCTGTTAGCAGAAATAGAAGAAAATAATTGCGTTATTAGTGAATTAGGAAAAGCTGTTTGTCGTGAAATCCCTGGAGGGAAGGATAAAATTATTGATTGGTCAACAATCGCTAAACCTGTAGATTTTGCACGTTTAGCACCATTGGTTTTCGAATTTGCTGACACATGCCCTGTAGCAAAAAATATTTTATCACAGCATGTGAAAAATGTTGAAAAGCTCATTTATGACACTAGAGAAAGCCAACAATTACCGGTAGTTTTACTTGGAGGGCTGTCGATGCCTACAAAACCTTATTTGGATCCCTTAATACAGCAAATGTTAATTCCACCGAAAGGTGATGCATTGGATGGGGCATGCTTTTTAGCAAAACAGTTGTTAAATAGTGAAATAAAAAAGGAATTTACCCTATGAATAGCCATTTGAATCATAAACAAACAAAGTTAATTGAAGAATTACAAAGCATGGCTTCAGAAGGACGTAATCCTGATACCATGGATTTAGATTTATTAGACACAACGAATCTTTTAAAATCAATAAATAAAGAAGATCATAAAGTTGCAGGTGTTGTACAACAGGCAATACCTGAAATAGCTCTAGCTGTTGATGCAATAGTTAATGCCTTTGGTAAAGGCGGCCGGTTGATATACGTTGGTGCAGGTACTAGTGGGCGTTTAGGAGTACTTGATGCCGTAGAGTGTCCGCCTACATTTAGCGTTTCTCCAGATCAAATTATTGCATTAATTGCTGGCGGTGAAAGTGCCATGTATAAAGCAGTTGAAGGGGCTGAAGATGACCCTATTCTCGCTATAACTGAACTTAAAGAAAAGCATCTAACTAAAGATGATGTTGTGGTTGGTATTGCTGCAAGTGGAAGAACACCTTATACGATTTCGGCATTAAAGTATGCAAAAGAACTAGGTGCAAAAGCCATTGGTGTCGCTTGTAATGGAGCTTCAGAGTTATTGAATGTTGCTGATATTTCAATCTGTGCCGAAGTCGGGCCAGAAGCATTAACGGGTTCTACACGACTTAAATCAGGTACTGCACAGAAGCTTATCCTAAATATGCTCACCACTGCGAGTATGATTAAAACAGGTAAAAGCTACGAAAACTTGATGGTTGATGTTTATGCAAGTAATGAAAAGTTAAGAGCTAGAGCTATACGTATTGTTATGCAAGCCAGTGCTTGTGATTTTAATACCGCAACTCAAGCGTTAGCTAATGCTGATAATAATGCGAAGTTAGCTATTTTACTTGTTTTGACGGGATTACCAATCAATGAGGCAAAATCTTTATTAAATAAAAATGATGGCTTTTTAAGAAAAGCAGTAGAGAAATCAAAGCATGATAATTAATATGAAATTTTTTACTTTAGTGCTTAAATACTCGGCCTTTTTTGCCGTATTGTTAAGTTTTAGCAGTCAATCACAGTCGGTTATTGTTGCTGCTGATCAATGGAATTTATATCAACCCTTATTAAAAGATAAAAAGGTTGGCTTAGTTGTTAATCAAACATCATCAGTAAATGGTCAACATTTAGTTGATTTTTTCCTTAGTAAAAAGGTGAATGTTCAGACTATTTTTGCTCCGGAGCATGGCTTTAGAGGCGACCATGACGCGGGTGCTACGGTTGAAAATAATATTGATGCAAGAACTAAGTTGCCGATTATTTCCATTTACGGGAAGCATAAAAAACCTTCCATAGAAGTATTAGCAGATTTAGATGTTATTCTTTTTGATATTCAAGATGTTGGTGTTCGTTTTTATACTTATTTAAGTTCAATGCATTATATGATGGAAGCTGCAGCAGATGCTGGCATTAAGTTTATTGTTCTTGATCGACCTAATCCAAATATAGAATTTGTAGACGGCCCTATTTTAGAAGAGCGTTTTAAATCTTTTGTCGGTATGCATCCTATCCCTATTCTTCATGGCATGACTTTAGGTGAATTAGCATTGATGATTAAGGGCGAGGGGTGGCTTAATACCCAAAAAACGCTCGATTTACAGGTTGTTTCAATAAAAAACTATACGCGAAATAGTCGCTATTCTTTACCGATAAAACCGAGCCCTAACTTACCGAACGATCAGGCGATACAGTTATACCCCTCATTGACCTTTTTTGAACCAACCCATGTAAGTTTAGGCCGAGGCACTGACTTTCCATTTCAGGTCTTAGGTCATAATCAACATTTTACAGGAAACTTTAATTTTACACCGGTTTCTATGCCAGGTGCTGCAGTTAAACCTAAGTTAATGGACCAAAAGCTTACCGGCTTAGATTTAAGGCAATCAGAGGTAAAAGGCTTAGATTTACGTTTGTTTATTCAGTGGTATACCTTATTTAAAGCAAGCGATGCTGAATTTTTCACATCAGAAAGCTTTATGGATAAACTAGCGGGGACTGATAAGTTAAGAAAGATGATCATTGATGGTAAAACTGCAGATGAAATAAGCGCAACCTGGCAGCATGGTGTGAGCCAGTTTAAGGCGCAAAGAGCGCCGTATTTATTATATCAATAATAAAATATTAGTTTGCTCTGAAGTCTTTGACCGATTTATTACTTTTCTCTAATAATTTACGTCCTTGGCTAGACGCTTGAGTGATAGCAATAAATAATATATCGATAACAAATTCTTGAGAGGTTCTGGCAAGAATTGACGATAATCGCAAGGACTCTTGCTCTGCAATGGAATAAAGTTGTACGTCAGCATTGTCTGATACTGGCGTTTTACCGTATTTGGTTAACGAAATTACAGCGCTATTATTGGCTTTCGCTTGTTCAGTTACTGCTCTGACTTCTCTTGTTTGACCGGACTCACTAATGGCAAAAACAAGATCACCTTTTTTAAAAGTTGAAACAAAGGCTAGTTGTGCATGACCATCGGGCTCAGCATAGGCAGAAAACCCAAGCTTCTGTAATTTATAAGAAAAGTCTTTACCAACTAATGCTGAACCGCCCAATCCACAAATTAAAATGCGATTAGCTGAAGTAATTAACTTAACCGCTTTCTCTAGTGACTCTTGATCGATTAATATTTTAGTTTCTGATAACACAGACATTTTACTATTCAGTAAAATATTAGATATTTGCGATAAACTTGAGTTTAGCGTTATTTCACCATGTAATTTAGGATCATTAGTTTCACTATTTAAAGCATCTATTATGGCTAATTTAAATGCTGGATAGCCTTTATAGCCTAATTTTTGGGTAAACTTAATAACACTTGATTGGCTTATCCCAATAACACTCGATAATTCTTGAGAAGATAGCTCTCTGATCGCGTTAGATGATTTAAGTACAAACGATGCTATTTTAGCTTCACTAGCAGATAATGAATTTTGAATCGCTTTAATTTTTACAAGGGCTGACATCGATTTCCAAATCAATTTATAATAAATTATTTTCGAGTTTATATCATGAATTCAGATATATTTACTAGAAAAAATTATGACGATTAAGTTTCTTCTAGTGATTTCATCACACTCACGTTAACAATTAATTGAAATCAAGGAATAAAATATTCATATTTTGTGGTAATTTTTTAATATTAACGTTAATTTAAGGCTTGAATTTATTCCATACTAACGTGTGGAATATTAACCTTTTTAATATATGGGTAGATAACGTGCTTGAGACCAATAAAGTAAACTCTTTTTCTTGTTTTTTAGCGGCAGTAAAAAATGTCATTGATGATAAGTCTGTAATAGAAAATGAGTTGCAACGTTATGCGTATGGTACCGATGCCAGCTTTTATCGTTTAACCCCTAAACTTGTCATTAACATAAGTAGTGAAGAACAGCTTATTCAAGTGATTAAATTATCAAACCAATACCTTATTCCTATTACCTTTAGAGCAGCAGGCACAAGTTTATCTGGCCAAGCAATCACAGACTCAGTGTTAATTATTCTTTCGCATAACTGGAGTAATATTGATGTATTGGAAAAAGGGCGAAAAGTAAAATTACAACCTGGCGTTATAGGTTCACACGCTAATAGAGCGTTGGCAAGTTACGGCAGAAAAATAGGTCCTGATCCCGCTTCAATCAATAGTTGTAAAGTGGGAGGGATTGCGGCCAATAATTCATCGGGGATGTGCTGTGGAGTTAAGCACAATAGTTATCATACATTAGCAGATATTCGTATTGTATTGCCAAATGGCAGTGTACTTGATACTGCGAATTTATTGTCGCGACAAGAATTTGTTCGTAATAATCCCGCGTTAATTTTTAATGTTACAAAACTAGCTGAAAAGATTAAACAAGATGAACGCTTAGCGAACAAAATAGCCCATAAATATCGTTTAAAAAATACTATGGGTTATGGTGTTAATGCCTTATTAGAATATACAGATCCTATTGATATTATCAGTCACCTAATGGTTGGCTCGGAAGGTACTTTAGGGTTTATCGCTGATATTACTTATAACACGATAGCTATAGATGAGTTTTCATCTGTTGGATTGTTTGTATTTGATGATATGAAAGTTACCTGTGAATTAGTACAACAGCTGGCGAATGAAGATGTTTCGGCAATAGAATTAATGGATGGAAGTGCATTAAATTCAGTATCAGATAAACTGCAACACTTTATTTCAATTGATAAATTATCTCATGATCATGTCGGTTTACTTATTGAAATATCATCAAATACTTTAAAAGGTTTAAAAGGTTTAAAAGGCAAGCAAATACAAACTGAGCAGCATATCAATAATTGTGGGGCTCACTTAATTGCAAGTAAAGCATTTACCCAAGAAACACCTGATATTGAAAAACTATGGTCTATTCGTAAAGGCATGTTTCCTGCGGTAGGAGCTGCTAGAGCGATAGGTACCACCGTCATTATTGAAGATGTTGCACTACCTTTGCCTGATTTAGCTGATGGAGTTGAAAAGTTACAACAACTTTTTCAGCAGTATGGTTATTATGAAGCGATAATTTTTGGCCACGCATTAGATGGTAATTTACATTTCGTATTCACACAGTCATTTGATGAAGAATCAGAAGTTCAAAGGTATAGCGACTTTATGCGCTCGGTTTCTACACTGATAGCCATTGACTTTAACGGTTCTTTAAAAGCAGAGCATGGTACCGGACGAAATATGGCGCCCTTTGTGGAAATGGAATGGGGTAAAGATATATACCAAGTAATGAAATCGATTAAAGAAGCATTTGACCCATTAAATATATTTAACCCAGGGGTGATTATTAATGATAATAGCCATGCACATTTATTAGATTTAAAAAGTTTGCCTAAAGCTCATTCAGTGGTAGATAAATGTATTGAATGTGGCTTTTGCGAGTCAGTCTGTCCATCAAAAGATTATACTTTAACACCTAGACAGCGCATTGCGGTGTGGCGAAGAATAAATGAATTAAAAGCAACTGATAAATTTGACACGTTAAATCAAAGTGAAAACATTACTTATAATAATTTACAAAAAGATTATCAATTTTATGGTGTTGATAGTTGTGCGGCTACAGGCTTGTGCGCCCATGAATGTCCGGTAGGTATAGATACAGGAAAATTCATTCAATCGCTAAGAGCAGACAAAAAAAGCTCCCAGTGGCTGATGTCACAAAGTGCACAACATTTTTCTAAGGTGGTTTGGGGCGCTAATAAAGCAATAAAATTAGTTAATAAAACTTCACAGCTTTTAGGACCAAAGAAAACTAAAGTGTTATTTCACTGGTTAAATAAATTAAGTTTTAATCAAATTCCTCATTGGCAAAATAGTTGGCCAAATGGAGAGGGTCAACTATTACATAATCAAGACATTGATTCTAAGCATAAAATTAATAAAGAAGCTAAAAAAGTACAATTGAATAAAGTTGTATTTATTTCTTCTTGCACTAATCGGGTATTTGCTACTGATAATAATGCTCAAGATAAACGTTCATTAATTAGTGCTTTTTCTTCGGTTCTAACTAAAGCAAACATAGAATTAATTATTCCAAAAGGTGTTAATTCTTTGTGTTGTGGTAAACCATGGTTATCTAAAGGCAATACGTTAATTGCTGAGCAAAAAGCACAGCAATTTATTGATATGGTAACTGATGCCTCTGAAAACGGGCGCTGGCCTATAGTTATTGACGCTAGTCCTTGTGCACTAGCGCTAGATGAATTAAAAGGATTTAAGATACAGGAACTATCTGAGTATTTACTTACTTCAGTCGTTCCTCATATAACTATAACTAAAACATTAGAGCCTATCATGTTACACAAAACTTGTAGCAGTATTCAGCGAGATGGTGCAACGGCGTTAACTACCTTAGCGAGTTTATGTTGTGACAATATAATTATTCCAAATGATATTTATTGTTGTGGATTTGCTGGTGATAAAGGTTTTTTCTTACCAGAATTAAATAAAAACGCTTTAGCGCCTTTAGCGGCACAAATTCCTAATGACTGCCATCGTGGTATCAGTAATAGTCGTACGTGTGAAATAGGGCTTTCAGAGCACAGTAAGCTGCCTTATCAATCAATTGTATACTTACTTGATGAAGTGAGTCATTCAGACTAAAAAAGTAACAATTAAGTTTAAATTATTTTTAATTATTTTGTCGCGAATTCTATTAAGAATTTATTTTTAACGATTTTATTACAATTTAAGTACTAAAATATTTTAAATTTACGTATTTTTTATAATAATTTATTTACATTGCTATGTGATGTGCTAAGTTGTATGTAGTGGATAATTAATAATCATCCATGCAGAAAGTGAAATTAGATTAATTATGAAGCAGAATTGAGCGGATAAAGGGTCTTTTTTTCTTTCCATGCGTTATTAAATAATAATAAAGTTGGAGAAGCCAAACATGAAATTTACGAAATTAGCACTCTGCATAGGATTGGGACTGGGCGCGATAGCCAGTGCCAATGCAGCAACAGATATTAGAGGTAAAGTCTCGGTAGGAACTACAGGTTCTTCGGCGGAAGGTATTGAAGTCACCGCAACGAGTAATGTAATGCCAAAAGCTCGAACTACTGTGACGCGAGCAGATGGTAGCTATAGTTTACCTGCCTTATTACCAGGCAATTATGAACTATCATTTAAAGCAAAAGATGGAACGGTACAAAAAGCACAAGTTCGCGTGTTTCTTGACCAAACATCTAGAATGAATATTGAATTAGCGCCTTCTTCTCAAAATATTGAAGTCATTACGGTTTCAGGTTCTATGATTGTTCGTGAAGGTGATTCATCATTAACGAATTCAATAGGCTCTACAGCAATAGATTCTCTTCCCGTAGGTCAAGACTTTCGCGATATGATGAAGCTTATCCCTGGTGTTCAATATAGTGAAAATGGCACGTTAGGGGTAAATGCAGGTGGTTCAGGTCGTGATAATAAATACGGTTTTGATGGCGTAGATGTATCTTTACCTATGTTTGGTAACTTATCTGCTGAACCATCAACTCATGATATTGCTCATGTATCAATGGATCGTGGTGGCGCAAAAGCTATAGGTTTTAACCGTTCAGGTGGTGTTGCGGTCAACTCTAAATCTAAATCAGGTACGAATGAATTTCATGGTAATTTAGAATATAAAATTCAAAACAAGAATTTTGTAGCTGATCGTGATATTGGAGACAGTGAGCTTGCAAAATATACGCTAGATCAATCTTGGATTTCAGGTAATGTTAGTGGCCCGATTATTGAAGACGAATTATTCTTCTATGCGTCATATTACCGACCAGAAGTTACTCGTGAAGGTAAAGAAACAGCCTATGGCGATGCAAAAGATTATAAAAGTGTACGTGATGAGTATTTTGCTAAATTAACATGGGCACCAACGGAAGACTTGCTATTTGACTTTAGTTACCGTACCTCTGACCGTGATGGACGTGGTGAATCTGTAGGTGCGCTTGATCACGACAGCACGTCTAGCGGTACTGATGCTACGCAAAACATTTTAATGCTTGAAGGTTCATATTTAATTAATGACATGACGACAGTGTCATTTAAATACAGTGAATTTGAATATGAAATTTCGGGAGCACCTGATACTGTATTTTCTGATGTTAACCCACGCTTAGGTGATTCATTACCTGTTGGTCAACTTGATCAAAATGGCTTGTTTACTGTGCCAAACTTGAAAGAAGACTCTGATGTTTATGATAATGTACTTGCTCAAGCGCTAATTGATCAGTATGGCTATATTGGTGACGATGGTACAAAACGTGGTGGCGGTGCAATTGGTGCTGCGTCTACGTTTAATAACCAAGACTTTTATCGCGATAGCTTTGAAATATCACTCGATCATGAATTAGAAATGGGTGATACCTACCATAATATTCACTTTGGTTTTCAATGGAAAGAAAGTACGGAAGTGTTAAGTCGTTTATCTAATGGCTGGGGCGCTATTTCGTATATTGGTGGCGAAAATGTTGATAATTATGAAGGCGATATCCCTGTTTATTATATGGCTACTGTTCAACAGATGAGTTTGGAAAATGAGTCTGGTGCGGTAATTGCGCCGATTACATCGTCAATTCAGTCTTATAATATTGAAGTGAACGATACTATTGAACATGGCGACTTTGTTTACAATGTCGGTTTTGTTATAAGTAAAGACGTTTTATATGGTCAAGATTTAAAAGAAAATTCAAATAATGTGTCAGGTTACGAAATAGCCATTGGCAATAAGTACAAAATGCATACTTTTGGCTTTAATGATACCTTCCAACCTCGTTTAGGTGTTACTTGGAATTATGCAGAAGACGCATCATTATTTGCTAACTATGCAAGCTATAACCCTGAAGCATCTTCGTTAGCGCGTGCGGCGTCATGGGCGCGTAACTCTCAGCAATCTATGGAAGTACTATTTGATGAAAATGGTGATTATATAGACTATCAAGCGGCCAGTGGTTCATCAGGTAAATTCTTCCAAGAAGGCATGAAGCCAAAACGTATTGATGAAATTACTATTGGTGCAACTAAAGTAGTAACTGACGAGTTATACGTAAAAGGTCATGTACGTCATCGTGAATTGACACATCCTTTTGAAGATACGCCAAATACGTCAAGACTTGATGGTGCATACTTAAGTCCATTTGGAGGTGTACCAGATCATATCGCTGATAAAGGTCTTTATATTCCTAACTTACAAGAGATGCGTGATGAGGTTGGCGGTTCGTCTTACGTTATTGCTGAACTTGATGATGCTAAAAACACATATTATGAAGTGAGTTTAGAAGCGGAATATAACGCGGATAGAATTTTTGCCAGTGTATCTTATACATGGAGTCACTACTATGGTAACTATGACCAAGATATAACGAGTGGCGCAAGTGATGGTAACTTATTTATTGGTTCGTCTAACTTAGGTGATGGCAGAGGTCGTCAACTTTGGGATGGTAAATACGGTAAGTTAAATGGCGATAAGCCTCATGTATTTAAAGCTTATGGTTACTACACTACTGATTGGGAAGCCAATATTGGTGGTTACTTAGTGTATCAATCAGGTGATGTATGGGAAGCATGGGATGGTAGTGTTTATGGTTATTCAAGCTCAACTATCCGTTATGCTGAGCATGCTGGTAGCCGTAGAGAGCCAAGCCATTGGCAGTTAGACTTAAACTACACGCAAGACTTCAACTTTGATAATTATATAGTTAAGTTCCGTGCTGATTTGTTTAACGTGTTTGATAATCAAACTGGGTATAACTACGACCCATTTGTAAGTAATGATACATTCGGTGAAGCACGTAGCTTAATCAATGCTCGCCGCTTACAACTATCAGTAAATATTGGTTTCTAATTGTTTAAAAATTAGTGATTAAATGTTTGAATTTAAATCCCCGCTAGTGCGGGGATTTTTCTTAATTTTATTGTTTGCTTAATACACGTTTTACTAATTGAAAGCCCTTATTAGAAAAACTAATACTCAGCACACTCTTATTTAGCAAACAATAGAATTAAATAGGAAGTATTATTTTTATATGAAAACACTGTCTTTTTTTAAAAAACCTTTATCTTTTTCTCAGAAAAAAACACCGCTGACTTTGGGTTTATTTGCTACTTGCTTATTTTTGTTAGCAAGCTGTGCATCTTTGCCTATAGAAAAAATGCCATCACAGAATTTTAGTAAACGCATTAAATTTTTAGTGATGCATTTTACCGCGATAGATTATCAACGTTCAGTAAACGCATTGGTTGATAAAGGCGGCGTTAGTTCTCATTACTTATTACCGGAGAAAAATGATGAGAGTTATGGTGACAATGCGTTAACGATTTATCAACTAGTTGATGAAAATGATCGTGCATGGCATGCGGGTACAAGTTATTGGCAAGGTAAAAAAGATTTAAATGACCAATCAATCGGTATAGAAATAGTTAATGTACCTAAATGTAAAAGATCGGAAAATATCACTGAGTTTAGTTCAGAGCAAAATAATGAAAATGGCGATAATAGAAATTGCTTTTTTCCTGATTACGACCCAGAACAAATTGAATTGTTAATTGAGTTGTCAAAAGATATTTTAGCCAGAAATCCTGATATAGGACCTACCCAAGTGATTGGCCATGCGGATATTGCACCCACAAGAAAAAATGATCCAGGTCCAAGGTTTCCTTGGTATCAGTTATATCAAGCAGGAATTGGTGCTTGGTATGAAAAGTCAGATATGGACGAATACTGGCAAATTTTCCAACGTGATATGCCTCACATTGGCTTGGTACAAAAAGCGTTAAATACTTATGGATATGGTATCACTGAAACAGGGATAATGGACGCTAGTACTATTGATACTTTGTCTGCATTTCAAATGCACTTTCTTCCATGGAATGTAAATGGTAAAGCGGATGCTAAGACCGTTGGCGCTCTTTTTGCTTTATTGAAAAAGTATAAACCTAGACGTTTAGAATCGCTATGGCAACGTTATCAATTAGAGCTTGTCCCTGTTACTAAAATCGTTAAGCCCATTAAAAGAGGGCAAATAGACGCCGTATTTCCACAACCAGAGGAAAGTAGAAGTGAGCGTGCATTAGTTAACGATCGCGCTATCTTTAAAAGTTATAAAGGGCGTGGTGAGATTATTATCGACAGTGTTGATGCGACGTCTGCTGATATTTTTATCAATGGCCAGAAGCTCGATATAGCAAGCCCTTTACTTGCAGGAAATCGTTATAAATACAGTTTACAACGTCGAACAAAAAACGGTGATAATACCTTAAGGGTTGAAAATGTGATGCCTGAAGGGGCAACCATTAATATTATTATTCCTTATCCAGAATTACGCGCAGAAACAAATTCAAACAACAAAAGCTTAGCTGCGAGTTTTAAGTTGGTTGATCAACAAATTACTCAAGATGTTGAAGACGGTTTCCCTGGAGCGGTTTTATTAGTATTAAAAGATGGAAAAGTCATCAAAAATACCGCCTATGGCTATGCACAAAAGTTTGGCGATGGTGGCGAGTTACTCGCTAAACCTGTTGCGATGAAACAAGATACTATTTTTGATATTGCTTCGAATACTAAAATGTTTGCGACTAATTTTGCACTCATGACATTGGTTAGTGAAGGTAAGCTCGATGTTAATAAGCCATTATCTTATTATTTACCTGACTATCAAGGAGGAGGTAGAGAAACGCGTTTAGTTAAAGACTTTTTAACCCATAATGCAGGTTACTCTCCGCAGGTTAGGTTTTTTACCAAAGACAATAAATTAGGAAAAAGCTTTTATTCACAAAATCCACAAAAGTCTAAACAACTGATCCTTAATCGAGTGCCTTTTTCTGTTGGTCGATATACTAAGCGTATGTATAGTGATACTGACTTTATGTTGTTAGGCATGTTGATAGAGCGATTAACCGGACAAGCCTTAGATAACTATGTTGAACGAAATATTTATCAACCACTTAATTTAACGAATACCTTATTTAACCCTTTAGAAAAGGGTAAATACAAGCAACAAATTGCCGCAACCGAAATACATGGTACTACGCGAGGTGGTCGAGTCGACTTTGATAATGTTCGAAATTATGTTTTACAAGGCGAAGTACATGATGAAAAAGCCTTTCACTCTTTTGGTGGTGTTGCAGGGCATGCTGGCTTATTTTCTACAACAGGTGAAATGGCCGTTTTAATGCAAACATTATTAAATGGCGGTGGTTATGGGGATAAACACTTTTTCGATAAAAATGTATTAGATCAATTTACCAAGCCTGATGATGGCGATGGTAGTTTTGGTTTAGGCTGGCGTAGAAGCAATAATGGCGCATTGAAATGGCATTTTGGCCCTTTTGCTAGCTCGTCTGCTTATGGTCATACGGGCTGGACGGGCACAGTGACCGTTATCGATCCTGAACATGACTTAGCCATAGTGCTGCTAACTAATACGCGTCATAGCTTGATTGAAGGTGATGATGTTAATTATAAATTTACCGGTAAATCCTTTGAAACGGGTAAATATGGCAGTATTATCTCTCTTGTTTATCAGGCTGTTTTAGATAGTAATTTGTAGCATGAGTTTTAACAATATTATCAGTCACATTATTAAATAAATTTTAGAGGTATTATGAAAGAGGCTTTATCACCCCAGAATATCCGCAATAATATTCGCCATGGAAAACATGACGGTAATACTTCTGGGTATGCTAATGGTTTTGTTCAAGGCAATATTGTTATTTTACCTAAAGAATGGGCTAATGACTTTTTGCTTTTTTGTCAACGAAACCCTAAACCTTGCCCGTTAATTGGCATGTCATCTGAGCCTGGTGATTTTTTATTAACAGAGATGGGACAAGATGTTGATATTAGGAGTGATGTGCCTCAGTACCGAATTTTTAAAGACGGATTACTTACCGAAGAAGTTAAAGATATAACTACCTATTGGCGTGATGATCTTGTTACTTTTGTTTTAGGCTGTTCGTTTTCATTCGAAGAGCCATTGATTGCAGATGGTATAGAAATTCGTAATATTACCGAGAATAAAAATGTACCAATGTACAAAACCAATATCGCTTGCAAAAGTGCAGGACGCTTTAGTGGTAATATGGTGGTAAGTATGAGGCCAATGGTGGTTGCTGATGTGATACGGGCAATTCAAATTTGCACACGTTTTCCTTCAGTACATGGCGCGCCAGTGCATTTTGGTGCACCAGAAGAAATAGGTATAGAAAATATAAATGTGACTGATTTTGGTGATTCAGTCACAATAAAGCCAGGCGAGATTCCTGTATTCTGGGCATGTGGTGTTACACCACAAGTTGCATTAGAGCAAGCCAAACCTCCATTTTGTATTACACATAGTCCTGGTTGTATGCTGGTGACTGATATTCCCAACAGTAAATTATCAATTATGTAGGCTGATTATGATTAAACTCAATTGTGATTTAGGCGAAAGCTTCGGTTCGTGGGAAAAGGGGCTTGATGAGCTTGCCATGCAAGATATTGATCAAGCGAATATCGCTTGTGGCTTTCACGCGGGAGATCCGCTGGTAATGTTTAAAACCTTATTGTTAGCAAAAAAAAATAAAGTAGAAGTTGGTGCGCACCCAGGCTATCCGGATCTGGTTGGCTTTGGCAGACGTAGTATCAAATGTAGTGCACAAGAAATAGAATCAATGATGATTTATCAAATTTCAGCCATTGATGGTATGGCCAAATCAATGGATATAAACGTTGAGTATGTTAAACCTCATGGCGCATTATATAACGACATGATGGCTGATAAAACAACACGTTTGGCTGTTATGAAGGCAACGGCAAGTTACCATAAGCCCCTTAAATTAATGATACAAGCGACAGCCGATTATAAAACTCATCAAGATGAAGCAAAGCAGTTGGGATTAACATTATTAGCTGAAGGTTTTGCGGATCGCCGCTATGATGATACAGGGCGTTTGCTCTCAAGAAATGAGGTTGGGGCTGTACTTAATCAAGAACAAATGCTTGAACAGGTCAATCAATTAAAAGAAACCGGTACAATTACTACAACTAGTGGTTTACGTTTACCGCTGGCATTAGACAGCTTATGTGTTCATGGAGACAATATAGCTGGTGTTGAAGCAATTAAAGCGATTAGGCAGATATTACAAGGATGAATATTCAAGTCGCTGGCGAAAATGCATTAATTATTTATTTTGCTGAGCAAGCAAGCCCTTATGTTGCTCAGCAAGTAAAGCAAGCTCAAGTATTAATACAACGGGAACTCAAACAGTTGCTTGTTGATTTTATTCCTTCGTACGCCTCACTTTTGGTTGTTTATAATATCGATAAAACCGATCATCATAATGTGCGAGCTTTAATCAGAAAGTGCTTAATGCAATTAACTGATGACATAGCTACTGTAGGGAAAATCGTTGAATTACCTGTATTTTATGGTGAAGACGTTGGTATCGATCTTAAAGCGCTTGCACAGCAAGCTAAGCTTAGTGTTAAAGACGTTATTGATATTCATCAATCAGTTGAATATCGGGTATATGCTATTGGCTTTGCGCCAGGTTTTGCTTATTTAGGTGATGTAGACAGTAGAATTGCGACGCCACGTTTAAGTACGCCGCGTAAAAAAGTCCCTCAAGGCGCTGTTGCTATAGCAGATAAACAAACTGCTATTTATCCGAGTGAGTCACCAGGAGGCTGGAACATTATAGGTAAAAGTCCTACCAAGATGTTTGATCGTAATGCCACTGAAACTATGCCCGTGGCTGTTGGCGACATTGTTAAATTTAACGCGATAACGAAAGCTGAGTTTCTCGCCTTAGGTGGTGTGCTATGAGGGATAAATTTTGAATAGTTTTATTGTTAAATCTCCAGGTATTCTGACTTTATTTCAAGATAGTGGCAGAAGTGGTTTTTACCATCTTGGCTTAACTAATGGTGGCCCCCTCGATAGCAATGCATTTAAATGGGCTAATCGTTTATGTGGTAATTCATTAGGAACATGTGCTTTAGAAGTGAGTATGGGAGGTTTAGAGCTAGAATCTCAAGTTGATACGTTGATCGCTATAACGGGTGCTAATATGGCATTAACGATAAACTCAAAACCCCAAGAACTTTGGCGAACTCATCATATAAAATCAGGTGACACGATTTCGTTAGCTTATGCATCTCATGGGGTTAGAAGTTATTTGGCTGTCGCGGGTGGTTTTACTATAGCGCCTCAATTTGGTAGTCGTTCAACTGTTTGTAGAGAAGGTGTTGGCGGCTTAAATGGTGATAAAATTGCAAAGGGCGATGTACTGCCTTGCGCACCATTCAAATCTGATAATTTCTCGTATGATCAAATGCTACCTAAAAAACTTCACCCCATATATCATGATCATGTGACGTTAAGAACTGTGCCTAGTTATCAGCAGCAACATTTTTCGTCTGTTCAACAACGATTATTCTACTCAAGTGAATATGGGGTAAGTCAATTAAATGACCGCATGGGATATCGATTAAGTGGTCAAAAAATCACTTCAGACATTCAAGGCATATTATCGGAAGGTATTTGCTCTGGCGCTATTCAAATTCCGGCAGATGGTCAACCGATCGTCTTGTTAAATGATCGTCAAACTATCGGTGGCTATCCAAAAATTGGCGCAGTTATCTCAGCAGATACCTCAAAATTGGCGCAACTGTCAGCAGGTCAGAAGGTCAACTTTGAAGCTATAAGTATGGAATGTGCGCATAATATTCATCACCTTACTTCCCACTTATTTAAACAAACTCAGCTTGAACGCTGTAGTTAACCCCTATGGAAAAAGTATGATTAACGAACAGGCACTAAGTGTCGACATTGAAAATATCCTCGTTGATAAAAACTTACGTGGGATGAAGCCTCTGCAAAGCCATCTAAATCCTGGGTATTGTTTACGAGCAGCTAAAGTATTAAAAGATATTAAAGGGACTGTCTTGATAGGTACGGGATTTCCGGTACTCAACACGTTTGAAACTGATGGTCCCGTAGGATCTTTAATCCTCTACAAGGCTTTAAAAAAACTGGGTATGAATCCAATCTTAGTTTGTGGAACGCCAATGGCTAATGTGTTGCAAGTTGACTATAACATTTTTGTGATCAGCGTAGGTCAGCCTCATTTAGGCGCTATTGAAGCTCGTCGCGCTTTAGCCCATTTATCACCTGAGGTTATTATTTCTATAGAGCATCCAGGTCTTGCTGAAAACAACCGTTATCATAATATGCGCGGCGAAGATATTACCGATAAAGCAACATGTTTCGATCATTTCTTAACGCAAGCTACTTGCCCAACAATTGCCATAGGTGATGGCGGTAATGAAATAGGTATGGGTAATGTTAAAAGTGCTTTGCAAGCGTTAGATATAATCCCAGCAGTGACCCCTTGTGACGAACTGATTGTTTCAGATGTATCTAACTGGGGCGTTTATGGCATTTTAGCTTTTTTAAGTGTGTGGAGTGGCCAAGACTTATTAAAAGAAACGTGTCCAGAAACTATTTTAAAGTATCTTTCAGAGCATGGGAGTGTTGACGGCGTAACCAGGAAAAATGAGTTAACAGAAGACGGTTTACCTGTTTCAGAAGGTAAAGCGGTAATAGAAAGTATACGATCATTGATTGGTTTCAATAAATCGTAATTGCCAATAAGTAATAGGGTATAAATAAAGTGTCAATAGTATATTTAAATGGGGATTTTTTACCCGTAGAAAACGCGAAAATTTCACCATTAGATCGTGGTTTTTTATTTGGTGATGGTATCTATGAAGTTATTCCTTCGTATGATGGAAAAATGGTTGGAGTAAATGGGCATTTAAAGCGAATGCTTAATGGTTTAACTGAAATCGGCATTAACGTTGATAAATCGATAGCAGACTGGGTTTCATTATGCGAAAAACTTTGTGAATTAAATCATTATGGCGCGTTAGGTATATATATTCATATTAGTCGTGGTACAGATACTAAGCGTCACCACGCTTACCCTGAAGGCATAACCCCGACCATTTTTATGATGACCTTTGAAATACCGGTCCCGAGTTTACCTGACAGTAAAACAGCTAAAGGCTATTCTTTAATAAGTACAGAAGATTTAAGGTGGCAACGGTGTCATATTAAATCCACCGCTTTGTTAGGGAATGTCATGCATTATCAACAAGGCCATGAAGCTAAGTGTAATGAAACTTTATTATATAACAATAAGTTAGAGTTAACTGAGGCAAGCTCTTCTAATGTTTATATTGTGAAAGATGGCGTCGTGATCACACCACCTTTGGATAATCAAATTCTTCCTGGTATTACTAGAGATATTTTACTCGCCATTCTACGTGAAGATGGCTCAATTAAAATTGAAGAGCGTGTAGTTACCCTAGAAGAGGCTAAGAATGCTGATGAAATTTGGATCTCAAGTTCAAGTAAAGAGATTGCGCCTGTTACACTTCTTGATGGAAATATTGTGGGTGATGGTAAAGTAGGTGAGGTTTGGCAAAAAGCTGCAACACTTTATAGTAAAAACAAATTTAACTATTAATAATTTATCTATGTGTCATTTAAAATAGACGCCTTGTTAAGGTTACCACCTCATTAAAAAGGGAGGTAACCTTAATGAATACTTTTTAAATATTAAGCTAAAATATAACAATGAGCTTAATCAATTTATCAATAAATATCCCCAACCTAAATATTTAACTCTTCTTTGCTAGTCAAAAGTAGCAGACAGAAGATGCATCACCTTTGAATTATTTTCAAAAAGATAAAATGCTAAAAAGGTAAAAAAGTGGTGGACGATACTGGGCTTGAACCAGTGATACGGCGCGGGTGGTAAAGAGTAGAAGGTGCGTCACCGCTGAATTACTGCCAAAAAGGATTAAAGTTTAAAAAGGTAAAAAAGTGGTGGACGATACTGGGCTTGAACCAGTGATACGGCGCGGGTGGTAAAGAGTAGAAGGTGCGTCACCGCTGAATTACTGCCAAAAAGGATTAAAGTTTAAAAAGGTAAAAAAGTGGTGGACGATACTGGGCTTGAACCAGTGATACGGCGCGGGTTGTAAAGAGTAGAAGGTGCGTCACCGCTGAATTACTGCCAAAAAGGATTAAAGTTTAAAAAGGTAAAAAAGTGGTGGACGATACTGGGCTTGAACCAGTGATACGGCGCGGGTTGTAAAGAGTAGAAGGTGCTTGACCTTTTTATCTTTTTTGAAATTAATAGGTCATTATTGAAATAGTGGTGGACGATACTGGGCTTGAACCAGTGACCCCCGCCTTGTAAGGGCGGTGCTCTCCCAACTGAGCTAATCGTCCATATATCAGATATGAATCTGGGATTTACTATAGAATTTAAAATAAGTGGTGGACGATACTGGGCTTGAACCAGTGACCCCCGCCTTGTAAGGGCGGTGCTCTCCCAACTGAGCTAATCGTCCATATATCAGATATGAATCTGGGATTTACTATAGAATTTAAAATAATTGGTGGACGATACTGGGCTTGAACCAGTGACCCCCGCCTTGTAAGGGCGGTGCTCTCCCAACTGAGCTAATCGTCCAATCATTTTACATAGAGTTCTATTAATTGATAATAGAAGTGGTGGACGATACTGGTCTTAACCAGTNTTACATAGAGTTCTATTAATTGATAATAGAAGTGGTGGACGATACTGGTCTTAACCAGTGATTCGGCGCGGGTGGTAAAGAGTAGAAGGTGCTTAACCTTGTTATCTTTCCTACGCTGAATTGTCTACCTAACACTTCAAAAAAAGTGGTGGACGATACTGGGCTTGAACCAGTGACCCCCGCCTTGTAAGGGCGGTGCTCTCCCAACTGAGCTAATCGTCCGTCTCTATCTTACTAAACATTCTCTGTAACAGAGTGTTATTCAGTGGGGCGTATTATAGGGAGATCGAAAAAGCTGTCAACAAAAACAATGGCTTTTTTCATGTTTTTTACTGATATTGGGTTCGACTGCTTTAATTTTCATCACCCTGTTGGTTTTGTAATCTTTTTTTCTATTAATAAACACAAATGATGTATTAAATTCGATAGCCTGATAAAATAACGCGCAATTTTATCCTCGATTATTTGATCTGTTGTTTTAGACTAATGTTGACACCAGATTGCCTTATTTATTGTGAGAATTATATGAGTTTAACAACGCGATTTGCCCCTAGCCCAACAGGATATTTACATGTAGGTGGAGCACGTACTGCACTTTATAGCTGGTTATATGCGAAAAAGAACCAAGGCGAATTCATTTTAAGAATTGAAGATACTGATCTAGAGCGTTCAACGCAGGCATCAGTTGACGCAATAATGGATGGAATGAATTGGTTAAATCTAGAATGGACACAAGGACCATTTTTTCAAACACAACGATTCGACCGTTACAAAGAAGTTATTGCTCAGTTACTTGAATCAGGCAATGCCTATCGCTGTTATTGTACGCCAGAAGAAGTTGATGCTATGCGTGAAGAAGCAAAAGCAAAAGGCGAAATAGAAAAATACAATGGTTTATGGAGAGATCGAACTGATTATCCCGAAGACCAACCGTATGTTATTCGCTTTAAAAACCCGTTAGACGGTAACGTTGTTATTAACGATATGGTTAAAGGCGATATTACAATATCGAATGAGCAATTAGATGATTTAATTCTAGCGCGTACTGACGGCACTCCAACCTATAACTTAACCGTAGTGGTTGATGATTGGGATATGAAAGTCACTCATGTGGTTCGCGGTGATGATCATGTAAGTAATACCCCTAAACAAATTAATATCTTAAAAGCCTTGGGTGCTGATATTCCACAATATGCACATATTCCAATGATTTTGGGGGATGACGGTAAACGCTTGTCAAAACGTCACGGTGCTGTAAGTGTTATGCAATATCGTGATGATGGTTATTTACCAGAAGCCTTATTAAATTACTTAGTTCGCTTAGGCTGGTCACACGGCGACCAAGAAATATTTTCTCGCGAAGAAATGATTGAATTATTTGATTTAAAAGATTGTAACCGTGCACCATCAGGCTTTAATACGGATAAACTTATTTGGGTTAACCAGCATTACATGAAAACGTTAGCACCAAGTTATGTTGCAGAACATTTAGCATGGCACATGGCTGATCAAAATATCAATACTGATAATGGACCATCACTTGAAGCTATTGTAAAAGTTCAAGCTGATCGCGTAAAAACCTTAAAAGAGATGGCAGAAATATCACGTTATTTCTTTGAAGATTTCACTGAATTCGATGCCAACGCATTGAAAAAGCATTTACGCCCAGTAGCTCAACAGCCCCTTGAAGTGGTTAAAGCCAAATTAGCAGCGTTAACTGAATGGAAAGCAGAAGCTATTCATGCGGCTATAAACGCAACGGCTGAAGAGTTAGAACTTGGCATGGGTAAAGTGGGAATGCCACTTCGTGTAGCTGCAACAGGTGCTGGTAATTCGCCTTCTCTAGACATTACCCTTGAGTTATTACCTAAAGATAAAGTAATCGCGCGAATTGATTTAGCACTAGCGGCAATTGCAGAACGAATTGCTAATTCATAATGACCAGCATTTAAAGTGGTAAAATATCAAAGGGAGCTATTTAAGCTCCCTTTTTCTTTTCTAAATTTTAACTATTATAACTTAACGAAATTGAGGGCGGTAATGATCTACCCAAAGGGCTGTAGCACCACAGATAGCCACAGGCATTACCACTAAGTTGACTATCGGCACCATTGAAAATAATGCTGTAGTAATACCAAAGCTATAACTTAAGCCTTTACGTGCTTGTAACTCATCTTTCATCACATCAAAGTTAATTTTATGATTATCAAAAGGGTAATCCTTATATTGTACAGCCATCATCCAGGCTAGGAATAAAAACCACACGATTTGACCGATAACAGGCAAAATCCAATAGAGAAGAAAAAAACCTATAGCTCTTGGAAGGTAATAACGAAATTTACACCACTCTCGGCTCAACGTTCGAGGAATATCTTTGATCACGTCAAAAGCGTCACCTGATGGTGGCTTTTCATTGGTGAGGAGCGCTTCCATTTTTTCTGACAATAAACCATTGAAGGGGGCTGCTATCCAATTCATTATTGAACTGAAAATAAAAGAAAACATCACTAAAATAAACAATACGGCAATTGGCCACAACACAATACTTAGCCACGACATCCATTCAGGTAACCAAGCTTCAATAACATCCATATACGTTTGCAATTGAATAAACATGTAATAAAAGGCAATTGAGAATAAAACTAAATTAATAATTAGAGGGATAAAAACAAATCGTCTGATCCCTTTCATTCTAATTAATTCAAAGCCTTTGATAAAATATCCAGCACCACTATTTGCAAGCATTATTGATAGTTTCTCCGTTAGAGTTTTAGATTTCGTAGTATAAATCATTCAGTGCTATTGAACAGCGCCTAGTTGTTACAAAGTCATACAAATTCTGCTAGAGTGATGTTTCTTTTAAATAAACCTATTTAAACGCGAGAGTTATCCAATTTTATGCGACTAAAGCATATTAAATTAGCGGGTTTTAAATCATTTGTTGATCAAACCAAAGTATCATTTGAACATGATATGACAGCTATTGTTGGCCCCAATGGTTGTGGCAAATCAAATATTATTGATGCGGTACGCTGGGTTTTAGGGGAAAGCTCAGCTAAAAACCTTCGTGGCGATGCTATGACTGATGTTATTTTTAATGGAGCCACAACTCGTAAAGCTGTAGGTCAAGCAAGTGTAGAGCTGGTTTTTGATAATGTCGCAGGCCGATTAGAAAATAGCATGGCTGATCGCAACGAAATTTCAATTAGGCGTGTTGTTAATAGAGATAGCCAGAATATATATTATCTTAATGGTAGCAAATGCCGTCGCCGTGATATAACCGATATATTTTTGGGCACAGGTTTAGGACCTAGAAGTTATGCCATTATTGAACAAGGCACAATCTCTCGCTTAATTGAATCAAAACCCCAAGAACTTCGCATTTTCATAGAAGAAGCCGCAGGCATTTCAAAATATAAAGAACGTCGCAGAGACACAGAAACACGTATTCGTCACACGCGTGAAAACTTAGAACGATTAACAGATATTCGATTTGAATTAGGTCAGCAAATTGAGCATTTGCATCAACAAGCGGAAGCGGCAACTCGTTTTAAAAGTTTAAAAGCTCAAGAGCGCAAATACAAAGCAGAACTTGCTTTTTTAAAGTGGCAAAAGTTTAATCATCAAAGCCAAGAAATACAGAATAAATACACTAAAATTGCAGCACAAGTTGCTCAGCATGAACAGCAACAAGCAGATCAAAGCTTTGGCTTAGTCGCTATCAAGCAGCAATTGAAGTTAGCGAACGAACAATTACAAGATCAACAGCAACAAAAATTGCAATTAGCTCAAAAAATTGCGGCGGCAGAACAACGTATTAAGCATTTTCAGCAGCAACAACAAAAAATAAAAACAGATCAAGGTTTAACTCAGCAACAATTAGCTAATGCACAGGCAGCACTATTAGCAGCTCAAACCAATTTAAAGCAATATCGTGAACAACTTAATCAATATCAGCCAAAACATCTATTAGCGATAGAAAAAATAAAAGAACAACAGGAAAAATTAGAGAAGGTCAGCCAACAACAGCAAGATATTCAAAGCGAATGGCAAACATTATTACGCGCACAAAATGCTGATAGAGCACAACAACTCGAAGAAAATAAGCAATTACAACAACATAAATCTCGAATTGAATATTTAAAAGAACAAATAGATACACTCGAAAATAGATTAACTCAAGTTGACCAAGAACTTAACCAAGTTAAAAATAGAGAAATTATTGATTTATCGCTGACAAAAGCAGATGAAGAATTACTACAAACCAAAATAGTAGAACAAAAACTTTCGTTATCAGAGCAAGAAGAGCAACGAACTCAACGCAGTATTGAGCAGGGACAACTACAAGGCGTAATTCGAACAATTGAACAAAATATTGATGATCTTGAAAATCAACTGAATCAAAAGCAAGCATGGCAAGAAACACAGCAAAACTGGCTGCTTGAGCAAAATGTAACATTAGAATTATTAAGCGATACCTTTACTGTGAGTAAGGGCTGGGAAATGGCTGTTGAATTAGTGCTAGCCGAAGCATTAAAAGCGAATATTTATACACATGATAATCATGATTGGCCTGAAGGTAATCAAGAGATAACATTTCCTGACATTATTCGCTTAATGAAACCACTCACCAAACAAGTAAATACCGAATACACAAATACTTTAGCAGACAAAGTTACTCATAAAAAACAAAATAATACCGCATTAACGGAAATACTCAGCAAGGTGCATACCGCTAAAAATTATGCTGAGGCACTAAACCTTTTAACCACATTAACTACACAAGAAAGTGTTATTTGTGCTGATGGCACATGGCTAGGTCATCACTTTTTATATAAAGGATCACTTTCGTCTGAGCAAGGCTTTCTAGCGCAGCAAGATAAGTTAACGCAACTGAAAAGTGCATTAGCACAACATCTAATGACATTGGAACAATTACGTATTAATCAGCAACAACAAATAGACACTATTACGCAGATTAAAAACATAATCGTTCAAGATGAAATGCAACTGGCCCTAATACAAAAACAAGTAAACGAGGGGCAACAACAACACGCATTGAATTTGCAGCATGAACAACAATTGTTGAAACAGCAGAATGAATTAATTCAGGAAAAGCAATCATTTGACCTGTTATTAAGCAAGGAACAGCAATTGTTCGCGCAGTTTATGGAATCTAAAGGTAGTCATACAGCGTCAAGTTCTGTTAATAAGGAAGTAAGTAGCGATACCATTGAACAGCTTGAAAATGAAAATGAGCAATTACAGCAACAAGTAAAACAGTTACAGCAAATACTTCAGGGATTACAGCAAGAAAAACATGACGTTGAAATACTCTTAGAACAAACAAAGCAACAATATCAACATGGTCAGACGAATGTTGAGCGCTATCATGAAACAATCACTCAGTTAAATGAACAACAACAGTTAAATAATCAACTCCTCGAAGATAATACGGCCCCTTTTATAGAAGACGAACACCAGTTACAACTTTGGCTGTCGCAACTTTCAACGATTGAAGAAAAAATCAGTGAGTTACATCAACAACAAGTATTACTTGAACAACAGTTAGAGCAGAGTGAACAAAAACAGCAAGATCAACTCAAGCAGATCTCTCAATTAAAGTCACAGTTAAGCCAATTAAATTTAGATCACGAAAGTGCTAGGCTAAAAGCAGAAAACGCGAAAGAGCAGATGGTAGAGTTAGGGCAACAATTTGAAACAATAAAACAAAATATTCCAGCCAATGCCAAAGAAAACCAGTGGCAAGCACAACTTATCCGCTTAGGGAAAGACATCGGGGCGCTTGGACCGATTAATTTAGCAGCAATTGATGAATATAATAGTCAATTAACGCGAAAAAATTACTTAGATCAGCAAGATGAGGATTTAAATCTTGCAATTTCAACGTTAGAATCAGCAATAGCAAAAATTGATCGTGAAAGTCGTCAAAAGTTTAAAGCAACATTTGAACAAGTTAATTTAGATTTGCAACAGTTGTTTCCTAAAGTGTTTGGTGGTGGGCAAGCTTATTTAACCCTCACCGGAGAAGACTTATTAGAAACAGGCGTTACAATAATGGCTAGGCCACCAGGTAAAAAAAATAGCACAATTCATTTATTATCAGGTGGAGAAAAAGCATTAACCGCTTTATCATTGGTGTTTGCAATTTTTCGGTTAAACCCAGCACCATTTTGCATGCTAGATGAAGTTGATGCGCCGTTAGATGATGCGAACGTCGGTCGTTTTTGTAATTTAGTGCGGGAAATGTCCCAAACAGTACAATTTGTTTATATAAGTCATAATAAAATTGCGATGGAAATGGCGAGTCATTTAACGGGTGTTACTATGTTTGAAGCTGGTGTTTCACGTATAGTGTCAGTTGATATTGACGAAGCTATTGCAATGGCAGAAGTATCATAGCAAAAGTATCAAAATAATAGGTTAGGTAATGGAAGATAATTTCAGAAACGTATTAATTATTCTCAGCGCTATTATAATAGCAGCCATCTTTGCACATGGCTTTTGGACAATAAGAAAAAATAAAAATCCATATAAACTTAAAGCAAAAGCAGAAAAAGTTGAGCCAATGGATCGTGGTTTTGATGGTTCAGGTTTTGATCAAGACGGCGTGAGTCGAGCGCGAGTTGTGAGCGCTTCATCATTAAATCAAAATGAAATTCCACAAGAAGCAGCACCTGCGCCTAATTATGATGAAGACCCTCTACCACAAGATCTCGAAAAACGTTCACATGATAAGCCTACTCTTGAACCAACATTAGGGGATTTGTCAGACATTACAGATACGCCGCCTAATAACACGGTGCCTCCAGCTCAAATGCACAGTGAAGTCGATAGTGTTGAAGAAATATCGTTGTCAACGGACTCAATGAAAAATGATGAAATATCAACACAAACTTTGCTCGATGAACATATTCAAGAACAGACACCTAAACCGGTATACCAAGCACCTGTTTCTCAGCCCAAACAAACACCAGCTATCAATAAAGGGGCCCAAAAACGTTCAGTACGTAAAACAGCCCAAGCTCCTGTGAAGCGCAATCAAATGGAAATTAACTTTGGTGATGAACTCGATTTTGATGATGAACCAATGCCAAGTATTTCAGCTGGTGATGATGCGAATACGCAAATGGAGAAAAAAGCGAATATAGAAGTAGCGCCAGAAGTTATTGTTGTTTCAGTTGTAATGAATGAAGATAATTGTATTAGTGGTGCAGCACTACTCCCTGCTTTATTAACCTTAGGGTTACGTTATGGTGATATGGATATTTTTCATAGGCATGAGGATAATGCAGGTAATGGTAAAGTAACGTTTAGCCTAGCTAATATGATGAATCCGGGCACATTTAATCTGGATGAAATAGAAAGTTTTAGCACACAAGGTATAAGTTTATTTATGACCTTGCCAAATGCGGGTGATCCGTTTGAAGTCTTTGAGCAAATGATGTCAGCAGCAAAACAGTTATCAATGGAGTTTAATGGCCAATTACTTGATGATAAACGCAGTGTGATGACTAAGCAAACAGAGCAACACTACACAAGTAAAATACGAGAATTTGAACGCAAAAACCGTATTGCACATGCATAATAATCTCGTAAAAAACTAACACATGATAAAAGCGTTAATTAGTATGATTAACGCTTTTTCTTAATCACCTAATTATCAATGTTTATACTCATTGGTATATAACTTAATAAAATACTTATGTCTGAATCTTTAAGCCAAGATCGAATCGTAGAACTACAACAACTTCTTAATCAATATAATCATCAATATTATGTATTAGATCAACCAACAGTGCCTGATGTAGAATATGATCGTTTAATGCGAGAACTTATTGATCTTGAAAGTAAATTCCCTTTATTAAAAACCGCTGATTCTCCTTCGCAACGTGTTGGTGGCGAAGCATTAAAAGAGTTCTCTCAAGTAACACATCAATTACCTATGCTATCCCTCGATAATGTGTTTTCAGCGCAAGAATGGCAAGGGTTTGTTACACGTATTTCAGATAGGCTAAAATCAGCCAGTACTATTCAGTTTTGTGCTGAACCTAAACTCGATGGTTTAGCGGTCAGTATACGCTATGAAAACGGTGTTTTTGTACAAGCAGCGACACGTGGTGATGGACGAGTTGGTGAAAATATTACCGAAAACGTGCGAACGATTAAATCTATCCCATTAAAACTACAAGGCACCGATTATCCTGATGTTATTGAAGTACGTGGCGAAGTGTTTATGCCAAAAGCGAGCTTTGACAAATTAAACGCAGCAGCGATAGCTAAAAATGAAAAAGTATTTGCTAATCCACGTAATGCAGCTGCAGGGAGTTTACGACAACTAGACTCTAAAATAACCGCGAAACGTAATTTAGCATTTTATGCCTATGGTTTAGGGTATGTTGAGCATCAACAAAATGTTGAAAAAGGCGAACAATGGCTAGCTAATTCACATTATCAACGATTATGCCAATTAAAATCGCTCGGCTTACCTATGTGCCCAGAGGTTAGGTTACTGGAAAATGCTGATTTAGTTGAGGCTTTTTATCAAGATATTTTAGCAAAGCGCGATCAACTAACCTATGAAATAGACGGTACGGTTTTTAAGGTAGATGATATTGCCCTACAACAAGAATTAGGCTTTGTAGCTAAAGCACCTCGTTGGGCAACCGCTTATAAATTTCCTGCACAAGAAGAATTAACGCTATTGAAAGATGTTGAATTTCAAGTAGGGCGAACTGGTGCAATAACACCTGTTGCGCGATTGCAACCCGTATCGGTTGGTGGTGTGACTGTGAGTAATGCGACATTACATAATCAAGATGAAATTATGCGGTTAGGTGTCAAAATTGGGGACACTGTTATTATTCGACGCGCAGGTGACGTTATCCCACAAATAGTGAGTGTAGTATTAGACAGACGTCCAGATGATGCAAAAGAGATTGTTTTCCCCACAGAATGTCCCGTTTGTCAGTCAGCTGTTGTTAAGCTTGAAGGTGAAGCTGTGCTTCGTTGTACCGGCGGTTTATTTTGTGGCGCACAACGTAAAGAGGCTATTAAGCATTTTTCTTCTCGTAAAGCTTTAGATATTGATGGATTAGGGGATAAGCTTGTTGAGCAAATGGTAGATGAAAACTTAATTAAAACTCCCGCTGATTTATTTAGTTTAACAGAGTTAAGCATTAGCACCATGGAACGAATGGGGCAAAAGTCAGCAAGTAATTTAATTAAGTCGATAGAGAAATCTAGGCATACGACATTAGCGAAATTTATTTATGCATTAGGCATTCGCGAAGTAGGTGAGGCGACAGCAAATAACCTTGCTCAACACTTTTTAACGCTATCAAAAATTAAAGAAGCCGATGAAGAAAGTTTACAAAAAGTCGCCGATGTTGGGGTGATTGTGGCGAAAAATATCTACAACTTCTTTAAACAGCCGCATAATATAGAGGTTGTCGAACAATTAGAAAATTTATTGACTTGGCCTGATATTGAGAAAAAATCAGTTGATGAACTCCCGTTAATTGATCAAACCTTTGTGTTAACAGGAACGTTAAGCCAAATGGGCCGTAATGATGCAAAAGCGAAATTACAAGCGCTTGGCGCTAAAGTTTCAGGGAGCGTATCTGCGAATACCCATTATTTAGTTGCAGGTGAAAAAGCAGGTTCAAAATTAACTAAAGCGCAAGACTTAGGTGTTAGTGTGATGACTGAAGATGACTTAGTTGCGCTACTTGCAAGTTATGGAGTTAAATAATGACTGATTGGTTAATTGAATTAGGGCAGGGCTTTCGTGCCTACCAATATCAAACAGCGCTGGCCATCATTGCAACGTTATTAGTTATTTTTGGTAATGATATTAATAATATGGTTAGGCAGCTGGTGCGCAAACAACATTTTATAATTCGTAGTTTACTTTTTGTTTTAGTTTGCGCTTTCGGTTATGGCTTAGTCACTGTCTATTTAACAGGGTTGTTGAATCAACAGCTTAATAAAATCCCTAGTTTATATATAGTACCTAGTGTATTTTTGATATTTTTAGCGTTAGGCATGTATGCGCAAAAACAACGTCATATTTAATGCTTTATCGATAGTTGATGGAGCGTTTGATTGTTAACAACAGTCACACTTTCTTGGTTTTTTATTTTTGCAAGTTCAAGCATAGCACTTGCTAATTGTGAAGCTGTTATGGGTTGATATTTCTTCATAGCACCATGCCAAATAAAATTAAACCATAGGCTTAACTTTGCGCTTAGCTCTTCTGCTTTGCGCTTTTCTTCGCGTGCCCCCAGTAATAAACTTGGCTGACAAAAAACAACTTGGGTCTGTGTATCAGCACACGCAGCAATAACATTGTTTTGCATTTCTCCTTTGCATTTGTTGTAGAAAAACAATGATCGGCTGTTAGCTCCTATTGCACTGATTATAATTAATTTCGTACAATTTTCCGAAGCGGCTAATTCTGCACATTTTGACACAAGCTCAATATCTACCGCTTTAAAATTAGCTTTGGTTTTTGCGATACGTAAGGTTGTCCCTAAACAACAAAAAATAACATCACATTGAAATAAATAATTAAATATTTCTATGTTGTTAAAATCAATTATATGCTGATGAACCTTACTGGAGCTTATTGACGATTTTCGGCGAAGAAGTAGGTGTATTTCATCAATTTCAATATCATTTATTAGCTTTTTAACTAATAATTGCCCCGTTAAACCACTTGCACCAATCACTAATACTTTCTTTGTTGGGCTTGTTGAGGGAGTTATTGCCATATTAAATACTCCAAATTAAACACGTTATATTAGATAACCCATATTGCATACATAAATAGTAGAAAGGGTAAAGGCAATAGTAATGAAAATAAAAGAGCTTCGCACCACTCAATTGCTCGGTAAAAACGATACAAGCCATCGTTTAGATTCATATTTGACGGTAAACGCTGAAAGAAAAATATAAAGGCAGCAAATACTAGGGCTTGTAAAGCCAAGAATAGCAAAAACAAGGTAATTATCACTAAAAATAAAGGTGTATTTGAATTAAGTTGCTGTTGCAATAAAAAGGATAATACAAGTGAACAGACACCCCAAATTAACACTCGCCAACGAAAATCGTAAAAGGTAATGGCAAGGTTATTAAATAGCTCAGGTGACACGATAAATTTCATAGGCACAGTATACTTCTTTAGTTCATAATAACACACTAATATGGTATAACTTCGAACATATTTTCCTTTAGAAACATCTAGTAAAGATAGCTATCAAATGAAATTATTATTACTTCAAATATTGCTCTTATTATTAAGTATATTACCTTTTGAAAATATAGCTGCCAACGCAGTTTCATTTATTGACAAAGATCCTACATTGTCATCTTCCCAAAAAGTAGAAATTTTGCCTCATCAAGCACACGCACTTAAACAAATTAAACCGAGTAATAACTTAATGAAAACCATAGAGATCACCTTAGTTGAACTTACTGATAATCAAGGGCTTGTCTATTTAGGTGGTCTTGTAAATGAAGCAACAATTTCGGTCTATTTAGCGCACTTAAAAGCGCACTTAAAAGCGCAATTAAATGAGCAGTATCCTGATTTTCGTCAAAATCAGATGAATAGAGATCACGGGCAATTTCATATGACGTTGGTTAATCCATTTGAATATCAAAAAATAGATAAAAATCAAATAATACAAGGTCGAAAATTCATGGTTACATTACATGGGTTAGGGAAAGTTGAAAAAGATAACAGTGCGACTTACTTTGTTGTAGCAAGCTCTGAAGATGGACGCCGCTTTCGTGACTCGTTATTGTTATCACCTAAAGATTTTCATGTTACGTTAGGTTTTAACCCAAATGATATTTACAGTGAAAGAAAAAATTTAGCCACACTAATAGACGTGGAATAAATCTAGTTAATCATCGCAGTAGAAGTGCACTTTTTTAGTGTTTATGGAGGATGTATTGTGAAAATTAAATTATTTTGTATTTTAGTCGTATTAACACTTACCGCATGCACTAAGTCGTCGACAGGGCGCAATCAAATTATGCTTTTTTCTGAAAGTGAACTTAATCAAATGGGAGCACAATCATTTGATGAAATGAAGCAAAAGCAGAAAATATCTGACAATAAAGCATTAAATAATTACGTGTATTGTGTGGCGAACACTATCACTGCAAATGTGCCTAAAGATGTTCATAATGGTGCTTGGGAAGTGGTCGTGTTTGATTCAGAGCAAGTTAATGCATTTGCACTCCCTGGTGGAAAAATTGGTGTGTATACCGGTATTTTGAATGTGGCAGATGATCAACATCAGTTAGCGGCTATTATTGGGCATGAGGTCGCCCATGTTATTGAACATCACTCTAATGAAAGAATGTCCGCCAACTTTGCGGGGCAAATGATTGATGCTGGCGCACAAGTATTACTTGCTGCAAGTAATGTTGAAAATAAAGGTTTATGGATGGCTGGCCTTGGCTTAGGAGTACAATATGGCTTAATAATGCCTTATAGCCGTTCGCATGAGAGTGAAGCTGATATTATTGGTCAGGATTTAATGGCAAAATCAGGTTTTAAACCTGAAGCGGCGATAACCTTGTGGCAAAATATGGCAAAAGTCAGTAAAAGTGCACCGCCAGAATTCATGTCTACTCACCCGTCAAACAACACAAGAATTTCAGATTTAACTCAGCACTTACCTAAAGCACAACAATATTATTCATCGAGTAATTCACTTAATTGCGCTAAACCGTAAAATTTAATTTATCACTTAACGAAATTCATAATTGCATTATTATATGGCAATTTCCAGTGAGCTTAATCATGATATTAAGCTCACTTAAATTTATTCTATCTAGGTATTCAAGCAAGAATATTCAAGAGGTAGCATTACGATAAGCTATTACGGAAGCTCTTTAACTAATGCCATTAAGTCTTCCATACTATAATCTGGTGCTAATGCTAACGGATATAAAACCTTACCTGGACGCTTAATAAAGGCGGCTTGCCATCCTGCTTGCTTAGCTCCTGCAATATCCCAACCATGGGCAGCCACTAACATCGCTTCTTCAGGCTTAACACCCATTTTTTTAGCAGCCCATTCATAGGTACGCGTATCAGGTTTATAAAGGCTAATATCTTCAACACTTAAACGTTTATCAAAAAAGCGTAATAGATTGGCATTTTTAAATTGAGTATACACCCCTTTATTAGACGAGTTAGTTAAACTAACCAGAGTATAACCTTTTGCTTTTAGTGCTGTTAACCCTTCAACAACATCGGGATGAGGCGGTAAACTTTGTAATGGCGTAACAATAGCTTTTTTAGCAGCTTCTTTTGTTAATTCAATACCTTGTATTTCTGCCACCATCATTAATGAAGCAACCCCAATTTCACCAAAGGTATGGAAACGTCCTGTGGTAGAATCAACTAACGAATGGTGTAACATAGTAGAAAACCATAAAGGTAATAAGTCATCACGACCACCTAATGCTTTACTTACCGATGTACGCATAGCAGATAAATCTAATAAGGTTTCATTAACATCAAAAAAGATCACCTTAGGCTTTTCAGACGGTTTTTCCGCATAAACAAAAGATGTAACAAACAACAAAATAACACATAAAATAGCACGTATTTTCATAAAGCAGCCTTTTAGCAAATAGTTAGAGGGGGGGGATATAACATTAGAGGCAGTATAACGTTATCGACTAGTCAAATATATGACAAAGCAATGTACTTTTTGAAAGAAAACGTTTCAATGAGTTTATTTAATAAAGAAGATTGTGAGCTTGAATTATAAGCTTAGAGAATTCACCTTCGCTGTATTCTTCCCACAACGACTGAGCATAAACGGGTGAATATCAAATGCTAAAACAACAAACTTTGACATCACATTGTCTTTTAAGCTTATTTTGAATGCTTTGATTTTGAAACTAACTAGGTTTTCTAAGTTGGGGTTACTTAGGCATTTTAGCCTCCTCAGTGTTATGAGGAGGTGTCCACTAAAACGGGGGAACTTCATTTGTCCTTTTAAACGACTTGTATGGATAATAACACCCACATCCATGTTCTTTTTTAAAACCAGTTTAGGTAAAGTGAGGCCCAAGCTTTGGC
>NZ_BNAH01000014.1 GCF_014653195.1 Thalassotalea profundi
ACCTTGGTCATGTGTCACCTGATGAGTATGAAAACCAGTTTTTAACTGGAAGCTAGAGGTCTACAAAATCGGGGGAAGATCAACCCAAGGAGCTAGTGCATCACCAAAAGCAATTGTTAATTTCTTTTGACAAAAGCCTGTAATAGGAATTGTTAAAAGAAATGTTAAAAGTAATAGCTTTATCTTCATAGTATTCGAGATTTCCCCAACCTTATGAGTTAAAGTTATACTTAGAGTGTTAAATATTCAAACATTAAATATGAATAGTTTGTTGAGAAGGTAATATATAACTTTACTTCTATAGAATTTACAAACCCTGAACGCAGTATGTATTTTAATGCTCATTATTAAACTATTTCAAACAGATCAAAACGACGTAATTAATGACAAAAATTTCAGATAAAAAACGCAAAGGAAAAGCTGAACCTAAAGCCTCAAACGAGGCTACTATTCCTAACAAAACCAGTCTATTTGCGAAAGTTTCATGGCGTAAAACATTTGTCTTTCTATTTAAATTGTTTTTAGTGTTTTTTGCTTTGTTAGCTGCATATACCTTATACCTTGATAGTAAAGTAGTCGCTAAATTTGAAGGTCAACGTTGGCAAGTGCCGGTACAGGTTTTTGGTAAAGTTGAGCGCTTTAAACAAGGTGATGATATTAATTTTGCTCATATTCGAGAGTCTTTGTTACTCAATGGATATCAGCGTGTTAACTCTCCAAGCAAGTCAGGTGAATTTGCAGCGAGTAAAAATAGATTAATTATTTATCGTCGCCCGTTTGACTTTGGAAGTGGTGTAACAACTACAGATGTCATTACTATTGATGCAAAAAATAATGTGGTTACACAAGTTTATATTGATGATCAGCCTGTGAATGAGGTTGCATTAGAACCTATTTTGCTTGATCGAATTATTCCTGAGAATAAAGAAGACAGAGTACTGGTACCGCTTCAGTCCGTTCCAGAATTACTGCTTGATACCTTATTAATAGTGGAAGACCGCGATTTTTACTTCCATTCAGGAGTATCACCAATAGGAATTCTTCGCGCTGCCTATAACAATATTGTTGCAGGTAGAACAGTGCAGGGTGGTAGTACATTAACGCAACAATTAGTTAAAAATATGTACTTAACTCGAGATAAAACAATAACGCGTAAAATTAACGAAGCTATTATGGCGCTGTTGTTAGAGTACCGTTATAGCAAAGATCAATTACTTGAAGCCTATATAAACGAAGTCTATTTAGGGCAACATTACGCTAATGGTATTTACGGTTTTGGTTTAGCTGCAGAGTTCTATTTTGGTAAAAGTATTGCACAACTCAATTATGGCCAAATGGCAACGTTGATCGGTGTTATTAAAGGACCAAGCTATTATGATCCATGGCGACATGAAGAGCGCACACGTCAGCGCCGTGATTTAGTGTTACGTTTGATGTTTGAGCATGAATTGCTAACAAAAGAAGAATTTGTTGAAGCTGTAAAGTTACCATTAGCTATTCGTAAACAACGCCGCCTAATAAAAAGCACATTAAAATTTCCAGCCTATCTGCAACTAGTTAAACGAGAGTTATCACAAATATTATTTGAAAATGTCCAACAATCTGGCATTAGAGTTTTTACCGGTTTTTCACATTACACCCAACAAATGCTTGAAAAGACGGTTGAAGAGCAATTAGTTAATTTAGATAAGAATAATGAACAAGCATTACAAGCTGCTATGGTAGTAACTGATATAGAAAATGGAGAAATAAAAGCGCTGCTTGGCGCTAAAGAATCGGGGTTTGCAGGATTTAACCGTGCATTGAGCGCAACAAGGCCTATTGGCTCACTAATAAAACCTGCGATATATCTTTCTGCTTTAGAACGTTATCAGCAATATAATCTGGCAACAATTCTCGAAGATAAGCCGTTGACTATTACCGTTGAGGGAGAAGAAACTTGGCAACCTAAAAATTACGACGGTAAATATAACGAACGAGTATCGTTACTAGATAGTTTAGTACGCTCACTCAATATACCTTCTGTTAACTTAGGTATGGCATTGGGTTTGGATAATGTCGCTAAAGCAATACATTTACTTGGTTATCCTGATGATATTGTTATGCGGCCTTCAATGTTGTTAGGTTCAATAAATATGACGCCCTATGAAGTTAATCAATTCTATTTGCCTATTGCCCGTAATGGCTTTTTTATCGAAGGACATGCGATTGATAAAATAGTTTCAGCTCAAGGAGAAACTTTGTGGCAATTTGAAGCCCAAGAGCCACAATATATATCAACTCAAGCGAGTTACTTACTTAACTATGCTTTACAACAGGTAACAAAAACAGGGAGTGCTAAATCGCTAGCGTGGCGTTTAAGTGGACAGCTTACAGCAGGTAAAACAGGCACTACAAATGATCAACGCGATTCTTGGTATGTGGGGTTCGATCAAAAAACACTTGTGACAACTTGGGTAGGTAACGATGACAATAATGCGACTAAACTCACTGGTAGTAGCGGTGCATTAGTACTGTATGCACAATTTATGAAGCGTTATGGGGTTAATTCAATAAACCTCTCAATGCCAACTGGCGTAAGTTTAGCCGAATTTGAACGCGAAACGGGTTATGCAGTTGCGCAAGAGTGCCCAAATACCACCAAGGTACCAGCGATTTCCGCAGGAATTGTATTACACTATGACTGCTCAGAAGTAGAGATAAATAAAGACAAACCAAAAGAAAAGTCGTGGTTTGAAAAGTTATTCGGAAATTAAGCTATAAAATCTTATATTTAGTTGTTGTTTTCTATATTTTTTGTTTTTTATACGGTGTTTATTTGTACTTTGATCTAATAGTTACTATATTTACTTTAGTTTTAATATGAATGAATTTTTTTCATTTATGTTTTAGGTGCATATTAACAAAAGGCTTTGTTGATATTTTCTTCGACTAATGGATTGTGTTTTTTATTTGGTGTACTAATGAAACAAAGACTAAGCTTTGCTTACTTTACATTGCTTGAAGACAATATTGTTGAAGTTATTGTTGATGAAAATATAGAAATGACACTCGAAATGGTAGAGGAATGTCATCAGTTTATTGATAAATATTGCCCTGATGACTTTGCTTTATTAATTAATCGCGTTAATCATTACGATTATAGTTATGAGGCTAAATTAAGCCTAGCTTCTTATGAAAATTTAAAAGCTATTGCTTTTGTTTATTATACTGCCGAAAGTAAAAATCAAGTTAACCAGTTGGCTAAAATAAGAGCACACGACGCTTGGAATGTACAAACTTTTGCAGGCTTAAATATGGGCTGGCAAGAAGCATATAATTGGTTACAACAAGAGTTATTAGTAACCTGTGAAAAGTAATGATTAGTGTTAAAAACTATAAAAGCGCCTTAAAGGCGCTTTTATAGTTTTTAAAAAGGAGGCTAGTATTCGAGCGGCCAAATTATAACTTTGCAAAGCATTTATCTGCGGCTGCGAGAGTTTTATCAATAATCTCATCAGTATGTGCGGTTGATAAAAAGCTTGCTTCAAATGCTGATGGGGCCAAATAAACGCCTTCTTCAAGCATATAATGAAAAAACTTTTTAAATAATGCACTATCACACTGAGTTGCTTGTTCATAACTGGTTATTGTGTCTTCACCAGTAAAGAAAAAGCCAAACATAGCACCAACATAATTTATAGAAAGCGCAATGCCATTTCGTTCAGCAGCCGCTTTTAAGCCCATAGCTAGTTTTTCAGTAGCGTCAGTCAATTGTTGATGTTTATCGCCTTGACTTAACTCTGATAGCGCAGCTAACCCCGCGGCCATCGCTATGGGATTGCCTGAAAGTGTACCAGCCTGATAAACCGGTCCAACGGGCGCAATATAGTCCATAATTTCTTTTTTACCACCAAAGGCACCAACAGGCATACCGCCGCCAATTACTTTACCTAATGTTGTTAAGTCAGGCTTTACGTTGTAATAGGCCTGAGCTCCACCTAAAGCAACACGAAAGCCTGTCATTACTTCATCAAAAATCAAAACGCTTTCATATTGATCACAAATCTTCCGTAACCCTTGTAAAAAACCATCGACAGGTGGAATACAGTTCATATTCCCCGCGACAGGTTCTACAATAATACAAGCAATTTCATCAGCGTATTTTGCAAAAATGTCTTCAACTTCTGTTAAGTTATTAAAACTAACTGTTAAGGTATGCTTAGCAAAATCAGCAGGTATGCCAGGAGAGTTTGGCACACCCATTGTTAAAGCACCAGATCCAGCTTTTACCAATAAAGAATCGGCATGTCCGTGGTAACAGCCTTCAAATTTTAAAATTTTATCGCGACCAGTAAACCCTCTAGCTAAACGAATTGCACTCATGGTTGCTTCGGTACCGGAACTTACCATACGCAATTTTTCCATAGAAGGAACCAACTGTTTTACTTTTTCAGCCATGGTTATTTCGAGCTCTGTTGGTGCACCGAAACTTAAGCCATTTTTTGCTGTTTTTATTACGGCATCTAATATTGCAGGATGATTATGGCCTAAAATCATAGGTCCCCAAGAACCTACATAATCGATATACGCATTATCATCTGCGTCATAAATATAAGCGCCTTCTGCACGCTTTATGAAACATGGGGTGCCACCAACACCATTGAATGCACGAACAGGGGAGTTTACACCGCCTGGAATAATATCTTGAGCGTGATTGAACAATTGCTGAGAGTTTTGCATAAGAACACCTGTTTTAACTTTTATTTGTAAACCATGTCACTGGTCTTTCGTATTGAGTTAGCTTGTTTTCAACGCCTAGGGCTAATGCAAATAGAGCCATTCGCACTAATACGCCATTTTGGGCTTGTCTAAAAATAGCTAAGTTATCTAATTCGTTTAAATCTATATCTAATTCATTCGCTTCTGGACGAGAGTCACGCGGCAAAGGATGCATGATCACTGTATGTTGTTGGCAATATTGTTGGTATAGCTCTCTATTTAAGCTAAAGTGCCCGCGGTAAAGATCAGCTTCATCTTGACTTGGGAATCTTTCTTGCTGAATACGCGTTTGATAAATAACATCACAAGTTAAATTACCTTCAAGTTTGTCGGTAATAACCACTTTATGGCCTGCATTCGTCAGGGTTGAAATAACATTGTCAGGCATTTGCAAAGCAGTTGGAGAGATCATGGTTACTTGAATATTATTATATAAGCTCAAAAGCTTTGATAAGGAATGTACCGTTCTACCATGTTTTAGATCTCCCATTAATACGATATGAAGACCATCTAATGATTTACCAAAAGGTAACATTTCAGATTGTATAGTGAATAAATCAAGTAATGCTTGGGTAGGATGTTCATTTGCACCGTCACCACCATTAATTACTGGAACACTACTACCTTCTGCAAACTCTGATACTGAATGCATTTTAGGATGTCGCATGGCAATTACATCTGAATAACCACTAATTACACGTGCGGTATCAAATAATGATTCACCTTTACTTAATGAGGAGTTTTCTTCGCCAACAGTTTCTCTTACAAAGCCCCCCAGTAAATTAAAAGCAGTGCCGAAACTCACACGGGTGCGTGTACTTGGTTCAAAAAAAAGATTATTTAAAATAGCGCCATTGAGTACGTGGCAGCTTTTATGTCGCATGGCGTAGGGAGCCATATGTGACGAAACAGTCAATATTTTTGAAATTGATTCACGATCAAATTGTGAAACAGAAAGAATATGGCTACCTTCAAAGGTCATCATAAAATTGCCCCGCTTAATGTAAGTTGTGAGGTAAATATTGCGGCGAGAATATAGCATAAATGAAGGGGGATTAGCATTAATTATATGTCGGCACTAGCCCCTTATATCTAGTGTCTGAATTACTTGCTTAAAAAGGCTTAAGGTAAGCCAAAATAATCACTGCAAATAAAATTAATACGGGGACTTCATTAAAAATTCGATAAAAGCGCCCTGTGCGATTGTTTTTATCAAGCTGAAAGTCTTTCAATAATTTAAAACAATATGCATGATAAATAATTAATATACTTACTAAGCTTATTTTCAAATGCAGCCATTTTGCCTGTATAAACCATTCATAGCCATACTGGAAAATTAGTGCAATACCAAGTGCCACCGTGAAAATGGCAAACGGCGTGATAAAAAATAATAAGCGCTTTTCCATCCCTTTTAATTTATCACGTATAACCTGGTTATCTGCTTCTGCATGATTGACAAATAAACGCGGTAAATAAAAGATACCGGCAAACCAAGCGACCATAAAAGCGACATGAAATGCTTTTAACCAAAGAATATTCATTAATTTGCTTTTCCTTCTATTAGGTAGCGACGAATTTGTACAAACATTAGCACGCCAATAATATTATCTTCAGCGCCATCATACAAATAAACACCCCCGTCACGTGTATCTTTTAATAATGCATAAGCCTCCGCGAGTGTGGCTTGATATGATAAAGGAATTAATTTCTGTTGTTTTATAATAGGAGGTGTATCGTTTAATGCAGCTTGTATTGGTTGTAATAATGTAAAGCTAGGAGAAGGCGAACTTTCTTTAACTATTAATAGTTCATTATTAGTACTCACATTCAAAAAATTCGTGTTATTAGACAAGTGTTCGGGATCTAATAAACGGAAGTTTTCTTGCATTATACCCATAGCACCAATACGTAGTAATGACTTTTCTATAGGAGGGTGGCGATAAATTAACCCTTGAATTTCCAATTGCATTACTAAAATAGAACGATTGTTAAAAAATTGACCAGATGTAAGTGATGCCGTGGTTATTACTATCATTGCAGGTATAATTATTTCAAGTTGATTTGATAATTCAACAACAGCAATTAAGGCTGCAAGTGGTGCATTTAAAGTTGCAGCCATAAAGCCTGCCATTCCCATTAACGCATAATCAGTGATTAATGTGTCTTGCAAAAAGAAGTGGTTGGCTATTGCAGCGGCAGAAACTCCCCCAATGGCACCTATGCTTAATATGGGACCTATTATACCACCAGGCACGCCTAACCCTAATGCAACGATGGTCATAATTAATTTAGCAAGGAGTAGACCGAGTAATAATTGATAATGAACATTACCGTCAATGGCGAATGCAATGGCGGTTAAATCTGTTCCCATTGCATGTGGAACCGCTGCGCCAAGCGCCCCAGTGATTAAAGCTGCAAATAGAAAACGAGATATAATATGAAACTGACTTGAATGTTTGATAATAAGTGTTAAATAGCGATTAAAAGCAAAAGCTAGAATACCTAAAAGTATTCCGAGCATGATTAATAAAGGATAGTCACCAACAACAATAGTGATTTTATTAAAATATTCAAACTTATGTGCGGGTCCATATGTATGACTGGTGATTAGTGAACCAACAATTGATGCAATCATAACAGGAATAAATACGTGGACTTTATATTCACGCATGATGACTTCCATCACAAAAATTACTGCGGCTAGCGGTGTATTAAAGCTGGCAGATATACCCGCAGCAATCCCACAAGCACACAAAGTACGAATTGCATTATGGGGCAGTTTTAAAAAGCTACCGATAAAGCTACTACAAGCAGCTCCTAAATGAACAGCAGGTCCTTCACGCCCCACAGAAAACCCTGAAGCCAATGCAAGTACACTACCTACAAATTGATTAAGGGTATTACGTAAAGGGATAACACCATGAGCAACTTTAAGGCGATGCAAAACAAACGGAATGCCTGTTCTTAAGTATTTATATCCAGTAAGCTTTGCAAACAATAAGATCAGTAAAGCGCCAATTATTGGTAAATCAAAACGACTTACTGCATCTAAGCTGGTATAATCCTCTTTTTGCGGTAAGTACCATTGCTGTATGAAATCGATACTGGCAGTGAAAAGTATAATCAAGCCAGCAGACGCGACACCTCCAATTGCCGCTAACAAACATATTTGCCAAGAAGTTTTTGGCAAAGCTAAATGTTTTTTTAGCGAATATAGTAGTGTCATAGTTGATGGATTTGCATAATAATCTGTCATTATTTAATAAGTTATCATAATACCTTTCATATGAGTTGGTTAGCAAAAATAAATTTAAATGTGGTTATTAATAAATTAGGCTCTTTTCGCTCAGCGATATTATTGCTCCTATTAATTATTACTTGTCTGTTTTGTGGTTATCGAATGGGTAACTTCTTTCACGGTTATCAAATACAAACGATTAATCAGCAGAAAATTCGTTTAGACAATTTATACGAGCAACAGGTGCAGCAAGTTAAGCAAATACACACACTTGAGGTAGAATTAGAAGTTGAGCGTATGGCAAATATGCGTTCGCAGCAATTACTGACTGAAATTGAAAAAGATCATTTTAAAGTAAAAAAAGAACTCGCTTTTTATGAAAAAGTAATGGCCCCTGAGAAACAAGTTGATGGAGTGGTAATTGATGACGTAACCATAACACCCACAGGAAGCTTAAATCACTTTCGTTTTCAAGTGGTGTTAGTACAGCAACAAGCTAGAAAACGCTATGCCAGAGGCTCTATAGAATTAACTTTTCATGGAAGTTTAGATAATAAGCCGGATCAAGTCTCTTTACTAAATGTCTCTAGCATTAGTAAAAAAGATTTAGCATTTAGTTTTAAATATTTCCAAATTATTGAAGGCGAGTTCACATTATCAGAGAATTTTTTACCTGAAAAATTGGTGCTTACCACTGTTTTGGATAAAACGTCTTGGCAAGAACACCGTCGTGTTGACCAAAAGTATGTTTGGCAAGACGTGATTGCAAATAATAAGTAGCCCTAATACTTGATTAAATTAGTCAAGTTTAAGATAATTGTGTTTTCGATTTTTCGAATGAGTAGAGTTTTATGTCAAGCGCTGAATTACCAATTAAATTTTCTGATGCCGCGGCCAGTAAAGTACATGCATTAATTACGGAAGAAGAGAATCCTAATCTTAAGTTACGTGTATACGTAACTGGTGGAGGCTGCTCGGGATTTCAATACGGATTTACCTTTGACGAAAAGGTGAATGAAGGCGATATGACCATTGAAAAGAAAGGTGTTACTATGGTGGTTGACCCCATGAGTATTCAATACCTTGTTGATGGTGAAGTTGATTATGTTGAAGGTTTAGAAGGTAGTCGCTTCTTGGTGAGTAACCCTAATGCATCAAGCACTTGTGGGTGTGGGTCATCATTTTCTATCTAATTTTCTCATTGTAAAAAAGCCGGCAATTGCCGGTTTTTTTAGCACAAAAATTTATATAGTTAATTTTTTGCTTAAAAGTTATTCAGCACGAGCTGCTTGCTACCTACTGTGTTAACTTTAGTATAAATATTTTGTAGCAATTAACAGCTAATCTCAATAATGAAAGCGATTTAATATAGAGTCCGTTATTGGATGTTTATTTTTTAGGAATGATTTATGACACAAATGGGTAAAGGAAAGCAATGGTTGGCTCAACGACCGTACATTATTGCGATTACTATTACATTATCTTTAATACTTTGGATGGCTTCAGGTGCAATGCAGGCACAAGAAAATCTCCCTCCTAAAAAGGGGCATGAAGTTATTATTCCTAAAGTAAAGGTTGAAACATTATTTGCAGAGCAAGTAAATGATAGCATTGAACTTTATGGTCGAACTGAGCCTGATAGAATAACAACTATTAAAGCTGAAATTTCCGGGAAAGTTATTGAAGTAATGGCTCAACGAGGTGCGTTTGTTAAAGCAGGCGATATTATTGTGAAACTTGATCTTTCAGATCTGATGGCACAATTAGAGAAAAATAAAGCCTTGCTCAAACAACGTGAAATTGAATACAAAGGTGCGCTCAAACTTGCAGAAAATGGTTACCAAGGGCAAGCACAGCTGAGTAATGCTCAAGCGAACTTAATGTCAGTTAAAGCAGATATTAAAAATCTAGAATTGAATATTGAACGTACCGTCATAAAAGCCCCTTATACCGGAGTGCTTAATAAACGCTATGTTGAAGAGGGTGACTATGTCAAAAGTGGTGACGATGTCGCTATGATTGCCGATTTAGACCCTTTGGTTATTCGAGCTTATGTCACTGAAAATCAAGTAGCTCAAGTGACTGTCGGGCAAAAAGCACAAATACGTATTTTAAATAAAACTCAAGTCTTGGGTTCTGTACGTTACATTGCAAGCGTGGCTGAAGAGCAAACGAATACTTTTAAAATAGAAGTGAGTATAGATAACGCAGATAGCGCGTTATTGGCGGGATTAAGTAGTGAAGTCAATATCAGCTTAGCACAAGTTCCAGCGATTAAAATAACACCGGCATTACTTGCACTCGATGAAAAAGGTAATATCGGTGTAAAAACAGTGGAAAATGATACGGTAATATTTACAGCAATTAATATTGTAAAAAGTGAAAGCGATGGTGTTTGGTTAAGTGGTTTAGGTGAAAAAGCGAATATTATTACACTTGGACAAGGTTTTGTTCGTGCTGGCGATAAAGTTCAGTCTGTAATCAGCACTGATGTGAAGTAACGGAGTTTGTATGTTAGCTATGATTGATGCTGCAATTGCTCGCACCCGTTCAATATTAATGATTTTTGCGCTCTTACTTATTGCAGGCGCTGTCACGTACGCCAATATTGCTAAAGAGTCTAACCCAGACGTTACTATTCCTATTATTTATGTCTCTATGGTACACGATGGTATTTCACCTGAAGATGCTGAACGTATGCTGGTTAGACCTATGGAGAAAGAGCTTAAGTCTCTAGCTGGCATTAAAGAAATGAAGTCGAGTGCTAGCGAAGGGCATGCTTCAGTGACGATTGAATTTTTAGCAGGCTTAGATCCCAAAGAAGCATTAGCTGATGTTCGCGATAAAGTGACCTTGGCAAAAGCAAAGCTTCCTTCTGAATCAGAAGAGCCCGTTGTTAATGAAGTGACTATGGCTAATCAAGTACCAGCAGTTACTGTTATTTTATCAGGCCCAGTGTCTGAACGAGGCTTACTTACATTAGCACGTGATTTAAAAGATAAAATTGAAAGCATGCAAGAAGTGCTTGAAGTTGATATTGGCGGCGATCGCGAAGATATGGTTGAAATTTTAGTTGATCCATTATTGATGGAGAGTTATGGATTAGATCAAACTGATATTTTTAACTTAGTAGAACGTAATAATCGCTTAGTTCCTGCAGGGACTATGGATACAGGTAAAGGACGCTTTGCTATCAAAGTGCCTTCAGTATTTGAAACGGTACAAGATTTATTAGAGTTACCGATCAAAGTTAATGGCGACCGAGTTATTACCTTTCAAGATGTATCGACGGTTCGCCGATCTTATAAAGATCCAACAGGCTTTGCACGTTTAAATGGTGAGCGCTCTATTTCTCTTGAAGTGAAAAAACGTTCAGGGGAAAACATTATTCATACTGTTGATAATGTTAAAGCGTTAATTGAGAGCGAACGCACTATTTGGCCAAATCAAGTCATGGTTGACTACGTTGGAGATAAATCAATTGACGTAAAAGATACTTTGTCTGATTTACAAAACAATGTCTTTTCTGCAGTACTTTTAGTTGTCATTGTTATTATTGCTGCACTAGGTACGCGTACTGCGATGTTGGTGGGGTTTGCAATTCCTGGTGCATTTTTGACAGGTATCCTAGTGTTAGCCATTGCAGGGTTAACTGTTAATATTGTTGTGCTTTTTGGCTTAATTATGGCTGTAGGTATGTTGGTCGATGGCGCGATAGTTGTTACAGAGTTTGCCGATCGTGAAATGAGCGAAGGCAAACCAAGAAAAGTAGCTTATAGTCATGCGGCTAAGCGTATGGCCTGGCCTATAATTGCTTCTACAGCTACAACTTTGGCAGCCTTTGCTCCTTTAATGTTCTGGCCTGGCATGATGGGGGAGTTTATGAAATATCTTCCTATTACCTTAATTGCAGTATTAACGGCATCATTGGCAATGGCATTAATTTTTGTGCCGGCCTTAGGAACTGTTTTTGGTAAATCACGTGTGATCAGTGAGGAAGAGAAAGCTCAAGTATTACAAGCAGAAGAGGGTGATGTTACCCATCTGTCAGGTTTCACTGGAAAATATGTCTCAATATTACAAAAAGCAATAAACCATCCTTGGAAAATTATCAGTGGCACTATTGGAGTCGCTATTTTTGTGATGTGGTTATATGGTGCATCAGGTCTTGGTGTCGTATTTTTTCCTGAAATAGAGCCAAACAGTGCCACTATGGTCGTTCGGTCGCATGGCGATTTATCGGTAAAAGAAAAAGATGTCATAATGCATGATATTGAGCAACGTATTCTAGATATGGAAGCCATTAAAACTTTGTACACTCGTACAGGGGGAAATGACATTATAGGTACCTTCCAAGTAAACTTTACTCATTGGCAATCTAGACGTCCTGCAAATGACATTATTGCTGAAATACATCAACGAACTGATGATTTAGCTGGCGTAGAAATTGAAGTGCGTAAAAATGAAGATGGACCACAAAACGGCAAAGATTTAGTGATTGAATTAAGCTCTCGTTTTCCTGAAAAGCTTGATAGTGCGGTTAAAATTATTCGAAATGAACTTTTGATTAATGGTAATTTTACCGACTTAGAAGATACTTCACCTAAGCCAGGTATTGAATGGCAACTTAAAATTGATCGAAGTTTAGCTGCAACCTATGGTGCTGATGCTGCCTTAGTTGGCTCTAGCGTGCAAATGGTCACTAATGGTTTAAAATTAGGAGAATATCGTCCAGATGATGTTGATGATGAACTTGATATTCTTGTTCGCTTTCCAGAAGATAAACGCAATATTGATCGCTTAGATAGCTTGCGATTGAAAACGCCGCAAGGGTTAGTACCCGTGAGTAGTTTTGTTGAACGTAAAGCTGCGCCTAAAGTTGATACTATCCGACGTGTTGACGGAAAACGCGTAGTTACCATACAAGCTAATTTAATCTCTGGTGCTCAATTGGTCAAAGAGTTACCTATATTACAAGCTAAATTTCCTGAACTTGGTATCGATCCAATGGTTGAAATCTCATTAAAAGGCCAAAATGAGGATCAAGAAGAGTCACAAGCATTTTTAGTCAATGCGTTTGGTGTTGCACTGTTTGTAATGGCGATTATCTTAGTCACTCAGTTTAATAGCTTTTATCAAGCGTTTTTAATTTTAAGTGCCGTTGTATTTTCTACTGTAGGCGTATTTCTCGCACTATTTTTATTACAAAAGCCTTTCGGTATTGTGATGGGTGGTATTGGTGTTATTTCGCTTGCAGGCATAGTAGTTAATAACAATATAGTGTTAATTGACACCTACAATATGCTCAGAAAAGAAGGGCATAATACCGTTGACGCAATACTAAGAACGGGAGCGCAACGTCTACGCCCTGTAATGTTGACGACAATTACTACCATTTTAGGTTTGTTACCTATGGTGCTACAAGTGAATTTAGATTTTTTTAATCGCACTATTGTTTGGGGGGCGCCGTCAACACAATGGTGGACACAGCTTGCAACAGCTGTCGCTGGTGGATTAGCTTTTGCAACCGTATTAACCTTGGTCTTAACACCTTGTTTATTAATGGTGAGAGATAGAAATAAAGAGCATACAGCACAAAGTGATCGTTTTAATTTCTTTAGGTTAAAACGAAAAAATCCCGTAGATGATGCAGCATAGAACCCCTGCTTACAGTAATACAATCAATTGGTTATATTACTGTAAGTAGATAGTTGTTGAGGTATTTTATTGCAATGAATTTGTTCTTAAAAGTTAATAGAAACTTAACTTGGATATAATTATCCCTCAGTGAGCAAAAATTCAATAATTTTGTTCATGTCTAGATCAAAATCATCGGCTCTAACACCTTTAATAATAAAATCTCTGTCTTTAGAAAGGTCAATGTTTTTAGCTTCTACATAGTGATGATGTTTAGCGCTATAAAAAGCTCTAACTTTAGGCTTTGTTGGATCTTCAGCGTTTCGTTTTTCAACAATAGCTAATTTATTTGAATTTAACTCAACTAAGGAGCCTACAGGGAAAACCCCCATACAATTAATAAATAAGTTAACTAAACGTTTATCTAGATGACCGCTATCACCTAAATTCCTTAAAATACTAAAAGCTTTCATGTGACTATATCCATCTTTATAACAACGATGGGCTGTTAGTGCATCAAATATGTCACATATCGCAATCATACGACCATAAGTGGTAATGTCTTCGCCCTTAACATTAAACGGGTAGCCATTACCATCTAACTTCTCATGGTGTAAAGCAGCAACTTCTAAGCTAATTGGAGAAATTCCTGGGGTGGCTTTTATTATATCAATGGAGTGATTTACATGGGTTTTCATGAGGGTAAATTCTTCATCGGTCAGTTTGCCAGGCTTGTTTAATACTTCCTCTGGTACCATTATTTTACCTACATCATGTAAAAAAGCGCCAACAGCTAACTGCTGAATAATTTCTTTGTCTATCCGTAAAAAACGAGCAAAAATAGTCATTAATACAGATACTGAAACAGAGTGCTCTAGTAAGTATTCATCTTTCTTTCTAATATTGATGATACAGGCTAACGCATCAGGGTTTTTGAAAATGGCATCGATAGTTTTGTCGGTAACTTGATGGATTGGTTGAATATCTAGAGGTTTTCCTACAAAAGCGGCATCAAATACTTGGCGTTGAATTCTTTTAGATTCGTTAAAGAGCTTTTTCGCTTTATCTATTTCAAAAACACCAGGAGATTCAGGTGGGATAGGTTTGAAGTCATCATCGAGGTTTAGTGATTTTGGTGTCAAATTTAGCGTTTTGTCCGTATCTATAATGATACTTTCGACACCTTTGGCTATTAGATTTTTTATCACAAGTTCATTTTTTATATGCCCAGCTTGAGTTAATTTGTAGGTGCCTCGTTGTGACGCTATTTCAACGACAAAATGTCCTGCTCTTAATTCTGCGATGTTTATTTCTAACTGCATTCGTTTTGAAAACCTTATACATTCTCACTAAAAATAATAATTATTGCTTATATTCAGTGTTGGTTATTTTACATAATGCTTTTTAGGGAGCATTTTATTTCTTATTCTCTACTTTAGGTATTAGTAGCTGCGTGACGTCACTTTTTTATGTAAGTATAGGTGCTCATCAGCTTTTTTGAGTAATTGATCCATAGTTAATAATCCATCGCTTGCGGCAACGCCACAACTGATGGTTATTTCGAGGTGCGAATTTTGGTAAGGCATAGGGTTTTTTATAAAAAATTCGCAGAGTCTTTGGCTAGCTTGCTTTGCTTCTTGGTAGGTTTGACTCGCTAGCACGACAACAAACTCGTCACCAGCATAACGAAAACATTTATCATTTTCACGAATTAATTCTTGTAACTGCGTAGCTACATAAGAAAGGACTTTATCACCACAATCATGACCATAGGTATCATTAATCATTTTAAACTTATTACAATCAATAAAAAGCACAGAAAATGGTACTTGATAGCGTCGTTGTCTAATCAGTTCTTCTTCGATTGTTTTTTCCATTAAACGCCGATTGGCAATGCCTGTAAGTCGATCATAATGAGCCATATATTCGAGTTGTTCACGGATTAATACATTGGATAAACATAAGCTAATTTTTACGGCAAGTTGCTCTAAGTGAAAAGTACCTAAGTCAGTGGTAAAACGATTAGGGTTTTGATCTGTAAACAATAAACTACCAAAAAATTGACCTTCTAATGTAACTGGTACTAAAGCTATTGAGCCTGCGTTTTTTTGTAAATGTTGAGGTACTATGCCGTTAACCAAATAGGTATCATTCGTTAAATAGGGTAAATTATTAGGGTGGAAATTTTGTAATTTAGTAGCACTAATACGTTTAGTGTTTTGTTGATGCCATTTTGATTGTGTTTTACTGGTTAATAAATAGCTGATAGGGGTAGGATCAGCTAATAATAAGTATATGTCGGTTAATTGAAAAGACTCTTTAATTAAGTCGAGAAGCTTTTTTAATAATTCTTGACTAGATTGACAACTGAGAATTTCAGTTTCAATCGTAAACAATTTACGTGCTATTTCTTCATTTGTTTTTGAATGTGCAATTAATTGTTCGAGTGTAGACATTTTTACTCACTGCATCTTAGTACTAATTTTCATTCTGAGCTTTTCGTTAATTAAGTCAAGTGGAATTTTATTTTTGTACTTAGGTTCTAAATAAAGCAAGGTGGTATTAAGTTTGCTTTAATTTTGATGTGTGTATGATGAACCAAAAATATCAAAGAAACATTACATCTTGCCGATAAGTTAAAAGGTAAAGATACTTCTTAAAACTCATGATAAATAATATGAAGGTATTATGTTGAATTTACGATTAATTATTTTTGTATTGATTTTAACGACTGGAATGAACTTTAAGGCTAATGCCCAACAATTAGAAGCGGTACAAATTTATTCAGACAATCAGTTGCTTGAACTTATTCGAGAAAATAAACATTTAAGCCAAGTTGTTATTGATGAGTGCCAGTTAGTTGATGATATACAAGCAAGAGCCCTGAAGTCAGAAATACCTGCTTATCAATTTTTATGGGGCGACATGTTGGCGTATGGAGTTTGTGTGAAAAAAGATATCGAGTTGGGCTTACATTACATGCAGTTATCTGCTGATCAAGGTTTACCTGAAGGCCTTGAGCAGATAGGACGTTACTATCATATCGGTAAATTTATGCAACCCGATTTACGTAAGGCAATACTTTTCCTTAAAGAGGCGGCAATATTAAATAACCTGAAGGCACAAATTCGCCTTGCTGAAATCTATAATGAAGGAGAGGGAAGCCCATTAGACTATCCTGAACTCTATTCGCTCCTTCATCATTCGTTAACAGATGATAAAAAAACACATCAAAAAATTACAGTATTGCTTGCTAAACTTGCTGAAAAACTGCCTGATAGAGTGGTTGATGCCGCTAAAAAAGGAAAGTATTAAAAACAACTCAATTTACGTTAACACTGAATGTTTTTTTATCAGGGTAATTTAAATTATCGCGGGCTTAGTTTAACTACGTTATACTGATCTCATTAATTAATTAATTAAGTAAATTCATCATTAAAGACCCACATTTAAAACGCGAAGCCGAAAAATACGATCAGCCTGTAGCAAGTCGAGAGTTGTTATTATCGATTATTGAACAGGCTCATACCCCATTGACCTTTAAAGCCATAGCAAAAATATTAAATTACCAAGAAGATTATCAACTTGTTGGTATAAAACGCCGTTTGCGTGCAATGGAAAATGAAGGCCAGATAATTTTCAATAAGTTTAAACAATATGCTATTACCCCTAAAAGTAACTTGATCACAGGTAAAGTTATTGGTCATCGCGATGGCTTTGGTTTTTTTGAACCTGATGTGCCTGCTGGCGGGAAAAAAGGTAAAGATTTTTATATTTCATCTCATGAAATGCAACGTGTTATTCATGGTGATATTGTTGAAGCTATTTTAGTTGATCGTACCGATAGAAAAGGTCGACAAGAGATAAAAATTATTGGTGTGATTGAGCCAAGAAAAGCGGGCATCGTTGGTCGATTTTATGTTGAACATAATATTGCGTTTGTTGTGCCTGATGATGCGCGTATTAAACAAGATATTTTAATTAACCCGGATGAAAAAATGGGGGCTCGTCATGGACAAATGGTGGTGGTTGAAGTTATTCAACGTCCCTCAAAAAGAGCCAATGCCGTTGGCAAAGTTATTGAAGTGCTTGGTGAACATATGGCTCCAGGCATGGAAATTCAAATTGCACTGCGTGAGCACGACTTACCTTACCAGTGGTCACATGAAGTAGAACAAGAAGTTGCGCTTATACCAGACGAAGTCGAAGAAAAAGTTAAATCGCAACGTAAAGACTTACGTCAATTGCCATTAGTCACCATAGATGGTGAAGATGCGCGGGATTTTGACGATGCGGTTTATTGTCAACCGATTGAAAGCGGAGGTTGGCGTTTATGGGTCGCTATTGCTGATGTAAGTTATTATGTTCGTCCTAATACCGCATTAGATGATGAAGCAATCGCTCGTGGTAACTCTGTTTATTTTCCTAGCCAAGTTATTCCTATGTTACCTGAAAAATTATCAAATGGTCTTTGTTCGTTAAACCCTGATGTAGATCGTCTATGTATGGTTTGCGAAATGGAAGTAAGTGCTAGCGGTAAATTAATTGATAGTCAGTTTTATCCGTCGGTTATGCGTTCAAAAGCGCGTTTTACCTATACGAAAGTTGCGGCTATTTTAGAGGGTGATGAAGAATTACGTAAAGAATATCAACCATTAGTGGCTGATCTCGAAAATCTTTATCAAATGTATCTAGCTTTGACAACATCAAGAGTTGAGCGAGGCGCTATTGCCTTTGAAACTGAAGAATCCATATTTATTTTTAATGCCGACCGTAAAATAGAATCAATAGAACCTTTAATTCGAAACGATGCTCATAAAATTATTGAAGAGTGTATGGTGTTAGCAAACGTAGCAACTGCTGAGTTTGTAGAAAAACATAACGTGGCAGGACTCTTTAGGGTTCACGATAAACCAAGCGAAGAAAAGTTCGCAAATTTTGTGACTTACCTTTCTGAGCTTGGCTTGCAAATGCCAAAAAGTGATAGTGAAGATGGTTTACCTGAACCACGAGATTATAGCAATATTTTAGCTAAAATAGCGGGTCGCCCAGATCAAGAGCTTATTCAAACTATGCTGCTTCGCTCAATGAGACAAGCTGTTTACCAAAGTGATAATGTTGGCCATTTTGGCTTAGCATTAAATTCATATAGTCATTTTACTTCACCTATTCGTCGCTATCCTGATTTGGTGATACATCGTGTTATTAAAGCGGTATTAGAACAGCAAGAATCTAGTGACGCTAATCAAGGCTTTTACCAATATCCTCAAGAAGCCGTTGTAGAGTTGGGTGAGCATTGTTCCATGACCGAACGACGAGCAGATGATGCTACCCGTGATGTCTCCGACTGGCTTAAATGTGAATTCATGCAAGATCACGTGGGGGATACATTTACCGGGGTAATTTCAACGGTAACGAATTTTGGCTTATTTGTGCGTTTGTCTAAATTGCACATAGAAGGTTTAATTCATATTACTTCTCTAGGCCATGACTACTATCATTATGACGATGTTAGAATGTCCTTAAGTGGAGAAAAAACGGGGGCAATATATCGAGTCGGTGATGTGCTTGAAGTACAAGTTGCTGCAGTAAACCTTGACGAGAAAAAAATTGATTTAGTCTTATCGGGTGATAATGCGGTAATTAGTCGAGCTAAACCATTACCTAGGAATGATAGTGGTGAAAGTAGAAAAAGTTTAAGAAAAAATTCTGATCGTAATAGTCGTAATGGAAAACCAGTACGTGGCAGAGCGTCAAATAAAAACTCACCTGAGTTTAAGGGCACTACTAAAAAAGCATCAGTTAAGAAGAATAAACCTAAAAAAGCTAAGCCTAAGAAAGCGAGTGCGAGTAAAAAGCGTCCAGGAAAAAATGCTCGTAAAAATAAAGCTAAGTAGTAGAACTTATAAACGTTAATAGATAGTAAAGAAAATTATGGCAAAGCAAGACGATATAGTATTTGGAATTCATGCAATAAACGAATTAATAAAACGTTCACCAGAGCGTTTTATTGAACTTTTCTTATTAAAGGGACGTGAAGATGAACGTTTAATGCCGATTATCAATTTAGCTAAAAAATATAATATTTCGACGCAAATGGTTAATCGAAAAGTATTGGACGATAAAAGTAAAGGTGAGCAACATCAAGGTGTGGTTGCACGTATAACACCAGGAAAAATCTATACAGAAGCTGATTTAGATATCATCCTTAAGGATGCGGAAAATCAAGGTAAAGCTCCATTTTTATTGATATTAGATGGTGTAACTGATCCTCACAACTTAGGTGCCTGCTTACGTAATGCTGATGCTGCAGGGGTACAAGCGATTATAGTACCTAAAGATAATGCAGCAAGGCTCTCTGCAACAGTACGAAAAGTCGCTGTTGGCGCAGCTGAAACGGTCCCTTTGGTACAAGTAACCAATTTAGCCCGAACAATGAAACAACTACAGCAAATGGGGATTTGGATTATTGGCACTGCAGGTGAAACAGATACATGCTTATATGATATCACGTTGGATGGGCCTATGGCTCTAGTGATGGGCGCTGAAGGTAAAGGTATGCGTAGGTTGACAAGAGAGCATTGTGATCAATTAGTTAAACTTCCTATGGAAGGCAGTGTATCTAGTTTGAATGTGTCTGTTGCCACAGGAATTTGTTTGTTCGAAATTGTTCGTCAACGGCGATAAGTGATATAAATAAAAATGGTGCATTGTTTGGCAAAGTACATGTTTCGTGTATTGGTTTCTACCATACTGTTTTGCTTTGTTGTATACGCAGAGCAAAAGAATAACATTGTCTTAGTGAGCTCAAGTGCACTAACTGGTCCTGCGGCAAGTTTGGGGATTAAACTAAATCAAGGCGCTAATCTTTATTTTGATAAAATTAATCAATTAGGGGGAATTAATGGCCAACATGTTAAGTTAATTATGTTGGATGATGGTTATGAACCATTTAAAACTTACCAAAATACAAAAAAAGTACTTGAGTCAGACGAGTTATTTGCTTTATTTAATTATGTTGGTACGCCTACTTCACATGCGATTATTCCGTTACTTAAAAAGTATGAACCACTATTATTAACACCTTTTTCAGGAGCTGATTTTTTACGTATACCAGTAAAGCCTAATATATTTAATTTACGAGCAAGTTATTTTCAAGAAGCTCAGGCGCAAATCAATTATTTAATAAATACTGTCAAAGTTAAAAATATTGCCCTAATGGTTCAGGCGGATGAGTTTGGTGACGCTGTAGAAGCCGGCTACTTAAAAGTATTAAAACAATATGGCCTTAAACCAGTGGTAACGACAAGATATCGTCGTAATACTGAGGATATCGAGCTGTCACTTGATATTTTTAGTCAACATTTAATCGATGCCGTTGCGTTTGTTGGTACTTACGAGCCTTTTGCTCGGTTGATTAATTTAGCTTCCTCTAAGGGCTTTAGCCCATATTTCTCTACTGTGTCTTTTATTTCTAGCCAAGACTTATTTAATAAAATTAAAGTACCTGCGAGAGTGTTGGTGACAGAAGTCTTCCCCGACCCTAAAAATTGTGAATTACTTCTGTGCGAAGAGTTTAGATTAGATGCCAAAGCGGCTAATTTAAAAGGCTTTGACCGTATTGTTTTTGAAGGTTATTCCAATGCTAAGCTGTTTAGTAAAGTAGCAATGCAGTGTGCTAATAGTCTTACCAAAGCTTGCTATATAAATAAACTTAACCGCTTTTTTGAAAGTTTAGGAGGGTTGAAAGTACGCTTTACTGAAAATGACCACCAAGGACTTGAGCAGATATTTTATAATTTTTATTATCACATATACGATACCAATTACTAAGAATGGTTTAGTCGCTAACATTATTTATTTGTAAAACAATAAATAATTATTGTTTTACAAGTCGAGTGAAGCGACTTAACGATAAATTTTATAGTAAAACATGAATTTTGATGCAGCAACGTGTGTAAGGGTTGCGTCAGCTCTTGTTCTAATGTGATTCCTTCTTCCTTTAAATCACCTATCATTCATAGATAAGTCGCCACTCTAAGTGCAACATTAAAAGTGTAAGTTATAAAATAACAATAAACTTGTGTTGAACTAGTTACTTTTTAACATTACTATACTTAATAAATCAATACATTTTTGCTATTTAGTGCTTGTTTTCAACCAATAACGATATTTTTATTAAAGGTTAAGTAACAGGCTTATATGCATGAAGGCTTAAATATCAATGGATAATATAGGAAATACTTTCATTTCAAATAGTTTTGAAAAAGGAAGTGGTGCTCATAAAAATAACGATGATAGTAGTTGGAATCTTTTGGAAGAAGAGGTGAGCTTTCCAATTGCTGTTATTAATGAGCAATCTTTATTGAATAATGCAAAGTGGATGCAAAGTTTTAGTGAAAGTTCACAAGTAAAATTAGCTCCTCATGGCAAAACTTCTATGGCACCTGAATTATTTAAGTTGCAATTAGAATATGGTTGCTGGGGAATAAGTTTAGCCACGGTTCCACAAGTAGTTAACGCTTATCAAAACGGTATAAAACGTATTATTTTAGCTAATCAACTAATAGGCAAATATCATTGTAAAGTCATTGCTGATTTATTGTCTAAAGGAGACTTAACGTTTTATTGTTTTGTCGATTCCGTAGAAAATGCTAATCAGCTAGATCAATATTTTTCACAAAGAGGTGTCACATTAAACATCTTAATTGAAATGGGCGTTGAGGGTGGTCGTTGTGGCTGGAGAAACTTCAATAATATTTCAGCACTTACCAATGTGATCACACAAAGTAAATGTTTGAAGCTTTGTGGTTTAAGTTTCTACGAAGGCGTGATACACGGTGATGATGCCGAAGAAAAAATTTGTCAATTTATTAATGATATAAAATCATTAACTAATGAATTAATGGCTATTAATGCTTTCTCAACCTCTGATGTTATTTTAACTGGTGCGGGATCGGCTTGGTATGATGTTGTGTCAAAACAGTTAATGGCTGATGTAAATCATAGTAACGCTAATTTTCAAGTGATTATCCGACCCGGGTGTTACTTAATCCATGACACAGGTATTTATCAGAGCGCACAAATGCAAGTGCTTTCACGTAGTCAACAGGCTTGTGATATTTCAGGTGAGTTAATATCAAGCCTTGAGCTTTGGGCTTATGTACATTCAGTTCCCGAGGCTGGTTTAGCGATCATAGGTTTAGGGAAGCGAGATGTTGCTTTTGATGCGGGTTTACCTACTCCTGAATATGTTTATCGCCCAGGAGATAAGGCCCCCAAAAAAGCCAATAGTCACTGGAATGTTACTCATATTATGGATCAACATTGTATGATGAATATTGACCCCGATTCTGATTTAAAACCAGGTGATATTGTTATTTTCTCAAGTTCACATCCATGTTTGACTATGGATAAGTGGCGTCGTATCGGTGTTATGGATGAAAACTATATTGTTAATAAAACCATAGCTACTTTTTTCTAATTAAACTTAAAAGCCAATAAGTTCATTTTTCAAATAAAGTGAGGCACTACCTTGGATATTGTAAATAAAATTAAAGAAGGATTACGTCATTTTAGTCCCGCAGAGGAAAAAGTTGCTCGATTTATTTTAGCTGACATTAATTACGCTGCCAATGCTCCTATCAATGAACTCGCAGAAAAAGCACAGGTGAGTCATGCCAGTATTACGCGTTTAGCTCGTACGTTAACATGTGCGAATGTACGTGAGTTAAAACTTAAATTAGCGCAGTCGGCTGCGGTTGGCGCTCGTTTTATTAGTGAAAGTAATGTGGATAAACAAGGGATTTCTCATGTATACCAATCGATACATGATATTTTGGCGCTTAATGCAGGCCTGATAAAAGACGAAGTTGTTGAACAAGCCAGTCAGTATGTATGTGACGCAAAACATACACTTATTTTTGGTGTTGGTGGTGGCAGTAGTATGATGGCACAAGAATGCCAGAATCGTTTTTTTCGCTTAGGTATCCCAAGTAATGCCCACTCAGATCCTATGATGATGCGTATGACAGCGGCTACTGTCGATGTTAAAGATGTGGTGGTTTGTTTGTCATTAGGAGGAGTAAGCCCCGATGTATATAGTGCAGCTCAAATAGCAAAGGAATATGGTGCAATGATTATTGCGATTTGCCCTGAAGGTAAACTAGGGAGCTTTGCTGATTTTCATTTGCCGATAGCGACACAAGAAAGTGATTATATATTCAAACCTAGCGCATCACGTTACGTAATGATGGCTGCGATTGATATTTTATCAAATGAATTAGCAATGAAAAATCAACGTAAATCACGTGAAAAATTACGACGCCTTAAAATGCACCTTGATTGTCACCGAGAACAATACTGTGATGAAAATAGTGAGATTATGGAAGATCGTCTTAAACGTTTACCTTTAGGAGATTAGGTGTGCATCAAGAATCAAATTCCGCTACACCTCTACAGGAAATTTTTGATGTTTTGATATTAAATGGTGAAGTGTTTGATGGCAGTGGTAGCCCTAGTGTTAAGCAAGATATCGCTATAAAAGGTGACAAAATTGTTAAAATAGGTGATTTAAATACTTTATCGGCAATCGAAGTCATAGATGCTCAAGGTTTGGTTGTTTCCCCTGGCTTTATTGATGTTCATACCCACGATGACCTTGAAGTTTTACGCAACCCTGTAATGATGAATAAAATTAGCCAAGGAGTGACAAGTGTCATTATTGGTAATTGTGGGATAAGTGCTAGCCCTTATGTGGCTAATGCTACACCAGTGGATCCGATTAATTTATTAGGTCAGAAAGATGAATTTGCTTATCCCGAATTAAATGATTTTATAGAGGCATTTAATAATATTCGCCCTAATCTAAATGTAGCAGCACTTGTTGGCCATATTAGCTTACGCGCACAAGTAATGAAGGACTTAGATAAAGGCGCGAGTGAATCTGAAATAAAGCAGATGGTTGATTTGCTAAACCTTGCATTATCACAAGGGGCTAAAGGCTTAAGTACAGGCCTTGCTTATCATAATGCGAATGCGGCACCTACAAGTGAAGTGCAAGCATTAGTGTCAACCCTTGCGCCATATAATGCTATATATACTACGCATTTAAGAACCGAGTTTGACGGTATTATCGGTGCACTAGATGAAGCCTTCTCGCTTGGGAAGCAAGGTAAGGTTCCTGTTATTGTTTCACACTTAAAGTGTGCGGGGAAAAACAACTGGGGACGCTCATCCGAAGTACTGCAACATATATCACAAGCAAGAGAAAACCAAGCAATTAGCTGTGATTGTTATCCGTATAATGCTAGCTCTAGCACCTTAGATTTGTCTCAGGTAACAGACGATTTTGAGATCTTTATTACTTGGTCTGAAACCCACCCTGAAAAGTCAGGACAATTATTAGCTAACATTGCGGCACAATGGCAAGTCTCCCTTATTGAAGCAGCAAGAAAACTACAACCAGCAGGTGCTGTGTATCATTGTATGCTAGAAGATGATGTTCGTCAGATTATGCAAGCGCCTTATAGCATGATTGGTTCTGATGGCTTACCTTGCGATCCGCATCCACACCCTCGTCTGTGGGGAACATTTCCTCGAGTACTTGGGCATTACAGTCGAGATCACCAAACTTTAGCATTAGCACAAGCTATTCATAAAATGACAGGATTGAGTGCGACTGAATTTAAGTTGAAGCAACGGGGTTTTATTCGAGAAGGTTACTTCGCTGATATTGTACTTTTTAATGCCAACACCATAAAAGATCAGGCCAGCTTTACCGAACCATTTTTAGTATCAGAAGGTATAGAAAAAGTCTGGGTTAATGGGCAACTGACCTATTACGCAAATGAAATACTTAAAAATAGCAAAGGTGCTGGCCGATTTCTAGCACATGAAAATTAATCAACGATGTGAGTGACAGAACTCATTATTATCAAGCAGTAAGGAAAATTAAATGACAATTAAACGATATGGTGCTGAAGGCGGTCAAGGAACTGGTGGTCAACATTTACCTTTTTCAAGAGCTGTTGAAGCAGGTGGTTGGTTGAGAGTTTCAGGTCAAACACCGATGCGAGATGGCGAAGTTGTTGAAGGCGGAATTATTGAGCAGTCACGTATTGCCATTGAAAACTGCACTCTAATTATGGCCGAAGCAGGTTATGGTTTAGCTGACGTTACCCATGTAACGGTTGTGTTAACTGATGCGCGTTATTTTCAGTCTTTTAATAAAGTGTTTAAAGAAGTTTTTGGTGAACACCCTCCAGCACGTATTTGTATGGTGGCTGATTTAGTTGTTGATTGTAAAGTTGAGGTTGATGTTACTTGCTATAAAGCGCCTTAGCTAATTGATAGTTAAGCCTTTACTAAGGGCTTTATTAAGTATTGATGAATATTTAGGACTTAAAATGGAACACATTTTTCTCGCCGCATTTATTGCTTACATTCTCGCAATGATCGCTATTGGTTGGTTAGTTTCACGTAAACAACAATCAGGTGATGATTTTTTGCTGGCGGGGAGAAATGTACCATTGCTACTTTCATTAGGCACAACAGTTGCGACAATGGTAGGTACAGGGTCTTCAATGGGGGCGGTTGGTTTTGCTTATTATAACGGTTGGGCAGGAACGCTATATGGTTTAGGTGGTGCAACAGGAATATTACTACTGGCTTGGTTATTTGCACCTGTTAGACGGTTACAATTTACCACGATGAGTGAAGAAATTGCTTATTATGTTGATAACCATCCTTATGTTAAAAATATTATTGCTTTCATTATATATGCCGCAAGTATTGGCTGGTTAGGTGCACACATTATTGGCGGTGGTATGTACTTATCTTGGCTGACAGGCCTAGATATTAGCTTGGCTAAAGTGATTATTGCTCTGAGTTTTTCAATTTATATTGTTATTGGTGGTTACACCGCGGTCATTTGGACCGACTCTATTCAAGCATTAATTTTATTTGTCGGGTTTATATTAATGGCTTATTTCTCCGTTGATTACTTAGCTAGTGAACAAATAAGTGGTTGGCAGAATATGCTAGACGCACAGCCAGTTGAAAACATCAGTTTCTTAGCACTAGATAAAATAGGCGTACTCCCCGCTTTTTCATTAGCCGTTGCTATTTTAGTGGGAGTACTAGCGACACCCTCTTTCCGTCAACGTATATATTCAGGTAAAAATGTTAGTAGTATCAGAAAGTCGTTTATTTATTCTGGATTACTTTACTTAGGCTTTTCATTGATCCCTGCTATTTTAGGAATGAGTGCATACGCAATGACAGATAGTTTAGAAAATCCGGCCTATGCTTTTCCTCATATTGCGCTACACGTATTACCGGTAGCACTTGGTATACTCATTATTATCGCAGGCATTTCTGCGACATTATCAAGTGCAAGCTCTGATGCTATTGCAGGTGTTAGCGTGTTACTTACTGATTTGTATCAACTGATAACAGGAGAAAAACCACCTGCCGCTCGTATGATTTTGTTTTCTCGTGTAGGTTTAGTATTCACTATTATTACTGCACTACTATTAGCGTTAATGTCGAATAATATTATTAGCTACATAACGAGCATGATTGCAGTGTTAATGTCAGGAATGTGTGCTTGTGGTTTACTGGGGAGGCTTTGGTCTAAATATACCTGGCAAGGTGCTATTGCTAGCTTGTTTTTTGGAATGTTAGGTGCAATTACCATCACATGGCACCAAGGTTGGTATCAGTACTGGGGCAACGCTATCATCCCTGCAATGAGTTGCGCACTCTTCGCTGGTATCGTTGTTAGCATGATCACTTATCAAAAAAACGCAGTGAGTCAACAAACCAAGGGTACTAATTCCCGTTTAGAAGCAGAATTCAATGAATAATATATTTTCTAGTAAAAATTTAACTTTTACATTGTTATTTTTAAGTTTTTTAACTTGGCATATACCTGTGCAAGCTTTCTTTGTTGAAGACCAATTACAAGAAAAGTCATGTTTTAATTTGATGCCTTGCCCACAACAAATTTTGATAGGACAAGGTTCGGTACGTTTAAAAAAATACCCTAAAATTCACTTTCAGGGGATGAGTTTGCAAAGACAACAAGACGCACTTAAGCGTTTGAATAAACAATTAGCAAAAATTGAGCAAGGCAATTTTCTTGGCTTTTCAGCCATAGCTACTCAACAAAATGCGGATGTAGTTGTAAACGTAAAAGCTAATACGTATGAATTTCCTCAATTAGGATATGATGAAAGTTATCAATTAATCATTACACATCATCAATCAGACGAGAATCAAGCACGGATTATTATTAATGCTGCGACTGATTTTGGCGCTTTACATGGGTTAACAACCTTGCAGCAACTTCTTGTGTTAGCTTCTGATGAATTTTTATCACTTAAACAATTAACGATTAACGATCAACCACGATTTAAATGGCGTGGCTTGCTAATTGATAGTGTACGTCACTTTATTCCACTCGCGGCACTTAAAAGACAACTTGATGGCATGGCTGCAGCAAAATTGAACGTATTTCACTGGCATTTAACAGATGATCAAGGCTGGCGAATCGAATCTAAAACCTACCCTAAACTTCATCAACAGGCATCCGATAGCTTATATTACACACAGAATGAAATTAAAGACTTGGTTAATTATGCCAGTTTACTAGGCATTAGAGTGATCCCAGAATTTGATGTGCCAGGACACGCCTCTGCCATTGCCGTTGCTTACCCAGAACTCATTACACAACAAAAAAAATACGCAATGGAAAGGCACTGGGGCGTTTTTGAACCCTTACTTGATGTTAGCAACCCTAAGGTATATCAGTTTATTGACTCTATTGTTGAAGAGCTAAGCCGTTTGTTTCCTGATAGCTATCTACATATTGGTGGCGATGAAGTAAATCCTAAGCAATGGCAAGAAAGTGCATCTATACAGAAACTAATGCAAGAACAATTGCTAAGCGATAGTGATGATGTTCATCGTTACTTTAATAGTGAAATCCAAAAAATATTAGCTAAATATAACCGGAATATGATGGGGTGGGATGAAATTTTTCACCCTGAATTACCTAAAAATATTATGGTGCAATCTTGGCGAGGACTAGACTCACTTAATACTATTGCAGCGAGTGGTTACCAAGGGCTTCTCTCCACAGGGTATTATATTGATCAACCTCAATACGCGAGTTTTCATTATTTAAATGATCCTCAAGGGCAACCTTCTTTTAAAGGCGAAGGTAATTTACAGAGATTAGCATTAGCCCCTGCACCTAATGAAAAATGGCATACACACACCTTTATTATACCTCGTTTAAAAGGTAGTGCGGTTAAAGGCCGGTTGACAGTTATTTATCAAAAAACAGAAAATGATGAGGTAAGTAATCATTTAAATAACAAACCTCATAAAGGTATTCAAAAAGCTTACCTGCAACTCAATAATGGCAATGATAAGCAAGTAGTATTTCAAAAATCTATTGCCTTAAAGTCAGTTGACAAGTCATTAGTTTTTACTATTGATAGCTGGATGGGGCCTTTACAATTTGAGGTTTCTTTAGCTCAAAACACTTTAAGTGGCAGCGTAAAAATAGGCAATAGTTATTACGCGGTGAACGCCAGTAATGCTGACATAGAAGAAAAAAAACTTCAAACAACAACGATTAACCTTCAGCCGCAACTCAATAATGTACAAGCTCAAAATATTTTAGGGGGAGAGGCGACATTATGGGCTGAAATGGTTAATGAACATAATATTGATTTACGCATATGGCCGCGTTTATTCGCTATTGCCGAGCGCTTATGGTCACCTAAGAGTCTTACCGATGTAGATAATATGTATCAACGTTTGCATCTTATGGATAGTTACGCAGCAAATATCATTGGCTTACAGCATCAAGTACAACAACAACGTGGTATGGCTGCGAGCGTATCACCATTAGTTACTGACACTAGTATGCTTACATCAATAGATAACGCCTTAGCTATTATCGCTCAAGCGTTCGAGCCTGCCCATTATTACACGCGACATCACTTAAAATTCCAGCAAAACAATTATCATCAGCAAGCAGCACTTAATTACTTTGTTGATTACCTTCCGGTAGAAAGCCGAAATATTCGCGCAATGAAGCAAGAGATCAATACAGTGATAGCCGGTGACTTGTCGGCATTGTCAGCAACCAAAGCGCGTTTATCTCGTTGGAAAGAAGCAAGTGAATATCTTAAGGAAAATTTAACTTTACCAGACCATCCCACTCAAAAAGTTGCTAGTACATTGGAAGAAAGTCTTAATATAAAATCGATATTGAATGAACTCGATATCTTTATTGACTTGAGTATTGCGGTGATTAACCATTGCCAAAAAATAGAAGTACTGACAAAGGCGCAGCAAACTAACATACGGAAAAAACTAACTTCAATAATGATAACTCCTCGAGAACAGGTACTTGCAGGGGCGCCTCATATTAGTCAATTATTATCATCATGTCGTTAAGCTTTTATATTAACTTATTGTTTCATTTTTTACGGGAATTACCATGTTCAAAATTTTCACACTGTTTTTACTGTTTACTATAGCAAGTCAAGTTGCTTGTGCTACGGATACTCCACTTAAGCAAAGGGATTTATATCAAAGTGAAGATTGGGTTGGTGATGGTACGTTTACAAGCGGTATTGAAGGCCCGGCAGTTGCTAAAAATGGTGATCTTTTTGTCGTCAATTATCGAGAACAAGGCACTATTGGGCGTGTAATCGATAAAAACCAAGTGGTTTTATTGGTAAAATTAAGTAATGGTTCTATTGGTAATGGTATTCGTTTCGATGAAAGCGGTAATATGTATATTGCCGATTATGTTAATCATAATGTGCTAACTATTAATAACAAAGACCTAATTAGTAACCAGTTAGAAAGTCATCAACTGAAAACTGACAGTGTTAAGGTTTATGCGCATTCTTCGATGATGAATCAACCCAATGATATCGCTATTATGGATAACGGTATCATTTTTGCCAGTGATCCTAATTGGGCAAAAAATACCGGACAACTTTGGCGAGTGAATAAAGAGGGTAAAGCGCGTTTGCTCGTGAAAGAAATGGGTACGACCAATGGTATTGAAGTTAGCCCAGATAATAAAACCTTGTATGTTAATGAAAGTGTGCAACGAAACGTTTGGCGTTATCGCTTGGCAAATGATGGTAGCATCAGTGATAAACGCCTATTAATTCATTTTGACGATTTTGGCCTAGATGGCATGCGTACTGATCAACAAGGTAATTTATATATTGCTCGTTATGGTAAAGGCGTGATTGCAATCGTTTCCCCAAAAGGAAAGTTAATACGAGAAGTCACGTTGAAAGGGAAATTTCCTACCAATGTCGCATTTGGTGGCGTTGACGGGAAAACGGTATTTGTGACCATGCAGAAGCGTGGCGCAATTGAAAAATTTAATGCTGAATATTCAGGGCGTATATTTAAAAATTTGAATTAAAATCAAACTACATAAGTTGCTTGAATTTTAAGCTTGTTATTTACTTTGCTTTTACATACAATACGCGACCTTAATTCAGCCCTAATTTTTTGTTCCTTGTCTCAATACTGGTGATTGGCTGAGCCGGATAAGAGACTACAACCGTAAGGAGCTCGTAATGCGTCATTACGAAATCGTATTTATGGTTCACCCTGATCAGAGTGAACAAGTACCTGGTATGATCCAGCGCTATACTGACTTGATCAATGCTGCTGAAGGCAAAATCCACCGTCTAGAAGACTGGGGTCGTCGTCAATTAGCATACCCAATCAATAAACTACATAAAGCACATTATGTTTTAATTAACATTGAAGCGCCTCAATCAGTTATTGATGAATTAGAAACTTCTTTCCGTTATAACGATATTGTTATTCGTAACATGATCATGCGCACGAAAAACGCGGTAACTGAAGCATCACCTATGGCTGTTGCTAAAGAAGACCGTCGTGAAGTTAAGAAAGAGGTTACTGAAGAAGCTCCTGCTGAAAAAGCTACTGAAACTGTAGAAGAAGCGGCAAGCGAAGAATAGTAATCTGTGATAGAAAATTGCTTAGTATTAGTTGGAAAAGTGGTAAAAACACCAAAGTTTTCAACGAGTCCTGCAGGTATAGAACATTGCCAATTTTCAATTGACCATAAGTCAATTCAACAAGAGGCAGGTATGAACAGACAAGCGTTTGTACGAATACAAGTAGTGGCTACTAGCGAATTATCACTATTAACACGTGAGTTAATTTCGGGTAGTAACATAAAAGTGACAGGTTTTATTAATCGTCACGAATCTAGAAACGGAAATCCGCTTTTAGTGTTACATGCTCAACAAATTGAAATGATTAATTAGGAGAGATCCATGTCTCGTTTTTTTAGACGTCGTAAGTTCTGCCGCTTTACTGCGGAAGGCGCTAGCGAAATCGATTATAAAGATATCGCTACGTTAAAAAACTATATCACTGAAAGTGGTAAAATTGTTCCTAGCCGTATTACTGGTACTGCTGCTAAATATCAACGTCAACTTGGTCGTGCGATCAAGCGTGCTCGTTATTTAGCGTTATTACCATATACTGATTTACATAAGTAACCTAATAAGGGGTTTTGAAAATGGAAGTAATTCTTCTTGATAAAATCGCCAAATTAGGCGGCCTTGGCGACAAGGTAACTGTTAAGTCTGGTTATGCACGTAACTTTTTATTACCACAAGGTAAAGCTGTATTTGCTTCTAAAGAAAACGTTGAGCACTTTGAGTCTCGTCGTGCTGATTTAGAAAAAGAATTAGCTGCAGCATTAAATGCTGCTGAAGCTAAAGCAGCTAAAATCGTTGAGTTAGCAGAAGTAACTATTGCTTCAACTGCAGGCGATGAAGGTAAATTATTCGGCTCTATCGGTACTAAAGATATCGCTGATGCAATTACTGAAGCTGGCGTAGAAGTAGCGAAAGCTCAAGTACGTATGCCTTTAGGTACTATTCGTGAAACAGGTGAATTTGATATTGCTATTCACTTACATAACGATGTAGATACAAGCATTAAAGTAATTGTTATTGCTGAAGCATAATTACAATTGCCTTTAATTTGCTAAAAAACGCTGCCTTGTGCAGCGTTTTTTTATGGGAAAATTAAATTACCTAGAAAAGCTATTCCCGTCTACACTATAAATAATTAATTTCATTATAAAATAAAAAATTAGACTTATGGTTGCTACTAAAGCACAGTTAGTAAAAGTTATTAATTTTGGCTTTATCGTTATACAGGCAGCGATTGCTTCTATATTTTTTGCCTTGTTGGCGCTTAATCTTCTTATTTCAAGTCAATTCGTTATATCGATTGTTATAGTGATTGCTGCTGTTTTAATGTTTTTTATTATCGCAAGATTTAAAAGGGTGTTGATAACAAAAGTAAACGAAAGTTTTGAACCTATTCAAGCGATAGAGGAGTGGGCAGACAAAAATAATAATGAAAGCATTATTTCACCGAACACGGCCAATTATTCTGTAGCCGTTGCGATTGCTAAGCTTCAACAGCAATTGCTAACAGAATCTACAGAGAACAGTTCATTTGACATGTTATTAAGAGAAAAAGCTTTATTGGATGGTGAAACTGGCATTGGTAATCGAGAATATTTTAATAATCGTTTAGAGGCCTTATTAAAGGAAGAGGGAGCACATGGCGCGGTATTATTTTTTCACTTTAAAGAATGCGACATAATTCAAAGCCTGCATGGTAAACAACAAGCATTAGTTTTATTGACAACATTAATTCATACCATACAACATCGATTAACACACTTGCCAAGCTATTTTATTGCTCGGCGTAATGAATTTGAAATCGCATTACTTATTCCAGATATTTATGTAAAAGAAACAGAAAAATTAGCTTCTCGATTAGTAAAAAACCTAATGTCAGTACCACTTCCTATTGGTATTAGTAATGATGAATTTGTTCATATTGGTATTAGTTTTTTCCAATGCAATGCAAAGTCTTATCAAGTTATGTCAGAAGCTGATATGGCGCTACGTTCTGCTCAATTACAAGGACCTTCACAGTGGTTTATGTATGATAAAGATGAAGTTGAGCAAGCTAAAGGATCATTAAAATGGCGTACCTTATTAACCAAGATTATTGACAATAATGCATTTGTTATTTTTTTTCAGCCAGTGATAGAGCAAGACACAAATAAAATATTACATCATGAGGTCCTCGCTAAAATTCGAGATACAGAAGGGAAATTATTGAATGCTAGAGTTTTTATGCCAATGGTGCATAAGTGTGGCTTTACTGTGAAAGTTGACTTACTAATTGTTGAGCAGGTTTGTAAATTGCTAACTCATGAACTTCAGGAAGAAGGTTGTAGTTTAAACTTATCGATAGAATCGCTATTATCGATTCAATTTATTGACAAATTTAAGGTGATTTTGAATAAATACCCGAATGTCGCTAGTAAAATAATTATTGAAATAAGTGAATATCATTTAGTTCATAATTTACCTTTATTAAAGCCCGTTATGGACTTCTTTAAGGCACAAGGAATGAGTTTGCTTTCAGACAAAGTTGGGCAATATGTTGTGAGTTCCCAATACTTAAAAGAGTGCCCTATATCGTCAATTAAGCTTCATCGTAGTATAGTACTTAATATACATAATAAGCCAGAAAATCAGACAGTTGTCCAAAGCTTAAAAGCTATTTGTAAGCCTCTTAATATCAATATTTATGCCTTAGGCATTGAATGCGAAGAAGAGTGGCGCATATTAAAAAAATTAGGGGTAAATGGCGGACAAGGACATTTTTTTACCAAGCCGGTGGTGCAGGTGGTAAAGGCCATTCACTAGCTGATAATCTATTTTGCTCAACTAAACCGGCAATACCTTGTAAGCCACCAGTATGAAGCAGTACTATGTGTTGATTAACGTTAAAGTAGCCATTTTCAAGCAAGTCTAAAAAGCCGAGTAACATTTTTCCTGAATATATAGGCTCAAATTGAACGCCTGTTTCTTTTGAAAACTGCAATATCTTATTAGCATTATCAGTAGAAAACTTAGCATAACCGCCACCATGATAATCATTTTCAATACTCCAACGGTGATGGCTTTTATTATCTTTGAGTAAGGTCTTAACTTCATTTAGTAAGTAATTGCTTTGCTTAAGGACAGCAATTCCTAATATGTTATGTTGATTGTTATCTTGTTTTATTAAACCAGCTAGGGTACCACCACTGCCGACAGGGACTAATAAATGATCAAATGTTGTTTGTTGATTTAACTCGTTAATTATTTCACCTATACCTTCTAAAGCAAGTTGGTTACTACCGCCTTCAGGTACTAAAAAATGATCAGGGTATAATTGTTGAAGTGTATACAAGTAGTCTGTTTCGTGACGTTGACGATAGGTTTGGCGATCTACGAAAGAAAGTTGCATTCCCCAATGTTTTGCCCAAGAAAGGGTGTAATTATCCTGATTAATGCTTTCACCTCGTACAATAGCTAGGGCTTTTAGCTGTTGCTGTTGACATGCATAAGCAAGTGCGTGAAGATGATTTGAATAGCAACCACCAAAGCTTATGATGCCCTTATATTGGTTTAACTTGGCATACTGTAAATTATATTTGAGTTTACGCCATTTATTGCCAGAAATAATTGGATGTATTTGATCGTCACGTTTAATTGATACTTTAACTTGATGCCTAGCAAATAATGGGTGGTTAAGAGTTTGTAGTCGAGAGATGTTTTTCATTAGCTAATGATGTTAATTTATTATTATTACTTTATTAACAACATAATACTGAAAAAACTTGCGCAGGGCACCTAATCAGGGATAATGAAAGTAAGACAGTTCGTTTACACTAACAATAATATCGATAATGTCATTAAATATGCGACTAAGTAAATTATTTTCCAAATCAAATAAACAAAGTCAAATTGGACTTTGTTTTCGTCAGCACTCAATTGCCTGCTGTAGCGTCCTTGATGACGGTAGTATTAACTTTAACGAGTTAGCTGCGTTAGATAAAAATTACAGCCCTGCGTTAAAAAGCTTATCGAAAGACTTATCTTTGAGCGGACAATGTCACCTAGTGTTATCTGCACAGCAAAGCCAAATTGTGCAAATCGACAAACCTAATATTCCAAATGATGAATTAAAAGAAGCGCTAAAGTGGCAGATTAAAGACTTAGTTTCTATTGAACCTAACGATATGGTACTTGATTATTTTGATGCTCCAATGACCTCAGGTGGTATTGAAAAGGTTCATGTGGTATGCGCTTCCAAGGCTGAATTATCTCCTTATGTAGAACAGTTAATTGATAATGGTTTTAGTGTGAAATCTATTTCAATTGAAGAGTTTGCTTTTAGCAGTTTAGTACCTCAAAGTGATGACGCCATTCTTTTAGTTTGCCAACAACCCAATGAAGAGATTTTATTGCTTATTGTGAAAAAAAATAAACTCTTCTTCTACCGTCGCCTCAGAGGTATGGCAAATATTGCCAGTAAATCTGAGGAAGAACTTAGCATGAGTGTTGTTGATGCTTTGAGTTTGGAAATACAACGCTCTACCGATTATTATGAACGTCAGCTAAAACAGGCCCCAATTCGCTCAATTGAAGTGCTTATCCCGATGAAAAATGAAGCCTTTTTAGCGCGAAAATTAGCTGAAAATGCTCACGTACCTGTGAATATTTTTACGGTCCCTGATGCTATTACTCACGCCCGAGATTGTAGTGCCTGTTTCGGTGCAAGTCAGTTAACTCATATGGAGGAATTATAGCTAAATGCCTAAATTAGCCATAAATTTACTTCAGCCTGAATTATTACCCAAACGCCCATTATTGTCGTTAGCCCGAGTAGTTTTTTTGTGGTGTGCGTTATTGATTTTTATGATCGCTTGGATGGTTTATAGTCAGATATCAACTGATAATCTTGCTCGACAATATCAACAAGTTAACCAGCAACAATTAGAGCAACAAAAATTATTAGATGAGTTACAGCAAAAAGTAAGTAGTAATCGTGCAGACGCTAAATTACTCGAACGATTAAATAAATTAAAAGTGGTCTTGGCTAATAAAAAAGTGTTGCATAACCAGTTAACAGATCAATCACAAACCTATGCTGCTGGCTTTTCGTCTGCCATGACAGAGCTTGCTATGTTACATCATAAATCAGTGAGCCTTGAGCAAGTGAATATGAATCAAGGACAACTTAGCTTTTCAGGTGTAGCAAAAACAGCTGATTCAGTACCCCAATGGCTTGCCGGCTTTGAATCTTCTACCTTTCTCTCAGGAAAGCAATTTACCCACTTTAGTTTATCTGAAAATGAAGAGGGTCTGACGATGTTTAGCGTGAGTACAACAAAAGTTCAGCCTGTTAAAGGGGGCAATTAATGAGTACCTTTTGGCGAGATTATAGTGATAAGTTCCAAGTAATTACTCCACGTGAGCAAATATTAGTTTTATTAACGGGTGTCGTTGCTATTTCGTTTGTTTTATACAGCTTATTTATCGATGAAAATAGCATGCGTAGTGACACTTATTCAAAAGACATTAAACAAATTGAGTCAAATATAAAAGCAAAACAACAAACACTGAATATATTTGAACAAGCCTTATTGGAAGATCCTAATGAAGCGGTTAATGGCCAAATTGTTCAATATGAAAATAAACTTGAACAAATAGATACCGCATTATTAAGTTTAACATCTGATCTCATTAACCCTATTCAAATGCGGTATGCCTTAATTGAGCTTCTCCAATTACAAAAAGGGGTGTCTCTACTTGCTTTTGATGTCATTCCGGCACAACCTGTTTCTATAAATCCTGAAATAGCTAAAGCTGAGGTGAGTTCAGATAATCAACTGGAAAGTAATAAAACAGTTCAACCTCAAAACAATACCGATAATTTAGATAAAGACATACCATCACTGACTTTATATAAACATGGTATTAAATTGACGTTATCAGGTAATTATTTCCAATTAAGAGATTACCTTTCTCAGTTAGAGCAATTAAAGTGGACATTTTTTTGGCAAAAGTTTGATTATAAATTAAAAGAATATCCTCAGAGTATTTTAGAGGTTGAACTATATAGCTTAAGCACTAAAAAGGAGTTTATAGGTGTATAAATTAATCACTTTTGTTACTACTTTAGTTTTTATGCTTACAGGGCAGGTTGTTGCACAAGAAGTGGATCCTACGCGTCCATTATCGGGTTCAAGTACAGTTGCATATCATCATGTTAAATCGACCATGCAATTACAGTCTATTGTTGATAACGGGGAACACTCAACTGTGATTATTAATGGCAAAGTGCTAAAGGTAGGTGATCGCATTGAACAGTATCAACTCAAGCAAATTAATAAGAAAAATGTGGTGTTGTCATCGCCAGATAAACACCTTGAGTTATCGTTATTTTCACCAATAGTGGCAAATCAAAATGAAAAGTAAGTTAGGTATGAATAAATTGAAAAAAAGTGTCACACTCGCTTCCATTTTTATCGTTTTAATGGGATGTGAAAGTACGCCAGATGCGCCAACTGAAGTAAATCAAGCTTTAGATGAGGCAATTAGTGAGACTGATAAATCACAGCAGCCAAAACCATTAAGTCAGTTACCTAATTCCGTAAAGCAAGAATTAATGCAGCAAAATATGCAACAAGCAAAGCAAGGGTTACTGGCTGAAAAACGATTAGCAATAGCTGCCAATAGCGTTGACGCACAGCAATTTTTTGCAGCATTGGTGGAAGACTCTCCATATAGTATTGCTATTCATCCTGATGTCAGCGGAACTATAAGCTTAAACTTAAAAGATGTCACATTAAGTGAAGCTTTTGATGTAATCGAACAACTATATGGCTATGAAGTTCGCCGTTCTGGCAGAGTTATTCAAATTTATCCAGCTGGAATTCGTACTGAAACAATCCCATTAGATTACTTGTTTGTGAAACGTTTTGGTACTTCTAGTATGCGTATTAATTCAGGCGGCGTTTCTGAAAACGACCCTAATTCTGGTACTAGTAATAACAATAATAGTAATAACAGCAATAACAATAGAAATAATAATAGTAATAATCAGAATAACCAACAGCAAAATAATAACAGTGGTACTAACGTTTATACAGAAAGTGAATCTGATTTCTGGCTTGAACTTGAAGAAACATTATCTGCTTTGATTGGCTCTGAAAATGGGCGATCAGTTATTGTTTCACCTCAAGCTGGCTTAGTAACTGTTCGAGCTTTACCGCAGGAAATTTCAGCAGTAAAACGATTTATTACTGATACGCAGGGCCATTTGCGTAGACAAGTGATTATTGAAGCTAAAATTATGGAGGTTACTCTTAATGATGATTATCAACAAGGGGTAAGATGGGATCAAGTGTTAGGCCATGCTGGTAGCACAGACGTTACTTTTTCAACTAGTGGCTCTATTGCGGGCAATGTTATTTCATCCTCTATTGGCGGCGTTACAGGTTTAAGTTTTTTAAATAAAGACTTTAGTGGTGTTATTGACTTACTTCAGACACAAGGCAATGTTCAGGTGCTCTCTAGTCCAAGAATTACTGCTACTAATAATCAGAAAGCGGTAATTAAAGTAGGAGAAGATGAATATTTTGTAACGGATGTTTCAAGTACTATTACTACTGGTACAGCCACAACAACCACACCTCAAGTTGAATTAACGCCATTCTTTTCTGGTATTGCTTTAGACGTTACCCCACAAATTGATGCTAACGGTGAAGTTATACTACATGTTCATCCATCAGTTACAGTAACCGATGAACAAACCAAAACAATTCGATTAAGTAACGAAGATATTGTTTTACCATTAGCACAAAGTAGCGTGCGAGAATCAGATACTATTATTCGTGCTAAGTCTGGGGAAATCGTAGTGATTGGTGGTTTAATTGAAACTCGAAAAGTTGATTCTGAATCTAAAACTCCCCTTCTAGGTGATATTCCTGTTCTGGGGGAATTATTTAAAAGTAAAAGTAAGCTCACAGAGAAAAAAGAGTTAGTGATCATGCTTAAACCGATTGTAATTGGACAGGATACATGGAAAAACCAATTAAAAGATGCTCGTGCTTTATTAAAGGAATGGTTCCCTGAAGAAAGTGAAAATTAAGCTTAATGATGACTTTATCAGTGACTCGCTAATATGTATCTTTATCATTTTGGTTTACGAGAATTACCTTTTACGTTAACACCGAATACGAATTTTTATTTAGGTTTAGCGCCTCACGATGAGGCGTTTGCCGTATTACTCACAGCTTTAAAAAGTGGCGAGGGTTTTATAAAGGTTATTGGTGAAGTTGGTACAGGTAAAACCTTACTTTGCCGGAAGTTGTTAAATGAAATACCTGAACACTTTGTGACAGCATATATCCCTAATCCTTATTTAAAACCCGATGAATTAAGGCGAGCCGTTGCCGTTGAATTAGATGTTAAACAAGCACAGCGCATGTCAGTTCAGTTACTTACCCAACGGATACAATCTCGGCTATTGGAGTTGCATAATGAAGGACGTTCGGTTGTTTTAATATTAGATGAAGCACAAGCATTGCCAGCAGAAAGTTTAGAAGCATTGCGCTTGTTTACTAATTTGGAAACGGAAACGCGAAAATTATTACAAGTTGTGTTGTTTGCGCAACCAGAATTAGATCAGCGTTTAGCCGAAAATGCCTTTAGGCAGTTAAAACAACGTATTTCTTTTTCTTATCAGCTTCGGCCTATGAATGCTTGTGAGGTTGAAAGTTATATTCATCACCGGTTAAACATTGCGGGTTATAAAGGTGCCGCCCTATTTGATCATGCACTTTGTAAGAAAATAGCACAATTTAGTGATGGTATTCCCCGGTTAGTCAACATTTTATGTCATAAAATGTTGATGTTAAGTTTCGGAGAGGGCCAATATAAAATTACTCGTCAACACCTTTTAACGGCGGTTAAAGATACTGAAGGTACAGATCATAAATTAAAGCATCAAAACCTAACAACAATATTTGGTGTCGTTGTCTTAATCATGCTTTGTATCATAGTTTGGTTTATTGGAGTGCAACCTTGAGTGTTATCAATCAAATGCTGAAAGACTTAGATAAACGTCAGCAAGAGCAGGTGAATCCCTTAACAGCTAATGCAGCTATTACAGATAGCAAGCCGCGCAGTCAGCGCTGGGTAATTATTATTCTAATTCTGCTATTAATAATATCATTGGGGGTAATTGTTTGGCAGAAGTGGGGTATTCGTACGAACGAAACATTATCGAAAAACACCGTTATTGGAAATAATATAACGTCTGGTAATAATACAGTCCCTGATAAAGTAATGACTGAGAGTACATTGCCGGAGCAAGAGCAATCTAAAAAGCAAAGAGAAAAAGATAATATAGAAACAATCGTTACTTCACCTAATAATGATAACGAGCCGAATATTATCGAAGCTGAAAATTTAGCGGCAACGACTGTTACAAAAAATGTGAATGGTAACCTTGAGTCTGATCAGTCCCTGATGGCCCAACAAAAGCTCATTGAGCAAGAAAAACCTGAAATAAAGCAAAGTCTAGAAAAAATAGGGAGAGGAGAAAATAGAGAAGCCACTATTATTGTAGAGCAGGCAGAAAAAGAACTAGCGCAGTCAATAGAGCCTACCTTAACAATATCTCGTAGACAATTAACGCCTGATCAACTTGCTATAAAAAAAATAGCACAAGCGGAACAAGCTATTGCAGATCAAGATATTAAAAGAGCAGAGCAGTTACTCGAAGAGGTGTTGTTAGTCGTACCGTCACATAAGTTTGCACGTAAACAATTAGCTGCGCTATGGTTTGGTAAGCAATCTTATCAAGCGGCATTAAATTTATTATCACAAGGATTAGCGCTTGATAACCAAGATGTTGAGTTTCGTTTAATGAAAGCCCGTATATACTTAAGTCAAGGGCAGACCAAATCTGCATACGACGAATTGGTCGTTTTAGATGATTTACGGTTAGTAGAATATCAATCAGTATTAGCTTCTACAGCACAACAATTGAGCTTATTTTCGGCAGCAGAAAAAGCCTACAATATATTAACACAATTAGCGCCAAATATTGGCCGTTGGTGGTTAGGCCTAGGGATTGCACAAGACAGTCAAGGTTACTTTAAACAAGCCAAAATGAGTTATCAAAATGCATTAAAACTGCAAGATTTATCAAATGAAACAGCGCAGTTTGCAAAAAATAGAATAGTAGAGTTGGGAGAATAGTCATGGCTGCACCAAAGCTAAAAATGCGACTGGGAGATTTATTAGTACATGAGCACATCATAACTAATGAACAGTTGATGCAAGCACTTAACAGCCAAAAAACGACAGGGCGTAAATTAGGGGACACCTTAATTGAGTTGAATTACATTGGTGAGAAGCAATTACTTGAGTTTTTAGCGCAACAACTTGATGTACCATTCCTAGATATTAGTCAACGCCGTATTCCAACTGAAGTTGCCAAGTTATTACCTGAAGTACATGCCAGACGTTTACGTGCATTAATTATTGAAGACCAAGGTGATGCTGTGCTTATTGGTATGAGTGATCCCGCTGATTTGAGTGGCTTAGATCAGCTTGAACAAATGCTTTCGCCTAAGCGTCTTAAACTTGCCGTTGTTATGGAATCTCAACTTTATGAAGCATTTGATGGTTTATATCGACGTACCGCAGATATTGAATCTTTTGCTAGTCAGTTAGGCGAAGAATATGAGCAAAGCTCTGACTTTGATTTATCTACATCTTTTATTGATGAAGGTGGTGATGCAACTGTTGGTAAGTTATTACAGTCGGTTTTTGAAGATGCTGTACAAATGCGAGCATCAGATATTCATATTGAACCAGATGAAAAACAATTACGCATCAGGCAACGTATTGATGGTGTGCTGCAAGAAAACGTTTTAAAAGAAACCAAAATAGCATCGGCTATGGTTTTACGCCTAAAATTAATGGCGGGATTAGATATTTCAGAAAAGCGTTTACCGCAAGATGGCCGATTTAATTTAAAAATTAAAGGCCATAGTGTTGATGTACGTATGTCAACAATGCCGATACAGTATGGTGAGTCAGTAGTTATGCGTTTGCTGGATCAAACGGAAGGCATTTTATCACTTGATGAAACTGGTATGCCTGAAGATTTAGTTGCTAGATTAAGGCATCAAATTACACGTCCTCACGGTATGATTTTAGTTACAGGGCCTACCGGAAGTGGTAAAACAACGACACTATATGGCGCCCTAAGCGAGCTAAATCAATCGAGTAAAAAAATTATTACAGTAGAAGATCCGGTTGAATATCGTTTACCAAGAATAAACCAAGTACAAATAAACAGTAAAATTGATTTAACATTTTCAAGTGTATTACGCACCGCATTACGTCAAGATCCTGACATACTTATGGTCGGTGAGATGCGTGATCAGGAAACCGTAGAAATAGGTTTAAGAGGTGCATTAACAGGTCATTTAGTATTATCAACATTACATACCAATGATGCGATAACCAGTGCCTTACGTTTAGTTGATATGGGCGCGGCAGGTTTTCTTGTAGGTAGCTCTTTACGTGCCATTGTGGCTCAACGATTAGTACGTCGTATTTGTGAACACTGTGCAATTGACCATCAACCAACTAGCCAAGAACTATTATGGTTGAGTCATTTAGCAGGCGAACAGGCTAACACTGCTCAATTTAAACAAGGCAAAGGCTGTCAATCTTGTCAATATACAGGTTACAAAGGTCGTATTGGTGTATTTGAATTACTTGAAATGAATGAGCCTATGATGGCGGCATTAAAACGAGATGATACTGAAGCCTTTACACAATTATCTAAAGAAAATCCAACCTTTCAACCCCTAGCATTGTCAGCATTTGATTATGCATGCAAGGGTATCACTACCGTAGAAGAAGTCCTACGTTTAGTGGAAACTGTTGATGTAACTGGGTAATTAAATGATGAAAGCTTTTAATTATGTAGGAAGAGACGCTGCTGGCTCCCAAGTTAAAGGTGCAATTGAGGCTTTAAATAGCAATGCAGTGGCAGAACAATTGTCACGGCAACGCATTACACCTACAGCAATAACGGAGGCAAAATCCACTAAAAGTAGTGCTGGTGATTTGGCGAATATCGATATTGGAGAATTATTAGGCTTTGAGACTATAGCATTAGATGACTTAATTGTATTTTGTCGACAAATGTATGCCTTAGTTCGATCAGGAGTCCCTATTCTTAGAGCTATTAATGGTATGGCTGAATCCACCAATGCACCCAAATTAAAACAAGCGTTATCTGAAATAGCCACGCAATTGGAAGGGGGATATGAATTGTCTTCGGCTTTAAATCGCCATCCAAAATTATTTTCTCCCTTGTTTGTTTCCTTGGTTCATGTAGGTGAAAATACCGGTAATTTAGATGATGCTTTTGCAAAGCTTGCCAGTTATTTTGAACGTGAGCAGGAAACACGTAAACGAATAAAAACAGCATTACGCTATCCTTCTTTTGTACTTATTGCCCTAGCCGCTGCAATTGTAATTTTAAATATATGGGTGATCCCAACATTTGCTGATATGTTTTCAAAATTAGGTGCGGAATTACCTTGGGCGACTAAAGCATTAATTACTAGTTCTAACTTCTTTTTAGATTATTGGCCGATAATGTTAGTCGTTACAATAGGGTTATATTTTGGTATTCGTTATTATGTGCGTACTCCTAAAGGAGAGCATGCTTGGAATCGCTTAAAAACTAAATTACCGGTAGTGGGCTCTGTCATTGAACGTTCTATTTTATCTCGATTTTCACATAGTTTTGCTATTGTTTTAAAAGCAGGGGTACCGATGACATCAGGCCTCACGTTAGTTTCAGATGCCGTTGATAATAGCTATATGAAAAAGAAAATACTATTAATGCGCACGGCTATTGAAAGTGGTGAGAGCTTATTACGTTCAGCTGTTGCGAGCACGATGTTTACACCATTGGTATTACAGATGATTGCCGTTGGTGAAGAAACAGGTCGTGTAGACGAGCTATTAGAGGAAGTCGGAGACTACTACGAACGAGAAGTCGATTATGAACTTAGTACACTTACTGCACGTATAGAACCTATACTTATTGCTATTGTTGCAGGTATGGTATTGATTTTAGCATTAGGTATATTTACGCCTATGTGGGATATGATGTCAGCGTTTAAAGGAAAGTAATATTTTAACTATTTTTAGTTATTTAACCATTAATCAATTTAAGTTGGGTTAAAGTAAGTTATGTCTCGCAACGCAGTGATTGTTAAACGTGAAAAGTCGTTAGCAGAACAGATTATTACCGTTGTCATGATATCGGTATTAATGGCGGGTTTTTGGTATTATTTTTTAAAACAAGAGCAGCAGTTTACCCTGGTTGGCTTTGAAACTATTGCAGGTAAATTTGCGACTAATGTATCAACTATCAGAGCACAATGGTTTATGGATAAGCAACCAGCTGTGATCATGCTAAAGGAACAAATTCAACAAGGTGTTGATCAAAAAACACAACGTAACATCAGCGTAAATAAAAAAGGCTGGGTTGACAGTAAAAAAGGTAATCTTGATTGCATTAGCATTTGGCAACAGGTAATGAATAGCCCATTGGTGTTTATGAATAAGCCAGTAGCGGCCTTACAAATAAATAATAACTCTGGCGTGAATAAGCGTCTTTGTCGTTATATGTTAGCGAGTGGAGAATATTTTCAATATAACCCAGATAATGGAAAAGTATCTAATATATTGATAATTAAATAATTATAGTAACGTTTTCACTACTGTGTGAAAAAAATAGTTTTCACTGTCGTAAAAAAGTGACTTATTACGTAAAACGTTGTTAGAATTAAGATAATTAGAAAATTAGAGGTTGTTATGAACAAACAGTCAGGTTTTACTTTAATCGAGTTAGTAATTGTAGTTGTGATCTTAGGATTTCTTGCAGTAACGGCGATTCCAAAATTTATTGATTTAACCGATCAAGCTAAACAAGCCAATATTGAAGGTATGGCAGGGGGCTTTGCTACTGCAGTTTCATTAGCGAGAGCTCAATGGGAAGCAGAAGGTCGTTCAACCAACACTAGCGGGCAGAATGTGGTTTCTTATGACGGTACCGACATGTTACTAACAACAGAAAACACTACAGCGGGAATTCGTGCAGGTTATGTGGTTGCTTCGGTTGCCGGAGAAAACTCTGGGGCTGGACTTGGTGGCGCCTTTACAGCCGATAACTGTATTGATATTTGGAATAATATTTTACAGCAGCCACCTAAATTAACAAATGATATTAATACGTTAAATACCGATTCAAGCATGCAGTATTTTGTCACTTTAAATGGTACGGCAGCAACAACAAGCTGTTCATATCATTTGAAAGAAACTCTTGCAAAAGATAATAACGGTTTATTTGTCACTACTAATATTAATACTGTCAGTAACTTCTTTAGCTACTTCCCAGCAACAAGCTCTGTAGAAGTAACAATTAAACAGTAATAACAAGATAGCGATCAAATAAAACTTCTTTAAGAAATATAAAGTTAAACATAATTAATTAGAAACAGGTGTCTTATGAAAAATATACAAAAAAGTAATGGTTTTACCTTAATAGAACTCGTTGTTGTTATTGTTATTTTAGGTATTTTGGCGGCCACAGCCGCACCCAAATTTATAGATTTAACCGGTGATGCTAAAACATCTGTAATGCAAGGTGTTCAAGGCTCAATCAATAGCGCGATAAATTTAGCAAACGCAAAAGCATTAGTTAGTGGCGAAACTGGTGCAACTGGTGAAATAGTGATTGGTGGTGAGTTTTATGCGTTAATAAATGGTTACCCTTCAGCAGCTGGTGCAGGGACTGCTGATGGTCAAACTACAGGGAATGGCTATGGTATATCAGAATTATTAGAATTAGACTCGGAAACACCTGTTGAGATTACTATTGCAGCACCGGCTTTATTCAAGCATCAAAATGCAACGGATAAAGACGAATGTGTAGTTACTTATACTGATTCTACGGGAGCAGAGATTCGTCCTGAAGTAACTGTTGACTTCGATAAATGTTAGTAAATATTGCTAAGTAGACATAATTAAGGGGAGCAATGCTCTCCTTATTTTTATCTTTCATTGATTAATTCAGTTAAAGTAGAAAGTTATGAACCCAAAGAAAGGTTTTACCTTAATTGAGCTCGTTGTGGTTATCGTTATTCTAGGTATTTTAGCTGCAACTGCTGCGCCTAAGTTTATTAACTTAAAACCTGAAGCCGAAACTGCAACGCTTGAGGCAATAAAAGCTTCAATGGATGGGGCAAGTAATTTAGTCTATGGTAAAGCTATTGTTAAGGGCGTACATAAACTTCCAGTAACAGACAACCCTAGTGTTGAAGTGTCAGGACAAACAATAGCGCTTCATTATGGTCACCCTCGGAATGTGAAAGCTGACTGGGAAAATATTATTGATATAGATGAGGACACTTACGGCTACACAAAAACAATAGATGGTGCATTGGTTATCTATTTCTTGAATAAAACTAAACCCGTTAGTACTTTACAGAGTTGTTTAGTGTTTTATAAAGAGCCAACTGGCTCAGGTGAAAAGCCGACGATAAAAGTTAATCCTTGTACCTAAAAATTGAGGGTGACATGCAAAAAAAAACACAAAAATTTAATTCTGTTATGATGATCAAGGGTTTTACCATAATAGAATTAATCGTTGTCATTATCATCTTAGGTATTTTGGCCATAACGGTTGCCCCTAAATTTTTTTCCTCTAATGGCTTTGAACAATTTACGTATCGAAATGAAGTCGTTACTACATTACGGGCTTTGCAATTACGCTCAATGCAACAAACATCAAGTGACACTTGTCATCATATCTCAGTTACTAACAGCCAAATCGGCTTACATAAAACTGATACTGGATTAGCTAATAACTGTGACCTTTCTATTTATGAGGACGCTAGTAAAGATGAATACGATAAACATACCAGTGTCAGTATTGATAGTAAGCACGAGGTAACTTTTAGTACATCAGCTTCACTCGCTAGTGTTTTTGCATTCGATCAAATGGGGCGAGTTATTGACAGTAATGGCAATAGAGTTGATTGTGTAAATCCTAATGTTTGCCAAGTGATTATTACAGGTGAAGACACCCTAATTATTCAAATAGAAAATGAAGGCTATATTCATGCGCTCTAATTTTCATATCTTATCAAAAGGCTTTACCTTAATTGAAACCATTGTCGGTATTGTGGTGCTGTCAATTTCATTCTCAATTATCATAACACTCATCTATCCTACGGTTGAACAAAGTGCCGATCAACTACATCAAATTCGTGCGGCTGAGCTAGGTCAATCGTTATTAAATGAAATAACAGGACATGCTTTTGATGAAAACTCAGATCATTCAGGGAGTAAATATCGTTGTGGTGAAAATGGAATAATATGTTCAACCGATATGAAGAGTGAAATAGGTGAAAATCGTTTATTATTTGATGATGTTGATGACTTTAATAATCTAAGATTTGATGCTAATACAGTTGGTAGTTATATACAAAATTCTCAAGGTGAAAATCTCACTCTCTATTTAGGTTATTCGGTAACCATAATGGTATGTAATGACAGTGATTATGATGGGAATTGTGCAACCAATGCTGATAACGATACAGCAAAACTTATTACGGTAACAGTTACAACACCAACAGGCTTTGCAATTGATTTTTCTACCTATAAGGCCAATTTCTAATGGGCGCTTTTTCTCTTAAAAGTAGAGGTTTTACCTTAATTGAAATGGTCACAGTAATGGTGATACTTGGTGTGCTAGCTGTGGGTATAAGTAATTTTTTACAATTTGGTAGTCGTATATATCTTGAAACCAATGATAGAAGTCAATTAATTGCCAGTGCCCGTTTTGCTATAGAGCGACTCAATAGAGAAGTACGTCATGCGTTGCCCAATAGCCCACGCCTTATTGGTAATAATCAATGTTTGGAATTTCGCCCCATTAAAGCTGCTGCCATATACACTGAAATACCCCTAGCGCCTTTACCGGCATCATCAACAATTAAGGTGATACGTTTTGATGACAGTCAGTTTAGTAATGCGCTCGACTTGGTTATTTATCCGCTCACTGCAGATGATGCTTATTTCCCTAGCGATAAAATGAGTGCCATCGATAGTAGTAACCCTGCTTTCGACGTAACATTAGATGAATGGCCAATTACGCTTGATGTGCCGATGCAATTTACTGAAAGTTCACCTACCAATCGCGTTTTTTTTATTGATAAGCCAGTGAGCTATTGTATTGAAGGGCTCGTGCTTAATCGTTATGAAAATTATACAAGTTATAGATCAGATGGTGTTCCCAATGCATCAGCCTCGTTAATGGCGGAGCATTTAGACGCTAACAACATCAGCAGTTTTCAAGTTAATTCGCCAAGCCAGCTACGTTCAGGTAATGTTTTGGTGAAATTAAATTTTAGTCGAAATGATGAAGTTGTTAGCTTTAATAATGAAATACAGGTGCCTAATGTTCCCTAGTAAGAAATCAACATATAAAAAACAAAAGGGGAGCGCCTTGGTGATCGCAATATTTGTGATTATTGTAATGACATTATTAGGTACAGCACTAGTGCGTATGCTGTCCACAGAAGCTGAAACGGTAGCTTATGAAGTTATCGGTACACGTGCATTCCAAGCGGCGCAATCAGGTATGCAATGGCAGTTACAGCAGATATTTCCATTAGATAGTAGTGGCATTGCATGCCCTAGTGCTAATAGTATCAAAAGTTTTGCGAATAGTGGCAACCATGGTAGAGGGCTAAAAAATTGTCAGGCTAAACTTCAGTGTGATAGTTTCGAACATAACAATATTACTTATTATCAACTTAAAAGCACGGGTATTTGCTCTGTTGGTGGTGTTGAAACCTCTCGTACGATAGCGGTGGATGCCCGTAGTCTATAGTAATTAACAATCACCCAAATAAAGTACATATTATCATCAAATATTGCCATGTAAGTGTTGGTATTTTTTACAGTTTGGTTAAGATTATATTTAAAAAAAAACTAAGTCTTTGTTTTTATGTTGATGTTTTATTTTGGCTTATATTTTGCATTAATCCGTGTATTAAGTTTTAAGTAATGTCGTATAGTCATTAATCGAGGTTTTTTAATGAATAAGTTTGCTCAAACATGTTGTCTTTTTTTGATGTTATTTGTATCAAGTTCTTCTCATGCTACATTAATTACCGATTCTAGCCTTATCACATCTGATCACTATGTGAGTGTAGGAAGTTTAGACTTTGCATGGGCATCACCGGTTAATGTTGAATACTGGGACGATTATAATCAATTATATGCTCCAACTATTCATGAAGGCTGGGATTATGCTACTAGCGAAGAGTTAGAAATTTTATTTGAAAATGTAACTTTAGCGGACTTTTATATTAGTGATGGTGTTTATCGTAATGCTGCTAAATTTTGGAACTCATATTTTGAAGATGTGGTTTTAAGGTTTACGGTAGGCGGTGTAGAGTATGTTGATATAAGTAATTTAGATAATTTTACCAATAAACAGGTAAAGAGCTTTTGGACTGTGGGTGATATGGACACATTTGGTTCTGATTTTGAAACTTTTTACGTCCGCCGTAACAACCAAGGTGGCGGTGGTAGCGTTGATGTGCCTGAACCAACTACTGTAATGATTTTTGGCTTTGGCTTAATTGCTTTGGCTTTACGTAAAAAATTCCTATAACAACAAGACGACTGTTCAACTCGTTTCATGAAATTTTAACCTCACTTTTGTGGGGTTTTTTTCTATTTAGACACTTGATCAAATTATACAATAGGGCCTAATTCAATGGGTTATGCTTGTTTATTTGTATCGTTCAGCGTAACTTAGCAATATTAACTATAATTAATTTTTTATTTTTCGACAAAGGGATATCAGTCAATGATGTTTCGCGTTTTTGTTACGCTCTTCTTCCTCTTAATACATTCAGCTCTTTTAGCTGCAGATTGTGACGCCGTATTTCCTGGTCCTAAGTCTTTTGCTGTCAAAGGAAGCGCTTATATCCTTAACACAAACCAATGTAATGGAAGCTATAATTGTTCGCCCGTAGACTTTACTTACATGACCAATGTGCCTCCACTTTATCCAAGTGGTTCTTTCAATTCGACTAATATTAGTGACGGTGTGTATCAACACACAAGTTGGGGGTTAGGCAGCTATTCCACCGTTACATTTACAGGTTCAGGCACTGCAGTCATGTATTTTAATAGCAGTGTTTCCATTGGTCAAAATACTAGAATTAATCCAACAGGATCGCCAGAAAATGTTTTAATTATTGTTAACGGTTCTGTCGTTATTAATCAAAATGCTGTAATCAATGCAAATATTTATTCAACAGGTTCTTTAGTTATTTATCAAAACTCAAAGATAAATGGTGCCGTTTCTGTTGCGGGTTCACTTTATGTGGATTCAAATAGTGAGTTTAATTACCAAGATAGTTACGTCGATAATATGGACGCGCATGGTTTTTGTGGTAATAGTGCGCCAGTAATTCCTATTTCGTGTAGTGCTTCGTTACCTGAGGTTGCTTTTTCGGATAATTTTTCAAATGTTACAGCTGGCTGGGAAAATACTAATTTCAATCGCGCCATTAGTAACTGGCCTTCAGATACCATTACTACTTCAAATGGCGAAAATGCTGATATGGCTTTCAATATTACCGGAGGAGAACTGCAAATAAATGGTGCAGTTACTGCTAGCGGGGATAACGAATACGGTATGGTGTCGTATGACTTATCATTAGCCAATATTGATAAGCAAAATGTTGATAATTATGCTATCTCATCTGATATAACGGCACATAAAAGTGGTACTAACAACGATGTTGGTCTTGTTTTTGGTTATGAGGATGACAGTAATTACTTTCTAGCACGTTGGAATAAATACGGTACGAGTTATTCTGGTAATAATTCTTTTCCGGGCGTTTATCGGCGTTTAGAGCTTGTTAAAGTGTCTTCAGGGAATGCTTCATTATTAGCTTCGTCAGATGACTTTGATGTTAATGACCCATTTAATTTTGAAGTTGTCGTAAATGACGATGGCACGGCAGTGTGCGTGAATGATACCGCAATGCTTTATAGTGCCACGGAACAGCCAATATTAAATGATTTTGGTATTTTTAGTTATGATAATGATGTAGGCGTAGAGGTTGATAATGTTGAAGTGCGTTGCGACGATTGCTTATTAGCTATACCCAAAGCAAATTATCGCTTTGATGATTGTCGTTACTCTGGTGCTGCCGGTGAAGTTGTTGATCAAACTGGAAATTACAATGCTAAAACTACCGGTAACGTCGTATCTTTGCCTACCGGGCAAATAGAAAAAGCGATAGAGTTGTCAAACTCATCCTCTTATGTTGAAACAAGTATTCCATTAACGTCTTCTTTTAGTGTGTCAACTTGGTTTAAAAAACCGTCGTCAAATTCGGGTAATCGTTATTTTGTTTTAGGTGCAATGGCGGCCGGCGGTGATTTGCTTTATTTAGATCGTGGGACGAATTGGCGTTGGGGTGTTTATAATGCAAGTTTTGGAACTTCTAGGTTAGGTACTTATAGCTTCAGTTCTTTGGATAATGACTGGCACCATATGGTGCTTATTCATGCTAATAATCAAACGAAACTTTATATTGATGGTGTATTGAAGGACACCATTAATTTACAAGCCACAGGTACACTAAAATATATAGGTACCTCATACGATGAAATTAATGCGAGTAATCCACAAGGTTTTCGTGCGCCGCTTGATGAGTTTATGGTGTTTGATGGTGAATTATCACAAACTCAAATTAGCCAAATTTATGCTCATCAATTAGCAAAGAGTAATTATGACGGTAGTTCACGTGCAGTTGTTATTTGTAATCCTTTAGTGGGTTTTTATCAATTTGAACAAACAGATTTTAACACGAATATTATTGATACAAGTGGCTTAGATAATCATGGCTTTAACATTGGGGGGGGATCTTCTGCCAGTGGTAAATATTGTCGGGCCTTTGATACGAATGGTACAAACAGTAGTTCTGCAACCAATAATGCTTTTTCTACTGGATTAGATGTAGATGAGGATATTGGTACTAAAGGCACTATCAGTTTTTGGTTTAATAGTAATACTGATTGGAATCAAGGAGGCTATAACGGTGGTGGTGAACGTACCTTGTTTGATGCAAGTAACTCTAATAAGTACTTTACTTTAGAAATTCAAAGTAATGGTCGTTTACGGTTTACTTTCGAAGATAGTGCTGACAATGACTTTGCTTTGCAAGAGCCAGCAACCTCAGTGAGAAATTCGGATACTTGGTATTATATTTCAGTAACTTGGGATTACAGCGCTGATTATTTTCAAATATTAGTAGATGGTGAGGTTGTTGCTCAAAGTAGTATTAATACCAATGGTCAAATGGTGTTAAGTTCGCTTATTTTTGGTGATAATGCGTCTACTTATTCAGGTAACAATCATAGCTCTTTAGCGTCACGTACCTCTGCAAATGGGAAATTTGATGAAGTTAGAGTTTATTCAGTTGTAAAAACACCGGCTGAAATTCAAGCGGATATGATCGATACCGATTGTGTTATTTTATTAGATCATTATCAAATATTACATGACGGTAATGGCTTAACTTGTGATAGCGAAACCGTGACGATAAAAGCTTGTAGTAATTCGTTTGATGGTACCTGTAATGTCGTTAACGAAAGCGGTAGTTTTACCCTTAATGTGACAGGGGCTAATGGCGCTGTGGCAAAAGCGGGTACATTTGTTAATGGTGTAGGCACTGTTGATTTTAATTATACTACTGCAGAACAAGTAAGCTTTGCGTTAACCAATGAATCTCCTGCGCCAGCTGCAAACTTTGTTTGTTTAAATGCTGGCGTACAAAGCTGTAATATGCAATTTGCGGATGCGGGTTTTAGGTTTTTGTATGAAACCAATACAAATGAAAAAATTGGTTATCAAACATCTGGTGATGAATTCAGTGAAGTTTTAAAATTACAAGCGGTGGAAAATACTAACGGGGTTTGTACCGGCGTATTTAATGGCGATGTTAATGTTAATTTGTCGCAACGCAATATTACACCTGCAGGGACATCAGGTTTACCCTTTCAAGTAAATGATGGGGCTATTAAAAATATTGCAAAATCCCCAACTTTTACCTCAAATATTACACTGAACTTCGATAATACTAGTGCGGCAGTTATTCCAAATCCTGTGTACCAAGATGCAGGGGAAATACGTTTATATGCAAGTTACAGTGATGCAAATATTTCGTTAGTGGGTAACTCTAATGATTTTTGGGTTAAACCTGCGTCGTTAGTACTATCAGCGACAGTAGCAGGCGATAGTTTAAATAATGCGACTGCAAGTGGCGCTCCTAAGCATATAGCGGGTGACGTTTTTGACTTTACTGTGAGTGCAGTTAATCGTTCGGGTGCTATTACGAAAAATTACCGACAAGGAAATATTGAACTTAACGTTTTACGTTTACTGCCAGACCTTAGCGTTGCTGGGAGTGTAGATGGGGTGTTTACTTATGGCGCAGGCAATATAACAAGCTCTTCAGGATTTCAAAATATTACCTTAACAGCGTTTGATGCAGATGCATCAAATACAGGTGTTTCTAGTACTGATGGCGCAAAATATTCTGAAGTCGGAGTGATACAGATAGACCTTAAAGATAGTCACTATGGTGATGATGGTACAGGTAGTGGTCTATTGGTTGATGCTAATGCTTTGACTGTTGGGCGCTTTACACCAGCTTACTTTAAACAAACGGCTAATAATGGAATTATTACGGCTTATCATACGGCATTATGCCCAGCAGAAAACTGGGTTTATAGTGGCCAAAAAACTGCTGGGAAGGGTAGTATAAAATATTCAATAGAACCAGAATTAACGGTAACAGCTTATAATAGCAATGATGTCCCAACCGTTAATTATATTGGTGATTTTGCTAAACTTGCTGGGTTCACAGAAACTCCAGCTGTTAGTGGGAATAATATAATACTTGGTGATCCTCTAACATTACATGCAAATACATTGGAAGTGGCTGGTGATGTTAGTGAAAAAGGTGCTTTATCCGAATTTAGCAATGCTCAAACAATATACACTTTATCTGATCAACACCACTTTACTTATACACGAAATAACTTAAGTAAAACCGCACCGTTTGATGCGACATTTGAAATACCCGTTGTATCAATAATAGATAGTGACAACATCCAACTAAAACCTGATGATGGTAATGGTCCCTATTTTGAAAACCCCAGCTTAGAGTCAGATCTTAAAGTTTACTTTGGTCGTTGGACTATTGAAAATGCGTATGGCCCCGAAACCTCTGATTTAATTAGTCCGATGTCTATTGAAGTTTTTGACGGTACGAAGTTTGTTATTCATAACCTTGATAGTTGTACCGCTCCAATTATTACTGCTAAAAAATCAAGTAACCCACTCGATTTATTTGATTATTTACTGACTGATGAAAATGCGACTGACAATTTACGAGTCAGTGATACTTCGGCAACTATTTCAGCCAGTGAAAAATTTGAAGACGGCTTATTTAATGGTTTTGTTTTTAGTGCGCCTAATGATGATTACAGACAAGGGCCATTAAAGCTAGAGTATGAAGTACCAACATGGCTTAAATATGATTGGACCGATGGTAATGGTCCTTTTACCGAAAACCCAACATCGTTAATCAATTTTGGATTATATCGCGGTAACGATCGCATAATTTCATGGCGAGAAGTTGGAAATTAGCTGCTTTTTAGCTATTTCATGAAAAAAATTGCAATTTATTACGTTTTTTTCGAAAAACAGGCATCACATCTTATTAAACCTAAGGTATGATTAGCCAATTCAAAAAATTATTATGATTTTCAGGCAATGACTTGCCTTGTCTACGCACAAAGGACAATTAGACCTTATGTTTAAAAAATTACGCGGCATGTTTTCAAATGACCTATCTATTGATTTGGGTACAGCAAACACACTTATTTATGTTCGAGACCAAGGTATTGTTTTAGATGAACCTTCAGTAGTGGCTATTCGTCAAGATCGCGCGGGTGGTTCAAAAAGTGTCGCTGCTGTAGGTGCTGCTGCGAAACAAATGTTAGGGAGAACACCTGGTAATATTGAAGCTATTCGCCCAATGAAAGACGGTGTAATTGCTAACTTTTTTGTTACAGAGAAAATGTTGCAGTATTTTATTAAACAAGTACACAGCAACAACTTTTTACGTCCAAGCCCACGAGTTTTAGTGTGTGTACCTTGTGGCTCTACTCAGGTGGAGCGTCGAGCAATCAGAGAGTCAGCTTTAGGTGCTGGTGCACGTGAAGTGTATTTAATTGATGAACCAATGGCAGCTGCAATTGGTGCCGGTATGCCAGTTTCTGAAGCTACAGGTTCTATGGTGGTCGATATTGGTGGAGGTACTACCGAAGTTGGTATTATTTCACTTAATGGGGTGGTGTATTCATCGTCAGTACGTATCGGTGGTGATAAGTTTGATGACGCGATAATAAACTATGTGCGTCGTAATTTTGGTAGTTTAATAGGTGAAGCAACAGCAGAGCGTATTAAACACGAAATCGGTTCGGCTTACCCAGGCGAAGAGTTAGTTGAAATTGAAGTACGTGGTCGTAACCTTGCTGAAGGTGTACCACGTAGTTTTACACTTAATAGCAATGAAATTTTAGAAGCTTTACAAGAACCATTAACGGGTATTGTTAGTGCAATTATGGTGGCATTAGAGCAATCACCACCAGAGCTTGCGTCTGATATTTCTGAACGAGGCATGGTCTTAACTGGCGGTGGCGCATTGTTAAAAGATTTAGATCGCTTATTAATGGAAGAAACCGGTATTCCCGTTGTAGTTGCTGATGATCCGTTAACGTGTGTTGCACGTGGCGGTGGTAAAGCGTTAGAAATGATTGATATGCACGGCGGCGACTTATTCTCTTACGAGTAATATTAACTTAATGGCTAATCACTGATAAGAGTTAGCCATAGAAACATTCTAAGAATAAGTGATGAGGCTTTTATCACTTATTCTATCTAATAACACAAGCTGCTAGCGGAGAATTTAGCACATCAATGAATCCGATATTTAAGCACGGTCCATCTCCTCAGCATAGACTTATTATGGTTCTGATTTTATCAGCTACCTTTATATTTTTTGATCATAAAATGGGTAGTTTTGATGTAGTTCGTGGTTATCTACAGTCGTTAGTTAGCCCTATACAATATTTAGCGTCTGCTCCTAAAAATGCCGTTAATTGGGCGCTTGAAAACTTGGGCAGCCGAGAAGACTTAATCAATCAAAACCAACAGTATAAAGCGAATGAATTGTTATTAAATGCTCAAATCATGCAGCTTGATATTCTCAAAAAAGAAAATGATCGTTTACGTTCTTTATTAGCCTCACCCGCCCGAACAGACTCTGAAACAATGTTGGCTGAAATACTTTCTGTTGATAGCGATCCGTATTCACACCAAGTAGTTGTTAACCGTGGTGCTAATGATGGAGTGTTTGAAGGGCAGGCGGTTATTGATGATCAAGGGATTGTTGGTCAAGTATTACATGTGGGTACTATTACCAGCCGAGTGTTGTTAATAACGGATGTAACACAAGCTATCCCTGTTAGAATTAGCCGAAATGGCATACGTTTAGTAGCAAATGGCTCAGGAACCTTAGATCGATTAACTCACAATTTTGTACCTCATAGTACCGATATTCGTGAAGGAGACTTGTTGGTCACTTCAGGTTTAGGAGGAAAGTATCCAGAAGGCTACCCTGTAGGACGAGTTACACGAGTTAGACAAGATGAATCACGCCCCTTTGCTCAAGTGCAAAGTGAACCAGTGGCACAAATAGATAGATTACGATATTTATTATTATTATGGCCAAAACAAAAAGCGAGTTTGTTTTCCTCTCAACCTAGTACATCGTCTAAAGAAGATAACATCGGGAAGGTGAAATAATTATGTTTGCGCATAACGGAATTATCATCTTATTGACCTTTATTGTCGCGTTAATGGCAACTATTATGCCGCTACCGATAGCAGTCGACGCATTTAGACCGGACTGGATTTTAGTGGTAGTTTTATATTGGTGTTTAGCATTACCCAATAGAGTTAATGTGGTTACTGCGTGGCTGTTTGGCTTATTACTTGATATTTTATTGGGCTCTATCTTAGGAATACATGCGGCAGCTATGGCCTTGTCTGTATATATTATAGCGGGTAATTATCAAAAAATTAGAAATTTTTCTGTGTGGCAACAGGCATTAATTGTAGGTATTTTATCTGCACTTTATCATTTGCTGGTTTTTTGGTTTCAACGCTTTTTAACGGATGTGGTATTTTTGCCTCACTATTTATATCCAGTCATAACGACTGTGATACTTTGGCCATGGGCCTTTTTATTACTTAGAAAAATACGTCGTCACTTTAAAATAAAGTAAATGAAATTTAATGAGCCAAGCTTGTTAATTTAATTGGAATAAAATGAATCAGACACTTATTCTTGCTTCACAATCACCTCGCCGAAAAGAGCTATTAGCACAATTAGGTTATCAGTTTGACTGTATCAGTTCAGATATTGATGAAACCGAACTAATGGGAGAAAGTGCTAGCCACTATGTAAATCGACTTGCTTTAGCTAAAGCCCAGCATATTGCTAAAAATCAGCCAGATACCACCATTGTTTTAGGCTCTGATACAACAGTGGTATATCAAAATACTATTTTAGGTAAACCTGAAACACTTGCTGAAAGTATAAATATGCTGACAATGCTCTCAAATAATACGCATCATGTGTTAACGTCAGTGGCAGCTGTAAAGGGAAGTAAGAGTAACGTTATTGAAGTGATAACTGATGTCACCTTTAAAGCACTAACAGAGCAAGAAATGATTAATTATTGGCATACCAATGAACCTCAAGATAAAGCTGGTTCGTATGGCATCCAGGGTATTGGTGGACAATTTGTTACCCATATCAATGGCAGTTACAGTGCTGTTGTGGGCTTACCTTTATATGAAACCACACAATTACTTGCTGAATTTGGTTTACCTAGCCCAATTGCATATCTAAATGATTCAGCAGTTCAACGTAAGAAGGTTGAAAAACAATGAACGGAGAATTACTCATTAATGTCACCCCTAGTGAAACCCGAGTGGCATTAATTGAAAATGGTGTCCTACAAGAAGTTCATGTGGAACGAGAAGCTCGTAGAGGCCTTGTGGGTAATATTTATCTGGGTAAAGTTATTCGTGTCTTGCCTGGCATGCAAGCAGCATTTGTAGATATTAACTTAGATAAAGCCGCTTTTTTACATGCTTCTGACATAAATTCTACATTAATAACTAATGAAGAAAAAACGTCGGAGCAAGTACCTGACATTCGTAGTTTAGTACATGAAGGACAGCACATTGTTGTACAGGTAGTAAAGGATCCGTTAGGGACAAAGGGGGCTAGATTAACTACCGATATTACCGTTGCAGCGCGCTATTTAGTTTTAATGCCTAATGCAAGCCATGCCGGGATTTCACAGCGGATTGAGGAAGCCAGTGAGCGTGCTCGTTTGAAAGATATTATTACTCCTTATTGTGATGAAAACCAAGGGTTTATCGTTCGAACCGCCGCTGAAGGCGTTGGTGAGGATGAATTAAAGCATGATGCGGAATTTTTACGAAGAGTGTGGTCTAAGGTATTAGAGAGGAAAAAACGAAAGCAAACCAAAGTAGCCTTGTATCAAGATTTATCGCTTGCTTTTCGAGTGCTAAGAGACTTTGTTGGTATTTCGTTAGAGCGAATTCGAATTGACTCTAAGTTGACATTTGATCAGCTATCTGAATTTACCAAAGAGTTTGTGCCGGAACTTACGGCAGTAATGGAGTATTACCCTGGTGAACGGCCTATTTTTGATTTGTTTGATGTTGAAAATGAAATTCAGCGGGCATTACATCGTAAAATCACATTGAAATCTGGTGGCTCATTGATCATAGATCAAACAGAAGCCATGACCACTATTGATATCAATACAGGAGCTTTTGTTGGGCATCGCAACTTAGAAGAAACAATTTTCAATACGAATATTGAAGCTACTCAAGCAATTGCTAGACAGTTAAGACTACGTAATTTAGGTGGGATTATTATTGTTGATTTTATTGATATGTCTGATGCCGATCATAAACGTAGAGTGCTGCATAGCCTTGAAGCTGCTATGCTGAAAGATAAAGTTAAATTTAGTATTAGTGGTTTCTCTGCTTTAGGTTTAGTGGAGATGACTCGTAAAAGAACACGAGAAAGCTTAGAGCATATTTTGTGTAGTGAGTGTGATGTCTGCTCGGGTAGAGGTAATTTAAAGACTGTAGAAACTGTATGTTATGAAATTTTAAGAGAAATAGTCCGAGTTAATAGGGCTTATGACACCGACAAATTTATTGTGTATGCCTCGACGTCAGTCAGTGAGTCTTTAGTTAATGATGAGTTTCATAATTTAGCCGAGTTAGAAGTTTTTATTGGTAAGCAAATTAAAGTACAGACAGAAACCATGTATAATCAAGAGCAGTTTGACGTAGTTATGATGTAGCTACTATTTACGTATAATGTAATTAACAAATACATAAGTAGTAACCGCAATTATCTATGCAGTAGAGCATTATTAAAAGAGTGTGAATGGGTATTTCTAAATTCTCAAACCGGTGGTTAAACCGATTTTACAAAGTTATTGCAATTTTGTTGGTTTCCTTCGCGGTATTGATCAGCTCATTAAGGCTTTTATTGCCTTATGCTCATAATTATCGTCTAGACTTTCAAGATTATATTAATTCAACTTATCAGAGTAATATCATTATTGGTTCTTTGCACATGGACTGGAAAAGTTCAGGACCTTCAATGATAGCGAATAATGTGAGCTTCTTACAAACTGATGGTGCCGAAGTGTTTATTGCTGAGGTAGATTTTCATCTAGATTTTTGGCGAAGTTTACAGCAACTTAATTTAGTGACTAAGGCTTTAACTTTAGAAGGCGTTAAAGTTTTTGTTGATGAGACGCTTATTAACCAAACGGCTGATAATCAACAATTAACAATGTTAGATAATGTTACCGATTTATTTTTACAACGAATTAATCGGTTTTCATTAATTAACAGCCAAGTCATTTATCGCACCGAAAAAAACGAAAGAACCTTTTTAATTAGCCAATTAAATTGGCTAAACCGTGGTGAACACCATAAAGCTGAAGGTCAAGTTATTATTGATGGCTTAACGTCAAATAATTTAAATATTTCTTTAGCTGTTAAAGGTCAAAAATTTAAAGAAATGCAAGGAATGCTCTACGTTGAAGCTAATCAGGTTAATATAACTCCTTGGCTTGATAAAGTTTTTGCGATTAAAAATGAAGACACCCACTCTTCTATTAATTTTGATGCATGGTTATCTATTAGTCAGGGGGAGATCAGCAAAGTTCAAGTTGACATAGGTGAGACTCAAATTGCATGGCAACACTTGGCTAACATTCAAACATTTGATATTCAACAAGGTCAATTGTTGATTAATAATATCATTGATAATCAAAATTATAGTTTAAGCACTTCACCGTTAACATTTAGTTCTAACAAACGTTTGTGGCAACCACTTAGCATAGAACTGACAGCAAAAAATAATCAATATAATGGTTATATTTCAAGTATAGATACAGAAGGTATAGCGCAATTAATTCCACTATTTACCGATAACAAAACCGTCAGAGAGTTACTCTACGGTTTAGCTCCTAAAGGTTTAGTAGAGAACTTGTTTTGGCAAATACGTGATGAAAAAGTAAGTGCACATGCAGAATTTTCTCAATTATCATTAAATTACTCTAATGGCATTCCAAGTATAAATAACTTGTCAGGCGAAATTCTTTATCGTGAACAGCAAATGTTGATGAAGGTAGAGGGTAACGAAGGCTATTTAGATTTTAAAGATCATTTTATCAAGCCTATTTCATATCAAACTTTAGCGGCTAGTGTTTCATTATTTTTTCAAGAGAAAGGTGTGCTTGCCTACGCTAATGAAATAAAACTATTGTCTGAAGAGCTTACATTGACTGGTGAATTAGCGATTGACGCACGTAATAATTTACCTATATCAATGGCTTTATTAGCTGATATCCAGAAAGTAGATGCTAAAAATGCGCCTCATTATTACCCCCAAAAGTTAATGGGTAATAGCTTAATAAATTATTTGAATAGTTCATTGGTTAGCGGTCATGTGACACAAGCACAAGTTCTATTTAATGGACCTTTAGCTGATTTTCCATTTACTGACCATCAAGGTGTTTTTACCGTTGATGCAGAGTTAACCGATTCATTATTTAAATTTAATGAGCAATGGCCTGCAATAGAAAACTTCCATGGTAATTTAAACTTTACAAATAATAGTATGTTGATCACTGGTCGATCAGGTTTTCTTAAAGGGATTGATGTTACAGGCGTTACCGCACAAATCGATGAATTAGTGGGTTCTCAATTATTACTAATTAATGCTGACTTTAATAAAACACAAGCCAGTGCTGTTACCTCATTAATGCAGCAAAGTCCATTAAAACAAAGCGTTGGTTCTGTGCTAGAACAGGTTAAAATTGGTGACAATATCTCTGGTTCATTTGCGTTAACTATCCCGCTTGAAGATTCAACTAAAACCGAAGCTAGGGGAACTGTAAATTTCGCTAATAATGATATTTTACTACAAAACCCTGAAATGAACTTTGAACAAGTTAATGGGCAATTAACTTTTGTGAATGATGTTATTACAACGAAAGATATTGCACTTATGTGGCGGGGTATGCCTTTAACTTTGGATGTGATAGCAAAATCTACTCAGGATTTTTATCAAACAGATATCAATATAAATGCAAATTGGCCTCAAAATACATGGCAAAAGCAGTTACCTGAAAAACTTACCCAATACGGTGAGGGATCATTAGAGTGGCAAGGTGAATTGACTCTGAAAAATGCGAAAAATGGTGAGTTTAGTTATGAGTTGTCCGTACTTTCTGATCTTAATACTACACAACTAAACCTCCCAGAGCCTTTTAAAAAAGCAAGTAAAGAAAAGCGTTCTGTTTTTGCTAAGGCGAAAGGTGATAATCATCGGTCAACTATTGATGCTGTTGTTGGTGAGCATATGAATTTTTATGGTGTCTTAGAGCATGATTTAGTGGCTTTTTCACGAGCTCATTTAATTTTGGGACAAGAAGATATGTTATTGCCATTAAGTGGTTTCCACATAACAGCTAATTTGATAGACGCTAACTTAACTCAGTGGCAACCCTTTGTTAATGACATTATTGATTCAGTGTCTGAATTTTCTGACCAAAATTTAGCTGGAGATGGCGTGCCCTTATTGGCGAAACCTCAGCGTATTAGGGGAAATATAGGTAAGTTGAATGTACTTGATGAAGTATTAGATGATGTAGCTTTTACTATGTCAGATCAACAAGCCTGGTGGTTACTAGAATTAAATAGTGAACAAGTTCGTGCTGATATTAAATTTTACCCAAATTGGCTTGAACAAGGTTTATCTATTGATGCTGATTTTATCAATATTCCTCGTACGATTGCGACTTCAACAACACAAGATTTAGATGAAGAGCAAATACAGGTTATTCCTATTTTGGAAAAAACTGAACAAGAAATTATTGAAGAAAATAGAGTGATTGAGAATGTCTTTAATCATATTCCTCCCGTAGTTTTTTCTTGTAAACATTGCCAATATAACGGCTTAGATTTAGGCCAAGTAAATTTTCAAATGAAGCGTGGTAATGATAATACGATCTTAGTTGATAACTTTGTTGCCAAGCGGCAAGATAATAATATTAATTTTGACTTAAAATGGCAGAAACAAGTAGATCATTATACAACTTCGATTAAAGGAAAATTATCTATTGATGATTTAGAGCAAGAGTTCAAACAACTTGGCTTTGCCTCTCTCATTAAAGATAGTGGTATGGAAGCAACATATGATATTACTTGGCGTGGTGCGCCGTACCAATGGAATGTCGCAACGCTTAATGGTGATTTTGAAACTGAATTAAATGATGGCTATTTAGCTGATGTCGATGATAAAGGCCTTCGCATCTTTTCTGTATTAAGTTTACAGTCTTTAGTGAGAAAATTAACACTCGATTTTAGAGATATTTTCAGCGACGGCATGTTTTATAGTGAGATCAAGGCAAATGCCCATATTAAAGATGGTGTGCTTTATACTGATAATGCCAAAATGCAAGGTGCAGCAGGAGATTTGTCAATAAAAGGTAATACAGATTTAGTGGTGGGGAATTTAGATTATCGAATGTCTTATAAGCCTAATTTTAGTGCTAGTTTACCTGCAATAGCATGGATAGCTACATTAAACCCTGTTACCTTTTTAGGTGCACTAGCCTTAGATGAAGTATTAATTTCTAAGGTTTGGTCAGAGTTTAATTTTGAACTAACGGGTAATGTTGATGAACCTAATTTACGAGAAGTTAATCGTAAGAGTCAAAATATAAGTGTAGGACGTTCTACTCCCCCCCAAATTGTTGAAATTGACGAAAACAGTCAAAATAACACTACAAGTCAAGATAGCAACCAAACTGAAGAACTTAACATACCGGATAAAACAGATGGATAAAGTAAGTGTTCAACTAACCGTTATGCAAATGTGTTCTGAGCCTGATGTTGAAAAAAACTTAGCTTTTATAAAACATCAGCTTGAGCAGTTGCCTATTGAAGGTGATCACATTGTAGTTTTACCTGAGTGTTGTTTATTTTTTGGTGGTAAAGATGCTGAACAATTAGCATTGGCAAAAGCTACTGCTAAAGATAATAGTTTAGTTAAATCGTTAGCAGTACTTGCAAAAAAATACCAAGTTATTTTAGTTGCAGGAAGTATCCCATTATTAACGCAAAACGGCGAAAAGTTCACAAATACTTGTTGCGTGTTTTCTGCAACGGGTGAACAAATCGGGCGATATGACAAGTTGCACTTATTTGATGTGGAAGTCGATGACAGTGAAAAGAGTTATTTAGAATCCCGCTATACGCAAGCAGGTGATACAACAACGGTATTGGCTGCTACAGATAAGATTAATCTTGGCTTATCCATTTGTTATGATTTACGTTTTCCTGAACTATTTCGGGAATTATCGAATTATGGTGCAAATGTTATCACGGTGCCTAGTGCATTTACTAAGGTAACGGGTGAAGCTCATTGGCAAGTTCTGTTACAAAGTAGAGCGATTGAAAATCAAGTATATATAGTTGCTGCTGGTCAATCTGGTAGACACACAAATGGGCGTGAAACATGGGGACACAGCATGATTATAAACCCTTGGGGAGAAATAATGACTTCGCTAGATCAAATGCCTGGATGTGCAACAGCAACATTCTCACTTGAAAATTTAAACAAAGTCCGAAAATCCATGCCGATACAGGCACATAATCAATTTATAACCAAGTTGAAATAATATGAATAGTGTAGAGCAAGAGCTCTTGGCAGATAGCCAGTTAGATCCTAGTTTTTTAAGTAAAACTCTTTCCAATATATATCAGCGACAAGTTGACTTAGCAGACCTTTATTTTCAGGCAAGTAGCCATGAATCTTGGATGTTAGAAGATGGGATAGTTAAAGAAGGCTCATATAATATTGAGCGAGGTGTGGGTGTTCGTGCTATTTCGGGGGAAAAAACAGGTTTTGCTTATTCAGATGATATAACGCCAGAAGCCTTAACCATCGCTGCTGATGCGGCTAAAGGTATCGCTAATGCAGATAAAAGCGCTACAGTGCATGCGTTTAAAAAGAGAACTGCTCCCGTTATTTATCAAGCTAACGATCCGTTATCAAGCTTAGCTCAAGAGCAAAAAATAGCCTTGTTGCATGAAGTTGAAGCACACGCGCGGGCAGTAGATGCTAGAGTAAAACAAGTTATTGTAAGTTTGTCAGGGGTTTTTGAAAAAATACTTGTTGCTGCAAGTGATGGTACTTATGCCACAGATATCAGACCATTAGTACGACTTAATTGTTCAGTATTAGTAGAAGCAAATGGTAAACGCGAACGAGCAAGTTCAGGTGGTGGTGCGCGTACCGATTATAGCTATTTTTTTGAACCCTTAAACGGTAAAGCGCGTTATTTAAGTTATGCAGAAGAAGCGGTTCGGCAGGCTTTAGTCAACCTAGTAGCTGTTGAATCTCCTGCAGGGAATTTTCCTGTTGTTTTAGGAAGTGGTTGGCCAGGAGTTTTATTACATGAAGCTGTAGGTCATGGCTTAGAAGGTGATTTTAACCGTAAAGGCTCTTCTACTTTTTCAGGAAAAGTGGGTCAACAAGTTACCTCAAAACATTGCACTATTGTTGACGATGGAACTTTACAAAATCGTCGAGGTTCATTATCGATAGACGATGAAGGTACACCATCACAATATAATGTATTAATTGAGAAAGGTATTCTAAAAGGCTATATGCAAGATAAGCATAATGCAGGGTTAATGGGCGTTAAACCTACGGGGAATGGTCGTCGTGAATCCTATGCTCACTTACCTATGCCACGCATGACGAATACTTATATGCTAGCAGGCGAACATAATCCTAAAGATATTATAGCGACGGTGAAAAAAGGCATTTATGCCCCTAATTTTGCAGGTGGTCAGGTGGATATTACCTCAGGTAAATTTGTTTTTACCAGCTCAGAAGCTTACTTAATTGAAAATGGTGAAATTACTACGCCAATTAAAGGAGCCACCTTAATTGGTAGCGGTCCTGAGGCGATGAAAAATGTAAGTATGGTAGGTAATGATCTTGCTTTAGATGCTGGTGTAGGTGTTTGTGGCAAAGATGGTCAAAGTCTACCTGTGGGGGTTGGACAACCTACGTTAAAAGTAGATGAGATGACGGTAGGAGGAACTCAGTAACAAATAATTACACCTTAATTTAACTGCTGTGTGTTTCATCATATTGTTATTTACAGCTGAGTGTTATAATATCACATCCGTTATGATATGTATGAACCGAACGTTAAAACAAAAACACTTATTAACCAGCATATTTTTGCTGGTTTTTTTGTTTGTCTCTTCGTTAGGACATGCGCATACAGTCGACATTTTAAATACGAGTGTAGAGCAGCAAGATTGTAAACTATGCCAACATCATTTAGATAAAACGCCACAAAAGATAAAACTGGCTCCGATTGATGTTGGCGAGTTTAATGAGCCATTAGCTCTATTGTCACATGCTAGACATATCAAGTTATACTTTTTATCACCTCAACTTAGGGCACCACCATTTTATTTCTAGGGCTAATATTACAACCACATTACTACATGCTGAGATGGTTAATTTGCTCTAGGTTTCTTCATTTTATTCTATTTTTAGTTTTGTTAACTGATCAGGTTAGGCTTCGTGCTTAGTCTATAAAGTTGTAATTTCACTAAAAAATAAAATGTTTAAACCCCTTGTTTACAATAATTTAAATTTAAAAACTAGGTGAAATGAACATGGTGTTAAATAAAGTTTCAGCAGCTTGTCTGTTGGCGTTAACGTATAGCCACATGGGTTATGCTCAAGATATTACTGGTAAAATAAAAAGTCTTTCTGGACAACCTGTAGCCAATGCTAAAGTTAGTATTGTTGGATCTAATCAAGAAGTAACAACCGATGCTAACGGTCAGTTTAAAATGACTGATTTGAATAAAGGCGTGGTAGAGTTACATGTAACTGCTAAAAATCATAGTCATAAAAATCAACGTGTCACAATTAATGATAACGACATAACTGCATTTGAATTGGTGTTAACACCAAGTGTCATGGAAGTGATTGATGTTCATGCAACGCCACTACATTCATCTACTATTGAATCAGCTTTGCCAGTTAATGTGCTAGCTGCTGATGAACTTCGAACTAAACATACTTCTACTTTAGGTGAAACCTTAAAGAATGAAGTAGGTGTACATTCTTCATATTATGGCCCTGGTTCAAGTAGCCCTATTATTCGTGGATTAGACGGCCCGCGAGTACTGATTTCTCAAAATGGTTTAGACGTAGGTGATGCCTCTCGAGTAGGGCCTGATCATGCTATTTCTACAGAGACTGCAAATGCCCAACAAGTTGAAGTGTTACGTGGCCCTGCCACATTATTTTATGGTAGTGGTGCTATAGGTGGTGTTGTCAACGTTGTTGATAACAGAGTACCTCGCAATTTAGATGAAAATGTTAACTATATGGTTAAACATAATGATGTTGCGGATGAAAATGAAGCATCAATTGAAATAAACAAAACGGTTGATAATTTTGCTTTTCATTTAGATGGCTTTTGGCGTGATGCTAATGATTATAATATCCCAGGTTATGCGGAATCAGAGCATGCTCATGAAGAAGAACATGACGAGGAAGATCATGATGAACATGAAGAGCACGAAGATGAATTAGAAGGAAAAGGCACTCTAGCAAATAGTAATGGGAAATCGTCAGGTTTTACTATCGGTTCTAGTTATATTTTTGATGATGGATTTGTCGGGTTTTCTTATGGAAGAACCGATCGTACTTATGGCATTGTTGGCCATAGCCATGAAGATCACGATCATGAGGAAGAACACGAAGAAGATCATCATGATGAAGATGAGAGTGAAGAAGTCTTTGCAGATTTAAGCCAGAATAGATTTCAAATTTTATCTCAGTGGGATGTTGATGATGCTATTTTTAATCAAGTAACGGCTAAACTTGCTTATACCGATTATCAGCATAAAGAAATCGAGCATGGTGAAGTTGGTACTGTGTTTAAAAGTGATATGTTAGAAACTCGCATTGATGTTACTCATAAAGAGTATTTAGGCTGGAAAGGTGCATGGACACTTCACTATAAAAATACAGATTTTGAAGCCCAAGGTGAAGAAGCTTTTACGCCGCCATCTGAAACAGAGTCGATTGCACTTGCATGGCTAGAAGAAAAACATATTGATAATGTACTTTTTCAATTAGGCGCACGAGTTGAACATATTTCTTTGAATATTACAGACTCTTTATTTAGTGAAGAAGTTGCAGGCTTAGCTGAAGAAAAATACAGTTTTACCCCTGTTAGCGCCTCTGCTGGCGTCGTATGGGATTACCAAGAGGGTTACAATTTAGGTTTGTCGGCAGCTGTATCACAACGAGCACCTTCAGCAGCAGAATTATTCTCATTTGGCCCACATGTAGGCACAAGCAGTTATGAAATAGGGGCTTTATATCAAGCTGAATATCATGAAGGTCATGGCCATAATCATTATGAGCTGAGTGATAGTGAAGCTGAAATTGAAACGTCTTATAGTATTGATTTAACTTGGCGTAAATTTGAAGGTGATTTTGGTTTTATTGTTAGTGCTTTTTATAACCGTATAGATGATTATTACTATTCTCAAAATACAGGTTTGTTCTTCGGGGAAGAGCATGATCACGATGAGCATGACGAACATGACGAACATGACGAACATGACGAACATGATGAAGAGTCAGGCCTACCTATTTATAACTATCAACAAAATGATGTTAAAATTTACGGTTTTGAAGCTGAATTTATTTATCAAATAAATAGCAATATTAAAGCAACTATGTTCAGCGATTATATTCGTGCTTCTATAGTCGGAGGGGGGAATTTACCAAGAATTCCACCATTACGTGTGGGCGGTTTATTAAATTACCAAGCGAATAATTTCGATGCTGAGTTGTCATTTACTCGTTACAGCCAGCAGTCAGATGTTGCTGCATATGAAAGTCAAACTAATGGTTATACTATGGTTGATGCTCATGTGAATTATTACCTTGATGGTATTGGCGATGATATGGTTATCTTTGCTAAAGTAAATAATTTAACAGATGAAGAGGCTCGTGTTCATTCCTCATTTTTAAAAGATTTAGCACCTTTACCAGGTCGTGGGTTTACGGTTGGAATTAGAGGTAGCTTTTAAAGCTTACTGAAATCATTTATTAATTAAATTTAAAGGCGCTTAATTATCATGATTAAGCGCCTTTTACTTTTTTATTAATGAGAGTTCAGGCTATTTACGTTAGTTTTATGCCATTCGGTTCGATAGTTAATTTACCTTGCTTTAGCAAGTTCCCCACTGTTGCTTTAAAGGTTTTTTTACTTACACCTAATTCTTTTTTAATTAATTCAGGGGAGCTTTTATCATTTAAGGTGCTATGGCCACCTTGCTTACTTAAGTAAGCAATAAGCTGACCGCTAAAGTCATTCACCTTATCATTGCCTGTTCGTGTTAATGTTAGGTCAATTCGCTCATCTTCACGCACCTGTTTAATATAACCACAAACTTTTTGTCCTACGCGTAAAGGTTGAAAAATTTCATTGTCGTACAACAGTCCCCAATGCTTATCATTAATGATAGCTTTGAAACCTAAATCAGTTTTTGCGGCAATGAGCAAATCTACCTTGTCTTGTGCTTTATAGTCGGCTGGCCAAATATCGACAAATTTGTCTATTTTACTTGAAGCAATTAATCGCTGACTGTTATTGTCTAATGAAATTCTAACAAGATAATGTCGGCCGACTTCCATGGCTTTATGTTGCTGATTATAAGGCACTAATAAATCTTTAGGTAAGCCCCAATCAAGAAAGGCTCCCATTTTATTGACTTGCACAACTTTAAGTGAAGCAAATTCATCAACTTGAGCATAAGGTTTTTGTGTCGTAGCCACTAGCCTGTCGGCAGAATCTAAATAAATAAATACCGTCAACAGATCACCAACTTCACATTCATTTGGGATATATCGATTAGGCAATAGTATTTCACCTAACTGATCTGCGTTTAAATAGGCGCCATTCTCAGTTAATGCAATTACAGGAAGGGTGTTAAATTTGCCAATATCAGCCATAGTTTGTCATTCGTTATATAAAATCATTATTGAAACTATTATATAGGAAATTCATCTTATCGCTGAATAATAATATCTTTTGCTTGAATATATTCACTTTGGCGTAGATAAAGTAAGTCTGCAATGCGTCGAATTGTGTGTTCTTCTACTGCGCTTACTTCTCCATCGGCAAGCGCCAGTAACCACAAATGTTTTACCATCTCAATTTTTTCACTAATAGAGAAGGCGGTATTAATTTTTGATGTAAATTGATAAAAATCAGTAGCATGTTCACTCATCGCTATGGCTTCATTTATTAGGAGTGATATTTCATCTTGGCTTAATTGAAAATGATGACTAATAAAGATAGGAAGCTGTTTTAATTCTTGTTCATCTAATTTACCGTCAGCACGCATCACCTCGCATAGTAATACGGTAGATGCCATTTCAATTGATAAATTATCTTTAGATTCTGATTGACTATTAATGCTCAGATCATTAAAGAATTTTTTTATATTTGCGATCATAATTCTGCCAAATTTAAATATATTGGCATAGCATCACGAGGTTAACCCATTAATGCAAGTCAAATATGTAATATTTCGTTGCTTCTCAAATTTCCTTTTTCATTATCATGAATAATAACTTAAGTTCGCTAAGTTTAATTAACATGAGTTTTTACAATAACTTATTTATTATTGGTTATTTTGCCGAATTTTTTTTATAAAAATATAACATTTAGCTAATTACGCTAACCTCTCAAAGTTTCCTATAAATAAAAGGTTAATTTTAACATCAGAAAAATCTTTATTTTTATTTTAATTGTTTGTTTTTATTAAATAAAAAATATTTATTATTTTCGTGGAACTTTTTCTAAATAATCGGCGTAGATCTTGTAATAAGCATTTACACTTTACTTAAATTTTATACTGCTAATTAGTTATTATATTAGCAATTATAAAAATTATATGACTTATACCAATTTGAATCATTATTAGTGTCCTTTTTTAGAAAAATAATAATAACTCAAATTGGTATACACTATCCGGGGATTTAGTGATGACAAGAAAAAAACAAATAATTGTACCAATAGCGATACTTTTAGTAGGTGTACTACTGTTTATGCTATTTTCTGGTATGAAGAAGCCTCCAGAAGAAAAAGAAAAGATAGACAAAACTCCTATTGTCGCAGTTGAGCCAATTACTCTAGCACCCATGACTCTAGAAGTAGACTCTTACGGTATTGTATCACCAAAGTATGAAACAGAGTTGGTTGCTCAAGTGAGTGGTCAAATTGTTGAACTATCTCCAACTTTTGAACGTGGAGGTTTTGTTTCTAAAGGACAGTTACTTGCTCGTATTGATCCTAGTGATTACGAAGCTGCATTAATTGATGCTCAAGCAAATCTTGCATCAGCAAAGGCTTCTTTAGAAACCGAACGCGCTCAGGGAAAAGTAGCCGAACAAGAATGGAAAGAAATTACTGATACATCACCTACTGAGCTTAGTTTACGTAAGCCGCAACTTGCCCAAGAAATTGCAAGGGTAAAAGCAGCACAAGCCTCGGTATTAAGAGCTCAGCGTAATATGGAGCGTACTGAAATAAGAGCACCTTATGACGCCATGATTGAAAGTCGCAATATAGGTCTTGGTTCATTTGTTGGTACTGGGAGTAATATTGGAAAATTGCTAGGCACTGCCATTGCTGAGGTTCGTTTGCCTGTTGCCGATGGTGAGCTTGAGTTTTTAGAAAATCAGGGTAAAGATGCTTCTGTTGTACTTATTGGTGATTTTGCTGGTAAAGAAAAACAATGGCAGGCAAAAGTCATTCGCAGTGAAGGCGTTGTCGATGCTAAAAGTCGTATGAGCTATTTTGTTGCACAAGTAAAAGACCCTTATGGATTATTAGACAAAAGTAACCAGGAAACACCTTTAAGGTTCGGTGCTTATGTAAATGCAAAAATTAAAGGGCTTCAATTGGCAAGTGCCACTACAGTGCCTCGTTACTTAGTCGTTAAAGATAAAATAGCTATCTTAGATTCTGACTCTAAATTACATTTTTCTGCAATTGATATTGTACGCCAAATAGGGCGAAACGTTATTGTTTCTAGTGGCTTGAATAATGGCGATCAAATTATAGTTTCTGCTTTAGATTATCCTGTTGACGGTATGCAATTAGCTTTGCCTAGTGATAAAGCTGATAGTGAAAAAGACAGCGAAGCAACGCAAATTGCAAGCATTAAGGGGTAATTATGGATAGTACTAATAAAGGGTTGATTGCATGGTTTGCACGCAATAGTGTTGCCGCAAACTTATTAATGCTATTTATTATTGTCGGTGGTTTATTAACGGCGTTTACCATTAATAAACAAATGTTCCCTCAAGTTAAAATTAATTGGATTCAGTATTCAGCTATATACCCAGGGGCTGCACCGCAAGAAGTTGAAGAAGGTATTACTATTAAAATTGAAGAGGCGCTTGAGACTATACAAGGTCTAGAGCGAGTAATTACTTACTCAAACCGAAATGCTTCTTCTGGTTATTTTCGTGTCGATGAAAGCTATGATCCACAAATCGTATTAGAAGAGATTAAATCGGCGATAGACTCTATACCAAGTTTTCCCGATGGCATGGAACGTCCAAAAGTTGAAAGAATAAAGTTTCGCCAAGAAGTGATGTATATCAGCTTATACGGTGACTTATCTAATACAGAACTTAAAGAGTTAGGTCGTAGTATTCATGATGAAATTCAACAACTACCATTAATTAATATTTCTGAATTTTATAGCGGTTTAGGCTATGAAATTTCAATTGAAGTGAGTAAAGATAAACTACGTGAGTTTGGTTTAGGTTTTACTGATGTGGCTAACGCAGTTCGTAGCTATTCTCGTAATATGTCAGCAGGGCAGATTAAAGCCGAAAATGGTTACATCAATCTACGTGTAGAAAAGCAAGCATATCGTGGACATGAATTTGAACAAATTCCGTTAATTACACTTGCTGACGGTAGTAAAGTGTTATTGGGCCAAGTAGCGACTATTAATGATGGTTTTGAAGAAGGTATCCAATACTCTAAATTTGATGGTAAAAATTCAATGACCTTTTTTATCGGTGCTGCTGAAAATCAAAGCATTACTGATATCGCTAAAGTCATGCATAAATATGTTGCAGAGAAAAGTGAGCAATTACCTACAGGGGTTAAATTAGAAACATGGGTAGATTTGACTTATTATCTTGAAGGTCGTTTGACTATGATGATCGATAATATGAAGTCAGGTGCAATATTAGTATTTTTAATGCTTGCGCTATTTTTACGTATTCGTCTAGCTTTTTGGGTAATGATGGGGTTACCCGTATGTTTCCTTGGTACGCTTTTATTTATGCCAATGGAATTTGTAAATGTAACGATTAATATTACCAGTTTATTTGCCTTTATATTAGTCCTTGGGATTGTTGTTGATGACGCCATTGTGATGGGAGAAAGTGCTCACAGTGAAATAGAATCGAAAGGGCAATCAACCGAAAACGTTATACGCGGCGTACAAAGAGTCGCAATGCCGGCAACCTTTGGTGTACTAACCACAATAGCCGCCTTTGTGCCGTTTATTTTAGGTGATGGTCCATCTTCTGCGTTTGGCAAATCTATTGGTTTTGTTGTCATACTATGTTTATTGTTTTCTTTGGTTGAGTCTAAACTTATACTTCCTGCGCATTTAGCGGGTATGAAGGTTAAAAAGTTTAACCCTAAAAATCCTTTGGATCGTGTGCGTAGAAGTATAGATAAAGGTTTAAAGCACTTTATTGATACAGTTTATCAACCCTCATTGACCATGTTTATTCGCTACCGTTATGGTGTCTTGATGTTTTTTATCTCGCTACTCTTGATTAGTGCAGGTTTGTACAGCGGCGGTATCCTACGCTTTGTGGGTCAACCGAAAATACCTCATGACTTCCCGCGTATTAACATTGAAATGAACGTTGACTCTTCTGATCAAGCGACTTTAGATGCTTTATTAAAAGTCGAAAATATACTGACGAGTGTTGATAGGGAAGTTGAAAAAGAGTTTGGTAAGCCTATGATTGCCGATATGAATGTAGAGCTACGTGGTCGGATCGCTGGCAATATTACGGTGAAGCTTGTTGATCCGGAAGACCGAGCTATGGATACGTTTGCTTTAGCGGATAGGTGGCGTAAAGCTATCCCCAAAATGCCAGGTGTAAAATCATTTACTATTAATGATAATTTGTTTGGTGGGGGCCGTGAAGATGGAGATATTAGCTTTAGACTAGAAAGTAAAAATGATGCTCAATTATTAGCTGCGGCAATTAAACTTAAAGAAAAACTAAATTCTCTTAAAGGCGTTGGCGATGTTAACGATAGTCGTCAAACAAGTGCTAAAGAAGTACAGTTTGAACTTAAACCGTTAGCTTATAGTTTAGGCTTAACACTTTCAGATATTGCTTCACAGGTGAGTTATAGTTTTTACGGTCTTGAAGCGCAACGCATATTACGAGATACCGAAGAAATAAAGGTGATGGTGCGTTATCCATTAGAACAACGTAGTTCAATAGGTCATGTTGATAATGTAATGATAAAAGCACCTAATGGTTCAGAGTTACCATTATCTGAATTAGCCACGATAAAGTTAACGGAGGGTGTTACGAGTATTCGCCGAGAAAGCGGAAACCGAACGATTAATGTCTGGGCAAGTGTCGATGCGGATCAAGTAGAGCCCTTTGCTGTTGCTAAGGATATTCGAGAGAATTTTATTCCTCAACTGTTACGTCAATTTCCTACAGTGAAGAGTGAAGTTACAGGAAGAATTCAGGAAGAAATGGAAAGTGCTGCGCAGCAAGTGCGAGATTTTGTTATCTCACTCATGGTGATTTATTCACTGTTAGCAGTACCATTACGCTCTTATTCTCAACCAGTAATGATTATGGCTGTGATACCGTTTGGAATTATTGGAGCTGCGTTTGGCCATTTATTATTAGGAATGGACATGAACACCCTCTCTATTTTCGGTGTGATTGCCGCCGCAGGGGTGGTCGTCAATGATTCTCTGGTGATGGTTGATTATGTGAATAATGCCAGAAAAGAAGGTGTTCCGTTAAAAGATGCCGTCATTTTTGCAGGTACACGACGCTTTAGAGCGATAATGTTAACTTCAATTACTACGTTTATAGGCTTGGTGCCAATTGTATTTTTCGAAACAAGTATGCAAGCAAAAATGGTAGTACCTATGGCTGTGTCACTATCATTTGGTGTGCTGTTCGCAACAATTGTAACATTAGTGTTGATCCCGAGCTTATATGTGATTATTGAAGATATTAAACGCATGTTTTCTCGTAAGAAAAAAGTGATAGCATCAAATGAAATGGATAATTCGGAAGTTTTATCTAGCTAGTACTTTCCGTTAAAATTTATAATCATTTTGTAAAAGGCACCTTAACCGGTGCCTTTTTATGTTCAAGAAGAACGGACAGGCTTGTCGTTTCAAAGATATGCTAAGATATTTACATCCATGTAAATAATGAGTTTGGACAAAGAAGAGCCTAAGTTATGATTACTTAACGCCTAATTCTTTTAACCTTTCTAATAAGTAACTTTCTTGTGTATGTTTATCCGACAACACTACTTCGCTTCTTGGGTGTAAGAATAAGGGTAATGAAATACGCGACTTTTTAGCCGCTTCCCCCGTAGGGTTTACCACTCTATGGCTTGTTGATGGAAAATAGCCACCTGAAGCTTCTTGCAACATATCTCCTATATTGATAATGAGATGACCAAAGTCAGCAGGTACATCTAACCATTCACCTGATTGTGATTTTACTTGTAATCCTGGTTCATTAGCCGCAGGTAAAATAGTGATTAAATTAATATCTTCATGGGCGGCAGCACGTAATGCTCCAGGCTCTTCATGACCTGTTAGTGGAGGATAATGTAGTACCCTTAAAAGAGTGTTTGGTGTGTTGTTTATCATGTTTGATAAAGGTTCTGAATACGTTTTTGAAATATCAGGAGGACTATTTTTTTCAATCCAATCGAGAAGTTCAGCTGCAAGGGCTGACGTGCTTTCATAATATTCAAGTATTTCATCTTTAAGTTGTGCAGGAATTCTTCCCCAAGGGTAAATATGATAATATTCTTTGATGTCTTTTTTAGTCTGTCCTTTAGCTGTTTCTGATATTTCTGGTGCAAAATATCCATCTTGCTTGGTCGGGTCAAAAGCGAAGTCGTTCGGGTTTCCTTCAGTAAAAAACGTATACCAGTGTTGATAAATTGAATTAACTAACGATTGTTTTATTGGGTGGTTTTTTAATACACCAAAGCCTGTAGATTTTAAACTTTCTACAAAATCTTTGGCGGCGTCATCTGAATGATAATCAACGACTTGAACTTGCATGACTTTCTCCTGTTAATTCGATATATACAGCCAGAGTCATTATAGCAATAAAGTATATCTCTAAGTCACTTTAATTCGATGTGGGTTTTAATTTGTGATATGGGCTCATTGTGGTAGAAAACTATAGACTGAATTTGTGTTAACCTTTAAGTAATGCTACTTAATGCTTATACTGGAGTTAAGAGTTTCAATACCTTAACATTTATTTACTAACAAGAGCTCATGTATGAATACTAAAACACTTTGTAGTATGGTGATCGTTTTAACCTTATCAGGATGTGCAATTCAGCAAGATCCCTGTGAAGATATTCGCTTAGCAAAAGAACAATTAAAGCAATGTCAGATTCTCCAAAATCAAATAAATGCGGCTTCGGGGAAACCTATATTGAGAACTGAATTGGAACGTAGGTATCAAGAATCTTGTGTCGATATTCGATATTATCGAGATGAACATCAAAATGCTATTTGTGGTAATAAAGAAGAAATGAAAGCAATAGAAAGTACAATAAGTGATAAAAATAGGTAAAGTTACATATACTTATAAGTGTAGCATCTCATATTTTTAGTGGAATTATTTTTTAATAAGGTTCATTATAGTTGTTCTTAATAGATGCGTTACTGTAGTAGTAAGATGGGATTTGCAGGTAATCAATTGAATAATAAAGAGACTGATTTAGCAAAAGAAAGCTTAATTTTAATAGATAAATACCGTAAATTAGAAGGTCGTTATACTGCGCTATTTACTCTTAATCAGTTAGCCGTTGATTGTGCCGATCTTAATACTTTTTTTATTCAAGTTCATAGTGCTATTTCAGCCATTATGCCCGCTAATAATTTCTATATAGCGATGTACGATCAAGGAGCGTCGACTATAGATTTTGTTTATGATGTCGATGAAAAAGATTCATATCCCCCTGGTGTTATGCCATATGCTGAACTTGAAGGCTCAATGACATGTTATGTTATTGAATCAGCTAAACCTTTACTTGCCACACCAGAAAAAATTGAAGAATTAACTCAGCAGAAAAAAATTAAACAAATGGGCACTAAAGGTGTCGATTGGCTTGGCGTCCCCCTAATGAGTGACGGTTTTGTTATTGGCGTAATGGCGGTACAAAGCTATAACGAAAATGTACGATATCAAGAGCATGATCTTGAAATGCTTACGTTTACTGCCCAACATGTCATAACTGCCATGATGCGTTTACAAGATCGTGAACGTTTACAAAAAGCTGTTGATGCTAGAACTCGTGAATTAATGGGGCAAATACGAGAGCGTGAAAAATCTGAGTTATTGCAAGAATCATTGTATAGAATATCTGAATTAACCAACGATACTTCTTTAGATATTGATAAATTTTATGCCATGGTGCATAACATTGTAGGGCAATTAATTAACGCGAAAAACTTTTTTATTGCCAAGTATGATCCTGAAGAAGATTTATTGTCTTTTGTCTACCACTCTGATCAACGTAGTCAAAATATTGATAAAGACTTTGCTCCTAGAAAGTTAACAAACCGTTATACCGAATTAGTTATTAAACGGGGAGAAATTGTACTTTTATCACATCAAGACATGATTGAATTATATGAGGCAGGGGAAATTTCTGCAGCACCTAACGATGATACAAAGTCTTGGTTGGGGGTCCCTTTAATTCAATCTGGTAATGTGATTGGAGCTATGGTAATTCAGAGCTACCAAAGTAAAGTTATTTTTAATGAACAAGATGCAGAGTTACTTAAATTTGTTTCCCAGCATGTTTCTACAGCGATAAAACGAAGAGAAATTGCTGATGTTGAACGAGAAACCCATGAATTACTAGAACATCAAGTAAAATTACGTACGGTTGCATTAGAAGAAGAGATTAAACAACGTAAAGAAGCCGAAGCAAAATTAAAGTATGCCGCAACTCATGATAGTTTGACGGGCTTACCAAACAGGGCCATTTTTGTTGATTTATTAAATCATGCCATTGCATGTAATGTCCGCCGACCTGAGTTGAAGTTTGCTATTCTCTTTCTAGATTTGGATCGTTTTAAAGTAGTCAATGATAGTTTAGGGCATCATGCTGGTGACCAATTGCTTAAAGAAGTTGCTTTAGAGCTAAAATCTATTGTTCGAACTAAAGATGTTGTTGCAAGGTTAGGGGGCGATGAGTTTGTTATTTTGATTGAAGATTTAGAAGAAAATCAAGAAGCGTTTGAAATAGCTCAACGTATTACAGAATATTTAGCCACCCCTTTTCATATTTCTAATCAAGCTGTTTTTATCGGTACTAGTATTGGTATTTTATTTAATGATCTTCGCTACACCAGTGCGGATTTAATGCTAAGAGATGCCGATACCGCAATGTATCATGCTAAAGACAAAGGCAAAGGTCGATATGAGGTGTTTGATGCGAGTATGCATAATAAAGTGCAGAATGCATTACGTTTAGAGACAGATATCCGCGAAGGCATTATCCAAGAAGAGTTTGTACCACACTTTCAGCCTATCGTACGTTTACGGGATAAAAAAATAGTAGGCTTTGAAGCCCTTGCCCGTTGGCAAAGTGATCAAAGAGGCTTTGTCTATCCTTCCGAATTTATCCCTTTAGCAGAAGAAACTAATTTGATTATGGCTATCGACTTACAAATTTTAGAGAAGTCCTGCCGACAATTAAAGCTATGGCAGGACCAACTTCAACGATTTGATTTATATGTAAGCTGTAATTTGTTCTCTAATCATTTTTTTAGTCATACTTTACCCGATGATATTGAAAATATCTTAACTAAAGTGGGGTTAAGTCCTCAGAATTTACGCCTCGAGTTAACAGAACGGGCATTACTTGAAAACACTGAAGTTGTATTAGAGAACATGACGAGGTTAAAAGCACTTGGTATTAGAATATTACTTGATGACTTTGGTACCGGGTATTCAAGTTTAAGCTATTTGCATCGTTTTCCTATTGATGTACTCAAAATAGACCGATCTTTTATCAATAATGTGCATGAACACGGTAATCACCAAGCTATAATTAAAACGATTGTAGACTTGGCTACTAATTTACAAATGTCTACCGTTGGAGAAGGAATTGAAAACCTTGCAGATGCTCAATTATTAGAAAAAATGGATTGTGTCTATGGTCAAGGTTTCTATTTTTATAAACCAATGCCTGCAAGTGATTTGGTTAAATTCTTACAAGCGTAAAATTTTGTTTAGAAAGTAATCTATAGACGGTTCATGTCTCGAATTATTTACATAGTCAGTTATTGTTCATAAAAAAACATTCAAATCAAATCAATTGTATTTGCGAAATGCAATAAAATACAGAATAATCTATGGTATATATTGTATTAACCAAAATATTGTATTGATGATGAATAACAATACTCCTCGCACTTTAGACCGAATTGATCTTTCTATCTTAGATGTACTTCAGAAAAATGGTCGAATTTCAAATGCCAATCTTGCTGAGAAAGTTAATTTGAGCGCTAGTCCTTGTTTAGAAAGAGTACGTCGGTTAGAAAAAGAGGGCTTTATAGAAAGTTACGGCGCATTACTCAATGCCACTAAATTGAAATTTGGGATGTCCGCTTTTATTCAAGTGACGTTAGATAGAAATAATGGCAGCATGTTTAATGAATTTCGAGAGCAAGTCGTTAAAATTAGGGAAGTTGCTGAATGTCATATGGTTGCTGGTGGTTTTGATTATTTATTGCAATTAAGGTTTGAAAATATTGATGCATATAGAGGATTGCTTGGAAAGATTGTTGAGCTCCCCGGTGTATCGCAAACTCACAGCTATATAGTATTAGAGCATGTTAAGCGAGATTCTGGTGTGCCTATTATGATAAAGTAATTGGCACAAACGTCTGGTCAGTAGCACTTCTAAGTCAGCTTTAACTAATTAAATTAAGTAAAATTAAAAAGAGAGAAAAATGAATTATAAAAAACTCACTTGTGCAAGTCTGTTACTTGCATTATTGATGGGGTGTGGTCAAAAAGAGGTAGAACAATCTCATGATGTGACAAACACACCTAAAGCCGAAAATATAAAAGCACATTTAGAATTTTTAGCAGATGACACGCTAAAGGGAAGAGACACTGGAAGTGATGGTTATCAAATTGCAGCTAACTATGTAAAATCTAATTTTAAGCAGTTAGGGCTAACTCCGATGGGCGAAGCTCAAGGCTTTGAGCAAGAAGTTACCTTTCGTAAAACATCGTTAGAAAAAAACAGCGCAGCATTAACTATTATTAATGAATCCGGGGTTGTAGAGCTCAAAGAAATAGAACACTTTATTACATCTGGCTCTACTTTAGATAATAGCGCTTCAGTTGAAGCTGAGACTGTTTTTGTTGGCTATGGTGTGATTGCCCCTGAGTTTGGGTATGACGATTATAAAGATATTGATGTTGAAGGGAAAATCGTTGTTGCTCTGACGGGGCGCCCAGATGATTTACCCTCTGAAGAAGGAGCTCATTTAGGGTCAAATGGAGAAAAAATGCGTCATGCTGCTGAGCGTGGTGCTGTGGGATATATTACTATTCACACACCTAAACGTGACCAAGTAAGAACATTTGAAAAGACGGCTCAATACGCGAGTGCTCCACGATATTCATGGTTAGATAAAGACGGTAAACCTTTTGGTAGTCAACCATCAATAAAGGGCAGTGCGTATATTAACAATAATCATGCACAAGCCTTATTTTTCGGGGCTAAACGCAGTTTAGAAGAGCTTTTTTTAGATGACACTAATAATAAACCCATTACTGGTTTCATGCTCCATTCAAAAGTGAAACTAAAAACAAGATCACATCATGAAGAAATTACAAGCCCGAATATTATCGCTATGATCGAAGGCAGTGATGAGAAGTTAAAGAATGAATATGTGGTTTTTACAGGACATTTAGATCACATTGGTGTGGATGAACATGGTGATCATGAAGATAAAATTAATAATGGTGCTTTAGATAATGCATCCGGTGTTTCAATATTAATTGAAACAGCACGTTTGTTGTCAAGCATGGCAAAACCGCCAAAGCGTTCTATTTTATTTGTTGTGGTTACAGGGGAAGAAAAAGGCTTATTAGGTTCAAGTTATTTCGCTAATAACCCAACGGTTCCATTAACAAGCATGGTAGCTAACGTTAACTTAGATATGCCATTAGTATTATATCCATTTGCTGATGTAGTCGCGTTTGGCTCTACCCACTCAAGTTTAGGTGAAGTTGTTGAAACAGCAGCAAATAAAATCAATATTAGTTTGAGTCCGGACCCTATGCCAGAACAAGCAATATTTACGCGAAGTGATCATTATAGCTTTGTAAAACAAGGTATTCCGTCTGTTTTTATGATGACAGGTTTTAAGTCAACCGATGAAGGTATTAATGGTGGTGAGGTATTTGGTGACTTTTTGAAAAATCATTATCACCAACATAGTGATCAATTAGATCTACCGATTAACTATGAAGCTGCAGCAAAATTTGCGTTAGTTAATATGATGATCGGGTTAGAAATAGCAAATCAAGAAAAACGTCCTACATGGAATGAAGGTGACTTTTTCGGTAAAACATTTGCCATGTAAATGGGCTTTTTCAAAATGTAAGCGCAACAACAAAATCGTTGCGCTTTTTGTTTAATCAAACTTAGCAACAGGTTACACTGAAACGATGTTGTTTATCGGAATATCTCTATGAATGCTCATGATTATGCCATTACTGCAAATGGTTCTTTTGCTTTGCCAGATGCCTGTTTTAAAGTGAAGTCATTAATGGAACAAGAAGATTCTACCATTGAAGATTTTGCAAATGTTATTAGTATCGACCCATCAATGACATCTCGCTTACTACAAATAGCAAACAGTGCTGTTTATAGTTTTCCAGGTGAAATTAGTACGATATCACGTGCTATCACCATTATAGGCACTCAAGCTATTTATAATATGATGCTAGTCGATGTTGCCGCTACTGCGTTTAAGCACTTTTCGAATCAAGCTATTGATCTTAAGCGTTTCTGGCGAATGAGTGTATTCTGTGGATTGGCAACAAAAAATCTTGCGATTAAAGCGGGAATTCGCGATATTGAACGACTTTTTGTTGCTGGATTATTACAAAATTTTGGTGAGTTGATCGTAGCTAAAGTTACACCCGACTTAGCAACACAATGTGAACACTATAACGCAGATGTCATGCCATGGTCTTTGCAACAACAAGTCTTAAATTTTACTTATACTGATATATCAGCAGAACTATTAAAAATTTGGCAAATACCTGAAAAAATTATTTTGCCAATTAAGCATTTCAATCAAGCTCAAAATATTCAAATTAATAAAGACGTTAAAGTGTTATACCTAGCATCAAGACTTGCTTTAGTTGATAGTGATCCTGAAGTTTTTTCCTATGACGACACCATAGATCAATCGATGTGCGAAAGTTTAAATATTACTGCTGAAGATCTTGAAGCTGCGGCAGAATTTGCTGGTAAAGAAGCTGAAAGCATTTTAACCATTATGGATGCCAAGTTTTTTACCGCTAATTAAAGCGTCATAAACTTTAATAAAAGCGCAAAATATTATATACAGTTCTTTATTACTTAACGTAAAGGTAAAGCAAGACATTTTCAAAGAAGCTTGATAGCATCTGAAAACAAAAATATTAGATAGGCAAAAATGAAGTAAGTCGATATTTACTTATTTATAATTAACAATTAATTGCCCTACAAAATTATTATAATCAAGGACATTTATGACAGCAGCAAGAGAACATTTTAGTTCCCGTATTGGGTTTATATTAGCCGCCGCAGGCTCTGCAGTAGGCATTGGTAATTTAGTGGGTTTTCCAGTTAATGCTGCGAAAAATGGTGGTGGTGCATTTTTATTAATGTACGCACTCTTTGTTTTCTTTATTTGTTTACCTGTGATGATTGCTGAAATGGCCGTTGGTCGCAAAACACAAAAAGAACCCGTAGGCGCATATAAGACTTTATCTAATGGTAGTAAGATCTGGAGTCTCGCAGGGTTTTTAGGTGTATTAACGCCTTTTATGATCGCGGTGTTTTATATGGTGATCACCGTTTGGATATTTGGTTATATTGCAATAATACTTTCTGGAAATTTAGATTATTTAGCTACAGGGGCTGCTTTTGGTGAGTTTATTAATAGCCCTTATATTTTCGGTGTTATGATAATCGTTGCCGCTATTATTAATTTTATTTTAGTGGCAGGCGTTAAAGATGGCATTGAAAAAGCGGCTAAAATACTAATGCCAACACTATTTTTCATGCTAATTTTGATGGTGTGTTTTGTGCTAACGCTTGATAATGCAATGTCAGGTATAAAGTTTTTTATTATTCCTGATATTGATAAATTAACACCTTCTGTAATCAATGGAGCGCTTTCTCAAGCTTTCTTTTCTTTGTCGTTAGGTATGGGGATTTTAATTACTTATGGATCTTACATTAATCGTCAAACAGATATTGTTGGCTCCGCAAAGTTAGTTGCTTTAACCGATACTGCAGTTGCTTTTATTGCTGGACTGATGATATTGCCAGCAGTATTTTCATTTAATCCTGATGTAAACCCTCAAGAACTGAGCGATAGCTCTGTATCACTTATTTTCACATTTTTACCGAAAATATTTTTAGCATTACAGACGAGTATTGGATATTTTGCTGCTAGTGCTGTTGCGGTGTTTTTCTTTATTTTGGTTTTCTTTGCGGCAATAACATCTTTAGTTTCGATTATTGAGGTGCCTGTATCTTATTTAGTCACTGAAAAAGCTAAGAGTCGTAAGAAAGCCTTATTAACGTTATTAATGACTGCAGGCGTATTGACTGTATTTGCTACTGTTTCATTCGGCATGGTGGCGTTTTTTACTGAGTTTGTGACTTATGCAGGTCAGCCTAAGTCATTTTTTGATGTAGTTTATGATATTTTTTACGATACCATTTTACCACTTAATGGTTTTCTGCTGTGTATTTTTGTCAGCTACCGTTGGAAGAAAAATCAACTGACTAAAGAATTGTCTATTGGTAATGAAAGCTATGCTAATTCATGGGTTGAGAAGTATATTAATTTCTCACTAGGTACCTTTATCCCAGTGATTGTGCTTTTCATCTTTATTAATACGGTGATGCAAAAGTTCTTTGCTGTGAGTTTATTTGGTTTTTAGATAAATCAGTAAATACATTTAATTTTAGTTATTTTTAAGGCCGTATAATTGTTATTATGCGGCCTTACTGTTTTGAACGACTTGCCTTATGATCGAATATATTCAATTTCCAGAAAACTTAACCTCTCTAGGTAATAGCGGGTTCTCTGAACCAGATAGTCAGCGACTTTTTCACGGGCGTGGACACGCTTATGACGGACTTTCCCATGTTAATGTGGACTGGTTCTCACCAATTATATTTATCACGTTATATCAGGCGGTAGATCCCTCGTGGCTCAATCAACAGGTTGAGTTATTACGAGAAAATATTCATGAATGTAAATCAATACAAGTACAGCATCGATATATTAAATTTTCACCAATAGAGGTACTTTGGGGGGATGATCTACAGCAAGCGGTAGCTGTTGAAAATGACTTACGCTATCAATTAACATTAGGTAAGTCTCAAAATTTAGGCTTGTTTTTTGATATGGCTAATGGTCGAAAATGGGTAAAAGAAAATGCACATGGAAAGAATATTTTAAATTTATTTTCTTATACGTGCGCGTTCTCAGTAGCAGCATTATCAGGAGGAGCAACTCAGGTTGTAAATATTGATATGAGTAAATCTTCCTTATCAAAGGGGAGAGACAATCATAAGTTAAATGAACAAGACTTAACCAAAGTAAAGTTTGAAGGTGTTGATATTTTTAAGTCGTATAGCCGTTTAAAAAAATATGGGCCCTATCAAATGTTAATATGCGATCCGCCCTCATTTCAAAAGGGCAGTGTCAATATTGAACGTGATTATAAAAAAATTATCAAACGTCTACCTGAATTAATGAGTGATAATGCTGATGTATTGTTATGTTTAAATTCGCCGGATTTAGATGAGCAATTTCTTCTTGATGAAGTCGCTAGAGAGTGCCCTGAGTGTCAGTTTCAGTATAAAGTAGAAAATCCTAAAGTATTTAAGGAGGCTGAGCAAGGTAAAGGACTTAAAGTTTTATACTTTAAGTACAAACCAAGTTAATTATTCTGCTTAACTTTATTTCATCCTTAGTTAATAACTACACGCGCTGCAAGTAAAATTAAAAAGCAGCCAGTAATTTTATCAATTATATGGCTGTTGTTTTTTAATTTTTCTAATACGGGGCCGCGTGATAAGGCATAGGCAACAATGATGTACCAAAGTGCATCAATAAAACCTACAGTAGATGTCATAATCGCTTTTTGCTGCCAAGCAGCATTTTCGTCTACAAACTGGCTAAAAAGTGCGAGAAAGAAAATAGCTAATTTAGGGTTTAAAAAGGCAATTAAAAAACCATCTCTCCATCCGTTAACTGTTATGTTTGCTCTATGTTGAGAGTTGCTGTTTAAATCAACTGATTGTTTTTTGCTCATTAAGGCTTTTACACCTAAGTAAAGAAGAAAAGCGGCCCCAGCATATTGTATTACAGAATATAAAGTGGGAGATTTGACGATGATAATACCAATACCTGTTGCAGTTATTGCGGCATAAAGCGCTACACCAAAACCATGACTTAATGCGGTAGCATAGCCTTGCTGAGAGCCGCCATTTAAAGTATTTCTAATAACAAGTGCTAAACTAGGGCCTGGTGAAAGTGCGCCTAAGATACAGATAGTTACAAGAGACAACCATAAATGTAGTTCCATTAATATTCCTATACTTCTATTGTTTGATACGTAAAAAACTAGCGAATCTTGGCACACCACGATCAGTTTTACCAATATATTTGTAAGTTATTTCACTGCCTATAGCTGGTGGTTGTTGACGTTCTTTGTCAGAAAACCCTGTACCGATCTTAAACTCAAACCCTTGTTTATTTCTTACGAGTAAAGAGCCTAACATATCTTTGTATTTTCCCTTTCCAGGAATATGTTTTAATACAATAGCTTCTTCATCTTGATAGGGCTTTAACTTTAGTAATGCTTTATTTCTTCCTATTTTATAAATTGCTTGTTTATGATGAAGCATTAACCCCTCACCACCTAAGGAAACAACTTGATTAAGTTTATTATATAGTTGTGTTTCATTGGTTAAGCTAAATTGTTCTACCATGCTAATTGTAGTGCTTTGAGATTGCTCAATTATATTCTGGATTTTGTTAATTCGTTGAGTAAAGTTAATTTTACTTGTTGGCAGATCAAATACCTTAAATGTAATTGCTTTCCAACACTCTGGTTCAGGGACTTTTTTACGAGTACAAGAAACAATCCGTTGAAACTCACCTCTGTTGCTCCAAAGCTCTCCATCTAAGGGGGTTTTAGGCCAATTATCAGTATATCCTTGTGGGGTGTAAATAGGATTTCCTTGTCTAGTAAGGAGTTTTTTTCCGGTCCAATAACCGCGAATACCGTCAAGTTTTTCACTGATCCAATAATCGTTAATGTTTAAACTATTATGATAGTTAATCCCGTGTTGTATTGGTAAATTCTCGGCAAAAGCAGAGAAAGAATATAGCAGGATGAATAAGATCGAGGCGAAACCATAGAGTACTTTCATGTGAACGTCCTTGTTCAATTTATTTGATAAATGTTAGGAGAGTTAAATATCAATAGAAGTATAGACTCAAGCTTGGGGTTTGCATGATTATTTCACTAGATTTTAGTGATAATGCTTATTAAATCACTAAAAACTCAGGTGCATAATTTAAACGGGTTGTAACAGTCTGAAATTAATAGGTAATATTTTTGGCGTTAAATTTGCTTTTTTTAAATAATTAATAAGGAGCATGTATGAATAATGTTAAGCGATTGGTGATAACTGTATTAGGTGGAATTTTAGTTTTAATGGGCGTTGTTTTTATATTACTTCCTGGCCCTGCGATTATATTTTTGCCATTAGGATTAGCGCTATTAAGTTTGGAATTTAACTGGGCAAAACGCTGGTTAAAGTCTTGCCAGCGTTGGATGCGAAAAAGTGCAGTGCAAATGGATAAATTTATAGCGAAGCGTCGTTATAGTACGCGGAACAATTAGTTAGCCAGCCAGTTATGAAGCTTCGCGAATATGAGAAGTCTTTTTTATGACAAAAAGGCGGCTTTTTTATTGTTATACATTGTAATTATCTCATTAATAACATCTTGCTCGTAGGGGCGTAGTCCACTTAACAGCATGTGCTTTTTACCATGTCCAATAATTTTTTTATCAGCGACTAAATTGAATACAAGATCAGCAACACCACGTTTACCATCAATTGAAAGGGTGGTTTTTGCGAGTTCTAACTTTACAGACGTAAACGTTAAGTTATCTAAGTGTATCGACATACTTTCATACATAACCATAGGTCTTGTTGGATTAATCATCATTTGTTCTTTTGCCATCAAATCTACCAAAATATGTGGGAATGTATGGCCTGAAAACTCTACATATGCTTGCGTGAGGGATCTAATTGTCGCTGTATTCTCTGTATTGTCTCCACTGACTGACACCGATAAATACTCTTTACCATTATCATCAGTAATAAGTGCACTTTCATTAATCTTGTTAGGAAAATTTAATGCTATGCCATCATTGACCATACCTGAAAAGGTAAACGTCATATTTTGTGATAAACCTGATTTTTCTAATATAATTGCGAAAAGCAAATCACCGGGTACGCAGAATCTTTTTGCATCTATGTCATGCAGTGGGTTGAAGTCATCAGCAATATTTTTTGCAAAATCACTTGCTTGCTGACGAGTAAAACTGATTTTTTCATTGTCGTTTTGACAATACTTTTCAAGAAACATAGTGACTACTCTACATATACGGGCTAAAAACCGTCGCATTCTACCAGTACTAGTAAGAAAAAGTCGAAATAATAATGCTAAAATTAACTAAGCAGACCAGTAAAAATAAGGGCTTTGAGCGAACAGGTGTATCTTTTATCGATTTTTTATTGGCGAATCAATTGTTCTTTTTGTTTTTTTGTTAATTGTTTGAGTTCGTATTCTCTTTTGCTTGCCGTACTTCTATCTGGGTGTTCTTCACTATAAACAAGACTGACAGGTCGTCTAACACGTGTATACTTTGCTCCTAATTTATTGCAGTGGTTGTGCTCTTTTATACGGCGAACAATATTTGTAGTTATACCTGCATAGATACTGTTATCACTACAACGTAATAAATAGACATACCAAGAGTTAGAAAGCATTAAAGACCTATTTAAAATTATATTAGATAAACACAAGCTAGTTTATTGTGCCACTTTTCAGTACTATGGCGCCAGATTTTCATTATACATGAACGAGAGTTAGATTATGCTTTCAACCGATTTCGGTGCGTTAAAAAAAATGATTGGTCAAATTGACTCGCAGGGAAATGTTAATTATCAATTACCTGTGGGGGATGAAAGACTAGCTTTGAATGAATGTATTGGCAAAACAGTCACCTTGTCTTTTAATGGTCAGATTAATTGTTGTCATTGCGGTAGAAAAACTAAAAAAAGTTATTCCCAAGGGTTCTGTTTTCCTTGTATGCAAAAATTAGCTCAATGCGATATGTGTATAATGAAACCAGAAACTTGTCATTTCGATAAAGGTACCTGTAGAGAACCTGAATGGGGAGAGAGAAACTGTATGATCCCTCATTATATATACTTAGCGAATACTTCAGGGTTGAAAGTAGGGATCACACGGCATACACAAATTCCTACTCGTTGGATTGATCAAGGAGCTACCCAAGCATTACCTATTTTTAAAGTAAGCACTCGCTTACAGTCAGGATTAGTTGAAGTTGCATTAGCTGAGTTTATAGCCGATAAAACTAATTGGCGAGCAATGTTAAAGGGAAATGCAGAGTCGATTAATTTAAAAGAAAAAGCTAATGAATTACGTCCTTTAATTGAAGGCACTTTAGCTAAACTTAATGAACGTTTTGGTAATACGGCTATAGAAGTTTTAAATGAAGAGGTAGTTGAACTTCATTTTCCAGTGTCAGAGTTTCCCCAGAAAGTAACATCATTTAATCTTGATAAAACGCCAACGGTAAGTGGAATACTTTTAGGAATTAAGGGACAATATCTATTATTCGATACCGGTGTCATAAATATCCGAAAATATGGCTCTTATCAAATAAGTGTTTCGGTAAATTAACTTCTAATAGTTTTAATTTACCGTCTATACTATGAAAATAGCTTAGGTAGCTATTTTCATATTTAAACCATAAAGGTTTGTTTATTAACTGAAACCATTAGCATTCAGTTTTATTTTCATGTTTATTGTTTAGGGTATTTTTAATGAACGCTGAAGATTATGCAGAACAGGCAAGCGAAATATTTGTTTTATCTGATTCTTTTATTCGTATTAAAGAGTTAATTGATGATGAATCTTCAACGATAGATGACATCGCAGATGTTATATTGTTAGATCCCGCGCTGTCGGGCACAATTTTAAAACTTGCAAATAGTTCTTTTTTTAATTATCCAGGAAAAATTGATACGATTTCTAAAGCTGTGTTAGTGCTAGGAATTACTGAAGTTTATAATTTAGTGATAGCTTATTTCTCAACACAAGCGTTTAAGTCTAATCAAGTAGAGTCTCAATTTTTAGAAGAATTTTGGGAATGTAGTGTTGATACTGCATTAATGATTAAGTACATCGGCTCTAAGTTACATACGGTGAATGCCGAACGTTTATTCATTTTAGGATTGCTGCACGGCGTTGGTGAACTTGTGATAAAACAGTTAGCACCTGAGAAATTTAAAGAGGCTTTAGTGATTTCTTCAGATGAACTACCTTGGCAAAAACAGCGAGAGGTATTTGGTTTTACTTACGCAGATGTCAGTGCTGAATTACTTAAAGAGTGGCAATTGCCTTTTAGTATTGTTGAACCTATTAGATATCAAAATGAAGAAAAGTTTGAATGTAGCACGCAAGAAACCAAATTACTCTTTATAGCTAAACGCATGATGTTACTTAATTATGGTTGTTCTCACTTTGAGCAAGAAATGTTAATTTCCCCTGAAAAACTGGTTGAAACTCATGTTAATTCAGCATTAATTAAAGCCGCAAATGAATTTTGTGACATGGAGAGATTAGGCATACTTGCGATGCTAAAGCCAAGCGCGGCTATGATCTATTAAACGAAAACTCAATGTTGTAATGATGTACGCAACTAAGCCTAAATAAAAAAACGCTTGCCTAGACAAGCGTTTTTTATGTTTTGAGTAATTTAAGTGAGTATATTACTTCTCTATTTTACTCATGTCGCCAGCTTTAATAATAGTGAAAGCATCTACTGAAATGTAGCGACGCATCACTTTATTAATGTCATCAACTGTTAAGTTTTTAATTGCTTGCTCATACTGCTTACTAAATTGCATGGTACGATCTAAGCGAAGGTTACTTGTTAATTTAGTTGCAAGTTCTCTATCCTGAGAACGACTTACTTTACGGCCTTGTAATAAGCCAGATTTAGCACTTTCTACTTCTTCTGCAGTAAAGCCGTCTTTAATTAAGCGTGCAATCTCTTCTTTAAAGCCTATTTCAACTTTATCAAGGTTTTGAGGAGCGCAAATAGCGTAAGCGCCAAGTGCTGCACGTTCATCTTGAGAACTTAGATTTAAAAATGATCCTGCGCCGTAACTTAAACCGTCTTTTTGGCGTAAACGTGTTGCTAAACGGCTATTTAAGAAACCACCACCTAGCATATAGTTACCAATAGTTAATGCCGGTGCATCTTGATGGTTTTCGCCTACAGGTAGACTAGCAGAAGCTACAAAAGTCGCGTTCTCTTTATCTGGTGTATTAAAATCTAACACTTTTACTGGAAGCTCTTTATAAGGGTTTTCAACGCGTTGATATGATGCTTTACTTTGCCAATTTGAAGTGATTTCTTCTAAGGTGTTAGTAATGACATCTTGGTCAAAATCCCCAGCAACAGTAATTTGAAGCTGATTTGCGCCATAAAATTTTTGATGGAATGCTTTTACTTCTTTCAGCGTTAGTGCATCTAATTCAGTTAAAGCTTCTTCGAAAGTAGGCGTATAGTTTGGGTGACCTTTAGGGAAAGGACTTTGATGGCGAGAAAAAGCTCTAAAAGCAATTGCTTGAGGATCTTGTAACTGTTGGTCAATCGCTACCTTTTGCTCACTTTTGTACAACTCAAATTCTTTTTCTGTATAGCTTGGTTGTTGTAATACTTCGGCAACTAATTTTAATGTCTCATTTAAATTAGTTTTTGTTGTATTAACAGATGCATAGGCGTATTCACTACCACCACCAATACTTACTTGTGCTTCAAGCTTATCAAAAGCTTCTTTAAGTTGTTCACGAGTATAATTTTTACTACCACGCATTAACATTGCACCAGCGGCGCGACCAACTGTATTTAAGCCAAAGAGTGATTTTTCATCCCCCATTTGCATGCTTAAACTAACAACAACTGATTCACCACGTGTTTTTTTCGGTAACAACGCGGCTTTAACACCACTTTTTAACGTTAATATTTGTGTACGCTTATCGATATTGTCTTGAGAAGGGTCAAATGCTTCCCCTTGAGCAACTTGCTCACGGCCTTTATAACCTTCAAGCATTTTGCTGACATTTTCAACTTGAGGTATTTCAACACGCTCAGGTGTTTCAGCAGGAAGAAATTTACCCAATGTACGATTGTTTTGTACAATGTATTTAGTAGCTACGCGCTGAACATCTTCAGCAGTTACCTTCTCTAAACGATCTCGGTTTAGGAACTGTAATCGCCAGTCACCCATGCCTAACCATTCACTTAAATTAAGTGCAATACTTTGTGATGAATTAAATGATAATTTAATATTTTTTAACAGTGTTCTTTTGGCTCGTTCAACTTCATCACTTGTAATTGGAGACGTTTTAATGCCTTCAAGTGTTGAAAGCATTGCATCGCGAGTTTCAGCAATGTTATTTGCTTTATCTACTTGTGCGATGAAAATAGCAACCCCAGGTTCTTGCCATTGGAAGTTAAAACCTGAAGTAGTTGTAGCTAATTTTTTCTCAACCACTGCTTTGTGCAAACGACCGCCAGGTGTCGCAGAAAGCACTTCGTTTAATACATCTATAGCAGCAAAGTCAGGGTGTGAACCTGCAGGAACATGATACATAGCACCTAATAGTTGAATATCGCCCACACGGCGAACCGTTACTTCTCTTTCACCATCTTGTGCTGGCTCTTGTGTATAAAGTGGGTTGATGGTTCTACTAGGCTTAGGGATTTTACCAAAAGTGTTATTGATTTTTTTAAGTATAGCGTCGCTGTCAAATTTACCTGCAATAATCAGGGTTGCATTATCTGGTTGGTAATACTTTTTATAAAAGGCTTGTAGGCGATCAATTGGAACATTCTCTAAATCAGCGCGCGCGCCAATTGTTGACTTTCCATAGTTGTGCCATTCAAAAGCAGCAGCCATCATACGTTGTAATGTAATTCTAAATGGACTGTTTTCGCCACGTTCAAACTCATTACGTACAACTGTCATTTCACTGTCTAAATCTTTTTTTGCGATAAAAGAGTTGACCATGCGATCAGACTCCATAGACAATGCCCAATCAATATTTTCTTCGGTTGCGGCGAAAGTTTCAAAATAATTCGTACGGTCAGTCCAGGTAGTACCGTTTGGTCTAGCGCCATGTGAACTTAGCTCAGCAGGAATATCTTTATGTTTAGGAGTCCCTTTAAAAACTAAATGTTCAAGTAAATGAGCCATACCTGTTTCACCATAGTTTTCGTGTTTAGAGCCTACATGGTAAGTCACATTAACGGTAACTGTTTCTTTAGTTTGGTCAGGAAATAATAATACTTGAAGGCCATTTTCTAGTTTATATTCACTGATGCCTTCAACTTCGGTTATTTTTTCTATTTTATTTTCAGCACTTACGGAGGTACTGAAGGTAGATATCGTAAAAATTAAAGTGGCAGCCAAGGTTATGCTTGGCTGTTTTATCCATTGCTTTATCATCTTATGTTCCTATTTTTATTAAGACTCTAACACTTTAGCAAAATTGTTAATGTACTGTTAAGAATTTTTATTAACAATTTGTAACAGTTAACAATCAGATTAAAGCTCACTAACTTGCTAGTTTTGCACTAAATAACTCCATTGGTTTTTATCTGTTGCATTATTTTGGTGCACAAAGGTACTGTAATGTTTATGTAATCTTCTTAAGTTGTTGTTATTAATTAAAAATATCTATTTGGCATGTAGGTTGAATAGATCATAACAAATAATAACGAGGGGTTTAACATGAAATTGATAAGCGCAATTATCAAACCATTTAAGTTAGATGACGTCAGAGAAGCTATTTCTGAAGTAGGCGTTGAAGGCTTAACAGTAAGTGAAGTAAAGGGTTTTGGTCGTCAAAAAGGGCATACAGAATTATATCGAGGTGCTGAATACCAAGTCGATTTTTTGCCTAAAGTTAAGTTAGAAATAGCAGTTAATGATGACATGGTTGAACGTTTGGTTGATGCCATCACTAAATCTGCACATACGGGTAAAATAGGCGATGGTAAAATCTTCGTTTATAACCTTGAGCAAGCCGTGCGTATTCGTACTGGTGAAACTGACATAGAAGCCTTATAGGAGTTATTATGGAACAGAATATTTTTCACCTTCAATATGCGATGGACACATTTTATTTTCTTGTCTGTGGCGCACTTGTTATGTGGATGGCTGCAGGTTTCTCAATGTTGGAAGCCGGCTTAGTTCGTTCAAAAAACACTACTGAAATATTAACTAAAAACGTTGCTCTATATGCTATCGCTTGTATCATGTATTTAGCTTGTGGTTACGAAATCATGTATGGCGGAGGATTCTTTTTATCTGGTATAGAAACAGTTGATGCTGCTGCGGTTTTAAAAGAGTTTTCAGATCGTGAAGATGGTTTCACAGGTGGCGCGATTTATTCAAAAGCCTCTGATTTTTTCTTCCAAGTAGTATTTGTTGCAACCGCAATGTCTATCGTGTCAGGTGCTGTTGCTGAACGTATGAAATTATGGGCATTTCTTATCTTTGCCGTAGTATTAACAGGTGTTATCTATCCAATGGAAGGTAGCTGGACTTGGGGTGGTAACTCTGTATTTGGGTTATATACATTAGGCGATTTAGGTTTTTCTGATTTTGCTGGTTCAGGTATTGTTCATATGGCGGGTGCTGCAGCGGCGTTGGCTGGCGTATTATTACTAGGTGCTCGTAAAGGAAAATATAGTGCTGATGGTAAAGTAAATGCCATTCCTGGTTCAAATTTACCTCTAGCGACATTAGGTACATTTATTTTATGGATGGGTTGGTTTGGCTTTAACGGTGGTTCAGTATTAAAGTTGGGCGATATTGGTAATTCTAACTCTGTTGCTATGGTATTCTTAAATACTAATGCTGCAGCTGCAGGTGGTGCAATTGCTGCGCTTATATTAGCTAAAATCTTATTTAAAAAAGCTGATTTAACTATGGTGTTAAACGGCGCATTAGCAGGTCTTGTGGCAATTACGGCAGAGCCATCTACTCCAACAGCATTACAAGCGACATTATTCGGTGCTATGGGTGGTATTATTGTTATCGGTGCTATTATCACTTTAGATAAATTAAAAATTGATGATCCGGTAGGTGCTATCTCAGTTCATGGTGTTGTTGGTTTGTTTGGTTTATTACTCGTGCCAGTGACTAATCCAGGTTCTACATTTAGTGGGCAGTTAATTGGCGCAGCAACAATATTTGTTTGGGTATTTGTGACAAGTCTAATTGTTTGGGCGATATTAAAAGCAACAATGGGTATTCGAGTAAGTGAAGAAGAAGAATACGAAGGTGTTGATAAGTCTGATTGTGGTTTAGAGGCTTACCCTGAATTTACTTAAGTTAATATAACTTCTGCGACAAAAGCCTCCCTAATTTTAGGGGGGCTTTTTTATTTTAAATTAAACAGTTACTGTCAAATATTGAAAAGTGTGTAAAATTATCGTATTAAAAGAACATCTCACTAGGTTAGGAGCATTAAATGGCTAGAGAACAATTTGGTATATGTGCAGAGCCAAGCTTACATGGATACTATTTATTGTTTAATGTGCTTGATGATAATAATGATTATATTCGTCAGGCTTTATCTCGACTTCCTGCGTTATTTGATAAATATGCAGATCGTTTTTCAGAGAGCAATTTAACAGGGGTTATTGCCATAGGGGCAAATTATTGGGATGAGCTTTTTCCAAAAGCAAAACCTAAGTACTTAAAACCTTTTAGTGAGATTTCAAGTGATGACCGTATAGCACCAGCTGTGAACTATGATTTGTATATCGAAGTAAGAAGTGACCGAGCGGATGTTAATCATATTGTTGCGGGTAAAGTGTGTGCATTACTTGCGGAAAGTGTCGAATTGATTGAGCAAGTTAGAGGCTTTCGCTTTCTTGATGGACGTGATTTAACGGGGTTTGTTGATGGTACTGAAAACCCCAAAGGGCGTCATCGTCGAGAGGTTGCTTTAGTACATGTTGAAGATGACGAAGCGTTTTCTAGTGGGAGTTATTTACACATACAACGTTATCGACATAATCTAAATCATTGGAATACGCTTGAAGTTAAAGAGCAAGAAGATGTTTTTGCACGTACTAAAGTGGATAATGAAGAATATTCTTCGGAAAACAAGCCATTAACATCTCATACTAAACGAACAAGTATTAAAGATTCGGAAGGTAATAGCATTGAAATTTTAAGGCAAAGTATGCCTTATGGTGACATGAAACAGCAGGGACTATTCTTTGTTTCATATTGTAAGTCACCAGAGCCATTTAATTTAATGCTAAAAAGTATGATTGAAGGTGATGAACATGGAAATTTCGACCATATGCTTAAATATACGCAAGCTGAAACAGGCGCTGCTTTTTTTGCGCCAAGTTTAAATATACTTGCGGAACTAATGCAAATTAAAGATGAAAATTAAAGCCAGATTCACTCTTAAAAACTTGAAGCAAGGCTTTGAGCTTCTAAGTTAAATTTTTAGAAAATAATAACTCAAGCGTTACAATTGTTTGCTTTATTTCTGTGACATTAGTGGGGGCGATAAAAATAGTATCGTCGCCTGCTATAGTACCTAATACACCATCACTTTTACTTAAACTGTCTAATAATCTCGCAATTAATTGGGCGGCCCCTGGACTAGTGTGAACAATGATCATGACATCATTATGTTCAATATCGAGAACTAACTGTTTTAAAGGGCTTTTAGCTGTTGGTACACCAAGCTCGGCCGGTAAACAATACACCATTTCTTGGCGCGCATTGCGTGTTCTAACTGCTCCAAATTTACTTAGCATTCGTGATACTTTGGATTGACTTATATTGTCAAACCCTTCAGTTTTCAGTGCGTCAACTATCTCACCCTGAGAACTAAATTGTTCTTGTTTTAGTAGATCTTTAAAGGCTTGTACTAAGGCTTCTTGCTTTTGTTGTCCAGTCATAAAACTCACTAGTGATTGATTTAGATAAAGCGGTAAATTTATATTCCCTGTTATAATACCATAGTATTATTTTATAAATTTGATTATACGGTATCCTTGTATGCCATAACAGATTAATAGATCATAATAATTGTTTTTTGGTGCGTGATGCTATATCTTTTGGGCACCAAATATTTACGTATTTACTCAAATTTCGGAGACAACCCATGAAAGTAGCTGTTTTAGGCGCGGCTGGCGGTATCGGTCAAGCGTTATCATTACTCTTAAAAACTCAATTACCAGCAGGATCTGAGTTATCATTATATGATGTTGCACCAGTTGTTCCAGGTGTTGCTGTAGATTTATCACATATCCCTACTGCTGTAAAAGTTACTGGATATGGTGCTGATGCATTAGGCGATGCATTATCAGGTGCTGATATTGTTATTATTCCGGCAGGTATGCCTCGTAAACCAGGTATGGATCGTGCAGATCTATTTGCAGTTAATGCGGGTATTATCAAAACATTAGCTGAAGGTATTGTTGCTAATTGTCCTAAAGCGTTAGTAGGGGTTATCACTAATCCAGTAAATGGCACCGTACCAATTGTTGCTGAAGTTTTCAAAAAAGCAGGCACTTATGATGCGCGTCGTGTTTTTGGTGTGACTACTTTAGACGTGATCCGAAGCGAAGCATTTGTTGCTGAATTAAAAGGCCTAGATGTTACTCAAACTAAAGTACCAGTAATTGGTGGTCATTCAGGAACAACGATTCTGCCATTACTTTCACAAGTTGAAGGTGTAGAGTTTTCAGATGAAGAAATTGCAGCGTTAACACCACGTATTCAAAACGCAGGTACTGAAGTTGTAAACGCTAAAGCCGGTGGTGGTTCAGCGACATTATCAATGGGAGCAGCCGCGGCCCGTTTTTGTTTATCTTTAGTTAAAGGTTTACAAGGTGAAAGTGTTGTTGATTATGCATACGTTGAAGTTGAAGGTGGTGATGCTCCTTATTTTGCACACCCTATTCGTTTAGGCGCAAATGGTGTTGAAGAGATCTTATCTTATGGTCAATTAAGTGCATTTGAGCAAAAAGCAAAAGATGACATGCTAGCTACTTTAAATGCTGATATCCAAGAAGGTGTTGATTTTATCAACGGCTAATATTCTTTAAGAATTTTTTCTAATTAAAACCGCCTAGATGGCGGTTTTTTATTATTTATTAGCCAAGCTAAAATTTATATAGATAAAATCGCTAGATATTTATTACTAACGCGGTAAAATCGTCGCTAATCACTTTTGTTGGCCATTATTAATGATGTCAGTACGAAAAAAAAATGAAGCGGAATTAGTTACCGCATTTAAAGCCCTTCTAAATGAGCAATGTTATGGCTCTCAAGGACAATTAGCCGATGCTTTGGCTGAACAAGGTTTTACTAATATGTCCCAAGCGAAAATTTCTCGCTTATTATCAAAACTTGGTGCGGTTAAAATGCGCAACACTAGTAGTGATGTGGTTTATATTTTACCCGATGAGCTTGCCATACCCCGCTCTAAGCAGGCAATCGAGTCCGTTGTGATGAGTGTTAAACACAATAATGTACAAATCATTGTTAAAACCGGGATTGGCGGTGCCCCATTAATTTCACGTATGTTAGATAGTCTTGGTGAATCAGTGGGTATTTTAGGAACTTTAGCGGGTGACGATACTATTTTTATCGCTCCATCAGATGTTCATAGAATTGACGAAATTACGTTTGATATTCGTAAAAAACTTGGTCTAGGTTAGAGACTTCATTGCATTTTATTGTGAAAAATTAATCTAACTTCTTAGCAATCGTATCAAATCGATAAACTGTTTTTCCGTAAAATGGTTTATCTGGATACAGCATTGTCGGGGTAAAGTCATTAATATAGTTTTTAGTTACCGCTCTCACAGGTTCCAAGCATAGCGCAGCACGTTGTTGATAACATGTATTATTCTTTCCAATATGCGAACCATCTATATAATTGGCTGTATATAAAATCAAGCTAGGTTGATCGGTTACGACAGTCATTCGTCGGCCAGATTTTCGCTCTTCTACTTGCGCTGAATAGCTTTGCTGTGAACTATCAAGTTCATTAAGTAGCCAATAATTATCGTACCCCTTGCCAATGATTATTTGAGGATCTTTACTGCTAATATCTTTGCCAATTCGCTTACTTTGTCTAAAGTCATGTATACCACCTTGTACTGCTTTTATCTCACCTGTTGGGTAAGCTTCATTATTCATAGGTAAATAGTATTGGGCATTCATGGTTAAATAGTGATCTTCTATATTTCCATTGTCATGCCCAGCTAAATTAAAGTAGCTATGTTGTGTTAGGTTAATAATGGTAGTTTGATCCGCACTAGCAAAATATTCGACGATTAATTCATTTTCTTCTGTCAGAGTATAGTGAACTTTAAAATCTACTGTTCCAGGGAAGCCTTCTTCACCATCTGGACTGGTATATGCTAATACTAACGTTACACTTGTATCGTTAGTATTATAATGTGCTCGCCAAAGTTGTTTATTAAGTCCTTTGTTACCACCATGTAATTGGCTATTGCCAGCATTTAATGTTAACTGATACTTGTGGTTGTTTACGATGATCTCACCATTTTTTATCCTGCCAGCATATCGACCAATAATAGCCCCAAGATAATAGGTGTCATTTTCATAATCTGTAACATTCTCATAACCAAGTACGATATCGTCAAAATTTCCATTAGCGTCTGCTATAGATAAACCTGTGATAATGGCACCAAAATTCGTAATGCTAACTTCAGTGCCATGGCTATTTTTTAGTATAAAAAGTTGGGCATTTTCACCATTACTTAAATGGCCAAATGATTTTTGATGAATTTTTTTATGTTCAGTCAATGGTTTTGAATTCATTTCAGAGTATTACTTACTTGGTTTAAACCTATACTAGAGGTATGTAAACAATTGGTAAACTAGATTATTAGATTTTTATGTAAACTGAGTGTCTATATTTATTAACAGGGAAAGTAAAAGGGTGGGGGTATAAAAAAGGCTCAATAAAGAGCCTTTTTAGATGTAAATACGAGAAAGTAATTATCTAATACGCACATATAATATGGTGTTACCGCGAATGATTTTTAACAGTGAAATACCTTTAATTTCAGCTAAATAATCACGTAGCTCAGCGATGTTTTTTATCGTTACTTTGTTAACACCTGCAATGATATCACCCTTGCGTAAACCGATAACTTCTGCTGGAGAATCTTCTTCTACAGATTCTATAATAACCCCTAGAGCATTTGTTTGATTGCTTAATTTGGCGCCATCAAGCATTTCATGAATGCTCGCAGGTTCTATATTCGCATTTTCTGCTTTTTTAAGGGTTACGGTGTAAGTTTTAGTTTTTCCATTAGCTTTTATCACAGTTAATTCTACATCTTTACCTGCACCAATAGAGCCTATTTTTCCTCTTAGCTCGCTAAAACCTTTAACACGTTTGCCATTAACTTGCGTGATTACATCACCTGCCTCAATGCCTGCTTCTTCAGCGGCTGAGTTAGGTGCTACGCGCTCAACAAAGCCACCTTGGCTTGCATCTAGTTCCATTGCTTTAGCTATTTCACCATTAACGCTATAACCAGAAACCCCTAGAACACCTCGGCGTACTTCACCAAATTCTAAAATTTGACTAATAATATTTTTTACCATGTTACTGGGAATGGCGAAGCCTATACCCACATTACCACCATTAGGGCCTATTATGGCGGTGTTAATGCCAATTAGTTCACCGCGTAAGTTAACTAAAGCGCCACCTGAGTTACCACTATTGATAGCCGCATCTGTTTGAATAAAGTCTTCGTAATTATCATTATTTAAGCCGCTACGGCCTAAAGCGCTAACTATGCCAGAAGTAACGGTTTGCCCTAAACCAAAAGGACTTCCGATAGCGACGGTAAAATCACCTACCCTTAATTTATCTGAATCAGCAACTTTAATTTCAGTTAAATTATTTGGATCAACTTCTAATAATGCAATATCACTACTCTCATCAGCTCCTATTTTCTTTGCTTCAATTTGACGACCATCTTTGAGAGTGATCTGGATTTCGTCAGCTTCTTTTATGACGTGATTGTTTGTAACAATATAACCTTTCTCAGCATCAATGATTACGCCTGAGCCTAAACCTCTAAATGGACGCTCACGTGATTGATTTTGTCTCGGATTACCGAAAAAGAACTTAAAAGCATCAGGTATCTTTTGTTGCTGAGCATGAGTACCTTTAACTGAAATTAGCACAACAGCAGGTGTTACCTTCTCTAGCATGGGGGCTAAACTCGGCATCTGCTGACCATTTAATTGTAATGGTAAATTAGCTTGGGCTGGTAAAGACGCCATAGCTAAAGTGGTTGAAAGTAGTATGGAACTACAAATAATCGACATTTTATTCATTCGAAAAATTACTCCTACTTAGGCATTTAAACAATATGTAAAGTGGTTATTGGACTAAAGGCCATTGAAAGTTACTGCTTATATAAAACTCATGTACTTGTATAGTTAAAAAGATAGAACTTAATAAAAATAACAACGTTTATTACATTTTTATAAGGAATAATATTTTGCTGATAATATTCATTAGCAAACCTATAGCACTTAAGTAATCACTAAACTACTGACTTATGTATAGGGAAGAAGTTCCTAATTTCCAAGCTCAGCATTTGTAACAGTTTGTTTCTTATCAGCAAATAGCCCTGTTGATTTTCCTGAGTAATCTAATGGTGCTTCTGTAGATTCTTCTGATATTTTTCTTTCACTTTTGTCGTGACGTAAGCTCACTGTTTGAGCTAATTGCTCTTGCGTTTCTTTAGAAAAAAATGGCATAACATCAATATCGCTTGGCGTAGCTTGTTGTAACAACTTAGTGCTTTTTTCCATTTGCTGCATGGCTTTTTGGCAAGTGTCATTCATTTGCGCTAGTAATTTAGCTGAATCGTCCAAATGCTCTGCAACATCTAATTTATATTGAGCCAGTGCAGACTCGCTTTCACTAACTTGTGCAGAAAGCTTTTTTGTTTGCGCAGAAGCGGGGGATAAAAAATAACTTGCTAGAAAACCTAAAATACCGCCAGTAAGTAAAAGAGCAATGATTGTAAAAACTTCCATAGTGTGTACACCTTCGTTGTATTCAGAGAAAATAGATGAAAATAGAAATAATCTCCGTTGGTATCATTTCTATTGGTATAATATAACGCGCTTATTTACACTTATCTAATAATTATGTTTGTGAAAGGATAATTTCAAGCATAAATAGATTAAATTACAATGAAACGGTCAATAAATGATAATTCTTTCCCCGCTAGAGAAATATAAACAAGATTTAACGCGAGATGATTTTCAATATGATGTAGCTCAAGAAAATGCCGTAAAAAACTTACAACGTTTATATGAGGATTTAAAAAATAAACCTTTACCTGTTACAGGCTTTAAAAAAGTCTTAAATCGTTGGAAGCGAGTAGTGGCAAAACAAGAGCCAAAACGCTTAAAGGGGTTATACTTTTGGGGAGGTGTTGGTCGAGGCAAAACCTATTTAGTTGATACTTTTTATGAGTGTTTGCCATTTGAAAATAAAATGCGGGTACACTTTCATCGCTTTATGCATCGCGTTCATCAAGAGTTAAAAACGTTAACTGGGCAGTCTGATCCATTAAAGATTATTGCCAAGCGTTTTGCTGATGAAACTTGTATTATTTGTTTTGATGAATTTTTCGTCTCAGATATTACCGATGCCATGATTTTAGGTACCTTATTTGAGGAGTTGTTTGCACATAATGTAACGTTAGTGGCGACATCAAATATAATTCCTGATGAACTTTATCGAAACGGTCTGCAACGGGCACGTTTTTTACCAGCAATAAAGCTTATCAATGAAAACTGCGACGTGATCAATGTAGATAGTGGTGTTGATTATCGTTTACGCACCTTAGAGCAAGCTGAGATTTATCACTTTCCTCTAGATAAACAAGCGGATGAAAATCTTGAAAATTATTTTAATCAGTTATCTACTGAGCAAGGTATAAAAAATAAGATTGTTAAAATTAATAATCGCGATCTGAAAACGCTTCAAGAATCTGATGGCGTTGTACATTTTGATTTTTCTACTTTATGTGAATCTGCACGTAGCCAGGGCGATTACATGGAAATTAGTCGCATCTATCACACCGTATTACTGGCTAATGTAAAACAAATGAATGTAGATCGTGATGATGCAACACGTCGTTTTATAGCACTAGTTGATGAGTTTTATGAGCGCAATGTCAAACTTATTATTTCGGCTGAAGTTGCTATGGAACAACTATACACACATGGTAGTTTAGAATTTGAATTTAAACGTTGCCTCAGTCGTTTACAAGAAATGCAATCAAGCGACTATTTAGCAAGTGAACACTTGCCTTAATGTGCAGCAGTTCAAATTAAGGCAAGTGATTACTTTTATGACTTCAACTAGCCAAAAGCTGACATTAGCTTTTAAATATTAACGGCAGTTCAGAGGTCCTAAAGCTTCATATTTCAATTAAAATTTACATCCATTTACAACTAAAATTATGATTAAAACCTTTGCATGGTGTTAGATCTTAAATCCCCAAAGCGGACATAAGAATCATTTAAATTCAAACGGATTTAGAGTATTAAGTCTAAGGCGTAATCGCCCCCAAAGTGAGATAGAAACTATAAAATTTTCACAAGTGAGCCATAGTCTCTTGTTATAAGTACCTAGAAACAATCGTAACCAGTAAAACATGAAAATAAAAGCAAAACTATCCACCAAACCGGTGTTGATAACATTGCAATTAATAAAATACAGATATGCGCGAAAGTGCCATTATTTATTTTTATGAGGATTGTACTAATTACTGCAAAGAAACCCAAATACGATACCGCAGTGGAAAGCAAAACAAAGAAATAATGTAAATCACGATCGTTATGAGCAACTGGTTGAGTGAAAATAAAATAGATGATGGAAATTATGACAGCAATTAAAAGCCCGAAACCTAAAGTCGACTTAATCCCTTTCTTTAATTGAAAGTACATTACTGCTTCCATTGCAATAAACAATATTACAAAAGGAATTATAAACTCTAATGATTTCTCCATACTTCCTTGTACTTATAACGCCCTGTTAAGGTGTGAGCAACGCAATACCGAAGCCTCCGCATACCACCTTAAACACTAAACGCAACGCATAGTAAAAATGCCACGCGTTGCGAATCACTCTTAAACAGATTGTTAGCCCTTTGCCCAAATTTGGTACGTGTAATCAATATTTGAACTGAAACTTTGCTCAAATGTTTGCTTGAAGCCCTGTGGAACTGGAGGAAAAAACACATCGCCAGAGATATGCTTGTGAATCACTGAAAGATGGATAACATCTGCTTGATCGATTAAAGCTTTATATATTTCACCACCACCAGAAACAAAGATATGTGCTGTCGCATTGTTTAGGTAAGCTAATGCCGATTCAACACTTGCGAAATACACAACATCAGGGTCATTCGAGATAATTTTAGAACGAGTAACCACTGCATATTTTCTATTCGGAAGTTTACCCATTGAGTCGAAGGTTTTACGACCAACTAGAAGCCATTGATTGTAAGTCATGGCTTTGAATAGGAGCTGCTCGCCTTGTACATGCCAAGGTATATCCAATCCAGAGCCAATTACTCCATTCTCGGAAACAGCTGCCATAAGAGATATTTTCATTTTTCCTCCTGAGGGCTAACGCCTGCCTAAGCGGCAATTAATAATGGGCTAAAATATTAAGCGCAGCGACAATAGCCCATGTTAATTGTCCGAGCGAGC
>NZ_BNAH01000015.1 GCF_014653195.1 Thalassotalea profundi
AATCGAAAACGATTGCATAGCCACCTTGGTCATGTGTCACCTGATGAGTATGAAAACCAGTTTTTAACTGGAAGCTAGAGGTCCACAAAATCGGGGGAAGATCATTATATTTATTTCTCAGGTATAATCGCATTTTAATTTAAGCTCAAAATCCTACCAGTCAGGGTGACTGAAAGATAAATTCAGTGCAATTCTAGGAAATTTAGAGCAGTTATGAATAATATATCAATGAATAAAGAAATCTCCACAAGCGTTATAAAATCTGAAACTCCCGTAAATAGAGGGATGCATGCACTCTCCGTTGCACCCATGCTTGATTGGACTGATCGCCACGCACGTTATTTTTATCGTGTGCTTTCTAAACGTACTGTGCTGTATACCGAAATGGTAACCACTGGCGCTATTCTTTTTGGTAAAGGCGATTACTTGTCGTTTAACGAAGAAGAGCATCCCGTAGTGTTACAACTTGGTGGTAGTGATGTTAACGCTATGGTTGAATGCGCCAAAATTGCTGAGCAACAAGGTTATGACGAAATAAATATTAATGTGGGGTGTCCGTCCGATCGAGTGCAAAATGGTCGCTTTGGTGCCTGTTTAATGAGTGAACCTCAGTTGGTTGCACAATGTGTGAGTGAAATGCAAAGTGCGACGAACATTCCCGTAACTGTTAAGTCACGTATTGGTATTGATGACCAAGACAGTTATGAGTTTTTGCATACCTTTATTGATACAGTAGCCCGAGCAGGTTGTCAGCACTTTATTATTCATGCAAGAAAGGCATGGCTGAGTGGTTTAAGTCCTAAGCAAAACCGTGAAGTGCCACCTCTTGATTATGAACGGGTTTATCAAATCAAAAAAGATTTTAACAATCTGACTATTTCAATTAATGGCGGTATTAAGACCTTTGAGCAAAGCCAAGCACATTTGCAACATGTTGATGGAGTAATGATTGGCAGAGAGGTATATCAAAACCCTTATCTATTAGCAGAAGCTGATCAAATATTGTGGGGTGACAATACGCCTGTGTTATCGCGTGAAGAAGTGATAGAAACCATGTCTGACTATATCGATCGTTATGTTTCCAATGGCGGCAGAGTTTGGCATGTTGCTCGTCATATGTTGGGCTTATGTAATGGCTTGGCAGGCGCGAAGCAATTTCGACGTTTTTTAAGTGAAAATGCTAATAAAGCAGGGGCGAATAGCGAACTGTTGAAAGCCGCATTTGCTAAAGTGAGTTATTAAATTATTACTTAAACTGAGTTTTAGTAAAAAGAGTTGTTAATTTCACTGATAATTGGTCGATATAACTATTTTTTTATTGGTAAATTATCATGTTTAAAAAATCACATAATATATAGAACAATTAAATTTTACTTTAAATCAAATAGATAGAAAAAACATCATCTGTTGGCACAACCTTTGTTAGCATTAATGCGTCTATATAGCTACCTACGTAGTTATATGTAGAGACAATGCCACTATATTAATGATAAAAAAGGGATGAAATGATGTTAAGTTTGACGACTATTGGTTTTTTATTAACTACTCCTGCAATAACACTGTTAGCTATTTCAGTTTTGGTTAGTTGGTATGAAGAAAAAGAGCGTTGTGTCATGCAAGATTGTATTGGTAATTTGAAGGCATAAGTTCCGAAGTGAGTATTAAAATCTAACGAAGCAGTTATTTATTTCTGGCTTTATTCATTTCAGGAAATCGTGCATAGTTTAATCAGTATTTTTTAAGATCAATGAAACTATGTCAATATTTCCATCCCCTCTTGTTAGTTGCACACAGCTACAATCCATTATTGATGATCAAAACCTTATTGTATTAGATGCAAGCATTCCACCTATTGGTGACCAAATGTTACCTGATGCTAGATGGCCTGATGTTTGTATTAAAGGGGCCAGACGATGTGATATTAATCAAGAGTTTTCTGATCATAAGAACCCATCTCCACATGCAATGCTTTCACCAGAAAATTTTCAGCAAGTAGCGAGAAATATAGGTATCAATAATGAATCAACTATTGTTGCCTATGATGATCTTGGCTTATTTTCAGCCGCTAGAACCTGGTGGATGTTTAAAGCGATGGGTCATAAAAATGTATATGTACTTGATGGGGGCCTACCGCAATGGCTAACTTTAAAGCTTCCCACTGATAAAGCAAATAACCAAGTGTGTTATGCCAAAGGCAATTTTAATGCACATTATCAGAAAAGTATGTTTAGCAGTAAAGAAGATGTATTTAATGCTATCGATAAAAATACTGTACGTATATTAGATGCTAGATCTGCCGAGAGGTTTTATGGCAAAGTTGATGAACCGCGTGTAGGAGTACGCAAAGGGCATATTCCTAGTTCAGTAAACCTACCTTTTACTATTTTATTTGAGCATGGCTTATTCAAACCTAAAAAAGAGTTATTAATGCTTTTATCGCAATACGCAACTAAAGAGCAATCATTAATTATGTCATGTGGTTCAGGTGTAACTGCTTGTATTTTAGCTTTAGCTGCTGATATTTCAGGATATTATACAGTGAGTATTTATGATGGTTCTTGGAGCGAATGGGGTGCAAATCACAAGCTACCCATTGAATAATTCTCTTTTCAGTACACCCTTTATCTAAATGTGAATATTTTAACCAACCTCTTAGTCAAATAGACCATATTTTGGTCTGACATAATATGTCTTAATTTTATTCTAAAATACCTTTTTTAAAATTTTTATTAATAAACAGTTGGTTACGATGTTTTTTATTGTTGGCACGTCACTTGTAATAGTAACGATAACTTCATGATTAAATGAATTACTACTTTACTTTACCAAGGATATCGATGATGAAAATTGCAAATAAAATATTAGCCATTATTCCACTGTTAGTCGGTTTAGGTGCAACTACTTCAGCTTTTGCTAATACCGAAGACTTAAATGCTTCATTACATAAAGCATTGGAAAAACAGACACAGCAAGTTACTCAGTCAATAGAAAGTAAGTTGCAACAATCTTATCAGGCCGACATTACGGCTATGGCAAAACAAGCTGCAGCTCAATGGAGCGATAAACAGCAAGTAATCGCAAGCATCAACTTAACTAACATTGAAAATACAAAAACGAAATAAAACTTAAGGGGAATTACTATGGGTATGTTTTCAAGATTTACAGACATTATCAATGCCAATATCAATAGCATGTTAGATAAGGCGGAACATCCAGAAAAAATGATTAAGCTGATTATCACGGAAATGGAAGAAACACTGGTTGAAGTGCGTTCAACCGCAGCGAAACATATAGCAGAAAAAAAATCGTTATTAAGACAAATTCGTGTGATGGAAACCAGTGCTGCTAATTGGCAAGAAAAGGCTGAGCGTGCAGTGAATAAAGCGCGTGATGACTTAGCTAAAGCGGCATTAAGTGAAAAGCATAAAGCGGTATCTGAAATTGAGTTCTTAACGAAAGAGCTAGAGTCGCTAGAAGAGTTTTTAACTGCTGTTCAGGAAGACGGGCAGCGTATTCAGGAAAAATTAACTGAAGCAAAACGTCGTCAAGAAGCATTAATTTTACGTCAACAATCAGCACACGTTCGCTTGAAAGTACGAGAACGAGAAAATGTTTATAACATTGACGAAGCGTTAAGTAAGTTTGAACGTTATCAACAAAAGATTGATCGTGTTGAAGCTGAATTGGAAGCTTACGATTTAACTAAAAATAATGATCTAGATAGCCAGTTCAAAGCGCTTGAAGATGATGAAAATGTTGAATTGGAATTAGACGAATTAAAGAAAAAAGTCGCTAATGGGTAGGGGTTGAGTATTACCGCCTATCTATAAATAGGCGGTATACGTAAGTAATAACAGCCAAATAAATAGATTAGTTTTTGTATTAAGGAGTATCAAATGAGATATCAACAAACATATAAAGTTGAAAAAACATTAGCTAAAGACAGTATGTATAAAAAACTTTCAGGCGTTTGTGCTGGAATAGCTAAGCATTACGAGCTGCCAAGACTTGGTGTGAGAATAGCCGCTATATTTGCACTAATTACGTTTCCAGTAGCAACGGGGGTTGCTTACATTGTCGCCGCATTATTAATGCCAACTCGATAGTGATAAAGGTGTATTCATTAAGCGGAAAATACTTTCAAAGGGGATGGATATGTCATTGATTAAATCATTATTTTTAGCAATTATTGCGACGTTATTCTTAACTTATGTGCTAGGTATAAGCATGATTGAATTCTTTGATGTTGATATTTACATGGGCGATAACCTTATTGAACCTTTGAAAGCTATCAGTATCTCTGCATTAGTTGTAGTTTTGTTAGTACTTGCGGCATTAGCCATTATTTTAAGTGTATTTGGCACCATAATTTTTCTAGGGTTATTGATTGTAGGCTCTTTAGCTATGGTGATGATTGGCGTGTTTTGGCCAATATTATTAGCAGTAGGTGTTATCTGGCTAATTGTTCGTAATAAAGACAAGAAGGCACCGCAATGTTCTTAATTAAAATATCGTGGCAGAGGTTCCAAATAAAAAGAACGAGCTGAAAAAGAAGAGTTAAGCGAGTTGATAAGGTTGTTAATTATTCGTTTATTAACAACCTTTATAGTTTAAATGAAAGTAAAAGTTTTATTTAAAGAAAGCGCTTAATATGCTCTTACAAGTATCGCTATTCATTAAACGCGTAAAGTCTTGAGCTTCATTAATCATCGCTTGTTCTACTTGTGCTTGCGTTGATTTTTTCATTAATTTACGGCTTGTTTGTACAGCATCTGCAGGTAATTTTGCGATATTTTCAGCGGCGGTTAGCGCGGTAGATAAAAGTACTTTTGATTCACAACAATGATTGACAATGCCATAATCACAGGCTTGTTGACCAGTGAAAGTATTACCTAATACTAATAATTCAAAGGCTTTGTTGTGACCCATTTTTAGAGGCAACAATAAGCTTGAAGCTGCTTCTGGACATAGGCCTAATTGCGTAAAGGGCAGTTTAAACTTAGCATCGTTAGTACTAAAAACCATATCAGAATGTAATAATAAGGTAGTGCCTATGCCAACAGCAGGGCCTGCAATAGCAACAACAATAGGTTTAGAAAATGCAGCAAGTTGTTTGACAAATTTAAAGGCAACAAACTCTTCTGAACCATCGTGTTGTAAAAAATCAGCAAGGTCATTACCCGCGCAAAAACATTGCTCATTACCTTGAATAAGTAGACAATGAATAGCAGAGTTTTGCTCTGCGTACTCAAATAATCGGCAAAGTTCAGAATACATTACTGTATTCAATGCATTTTTTTTGTCGAAACGATTAAGGGTAATTGTTAAAACATTATTTTTTTCGTTTGAGAGAATTAAGTTATCCATTTTCCAATAGCTTAGTTAAAATAAAGACAGTAACACAATAGACAAAATTATTAAGGAAGTATAGCGTCAATGAAAAATCTATTAGTTAAAACACTTACATTATTATCTCTATTTTCATTCACTGCCCTGTCTGCTTTTGCACAGCAATTAACCGTCAGCGAAGGACATATTCGCGCAACAATACCTGGAACTAATGTGTCTTCGGCTTATATGACCTTAAAAAATACCAGTAATGCCTCAGTGACTTTAGTTGGTGCAACTAGTGACTTTAGTGATCGTATTGAAATTCATGAGCATGTAATGAATGATGGTATGATGAGTATGCGCAAACGAGAAAGTCTTGTAATTGATGCGCAAAGTGAAGTGCAGTTACAGCCCTATGGTTATCATTTAATGATTTTTAATTTAACAGAACCGTTAGTTGAAGATAAAAGTGCAACAGTTACCTTATTGTTTTCTCACGGTGAGCCTCAAACTATTAATTTACCGATTCAAAGTATTAAAAAGGCTTCAAATGAAGGCCATAAACATCATTAGGAGTATATTATGACGACTAAATTTTCCCCGAAACTGATTTTTTCTCTACTATTTGGCTTAATAGTTATTTTATATTTTGTTGGGGTTTATTGGAGTTTTGAGCCTGAACAATTTGATGTAAAAGCAAGAGCTGCTGCTGATGCTAAAGCAAATAATGTTGCTCCCGTTGTTGGCTACACCACAACAAGCACTTTAATTCATGTTAGCGAAGTGTTATTGAATAAACCCGGTGGTTATTTATCTAACGATGCGCTACCTCCATCATTTTTTCTCGATAACATTCCATCATGGGAATTTGGTGCTTTGGAAATGGTGCGAGATTTGTCGTTAATTATGCGACAAGAGTTTAGTCGCTCTCAATCACAATCGATGGAAAACAAACATCTGCAAATAGCCCAGCCTCAATTTAATATTGATAGTAAAAGTTGGGCAATGCCTAGTGCAGAAGGTGAGTATAAAAAAGCCATAAAAGCTTTGTATGACTTTCGTGCAGAGCTAGCAGATCCTAATAATCAGTCAGCACAATTTTATGCTCGAGCCGATAATTTACGTGATTGGTTGCATGAAGTAACCAAACGTTTAGGTAGTTATTCTCAGCGCTTAAGTGCTAGTGTTGGTCGTGAACAATTGAATGTAGATTTAGCCGGCGATAATGTTGCGTCGCAGTCAACCTATAGCCAATCTAACTTGGCATTAAAAACTAGCTGGTGGAAAATTGATGATATTTTTTACGAATCGCGTGGTGCAACATGGGCGTTACTACATTTTCTAAAAGCTATTGAAATTGACTTTAACGATGTGCTGGAAAAGAAAAACGCGCGTGTTAGTTTACAACAAATTATTCGAGAGCTAGAAGCAAGCCAAGAATCCGTTTGGAGCCCAATGATATTAAATGGCTCAGGTTTTGGTATGTTAGCTAATCACTCTTTAGTGATGGCTAATTATATTTCCCGTGCGAATGCAGGATTAATCGATTTAAATGACTTATTAAGTCAAGGATAAATAAATGAAAAAAACAATATTAGTTACATGTTTGTTATTAGGTTGTAGTACTAATGTAACTGCTGATGTAATCGGTGTTTATTTAGGTGCAAGCGTTTGGGACCAACAGGCAAAAGGTAATTTAGGCAGTAGCAGTGAACAGTTAGATTTTAATTTGGCTGATCAACAACAAATGAGTTACTCGTTAGCCGTAGAGCATCCTTTGCCGTTTATACCAAATGCAAAAATTGCGACTAGTTCTTTAGAAACAGATGGCGCAATAACATTAAATGCACCATTTGAATTTAAAGATCAAACGTTTGATGCATCGAGCCAAGCCTCAGCAAATTTTGATGTTACCTTTGTAGATTACACTTTGTATTATGAGCTTTTTGATAACGATCTTATCTCTTTTGATTTTGGTTTTACGGCGCGTGACTTTGATGGCTCAGTAACAGTTGAAGGTCAAATCAATGGGAATGCTGGTTCAGGCGTTATTTCAACGAGTGAAATTGTACCTATGTTATACGCACGTACTAACGTAGGGTTACCTTTTACGGGATTTAACTTTTTTGCTGAAGGTAATTTCTTATCAGTTACCGATCATACCCTTTATGATTATCAAGCAGGGATAAGCTATGAACTTGTTGATAATCTGGCAATAGACATAAACCTAACGCTAGGCTATCGCTCACTTAAATTAGAATTGGATGATTTGAACGATCTCTATACTGATATTGAGTTTAGCGGCTATTTTGCAGGTGTGGTTGTACATTTCTAATTATGGATAGTTTGTAAAACGAAGTCGATAGGGCCTTAATGTAGTAATGCTCCATTAATGCCCGCTTAAGTTAGATTTTTAATTACATTATATCTGTTGTTATAAAAGTTTAATAAATTCAATCCGTTGGGTTGGAAACTGATTATAGTATGGTAAAAAGAAGAATGTATGCCTGTTGATGATTCAACAATTAACAACAGGCTTTAGGTTTAGTGCTTTTTGTTTGTTAAAAATGGCGCTAAATCTTTCTCATCAAAGCTATAGTCTGTTAAGCAATAATCGCAGGTCATTTTCACGCAACCTTGCTCAGCTAAAATGCTGGTAAGTTCACTTGCTTCCACTTGAGAAATGGCACTTAAACACTTTTCTTCAGAACAGCTACATTGGTATGTCACCAGTTGCGGATCAAACATTCTCACTTTTTCTTGATGGTATAAGCGGTAAAGTAACGTTTGAGCGTCTAATGAAAATATTTCTTCAGCTTTAATTGTATTCGTTAATTGGCACAAGTGTTCGAAGTCTTTAATTTGTTGCTCTTTATCATCACCATCAGGTAATAATTGTACCAAACTCCCTGCTACCTTTTGTGAGTCTCCGTCATGGAATAACCATATTTTAGTAGGTATCTGCTCTGATACTTCAAAATAATGCGCAACACATTCCGCCAGCGTGTCTTTTTCTAAGGCAACAATACCTTGATATGGTTCACCTTGCTTAGGTCTAATAGTGATTACCATGTTTCCTTTGCCTATTAATGCTTTAAGGCCTTTAGCATCGGTGTTTTCAGTAACACGAGCAATACCTCGCATTTTTTGTTGGTGATCCCCATTGATGACGGCATAACCTACTGGACCATCACCTTGTAATTGAACCGTAATTTCACCTTCAATTTTTAGCGTGGCTGTTAATAAGCAAGTTGCAGTTAGAAGCTCTCCCAATAATTGGCGAACCCCTTCACTATAATTATGGTTAGCAATTATGGCTTGGTAAGATTCGCTCAATTGCACTAACTCACCACGTACATGCAGATCATCAAATAAGTAACGGTTTAATACATCAAATGACTGATTCACAAATTAGATCCTTTCTTTTAGTTGCCGAATTTGACGGCGCTGTTTTTTATCGGGTTTAACGTCACTTGCTGGACTTAATAAAATACCTTGCTTGCGAGCAAGGCTATTCTTTTCTCTTGTTTCTATACTTTGTTTTGTTTCAAGGTAAAGCGTTTTAGCAAAAGTAGCATTTTTGCGTTTATCCGCTAATGCAATAACTTCTACATCTTTTTGTTCAAAGCCTTGGCGTAGTGTAATTTTATCGCCAATAGCCACCGCTTTACCTGACTTGGTACGCTGACCATTATAAAACACTTTACCGCCATCAATCATCTGTTTGGCAATGGCTCGCGTTTTATAAAACCGGGCAGCCCACAACCATTTATCCAAACGGATGGCTTCGTTAGTTTTAGATTTTTGATCTTGTTTCATAATTTTGCCATATTAGTCGTATTTAATACGGTCGCGCACGTTATCACAGTGTCATTTTTTTCGCCATAAATAAACATAGTTTGTAAATAAAAGTAAAAAATCACGATGTTATCTTGTTGCCTTGCATTAGCTCACGTATTATCAATAACGATTTAGTAACTTTTCTCAAATATATAGTAAAGAGCAGTATGCCGTTTCCAAATAGTTGGACAGAATTGAACAATATTCTAATAAAAGTTCCGCAGCAAAAATTAGCAAAAATACTAAGTATCTTGTTACTCATCTATATTGCTTTTTTAGCGGCAAAGACCACGTGGTTATTATTTGATACTAATGAAACTTCTATGCCTGTCAACTTTGTAGCTTCAAATTTTGAAGGTCAAGAGCAGGCCTCTGTAAATTTATCGGCAATTAAACAGTTGAACTTGTTTGGAGAATATAATAAATCAGCACAGGCTATAAAAGTTCAACCTGAAGAAGTTCAAGATGCACCAGAAACTAAATTAAATTTAACCTTAACGGGTGCTGTAGCAAGTGATAATAGTGATATTGCGGCGGCAATTATAGAAAATAATGGTAAACAAGAAACCTATGGTATTGATGAACAAATAACGGGCACAAGGGCGACGTTATCTAAAGTGTTTAATGATCGTGTGTTAATAAAAGTTAATGGGAAGCTTGAAACCTTAATGCTTGATGGTTTTGAATATAATAAAAATACCCGCAGCAATATACGCCAACCTAAGATGTCAAGTTCTCGAGCGCCTTCGACTATTGCGCAATCGAGTTTTACCGCTCCCAATATTGTTGATCAGCGTGATAATGAAAGTTTAAGTGAAAGTGTTCAACAATTAAAAGATGATTTAAATGAAAACCCTGGAAAAATAATCGACTATTTAAGAATTAGTCCTAAACGTCAGGGTGGAAATATTGTTGGCTATAGTTTAATGCCCGGTAAAAATGGTGAATTTTTTACTGCGTCAGGTTTAAAAGCGGGTGATGTTGCCGTGCAGATAAATGGTTATGATTTAACAGTACCCAGTAATGCAGCACAAGCATTACAGGAACTTCAAGAACAATCGGAAGTCTCACTCCTTGTTGATCGCGATGGCGATATGACAGAGATCTTATTTAGTATAAATTAGTTTTAAGGAATTTTTCATGCGCACACCAGCAACTGCGCCTTGGTATCGACAATTAGCATTCATGTTAGCAACGGTTGCATTAAGCACTAGTGTTTTAATTACGTCGGCTTCTGCAGCTCAATATTCTCCAAACTTTAAAGGCACCGACTTAGAAGAATTTGTCAATATTGTTGGTAAAAATTTAAAGAAAACCATGATTGTTGATCCTAACGTTCGTGGCAAAGTTAATGTAAGAAGTTATGACTTATTAACGGAAGAGCAATATTATCAGTTTTTCTTGAATGTGCTTGAAGTGTATGGTTTTGCGGCAGTTGAAATGGAAAATAACATTATCAAAATCGTGCGCAAAAAAGACGCTAAGTCGTCATCTATTCCTGTGGTTGGAGAAGAAAATCCAGGTATGGGAGATGAAATGGTTACCCGAGTAGTTGAAGTAAAAAATGTAACTGTTCGAGAGTTAACGCCATTATTACGACAAATATCGGATCAAGCTGGGGGAGGTACGGTTACTAACTATGACCCAGCTAACGTGATTATGATCACTGGCACTGCTGCGGGTGTTAATCGTTTGGTGAATATTATTAAACGAGTCGATAAAGCTGGGGACCAAGATGTTGAAATTATTAAATTACAATATGCTTCTGCTGGAGAGATGGTCCGTATTATTGAAGCGATGAATCAGTCAGGGCAAGGTAAAGGCGCATCAACACCTACTTTTCTTATTCCTAAAATTGTTGCTGATGATCGTACCAACAGCGTTATCGTTAGTGGTGAGCGTCAAGCAAGAGAGCGTATTTCGAAATTGGTTTCAAGACTTGATAGTGAATTAGAAACTAACGGTAATACTCGCGTTTATTATTTAAAATATGCTAAAGCAGAAGATTTAGTCAAAGTACTTGAGGGCGTTAGTGCTTCAATTGAAGCAGAGGGAGCTACTAGTAAAGTCGCGCAACGAGGTAGTAGTAATAATGCAAGAGATATTAGTATCGATGCTCATGAGTCGACTAATACCTTAGTGATTACAGCACAACCCGATATGTTACGTTCACTCGAAACTGTTATTCGTCAATTAGATATTCGTCGAGCGCAAGTATTGGTAGAAGCGATTATTGTTGAAGTATTTGAAGGCGATGGTGTTAATTTAGGCGTTCAATTTTATAATGAAAATGGTGGGTTTACTCAGTTTAATAACGGCCCAGCGTCTCTAAGTTCTATTGCTGCCGCTGCTGAAGCTGCACAATCAACTAAAGGTGATTATGTTCCCGCCGAATATAATAGCGATAACGTTTTAATCAAAGAAGGCTTTTACCAAAACGATACTAAAGGCGACTATAGTTTACTAGCGCAATTATTGGGTACAGTAAATGGCACCATGATCGGGTTAATGAAAGGCGATTGGGGAGCAATTGTTCAGGCGGTAAGCTCCGATACTAATTCAAATATTTTGTCGACACCGAGTATAACGACACTCGATAATGAAGAAGCAGAATTTTTAGTTGGTCAAGAAATTCCTATTTTAACCGGTTCTACTGCAGGAAGTAATAATGGTAATCCATTCCAAACGGTTGAACGTCAAGAAGTGGGTATTAAATTAAAAGTGACTCCACGAGTTAATGAAGGTTCAGGAGTGCAATTAACCATTGAACAAGAAGTGTCTTCGGTAAGTGGAGCCACAGGTGTTGACGTGTCAATTAATAAACGTAAGTTAACCACTACTGTAATGGCGGATAATGGCCAAACGATCGTGTTAGGTGGTTTAATTGATGAAGATGTACAGGAAAGCCAGCAAAAAGTTCCACTGTTAGGCGATATTCCTATTATTGGTCACTTATTTAAATCAACCAGTAATACTAAGCGTAAACGTAATCTTATGGTCTTTTTACGACCTACCATTATTCGTGATGGCAAATTGATGAATGAAATTAGTAAAGAAAAATATAATTACATTCGTGCTCAAGAATTAAATAGAATTGATGCTGGCATATCGTTAATGGATGATGAAAAGCTACCTTTATTGCCTGAATGGAATGATGAGCTTTCATTACCACCTTCATTTGACGAGTACAGCGAGCAGAAAAAGACTGAGCAGGCTATCCAGAAAAAAGACCAAAAATAATGAACGAGCAGTCACTAAATAAAACGCCATTAAGTGAAGCGTTATCAAATGAACAAGTCATTGCTGAGGATGAAGATCTTTCGCATATCAACACATTAGATGATGATATTGTTTATTTACCTTTTGGCTTTGCCAAGCGCCACAGCATTTTAGTTAAACGAGTGGATGATCGCTATTGTGTTCATTGTATCCAATCTGTTTCGGTGAGTGCGTTAAGCGAAATACGTCGCATTGTAAAACAACCAATCACCATTCAAGTTGAAACGCCTGAGCATTTTGAGCTTATGCTGACAGAGGCTTATCAAAGAGATTCTTCTGAAGCACAACAAATGATGGAAACTATTGGTAATGAAGTTGATCTATATTCTCTTGCTGATGAAATGACAGAAACTGAAGATCTGCTTGAAAACGAAGATGATGCGCCAATTATCAAGCTAATTAATGCAATGTTAAGTGAAGCCATTAAAGAAAATGCTTCAGATATCCATATTGAAACCTTTGAGCAAAGCTTACAAATTCGATTTCGTGTAGATGGAGTATTACGTGAGATTTTACGTCCAAACCGTAAGTTAGCGTCATTACTCGTTTCACGTATTAAGGTTATGGCTAAATTAGATATTGCAGAAAAGCGTATTCCGCAAGATGGCCGTATTTCATTGCGTATCGCAGGGCGAGCCGTTGATGTTCGTGTTTCTACCATGCCGACAGGGCATGGTGAGCGAGTAGTATTGCGTTTACTTGATAAAAATTCGGCCCGCCTAAACTTAGAAGATTTAGGTATGACGGAAAATAATCGTAATCTATTTTCTCAGTTAATCGATAAACCACACGGTATTATATTAGTCACCGGACCAACAGGTTCAGGTAAAAGTACAACGTTATATGCAGGGCTCAGTCAAATAGATCACAAAGAACGTAACGTTCTAACCGTTGAAGATCCTATTGAATTTGCGATTGAAGGTATTGGACAAACACAAGTTAATACCAAAGTAGACATGACATTTGCACGTGGACTTCGAGCAATACTTCGTCAAGACCCAGATGTTGTAATGGTTGGTGAAATTCGTGATTTAGAAACTGCTCAGATCGCGGTACAGGCGAGTTTAACTGGGCATTTGGTAATGTCTACATTACATACAAATACGGCCTCTGGTGCAATCACGAGAATGGAAGATATGGGAGTAGAGCCTTTTCTTCTGTCTTCCAGTTTATTAGGGGTTCTCGCACAACGATTAGTACGAACATTATGCCCGCACTGTCGAGAAAGTCATTTGCCTGATGATGAAGAGATTAAAATTTTATCATTAGCACCTGATAATCAAAAGCCAATATATAGAGCTGTAGGTTGTACTGAGTGTAACCATAAAGGTTATAAAGGGCGCACAGGTATTCATGAGCTATTGTTTGTTGATGATGAAATTAGAGAGTTAATTCACAACGGAAAAGCGGAACAAGCCATTGAGCGCTATATTCGTAAAATAACACCGAGTATTCGCCGCGATGGGTTTGATAAAGTTATGGCTGGCATTACCACACTTGAAGAAGTGTTGCGTGTAACTCGTGAAGATTAAGAGTATTAGTAATGGCGGCATTTGATTATCAAGCGGTTGATAACCGAGGAAAAAATAAAAAAGGGGTTATTGAAGGGGATACGCCAAGGCAAGTCCGTTCTATGCTTAGAGAGCAGGGTTTAATTCCAACCGAAGTTACTCCTAGTTTACAAAAGTCTAAACAAAACTCATCAAGAATACGCTTTGGTAGTAAAAATAAAGTATCGGCTACTGAACTTGCTCTTATTACTCGCCAATTAGCCACTTTAGTAGAGTCTGGCTTACCACTTGAAGAGTCGTTACTTGCAGTTGCTGAACAGTGTGACAAAAACAGTTTAAAAAGTATGATTATGGCGGTTCGTACTAAAGTAACTGAAGGTTACGGTTTGTCTGAAAGTATGGCGGAATATCCGCAAGTATTTAGTGATCTGTTTCGTGCTATGGTGGCGGCAGGCGAAAAGTCAGGGCACTTAGAAAAAGTACTCAACCGTTTAGCTGATTATACTGAGCAAAGACAGCAATTGCGTTCCCAAATTATTCAAGCACTTGTATATCCAATAATTATGACGGTAGTTGCCATAGGCGTCATTGTTATTTTACTTACTAAAGTTGTGCCGCAAATTGTTGGTCAGTTTGAACATATGGGAGCTAATTTACCGCAAAGCACACAGTTCTTAATTGCGAGCAGTGATTTTTTGCAAAACTATGGGCTTTATATTTTTATTTGCCTTTGTTTAATCGTGATTGCTTTTAAACGTATGTTACAGAAACCATCTTTTAAACTCGCTTTTCATCAGCGACTTCTAAGGTTGCCACTGATTGGTAAAGTAGCTAAAGGCTTGAATACCGCACGGTTTGCCCGCACCTTAAGCATATTGACAGCAAGTGCTGTACCTTTACTTGAGAGTATGAAAATTTCCGGTGAAGTGCTTAATAATCTCCATATAAAAGCGAAAGTTAAAGAGTCTGCAGATAAAGTCAGAGAGGGTTCTAGTTTACGTGTTTCATTAGAGCAAACTAAGCTTTTCCCACCGATGATGTTACACATGATTGCCAGTGGTGAAAAAAGTGGTCAGTTAGAACATATGCTCGGACGTGCAGCAGATAATCAAGATCGAGAATTTGAAGCCATAATGAATATTTCACTTAAGGCATTAGAGCCAGCCATTATGGTCAGTATGGCGGGCGTGGTACTGTTTATTGTGATGGCCATTCTACAGCCAATATTACAGCTAAATACGATGATAGGAAGTTAATATGATACAAAGTAAATCTAATAAAAAACAACAAGGTTTTACCTTGCTCGAAATAATGGTTGTCATTGTAATTTTAGGTATTTTAGCCAGTATGGTTGTACCTAATTTAATGGGAAGTCAAGATCAAGCTCGTGAACAAAAAGCGGTGATTGATATTGGTGCATTGGAAACAGCTTTAGGAATGTATCGTTCTCAAAATTATAATTACCCGACTACAGAGCAAGGTTTAGAAGCATTAGTTGTAGAAACTGATGTAGAGCCATTACCCCGTCGTTTTCCTGAAGGTGGTTATATCAAACGTTTACCTAAAGACCCATGGGGTAATGATTATCAATTATTGAATCCAGGTGAACATGGAAAAATGGATGTATTTTCGTTAGGACCTGATGGATTACCAGATACAGACGATGATATAGGTAATTGGAATTTGGGTGATTATCAATAAAGCAGGCATTTAGGCATTGATCATGGCTAGTAACAGCTTAAATTCACATAAAAATAAAGGTTTTACCTTAATTGAAGTGTTAGTCGTGATCGTGGTTGTTGGCTTAATGGTTGCTGCGGTTCAATTTAGCTTTAACAGCAATAAACCTGAATCTGAACTACAACAAGAAAGTGTCCGCTTCGCGGGCGTTTTCGATCTAGCTGCTCAGTATGGATTACTTAATAATGTTGAATTAGGTTTGGTAGTGCATGAAAGTGGCTATTCTTTTGTTGGTTACGATGGTACTCAATGGGTTGAGCTTAGCGACTTAGAGTCTCTTAGTCATTATCAATTGCCAGAATATATGACCCTCGCTATAACATTTGATGACTTACCCACTGATGAATCTGCTTTAATCAGCCGGGAGCTTTTTGAGCCTGAAGATGACGATGATTTTACATTAGAGAATGATGAAGAAAAGCCAATAATTCCTCAAGTTTATATATTGTCTGGGGGGGATATTACTCCTTTTAAAATGACCTTTGGCTGGCATAAATTGGCAAGAGTAGAAGAAGAAATTATTTATGAAGTTATTGGAGAATATACTACGCCATTGACAATTAAAGGCCCCATTATAGATGGACTTTATGATGAACAGAAGTAATCTATTGAACGTTCAATTTCCACAAGTTAGCAAGCGGTTACTAGGTTTCACTTTAATTGAAGTACTTTTGGCCATGTCGATCTTTTCAATAGCTGGTATTGCACTATTAAGCACTGCCGATACCCATATGAATAACCTCACTATTTTAGAGAAGAAAACTTATGCAGATTGGGTTGCATCAGACCAATTAGTCGAAGCAAACTTAGATAGCACTTGGCCACCTAAAAACAATCAAAAAGGGCAGGTTGAATTAGCAAATCATACTTGGTTTTGGACGCAAAAGGTGATCAAAACCACTGACAACAATATGCGAGCTGTTGTTGTTGAAGTAAGATTTAATGAAGATGATGAACTTGCCCTGACCAGTTTGATGACTTACTTATCAAATAATGAGTCACGCTAATGCGTTATATACAGCATCATAAGTCAGCAGGTTTTACACTTTTAGAAGTACTAGTGTCTGTTGCTATATTTGCCTTAATTAGTTTAGCAAGCTTTAGCTTATTTGATGGTGTATTGAAAAGCGAAGCCGTCTCACGTAAGCAAATGGAACGTTTAAATGAAGTTCAGCGAGCATGGATGATTATAGAGCGTGATATATTACAGATAGCACATCGGGGCATGCGTATTGAGGGGGAAGCACCAAGTGAAAACTTTTTATTCGCTAGTTTTGATGGTTATTCCTCTAATAATAATGCACTGGCCTTTACACGCTATGGTTGGACAAACCCAGGGTTATTAATTCCTCGTAGTGATATGCAATCAGTTGCCTATCGTCTTGAAGAAAAGCAATTACAGCGATTACATTTTAATTTTGTTGATAGTGTTGTGGGTGAAGAAGCTAAAATACGGCCTCTTATTGAGAAGGTTGAACGAATTTCATTTGAGTTCTTCTATCAAAAAAAATGGCAAAAAGAAATAGAAGATGCACGACTACCTTTAGCGATTAAAATTATTTTAGAAACTGAAGATTTAGGTATTTTAACCCGAAAGTTTTTAGTTGCAGGGGATAATCAACAAGCGGAGGCGGTGGGTGGTTAATATCAAATCCCGAGGAGTCGCTCTAATTACTGTTATGTTGCTAGTTGCATTAGCGGCAATTATTGCGACACAAATGCTCGCAAGAATACAGTTACAAACGCAAAGAACAACAAACATTGCGTTTAACCAACAAGCTTATTGGTATGCAATGGGGGCTGAAGCATTTGCAAAACGAGTATTGCTTACAGCTTTTAAAGATGAACCTAATATGACGCATTTACAGCAAATTTGGGCGCAAGGAGAGAATAGTTACCCTGTTGACTTTGGCAGTATTACTGGTGAAATCACAGATCAACAAGCATGTTTTAATTTAAATGCGTTAAAAAAAGAAGCAGACCCAAGCGCTGCACCTAATAAAAAAACTGTAGCACGCGAGGTATTTGAACGGTTATTGCTGTCATTAAACATTGAAGATATTGGTTCATCTACATTCGAAGCGGAGCGATTGGCGGATGCGCTAACGGATTGGTTGGACAGTGACAGTAATATTTCAAATGTTGGGGGGGCTGAAGACAATGATTACGCAGGTAAAGAACATCCTTATTTATCAGCGAATAATTATTTAGCAAGTGTTAATGAGTTAAGAGTGATTGAGCATTTTACTCTACCGATTATTCACGCGATTAAACCCTTTGTTTGTGTAATACCTAATAGCGACCTACATCAAATAAATATTAATACATTATCGGCTGAACGATTTGAATTATTAGAGGCATTACTTAATATTTCACCGGTGGATGCAGAAGAATTGCTCAGTTCAAGGCAAGAAGAGGGTTATGAAAACAAGGATGATTTTTTTAATTCCCCGCAAGTGAGTAAGTTAAATATTCAAGAAGAGTTAAAAGAGCAGTTTGTTGTTGATAGTGAATACTTTAAACTAAAGGCATCAGCGAATTTTAATAATAGTTATTTTGCAATGAACTCGCTACTCAAAGTAGTCAACAATAGCCAAATAACAGTAATTAGCCGCATGATAGGACGTGACTAAAATGGCGGAAACTTTATATATAAGATTAGGTAGTACAAGTAATGAACGCATTCATTGGCTTGTATATTCTGATACTGAACAAGAAATTATCGCCAGTGGTGAACTATCTGGCGCTTTGGCGCTTGAGCATTTAACGGAAAAATCACTTCAACGTAAAGTTGTGGTATTTGTGCCTGGATGCGATATAGCGATAAAACAGTTACATGTGCCAGCTAAATCTCAAAGAGCAATTAAGCTAGCTGTACCTTATATGCTAGAAGATGAATTAGCCCAGGATGTGGATCACTTATTTTTTGCTTATGCCAACATCAAAAACGATGCTAACACGAGTAATTGCTTTGTTGCTGTCGTTGAACAAGTACAAATGGAGCGGTGGTTATCTTGGCTAAATGAAGCAGGAATCCGCTGTAAAACAATGCTACCTGATGTCCTAGCTTTGCCTGTGGTAGACAATACTTGGCAAGCAGTAGCGTTGGGCGAGCAAATATTAATTAAACAATCGCAATGGCAAGCTCAAGTAGTTGATACTGCTATTTGGCCATTGGTCAGTGATAATTTAGCCAATAATTTTATAACTGCACATAAAGAAGACGGTTTACCTATTTTACAGCACTACTCGCCTTTGTCGGGTACCAGCGAACAACTAACCTTAGAGAGTATGCCTGAGGAATTGCCATTAGCGTTATTAGCAAAAGGCAGTAAAGGCCTTAATTTTAATTTATTACAAGGTCAGTTTCAGGTAAAAGAAAAACGCTCTCCAGCCTTAAGAACTTGGCAGATAGCTGCGGCAATTATGGGTATCGCCTTCATAATGAACTTAACATATAAAGGGGTTCATTTATGGCAATTAGCAGATAAACAACAATTAATTGAACAAGAAATTATTAACACTTATAAAAACACTTTTCCGAAAACTAAACGTGTAAGTGTTACGACGGTGAAGTCACAACTAAAAGGTAAAATGTCAGAAATTGGTGCCGGTGATCAAAGCGATAGCTTTTTAGTTATGTTAGCGAATATTGAACCCGCCTTTGCAATGGTTAAAGACCTTAAGCCGAGCTCCATAAAGTTTGATAGCAAAAGAAAAGAGTTGCGCTTACAAGCGTCAGCAAATGGTTATCAGCAATTTGAGCAATTTAAACAACAGCTAGAGAAGCAGCAGTTTGCGGTTTCTTTAGGAGCACAAAATAATCAAGGTGATAAAGTGTCTGGCTCTTTTAGTATTGTCGCAAACACGCAAGGGGGGCGTTTATGAAAGCTTGGTGGTTAGGCTTAAATACCCGAGAACAGCGTTTAATTGGTGCATTAGGCGGTGTTGTTTTGATCTTCTTGTTTTATAGCTTGGTGTGGCAACCATTAAACAACAATATTGAGAACACTGAAAAAAGAGTTGCACATCAAACAGAGTTATTAGCATGGGTGCAACAAGAAACTTCTCGATATCAAGCCAATAGCGGTAATGTTAAACGTCCTAATAGAAATGCAAGTCTGTCAAGTATCGTTAATCAAGCCGCGAATCAAAGTGGAATATTTATTACACGTATCCAGCCTCAAGGAAGTGATTTGCAAATATGGATAGATAATATTGCCTTCAATGTGCTCTTACAATGGCTGGAACAACTCTCTCAACAGCACGGATTAATTATTAAAAATATTGATTTAGATGCAACTGATATTAACGGAGAAGTACGCGTTCGTCGCCTACAGTTAGGAAATAATTAATGAAGAAGTGGTTGGCAGTGAGTGCTGCTTTTGTAAGTGTTTATATGGTGTTTTTAATCGCATTCTTACCTGCAAATTTTGTAGTAAATAAAGTTAAATTACCCAAAAACATACAAGTAGGCCCAGTATCTGGGACTATATGGCATAGTAAAATAGATAGTTTATTGGTTGAGAGAACAGTTATCAATAATGTAAATGTTCATGTTAACTGGTTATCACTTATCGCGTTTAATCCAACGGTTGATATTGAGTTTGGTGGCGCATTGTATGCAGGTCCAGAAGGAAAGGTACGTGTATCTGGTGTCTTATCTGACTTAGCTATTACTGACTTACAACTTGAAATAAGTGCAAACGAAATTGCACAACAATTACCCTTACCTATTCCCGCACAGGCAAAGAACATTGTATCTGTTACTATCGATGAATTCGTACTGGGGCAACCAGTTTGTCAACAATTATCAGGAAATGTAAAGTGGGATAACGCCGCGATTATTGCTTTATCTGAACTTGTTCCTTTAGGTACATTAAGTGCTAAATTAACCTGCGAAGAAGGTAAAGGATTAGTTGTTTTAGATAAAAACAACGATCTAGGGGTTACGTTTACAGCTGAGATTGGCACTAATGGCGCTATTTCAGGTAATGGTTATTTAACACCTCACCAAAACCTTCCGAAAGCCATTGAGCAAGTATTACCATTTTTAGGGCGGCAAGATAGAGAAGGGCGTTATCGTCTTATGTTTTAGTGTTTAGCAATATCAGCAAGTAAATCACTAAAATTAGTAATAGAAGGGTACTCAATAATAGTTTTTGCTTCTTGTTTGCTATCAGGGTTTGCCACAGCAAGTAAATGTGCAATACCAAATTTCTTCGCTGAATCTAATATATTAATACTATCATCTACAAACAGCGTATGTTCATTTGAAAACGGTTGTCTAGCTTGCAAACGTTGCCATAATAATTGGGATTCTTTGGTAGCACCGAACTCATGCGTTGAATAGAGTTGATCAAAGTATTGGTGTAATTGGGTACGCTCAATCTTTAATGATAGGCTATCAGGGTGTGCATTAGTGACTAAAATGATCTCTCTTCCTGAGTCTCTAAGTGCGACTAAAAAATCGTGAGCATCGTCACGTAATTTAATTAAGTGCTGAACTTCACGTTTTAATTGGGTTATAGGTAACTGGGTTTGTTCAGCCCAATAATCCAAACAGTACCAAGATATAGTACCCTCTACCCGCTTATAGTGGCTAATGAGCTTTTCTTTAGCTTCTTCTAGGCTAATATTCGCGATTTCACTGTAGCGTTTTGGTAAATGTTGCAACCAAAAATGATTATCAAAATGTAAATCTAATATTGTGCCATCCATATCTAATAAAACAGTTGTTATTTTTGACCAATCAAGCATAGATTTTTCCTAGTGAAACGGCTTATGATAGGGAGTATACCGAACCTAATCTTTAACAGGTAGACAAGTTTCATATATGGCAAAAACTACGGCATTACCTCAGATCCGAAAACGCACTACGGTTGCACGCAGTCAACTGTTTCGCATAGAACAACTTGAACTTACTTTTAGTAATGGAGTTGAGCGTGTTTATGAGCGCATGGAAGGTTCAGGGCGAGGCTCAGTTATGGTTGTTCCTATGCTTGACGGGGACACTGTTTTACTCATAAGAGAATACTGTGCCGGCACTCATAGTTATGAATTAGGTTTTCCAAAAGGCTTAATTGATCAAGGTGAAGAGGCAAATATTGCCGCGAATCGAGAACTAAAAGAAGAAATAGGCTATGGTTGCAATTCATTAACATTACTTAAATCGGTTGCTATGGCACCAACATTTTTCTCGGGAAATATGAATATCTACCTGGCAAAAGATTTATACCCTGAAAAGCTTGTAGGTGATGAACCTGAGCCATTAGACGTTGTGCCATGGAAGATTGATGATTATCTAACATTGTTAGCTAGAGATGATTTTAAAGAAGCACGCAGTATTACTGCGCTCTTACTGGTACTTGACCAATTAAGGGGTAACAAATGAACTTAGCACAATTATTGGATATTGCATTATCTACAAGCAAGAAAGCAGGAAAAGAGGTTTTTTTGCATTATCAAAGAGGCGACTATACCTCTGAAATAAAAGAAGATAATAGTCCTGTTACCAGTGCTGATATTGCTTCTAATGATATTATAATGGCGGAGCTAAAAAGGTTAACACCTGATATTCCTATTATTTCTGAAGAAGTTGGCCCCTTACCCTTGAAAGAGCGAGAACAATGGCAAAGGTATTGGTTGTTAGATCCTATTGATGGTACGGGCGAATTTATGAAAGGTAGTGGTGACTTTGCTGTAAATATAGCCTTAATTGAAGATGGTTGGCCAGCAATAGGTGTTATTCATGCACCGGATCATCAACTTACTTACTATGCTAGAAAGGGCTTAGGTGCCTTTAAAGAAGATAAAGAGGGTTGTCACCAAATTTATGTGGCACCTTATAATGGAAAGAGAAAAATTAAAGTGGCAGTTAGCAGACGGCAAGAATTGAGCTTAATGGACAAGTATCTTGATAAGTCGTTTGATTTTGAATACATTGCTTTAGGCAGTTGTTCTCTTAAGAATTGTTTAATTGCAGAGGGTAGTGCGGATTGCTATCTACGTATTGGTCCTACGGGAGAATGGGATACTGGCGCTAGTCAGTGTATATTAGAGCAAGCAGGTGGCTCTATTATTGATAGTGAATTTTTACCATTATCATATAATCAGCGAGAAAGTGTACTAAACCCAGACTTTGTTTCGTTAGGAGCAAGTGATATTCCATGGAAGCGGGTGATAATTCCACATCAAGCACGTCGTTAATTTCGACTAAAAGTTACTCGAGTACGAATGTATGAAATTTATTAATAAGATGTTTGTGTTAGTGTGCTTAATCACTGCAATATTCAGTGTTAATGCTCAAGAAATAAACCCTCGTTATGATCAAGATTTAGCTGAGAGGCTTGGTGCTGATGAATATGGCATGAAACGTTTTATTTTTGTTATTCTCAAGTCGGGTAGCAATGTTAGCCAAGATAGTGAATTAAGAAATGAAGCTTTTTCGGGACACCTTGCTAATATCAAAAGATTAGTAAAAGAAGATAAGTTGATTGTTGCCGGGCCTTTTGGTAAAAATGCCGATGATTATCGCGGGCTTTTTATTTTAAATGTTAAAACAATTAACGAAGCCAAGAAATTACTCGAAACAGACCCTGCAATTAAAGCTAATTACTTAGTGCCAGCATTATATAACTGGTACGGTTCAGCCGCTTTATCTGAATACTTAGATGCTTCAGACAAAGTATGGAAAATTACCCCTTAGTTGAGTGTTACTACCAAACTATATTCCACTGTTAATATTAAGTAATCGATTTAGTTTTAAAGCTTAGTAAATAAGCCTTATTTGTTTATTAATCTTTAATTTTTAATAAGATTTAATATGGCAAACCACTCGCTAATAATTACCAATGATCAAGTTTATTATTAGCGTTATGCAATTTTTTAGAGGTAGATAAAATGGATCAAAAACCTAAAATAATTATTTCATCGTTAGATGCTGAGCGACTTGATAACTTGCTTGATTCTTTAGGTAATAATCAGTTTCCAGGTAAGGATGAATTGCTAACAGAGTTAGATCGAGCAGATATTGTTGCTCCAGAAGAAATTCCATCAAATATTGTAACGATGAACTCAACCGTCAAGTTTAAAGAAGTTAGCTCTGGTAAAGAGTTTTCATTAACTTTGGTTTACCCACAAGAAAAACATGAAAACAATGAGATTGTTTCTATTCTTGCTCCCGTAGGTAGTGCTTTACTTGGGTTAAGTGAAGGTGACACAATTCAATGGCCTAAGCCTGGTGGCGGCTTATTAACCGTTGAAATTATTGAAGTAATTTATCAGCCAGAACGGGCAGGTGAATATCGCTTATAACCATGATAGAACGGGGTATTTATTGCCCTGTTCTTTGCTCTGCGCTCTTTAAGTAAATTGATCTTTTGGCAGTATATTAACGGTTTCGTGTAATTCTGAATAAACCAGCACCACTTCCCCAGATTTTAATTGCTCCACAACCTGTTGAATTTTATCTGCAAGGGTATATTCTTCTATGCCGTAATCAGTACCTTCTCTTAAAATAAAGCTTTCAATAACGGCATTAAGTGTGTCGCTATTGAGTGATTGATAAGGAATTATCATAAATATCTCGTTAAATACTGTGGTACTCGATGTTCTAACCAGTACATTGGGTTTAATGGATTATTGCCTGAAATAAAGCCTACGTGCCCACCTTTTTGACTGACTTCAAAGTGAACATTATCATTAAGATCAAGCTGTTCAATAGTGCTGTTATGGCATAAAAATGGGTCGTCTTGTGCATGAAGCACTAAACAGGGCGTATTAATTTTGTTTAAAAGAGGCTTGCCGCTTGCTTGATGATAATAATCTTGGGCATCAACAAAACCATTTAATGGTGCGGTATATTGGTTGTCAAAATCCCACATGGTAGTAATATTTTTTAGCTGTGTTTGATTAATATGCTGAACTTTGTTCTGATGTATTTTAGTGCGAGCACTATTTTTTAGCATATTAATTAAGTATTTTTGATAAATTTTTGAAAGCCCTTTATTAATGCGCTTGCTGCAACTTGCTAAATCAAAAGGCGCACATATCATTACCCCAGCGCTGATATTATGGTTAACTGTTTTAGCTAGATAATTGGCGAGAACATTACCGCCGAGTGAAAAACCAATGATTGCTTTCTTACTAGCAGGGTATCGAGTTTCAATTAAGGAGGCTAGATAAGTGACATCCTCAATATCACCACTATGATAAGAGCGCCCCAACTTATTAGGGTGTTGCCCACAACCACGGAAATGCATTAAAACACCGATCCATCCTTGATTTTTTAGTGCTTGGAGCATGCCTTTTGCGTAATGACTGTCAACTGAGCCTTCTAAACCATGAAGAAGAATAATAATCGGTTTCTTTTCTTGTTTATTAGGTATTTCTGTCCATGCTAATTCAAGTGAATCATGATCAGGTAATTGTAGTATCTCTCGAAAAGTATTGATTTTTTCATTACGACGAAACCATTTTGCAGCAATAGTTTGTAAATGAGGGTTAGATAACCACCATGCAGGTGTAAAAGTACTCGATGTTAACATGTTATTCTTAATAGCAAATGTAGGGGGTAGTATAACCGTAATCGATTATCTCCCCTAATATTTGCTATTAATATCTAAAGATGTCTATAAGTTTAAACCAGATTATTAATTAATAAGCCTTTGCGAGCTTCTTCATCTTTTTGACTAATAATTGCCGATTGAATAAGGGTTTGATTTTGCTGTAGTGTGGCTGAGCTGCTCGCATAATCAGTATCCTGTATACGTGAACGAGAGGCACTTACATTAACAGTTGTCGCTTGGTAAGTATTTACCTGATTGGTTAATACGTTGCTGTTGGCTCCTAACTCTGTGGTTACTTGATTTACTTCAGTGAGTGCATTAGCTAACGCATCTTGCGTACTACTTGGGTCATTAGCATCGAGTGAAGCTAAAAAGTTAGCGTTGCCTAAGACGCTTTCAGCTAAAGTATTAACTTGCTCAGTTAATTGAGTAAGCTCTGATTGTATGGCCGTTTTATCTGTCAGAGGATTACCCGATTGTATTGCTAGTTCATTAGCTCGTTGTAAACTTTCATTTATCGCAGACAAGCCGCCTTCCTTAACTGTATTAAGGTTGACATTATCTTGGCTGTTTATTGCGCGTTGTTCAGCTTCATTAATTTGTGCAGTTAATCTATTTGATATCTGCAAGCCAGCTGCATCGTCAGCGGCCTTATTGATTTTTTTACCGGATGCTAATTTTTCATCACTTTCATTACGTTGATTAGTATGCTGATGAAGTGCATTTAATACCGATGTATTGTGATTAACAGAAATAGCCATAATTTTGCTCCTAGCTAACCCGTGCGAAAACCCACTTGGTGTAAAGCTTAATTTTAGCAGAAAGTCTTTTAATAACTATGTTAAAAGCATGCTATTGTTGCTCTTGCTTAGCAGCTAATTGTTATTCAACACTTTTATTATTTAAAAATTAATTTATTTAAATAGGTTGAGCGGAATATTCTTAATTATTTTGTGTCTTCTTCAATGTGTTTAATAAAATAATAAACATAATAAGCACAAATACCTAAAAGCACGGTAAGGCCACCAAAAGAAATGAACACTACGGGGTCATTTAAAAGCATGTCGAAAAAGTTCATAACAAATCCTTAATTAAAAATATGGCTCCATACTTAGGAGCCATATCATTTTAACCAAAGTGAATTACTATAGTTATGATCGAGATCAATAGCTTTAACGTTTATAAAACACTTTTTGACAGCATTTTTGTACGTGAGTCAACTTGCTCGAGGATTTGTTTATATCTTTTTTCGGCAATTTCGCGTGCTATTTGTATGTCTTTTAAGCCTAAATTACGCTCATCCATCGCTTTGCTTTTTATTGCGGGCTCATAACCACTCTTAGCTGCGATAATATTCCAAATGTAGGACTCTTGTAGACTTAAACGTACGCCTTTACCTTCGAAATACATCAATGCTAAGTTAAATTGTGCAAATACATAATTTTGTCTTGCGGCTTTCTCGTACCAGCGGGCAGCTCGAGTTGGGTCTTTTGGCGTTCCTTCACCATTAGCGAACATCACACCTAAATTAAATTGAGCACTGGGTAAATTCTTATTAGCAGCTTTTTGCATATATTCGAACGCTTTTTTTAGGTCTTTTTTAACCAATCTTCCTTCAGAGTATATGACTGAAAGATTAAATAGTGCGTCCGGATAGTTTTGATCAGCAGCTTTCATGATTAACTCAAGCGCTTTTTGTTCGTCTTTCTTAACACCATGGCCATTAAGGTAAATTAATGCCATTTGGTATTGAGCAGGGGCGTATTCTTCGGCAAGTAAAGGAGTAAATTCTTCAATTGCTGCTTTAAATTCGCCACGATTAAGTTGGAAAACGCCAAGTTCATAATCACCAGTAAAGGCAAAAACATTGAAACTTGTTGTAACTGTAAGGGCTAGGGCAGCTAAAGTTAATTTCTTCATGATATTTCCTGTCATTATTGGCATCTCATCCTGTGTTTAAGTGTAGCAAGGCATTCAAATATTCACCTAGCTTTGTGCTTTAATTTTTTCAATTTGTTCTTCTATTTCTTCTTCAAGTGCTAACCATTGCATTTCAACCTCTTCAATATCTTGCTTTAATTTTATTTGTTTTTGCATGCAATCAGCTAATTTAGCTTTATGCTCAGCTTGATATATTTCAGTTTCAGCAAGTTGTTCTTCAACAAGTGTAAGCTGCTCTTGCCATTGGCTTATTTGCTGTTCAAGCTGATTAGCCTTCTTTCTCAGTGGTGCGGTTTGTTGGCGTAAATTAGCCTGCTGTTGGCGTAACTGCTTTTTATCAACAGTAGCTACGGTGGTGTCGGCTTTATTGGCTTTTACTACAATTTTTTTATCATCATTGAGCCATTGCTGATAGTCGTCAATATCGCCATCAAATTCAATTACTTTACCATTGGCAACAAGATAGAATTCATCAACACAAGATTCGAGCAAATATCTATCATGAGCAATTAATATTATTGCGCCGGAAAACTCTTGTAATGCGAGTACAAGCGCTTGGCGCATTTCAAGGTCTAAATGGTTGGTTGGTTCATCAAGTAATAATAATTGTGGTTTTTCTAATACGATTAAGGCTAAAACTAAACGTGCTTTTTCTCCACCAGACATTGTATTAATGACTGATAATGCTTGATCGCCACTAAAGCCGAATCGCCCTAAAAAGTTACGGGCTTGTAATTCACCATAACTAGGTTTTGCTCTTATTATTTGTTCAACAGCGCTAGAGCCTAGGTGTAATTGCTCTAATTGATGTTGTGAAAAGTAGCCAATTTTTAACTCTTGAGCACAATAACGTTCACCACTTAGTAAATTAATATCGCCGGCTAATGACTTGATCAAGGTTGATTTACCTGCACCATTTCTCCCAAGTAAACCAATTCTACTGCCTGGTACTAAAGTAATATTGGCATTGGATAATATTTTGTTGTCTTGACCGTAACCGCAATCTACCTTATCAAGTGAAAGCAAAGGGTAGGGCATATGCTCTGGTTGTTCAAATTGAAAGGTAAATTGGCTATCAACATGAGCAGGTGCGAGGTCAGGTAATTTTTGTAGTCGCTTAAGGCGACTTTGTGCTTGCTTGGCTTTACTTGCTTTTGCTCTAAAGCGATCAACAAAAGCCGTTAGATGAGCGACTTCTTTTTGTTGTTTTTGAAATTGAGCATCTTGTTGAGCTAATTGTTCAGCACGTTGACGTTCAAACGATGAATAATTACCTGAATATAATTTAGCTTGTTGTTGTTCTATATGTAATATTTGTTCGATAACATCATCAAGAAAATCACGATCATGAGAAATTAATACTAAAGTACCTGTATAGCGTTTTAGCCAGCGTTGTAACCAAATAACAGCATCCAAATCTAGATGGTTAGTCGGTTCATCAAGTAACATTAAATCAGCACGACTGATTAATGCTTGAGCTAAATTTAAGCGCATGCGCCAACCACCGGAAAAATCTTTTACTGGTTGGTTCAATTGCTCTTGCAAAAAGCCTAAACCGTGTAATAACTCGCCAGCCCGTGCGGGTAAGCTGTAGCCGTGAATAGTATCTATTTTATTTAGAATTATGGCTTCTTCGTTACCATTGTCGTTAGCTCTTGCTATAACTAATTCTTGTTCTAATTGGCGAAATTCTTTGTCACCATCAATAACATAATCGAGTGCAGATATATCTAATGCAGGAGTTTCTTGCTTAACGGTGGCTACTTTCCAACTGCTTGGCATAGTTAACTCGCCTGCATCGGGTTGTAATTGCCCAAGCAGCGCAGCAAATAATGATGATTTGCCACAACCATTGGCACCCACTAAACCAACTTTATGGTTTGGATGTATAGTAAAACTTGATGATTTAATTAAGTTTTTAACTCCTCGGTCTAAACTTAATTCAGTGGCGGTGATCATTAAAATTCCTTTGCGATAGTTAAATCGTGGTTATTGTCGCTTTTCCTACTAGTGTCTTTCAAGGTAAAATGTATTAACAATCCTATTTTATCGATAAAATAATGAAAAAACGATTTATAGCGGGTGCCATTTGTCCTAAATGTAAAGCAATGGATACTATGGCGTTGACGAAAGAAAACAATGTTGAGACAGTAACTTGTATAAGTTGCGGTGAACAAATGACACAGCCTGAAGCGCATGTTGAAAAAGAGGTTCGCTCGCAAGAACAAGTTATCGGGGTATTTAAACCTTAAATATTAATAATGTGGTGGAGGCGTATCGTCAGAAATATCGGCGACTTGTGAAGACGATGGTGACTCTTTCACTCTTCTTGCTAAAGCTTGCATCTGCTCTTTTAATTGAGCAATAGCTACTTGATGCAGTGTTATCTCTTGATTGAGTTGCTCTATTATATCGTCTTGAAAAGCATTTCTTGATTCTAGTAACTCTATGCTTTGTGCTAACGTTTCAATATTTAATGCTATTGGCTTATCGGCCATAATTCAGCGTATCCCGATGAAGATTCAGTTAATATATGGCTATTATCTCTAAAAGCGATGCTGTACACAACAGCCCCGGCAGGCCGAGTATCTTCTCTTGCGGTAACTCGCCAACTATTTAAGCGTTTGCCTGTGCGTAAATCCCAAATACTCACCTTACGTGAAGGCGCACCTGTTGCTAAAAATAACCCGTCATCAGAAAACTGCACCGCACTATAAACCTCTTGGCGGTTATTGTATTGCAGCTGACTGATCAGTTCTCCTGTTTTTAAATCCCAAATATTAGCGGATTTTTTACTGTCAGCGGTAAAGGCAAAACGACCTTTAGGATCAAGGGCCACATAAGTAACACGGCTTGGGTGGTTGAAACGATAAACAACTTGTCCTGTTTGAGTATCCCAAATATAAGCGACAAAGTCGTTACCGCCGGAAATAGCAATACGTCCATTTGGGAGAAGGTCAACTGAATTAACTTTTTCTTGATGGCCTAGAAATTCTAATCTTCGACCGCTATTAGGGGAAACATGTAAAACAACGCCGTTACTTTGTCCAATAAGGATTGAGCTTGCATTATTTGCAATGGCAATATCACGAACAGTAGTATCACTAATCTGCCAAAAACCTTCTGACTCACCTGTTTCCATATTCCAAATAGAAAACTCTGTGCGACTGGCGGTTAATACATGACTATTATTATTAGCAATATCAAGGGCTAATACTAAGTTGTCGGCATCGTCTTGCTGTTGCGACCAATTATATATAATAGAATTCTCTTCAATGCCCCATAAGTTAATACCATTTTCTATAGAAGAGACCACACTATATTTACCATCATTAGATAAAGCAGCTGCATAAGCTCCTTCAACGGAATGCTGCCAACGTTGAATAGGCTCTTTTGAAATAGGCTGACAAGCACTTAAAAAGAGAATGAAAGTTAAACAAATACTGTGACGATAAAATCGCTTACAAAATTCCAATAGATTTAGGCTTTTTTCTCTAGTCATTTATCGTTAGTATAAGTGGTTTTTCATGTAATGTTTAATATTACACATATTTTTAGGTCGTAAAACACATAAGTGCGGCTTGTATTGACGGAGAAGTAAATGAAATTGTTTAAACCCACGCTAGTAGCACTTGCACTTGTATCTGTAATTGGCTGTCAAGAAACTAAGCAAGAAGAAAAAGCCCCTGTATTAGATACTGAAGTTCAGAAACAAGCATATAGCTTAGGTGCTTCTATTGGTATGTACATGACGCGTAATCTTGAAGAACAAGAGAAAATGGGGTTAACGTTAGATCAAGACCTTATTGTTCGTGGTTTTGTTGACACCTTAGCGGATAAAGCGGCTATCGAGAAAGAAGAAATTCAGACGTTGCTCGTTAATTTAGAACAAACAATGAAAGCTAAACAGCAAGAACATGCAAAATTAGCTTCTGAAGCAAGTTTAGCAGAAGGACAAGCTTTCCTAGAAGAGAATGCGAAGTTAGAAGGGGTTCAGGTAACTGAATCAGGTATTCAATACCAAGTAATTACTGAAGGAAGTGGCGCAAAACCTGTAGCTACAGACACAGTAAAAGTTCATTATGTGGGCACATTAATCAATGGTGAACAGTTTGATAGTTCAGTTGACCGTGGCGAGCCAGCAGTATTCCCGTTAAATCGTGTAATTGCCGGTTGGACTGAAGGTGTGCAGTTAATGTCGGTAGGCTCTAAATTTAAATTTACAATCCCTTCTGAGTTAGCTTATGGCCCTAATGGTCGTCCGCCTCAAATTCCAGGTAATTCAGTTTTACAGTTTGAAGTTGAATTGTTAGAAATACAACAACCTGAAGCACCGGAAGAAGTAGGCGATAAGTAGATAGAATCTAGGTTTTTAGGTTCTAGGGCGCTAGGTTCTAGGACCTAGCTGCCTAAACTAATGTATTTGATGTTACAGTACTTGGATTAATATACTCGTAAGCCTATGTGCTGCTAATACAATTCTTTCTTGTAATATTTTGTGATACTTTTGGTGATAAGCTGAAGTTACTTCAATTTTCCCGCCTCTTAATGGTAAACATGTTTCTTTATTGTTTTTACAATAACCAAAACCTTCTGAACGCACTAACTTAATAGACTCATTTGCCCAGTTATACACTTGCATTTCTTGCCACAAAGGAGTGTTAACTTTGTCCATTTGAGTGGTTAGCTGTGAGTATAATAATTGAAATGGAGTGGTGTTTTTGGGTAATTCTTCTACATACAGAAGACATTGATCCCAATACCAATGTAAATTTTTACACTGACCATGTCTAGGTATAACGTCAACTTTATTGCCACCTAGATCACTGGCAAAACTTACATGCAGTGGTTGGTGAATGTCTCCCAGCCAATGACCTAAAAACATGAGTGCTTGTACTTTATCTTGTTCTTTTTTACTTACAGACAGTAGCTCTGAGTGATAAATAATCGCAGAGGTTAAGCAGTCTTTTTTGCAATCATTAGGCTCTACGCTATCTTGGTTGCGCTCGACGTTGACATAATGCCAAGGTTTGTAACTATCAAAAGTCTTATCTCGCTTTATAGCATCTGCCCATGTACATGCTTTAGCGAAGTTAATGGGACTATTTTCCTTTTGGTAATTGTAAGCGTTTATTAATTTGGTTGTTGCAGGTGTTAAATTTAAAAGTAAGTTATCAAGTCTATGCTGTTTAGCGTCATCGAGTAAATCATAACTTAGCTGACAAACAAGCTGGTGGCCTAACTTTCCTAAAGCGTAGCTAGAAAACGGTGTTAATAAAAACAATCCCAATATAAGAGATAATAGGATTTTAGTGTACATAATAAAATTCCAAAATTGGATGCGAAATAGTACAGAAATATAAATAAAGTCAGAAGATAACGGTATTTTTAGATAAAAGCTATTTTTTAGTCCTTGATCATGATGACCTTGAAGGGATACATTATTAGTTTGTTTATTATTGTTTTTCTTTAGGACGTAAGTTTGAAAAATCAGCTACCTGCGGTGATTGCTGGCCCAATGATCAGGCATGTTGATTGTCATCAGTTGACCTATTGGTTTGTGACGAGTGAACCTTTTACATTGGAGTTTACATTATCAACAGCGGTAGAAGCTGAGCCTCTCATTGACCTTGTATTAACCAGTGATCATCTACAGCAAATTCAAATAGGTGAACATGCTTTTATTAATTTAATTAATATAAAGAGTGAACAGAAACTTCCCTGCGGGCAAACGCTTTTTTATAACTTTATATTTAAAAATGAAGATCAACGTCATGCTCTTACAGAGCTTATTTCTAATATTTGCTACCAAAATCAAGCACTACCAAGTTTTGTAATATCAACAGATATTAGCTCTTTAATGCATGGCTCTTGTAGAAAACCACATTGTGAGAGTAATGATGGTTTAATACAAGTGGATAGGTATATAGATAAACATTTAAAGACCCCTGATAAACGTCCGGCTATGTTATTACTATCAGGCGATCAAATATATGCCGATGATGTTGCTGGACCTATGCTAGTTGCCATTCATCAGGTGGTTGCAATATTAGGGCTTTATGATGAATCATGGCAGGGAGCATTAGCTAATAACAGCCAAGCGCTTCTTCAAAGTGAATATTGTTATTATCAGCGAGATTTATTACTACCATTTGAAGTGGCTAATAAAGCGGTTTATGAGAAATTTTTTGCAGCAAGTAAAAAACCAATATTTACATCGGTTAATGCTAAAAATCATTTAGTGACCTTAGCAGAAGTGTTTGCTATGTATATGTTGGTTTGGTCCCCGGAATTATGGACCATTATTAACTTGGACAACCAAGCTATTGCTCCTAGCCATCAAGCTCTTTATCAAAAAGAGCAGCAACAGATCGAAAACTTTAGTCAAGGGTTAACACCGATAAGACGTGCTTTAGCACATTTACCTGTTTACATGATATTTGATGATCATGATGTAACTGATGATTGGAATCTAACACGAGGTTGGGAAGAGGCGGCTTATAACCATCCATTTTCAAAACGAATCATTGGAAATGCTTTAATTGGTTATTATTTTTGTCAAGGCTGGGGAAATGCACCTGATAACTTTAGTCATATTGAAAAAGAGGTTGCAGAGCATTTTTCTGAACAGGGCTATCAAGAACAAGATGGACTTATTAATATTCTCCTAGAATGGCAACAATGGCATTACAGCTTAGCAACATTTCCTAAGGTGATTGTACTTGATACTCGTACGCGTCGTTGGCGTTCTGAGAGTCGGGCAGGTAAACCTTCGGGACTAATGGATTGGGAAGCATTAACAGAGTTACAACAAGAACTGATTGGTGAAACTAATGTTATTTTAGTATCGCCTGCGCCTATTTATGGCGTAAAGCTCATTGAAGCCATACAACGTATATTTATTTTTTTAGGGAAGCCGCTTATGGTTGATGCTGAAAATTGGATGGCGCATAAAGGCACAGCTAACGTTATTTTAAATATTTTTCGTCATCAAAAAACGCCTCCCAATTTTATTATTTTATCTGGTGATGTTCATTACTCTTTTGTTTATGAAATCACTCATAGATTCAGACGTAGTAGCTCAAAAATTTATCAGATCACTTGTAGTGGTATAAAAAATCAGTTTCCAGCAAAGCTTTTGATTTGGTTTGAACGACTAAATCGATATTTATATGCGACTTATTCTCCTTTAAATTGGTTTACTAAGCGCAGACGTATGAAAGTTCGAGTGAGTTTACCTGTGCTTGAAAACAAATCTGAAACTTATGTTAGCTCACGGAGTACTCTATTTAATGAAAGTGGCATTGGTTTATTAGAGATTTCGGCTGACGGAGGGATTAGTGCTCAAGTGCTAACAGGTCAAGGAAATACTGTTTCATTTCGTCCGGTAAAAACAGCGCCTTAATATATAAAATTAATATTTCAATTAATGAGATTTTAATTCGTTTTTTTAGTTATATTGTTCTTAAAATGGAAATAATGATTTTCACTTTTGCGAGTTTATTCCTACTGATAAACAGGTTAAAGTTTCACAATCAATAGATATAACAAAGAGTATCAATAATGAAAGTATTAGCTTTTGCAGCCACTAACAATTCACAATCAATTAATAAGCAACTTGTAAGCTATGCAGCATCATTAGTCACGAATGCTTCTGTGGATATGGTGAATATTCATGATTATGAACTCCCCATTTATAGTCAAGATAGAGAGGCTGAATTAGGTCAACCTGAGTTAGCAAAAGATTTTTTTCAAAAAATTGGTGATGCGGATGTCATTATAGTGTCCTTTGCCGAGCATAATGGTACTTATACTGCCGCATATAAGAATTTATTTGATTGGATGTCGCGTATAAATCAACAAGTGTTTCAACATAAGAAAGTGGTGTATTTAGCGACATCGCCTGGACCTAGTGGTGCTAATAGTGTACTAACAACTGCAATTACGTCGGCACCGTTCTTTGCTGCTGAGCTAAAAGGCAGTTTGTCTGTGCCCAACTTCTATGACAATTTTGATGTTGAGTCTAAATGCCTAATAAATAAAGAGCTCGATAAAAAACTGCGTGAAATCATTGCTGGCTTATAATTAACCATCGGCTCTCTATTAGATAATATATGATTGCTAATAGAGAGCGCAATTTGTGCAACTAGCACAGTTATTTTCTTTCTTTTACTTCTCTTACGTATGTAAGCTTTACAACTACTGTGAATATATTTCGCGTATATTAGCAATTACTAACTTTACTATCCGTTCTCTATTTTTATAACTATTTGATTACTTAGTTTTTTTTGTGTTGGTCTTAGCTTTGCATCATTAATAATACATTCTACCAACAACATTGGTAGGGTATTTTTATCAATTATTAATGGAGGCTTTATGGCTAATTCAAGTACAAGTAAATCGGCTAATTCAAATAGTAATCCAACGAGTAATACAGGCAAAGCAAGTATCAATGGATCTTCCCCTATTGCCGAAAAAGTAACGGACAGCTTACATTCATCAGTAGATAGCTTAGGTGAAGCCGTATCAAAAGCAGAAAAAAATGTGCGTGAAACCGCTAATGCATCAAACAAAACATTGGCTAAAAAGCAAGCTAAGCTAAAGCGTAACTGGGATCAATCGGAAGTTAAACGATATGCGGTTGAAAACCCTGTTGCGACTGCGGGAATAGCATTCGCTGTTGGTGCAATAGTTACATCATTATTAAAGAGAAAATAATAATGAAACAGACTGATTACATTCATTCATCTTCTACCGCTGAAGATCGTCTTAATCAGGATAAACACTCACTAAAGCAAAGCGAAGATGCGCTATCTGCTTTAGTGGGATCGCTAGAGCAATATCTAGAATTACTTATCGCCCAGTACCAACAAACTAAACAGAATTTCGAAACCAAATTTCATTTAGCATTACGGGCATTATTGATGAGTGTAATGGCATTGCTTGCTTTTGTCATAGTGACATTGTGTTTGTGGTTTTCAGTTTCAGCGTTATGTGTTGTTGGTCTAGTGTCGTTAGGCCTTCATTGGTTAATGGCCACCTTAGGCGTGTTAATCGCTAATGCTGGGCTAGCTTGGTATCTTTTATTAACTTCTAGAGACTTACGCAAAAGCATCAAATTTAATTAAGGCTAAAGCTTTAGGGTATAGAGTTTGTGTTCTATATATTTCAGGAGCTAATTATGACATGGTTATCGAGACGTTTAGTTGAGAAACAAAAACGTCGAGTGCAAATAGCAGATCAACAATTATTTTTGCTAAAACAAGCTCAGCAAAATAATCGAGAAGAAATTAAGGCTAACTTCAAGCGCTTTACTCTTTCTAAAAAAGGATTATTGACCTTTACCGCTTCAGGGGCACTCTATGAATTACTTCAACAGAATGAGACAGAGCAATCGCAGATGCCATTAATAAGTAGTATGCAAAGATGGTGGGTATTAGCTGAAAAACTACAATTGTTTTAGATGTTGAAAGATTTTCCTTTGTAGCAATAAAAAAGCCTTACCAAAAGGTAAGGCCTGAAATGCTCGCTGTATGGGCTAGCTGTACCTAGCTTCTTATTAGTTATCTTGTTGTTCTTAACTAGCGCGGGGTATTTTATAACAAAGCAAAATTAAGCATGCAACAACTTTATTAGAGCATTTATACCACGATTATTTTCGTACAATCGTAAAATATATTAACATTATGATAAGTTAAATCTTCAATTACATGATACTAAAAGCAATTCATGACATTTATGTGAATAGAAACCTGATTTCTCGTTGATGTTTTGATTTAGAACATAGATCAAAAAAAATTCGAATGGTAGAATACGCGCACATAAATAATCGGATTGGCATAGATGACTGAATTGAAAAACGACACTTACCTACGCGCATTAATGCGTCAACCTGTAGACTACACTCCAGTTTGGATGATGAGACAAGCAGGTCGTTATTTACCTGAATATAGAAAGATTCGGGCAACTGCGGGTGACTTTATGTCGTTATGTCGTGATGCAGAATTTGCTTGTGAAGTAACCTTACAGCCTTTACGTAGATTCCCCCTTGACGCTGCAATTTTATTTAGTGATATTTTAACCATTCCTGATGCTATGGGACTTGGCTTATATTTTGAAACAGGGGAAGGACCAAAATTTCAACGTCCAATTACCTCAAAAGGCGATGTTGAAAAGATTGGTATCCCTGATCCTGAAGATGAATTAGGCTATGTCATGAATGCTGTACGTACTATTCGTAAAGCGCTTAATGGTGATGTGCCTTTAATTGGTTTTTCTGGTAGTCCGTGGACTTTGGCTACTTATATGGTTGAAGGTGGTAGCTCAAAAGCATTTACTAAAATTAAAAAGATGATGTTTGCTGATCCGCAAACATTACACTTGTTATTAGATAAACTTGCAGACTCTGTTATTACTTATTTGAATGCCCAAATTGCAGCTGGTGCACAATCAGTCATGGTATTTGATACATGGGGTGGTGTCTTGTCTCCTCGTGACTATAAAGATTTTTCTTTACAATATATGGCGAAAATTGTTGATGGTTTAACACGTCATGCTGATGGTCGAGCGGTTCCTGTTACTTTATTTACCAAAAATGGCGGTATGTGGATTGAAGATATTGCCGCCACAGGTTGTGATGCCGTTGGGCTCGATTGGACAATAGATATAGAAAATGCAAAAGCCCGCATTGGCGATAAAGTTGCCTTACAAGGGAATATGGACCCTTCAATGCTTTATGCGCCTAAAGAGCGTATTGAACAGGAAGTGAGTAAAATTTTAGCTGGCTTTGGAGAGGGTGGAACTGGCCATGTGTTTAACTTAGGGCATGGTATTCATCCCGATGTTAACCCAGAGCATGCAGGTTACTTTATTGAAGCGGTGCGTCGTTTAAGTAAGCCGTATCATCAAAAGTAAGTAACATTTGAATGTAAAAATATAAAAAAGGAGCTAAGGCTCCTTTTTTTGACTAAAAATGAATTTAAAGCCTTAGTACAGCTTATCTTTATTATTGACAGCTGAGCGGCTGCCTTAATAGCGTTAATTGCGAATTATCTCCCTGAAAATTGACTTGATAAAGCATTTGATATTCAGCTTCAGTAATTTCCTTTACCGGAGTATTAGCAACTAATGCGGTCAACTGTGGTGTCGTATTACTATGCCCCACTATCAGTGTATTTGTTTTAGCCTTTTTTACTTGCTGTGCAAAACTAGCTAAATCACTTGCAGAGTAGGGGATGACTTCCAAATGAAGTTGTTTCGCTAATGGTGCCGCTGTTTGCTCAGTTCTTAAGGTTTGAGTACTGTAAATTTTTTTAATATTGGCTTGTTTAAGTATTACTGCTAGCTGCTTCGAGCGTTTTGTTCCACAAGCAGTTAATGGCGGATTCTTTTTATCCACAGTGCTGTTAGCTACTTTTTCTGCGTGCCTGACTAAATAAATACTAAACTGTTCTTCATTCGAAGCGTTTGCAAAGCTTATTGGGCTGTTCAAAAGAAAGCTCATGAGAATTAAATTAAGGTGAAGTAATAATTTTCTCATGAGGTTTTCCTTTTTATATTTTACTAAGTTTAAAATAAACGGTTTAGCCCATTTAATGCCGCTACTCTAAACGCTTCAGCCATTGTTGGGTAGTTAAAAGTGGTTTCAACAAAGTATTCGATGGTATTGCCACCATTTTTTTGTTGCATAATCGCCTGCCCAATATGAATGATTTCGGCAGCGTTTTCCCCGAAACAATGAATACCCAATATTTCTTTGGTCTCACGATGAAAAAGTATTTTTAATGAGCCTACTAAGCTATGGGCAATTTGTGCACGAGCAAGATGTTTAAATTGCGAACGACCAACTTCATATGGTATTTTTGCTTCAGTAAGCTCTTGTTCTGTTTTACCAACAGAACTAATTTCAGGAATAGTAAAAATTCCCGTTGGTATATCGGCAATTAATTTAGCCGTGCTTTGATTGTCTATCATGGCTGATGCCGCTAGGCGACCTTGATCATAGGCAGCACTTGCTAAGCTTGGATAGCCTATAACATCACCTACAGCATAAATATTTTCTACTTGGGTTTGATAATGGTCGTTAACTTTTAGTTGTCCCCGCCCATCAGCTTTTAATCCGGCATTTTCAACATTTAAGTCAGCTGTATTACCTGTACGTCCGTTTGCCCACAATAAGCAATCGGCTTTCATTTTTTTACCCGAAGCTAGATGCACAATTACAGATTCATCTGTTGTTTCAACACGCTCAATTTGCTCGCCATGACGAATAACCACACCATTATTCCATAGGTGGTAGCTTAAAGAGTCTGACATTTCGTCATCAAGAAAAGATAGTAAGCGTTCACGGGTATTGATTAAATCTACTTTTACACCTAATCCTCTAAAAATTGACGCGTATTCGCTACCAATAACTCCCGCGCCATAAATAATAATAGAGCGGGGATCATGGGTTAAGGTTAAAATAGTATCTGAGTCATAAACTCTCGGGTGTTTAAAGTCTATATCATTTGGTCTGTACGGATGAGACCCTGTCGCTATGACAATTTGCTTTGCTGTGATTTTTTCAATAGAACCATCATTTTTAAGAATTTGTAACGTATTCGCATCAATAAAAGAAGCCTCACCTACAAGGTGTTCCACTCGATTGCGATCATAAAAACCACTGCGTAACTGTACTTGCTTTCGAATAACAGCTGAAGCATGTTTTAAAATTTCAGGAAAAGTTAACCGTTTCGCTTTTTCATGGCCACGGAATAAAGGGTTTGAATTATATTCGATTAAACGTCGAACACTTTGACGTAAGGCTTTAGACGGGATTGTACCCCAGTGTGTACATCCACCACCCACATCTTTATAACGCTCAACAATAGCAACTTTTTTATCTTTTTTAGACAATTCCATTGCGGTACCTTCACCGCCTGGTCCTGTTCCTATAATTATTGCATCATAATCATATTGAATTTTTGGTTTGTTTGTTTGATTTGGGGTTGGTTTATTGGTCAAAATAACGGCCCTAAGTTGATGATATACCAAACGGATCAAGTAATTTGTTTATTAGTCTGATTGGTATGAATTATATTTAAAAATAGTAGCAGGAAATAGGGCTTAGGTAACTATTAAATTGAATTTTCTATGGTAAGGATCAAATAAACTCACCACTGGTGAGTTTATTTTCAGTATTGCTAATTAAGCGTGGTTAGATAAAAAGAATTGCCAACTTTGTTGTTGTTCTAACATACGTTGTTTTAGTTCTTTATATTGCTTCATCATCTCAGATTTTTCGATGTCAGCTACCAATTGTTGCTTTTTGGCGGCAAGCAATTGTTTTTTTACATCATAATAGTCATTCAGTTTAACAATTAAAGCGTCGTATTCATGTTGTAACTTTGCAAGTAATTGCTCTGCATCTGGGTGTGCTGCTAATTTTTGCTGTTTTCTTTTTAATACCATAGCTAAGCGCGCTTTTTCTACTTTATCTTCAGGGCTTGTTTTCAATTGATAGGTTAACCCCAAGAAATGGCATCCTTTAATTAGCCATTTTGTTGGGTCAAATTGCCACCAACGAATACCGTTACGGTAGTCATTTTCAAATATATGATGGTAATTATGGTACCCCTCACCAAAGGTGAAAAAAGCCAAAAATCCATTATCACGAGCGGTATTTTTTTCAGTATAGGTTTGTTTACCCCATATATGGGCTAATGAATTAATGAAAAAAGTGGTGTGATGGCTTAATACTAAACGAAGGAATCCTACCAATAATAAGCTACTAATAACATCACCATGCCACAGACCAAAGGCAAGTGGGATACCAAAGTTTGTCGCAATCGTTAATAGCAGGTAGTACCTATGTTGCCACATTACAATCTTATCTTTTTGTAAATCTCGAACATTTTTATAATCATTATAACGATGAGCCTGATATTCACGTAGCATCCATCCTATATGAGAATACCAGAAACCACGTTTGGCCGAATATGGATCAACATCATTGTTGTCTACATGCTTGTGATGAATGCGATGATCTGAAGACCAATGCAAAATACTATTTTGTAATGCAAAAGCACCACCAATAGCAAAAATTAATCGAAGAGACCAATGTGCTTGATACGTTTTATGTGACCATAAACGATGATAGCCTGCGGTGATTGACATTCCACAATAGATAAAGCAAATAATAGCCATGGTAATTTCAGCACCATCAAAACCATGAGTTATTGCGCGATAGGGAACCGCAATTGCGGCGAATAGGAAGGTAATAACAAATACTGATACGTTTAACCAAATAATTTTAGGTTTATTCATTCATCGTTCCAACATTTATCCGAAAAAACGGATTGGTTTTTCAGTGTACACATGTACGCCATTTTAGTCTGGTATCTTTTTCAGTCAAGAGATTTTTTATTAAAAATATATGAATGCTAAAGCAACTGAGAAGTTGTTAATCTGGCAAAAAACAGTAAATTTAGTATGATACACATCTAACGTTATTAGGATTGGCTAGCGATGACAGGAATTAGGGCTCAACAGAAAGAAAAAACTCGCAGACAATTAATTGATGCGGCACTCGGACAGCTAAGCAGTGAACGTAGTTTTTCAAGTTTAAGTTTACGTGAAGTGGCGAAAGAAGCGGGGCTTGCTCCAACCTCATTTTATCGACATTTTACAGATATGGACGAATTAGGCTTAACTTTGGTTGATGAGGCTGGATTAACTTTACGGCAGTTAATGCGTCAAGCGCGTCAACGCATTGAAAAAGGTGGCTCAGTTATCCGTATTTCTGTAGTTACATTTATGGAGTTTATTGAAAATAATGGGAATATATTTCGCTTATTGCTGCGTGAACGTTCTGGTACATCGGCCGCATTTCGTGCAGCGGTTAATCGGGAAATTAGTTATTTTACGTTAGAGTTATGTGATTATTTGCAGCAAGCGAATCAAATGGATGCTGAAGTCGCTTATATGCAGGCCAATGCTGCTGTGACTATTGTGTTTAGTGCAGGCTCAGATGCGTTAGATGGTGACAAGAAAGATAGAGAGCAATTAGCATTAAGAACGATTCAGCAGCTACGTTTTATTGCACGTGGAGCTGCTGAATTTAATCATCGATTAAACATAGTAAAAAATGTTTAAGATCAAGCTAAAATTTATTGTCCTTTTTTGATAAAATCACTCCAGTTTCTACATGATGGGTATAAGGAAACTGGTCGAATAACGCAAACTTTTTAATTTGATGTGTTTTGGTTAATTGAACCAAGTTATCTTTTAATGTCTCAGGGTTACATGAGATATAAATAATATCTTTAAAGCGACTAACCAGCTCAACACTATCAGGATCTAACCCTGCGCGGGGAGGATCAACTAAAACGGTATCATAATGATATGTGGTTAGATCGAAGTCTGCTAATCGACGAAATTTGCGCTCACCATTCATTGCTTGACTAAACTCTTCACTCGACATTCTTACAATGTCAATATTACTGATTTTGTTCATTGCAATATTAACTTGTGCAGATTTCACTGATGATTTAGAAATTTCAGTGCCTAATACCCGGTCAAAATTTTGGGCCAAGGCGATACTAAAATTCCCATTACCACAGTAAAGCTCTATTAAGTCTCCGCCTCGGCCAGTGGTCGCTTCTTGTGCCCACAAAAGCATATGTTCATTGACAACAGCATTAGGCTGAGTAAAACTATTTTCAACTTGCTGGTATTTAAAATGTCGTTGGCCCACAGTAAGATTTTCAATAACATAATCTTTCTCTAAGATGATTTTTTGTTTTTTAGCACGCCCAATAATATCCAATGGCGCTATTTTAGCTAGTATCGACTTTAATTTAAGTGCGTCTTCTTGCCATTCATCTGTTAATGGTTTGTGGTAAAGCAAGCTAATTAATGCTTCACCACTAAGCGTTGATAAAAAATCGACTTGAAAAAGGCGCTCTCTAAGTAAAGGTTTATTTTTTATTTCAATAAGCAGAGCCTTCATTAATTTATTGATCAATACACTGGCAACAGGAAAGTCGTCAACACGATATTTCTGCTTCGTTGTGCTATCAAACATAATGTAGAATAAGTCGTCACCTTCATGCCAAACTCTAAATTCTGCACGTTGACGATAATTGAGAGTAGCCGATGGAAAAATATCAAACTTAGGACCGTTAAATTGCGAGAATAACAACTGCATATTTTGCTCTTTATCTTGCAATTGTTGATCGTAAAATTTCGGGTTGATATGGCTAAACATTAAAATACCTTATATATAAAATTAAGAGCGCAGATTCTAACGTGGTATACAGTTTTGTCTAGCCATAATACTACTAATGGCGATAATAAAAGAGATAGTACAGCGTTTAATTACACTTTAAAGTAGAGTAATTATTGATAAAAAACCAGTGTTTGAAGTATTTGAAGGGTATAAAAGTTAGGGGACTTTATTCCTTGTTAAAAGCGCAATGTAAGTCCATTTGTTTTAACACTTGAGTAAATAGCCAGGTGTTTTCGTTGGCCAGATCTAGTATGACATCAAAATGATTGCGTTCAGCAATTTCATGAAAACAAACTTGGTAACCTAAAAGAGATAATTTTTCTTTGAGCTCTTGGCTTTGTCGCTTGAATTCTGTCGTTTCATTTTGACCATAGCTGATTATGATATTACATGGCATCTGCTCGGCGCCTTTCATTGGTAATAATAACGGGCTATTAGTTAAAATTTCATCTTCAGTAAGCTGCAATGGTTCATTTATATAGGTTTGTGCAATTGGAGTTAGGTCATAAATACCACTGACGGCACAAATACCTTTAATTGGGGTTACCAGATTATTGAGCTGGTCACAGCTGATGTATTCGCTCCAATTGGTATAGAGCATCATTATCGCTAAATGCGCGCCGGCAGAACTTCCACAGAGGTATATTTCATTTTTGTCATAACCGTATTCTTGCGCGTGTTGGTATAACCAAACTATGGCAAGTCTGTTTTGCTCAACTATTTCAGTTAAGCTTGCGTGAGGTGCTAAACTATAATCAATTACAGCAAAGTAACAATGATGTTTTTGAAAATTAGTGGCCGCAAAACTAGACTCTTCTTTGCTGAGTTCCTGCCAATAGCCGCCATGAATATAAACCTGTAATTTTTGTTTTTGATGACCAGGTCTTTTGAAGTTATAAGGTAAGTATAAATCTAAAGTAGTATCGATACTTGAGCTGTAAGCTAAGTCAGTATGTACTAACTTATCTTTTAATGCCTTCTCTTTAGCAAGTTTACTTTTTTGGATATATGTATTGATATAAATTTTAATATCTTTTACACAAGAGCTAGGTGAGTATTGATGGGCTAACTGTTCTTTAGAAAAGTGTTTATACATAGTTAATCAATCTAAAAGTTATCACTATATTTTTATTTGTGTATTAGCTTTTCAATCTCAGTTTGATAAGCGACTTTCTTCTCATCGTTAAAGCCTACGTGAGAACTGACGATTTTTCCTGTTCGGTCAATAATATAACTACTTGGCATTCCGCGAAGCTTAAATGCTTTGGCAACCTTGCCTTTTAGATCATAAAATACGGGAAAGTTAGCGGGGGTTTTTTCTAAAAACGCCGTTGCAAAAGATTTGTCAGCATCAAGATTCACACTAAATACAGCAAAGTCTTCGTTGCTATACTTTTGCTGTATTTCATTCATCCAAGGAAAAGAACGTAAACAAGGTATACACCAAGATGCCCAAAAATCTAGATAGACTACTTTGCCCTTATATTCTGCAAGTTGCTGCTCAAATTCAGTTAACGTATCTGCCTTTGCTATTGATAAAAATAGGCTGATATTAAGTAATATTATTAAAAGTATTTTATAAAAATAGTGCATTGTTATTTGCTAATACCTGTTATCGATTTAACTATCATGTCATATTCATTAGTGTTGATAAATGTATTCGCAATAATATTATGTCAACTCTGCTTTTGTGGCTTTAAATGAGGATTATATTTAATCAAATAGGGATTACAAACGATAGAGATTACTGGGTATAATTATAGAGTGTAATTTAAGGGATACATAAGAATCATGAGCTTACTTAACCAAAATAATGTTAAAACGAGGTCTTTACTTAACAAAGGATTGATAATAAGTGCAAGTATTTGCTTTTTTAGTGCGCACGCTCAAGAAATAATGGATCTACAACATAAACGTTGGTTACAAGAAAAATTTGCAGAGCAACACCAAAGACTTATTCCAGTGGTTGCGGTAGCTGACATGTTTTATGCCTGTAACAAAGAACGTAAAACTGATCCTATAGGTTATCAAGTTAAAGAACTGATTAATAAAATGGATCGCGATTTATTAGCCGAGAAATTATCGCTATGTTTAGATGGCGAAACTGCTAAGTCTGAAATAGCCTTGGACTTTGGTTTAACAGGGTGTTTTTATGAGCAACTACAAAGCTTACCTAACGTTGAACGTCAGCAAAAAATGATCTTAGTAGCGCGCGCTATTATTTCCTTAACCTATCAAGAAAAACAAAAGAGCTTCACTCAATGTGTCACTGATCAGGCAATCGGTTACTTGAAATAGTCCTTAATTATTTAGGCTTATCGTCTTCACGGAAAGAGCTAGGTAAAATATCAACGCCGACCAACTTTCCTAGTTTGATGACAATGGGTAGTGTAATAGGTGCAAAAGGTAAAATGGCGACTACGCCTATCCCCAACCCTTTTAAAACGTCGAAAAACTGTTTATTTGCGAGTTTCATTTCTTCAGGTGTAGCTTGTCTCATAGTATAACGTTTATAGATGGCGAGCATTTCTTTGGTTTCTGCTTTTTCTTGAGATAGCGCAATTTTCACTCGTATTAATTGACGCTTTACATTAGTAATTAGGCGTCTACGACTGATAAAAATTACTCTTCGGGGAGCTTTAAAAAAATAAATCCACACTTTCATCAGCGCATTTTGACATATTGTTAGCAAGGGCGTTAATGAAATTTAGCAAATTTCAGATGAGTAGATGGAGGCTGTTGATATTTTTAATAAAAACCACATATAGAAAGAGTAAGTCAGTAGTCTAGAATCAATATAAGATTCATAATTTGTAACAAAAGGCAAGCGAATGATACAGACAAACTTTTTTAATATCTGTCACTATCGCTTATAGTAGAAACACTTTAAAAAATAAAATGGTGCATTATGGGTCAAGAAACACCTAAAATTTTAGTCGTAGATGACGATATGCGTTTAAGAGCATTGCTAGAGCGTTATTTAGTGGAGCAGGGCTTTGTAGTGAGAAGTGCAGCCAATGCCGAACAAATGGATAGATTGCTTGAGCGTGAAAATTTTCACTTATTGGTGCTTGATTTAATGTTGCCAGGGGAAGATGGTTTGTCTATTTGTCGCCGTCTACGCCAAAATTCCAATGAAATCCCAATCGTGATGTTAACGGCTAAAGGTGATGAAGTTGATCGGATTATTGGTTTAGAATTAGGCGCTGATGATTATATGCCTAAACCTTTTAATCCTCGAGAGTTACTTGCTCGAGTTAAAGCCGTACTTCGACGCCGCGTACAAGAAGCGCCGGGGGCACCTTCTTTAGAAGAAAATATTATTACGTTTGGTGATTACGAACTCAACTTAGCGACGCGTGAAATGTGTAAAGGCGATATAAATATGCCTTTAACGAGTGGTGAATTCGCTGTATTAAAAGCATTAGTTTTACATCCTCGTGAACCCCTATCTAGAGATAAGCTAATGAACCTAGCACGCGGCCGAGATTATTCAGCTTTAGAACGAAGTATTGACGTACAAGTGTCACGTTTACGACGGATGCTTGAAGAAGATCCTACAAAACCGCGATATATTCAAACAGTTTGGGGCTTAGGTTATGTATTTGTTCCTGAAGGAAAAGCAGTTGCTTAGAAGTAAATGAAATTATTGCCACGTAGCGCTTTTGGGCAAACCATATTATTAATAAGTGTTTTATTATTTATTAATCAATTAGTGTCTTTAGTTGCATTTGCCGTATACAGCTTTCAACCAAGCTCACAATTAATTAATGAACTTTTGGCTAAGCAGGTACGTGTAGTTTTTATCGATGTAAAAGATCCGGTATTAAGTCCAGCAATGGCTGTTGCATTTCAGCGTGAAACAGGCATAGGTGTTTATACTGAGAGTAGAGCATTACAATTAGGCTTAGAAAACGCTAATTACTATCAAAATCGTTCGCTGGAAATGTCGCGGCTTTTAGGCGGAGAAGCTGAAGTTCGCATTTCACAAGGGAATGAATATCTTTTTTGGATCCGCCCGCCACAGGCACCACAGTATTGGGTGAAAATTCCTTTAACCAGCTTAGAAGAAGCAAGTTATGCGCCTTTACTAATAGTATTAGCGGTACTTGGTTCGTTAAGTGTTATTGGTGGTTGGTTGTTTGTTAGACAGCTAAATAGCCCCTTAAAAGCACTGCAAAAAGCTGCTCATTCTGTAGGAACTGGTGACTTTCCTGAACCCTTGACTGAACGAGGTACAACCGAAATAGTGGCTGTGACTCAAGCGTTTAATCATATGGCAAAAGGCATTAAACAATTAGAAGATGATCGGAACCTGCTGATGGCGGGTATCTCTCATGACCTTCGTACTCCGTTAACGCGCATTCGTTTAGCTACGGAAATGATGTCTAAAGATGATGAATTTCTCAAAGAAGGTATTGAAAGCGATATTGATGATATGAATACTATTATCGATCAATTCATAGATTATATTCGCAATGACAGTAAAGATAAGACTGAGTTGTCTGATTTAAATGCCCTTGTAGAAGATGTCGTGCAAACTGAGTCGTTACCAAACAGAACAATTCGTTTTAATGGCGGTGACTTACCTTTAGTTCCTTTGCGAAATGTTGCTATCAAACGAGTTCTTGCTAATTTAATTCAAAACTCTCAACGTTATAGTTGTGGTGATGTTGAAATTTCAACAGGTTTAGAGCCTAACAGTTCATTCTTTTTTATAACGGTATCAGATAATGGTCCCGGTATTGACGAAGCTGAAGTTGAGCGATTGTTCCAGCCTTTTGTTCAAGGCGATAAAGCTCGAGGAGCAGAGGGCAGTGGTCTAGGGCTTGCAATTATTAAACGGATAGTTGATACCCATGGCGGCCGAGTGTTGCTTAAAAACCGTGAAGAAGGTGGCTTAACAGCTAAAGTATTACTCCCTTTAGCCTGTCATTAAATTGAGACAATAAAAAAAGCCGCTGATGCGGCTTTTTTTATTGTGAAGCGTGACCCGTCCTAAATAAGGTTGATCACTGAAATTTATAAGGCTGGTCCAGCATTTACTAAGTTTTTACCATTCTCATTATCAGTGAACTTTTCAAAATTGCTTACAAAACGGTTAGCTAAATCGAAGGCTTTACTTTCCCAATCACTTGCTTGACTGTAAGTATTACGAGGGTCAAGAATATTACCTTCTACCCCTGCAATGCTGGTAGGAATTTCAAGATTAAACATTGGTAGTATTTCTGTTTCAGCTTGGTCAATTGAGCCATCTAAAATTGAATCAATAATAGCACGCGTTGCTTTAATTGAAATACGCTTACCTGTACCATTCCAACCGGTATTAACCAGATAAGCTTCTGCTCCAACAGCTTGCATTCGCTTACGTAGTACTTCTGCATACTGTGTTGGATGCAAGCTTAAAAAAGCCGCGCCAAAACAACTTGAAAATGTTGGTGTAGGCTCTGTTATCCCACGTTCTGTTCCCGCTAATTTGGCTGTAAAGCCAGATAAAAAGTAGTACTCAGTTTGCGCTGGAGTTAATTTAGCAACAGGTGGTAAAACACCAAAAGCGTCAGCTGTTAGAAAAATAACTTTTTTCGCATGACCTGCACGTGAAACTGGTTTTACAATATTATCAATATGATTAATTGGATACGAAACTCGTGTATTTTCTGTTTTAGAATTATCGTCAAAGTCGATAGTTCCATCGGCAGCAACTGTTACGTTTTCAAGTAATGCGTCACGGCGAATTGCGTTATATATATCGGGTTCATTTTCTTTACTAAGATTAATTGTTTTAGCGTAACAGCCACCTTCAAAGTTAAAAACACCATTGTCGTCCCAACCATGTTCGTCATCCCCAATTAATTCACGTTTAGGATCGGTTGAGAGGGTCGTTTTACCTGTTCCAGATAAACCAAAAAATATTGCGACATCACCTGCTTTGCCAACATTTGCACTACAGTGCATTGAGGCTATACCTTTTAGGGGTAAAAAGTAGTTCATCATTGAGAACATACCTTTTTTCATTTCGCCGCCGTACCATGTTCCACCAATTAACTGCATTTTTTCGGTTAAGTTAAAGGCAACAAAATTCTCTGAATTCAAACCTTGTGCTTTCCAGTCAGGATTGGTTGTTTTTGCACCATTCATAACAATAAAATCAGGTTCGTAGTTAACAAGTTCTTCATCACTTGGACGAATAAACATGTTTTTTACAAAATGTGCCTGCCATGCAACTTCAGTGATAAAACGTACTTTTAAACGGGTATCATCATTAGCACCACAGAATGTATCAACAACAAATAAACGTTTGCCTGAAAGTTGAGTTGTTACTTGCTCTTTCAGTTTTGTCCAAGTCTCTTGTGACATTGGCTTATTGTCATTTTTTCCTTGATCAGACCACCAAACAGTATCTTTAGTGACATCATCACGGACAATGTATTTATCTTTAGGAGAGCGGCCTGTAAAAATTCCTGTATCAACGGATACTGCGCCAAGCTCAGTGACCACACCTTTATCATAACCTTCGAGATCAGGCTTTGTTTCTTCAGCAAAAAGCAGTTCATACGACGGGTTGTAAATAATTTCGTCAGCGTTTGTGATGCCGTATTTCGATAAATCAATTGAGGTTTGCAAAACGGTCATAGCAATTAAGCTCCTAAGTATGACAATTAAAGGTGTAAGTTTCGTTGTTGTTGAGGTCGCAATTCTAGGCGATCAGGAGACAAAACGAAAGAAAAATTTCTTTCGTTTTGAAAGTTTTCACTATAACTTTCATTTATAATGGTGTGCGTTTTGATATATCTAAAGATGAATAGCTTTTAATTATTACAATAAAATATAGTAAAGTACTGATTTTAATGAGTATGTATTTTTGTGAGGGGTTTAACGTAAGATTTAACGAAATAAGTAAATCAATATGAAATATGTGCTTATCAAATGTTTCAAACGAAAGTTTTACAAGCTAAATTGATTTTAGCTTGTAATTATTTTTAGCTATGATCAAAAATAAGTAAAATAGAGTGTTTAATTGTATCACTTTCGTTAATTAGAAAATGTCTTTTACCGTATCACTTTTATCTTGATTGAATATTTCATTACTAATATCTCTACTGACATATTCTGTAGGTTCAGTGCCAAGAGTGAAATATTCAAATAAGCTAGTATTGTCTGTTCTATTAGTAAGCTTACCTGTTTTCTTGTCTATTCTAATCGACACAATATTTTGAGGTTGCTCAAAGGGCTTTATAGGCTGGTCTTTTAACGCGACTTCCATGAAATCAATCCAAGCTGGTTGTGCTGATTTTGCCCCAAACTCTTTTCCTGTAATTTGCTCTTTTCCTAAATTACTATTTGAAGTTGTTTGCCCTAAATTACGACTGTGATCGTCAAAACCAATCCAAGATGTTGTGACTATATGGCGACTAAAGCCTGAAAACCAAGCGTCTTTAGCTTCATTTGTTGTTCCAGTTTTTCCTGCAATATCTCGACGATTTAAGGTTCTAGCTCTAAAACCTGTACCATTCCAACCGGGAGTTATTGACCAGTCAGCACCCCAAATAGCTTCATTTAATGCTTCTGTCATTAAAAAAGCATTTTGTGCACTAATCACTCTTTTGGCTTTTTTAATAGTAGGAGCTTTAGCAATAGTGTCCGTATCTACTGCCTGTATAGCAATATTTCCGTGATTACTCTGCGGAGTATTTTGGTAAAAAGGCAGATTAATATCGGCTGACGAATTTTCCATATTATTAATTTGATCGCAATCTTCGCAAGCAATTTCAGGGTTAGCTTGAAAAATAATGTTCCCGAAAGAATCTTCAATGCGTTCTATTAAATAAGGCTTAATTAAAAAACCACCATTAGCAAACGTGGCAAATCCAGTAACTACTTCAAGTGGAGAAAATGAGGCTGAACCTAAAGCAAGAGATTCATTTCGAGGCAAATCATCGAGAGAAAAGCCAAATGATGCCATATGTGGAATCACATTATTGATGCCAACATCTCTAAATAGTCTTACCGCAACAACGTTTTTTGATTGTGCTAATGCACGTTTAACACGGATTTCTCCATTGTACTGTTCCGGTGAATTTTTAGGTCGCCATACAGTACCTGAAGATTGGTCCCATTGATTAATAGGAGTATCGTTAACTAAAGTTGCTAAAGTAAAGCCGTGTTCTAACGCAGCAGAATATAAAAAAGGTTTTATGTTCGAGCCTACTTGGCGTTTAGCTTGGGTTACTCTATTAAACTGACTTTGATAAAAACTAAAACCGCCGACTAGAGCTAAAATAGCGCCATTATCAGGAGATATGGACACTAATGCTGAACTTACATCAGGTAATTGACTTAATTTATAACCGTTTTTTGTATTTTCAACATAAATAACATCTGCGTAATTTAATATTTCAGCTGGTGTTTTAGGCGCTGCACCTTGTCGTTCATCATTAATATACTCTCTAGCCCACGACATATTGTCCCACTCTATCATGGCAACTTCATGATCTTTCAACGTTATTTCTATCGTATTTTCTAACACTTGCGTAACTACAGCAGCCTCTAGGTTCTCGTATAACAATACATGTGAAAGTGCTTGGCTAATTTCAGCTGGCGTTAATGGGTCAACATTTGAGTTTTCGTCTTGGGAGTTACCCGCTAACGAACGTAAGTTTTTAATTGCACCTCGGTAACCGTGTCGTTGGTCATAAGAAAAAATATTTTTCATAACAGAATTTCGAGCAGCAACTTGCAACTTAGATGGCGTTGTTGTGTAAACTTTATAGCCACCCGTGTAGGCTTGTTCTTTACCATAGCGCTCGATCATTTCTTGATGTGCCATTTCAGCAACATAAGGCGCGTTAAGTTCTATTTCGGCACCGTGTTTTTTTGCAGTGATTGGCGCATTATTCGCTTCTTGATATTGGGAAGTAGTAATATATCCACTATCAAGCATTCGCTTTAAAACGACAGCTCTTCTTTGTAATGCTCGCGTTGGTGAACGTAATGGATTTAATGTTGATGGTGCTTTGGGTAATCCTGCTAATACTGCTATTTGTGCTAAAGTAAGGTCTTTAACCTCTTTATTATAATAAACTTGCGCGGCCGCCCCAAAACCAAAAGAGCGGTGCCCTAGCTCTATTTTATTCATATAAAGTTCAAGAATTTCATCTTTAGTGAGCAAGCTTTCAATATGAAATGCGGTAAAAATTTCACGTAACTTACGAATGTAGGTTTGTTCCCGGGTTAAAAAGAAGTTTCGAGCAACTTGCATCGTAATTGTACTTGCCCCGCCTTTATTTTGTCCGATAATTTGCCCAAGCACTGCACGGCCCATACCTATAGGGTCAACACCAAAATGTAGATAAAAACGATCATCTTCAGTAGCAAGAATAGCGTCTATCAGTTGCTGAGGCATTTCATTGAGTTTAAGTGGAATACGTTTTTTTTCACCAAACTGATTCATTAACTTGCCGTCGCTACTATATATTTGCATCGGTGTTTGCCATTGAATAGTTTTTAAGGAAGCAACGCTAGGTAGTTGATCCTTTACTAAAATGTATGCTATTAACAATGTTAAACCCCCTAAAAGGGTCATAATAAGGGCGAATTTTGCAAGGCGTTTCAGTGAAAACAAAATAAAATGCTCAATAAAATTTATAAAAATTACTCAATAGTACTAGTATATCGTGTAAAAGCATGTAATAAATGTATTTATAGATAAAAAAAGCTTAATATTATTATAACAAAATGATCTAGTGGGAAGTTATGCTAAGCAATCTGTTAAAAAAGAAAGCTTCTTTAATGGTGGGGATTGATATTGGTTCTCATTCAGCTAAAGCGGTTTTATTAAATCAAGGGAGTGACGGCTTTGTACTTGAAGCCATAGCTACAGAACCCATGCCTAGGGGAGCAATTATAGACCGTGAAATACAAGATATAGAAGCGGTAGGTAATGTCATTGCTAAAATAAGAAAAAAAATATCCTCTTCAATTTCACTAGCTGCCGCTGCCGTTTCTGGGCAAACCGTTATAACCAAAATTATTTATATGGATGTATCACTTAGTGAGCAAGAATTAGCTAGCCAAATAGAAATTGAGGCCGATAGTTTAATTCCATACCCTTTAGATGAAGTAAGTCTTGATTTTGAATCCTTAGATGTTAACGAATCTGATCCTTCTAAAATGAATGTTTTATTAAGTGCTGCTCGAACTGAATCTGTTGAAGCAAGAGTATCTGCACTTGAGATGGGAGGGTTTGACACTAAAGTTATTGATGTTGAGTCTTACGCAGTAAGCCGTGCTTATGATTTGAATTTACCTTTACTTCCTGATGATGCCACTAATAAAATTGTTGCGATTGTTGATATTGGTGCGACGATGACCTTGTTTTCAGTAACAGACTCAGGAAAGCATATTTATAGTCGAGACCAGATTTTTGGTGGTGAACAATATACTCGCTCTATTGTGTCTTATTACAATAAGCCCTTTGAAGAAGCGGAAATGGCAAAAGTAAATAATGATTTACCGCCAAATTATACTTTTGAAGTATTAGCACCCTTTCACACCATACTAGTTCAGCAAATTAGGCGTGCTATACAAATGTTTTTAACATCAAGCGGTAAAAGTAAAGTGGATTATATCCTACTTTCTGGGGGCACTGCACAAGTTGAAGGTGTTCAGCAGTTGTTAACAGATGAATTAGGTATACATACCGTTATTGCCAACCCGTTTAATGATATAGTAATTTCTGACAAAGTAGATAAATCAGAATTAGATAAAACAGCATCTCAATATATGGTTGCTGCAGGACTTGCATTAAGGAGTTTTTCGCCATGGCACATATAAACCTCCTTCCTTGGCGGGAAGCCGCAGAGAAAGCTAAACAACGTGACTTTTTTACACAATTAACAGCGGTTGCTTTAGTTGCTTTTGCTTTAGTTTTTATTGTGAGTCAATTCTATCAAACAAGAATTGATGGACAATTGACACGTAATCAATATTTACAAAGTGAAATTGCCATTCTTGATGGGCGTATAGCGCATATTAAGACTCTGAATGAAAAAAAATCTGAATTACAAAAACGTATTAATGTCGTTGAGCAATTACAACGAAGCCGAAATGTTGGTACGCAGGTGTTAGATGAAATTGCTAAAATTATCCCTACAGGTATCTATCTCACCGAAATGAATAAACAAGGGAATACCCTTGAATTAATCGGTAAAAGTGAATCGAATAACCATTTAGCCAATATGATTCGAGCAATTGAACGATCAGATTTATTTACTGATGCCGAGCTTGAATCCATTACCTCTGATGATGCAGAAAGTAAGTTGTTAAGCGACTTCAAAATGCGTGTACGCATTAAAGGTATAGTCAATACTTCAGCACAAGGAGGTAGCTAGTGAATTTAGATTTATCACAATTTGAAGGACTAGAATTAGATAACTTAGCTGAATGGCCTCCCCTGGCAAAAGGTGTGTTTATTGTTTTTATTGCTATTGTAGTGATGGGGTTAGGTTTTGTGTTATTAATTCAAGATAAGCTGACCACTTTAGACCGTGTTATTGCCGAAGAAAGTACGCTAAAACAGCAATACCAAACTAAATATCATGTTGCGGCCAATTTAGAATTATTTCAACAGCAAATGGAAGATGCTGAAGCTTTGTTTGCTAATCAGTTAAAAAGCTTACCTGAAAGCCATGAAACTCCAGGCTTATTAGATGATATAACTTTTGTTGGCACTACTAGCGGTTTAAATTTTGCTACATTAAATTGGCAACCCGAAATAAAGCAGGAAATTTATACTGAACTACCTATTGATATTAAAGTGATAGGTACATATCACGAGTTTGGTAATTTTGTGAGTAAAATAGCAGGTCTTCCTCGAATTGTAACACTGCACAATTTTGATATTAAATGGCTTCAAAATAGCAATGAATTAATTTTGCAACTACAGGCAAAAACATATAAATATCGGGAGGCGACAACAGAATGAAAAAATTAATCACTTTATTCTTTCTCATTTCGCTTACTGGATGTTTTGATGACACTAGCGATTTGAAAGCTCATATAGCGACAGTGCAAGCGAATACCACATCGAAAATAGATCCAATGCCAGAAGTGCCGGTTTTTGATCATGTTGAGTATTCGGCTCAAAATTTACGAAGCCCTTTTGATCTTCCTCGTCCCGAGGCAATTCAAGAGAAAATTCAGCAAATGTCTGGTTGTTTAAGCCCAGATCCTCGTCGACGTAAACAGCCACTCGAAAAATTTTCATTAAGTGATTTATCGATGCGTGGTACTTTAGGGGAATTAGAAATTACGTGGGCACTCGTTGAGGCATCTGATGCAACTTTACATCGGGTTGCTGTTGGGCATTTTCTAGGTTTATTTAATGGACGTATTACTGAAGTGAATCCGAATAATATTAAAGTAATTGAATTAATTCCTGATGGCGCTGGCTGTTGGGTAGAAAGAGAAACTGTCGTAACTATGGTTAAACCGGACGCAGAGGGGCAAAGGAAGTAATGTTGCTAATAAATAAAATGAAAAAATTAAACGTCATCAGCCATTGTCTTAATCATGTATTAGTAAAAGTATTATGCTTAAGCCTATTTTCTTCGATGGTTAACGCTACTGATTTAACTGAAATTCGTTATAACACCTTGCAAAACGATGAAATTGAATTAGTTTTTGCACTTTCAGAAAATATGGTTAGTCAACCGGAAGTCAAAACGTCAATGTCGCCTGCCAAAATTGATATTAGCTTTGATATTGATGGGTTTAATACTAACTTGCTCGAAACTATAGTTGAACATGCGGGTGTGAATAGTATTACCGTACAAAAGATTGCCGGTAAGGTTGTTGCTTCTGTTAACCTTGAGCAACTCTCTGTGTTTGACGTGAGTCAAATGGGTAATGAGTTTTCATTAGTGCTAAACAAAGGCTTACCTAATAAAGCCATAGCAAATTTAGCTCCTGTTGGCGGTGAGTTTATTAATAGTGTCTCAACAATAGATTTTCGTAAAGGTAACGACGACGAGGCACAAATATTAGTTTATCTCGATGATAGTATGGTTGCGGTAGATGTAAGTAATAAGTTAGGTAAACTGTTTATTGATTTTCATAATACGCAAATCAAAGATGACCTTTTATATACTTTAGATGTTGCTGACTTTGGCACTATAGTTAAAGGAATTGAAACGTTTAGGGATGGACGTAATGCTCGATTAGTGATTGATATTGACGGTGAGTTTACTTTTGAACATCAACAAAAAAACAATGTTTTTTCATTAGCTGTCAAAGAAAAAATTAAAGTTCCTGGATATTTAGGTGATTCAAATGACTTTACGGGTCGTGCAATATCGTTAAACTTTCAAGATATTTCCGTACGTACCGTACTGCAAATCATTGCTGATTATAATGGCTTTAATTTAGTTATTAGTGACACGGTTGCAGGTAATATTACTTTAAGATTAGATGGTGTGCCTTGGGATCAAGCACTTGATATCATCTTAAAAGTAAAAGGACTTGATAAGCGCATGCAAGGTAACATTTTAATGGTTGCCCCAAGTGATGAACTCGCTGCACGAGAAGCAAAGGAATTACAAGCTAGACAACAAGTAGAAGAGCTCGCACCACTTTATTCTGAATACATTCAAGTCAATTATGCTAAAGCACTAGAATTTGCTGCACTGATTAAAAATGAAGAGAATAGTATTTTATCCGAGCGTGGTAGTGTGAGTGTTGATGAAAGAACTAATACTTTATTGATTCGTGATACTGCAGCAAGCATTAAAGATATTAAACGTATGGTGGATGTATTAGATATTCCTGTACGACAAGTTGTGATCGAGTCACGTATGGTCACGGTTAAAGATAATATTAATGAAGAACTTGGCATTCGCTGGGGAGTAACTGATGGTGGTGATTACGCAACTTCAGGTACCATTGCTGGAGCAGAATCAGCGTCAGGTGGCACAGTTCCAACACTAGGTGAGCGGTTAAATGTAAACTTACCTGTGGCAAGCCCTGCGGGAAGTCTAGCATTTCAAGTAGCACGACTAGCTGATGGTACTATTCTTGATTTAGAATTAAGTGCGATGGAACAAGAAAATAAAGGTGAAATTATTGCAAGCCCGCGTATAACTACGGCTAACCAGAAGGAAGCCTATATTGAACAAGGGGTTGAGATCCCTTACCAAGAGTCAGCGTCAAGTGGAGCTACTGCTACACAGTTTAAAAAAGCGGTATTAAGTTTAACGGTTACACCGCATATTACACCTGATGATCGTATCATTTTAGATTTGGTTGTAACGCAAGATACGGTTTCTTCAGTGACAAGCGGGACCGCACCGGCTATTGATACACAGAGAATTGGCACACAAGTATTAGTGAATAATGGTGAAACCATTGTATTAGGTGGAATTTACCAACAGCAAGTCATTAATAGTGTCTCTAAAGTACCTGTATTAGGTGATATTCCATATTTTGGCTGGATGTTTAGAAGCTCTACGAACTTTAATGAGAAGAAAGAATTACTCATTTTCGTGACGCCAAGAATAGTTACTGAAAATTTTTAATGAATAATTGTTAAGTCTTTGTTATTGAAATATAACGATTTTAAAAGATTTAATAATAAAAATAGCAAGCAAGTTATGCTTTTATGCAACACTTGCTTGCATTTGTCCCTCAACAATTGCGATAATTACGCCCTTAAAATCTTCGAGGGGGTACCCTCTTATCTGTAAACGTAATTATTAAACGCGAGTATTAAGTTAGTCTCATGGCAGAAAAACGTAACATTTTCCTAGTTGGCCCAATGGGCGCAGGCAAGAGTACCATAGGTAGAGAATTAGCAGATAAACTGCATCTGGATTTTTATGACTCTGATCAAGAGATTGAGCGTCGCACAGGTGCAGATATTGCGTGGGTTTTTGATCTTGAAGGCGAAGAAGGCTTTCGTAAAAGAGAAGAAGACGTCATCAATGACCTATCAGAAATGCAGGGTATTGTGTTAGCAACTGGCGGTGGTTCAGTCATAAGTTCACAAGTGCGTAATCGTTTATCTGCTAGAGGTGTAGTTGTTTACCTTGAAACTACTATTGATAAACAAGTAGCGCGTACACAACGTGACCGTCGTAGACCTTTATTACAAACATCTGAAGAACCACGTAGTGTATTAGAGAAATTAGCTGTTGAACGTAACCCGCTGTATGAAGAAATTGCAGATGTTATTGTGCAAACAGATGATCAAAGTGCAAAAATAGTTGCTAATAAAATTGTTGAGCGCTTAGACTTTTAATTGATGAGCACCCTAAACCTTTCCTTGGGTGACCGTAGCTACCCTATTTATATTGATAGTAAATTACTAACTAATAGTCATTTACTATCAACTTATATCCGCGCTAAACGCGTTTGTATTGTATCAAATACTATTGTCTATCCACTTTATGGTAATTTAGTTAAGTCATTACTCAATGATTTTCAGGTTGATGAAATTATTTTACCTGATGGCGAAGCCGAAAAAAGCCTGGCTAATTTTGATAAAATAATGTCGCACTTACTGGCTAATGAGCATGGTAGAGATACCACTCTCATCGCCTTAGGTGGTGGTGTAATCGGTGATATTACAGGCTTTGCTGCGGCATGTTATCAAAGAGGAATTGATTTTATACAAGTCCCAACCACATTGTTATCTCAAGTTGACTCTTCAGTTGGTGGGAAAACCGCTGTTAATCACCCATTAGGTAAAAATATGATAGGGGCTTTTTATCAGCCTAAAGCTGTTCTTATTGACATTGATAGCCTTTTATCTTTACCTGCTAGGGAGTTTAATGCTGGCATGGCAGAGGTGATTAAATATGGTATTTTGGGTGATGTTAACTTTTTTCAATGGTTAGAAAATAATATAACAACGATTAAAAGTGGCGATCAAAGTGTGCTTATTCAAATGATTGAAACTTGTTGTCAATGTAAAGCAGATATCGTTGCTCAGGATGAGAAAGAGGGCGGTATAAGAGCTTTACTAAACTTAGGTCATACATTTGGGCATGCTATCGAAGCTGAACAAGGTTACGGAAATTGGTTGCATGGTGAAGCTGTTGCTGCTGGCATGGTACTTGCTGCTAAGCTTGCAGTAGCAATGAATTTGCTTGAAGTGTCAGAACTTCGTCGCATTGAAGCGTTAATCGCAGCATTTGATTTACCATTAGAAGCTCCTACTAATATGGGCTTTGAGCAATTTTTATCACACATGAAGCGTGATAAAAAAAATATGGGTGGCCTGTTAAGATTTATAGTGCCAACCGCTATAGGTAAATCTGAAATAAGAGACGACGTTACTAAGGAGATGCTTCAACAAATTCTGTAGATAAGCAGAAGGTGAAGCATGTCAGCATTAGCACAGTCCCAACTATTAAACACGTCAACAGAGAGTGTTACTTCAATTAGCGTTAATGCACGCATTGATTATATCCATCGTTTTTCGAAACACGCTATTTTAGTCGTAGATGAAAATGCCCAAGAATGTTCCTCAATGGGTTTTCAATTTCTTGATCAATTGTCAGCGGAACATAACGCTGCCTTCATTTCAGCATCACCCAAATTAAATAATATTCAAATGAGATGTAGAATAATTGAACAATTATTTAGTGGTAGTGTTTTTGACCCAGAGCAATCATTAGCCGTGAGTATTGTTAATTTACTTAATGCTAACCCGCAAAAATTGGCGATTGTAATTGATAATGCACAATTTGCCTCATTACAAATAATGCATGAGTTAACACAGTTAGCATTAATTGCTAAAAAGGCGCAATTAGCTATAGACGTATTGATGCTAGGGAATTATGACGCAGGTAAAATGTTTGCCGCGCATAAAGATTTATTCCATAAAAAGCTGTCCATTTTATCTAGAAATTCAGGCCAGCTACTTTCACTTAATGCTAAGGAATTTAAAACACCTCAATCATGGTTAACATTAACACCCAGTAAAAAGGGCATAATTGCGTTAACGGTATTGTCATTAGTCGCTTTTATGATACTCGCTTGGTTGAAGCAGCAAGATATGTTTAGTTTTTCAAAACTCCCTAATAATATTGCACATAAGTCAACATTAGTTGATGCTGGAGATAAAATGGTTCTTTCTGGCGCTTTAGCTCAAAGCGAAGGAGATTTAGCTAGAGCCTATAATGAAATTCTTCCTGAGCAAGTGGCTTCTTCGAACTATATTTTTAATGTACTTACAGGGATTGTCTCCGTCAAAACAAAGGCGGCAAGCGAGCCAGCACAAGTCAGTGATATTGTTTCTGCAATTGCCGCTTTTGAGGATGCGTCGACTGAAATAAAAGGAGTTGAGATTCTTGATGTTGTACCAACAGCCCCTAGTACCGTATTAGCAAGTGAACTTTCTGCTACAAGAAACTATAAGAGCGATAGTGTTGATACAAGGACTATTGTTGACCCTATTGTGAAAGATGTAGTGATTGAAAACTTATCGTTACCAGTTTTATCAGGTGAAAAAATCAATGAAAGCTACTTTAAAAGTTTTACTCGAGGTTTTGTGATACAAATATCAGGGTTCACTCAAGAGAGTATTATGCAAGAATTTCTTGCTGATTTTAATCAGCTTGAGTTTAAACAATACAAAAGAATATTAAATAATGAAGTTATGACTGTACTGACTTCTAGCCATTATGAGAGTTATGCTGAAGCAGAGCGTGCTATGAGTGACCTACCAGAAACAATTTTAGCAAGACAACCTTGGATAAAGTCAATTTCAGCAATTAATAATGAAATCAATGCGTTTGAACGTTCCCAATAAGCCCTAATTCAGGATACAATTCGTACCTCACAATACAATTCAGTGATACGGCATATTTTGTCGTTTGAGGTTTTGAAAAGAATGGTTAAAAAGCATCGAGCTTTTTTAAAATGGGCCGGTGGAAAATATGGTCTAAGTGATATTATTAATAAAATGCTGCCAGAAGGGGACCGGTTAATCGAACCTTTCGTTGGTGCAGGATCTATTTTTTTAAATAGTGATTATAAAAGTTATGTGTTAAGTGACATCAATAAAGATTTAATTAACCTTTATCAAATCATTCAGATGAAACCCCAAGTATTTATTAATGATGCAAAAAAATTATTTACCCCTGAAAATAACCAAGCAGAAGCCTATTACCACTTAAGAACAGAGTTTAATGCCAGCGTAGATAAGTATTACCGTTCATTACTCTTTCTTTATTTAAATCGCCATGGTTATAACGGGTTATGCCGATATAATAAGTCAGGCGGATATAACGTACCTTTTGGTAAGTATAAGAAGCCCTACTTTCCAGAAACAGAACTTTGCTATTTTGCTGAAAAATCAAAAAAAGCTATTTTTATTAGTGAAAGTTATCGACAAAGTTTTGCACGTGCTCAAGCAGGAGATGTTATTTATTGTGATCCCCCTTATGTTCCATTAAGTAAAACCGCTAGTTTCACAAGTTATGCAGGAAATGGCTTTGGTTTAGACGAGCAAGCAGACTTAGCTAATGCAGCTGAAGAAATTTCGAAAGCGTGTCAATCCACAGTCCTTATTAGTAATCACGATACTATTTGGACACGTAAAATATACGAACATGCAGATAAAATAAAATCGATTAAAGTTGCAAGAACGATTAGCCAAAAAGGTGGAGGTCGTAAGAAGGTTGGGGAGTTGTTAGCGCTATATAAGCGCTAATAGTTGGTTATTCAATTACTAATGAGACTATAGTGATTAAGGTCGCTATAAATATGACAACAGCAATTGCACCAATAATAACAAAATGACTAAATTTCCCTTGAGTAAAATCACGTTCTCGGTTTTTGTTACTTTGCACGCCTAAAAATGCAAACAAAACACTTTTAATTGTGTTTGATATGGAGTTTGATTCGCTCATTATTTATCCAACTCATTAACGTAAATTCAGTATCTTTGATTTTTACACTTAATTCAACTTGAAGTGAGTAAGATTTTTAAATTAAAAGTTAAAAAAAACCAAACGAGCGTTTGGTTTTTTAGTCTATAAATTAATTTTCAGCTAATAATAAGCGCTTATAAATCAATATCGATAGCATAAGATACGTATACTTTCATATCATCGCCATCTAAATCAGTTTTAGATGCGCCTAAAGTAAAGCCGCTTTTGCTTATGCTTACTCCATAATCAATAGAGTCTTCAGCTAACCAGTCACCAGAATATGAACCAAGGTGGAAAGCAAGCTCTGCTTCATTAGATAATGCCACAGCATAGTCAGCTGAAAGATAAAGTGTATCACCAAAATCAGCACCTTCACCTGATGCTAAAACAGCTGCACCTACAGTTAACGCGTCAAAAGAAAAGTTTACATAAACTTCAGAGAAGTCAGCATCTCCAGTAGATTCATCTGGATAAGCATAATAAATAAAACCTACGTCATAGGATACTGATTCATTAATAGCGCCGCCAAAGCCACCGTAAAAGTCTAATTCATATGTCATTCCGTCGGCCCAATCAGCATTTGACGCCCATGTTCCTACATAAAAACCAGAGTCAGCAGAGTAATCAATTCCACCGGATATAGCACTTTTGCCGTTGGTTTGTTCTAAACCACGCCACAAATAGTTGCTGGTAGCCCCTACATTTGCAGATAGGCTGTCGGCAACGGCATTCATTGAGAAAGCGCTTGAAGTTAATAACGTTGAAGCTAGTGCGATTTTAATTAGTGTATTTTTCATGTTTTTTCTCTTTTTGATTTATTTTTGTTAATACTGGAATTGCAAAGACAGTGCCCTAAATGCAAAAACCATGAAATTTAATTATTTTTTATTTATAAATCATTCTGTTACTGGTTTTGTTATCATGGAGGATAATAGAAACTGAAGCATCTTCCGCACTTGTTTGGTGCGATGATTAGGAGAGTAGTGCAAATATTGTGCAGAAAAATAACGCTTACAATCGGTAAGGAAGTCGATTATTTCTGCATTTTAGGATAAAGTAGCGCAGTTTTTTTAAAAGGGCTTAATTATGTCGTCATTTCTAATTGCTCCATCAATATTATCAGCTGATTTTGCACGCTTAGGTGATGATGTTGCTCAGGTACTTGCTGCTGGGGCAGATGTTGTTCATTTTGATGTTATGGACAACCATTTTGTTCCCAACTTAACGTTTGGCCCAATGATTTGTCAGGCGTTGAGAGATTATGGTATTGATGCACCAATTGATGTGCACTTAATGGTGAAACCTGTTGATAGTTTAATTCCTGAGTTTGCCAAAGCTGGTGCGAGTATTATTACTTTTCATCCAGAAGCCAGTGACCATATTGATAGAACATTGCAACTCATTAAAGATAATGGCTGTAAAGCAGGGTTAGTGTTAAATCCGGCAACGCCTCTGCAAGTCTTAGATTTTGTGATGGACAAATTAGACGTTATTTTATTAATGTCAGTGAATCCCGGTTTTGGTGGGCAATCATTTATTCCATCCACGATCGATAAGTTAAAATTAGTCAAAGAAAAAATTGTCGCTAGTGGGCGAGATATTCGTTTAGAAGTGGATGGTGGCGTGAAAGTTAATAATATAGCTGAAATTGCAGCAGCAGGTGCTGATATGTTTGTAGCTGGCTCTGCTATTTTTTCACAAAATGATTATAAACAAGCCATAGACGAAATGCGTGCGCAACTTGCCACGGTAAAGTAAAGTTAAAGATGCTGCAAGAGCAGTTTTAGGTAAAATATTATGTCAAAACCAGTTGTATTAAGTGGCTGTCAGCCGTCGGGCGAACTTACTATCGGTAATTACTTAGGTGCATTAAAGCAATGGGTAAATATGCAAGCCGATCATCATTGTTTTTATATGTTGGTAAACCAACATGCCATTACCGTTCGCCCAGAGGCTGAAGCATTACGTAAAGCGACCTTAGATGGTTTAGCATTGTATTTAGCTTGTGGTGTTGACCCGGAGCAAAGTACTATTTTTATTCAGTCTCATGTACCAGCTCACGCACAATTAAGTTGGGTGTTAAATTGTTACACTCAAATGGGTGAGCTAAACCGTATGACACAATATAAAGATAAATCACAAAAATCAGAGGCGAATATGAATTCGGGTTTATTTACTTACCCGGTTTTAATGGCCGCTGATATTTTGTTATATCGTGCAGATCGTGTACCAGTAGGTGATGATCAAAAGCAACATTTAGAATTAGCACGCGATATTGCGACGCGTTTTAATAATATTTATGGCGATATCTTTGTTGTACCAGATCCTCATATTCCAGAGCATGGAGCACGCGTTATGAGTTTACTTGAGCCAACCAAGAAAATGTCTAAGTCTGACAGCAACCCAGGTAACTTTATTGGGTTATTGGAAGACCCTAAAAAAATCGCTAAAAAAATTAAACGTGCTGTTACTGATTCTGATGAACAAGCACGTATCTATTTTGATTTTGATGAAAAACCGGGTGTTTCAAATCTTTTATCATTGCTATCGTGTGCAACTGATCAATCTATTGAGCAATTAGTGCCACAGTATGAAGATAAAATGTATGGTCATTTAAAAGGAGATGTTGCTGATGCCGTTGTTGCTATGCTTGAGCCTATTCAAGAAAAATTTCATCAGTTCCGCAATGATCAAACATTCTTAGATAAAGTAATGAGCGAAGGAGCTGAGCAAGCATCTGAAAGAGCGAATAAAGTATTAACCTCTGTTTATGATGCAGTAGGCTTTATTGCTCGACCTTAAAGTATCTTGGTTAAATAAAAAACCCGCAATGAGATCACTTATTGCGGGTTTTTTTATGCTGTGTATGTTTTAGTAATAAATTTTATTCGTCATCTATTTTACTGTCAGCTTTTTCAAATAATTTATTTGATTTCTGGATAAAGCTGTCAACATCACTACTTGGTGCTAGCACAAAGTTTGGCGTCATGAGCACATTATTGAATTTAGGCTTTATGGTAAAATCAGGCTGTTTACTTAATTGTATTAAATAGCTTCCACCAAATAATAAAATGGTTAAGCTTGCTGCCACAATAGCTCTTCGTTTTGCGGTCATATGAAAGCCTATATAACAGTTTAGCCAAAACAAACAAAAAGCTAGTGAGACAGGGAGCAATGTGAGCACGGGCATTAATACAAAACTACTTGATGCATTAAAGCTTACCACTGTTTCAATAAAATCTAATACCCAACTAATATTATAAATAATGAAGGACACGCCTAACTGTGTTAGCACACGAGCGTCATGCTTGGTTAAATGTGAAATTAATGACACTAATGCCGGCCAAAGTAAAAACATCAGCGTCATGCTAATTGCCGGCACTAATAATTGAGTAAAACTCATTTCTTTAGGGTTATTTAAAAAGATGGTCCAAGCAACGACAAGAGCAAATAGGCCTATACTGATAAATAACGCGAGTGGATGCCTTGCTAAATTGATTAAGCTTTCGAAGGGACTAAGTGTAGTACTTGCGGGCACCGGATGGTCTGGAAACACAAAGCGAATTTGGCTTTGTCCTAAAGTAATAATATCACCAGAGCGGATAATATGCCCATGTGCTAGCTTTTTAGTATCACCTAGAAAACTACCATTGATTGAATTTTTATCTGTAATTACCCAATTTTCACCATCAAAATCAACAGATAAATGCTCAGCGCAAATATGTGGGTCGGATACAATTATATCATTACGGTAACCACGGCCTATGGTGATATGCTTATTAGCAAATTTATGGCGGCCTATCAGTTTATGGCTGCGGTTAATTTCTTCAATGATTATTTCCATGATACAGACTCCATAAATTGCTTAGTAAATGCTTGAACAGAGTCTTTAGCCACGCCTGAAATAGTAAAGTGGCTGATTAATGCTTGTTTATCTTTATCGATAGAAACACCTAAGTATAAGGCATCGTATAAATTCGGAAATTCTTTATAAGCCCGCACACAAAATATAGATTTATTATTGATATTTTGGTGTGTAGGCATCACTAAATCGTGTTGACATTGAAACTCAGTCACATCGTCTTTGGTTGCTTTATTACCTGGCATAACTCGCGCTATTTGGTTTTGATAGAGTCGGTAAAATTTAGTCGCGCCGAGTTTTAGTGACTTCATATAACGAAACTCCATTTCTATAGAGCCGGTTAAAAAGTTACCTTCAATGTAGGTGTCTTCTTCAAGACTACAATTAGCCACAGCAACCATGACTAAAGCGTCGCTTTTATCTGCATTAGAGTCACCCCAGCAACGTATATAAGGTACATCGATTGTGGGGATTAACGCTTCCCCTAGTTCTTTTAAATGCCATTCATTTGATAACAGTTGTGAAATTAATTTTTCTTGATTGAACTTTAATTGCTGTGCCATTTGTTGTTCAATACTTTCAGGTGCTCGTTTCTGATATTGCTCAAATAAAATCTTTAACTTATCGTGAGGAACCAAAAAACCAATTTGATTGCCTGATGTTGCGACATTAATCCCCACAACTTCTGCATTCTTATTAACTACGGGGCCGCCACTCATGCCAGAGTTAACAGAGCCAGTAAAATGTATTCTATCGTTAAAAGATTCTTGCTTTAAACCGTTATAGGTGCCTGGCACAACAATCATACCTAAATCGTGAGGGTTACCTAAAGAAAAAAGCTCTTCCCCTTTAGTAGGAGCATTTTCTGCAATGTTAAAAAATGGCATACCTTCATCTACTTGGCGTTTAACTAGTGCTAAATCGTTAATTACATCCACACTTTCTAATGTTAACGGAGCCTTATTGCCTAGGTGATCTAAATATTCAAGAGTATACTTTTGAGGGTAACGTGCATAGCCTGAAATAACATGATAATTAGTGGCTATTAAGCCCTGAGCAGTAATTTGAAAACCTGAGCCAATTGTCGACTTTTCACCACTTGCTTTATCAATTATTCTTATTTGGTATAGTGATGGTGCCAGTTGTTTAAAAATAGCTTCAGCTTGTTCATCAGCAACACTAACAAAACTGAATGTTAGCAATAGAATGGAAATCAGCCCTTTCATTTATATTCCTTAAGTTAACCGTAGCCCTTATTGTGCCATTGTTAATCTATTTGTCATCCATTATCCGAACTAACTTGTAAGAAATTTTAATTACAAGTAGTTCAGACAAAAGTAATTGAAAGTTGACCTGAATCAAAACCTTGCTTGAATGGCTGCGACAATATGTCGCACTTCATGTTTTCTACTTTGTTAGTTATATCTAAAATATCGAAAATAGCGTTAATCACCATGAAGGCGACAATTTACCTCTCCTTCCTTTATTTTATAGGCGCTATTATGAAACTTTTATTGAAACCCAGTGTCATCGCAATTCAAGCGATTTTATGTTCATCAACTCTATTTAACACACAAACAATAGCTGACGAAATTGATACTGAAAGTATCGATGTTATTACTATTACGCATCAACGTCATCAAGGACTGTCTGATAATAAAGGTATTGCTGTAGGTAAAACTAGTGAACCTGATTTAGCGAGTTGGTTATCTACAGTGCCAGGAGCCAGTGTTAATAAAAATGGTCCAGTGACAGGCATTGCTCAATATCGAGGCTTATATGGAGATCGTTTGTCGATAGCATTAGATGGCCATCTTGTTATTGGTGCTGGCCCAAATGCTATGGATCCTCCTTTAAGTTATTCAACACCATTAATCGTTGAATCGATGACTGTTTATCGTGGGGTTGCTCCTGTTGTTGCAGGCATGAATACTCTAGCAGGCGCAATCAATGTAAATATGAGAAAAGCAGAATTTAGCCAAAGTGATTCGTTACATATGTCTGGCGATATGCAAGCTGGGTATAGAAGCAATAATGATGCAGATACCTTGTCTGCCGTCGTTAACATAGGGAAAAATCAATTTGCCACAATGGCTTATGTTAATGTTCAATCAGGAGAAAATTTCGAAAGTGGCAGTAGAAAAACGGTCGCTCCTAGTGCTTATGAGAAAAGACAAATGGGAGCTGATTTTCGTTACCAACAAAATGATACCTCAGTAGGTTTAAATTATCATTATACAGATACACAAGACTCTGGCACCCCTGCATTACCAATGGATATTGAATATATTTTTAGTCACCGATTGGCTATTGATGGCGAGTTTATTATGAATAATTGGCAAGCAAGTTGGACGTTAGGTTATGTTGATGCCGACCATGGTATGACGAACTTTTTAATGCGTGAAAATGATGATATGACTAAACATCGTCGTAATAATGCAACTGCTGAAACTGTAGATTTTACATTTACACTCGAGCAAGGTTTTGAATTTGGACAGTTGTTATTTGGCTTTGACGGTTATAGTGCAGCCCATGACTCTGTGATCACTAATCCTAATAATATGATGTTTGAAGTGATTAACTTTAATGACGTAGTCGATGAGCGCATTGCTATTTTTGGACAATGGCAGCAAGACTTTGATGATACTCAAGTTCAATTAGGAGTTCGTATCAAACATGTAAGTGCTGAAGCAGGAGAGGTTGCTACCTCAATGGCTATGATGTCGATGCCTAACCGTATGGAAACGAACATTCATTCTGAGATGAATATGGATCTTGAGGCAACGATGATGCCTTCAATGGCTGAGTTAGCAATGACCTTAAGAGATAACTTTAATAATGCTGATCGGTCACAGTCAGATACTTTAGTTGATATTGCTCTGAATATAGAAACTGTTTTATCACAATCAACCTCATTTAATGCAGGTATTGGGGTTAAAAATAGAGCACCTTCATATCAAGAGCGGTATTTATGGACACCTATGGAATCAACAGGGGGCTTAGCTGACGGGAATACTTATATAGGTAATATTAACCTAAAAGAAGAAACGGCTTATCAAAGCAATATCGGTTTAACCTATCAAGAAAGTGGATTAATGCTCGCACCGCAAATTTTTTATCAACGTATAGATGATTACATTCAAGGAACGTCATTAACTATGATGGATATGTCAGCAAGCATGATGGCGCAAATGATGTCGGGCGATGATAATCCTTTAAAATTTACCAATGTCGATGCGAAACTTTATGGAATAGATGTAAATTGGAATTATCAGTTAACCGATAATTTAGAGTTTTTTGGTGTTGCAAGTTATGTCAAAGGAGAACGAAGAGATATAGATGATAGTCTTTATCGTATAACACCATTAAATACTAGAATTACTGCTCGTTATAATACGGGTGATTGGTTAACTGATGTTGAAGTTGTTCTTGCAGCAAAACAAGATGATGTGTCAATAACTAATCAGGAAAAAGCGACAGCAGGATATGGCTTAGTTAATTTAAACGTAAATTATTATGTTAATTCTGCACTAACACTCCGTGCGGGGGTAGATAATGTATTTGATAAAGATTATCGACATCATTTAGGTGGCTATAATCGAGTTAACAATAGCGAAATAGAAGTTATGCAGCGCTTGCCTAGTGAGGGGGTTAGTGCCTGGGCTGAAGTGAGTTATAACTTCTAAAAATCAAACAAAGTGATAAGTAACATTACAAAAGGAGCGTTAGCTCCTTTTGTATATTCGAAGTGATTGATTATTCTTTTCTTCAACGTTGGTAATTGCTGCGCAATTTATAATACACTGAACTTATATCATTCACTTTATTTAGCGTGAATAGCCATGAATGAAAGTCAAATTGAACAGTATTTATTAACTAAACCAGAAACATCGCTTTATTACCCTTTTGGTGATGATGTTAAGGTGTTTAAAGTCAAAAACAAAATGTTTGCAACAATGTCTTTCGGGAAAGGTAATGAGAAAGATACTTATGGCAAAATGGCAGGTCATTATTGTGTAAATCTTAAGTGTGATCCAGACGAAGCCGTTATGTTGCGCGATATTTTTGCTAGTGTTATCCCTGGTTACCATATGAATAAGGCACAATGGAATACGGTCATTTTAGATGGCTCAATTCCGCAGGGTGAAATAGAGCGTATGATCGATAATTCGTTTAATTTGGTGCTCAGTAAGATGACCAAGAAAGATCAAAAATCAATCTTGATTCACTTTTAACCAATGCTACACTTGTTAAAACCAATTCAAGAAAATGATTAAATACGTGCTTTTATTTAAAAAATTACTTTGTTTTTTAGTATTTTTATTACTAACAATCACACTAACAGGCATAGTCTCTTCTAGTGAAATTAATCATTCAGTTGAGTATAAATCGTCTGTTGCTGAAATTAATAAAAGCGCGAATAGCCTTGGTGTTTTTGTAACTGTTAATCAAGCTGCCAATTTCAATCATTTAAATCAAATTACTATTGATTATATTCTGGTTGCTTTATTAGTTTTATTTGTGACCCATGTTGTGAATTATCAATGGTATAAGCCAACCACTTCACCGCCTTGTTGGTATATAGTTTTAAGGTATGGATCGCGTTTATACATATCAGGCTGGAAAGCCAGTAACTTGCAGTATAAAGTTAAGTTAACCTCCCCTCATTAGTTTCATTTACTATTTTATTCATCACCGCTAAACAATGTTTAACGGTAAATTTTGTTATACATGAGAATAAGTAAAATGAAGAAAATTAACTTACTATTGATGCATGTTTTACTCTGGTTGAGCATAGCTTTTTCACAAGCATCAGAATTAAATAGGGCAAACCTAAACGATACTTTGTTTAAACAAAATATCGAAAAAGCGATTAAGAATATCATACTCATTTTGGAAAAAGAGTATATTTATCCAGAAAAAGCACTGTTAGTAAAAGCAGAATTGAAGCGTAAATTGGCCAATAAAGAGTTTGATAAAGTTAGTGATTGGTACTCTTTTATAAGAAGCCTTAGTGTAATTTTACGAGATATTAGTGGTGATATGTACCTGGATATAGTTGAACCTCATCCTTCACTTACTCTTGAAAAAGTTAAAAGAAAGAGTGCCCTTAACCTCAAGGATAGCTATATAATTCGTAATGTAGACCTACTTTCAGGGAATGTGGGATATATCAAGGTGAATTATTTTTATCAAACCTCTAATGCAAAAAAGGAAATTTTTCGTGCATTAAAGGAATTGTCTATGGTTGATGCATTGATCATAGATTTACGGGACACCGAAGGTGATTCGATACCACTAGCGCAATATTTAATGAGTTTTTTTATAAAAGAAAGCACGATACTTAGTGAGGTTCTATATGATCAACAAAAGAAGAAAAAGCGATTAAGAGCGTTAGAAACGAGTGGCAATGATAAATTTAAGCATAACTTTCCTATTTATATACTTACATCGTCATATCTTTCTAGTTCAGGTGAGTTTTTTAGCTATACTCTCCAGCATTTGAAAAAAGCATTTATCGTAGGCGAAAATACTATGGGTATTGCTCATGTATTACAAAATAAAAAAATTAACAATCACATAAGCTTAACTATTCCAATTGCAATTCATTTACACCCAGCTACCCATTCAAATTGGGAGAAAACAGGTGTGATACCAGACTTAGATATTGCTGCTAATTTAAGTGTTGATGCGGCACATAAAATGGCAAAACAATATTTAGGCATATTTTAACTAGCACTAATGTATATTTGCTTAAAGCGCAATGAAGTACGATCATCCGTTTAACTTGGCGATGAATAAAATGACCAAGAAAGATCAGCAATCAATCTTGGCGCATTTATAATTTAATTGAGACGGCTAATAGTTTCATCGTCTCTAATAGTTAACACTTCCACCCCTGTTTGGGTGACTAAAACTGTATGCTCCCATTGCGCCGATAGCTTTTTATCTTTGGTGACAACGGTCCAACCATCTTTCTTATTTTTTACTTTATGGCTACCTTGATTGATCATAGGTTCAATAGTGAATGTCATTCCTGGCTCAAGTACTAAACCTGTTGAGGGTTTACCGAAATGAAGTACTTGTGGCTCTTCATGCATTTCTCTGCCAATTCCGTGCCCGCAATATTCTCGAACAACGCTATAACCCGCTGTTTCTGCATATTGTTGAATTTGATAACCAATATCGCCTAAGGTTGCACCGGGTTTAACTGCGTATATCCCTTTCCACATAGCGTCATACGTGGTTTTTACTAAGCGTTTAGCTTCGGCACTTGTATTACTAAAAGTATACATTTTACTCGAATCACTAATGAAACCATTTTTCTCTAAGGTTATGTCAATGTTAACAATATCTCTGGCTTTTAATCGATAGTGATTATTTGGAATACCATGACAAACAACATCATTAACAGATGAGTTTAATGAAAACTGATAGTCATATTGGCCTTTACTGGCAGGTCGAGCATTTAATTTCGTCGTAATATAATGTTCAACTTGTTGATCAATTTCTAATGTTGTCATGCCTTCACAAATGAAGGTATCCAACATATGAAAAACCTGTGCTAGCAGTTTGCCTGATTCTCTCATTAAAGCGATTTCGTTATCTGTTTTAATAATGTTTTTATTCACGTGAAGAATCCAAGATACTACTGTTTACTTTAATTAACTCTGAAGTAATGAGTTCATTGAAATTTAGTGTCGGATTTAATTCTGATAGACGACCTACTTTTATCCAAAATTCAGCTTGTGAATTAATGGATCTGGACATTACATGACTGGATTTTCTAATTTCGTCATGTAACTCCTCTGATATTTTAACTATTCCCATAATTGATGATATATGTTTTGTATGTGTTTTATATGCATATTGTATGGTTTTGACTGTTTGTAAGTCAATACTCTGTGCTAATTGAGTTCAAAAAATGAGTATAAACTTCATAGAAGTGTTTTAATTAGAAGTCATTAACGTATGTCTTAATTGATTTAATGCATCTACAGAAAAACCGTCATCATAAAAATATACTATCGTCCCATCGTCGTCTAACAGTATTACCCTGGCATTATTTGGATTGGTGTTACCAGTAAATGCTTGTACTTTTTCACCGTCTTGGTAAACAGTAACCACGCCTTTCCATAATGGTTTAGGAATACCCGCACGCATGCCATTATCAATTATAGTGCTAAACATTTTTGGGAATAATCCTTGAATAGTTGGTAGCTCATACACAGGTACTTGAGTGTTAGTCATATCTAGACCGATTAACCAGCGGTCTATGTCAAACTGTGAATTTTGCTTATAACCTACTAATAAGAGTGTAAATTTATCATTAAAATCTTCTGGAATTTTTAGTTTTTGTTGCTCAAGCGTTTGGCCACTTATTGATGGGAATTTCTTCCCTGTAATGTTTTGGTTAACATAATTAGTACTACAACCGGTTAAAAAAGCAATCAATAGGATTAGTATAGAACGTTGCATTTCAAAATCTTCTGTTATGTTTTATGTATATTAAATTACTATACGTAGGCTTTTGGATTTTAGTTCATTGTATTTTATCAATAAGGCGTTAATCTTCTAATATTGTAGAAAGAGTAAACCTATTTGCTGTTTCTAGTCATTATGTTAAATAATCAAAAAGGAAGTGAAGTGAAAAAAATTATAATTTTGCTAGTGATTAGCTTTTTACATTGCGCCAATATTAGCGAAGGGCAGGCTAAATCTGCTGTTGCTATGCCTGACAGTTATAGTGCTAAAGTTGCTAAAGATATTTTACTTAATGGCGGTAACGCTATCGATGCCGCAATTGCTGCGCAATTTGTATTGGCGGTTACATTGCCTGAAGCTGGTAATGTTGGCGGCGGTGGTTTTATGACAATTTACAAAGATGGTAAAACCGACTTTTTAGATTATAGAGAAGTAGCACCTAAAGCGGCACATAGAGATATGTACTTAGATGATAATAAAAATGTCATCCCTAACTTGTCTGTTTACGGAATATTATCTTCTGGTGTTCCAGGTACTGTTGAGGGGATGTGGCAGGCGTATCAAAAATATGGCTCAAAAACTTGGAAAGAATTACTAGCTCCGGCAATAACTTTAGCCGCTGAAGGGTTTATTGTGCACCCTAAACTCAAATCCGCAATTGATTGGCGAATAAACAGTTTTAAACAGCAAGATATCACCGTAAATTTCGCACAGTATTTTGAGCATGCAGAAGCGGAGAAATTATTTAAACAACCGGAGCTTGCTGAAACATTGAAAAGGATCTCGAATAAAGGAAATAAGGGTTTCTATCAAGGTAAAACGGCTAAAATCATTAGCGACTTTATGTCTAAGCATGGAGGAATAATCACGGAAGAAGATTTAGCTAATTATCAAGCAAAGTGGCGTAAACCTATTCAAGCTAGATGGCGTGAATTTGACATTATTACAGCACCGCCACCAAGCTCAGGTGGTATTGCTATTATGCAATGGTTAACTATGTATGATTTAGCTAAAAAAGATCAACCTATCGCCCATAATTCTAAAGAATATCTACATCTATTATCAGAAATTGGTAAAAGAGTTTTTGCAGATAGAGCTGAATATTTAGGAGATCCCGATTTCTATCATGTGCCGGTTTCAAAATTACTATCGAAAGACTACTTAGCTAATCGCGTTAGCAATATATCAATGAATAAAATATCAATAACAGAAGATATTGAGCCCGGACTAAGAGAAAGTAGAGACACGACTCATTTTTCTATTGTTGATCAGTGGGGGAATGCTATTTCAAATACTACGACAATTAATTATACCTTTGGTAGTGGCGTGGTAGTTGAAGGAGCTGGCTTCTTATTGAATGATGAAATGGATGATTTTAGTGCTAAACCAGGAGTGGCAAATATATTTGGCGCTGTTGGTGGTGAAGTAAATGAAATTCAACCCAACAAGCGCATGCTATCTTCTATGTCGCCGACCATTTTACTCACAAACGGTAAGGTGAAAATGGTTACAGGTTCTCCAGGTGGTACTACCATAATTTCATCTGTTTATCAGTCTATCCTCAATGTTATTGAGTTTGGTATGACCGCTGAAAACGCGGTTAATCAACCTAGATTTCATCATCAATTATTACCTAAAAATGAAATTGCCTATTATTTAGGCATTGATGAGAAAGTATTAAAGAGTTTACATAACATGGGGTATAGCACGAAAGTTGATAAATTTGGCGATTTACAATTAATTACGAATAAAAATGATAAATTAAATGCTGCTTCAGAAAAAGGAACTCATAATCGTGGAGTGTCTTTAGTATTCTAATCTTTATAAGGGGATGTTTAAAAAACTGAACCTGATTATTTATATCCGTGAAGGTGGGTTACATAGAATACTTAGTGCTATCTGAATAAATAACCGGAGATCTAGATCAAATATAATACGTTATTTAATTGCTTATTACCCCCAAGATCATTTAATATTAATGATAATCGTTATCAGTTGAATTGATTGTAATCGTTGGTGGGTAAACTAAATGACGTTATCTAAATTAAAAAAGAAGCAACGCGCACGTATTATATCATTGCCTAGTGACTTATCTTTAGCTAGTCGTTTAATGGAGCAGGGGTTTGTTCCTAATACATTAGTAGAGCTAGCACATATAGCCCCATTTAATGGTCCACGAGCGTTTTATTTACATGGCACCAAAATGAGTATTCATCAATCATTAGCGGCGCAAATACATATCGAACTAGAAGTAGCCTAATGTCACATATTGTTCACTATACCTTAGTTGGTTTTGCCAACTCGGGCAAAAGCACCTTATTTAATCAATTAGCTAATACAAAACAAACCACAGGAAACTGGGCTGGTGTTACTGTTTCTGCTAAGCAACAGCAAGTGATGTTTAATCAGCAAGCTACTTTGTTTTCAGATCTACCAGGTATTCCTTCACTATCTAAGCGTCAGCACCAAGGACAAGACCTTTCTATTAGTCATAAATTCATAGAAGATCAGTCAATTGATTGCTTAATAAATGTAGTGGATGCAACTCAATTACAGCGTCAGTTATATTTAACCACACAATTATTAGAGCTAGGTTTACCTATGCTCGTGGTGTTATCCAAAACAGATCGTAAAGAAGCACAAGAGGTTGATTGTGAAAAACTCTCTGAATTGTTGGGTTGCCCAGTCATTAAAGCCGATGCTCGTACAAAGTTAGCACGCCAACAAGTTTCAGATGCTTTACTCACTTTGCCTAATGCGACTAAACGCCCTGAAAATATCGTAATTCCAGAGTTTATACAAAGCGAAATAAATAAGGCTGAACATAGTTTATTAGCGTATGAAACATCATTAAACACACAAGAATGTGCCTGTAAGTCAGACAGCGAAGCAGCAATGCAAATAATGCAGGCTAGATATAACTTTATTGATCAAACAGTAGCTAAAGTTATTACAACTGAGAAAAAACACCTTTCATTAACTGATAGAATTGATAACTTTATATTACATCCGATGGCGGGCGTGCCTATATTTTTGTTGATGATGTATTTACTCTTTATGTTTGCTATTAATGTAGGTAGTGCATTTATCGACTTTTTCGATATTTTAGCTGGCGCTATTTTTGTTGAATATCCGCTACAGTTTTTAGCTCAATTTGAATTACCTGCTTGGCTCTTAACGATTATTGAAGGTATTGGTAGTGGCATCCAAACCGTTGCTACGTTTATTCCTGTGATAATGTGTTTATTTATTGGATTGTCACTGCTTGAAACAAGCGGTTATCTTGCCAGAGCTGCCTTTGTTGTTGAAAGCGTTATGCAAAAAATTGGCTTGCCGGGTAAAGCATTTGTACCGTTAATTGTTGGTTTTGGTTGTACAGTCCCAGCTGTTATGTCTGCGCGAGTTTTAGATAACGAACGTGAACGCATAACAACAATTATGATGTCGCCCTTTATGTCTTGTGGGGCAAGGTTACCTGTTTATGCGTTATTTGCTGCCGCTTTTTTTCCTGATTCAGGGCAAAATTTAGTCTTCTTACTATATCTAATTGGTATTGCCGCTGCTTTATTTACCGGATTTTTACTGAAAGCGACCGTATTGTCAGGTAAAACATCTACTAATTTTATGGAATTACCGTTATACGAGATGCCTAAAATTTCTGCTTTAACGAAACGAGTAGCAAATCGAACCAAGTCGTTTATTTTCGGAGCAGGAAAAACCATTGTTATCGTTGTTTGTTTTCTTAACTTTTTTAACTCATTAGGCACCGATGGTACTTTTGGTCATCATGAGCAGAATAATTCAATATTAAGTAAAACTGCACAGTTTGTAACACCCGCTCTTGCACCTATCGGTGTGCAAGAAGAAAACTGGCAAGCAAGTGTTGGTATTATTACAGGAATCTTTGCTAAAGAAGCCTTAGTGGCAACGTTTAATAATTTATACTCTTCGGCTTCAGACGAGGAGGAAGGTGAATTGAATTTTGCGGATAAATGGCAAGAAGCAACCGATTCAATTAAAGAAAACTTGCTGGGGATTGCCCCTGATGATCCTTTAGGGGTTGATGTTGGTAATGTGACTGATTTAAATGCCGCAGCTGAAGAGCAAGAAGTTACAGTAACCACCTACCATGCTATGCAAAATGCTTTTACCGGCCAAATAGGCGCCTTTAGTTATTTATTGTTTATTTTACTTTATACTCCTTGTGCAGCAGCAATGGGGGCGATAAAAAATGAGGTGGGCAATAGATGGGCATCATTTGCGGCACTGTGGAGTTTTACATTAGCTTACTTAGTTGCCACTTTGGTGTATCAAATTGCCATGCTAACAGAACAAACCTTGTATGCAACTTCCAGCATTACCTTGGTGATATTAACTTTCTTTGGCATTTATTTATGGCTTAAACGTAGAGGCAAGGCGGTATTAACTATTCCTATTTCGGTAAGTTATGGTAAGTAAGTTATTATTTTGACTTTTTTGCAAAATTTTCTAGCATAATTTATACACCATCAACATATACTCTCCTTAAGATAAAATGACTTGCATAGATCATTTTATCTTATCTTAAAGTGTGCATTAATATTAAAGACGCTTTTATCATCAAATAATAATTGATATTAATATTTAACCAGAGATAAAAAATTAGTTGTTCTTTAATAACTGGTCTTAAATATGCATGTAAATAATTAGGGATAGAAAAACAAGGTTATTTAAATGAACTTTTTTTATGTTTTACTCTTGATTGTTAGCATTAGTTTATCTGCGTGCCAAATTATTGACTCGGTTCCAAAGAGTGAAACACCTGTGGTTAAAACTGAAGATATAACGCAAAATGTCAATGAGTTTAATAATAAATTATCTTCTTTAGTTAAACAATTGCTTAAAAGTGAACTCTATGATCATAAGAAAAAAGCAACGTTAATGACAACATTTGTAAGGGCCGACACTTTAACGTATAAAAAAACGGATCATCCGCTGCAGTATTTAGGGCATTATTTGTCTGATGGAATAAAAACTGAATTGGTACATAGAGAGTCAAAGGTTATAGAGCATAAATCGTCGTCTGCTGTTTCAATTTCAAAAGATGCCTCTTATTTTTTATCACGAAACATTGACGAATTGAAAGGGATCGATGGTGCTGAGTATATTATTGCTGGTACTTTTGTCGAAATGGAAAATGGTGCAATGGTTAATGTTGAGGTAATTGAAATTAGTACCAGCGAAGTAGTAAGTGCTGCTCGGGAGTTTTTTCCCAATACATTATTTTGGCCCGCAAAGAGTGTAGTATCTAGAAATGGTATGCTATATCGCGAGGATAAGTGAGTATATTATGAAATACTGTTTTATGGTCTTAATTTTATTAAATATGGGTTGTAGTGAATCGCCGTACACAGCGACTACCGATCAAGTAAAAACAAACAATGCATTACAGATTAATGAAAAGGGTTTGTTGCATGAAATGAGTTATTACGATGCCCCTTTAATAAAAAATGTTAATAATTATGCAAAATGGTTAGCACAAGACCTATTTTCCAATTTAGACTTCCCAGATAATAATGCTGTATTTGTTGTTGCAGACTTTGCTCTGTTAGACTCTAGCTTAGATAAAACTAACCATTTTGGCCGACAGCTAACGGAAGCGCTCATGCATGAAGTCAATAGAACAGGTTTTTCAGTAATTGATGTTAAAGCAACAGGGTTTATTCGTGTAAATGAAAATGGCGATGTATTTTTTCATTCAGAAGACTACCAAGAGCTTTCAGATAAAGCACCTGCTACTAATATATTGACAGGAACTCTGACAAAACATAAAGGTGGGTACTTAGTCAATGCAAGAGTGATTTCTGTTGAATCGAATGCATTACTAACATCAGCACAAGCATTTATACCATATGAAGTAGTTGATGCTGTGCTATTGGAGAATAATGAATCAGAAACAGCATCGCCTAATATTCAATTAAAAGCTTATAGCGAAAAATAACATTTGTGAGTGATACCTATGAAAAAAATAACTTTAGTGTGCGTTATTCTTATTGCCACAACAATGTTCGCGTGTTCAAATATTAATGTCAGTTCTGAAGTGAACTTGCCATCTCAACCACTTCAAAATAAACAAGAAATATTGCAAGTTCCAACTGCTTTTCACAGCCATATTAGAGTATCTGATTACGCCGAAAGACTTGCTACCGATTTAGTTAAGGGATTAGCTAATTATCAAATAAACTCACCGATAGCCATAATTTCTTTTGTTGAATATGATGACACGTTACGAAAAACCAATACATTAGGGCGAATGTTAAGTGAAAGTTTAATAACAGAAATGGGGGCTTTTCATTTACCTATCATTGATTTGCATTTACTTTATGGTTTTTATTCAGATGACAAAGATGAATTTGTTTTTAGCCGTGATCCAAATGAATTTTATCATGATGATGAGTTGAATTATGTACTCTCTGGTGTGATGATACAAAGTGAAAGAGGCATTATAGTTAACGCTCGTATTATGGAGTTCTCAAGTCAACGTGTACTTTCTACTGCTAGTGTATTAATACCTCCTTATGTTTCTAATTAATTATTTAGATTTGAACGTACATTTTTAATGAGTAATTGATTGTTTATAAAATTAAATATCTCAATTATGAGATAAGAGTTTGATTATGAATAATCATACTTATCAATATATTTTTGCACTACAGGTAGATATTGATTAATCAAGTTGTCATAACCACGCCATTTTTCCTTTGAGGTTTCATATAGTGGTTGATTAACCTGAAAGCGTGATGGTGTTTTTATTATTGCTTTTTCAGCACGTTTGTAAAATGTTGTATATTCATCGCTAAAATTAATGTTTAAATATTTTGATAATCGATTTATTTCATTTGGCAAATCACTGACTAAATCTTCATATTTAACAAAGTGAACATCAGGTTGGTAATATTCAAGATACTTTCCAAACAAATCAAATACTTTTTTATAACGTCTCACACAATCATCAAAGCTGATTAAATGAAACATTTCTTTATTGATTAGGTAATTCTGTTGAAAATTACTTAAACAAGTGGCCATAGGATGTCTCAGGGAAAAAATGAATTTTGCTTTTGGAAATAATGTTAATAATAGTGGTAAATGAATCATATTGAGTGGAAGTTTGTCGACCAAAATTGTGCTTCTATCAATAGCATCACCAAAGCCTGCGGTTTTTATAAAGTTGAAATATTCATCGTGTAAAACTTTTAGCTCTGCATTAGTTAAGCTGAATAAATTTTTTGGGTATGTTTTGTTTAACAAATTATCAAAAGCTTTTATTACTACTTCTACAGTGGGAAGCTCACTTAAAGTGACTATATTCTGTTGAGTATCCAATATAGTATCTAGTAATGTTGTCCCTGAACGTGGGAAGCCAATCATAAATATATGTTCGGCAACTACACAATCATGCAAAAACACAGGTAATTCTTTAAGTTTAGTTTTGTTATAATCATCTACATAGTCGTTACTGGTCCAAGCAATAAATTCATTTTTTGTACAGTTAGCCATTTCGGTGAAGTTATCGTAGGCATCCTGATATTTCGCTAACTTATCAAATGCATTGCCTCTGATGTGAAAATAATCGGCTTTCTTGTCCCATTCAGCACAAGCATTAATGAGCTCAATAGGTATCAACTCTAGGACTCGTTTATATTCTTTATTATTTAATGCTAGCTGTGCCTGATACTTGTTTATCCAAGGCGTGCTTCCTAAAGTATTGTACGCACGTGACAACAGATTTTTTGCTTCATCTACTTTATATAAATTTAGTAATAAATTAATGGCATAAGAAATGTAATATTCATTGATTTGAGTTAAATCGATGGTGAGATCTTGTATTTCCTTAATGGCTTTATCGGTATTGTTTTGTTTGATAAAAGCTTCAATGAGTTGGTACTTAACTACGGCAAAAAATTCTTTCCAAGCTAACATTTTTGTGGCTAGTTTTTCCAGTTTTTGATAATGGTAATTCCTTCGATATAACTCACAAAGTAATAATAGTGCTTGCCCATTTTCCACAGTGCTATCAATATTTTGACAATACTCTAAGTGTTTAATTGCTTCTTCGTTATTACCAAGTTTGTTATGTGTTATGGCAATATTATAATGAGCCGATTTCTTCTGTTTTTCAGTTTGAGCAAGTACAAGTGAAGCGTTAAATATAAGTAAAGCAGGCTGAAATTTAGATAATTTTATGCTAGCTAACCCCTCTAGTTCTGCACTTTGATAGCTTCTGTTAGATGGTTTAGCATTTATTTTTTTGATCGTTGAAAGGGCTAATGTATATTTGTTGTCATTAAATGCTATCAATGCTTTATTAGTTAATTTATCGATGTCCATAATGTAAGTTTTCTTTTACACGCTATTTAATCTTGTAAGATTAACACGCCCTAGTATTTATTGGGATAAAGTAACAAACTCGAGCATACAAGTTTTGTTACTCCTTTTTATTCTATCGCAAGTAGATGCTATTTCATTATTTGCTTGTAGCCGTAAGGTATATAAATTTGAAACTTTATCTTTTTCTATTTTACTTAATGGAATGATAGGTACTAATGCTTTTAATTGAGGAAATGTTTTTCTTAGCATTAGCCAAGATAGTTTTAGTGATCTAATTGAACTATATTTCCCTAAATTGATTACTTGCAGCGCATTATGAGCATTGTTATTTGCGGTAGCAACAGTGATGTTAGTTGTTAAAGTAATGTCTTCACCTCTAATGATACTCCCATCACCTCTAATGGTTAATATATGCTCTGAAGATTGATGTAACTGATGCTCTGCTAAATATGAAGAACTCACACGTAATATAAAGGTTCCTGGTTTTACTCCTGAAATGAGGTAGAATCCATCGTATTCAGCTGTGGTCGTTTGTACAACATTACCAGAGTCATCAACTAGTTCTAACGGAATATATTTACCAGCCGTGATGTTGCTGTTTTTATCAATATAAACATTACCATCAATCTCACCCGAAGTGATAATAGGAATGTCAAACACCTCAATTAAGCCTGGTCTAGGCGTAAATGAAAATCCTTCAGTCACGGGTAACCAAAATGGATCTTCTAAGCTGTCAATATCTAGTTCAATATCAGTCACTCTATTTTTTGGTAAACCAGTTAAAAATGCTACCCCACTTGTATCAGAATAAGCTTGGCGCTTTACGTTTACACCAACAATTTTAGCCCCTTCTATTAATGGCTCATTCTCCTGGAAAATTCCGTCATTGTTAATATCTTCAAAGATACGAGCCGATATACCTCCGCCTTGCGCTATTCTGTTGCGACTCAATTTAAAGCTATTACTATTAGGATCTTGTCCGAGGCTAAATCGCATATTAACTGAGGCTAGATAATTGCCGTCATCACCATAAGAAAAGTTTGAACCTATGCTAAAATCGTCAGTATCCCAATTTAGTGCTAACGTAGCTCGAGTAATTTTTTCATTAATGCTTAAGCCTACTTCACTAATTAAATTATCGCTAATCGGCCATAATAAACTACCTGATAAATTAGTGTATTTTAATTCTGGCTCAATGGCGTAATCTAGTCTAGCTCTAAGTCTATATTTTGAAAAACTTTTAGTGATTTGTGTGTTACCGTTGAATGAAGTGCTTGAGTCTTGCTTTTCTGCAAAAGGAGTGAATTCATTATAAAATAGTGCATTAGATATGTTGTAACCGTTTATGTTTGTCCCTAAATAAAAATTAAAGATATCGCTTGTGCCATAAATATAACCATTGCTACGGCTAGCACTGAGTGAATAGTTTAGCCTTTTATCAGCAATTTCTAATAGTGGGCCTGATAACCTTATGCTATCAACGCTTTTAGGAAGTTGGTTGGCATCCGATTCAATTTTAAAATCTTCACTGAAGCTTTTGTGTACTATATCTATCGACTGTGAACCGAGTTTAGTAGCTACGTTGACTTCATAAGCACTGCCCCCGGCTGAATCATAGATATACCCAAAGTTAAACTTAGAATCTAAAGCGAAAACATTAAAACCAAGAGGTACAATGGTGTGTTGAGTGCCATCACGAAATTTGAAGCTTGAAAAGCCTGTTTGTAACGAAACCATTGAGTTAATACCTTGCTCAAATTCAGCCGCTATTCTTAAACCATCCTCGCTAGGTGTATCATTACTTTTATCAAATAACTGTGCTGATTGCTTTGTGACAGAAAAATCAAATAAAAAATTATTTTCTAATACGCTATTGGTGTTAACTGGCACACTTTCAATTCGTTCTTGAACTTGTCCTTGAGGCCCATAAAAAATCATTTTGAAAATATTGTCACCAAAAAATAAATTCAAATCGTTGAAGTTATATTGGCCACTTTCATCAACAATAATGCGCTCTATTAAAACTTCATTATGGTAAAGTTCGATATCCCAGCCTGGGAATATAGTGCCGTCAAAATTTACAGTATTGAAGTTGCCATTATGACCAATCGGACGGTTTCCTATTCTAATCCCTGCTTCTTTTCCTGTACTTCGTAGAAAAGGGAGGTTGACCGTTGTAACATCACCAACACTCACTCTGGTCGCATGAAGTGGGCCAAGGAGGTCGTTTTTTGTTGATTCTCTTTGCAAAGTCAATGTGGCATTACGTAATAAATCATCATTATCACCATTTATAAAGTATTGCCCAGTCATATAGGCAAGGTCCCCCATACCAAGTAGAGCATAACTACTTGTAGCTTTATCATTATTGACGTTGGTAGAAACTTGCGCATCTATCAAAGGCATACCAAACGCACGATAAGGAATTTTACGCTCAGGTAACTTAGGTTTTAATTTGCTTCGTGTACTAAGTTTGCCTAATTTAGCATGACGCGCTAGTCGTTTCTGTAAAGGAAGCTTTTCATCAGGTTCAATAGTTAAGGTCAGATCGTTAAAATTAAAACGGTACTTAAAGTCGAACCATTTGAATATTTGCGACGAATGAATATAAATATCATCAGCTTCAATTAGTACATTTGCTTGTGGGATACTAAAGCGTTTATCGTTTATTAATACTTCCCCAGATTTGTTACTATTTTTGGGTATAGAAAAACTAAATCTCTGTTCTTCATTAATAAACCAACCATCAGCTTTAGCACTGTCAATATCAACATCGATAGGAAAATCTAATACAGAGAACAAACTATCTAAACCAATAAATGCGCCATCGCCTTGCTTAAGTGCAAAAATTGTATCAAGTACAAGCTTTTCTATTTGAATTACAAGTAATAATTCTTCGCCATCAGGGATCAAGCTTGTAGGGCGAGTATTTGATTTAGGCACCTTCGGTTGGTTTGTGTCAATAGAAGAAACTAAACTACCTTTGACGCGAAATTCTCTACTTGTGGCCGTGTCATTATTTGTGGCAGTATCATCCGAATTTAGCGTTGTTGTTTGGTTAGGCGCCACAAATTTATGGCCAAGGGTTGTTAAATATTGTTGTGCTAATATTCTTCGTTTAAATTTTTCTTCTGCATCTTTGCTGGTGCTGGCATTTTGTTTTTCAAATAAAGCACTTTTTTCTTGCAAGTAAAGACGATAATCAGGTGATTTATACCGGTGACCTAATTGGATTAGGTATTCGGCATTAATAATATCAAGCTGCGCAGTACTTAACGATGTCACCTTGGTTTGTGGTATTAGATCACGTTGAGTGATCAAAATAGATTGATTTTGCTTATCTTTGCTATTTTGTTCAGTAATCGTTTTAGTAAACTGATGCCCTTGTGTGCCTTTTACCTCATTATCATTGTTATTCTCAGCTTGGACTTTACAGATGTAAAATAGTGGAGTTAAACAAACTACCAAAATGAGTTTACTTAAAGTAATTTTTAATTTTTTAAATTCTTTATTTAAAATTAAATTATACATTTAGATAGTTAACTCACTGTTACTGATAGCATCTAGTTATTTGCTCATTGGTGCTGGTTTATAATCAGTGGGGTTAACTGTTAATTTATGATCAATAAAGGTTATCCCTTCTAGCTCTTCTGAACCTTGATACACAACTCTTAATGTACCTGGCTTTATCGTGTGGTCTTTAAAGCCAATAGCAATTTTTCGTAGATTAACTTCTGGGTAAATCGCGATATTATTTAAAATACCAATTTGTCTTTCTGTAGAACCCCCTAAGTCCGTCCAATATACTTTTACATTACCTACAGTACTGTGTGGACCTGATTTTTTCAGATATAAATTAGCGCCTAAATGCTGTTTACCTTTCACTTTTTTAGTGAGTAGTTCAATTTTGCTGAATTCAGTATCGACATTCAAACTGCCTTCTCGCACAATAACTGGAATAGCAAAGGCCAAATTCAAGTAAAGTTTGATGCCTGAGGTATTAGCCGCTGCTCTTGCCTTTTCTTCTTCTCTATCTGGTTGCGCTTCAAATACCAAGTGTGAACGATACTCACCTTCAGCTAGATCTTTTGGACGTCTGAGGGCAATTCTAACGTATTGTCTTTCACCAGGAGCTAGTGTTACTTGGCGAGGGCTAAAGCGCAGCATTTTATCTGCTGTTGGAAAGTCAGCAATTTCTTCCTCTGATTGAAAGTGATAATACTGCCCATCATTAAGTTGTTTCTGTTGGCGCCAAAATATTTTATATGTTTTAGTTTTGTTGCCAGTATTCACTAAAGACACTTTTGCTGAACGTTCTCTTTGATCAAACTCTATTCGGGTAGGTGTAAGCAATAGGTTAGCGTATGTCACACTTGTTTGAATAAAGAACAAAAAAGTTACGATTAATATATGTTGTATTTTCTTAAATGATTTATGATTTTTAGCTTTTTGTTTACAAGACATATAAGTCCCTTTTTATATTTACACAAAAGTCAGTAGTAGTATCTATGATAATAAATTGACACTGTAGAAATGGATAAGCGAATTTTATGCCAATATGCATCAAGTAGTTATAAGGGATTATAGTCTTATGAGGCTATCAATAATCAATAACAATTGTCATTCGAGAAAAGTAGATAGCATCTTTATAAAACCCTGTTCCAGAGGATGTTAGTGTGGCACCGACATTAATCGTAGCTTCTCCCATCAAGTCAGTAGTGACAATTGGTGCAAATGTATGATGTTGGTCGATGGTGAATTGACTGGTACTCGGATCGGTTTGTCCTGCCAGCTCTGTGGTGACACTCGGCACTAAAATAGTAATATTAAGCGCAGTATTTGCAGGAAAATCTGATAATAAAAATTCGGCAGGGTGACCATATTCAATCATAATATAGGCAGGGTCAGCTGTTATATCACCAGCAAATGACATGTGAAGCTTATGCGTGCTATTGTTATCAGTTAATGCAATTATTCCAAAGCTTAAAGGTTGTTGTTGCGTAATATTACCAGCAGAACATAGAGATGAAGCAATTAAACATATAATGATTAACAATCTAGGATAAAATTTTTTCATGTATGTTTATTCTCATGTATCGTTTTTAACAATTGATCTTTCTATTGTGGTTATATACTGCTTTTTGTGCAAGCGGGATAAATTTTAAAAATTTATGACTGTTTATTATTATGAACTCTTATTAAATTTTTCTTACTATTCGAAAACAAAAAACCACTACTATAATAATTATAGTAGTGGTTTTTCTATACGTGTATCAACTAGCTAGATAGTTAAATTAATAATCTACTGTCATTGTATATGTACCAGTAAATGTGACATTGTCATATGCTACAGGTGCTGCAGTACCACCAGCAAGGGAGTTATCAGTACCTAGTGTTGCACCAATGTTAAATACTAGTGTACCTGTCGCGTCTGTATCATAAGTAAATGCAGAGCCAGAAGTAACAACATCATTAGTGAAAGCTGTAACATCAAATATTTTGCTATCTCCTGCCGATGGATCGCTCAAAGTAAAAGCACTAGGGTTAGTTATCGTTAATACAGTGTTTGGTGCGGCGCCAGATACTGTAAATTGGCCAGGAGTACCTGCTGATATAGGAACGATACTTGCATTTGTCGCACCACTAAGATCAACAACATCTGCAGTAACACCATCAGAATCAACTTTTAATGTTGCAAAATCTGAACTGTTTGCACCATCGGCATCAGCAAGAGCTACGATAGTACCAAAACTTAAAGGTGTTGTTTGTGTTAATGTAAACCCATTCTGTACTGTTACACTCGCCGTACCATTTACTGTTTCTGCTAATACATTACCAGTTAAAGCTAACGTTGAAACAGCAGCGGTAATAGCTAAAGTGCGAGAGATTTTATTTTTCATAAACATAGTTTATATTCCTTACTCATATTGTTATTTACCGTTAATACGGCTGTAGTCGTCAAACAAGTTCATGTTGGTAAATTAATCATTACTATGTGTAACACTTAATATAACCGACAAAACTCAGTATCGGCACTCTTTTGATTTACTTTAACTTTTTTATAAAAAAAGTTAAAAACTTTCAAATTACTTTTTTCTTACATACTTTAGAGGTGCTCAACGTTTATTTTAGTTGTAATATACGTTTTGTGGATGTAACACAAAGGCAATAATTTACCGTTAACTTGCCATGGTTTTTAAACGTACCAAATTTAAAAAAATAAAAAGCTATAAAAAACATATGTTAAAGTTTGTGGTATCAGTTTATTTTTCATAAAAACACACCTGTCATTGAGATGTGCAGAAAATATGCCAATACAACTATCATTTTCTCATTGAATTAAATGACAGGTAAAAAGCTGTTAGTATATAAGTTCAGTGAAGCGAATTTACGTTGTTTTAGGCCGATGCATTACTTATTCGATTTTGCTACCAGTTAATTGATTCACTAAACAACTTTGATGCTGTTTACTGAGTTTAGCACATAAAGTTTTTGCTACTGTTTTATCACTGTAAGGTCCAACTTTTAAGCGGTAAAGTGTTCTACCCTTATCCGTTAAAACTGATTCAGAATACGCTGATTTTTCACTAAATAAGTTAGCATGTGTTATTTTAAAGGCAGTCCATTCTTTTTTTACTGTATTGAATGTGCTAAAGGAACCAAGTTGTATTGCATATTGCATCGGCATAACAGCGACTATTTCATCTGTAGATTCAGTATTAACGGCATTTTCTTGTTCATCAATACTATGTTTAATAGTGGTTGACGGGGAAGTGGGCGTTGATGCTTCTGAAAATGTTGTAGGTTGCTCAGGTTTAGCGGGTAAATTATTTTGCTTTTGGCTTATGCCCGATGATTTATGTATGCTCATGTCTTGTTGTTTGCTAATCCCCGGGCCAGTACTTTTAGCCACAACTTCATTATTTAAGTTTTTTTCATTGTAAATTGATTGTTCGGTTGCGTCGGAAAGTTCTTCAAGTTCAGTAATTAATTGTTGAAGGCTTTTACTCATTTTAATTAATTCATTTATTTCAGGCTTTATTTGTTCCCATTCTAGGATATGTTCTTTTAGTATTTGTTCATCTGTATTTTGCTCTTCACCAAATACAAAATCTGAAGTAGTGCTACAAGAGGAAATGAAAAAAATACAAATCAATAAAAAAGGATAGATTTTTATTGTTTTAATCATACGGTGGTATACCTTTATAATTTTGCGATAGCAATCAATGTTATCATCTTCGCTAAAATTTAATGTTTTAGGTGAATATATCAATCTGTTTTAGTTAAAACTATTTCGCTTCATTAGTCTATTGTTTATTTATGATAGTGCTACGCTGATATTAAAAATAATCATTGTCATTGGCCACTTACCAACACTTTCACGTTAATGCCACTCTGTGATAATGCGGAATTTTCAGGTAAGGGTGTATCACCTGCTAATAAATAAATAACTTTCTTTCCATTCTCGGCAAGTTCAATAGCGTGTTGAAAGTTAATAAGAACTGTTGAAGCAATACTTTGTGGAAATTTATCTGCGTCTCGACGAACGTACTCTATTAATTGTTCGTTGACCTCATTGTCATAAAATACAGCATCAGCAAATTGCATTTCTCTATGTGCTGCTAAGGTTAAATTATCAGGGTTACCTAGCAAGGTATGAATAAAAACAATTTCACCAGCGGGTGCTGTAATGCCTTTTTTTAAACTCGTTATTAATAGTTTTTCTGCAGATTCAATTTCACCAGATAAGACTTTATTACCTATTGAACCTCGCAATGTTTCTTCCCAAAAAGTACGACGATTACGTAAGCCTTTTACTCTAGCCTTTACATGGTCTCGAAATTTAAATGAAAACTCTGCGAGCTTTCCGTAACCCGCGGGTAACATTTTTTCTATTTGCTCACGTAACATTCGTAATAAAATAGGGGCACTACCTGAACTAGACATCGCTACAATTATAGGCGCTCTATCGATTATTGCTGGGGTGATATAACGACATAATTCGGGTTGATCAACAACATTGACTAATATGTTTGCTTGATGGGCTTCTTTTGCCGCCTCAGCATTTATATGCTCTTTATCTGTAGCGGCAATAACCAAGTTATAGTGCGTTAATATAGCTGGCTGATAATTATAATTTAACCACTTTAATTGATTGCTTTTTATCAACCGGTCTACACTATCATTAACTTCTTCAGACATAACAGTAATTATGTTTGTGGTTTTTAATAGTAATTCGATTTTACGTGCAGCAACTTCACCACCACCAATAACTAATGCGTTGATATGAGCTGAGTCTAAAAAAATAGGAAAGTATTTCATTTTGATCTTTTAGTAAGTTAAGGCGCAGTCAGATGCCATCTATCGAGTGTTTTTTGATAACGTCCATTTTCAACAATACGTATGAAGGCTGCTTTTAGTTTATTTACAATAGCGTCATCGGTATTTTTACTAGCAGCAAGATATAAGTCGGTATCAAAATCGGGTATTTGGTATACCATGGTTAATTTATTTGTATCTAGTCCAATAATGTTAACTTCATATTGCCACACGATGCTATTAGTAAATGCTAAGTCGACACGACCATTAAATAACATTTGCCATAAGGTAGGGTACTTGCTAGTAACATATAAGTTTTTATCGTGAATAAATCCTTTATCGATTAAATAGCTTTCGGCTAAGTCATCTCTAACTGAGCCTATACTGTATTGCTTGGCATCATTTAATTTATTTATTTTGATGTCTGTACGGCTTTTTAGCGCGGCAAAGTACGATTTAATGGTATATAAATGCGCAATCCATTTGAATTTTTCTTCGCGCTCTTTACTACGTAACATTGAAAAAATTAATGTGTTGGGCTCATTTAATGCGAGCGAGTAACTTCTTGCCCATGGAAAGAGCTCTATTGGCGTTTCTATGTCTGCTTCTTGGAGTATTAATTTTACTAAGTCGACTAAAACACCCTTTGGAGGTAATTCACCATTGTCGATCTGAAAAGGAGGAAGGTCTTCAGTGACAACACGAATCTTATTATCAAAAGCCAATACTGACATACTGCATAGATATAAATATAAAAACGCTACTAAAATGCGCATTAAACTCTCTGCTTATGATTATATTAATTAGCATCATCACGTTTAAAAAAATAAATATCAACGAATTTTTAAGGTAAATGTTAGATCCTGTACCTACTATTAATAAGCAATGGTAAACTTACCAGAAGTCTAATGATATGAGATCGCTAAATGCCTTGGATACAATTAAGAATAAGTGCTGACGAAGAAACCGCGGAAAAATATAGTGATTGGCTTATGGCTTGTGGTTCTCAAGCCGTCACTTTCATTGATGCCAAAGATACGCCTATTTATGAACCTTTACCCGGTGACGAAGTGGTTTACTGGCATAATACAGTTGTTATGGGATTATATGATGCTAGTCATGATATGGATAAAGTAATTGCTTACTTACAAGAGATTCATCCAGATAAAAAAGATATGCAGTATAAACTTGAACAACTTGAAGATAAAGATTGGGAGCGCGAATGGATGGATAATTTTCATCCTATGAAATTTGGTGAGCGCTTGTGGATTTGTCCTAGCTGGCGTGATGTACCCGATCCTGAGGCAGTAAATGTAATGTTAGACCCTGGACTAGCATTTGGTACGGGGACGCATCCGACAACCGCATTATGTTTAACTTGGTTAGATGGTTTAAATTTGAAAGGTAAAACCGTAGTCGATTTTGGTTGTGGCTCAGGTATATTATCTTTAGCAGCATTAAAACTTGGAGCTGAAAAGGTCATTGGCATTGATATCGACCCTCAAGCCTTACAAGCAAGCTTAGAAAACGCTAAGCGTAATGGCGTAGAAGAGCGATTAGCATTGTATCTACCAGCCGAACAACCAAAAATAAAAGCGGATATTGTTGTTGCGAATATTTTGGCCGGTCCGCTCAGAGAATTAGCGCCTGTTATTATTGAATTTGTTGGTGAAAAAGGTTTACTTGCTTTATCAGGAGTTTTAGAAAATCAAGCCAAAGAATTACAAATACAGTATGGACAGTGGTGCGATATGGATGAAATTGCAGTTCAAGAAGAGTGGGTGCGTTTATCGGGTACTCGAAAATAATAATAAACACATAAATATTGTGCAGATTTTAACACTTGTTTGGTTAAAATCTGCACACATCAATAGTTTGCAAAATGTCAATATCAAAATGATGAAAAAAAGCATCATTTGTTCAATTTATATTCTTTTCAATTCAAATAAAAACGCGTAAACTTAGCGCCCTTTTGACAGGTAGCTCAAAAAACCAGCAATGAAAATAGGTTCATATTCATTAGCCAATAAGGCTATGTTGGCGCCGATGGCGGGTATTACTGATCAACCATTTCGAGAACTCTGTTGTCGATTGGGAGCTGGATTAGCTGTATCTGAAATGGTGTTAGCAAATCCTAAGGTATGGAATACTGATAAGTCGTTGCACCGGACACGCCATAGCGAGCTTGCGGGCATACGTTCGGTTCAAATTGCGGGTTCAGATCCACAAGAGTTGGCGTTTGCAGCAAAAGTTAATGTTAATGATGGAGCTCAAATTATTGATATTAATATGGGCTGCCCGGCGAAAAAGGTAAATAAGAAACTAGCAGGTTCTGCGTTACTAAAGGAACCATTACTAGTGGAGCAGATTGTAAAGTCTGTAGTTGATGCTGTATCAGTACCAGTCACATTGAAAATTCGTACTGGTTGGTGTGAAAACACCCGCAATGGTATAGAAATAGCAAAAATTGCTGAACATAATGGTATTCAATCATTAGTAGTTCATGGGCGTACACGTAACGACTTTTATAAAGGCGATGCGGAATACGATACCATTAAAGCAATTAAACAGGCTATTTCTATTCCTGTGGTTGCTAATGGTGACATTACTAGCCCTGAAAAAGCACAACATGTACTTGAATATACCGGGGCTGATGCATTTATGATTGGTCGTGGTGCTCAAGGGCAACCATGGATTTTTCGAGAAATTAATCATTTCTTGGAAACAGGGCAACATTTGTCGCCACCTTCTCTGGAAGAGAAGCGTTCAATAATTATTGAACATGTAAAGGAATTACATAATTTTTATGGTGATTTTATGGGCTTAAGATTTGCTCGTAAACACGTATCTTGGTACATGCAATTGCTTGAACCAGATAAAAAGTTTCGTTCTATTTTTAATGCACTAGAGTCAACAGAAGACCAATTAGTCGCATTAACTAGGTATTTTGATAATTTAACTTAAGAAAGAGTCTGAACTATATGTTTGAACAAAATATTTCATCTCCATTTGTTACTGGTAATTTGCAAGCTCAAACTGAGGCTTCACCATTACGTACTCAAGCCAAAATTGCTATTAGCAACTACTTATCACAATTAAACGGTAATGATGTAGATGATATGTACGACCTTGTACTTTCTGAAATTGAAGCGCCAATGCTTGAAGAAGTAATGAAGTATACACGAGGAAATCAAACTCGTGCTGCTAATTTACTAGGCATTAACCGTGGTACTTTACGTAAGAAATTAAAGAAATACGGTATGAACTAAAATTTAGCAGGTATATGCCTGCGATAAAAAAGCACCCTAGGGTGCTTTTTTACGTATTAAGGTATTACTTGTTAGTGTCTGTAAAAGTTTTCACCTAAGGTTAGGTGAAGCCATTAGGATGTTTCTTGCCAAGGATAAGTGTCAAAGGCCAGACAACACGAATCAATTTAAAGGTAATCAAAAAACAATGGATACCCCTCGCCCAATCAAACGCGCACTATTAAGTGTTTCTGATAAAACTGGTATTGTCGATTTCGCTCGTAACTTAGCTCAAAAAGGCGTAGATATTCTATCTACAGGCGGCACAGCTAAATTATTGGCTGAAAATGGCATTAAAGTAACTGAAGTCTCAGATCATACGGGTCACCCTGAAATTATGGATGGCCGTGTAAAAACGCTTCACCCTAAAATTCACGGTGGCATTTTAGCCCGTCGTGGCACAGATGAAGCGGTAATGGAAGCTCAAAATATTGATGCAATTGATATGGTTGTAGTTAATCTATATCCATTTGCCAATACGGTTGCAAAAGAAGGTTGTTCATTAGCTGATGCTATTGAAAATATTGATATTGGCGGACCAACTATGGTACGTGCTGCGGCAAAAAACCATAAAGACGTGACAATAATTGTTAATGCTCATGATTATGACCGTGTCTTAACTGAAATGAATAATAACGATAATTCATTAACTTATGGAACACGCTTTGATTTAGCAATCTCAGCATACGAGCATACAGCCGCATACGATGGTATGATTGCTAACTATTTTGGTCAAATGCTACCTCCTCATGGCAGTGATGACACAGCCCCAAATTTCGAGAAAAAAAATAAATTTCCACGTACTTTTAATAGTCAATTTATTAAAGCACAAGACTTACGTTATGGTGAAAACTCTCATCAGGACGCTGCCTTTTATGTTGAAGCGAACCCAGAAGAAGCATCAGTTTCAACAGCTAAACAAATTCAAGGTAAAGCTCTTTCATACAACAATATTGCCGATACTGATTCAGCTTTAGAATGTGTAAAAGAATTTGATGAACCAGCTTGTGTCATTGTTAAACATGCTAACCCGTGTGGTGTGGCTATTGGTGAAAACATATTAGCAGCTTATGAATTGGCTTATAAAACCGATCCAACGTCAGCATTTGGTGGCATTATTGCCTTCAATCGTGAGTTAGACGCTGATACTGCCGAAGCGATTGTTTCTCGCCAATTTGTGGAAGTGATTATTGCTCCTAGTATTTCTGATGCCGCGGCACAAATTGTTGCAGCAAAGCCAAATGTACGTTTATTAGAATGTGGCCAATGGGATACTCAAACCACAGGCTTAGACTATAAACGTGTTAATGGTGGTTTATTAGTACAAGATCGCGATCAAGGTAAAGTGAGTGCTAGCGATTTGACCGTTGTCACTAAACGTCAGCCAAGTGAAGATGAAATGCGTGATTTACAATTTTGCTGGAAAGTCGCTAAATATGTAAAATCTAATGCTATTGTTTATGTTAAAAATAGCATGACTATTGGTGTTGGTGCTGGTCAAATGAGCCGAGTATACTCAGCAAAAGTTGCAGGCATCAAAGCAGCAGATGAAAATCTTGAGGTTAAAGGTTCAGTTATGGCATCTGATGCATTCTTCCCATTCCGTGATGGCTTAGATGCAGCAGCTGAGGCTGGAATAACTGCCGTTATTCAACCTGGCGGTTCAATGCGTGACGATGAAGTTATTGCCGCCGCAGATGAACACAATATAGCCATGGTATTTACTGGCATGCGTCATTTCCGCCATTAAGAAAGTAATAAAGCAGTGACCTTGAAAGAGTTCGCTGCTTTTTTTTAATTTATGATAATATTTTATCGTTTAATGAATACTTTTTTATCCAAAAGTGTTCTTATTATAGCTGTATTAATAATTAACAGTATAAAACAATAAAATAGGGAAAAATTATGAACGTTATAAAGAAGATTTTTAGTGCAAGTATCTTGTCGAGCGCATTGATTCTAACTGGTTGTATGTCAGAAGGTGAGTCATCAGCATTAGAGAATGCAATTAATAGTGATCATCGCTCTGTTGAAAATAAAGCCAGAGATCAGTACCGTCACCCTAAAGAAACTCTTGAGTTTTTTGGTTTTATGCCTGAAATGACTGTGGTTGAAATCACTCCTGGAGGTGGTTGGTATACTAAAATATTAGCACCTGCTTTAAAAGGTAAAGGAAAGTTATACGGAGCGCATTACCCTGATACAGGTGAAGATAATTATTATAGTAATTCACGAAAAAAACTAGTGGAAATGCTTGCGAGTGATCCTATATACAGCGAAGTGGTTTTGACCGATTTTGTGCCGAAAAAAACAAGTACTTTAGCGCCTGCAGGTAGTGCTGATTTAGTATTAACATTTCGTAACCTTCATAATTGGGGGGAAGAAGGTATGCAGCAAGTATTTAAAGATGCTTATACCGCTCTTAAAAAAGGTGGTGTGTTGGGAGTGGTTGAACACAGAATGCCAACAAGCCAAAACTGGAAAGAGAATATGAAGAGTGGATATGTACCTGAAGCTTTAGTTATTGATTTTGCTAAAGCGGCTGGCTTTTCACTCGCAGCAAGTAGTGAAGTTAATGCTAACCCAAAAGATACAGCTGATCATCCAAGAGGTGTATGGACATTACCGCCAAGCCTTGCCCTAAAAGATCAAGACAAAGAAAAATATTTAGCGATTGGCGAAAGTGATCGCATGACCTTAAAATTTGTAAAATAAAAATAATCTGATTACGTGATAGGTTTATTTCTTATCGCGTAATTAGTATTGATATTCGTAGGAATGAATGAATGAATGTTTTAGTTATTGGTAGTGGTGGTCGTGAACATGCACTTGCATGGAAAGCCGCCCAGTCAAAGAATGTTGAGAAGGTCTTCGTTGCTCCAGGCAATGCAGGTACATTAACAGAACCAAAATTAGAAAATATTGCTATCTCTGTTGGTGATATCTCAGGGCTAGTTGAATTTGCGAAAAGCAATGATATAGCACTTACTATTGTTGGCCCAGAACAACCACTGGTTGATGGTGTTGTTGATGCTTTTCAAGCACAAGGATTGATGATTTTTGGTCCAAGTGCAAAAGCTGCTCAACTTGAAGGCTCAAAAGCATTCACTAAAGATTTTCTTGCACGTAATAATATTCCTACAGGTTGGTATCAAAATTTTACAGAAATTGCCCCCGCTTTAGCGTATGTTCGTGAAAAAGGTGCACCTATTGTGGTTAAAGCCGACGGTTTAGCTGCAGGTAAGGGCGTTATTGTTGCGATGACATTATCAGAAGCTGAAGATGCTATTAAAGATATGCTAGCAGGGAATGCTTTTGGTGATGCAGGGCATCGTGTGGTTATTGAAGAGTTTTTGGATGGTGAAGAAGCAAGTTTTATTGTGATGGTTGATGGAAAAAATGTATTACCATTTGCTACTAGTCAAGATCACAAACGTGCTTATAATGGTGACAAAGGTCCTAATACAGGGGGTATGGGTGCGTATTCTCCAGCACCTGTTGTTACGCCTGAAATTCATGAACGTATAATGAATGAAGTGATTTACCCTACAGTAGAAGGCATGATGAAAGAGAATGCACCGTATACTGGTTTTTTATATGCAGGGTTAATGATTGATGCTGATGGAACACCTAAAGTCATAGAATATAATTGTCGATTTGGTGATCCAGAAACACAACCTATAATGATGCGCCTTCAGTCAGATATTGTAGAACTCTGTCAACTTGCTTGTGAACAAAAACTAGATCAAGCTAGCATTAATTTTGATCCTCGTGCGGCTGTAGGTGTAGTTTTAGCAGCAGGTGGATATCCTGGCGATTATGAAAAAGGTGAAGTGATAAGTGGATTATCTATCAATTCACAGGATGATCGTAAAACTTTTCATGCGGGTACGGCGATGAAAGATGGAAATGTGGTTACTGCTGGTGGACGTGTATTATGTGCGACGGCGTTGGGAAATAACGTAACAGAAGCTCAGCAAGCGGCTTATCAACTTTTAGATCAAATCACTTGGAATGGTGCCGAGTTTCGTACCGATATTGCTTATCGTGCAATTGCACGCGAACAATTGTCATAGCTAAATATCGTTTTTGTGATAAAAATCCCTATAGAAAGTTATAGGGATTTTTATCAATTACTACTAATGCTGTTCCTTTACGAGTAATTCTTTAGAAGCACCACCAGCTATTGCAGCGTTCATGGCTGAGCCTTCTTTTAAACCAGCTTCTATTGCCGAGTTTACTATTCTTCTAGCTTCCACATCAGCACTATTATATACAGCCATTTCTACTACTTCTTCTCCCATGGTTGGAAATAAAGCTATAGCATTACTTACATAAAAAGATACTTGTTCTGGTAAAGCTTTAATTGCGCCGGAAAGAATGTCTATTATTTTATCAGGAAAGGATGTTAAAGAGTTTTTTACTACTGAATCTGAAAGTACAGGTTCAGTATTAATAGCCACATTAACAATATCTTTGGTAATTTCAGGGCTACTTAACATTGCAATGTTAACAATTTCTTGAGCATAAGCAGGCTCAGCTTCAACTGCTAAAGCAACAAGTTCTAATGGATCTGCAATTTTTTCATTAAAAAATATTTCAAGTACTTCGCAAGCTAAAACAGGCTCAGCTCTCATGGCACCGGATAATATTTCTTTATACCTATTAGGGTAAAGGTCCAAAGAAGCATGAATCACAGAATCTACTTTTTCTGGATAACGTGCTAAAATAGCACGTACACTATTTTCTAAAGAAATTTGTTGATCAACTTGTTGGCTTAATAATCTTGAAATTAACTTATCCTGTTTATATTCCGCGCTACCTTGCGCATAACTTAATTTACTTACACCAATAACCATCAACAAAAGAATTAGTTTATTCATTATTATTGTTCTCACATCTTTTAACGATGTTGCTTATTATTGTTTTGGATCGAAAATCGATCGGATAATTAATATAGAGCATATTGAATACATAATCTCCTGTTTATTTATACAGAGGATCGAAAAAGGATCCTATAATGTAGGCTAATAAATTTGCGTTTAGTTCAATATTTCAGCGAACAAACAGATAAAGGTAAAAAAAGCCTAAAAAGCACTTGATCCTTTTAGCGAAGTCGTTAGAATGCGCTCCAC
>NZ_BNAH01000016.1 GCF_014653195.1 Thalassotalea profundi
TGGGTATTTATTATTACTCATAACATCTCTCATCATACTTCATTTTCTAAATAAAAGATGTCTACATTATTTGGGGAAGATCAGGTTATCCCTAACGAGAATAACGGTATTATACTAGAACTAATTACAAAAACTTTAGAACCTGAAGGTTATAAGATAACCCCCGTATACCTCCCTTATTTGAGAAGAATATATTTTTACAAGAATGGGACTGTTGATGTAGCGAGTGATATCAACAGTCACACAATTAAGACTGAAAATCTACCAGGTTATTATTCTGGTCCTGTTTATGAGTATCAGAATTATTTAATTTCTTTGTCTGAAAATAATTTCGCATTCAAAAGCCTAGATGATATTGGCACACAAAGTTTAATAAGTTGGCAAGGCGCTAAAAAACATTTAGGGGATCATTATAAGAAATTAATGGATAAACATCCGAATTACTCGGAGACACATGACCAAACTTTACAAGTTAAAGCACTGTTCTTAAAACGCTTTGAAATAGCTCAAATGGATTTACATATTTTTAAGTACTATCGGAATCAAATACAAAAAACTGGAGATATTGATACAACAGCCGAAGTCGATTTTTTTCCTATTCTTGGTACCAACCCGAACGGTTTTTTATTTAGAGATCAAAATATCAGAGATCTTTTTACAAAGCGTATCAAACAATTAAAGTCTAGTGGTGAGTATCAAAAAATACTTGATAAATACATTTCGAAATAACCTCTCAAATAAAAACATTAATAATATTAAAGATACAACTCAATGACTATTTAATTAGGGCATATTTTTTAGTTTTATTGGTTGCTATAGCATTTGCAGGGTCATCTGGCCAATAATGTTTTGGGTATTGAGCTTTCATTTCCTTCTGTACAGCTTTATAACTGCCTCGCCAAAAACCGGCCAAGTCAGCGGTTATTTGAATAGGCCGTTGTGCCGGCGATAGTAATTCAAAGGTCAAATTTACTTTTGACTTTTCATCGCCTACTGCTGGGCTAGTTTTTAGACCGTAAACTTCCTGCATAGGTAAAGAAACAACGGGAGCGTGTTCAAGACTGTAACGAATAGTGCACTTTCGTCCTGTTGGACCAACATAATAACTCGGTACGCATTTATTCAATAATTGCTGTTGTTGGTAATCAAGCATAGTTAACAGCATTTCAGATACATTCAATTTTAATAGCTGCGCTTTAGTGGTGATATTACTAACATAAGGTTTAAACCATAATGAAGCATTCTTAATAAGTGACTGCCCACTAACATCAGGAAAGTCATTATCGATTGATATTGAATTTAACCATTGCCACCTTAACAATAAATCTTTATCTTCTTTTTTCCATTTTAATAATGTCAGACCATGTTTCTTTAACTGCTCAAGCCAAATAGCAAAAACATCATCTTCATTCATCAGCGCTTTTTCTGCTTTTTCTTCAAGAATTATAGCGCCTATTTTTTTTTGTTTTACGGCATTTATACGTCCTGACTTTTCATCATAATGTAAGCTTTCATGATAATTTTGTTTGGCTAGTTTCCATGAAGTTAACTGTTGAATATCAACAATAGCCGCTAACCTTACTTGAAGTTGCTGTTGAAATTGCGTTAAATGTGCCGCAACCAAATATTCTTCATTATTTAATGCATCATGAAGATCCAATGTTACCCCTTTACCATAACTAGCAAGATAATCACCGGCGTTATTTCTACGTTTGAGTAACCGTTCTGGATAAGCCAAATAAACTAGAATACCGATATTACCTAATGGTAAGTTTGAAATTTGCTTAACCTGTATTTTATCCGCTAGCTTTTTCGCTTGAAGTAGAATTTGCCTACTTTTATAATTTTTATTATTAGAAAGAATAAATCGTATTCTTTGACTTATATCACTGTTGCCTCGCGATTGTTCTATTGAAAAAACATCTCGTTCTTCTAATAAGGCTGCTAATAAACAGGCAAGAAACGTAAAACCTTTACAGTCATATTTTTGCTCTAATGTTTTTGCTTGAATGATCATGTGGGCAAAGCGCGCATGACATGGCAACTGCACCACTTCTAGTCCATGAGGCGTTAATTTTCTTTTTTCATCAACGACATCAATATTTATTAAGGTTTGCCACGCTTGATTTTCGATAGCTTCATTAGGAAAGTCCAGCAATGGAATATCCGCTAACCGACTTACTTGCCAACGAGCCGCTTCAATAACCACAGGTAAAATATCAGCTTGATGAATGGCTAAACCACTTTGCAGTGAACGTCGTTGAAACTCTTCTTCATTAAACAGTCGAATACAATGCCCAGCAGATAATCGCCCCGCTCGTCCCATACGTTGAATCGCTGAAGATTTAGCGATATTTCGTTGAAGCAACTTATTTGTGAGAGTGTTCTCATCATAAATAGCGACTTTTTCAAGCCCTGAATCAATAACAATATTAATGCCTTCAATGGTTAAACTCGTTTCTGCAATATTAGTCGCTAAGACTATTTTTCTAACATTCTCTTTACAAGGCTGAATAGCTCGCTGTTGTTCTGCAAGACTCAGATCGCCATACAGTGGGCAAACAACTAATTCAGCATTCACAATATTTTCGAGTGCGGTTGCCAGATAACGAATATCTGCACTACTGGGGAGAAATACTAATATTGAACCTTGATGTGTGATTAATGTTTGTTTGATTACTACTGCAGCTTGATCTCGCCACGCACGAATATTCTTAATGGGCTGATATTCAACGGTTACCGGAAAACTTCTACCCGTCGTTTTTAGACTCAAAGCGTCTGGCAAAGCTTTTTGTAATTCATCGTTTGCCAAGGTTGCAGACATTAATAATAACCTTAAGTCTTCACGTAAACCTTGTTGAATATCGCGCGCTAAGGCAAAAGCTAAATCTGCTTGCAATGAACGTTCATGAAATTCATCAAATATAATTAATGAGGTATTAGCTAATTCAGGATCTGCTTGCATTATTTGCACTAAAATCCCTTCGGTTATGACTTCTAAACGGGTATTTTTTGAAACCTTACTTTCATTGCGTAAACGGTACCCCACACTTTGCCCTACAGGCTCCCCTATTTGTGCGGCTAAATATATAGCTATATTTTTTGCAGCAACTCGCCTAGGTTGTAAAAGGTATACTTTTCCTTGAATAGCGAGGTTATCTTCTAATAACCATAAAGGTAACCTTGTTGATTTACCCGCTCCGGGTTCAGCCGATAGAATCAACGTGAAATTTGATTTTAATGCACTCAAAAAGTCGGCTTTTATATTATCAATGGGTAATGGAGTAGGCATTATTTTACTTAAAAGGTCGTCTTTAAAAAATACTTCAATTCTAGCATTCAACATTCCGATTGACGTAAAGGTTTTTGGTAAAGATTGTTTAGCTTGATTAACGTATACAATTTCAAGCATTGTTCACGTTCAAGAACAATGAATTTCAATCACTAACTGTGAATGTTTAGGCTTTATTTTGAATGTTTTTATCCTAGGGTCTGTCATTAGTTAAAAAATAATCAACTGATTATTAACGTTTTAAATATTTGCATTTTCATCAAAACATGCTTACTTGGCAAATAATTCAAAAGTTGTTATTAATGGTTGTTCTTGTCAGACAATGGATTAGTACAATGAAACTTGCACAATATGATCAATACACTATTGAACTCGTTGAAAATATTCTGTTAGTGGATGCTAAAGGCCCGTTTGGCACAGAAGTTACCGAGCAATATGTACAAGATATGTATAATGCCTGCGAATTATTTAACCATAAGCCTTGGGGATTATTAGCGACTTTTTATGGTAATCGAGTATTTACCCCAGATGCTGAACTCGCATTAACTGAACTTACAAAGTATCGTGTGAAACGCGGAATGATAGCAAATGCAAGTGTTATTCTTAATAGTAACGCTGGTGATATTCAACAAATGCAATTACACCGAATCTATCAAAACTACAAACTCACTTTTCATGTTTTTAGTAATATAGAAAGTGCACGTTCATGGTTGCAAAGCTTTGTTACAGACAAAACACAAGCGCTAAAAGCATAATCGCCTGTGTTTTATCCATTATTATTGTATTACTGCGTGAGTAATAGATTGGCAATAGTTGCAATACTTAAGCCAGTAGCACCTGCTGCCCATTGATCATTAGCACTACCATTATAAGCCGCGGCTAAATCAAAGTGTAACCAACCTTTACTATCAACAAAGCGTGATAAAAATCCAGCTGCATTGCTGGCACCACCAGGACCACCACCAGGTACAGGACGGCTATTAGCAGTATCAGCGAATGCTGATGGACATTTTTCTTGGTGCCATTTTTCTAATGGAAGCTGCCATAAAGGTTCACTTTCAATATTAGCGGCTTGCTTAGCTTGCTCAGCGAGCTGCTCGTCTAAGGAAAATAATGCAGTGTAATCACCACCTGTTGCTAATACTGCAGCTCCTGTCAATGTTGCTGCATCAATGATCATTGAAGGATTATTTTCACTGGCCATTAATAAGCCATCAGCAAGTACAATTCGCCCTTCTGCATCTGTGTTAGCAATTTCACAACTAACACCATTCTTGTATGTTAAAATATCGCCTAATTTATATGCATTATTGCTCACCATATTTTCAGCACAGCACAAAATAAGCTTAACGCGCTTGTTTAGTCCTTGTCGTATGGCAAGAGCTAACGCTCCTGACACGACAGCGGCACCGCCCATATCGCATTTCATATGAAACATACCAACACTTGCTTTTAAGCTATAACCACCGCTATCAAAAGTAATGCCCTTACCCACTAAACATGTAGAAATTGGCGCTTGCTCATCATCCGTAGGGTTGTAATCAATTTCAACAATACATGGAGGGTTTACACTTCCTTTACCGACATTATATACACCAACCCAACCTTGCTTAGCTAGGTCATCCCCACTAATGAGACGACTACTAACGCAATCCGGCGCCTGAGCCGTTATATAATCCTGTGCTTGCTTAGCAAGTAATAATGGCGTTAATTCACTTGGCGTTTGATTCGTTAAATTACGTGACCATGCATAAACAGCAAGCTTATTATTAAGGGTATCTATAGTGGTTTGCTCACCCGTAAATTCAATATTGGTGAGCTTGCCAACACAAGTAAAACCTAAAGCAAAAGCCCATTGAGAATCTATTCCCCATAAATCACCTTTTAAACAAGCATGTTTCACGCCTAACTTTTCAATGCTACGGGCAGCTCGTTGAATATTTTTTAACGGTGAAGAAAAGCTTTTATCAAGGTAAATATAAATATCATCTTCAATAATTTGCAAAAGATTTTCATTCTGCCACTGAGACGAAGATTTATTGTTGGTTAAGAAGATATTAGTCACTGATGACATAGGTAAAGTTTCCTCATTTATGTGTTTATCTAGCTACACTTAAGTCGCAATATAATAGGCAAAGTTTATCACATTAAAACACCGCAGGAGTTAATCTTTTTATCAAATACGTTATAAATAAAGTACTATATAATGACGATGAATAGTTGATAAATCACATTGAAATTTGTACCTCCATTAAAACAAGCCATATTAATAAAACGTTATAAACGCTTTTTAGCTGATATTACTTTGCCTGATGGCTCTATCCATATCGCACATTGTGCAAATACAGGAGCAATGAAAGGTTGCGCTGAATCTGAAGATATCGTTTGGTACAGTACGTCAGATAATCCTAAACGTAAGTACCCTTTTAGCTGGGAAATCACGCAAACTAAAAATAATGACTTTATTTGCATTAATACACTACGTGCAAATCAAGTCGTTGAAGAAGCGCTAAACAATCAATCGATAAAAGAGCTAAATGGCTTTAGCTCTTTACAACGAGAAGTTAAATACGGTGCTGAAAATAGTCGTATTGATATATTATTAAAGTTTGAAGATAAGCCCGATACATATATCGAAGTTAAATCAGTCACCTTGCTTGAGAACAACAAAGGTTACTTCCCCGATGCAGTTACCACAAGAGGACAAAAGCACTTACGTGAATTAATAGAAATGGTCGAGCAAGGTAACCGAGCAGTATTATTTTTTGCTGTAATGCATTCTGGTATTAACAGCGTTCAAGCTGCTCAACATATTGATCCACAATATGCTAAATTATTAATCGAAGCAAAAAACAAAGGAGTAAAAATAATCGCTTACAAAGCTAATTTTTCAATCATTGATGGCATATTTGATATGAGCCTCAATAAGAAATTACCAGTGATTTTAACTGAAACAAAATTGGAAAATTAAAGATAAAGATTGACGCCATCTATAAAAACTTGTAAAAGAGCAGGCTTGCAGATAAATGCTTTTAGCTTAAATCAACCCATTTCTCGCTAAGGTGTTGATTTTATTTAAAAAGAAATTATATTTCCATTATATACTTGATTTCTATTTACTGTGACGCAATATAGTCCTCTTAACTTTAGGTCTATTAGATAATTGGCACATGCAGTCAACGGGTAACATTAAAACTACCTTTTGATCTAGTGAGTATTAGGAGAATGAGCATGCCAAACAAAAAAGCTTTAGGTATTTTGGCATTAGCCGGTGTAGAACCGTACCAAGAAAAGCCTAACGAAGAATACATGGGCCCTGAGCAATTAGAACACTTTAAAAAGATTCTGGATGCTTGGCGCATACAATTACGTGAAGAAGTTGATCGTACTGTTACCCATATGCAAGACGAAGCAGCTAACTTCCCTGATCCTGTAGATCGTGCAGCACAAGAAGAAGAATTTAGTTTAGAGCTTCGTACGAGAGATCGTGAACGTAAACTCATTAAGAAAATTGAAAAAACATTACAACTTATTGAAGATGACGATTTTGGCTTCTGTAACTCATGTGGAATTGAAATTGGTATTCGTCGCTTGGAAGCTCGCCCAACAGCCGACTTATGTATCGAATGTAAAACCCTAGCAGAAATAAAAGAACGTCAAATGGCTGGCTAAGAAGCCATTTGTAATGCAAAACAGTATTTCAGAGCGACACGATAATCCGTATCGTGGTCGCTTTGCTCCCTCCCCGTCAGGTTTACTCCACTTTGGTTCTTTGATCACAGCTCTTGCTAGTTTTTTAGATGCACGCAAAAATAATGGAATTTGGCTTGTACGAATTGAAGATATAGATCCACCAAGAGAGTTAGCTGGAGCAAGCGAAAATATACTAAAAACCCTTGATGCTTATGGGCTACATTGGGATGAAAATGTCTTATATCAAAGTAAGCAAAGTGAGCGCTATCGCGCACTATTGAATCAACTTCATAAAAGTCACCGTTGCTATTACTGCCAATGTACACGTGCTAATATAAAAGCCTTAGGCGGCATTTATCAAGGACATTGCCGGCAACTTAACTGCTCTCATCATCATGCGGCTGTCCGGTTAATAAACACGCATCCAATTAATCATTTTACCGATATAATTCAAGGCTCAGTCCATGGTGATGATGCGTTAGCAAACGAAGATTTTATTATACACCGTAAAGACGGTCTTTTTGCCTACCAACTTGCCGTTGTTGCTGACGATATTTATCAAAAAATTACCCATGTAATACGCGGGTGCGATTTATTAGAGCCAACAATGAGACAATTAACTTTATTTGATACCCTGGACAAATCTCCCCCTCAATATGGTCATATTCCACTAGCTGTAACCAGCGAAGGGTATAAGCTTAGTAAGCAAAATAAAGCGCCAGCTATTGATATAAGCGCCCCCCAAAAATCATTAGTGCAGGCATTAGCTTTCTTAGGACAACAACCAGCCCCATCACTAATTAATGCTAGTGTGGCTCAAATCATAGAGTGGGCAATTGAACATTGGCAAATAGATAATGTGCCTAAGGTACAAAAAATCACCTTATTTGAACAATAATTGTCGCTTTTCAATTCTCTTTTTTAGCATTCTGGTATATTATTGCGCGGCAATAAAAATAGTGCCCGCCAGGAAATCGTTATTAAAAAAGTCATCAATTTGTGTAAAAAAGTATTCACGAGCCCTAAAAGTAAAAACAAAAAAAACAGTAGTACAGCCACTGTTTTAACCCGAGACATGCACTCGGTATCTCGTAAATTTATAAGTATTAATGCGTTAAAAGTATTAAACAGACTTAACAGCTCTGGCTACGATGCCTATTTAGTGGGTGGTGGTGTTCGTGATATATTACTTGGAATATCACCGAAAGATTTCGATATTGCAACCAATGCAACCCCAGAACAAATTAAGACACTTTTTAGGAACTGCCGTCTGATAGGTAGACGTTTTCGATTAGCACATATCGTATTTGGCCGAGATATTATTGAAGTAGCCACCTTTCGTGGGCATCACGATACTGCAAGTGAAAAACAGCAACAATGCCAAAAACAATCGAAACAAAGTGAACATGGCATGTTATTGCGCGATAACATTTACGGCTCGATCGAAGAAGATGCCGAGCGCAGAGATTTTACCATAAATGCTCTTTATTACAGCGCTAAAGACTTCACCGTACATGATTTTGCTAATGGTATTCAAGATATTAACGATAGACAAATTCGTTTAATTGGCGATCCTGAAACTCGCTACAGGGAAGATCCTGTTAGAATGTTAAGAGCTATTCGTTTTGCGACTAAACTTAATATGGAAATTAGTAAAAAAACTAAGCAACCAATTAAGTCATTAGCCCCACTCTTAGCAAATATTCCTCCCGCTCGCATGTTTGAAGAATTTAATAAGCTATTTTTATCCGGCAAAGCCTTAGTTAATTTTAACCAATTAAGAGAATACCAATTATTTACCTATTTCTTTCCAATAGTTGAGCAAGCATTGCAAAGCGATGAATTTCCTTATCTGGCAAACCTCATAGCTACCGCATTATCAAACACCGATGACCGTATTAATAATGATAAACGTGTAACACCTGCTTTTTTATTCGCAGCAGTTTTATGGTATCCATTACAGCAGAAAATACTACAGCTTAAAGCCACAACAACAATGACACCACAAGACACATTTTTTTCCGCTTATCATGAAATTATGTCTGAGCAACAACGCAGTATTGCAATACCAAAACGCTTCCAAGCGGTAATGAAAGATATTTGGATATTACAAGAAAAGTTTGAACGTCGAGAAGGTAAAAAAGCCTTTAAAACATTGGAGCATATCAAATTTAGAGCGGGTTATGACTTCTTATTGTTACGTGCAACACTCGAGCATGAAAATACTGAATTGGTTAAATTGTCACAATGGTGGACTGACTTTCAACACAGTAACTACGACACCCAACAAATTATGATAAAATCTGTTGCTAAACCTGTCAGTAAACGCAGTCCACGTAAAAAAAGAAAGCCTAAAAGCCCACAAAAAAATGCATCGAACACCCAAGAGTAAAGCCATGACGTTAGTTTACATTGGTCTTGGGAGTAATTTATCAAATCCTAAACAGCAGATAATTAATGCATTAGAACAACTTGAGCATATTGAAAATACGCAGCTTGTTACAGTATCTTCATTATATTACAGTCGTCCAATGGGACCACAAGACCAGCCTGATTATATGAATGCAGTGGCAGCACTTAATACCTCATTGTCTCCTCTTAAGTTGCTTAATAATTTACAAGCTATTGAGAACAACGCGGGTAGAGTACGTAAAGACAATCGCTGGGGGGCAAGAATTCTCGATTTAGACATATTACTATTCGGTCAGGAAGTCATTAATACCGACAGACTTATCATTCCACATTATGGCTTACATTTACGTGAATTTGTCGTAATCCCTTTAGCCGAAATAGCCCCTGAGTTACAACTTCCTGATGGCCAATCAATCTCATTACTTGCCCGTAACATTGATATCAATGGACTTAAAGTTCATAGCAAGCTGCGTGATTAACTTCACTCAGTTATAATTAAACGTTAATATATAAAAAGTTTATCTTATTAACTCACCACCTAAGCTTAGTGGAAAAATGATGAAAAAAATAACCACCGCAACTTTACGAAAAATGAAACAACAAGGTGAAAAAATATCAACGATCACCGCTTACGATGCAAGTTTCGCCAAAATTTTTGACCAAGCGGGTATTCACGCCATTTTAATTGGTGACTCTTTGGGTATGGTTTTACAAGGTCAAGATGATACATTACCCGTAAACATCGAACATATGGCCTACCACACACAATGTGTTAAGCGTGGCGTCGAAAATACACTCATCATTAGCGATATGCCTTTTATGAGCTACGCAACCACTGAGCAAGCTTATACAAATGCGGCAAAATTAATGCAAGCCGGTGCAAGCATGGTAAAAATTGAAGGGGGGAAATGGTTAGTTGATACCATCAAAGGCCTAGTAGAAAGAGGTATTCCTGTTTGTGCACACCTTGGCTTAACACCACAGTCAGTTAACGTATTTGGTGGCTTTAAAGTACAAGGTCGTGAACAAAGTCAAGCTAATGAAATGATCGAACATGCCAAACTATTAGAAGCAGCTGGCGCACAATTACTTGTTTTAGAATGTATTCCAGCAAATTTAGGTAAAGCTATTTCCCAAGCGGTATCTATTCCTACAATAGGTATTGGGGCTGGTAAAGATACCGACGGACAAATACTCGTTATGCACGACGCCTTAGGTATTTCTTGCAGTTACATGCCTAAATTTTCTCGTAACTTTCTAATCGACACTGGAGATATTCAAAAAGCCGTTGAACTTTATATATCAGAAGTAACCAATGGTAATTTTCCAAGTGAAGACCACATATTTAATTAGTGATACAAATGAAAACAACAAACGAAATAATTGAAGTACGTAAACAAGTCAAAGCCTGGCGCAAAGAAGGACTAACCGTTGCGTTTGTACCAACGATGGGTAACTTACATTCTGGTCACATATCATTAATTACTGAAGCACTGCAACACGCTGACCGAATTGTTGCAAGTATTTTTGTTAACCCTATGCAATTTGGCGCAAATGAAGATATCGATAGTTACCCGCGTACTATGCAAGCAGATCAAGAAAAGCTTGCCGCTGCAGGAACCGATTTACTTTTCACTCCAACTTCTGACATTATTTATCCAAAGGGAACAGATAAACAAAGCTATATTGAAGTGCCAAATGTATCCGAAGGTTATTGCGGAGAAAGCCGACCAGGGCATTTTCGTGGTGTAGCGACAGTCGTTTGCAAACTATTTAATATTGTTCAGCCTGATGTGGCTTGTTTTGGTTTAAAAGATTATCAACAAGTACAAGTCATTCAAACCATGGTTGAAGACTTATCTATGCCTATTAAGATCATTCCAGTCGCAACAGTTAGAGAAGCCAGTGGTCTTGCGTTGAGCTCTCGAAATGGTTACCTCACAGAAGAAGAGAAAAAAATAGCTCCAGCTTTAAGTCAAAATATTCATTGGCTTGCAGAAAAAATTCAACACGATACAGACTTTATCGGTTTGGCTAAGCAAGCAGCAAGCTTTATAGATAATGCTGGATTAAAAACAGACTATATCCATATTTGTCATGCACAAACACTACAACCCGCTAGTGAAGACGATACGGAGCTTGTTATTCTCGCTGCAGCCCATTGCGGTAAGGCGCGTTTAATTGATAATTTACAGGTTCATTTAAATAAGCCACTTACATCTTAAGAAAACAAATTTGTAATATTTCACTCTAGCAAACAAAAAAGGGATAAACTTGATATGTTTATCCCTTTCTTTGATGATATTTTATATTATTCGTATGAGCGCTCTAACCACATAATTTGTGATTTTAGATCAGCTATTTCTTCTTGTGCTTTCGCTAATTGCTGTTCAATCGCAACGGCATCATAGTTTCTTTCATTTGTTTGATTAGTTGTAAATTGACTTTCATTGCACTGCATAAAAACTCTCCACCCATGTAAGTTAAGTTGAATTATTACACAATGAATTACAAAATAAAAGCATATAAGTTACGATTCATAAAAAAACCGTAAGAGAAATAAGTGTTTTTTATATGGAATATAAAATAAGTCATTAATTTTCATTACTTTAAAACAAAAACAAACGAAACATAATGCTTTCAATTACATTTCAAAACGAAAGAATAATTGGTCATTTTCAATGGGTATCTACTGTTTTGATCAAATTAACTGAGAAGATTTTTCAAATAACTTAGGTAAAAAGCTTATACTTTCTTGTGCTAATTCAGCTTGTTCTTGGAGAATATCGTTTAATATAGCTTTAGTGGTTAGAGGATTTGCTAACACCACGCGAAACACCAGTGTTTTACGATTTTGATATTTACCTACTTCTATCCGTGTACGTGAAACAAATGACTTACCATTTTCACGTTGGCGCTTTTGGATAAATTTAGTGAGCTGATCAAGTAATTGATTCACCGCTAATTGTTCTTTTTCATTACAACGCTCTAGATAATCTTGAACCTGTTTAGGGTTATATCTATAGGTTAATAAACAAAGTTCAGGCTTAGTAATGAGTTCAAAGTCTTCATGTTGGTCGATAATTTGCGCATAATAATTGGCTTTATCAATACTTTGATTAATTAATAATTCATACCCTGGTCGACTAATTATATGCAAGCTGGCATAAACTAACATTGCCATACCTGGCCTAGAGCCTTCAAGTGTATGAGAGCCTAAATCTTTGGAGCCTTTCCGTAAAATATATTCAGCATGATGTTCAATAGATGATGCTAATGAAGGATTCTTAAAGACAACTAAACCTGCTCCCATAGGCACATACATCTGTTTGTGCGCATCAATGGTGACAGAATCGGCTAATTCAACACCTTTCAAAATACTACGATGCTTATTAGAAAGCAGTGTGGCACCACCCCAAGCTGCATCAACATGAAAATGACAACTAAATTCTTGCGCTATATGGGCCATTTTCTCTAATAGATCTACACTACCGGTTTCTGTTGTTCCTGCAACACCAACAATACTTAAGATAGCAATGTTTTGCTGTTGTAGCTCTAAACACTTTTCACGTAATTTAGCGCAATCAATACGGTTATGTTCATCAGTGGGTATGGCAATAACACTATCACGACCAATGCCAAGGATATCTGCAGATTTTTTTAATGAATAATGACCTCGACTAGACACTAATATAACAAGACCATTATATTGATAATGATTTAATGCAGCGAACAAGCCTTGTTGCGCCACACCTTTAAAGTTTCCATCCGCTTTCAGTAAGTTATTTCTCGCAACCCATAATGCGGTAATGTTGGCAACAGTGCCACCCGAGCAAAATGCTCCCAAAGAATGCTTTGCACTATGCATCCAACGTTGATAAAAAGTATCATCTTCTTGATAAACCAAGCGATGCATCATACCCAGCACTTGACGTTCTAATGGCGTAAATGCTTTAGATGTTTCAATTTTAACCAAGTTTTGATTTAAGCCCACCATAAGCTTAGACAAGGGCAAAATAAAATAAGGAAGTGCTGATGTCATATGCCCAATAAAACTTGGGCTAGATGTATGTACCGATTGTGCTACCAGCTTTTCAAGTAAATGATGCATGTGATCAGACACATAAGCAGGGTCTTCAGGAATAGCTGAACACGCAAAATCTTTTTCAATTGAGGTAAGTAAATGATCTTTTGCAACAATATGATCACCAAGAAAACCCGCAAGGTTTTGCGACATTTCTTGTTCTATTAGCCCGAGCGTAGAGTCAGGCGCTTCTGGAATGGTAAAGATGCGATGTAACGATTCTTCTGTAGCCGTAGCTTTAGCCGCACTTTTATTAGCCGTCATAGACATTCACTTAATACGCCTTCCTTATTATTAGGAAAGCCGAAACGATTTATAATAAGAGCGGCACTTTAATAAAATTTATCGCAAATGTCTTGTATTTTTCATGTTAATTACATCTTATGCGACTAAAGAGGCAAGATAAACCAAGCCTAATTCAATCAATACTAAACCGCTAAACGCCACCATCAATACATTTTTTTTGATATTATCAGTCATCTTATTCTTCCTTAGAAATAAACATACCGAATAACAATCAACATTCACGCCAAAACAGTAAGCAATTGATAATTATAAATTTAAAACACATTGATTCTATAAAAAATAATTTTTGATAATATTTTTAGCTAAAATTTAGCTTTTTTCACTAACTTCTCAATCTGTTGGCAGTTACTTATTAATTAATAAGTAACTGCCAACACTCTTGCCCACTTGCTTTATATTTAGCCTCAAAAGGTGTTAAAGCTTGTTTATCATCAACTGAGGTGATTTCACCTTCCTTACCAACTAAAGCGGCGGCGAATTGAAATTCTTCTAAATATAATCGCCAGTTACTACGCAAGATTAATGTACTCCCTAGTTTCAATATTTCAGGAAATACCGCACTACCATGCCAACGCCTTTGAATATGCTTAGCTTTAGGCCAAGGGTTAGGGTATAAAATGAAATGTTGAGCTACGGGCCATTGTGCTTCAACGGCTAAACGATAAAAGTCATTTAAATCTGCACGAGCTAAAATATAATTATCGACTTCTTGTGTACCAGTGTTAACCACTAATTCGCTATCATTACGATTAATACGATGAGCTGACTTATCAATACCAATGACTAAAGCATCAGGATGCATTTTAGCCAATAAGCGAGTGCTTTGACCAACGCCACAGCATGAATCAAATATCACGTTACCTATATGTTGCTGAACTCGTTCATTAACCTGCTCAAATGCTTTTAGCGTATGCTCCTGCACTGGCTTTTTTGACGGGTGAGCCAAATGCTTAAGTACCAATGACTCTAGCTTTTCATGTATACCAGGTTGATTAGTAATAATTGCTTTAGAGTCACCGATCACTTCTAAATTTTTCATTTTCGAATACTCTTGATTAGCTACGTAAGCCAATACCTTTGGTGATCAATGTCATCGCAATAGCAAATAGAGACACAATAAACACAAATAAAACACCAAATGACACAGTCAAACTAACATCTGAGATACCCAAAAAACCATAACGAAACGCATTAACCATATACACTATTGGATTAATCTGGGATACACCTTGCCAAAAATCAGGTAACAAACTAATTGAATAAAACACTCCACCTAAATAGGTTAACGGGGTTAAAACAAAAGTAGGAATAATAGAAATATCATCAAAACTGCCTGCAAATATCGCATTAATTAATCCGCCTAATGCAAAAGTCGCCGAGGTTAAACTTACCGTTATTATAATCACCCAAATATTATGTATTTGTATTTCAACAAAAAATAATGAGACCAATGTTACGATTAATCCAACGAGAATCCCCCGAGCCATACCTCCGCCCACGTAACCGGCAACAATGACCCAATTGGGGACAGGTGCGACCAACATTTCTTCAACATTACGCTGCCATTTAGCACTAAAAAATGAACTGGCTACATTAGAATAGGAATTTGTAATCACACTCATCATAATGAGCCCCGGCACAATAAAAGACATGTAATCAAAGCCTCCCATCTCACCAATACGAGCACCAATTAATGAGCCAAAAATAACGAAATACAAACTGATAGTAATTGCTGGTGGTACTAATGTTTGCACCCAAATACGTATAAACCTATGTATCTCTTTATACATAATACTTTTAAGAGCGACGAAATTTCTTTTTGACGACATTAGTTAGCTCCTGCTTCAGGTTTATCTGACGATTTCTCGTTATTATTACCTAAACCATTGCTGACTAAGGTGACAAATAATTCTTCTAAACGATTAGATTTATTACGCATACTTTTTACATCTATCTTTTGGTCTGTAAGTTGAGTAAACACTTGATTAATATTTTGCGATTTCTTTACATCAATTTCTAACGAATGTTCGTCAAGTATACGGTAACTAAAACCGTCTAATGATGGTGAAACAGATGTTTCTGCATGATCTAAAACAAAAGTTTCTACATCTAATTTTGACAATAATGCCTTCATTGTGGTGTTTTCAACAATCAGACCTGAATCTATTATTGCAATATTTCTACAAAGCATTTCTGCTTCTTCTAAGTAATGCGTGGTTAAAATAATAGTAATACCTTGCTGATTTAGCTCGCGTAAAAAATCCCACATTGAACGTCGTAGCTCAATATCAACACCAGCAGTTGGCTCATCAAGAATTAACATTTTTGGCTCATGCATTAAGGCACGAGCTATCATTAATCGCCTTTTCATTCCTCCAGATAACATACGAGCGGCGGCGTGTCGCTTCTCCCATAAATCAAGCTGCTTTAAATACTTTTCAGCTCTTTTATGGGCTAAACTGCGTTCTACACCATAATAACCAGCTTGATTAACAAGAATGGTTGTTAATGATTCAAATTGATTAAAGTTGAATTCTTGAGGTACTAAACCAATATAACTTTTAGCCGCTTCTAGCTCAGTATCTAGATCGTGTCCAAACACTTTCACCTGACCTGACGTTTTATTAACTAACGAGGTAATAACGCCAATCGTCGTCGATTTTCCCGCACCATTAGGCCCTAATAATGCAAAAAAATCGCCTTCATTAACCGTGAGATCTATACCTTTGAGAGCTTCAAAGCCACCTTTATAGACTTTTTTTAATGCAGATATTTCAAGTGCTTTTAGCATGATTCACCTTAACTAGTGTGGGGATTGGTTTATATACCCATGCCATTTAAAGTAGTATGGGGGTAGCAATAGCTAATTAACTGGGGGCATTTTCGCCTTTTTCAATAAAATTTCTGATAAATTGCAAGATATTTTCGACCAATTACATTGCTAGAATATTGTATACAATTTAAAGTAGGTACAAATTTAATCAAAGTTGAGATGAAATGAAAAAAATTTTACATTGGATGGCTTTAACAGGGAGCGCTATTTCATTAGTCGCTTGTCAAAGTATTTCAAGCAATGGCAGTACCACTGCAAAAAGTACATTAATCACTCCACAATTAACTATTGAAAAAATATATAAAGATAACAACTTCAGTTCTGATCATATTGGCCGCATTAGGTGGTTGGCTGATGGTTCAGGTTATACCGCAATAGAAGACTCTGCGACAAAAATCATCGATGATAACGGTGAAGAAAAAAGTCTAGGAAAAGATATTGTTGTCTATAATCCTGAAACGTTAGCCAAAAAGGTATTAATAACTGCTGAGCAATTAATACCTGAAGGAGAAAACAAACCTTTAACAATCGATAATTATATTTGGTCTAACGATAGGCAAAAGTTACTTATTTATACCAACAGCAAACGTGTATGGCGTTCCAATAGCCGAGGTGATTATTGGGTGTTAACGCTTGCCAATAATCAATTACATAAATTAGGTGGTCAATTAGCTAAACCTAGCACATTAATGTTTGCAAAATTTTCCTCTGATGCCACTAAAGTTGCTTATGTTTTTGAAAATAATATTTATGTTGAAGAAATCGATAAACCTAATAAAGACAATACAATAAAACAATTAACCAAAGATGCTGGCAATGGCGTGATCAATGGATTATTTGATTGGGTTTACGAGGAAGAGTTTCAAATAAAGGACGGTTTTAGATGGAGTCCTGACGATAGTAAGATAGCCTACTGGCAACTTGACACCAAAGGCAGTAAAGATTTCATCATGATTAATAACACTGATGAACTTTACCCTACAATAACTAAATTTCCTTACCCCAAAGTTGGAGAAACCAATGCCCTTGCCAAAGTCGGCATAGTCGATTTGAACACAGCAAAGACAGTTTGGAGCCAATTACCTAATAACTCACGCGATATGTATATTCCTCGTATGAATTGGAGCGGTAATAGTGACGAAATATTAATACAACATTTAAATCGTAAGCAAGATACTAACAATTTATATCTTACTAGCGCATCTACTGGTGAAGTAACAAAAATTTATACAGAAAAAGATGAATACTTTTTAGACGGTATTACTGATGCTAAGTGGATTGAAAATGGCCAATTCTTCATTTGGACAAGTGAAACGAGCGGCTGGCGTCATTTTTACAAAATATCACGAGACGGAAAAACCAAATTAGATTTAACACCAGGTCAATTTGATACCATCAGTATTGAAGCGGTAGATGAACAAAATGGCTGGCTATATTATATCGCTTCTCCTAAAAATGTATCTCAACGCTATTTGTTTAGAAGCCGATTAGACGCAAGTACTGTTAACCAAAAAATCACACCTAATTCATTTGCTGGTTCAAACAGTTATCAAATGTCTGAAGATGGTCAATGGGCGATACATTCTTTTTCAACCTTTGATCGCCCCACACAAAAAAGTTTGATTAAAGTTGAAGGTCATCAACAAAAACACATGATGATGGACAACAAAGCATTAATTGAAAAATTAGCAAAACTTAATATCGCTAAAACCGAGTTTTTTCAAGTAGAAGCACAAGATGGTTTGGTACTTGATGGCTACATCACTCGCCCATATAACTTTGACCCAACAAAAAAATACCCTATTATTTTTTATGTTTATGGTGAAGCTTGGGGGCAAACAGTTCAAGACAGATGGAATGGTAATGCTTACCTTTGGAATCAAATGTTAGCCGAACAAGGCTATATACTCGCTTCAATTGATAATCGAGGCACACGAGCACCCAAAGGCAGAGAATGGCGTAAACAAGTTTATGGTGCGATTGGCGTGTTGTCTTCTAGGGATCAATCAGACGCGTTAATAGCCATGGCTAAACGCTGGAGTTACATAGACACTAATCGCGTTGGCATTTGGGGACACTCTGGTGGTGGCTCAATGACACTTAACATGATGTTTCGTTACCCTGAGCAATATCATGTAGGTATTTCATTAGCCCCCGTACCTGATCAAAAGCTATACGACACCATTTATCAAGAGCGCTATTCAGGCCTACTTCCAGAATATGAAGAAGGCTATAAACAAGGCTCACCTATAACACATGCTAAAAACCTACAGGGTAAGTTATTGTTAATACACGGTACCGGTGATGACAATGTTCATTATCAGGGTACCGAACGCTTAATTAACGAATTAGTTAAACACAATCGTCAATTTGATTTTATGTCATACCCCAATAGAACTCATGGTATTAAAGAAGGAGAGGGTACAACGTTGCATTTGAAAACGATGATGACAGAATACTTTAACGATAACTTAATGAATAAATAAAATAGTAGCTCTAAATGTTACTTGAATAAAATTATTCACCCTTTTTAAAGCCTGCAATTGCAGGCTTTTTTTTATCTCATTGAAAGTTAGTGTAATTCACCAATTAATTATCCATTTCATCATTAGAATATTTTTATTAAAAATTAACTCATTGAGAAATAAAATAAAAAATATATTGGCGTTATCTTTGCTATATCTAATATAACAATAGTGTGATAACGATTTAGGAGTTTACATGAGACGTGAATTAGAAGATGAATTATTCGGCCAAGAACCAACGACAGAAAAAACATGGAAAAATTTTGGGATTTGGCAGCGCGGACTTGCCATGTTGTTATTTGGCTTTATCGGAGGATTCGCTCGATTCTTTATTACCTTAATCTCTATTTTTCAGTTTATTACCTTACTATTTACTAGTAAGCCTAATCGCCAATTATTAAAGCTAGGCCAAAGTTTAAATACTTATATCTATCAAATTAATCAATTTCTAACAGTAAATACTGAAAAACATCCATTTCCATTTGCTGATTGGCCTGATGGCAATACCAGTCAAGTACCTCCATCGGAACACGTATAAGGACAATACACTAAGCATAAAAAAGCTCACATAAGTGAGCTTTTAATTTTATTTTATTTACAAAATAAAAATTTATTTGCCACCACGAGAAACGTAATCGCCAGTACGCGTATCAACTTTCACTATTTCACCAATTTGAACAAATAATGGTACACGTACTACGGCGCCAGTAACTAATGTAGCTGGTTTACCGCCGGTGCCCGCTGTATCACCTTTCAAGCCTGGATCTGTTTCAGTGATTTCTAATTCAACAAAATTAGGAGGTGTTACTGAAATAGGGTTGCCATTCCAGAATGTTATGGTGCACATATCACCTTCTTTTAACCATTTAACGTTATCACCTACCGCTTTTTCATCAGCTGCGACTTGCTCAAAGGTCTCATTATTCATAAAATGCCAGAATTCGCCATCGGCATATAAATAAGCAAGGTCTGTATCCATTACGTCAGCACCTTCGCATGAGTCGCCTGATTTAAAGGTTTTCTCTAGCACTTTGCCTGAAATAAGTTTACGAATTTTAACGCGATTAAACGCTTGGCCTTTACCTGGTTTTACAATTTCGTTTTCTAAAATGTTACATGGTTCGCCATCGATCATTAATTTAAGACCGTTTTTGAATTGGTTTGTACTAAAAGTTGCCATAAATTTTTCTCTTAATTGTTAACAGAGAGCTTAACTTGAATGTTGAAATGCCGCAGATAATAACCCAAATCAGCACTAATTTGCACACTTCTTGGCAAAAAGAATTAGCAAATGTAGTAACTGACCCTAAACTGCTACTCAAGATGTTAGCAATTGAGCCAGACAACTACTTGCAACACTTTAAAGCAAGAAGCCTTTTTCCTGTACGTGTACCTCGTCCATTTATCGAAAAAATGAAGCGCGGTGACATCAATGATCCCCTCTTAAAGCAAGTAATGCCGTTATCACAAGAATTTACAATGACCGAAGGATTTAGCCCAGATCCTTTAGACGAACACGATACTGTCGCTGAAGGCTTGCTACATAAATATAAACATCGTGTGTTAATGATTGTAAAAGCAGGTTGTGCCATAAATTGTCGTTATTGTTTTAGACGCCACTTTCCCTATCAAGATAACAGTCCGAATAAGAAACGTTGGGAAGCCGCACTGACCTATATCAATCAGCACCAAGAGATAAATGAAGTTATCTTTAGTGGGGGTGATCCATTGATGGCAAATGATGAACACTTACAATGGTTAATACATCAAATAGAAGCAATTAGTCATGTCAAACGCTTGCGTATCCATACGCGTTTACCTGTAGTGATACCACAAAGAATAACCAAAAAACTTATAGAAATGCTCAAAGCAAGTCGTTTAAAAACAACAATGGTATTACATCTTAACCATGCCAATGAGATTGATCACTTTTTTATTAATGCAATAAATTTGCTGATTGAAGCTCGAATTCCATTATTTAGCCAGAGTGTATTACTTAAAGGGATTAACGATGAAGCTAAAGTACTATGTCAGCTAAGTGAGCAATTGTTTGATAATGGCATTCAGCCTTATTATTTACACATGTTCGATAAAGTACAAGGCGCTGCCCACTTTGAAGTAGAAGAAGATAAAGCAATAGCTATTGCCAAGGAAATGATGGCGACTCTACCAGGTTTTTTAATGCCCAAGCTGGTAAGAGAAATTTCAGGCGAAACTAACAAAACTCCCATCAATTTGGCATAATAGCCACAACAAAAAGTAATTAAGTATTTTTATGACCGCAACTGTAAACCAACAACTACTTGATAATATTTCTATTATCCTAAAAAAATCACTGGCAGCCGATGCAACGCTGGCTGATTTACGTGAAAAAAAAATGGCCGGATTCGAGGCTATTTTTAAAAAAGATGCAGGCTTTAACAGCACTGCCAATACTTTTCAGCCCTATGTAGAAGAGGTCGCAGACGATTTATTAAAGTGGCAACAAACACAAGATCAACATTTACTGATATCACTCGTAAAAAAAATCGAACAGTTGTTCACTGTTCTAGGAAGTTTTGAACAAAGTTATAAATAAACATTATTTAAACGCTATAAATTAAAAACGCCGCTATATTATTGCGGCGTTATACTATTTCACTGTGAACTCACTAAATGTTTCTTTAAACCAATCATCTAGCATTGCTTTCTCATAAGACAAGCTCGAATTATTATATTTCATTGAGTTACGCATCATAAAATTCATATCTTTTAAGTTTACGCTGTCTTCAAGAATTACTTGCTTATCGGCTGATAATAATTGATAAGAAAACTCAATTCTCGGAGCGAAAATATCCTTAATAATACGGATTTGGTTTATGCCACCAATATGAACATCGCCAGCTAAATCAAGGTCATTAACGATAATTTTTAATGTGTTATTTTCAGGTAATGCTTTTGCAAGCTTATTGAAATGTTTCTCTAAATTTGAAAATGTGGTTTTCTTAAATTTCTTATTATTACCATTGCCTGCATATACATCTCGATATTTATCAGAGTCTTGCCAAGTAACATCAACTTCCGCCGCATTAACATTGGGTAAGAGAGCGAAAAGAGGAAGAAATAAAACAAATGTAAAAATCATATTTTTCATAATGTTGCCTCAATAACGTTAGCTTTAAATTGAATTGATCAAATAATTCTCTAACAAGTAATACTACTTTAACATTGTTAGCATGAATTTAAACTGAACACTTAATATCAACCATGAACCTATAAATTAAATAATTAAAAATAACATCACTTTCAATCAATGAGCATACCCGCCCTGAAGTACTCTAATGACCTTTTGATATACTCACTTTTACTATAATTATTACACATTAAAAAAGTAAGGCTTGATAACGATTGGTTACAAAAGAAAGTGCTAATAAAAATTATCTTTATATTTACCTTTACAATTTATTGATATGTTATAACATATCAATAAATTGTAAATTAACGTAATCACAATGATTAAAGAAAAGTTACCAGTTACTGTATTGTCAGGCTTCCTTGGGGCAGGAAAAACAACTGTGCTCAGCCATATTATTAATAACCGCCAAGATAAAAAGGTTGCTGTTATTGTCAATGATATGAGTGAAATAAATATTGACGCTGCATTTGTTAAAAATGAAGTTTCACTTAACCGTGGTAATGAAAAACTGGTAGAAATGAGTAATGGATGCATTTGCTGCACATTACGTGAAGATCTTTTGTTAGAAATAAAAAAATTAGCTAAAGAAGGTCGGTTTGATAATCTTGTAATTGAATCAACAGGTATCTCAGAGCCACTACCTATAGCTGAAACTTTCACCTTTTCTGATGAAAATGGCGTATCACTATCGGATGTCGCGACTTTAGATACCATGGTAACGGTTGTAGATGCGGTAAATTTTTTGAAAGACTACGAAGAAGCACAGTATTTACAAAATACAACTGAATCACTCGGTGATGAAGACGATCGAAATGTATCGGACTTACTCATCGACCAAGTTGAATTTGCAGATGTTCTCCTTATCAGTAAAACAGACTTAGTCACATCAACTGAAATTAAAAAGTTAACCGCGATTCTTAAAGTGCTTAATACACGCGCTAAAGTCATCCCCATTTCTTCAGGCAATGTTAATATTGAGGCAGTATTAAACACAGGGCTTTTTAATTTTGAAGAAGCAGAGCAAGCTCCCGGCTGGCTCAAAGAAATGCGTGGTGAACATATTCCAGAAGCAGAAGAATACGGGATTAGCACCTTTAACTATATTGCACGTAAACCTTTTCATCCTGAAAAGATTTACCATTTTCTTCATAGCACTGAACAATTCGGCAAATTAATACGTTCAAAGGGCTATTTTTGGTTAGCATCTCGCCCACAGTTCTGCGGTCAATGGAGCCAAGCTGGTGGTATAGCACATTATGGTTTCGCGGGCATGTTTTGGAAGTCAGTCCCTCAGAATGAGTGGCCAGTTGATCAAGAGTCACTTACTGAAATACAAAAGAAATGGGTTGAGCCTTTTGGAGATATGCGTCAAGAGTTGGTCTTTATTGGACAACAATTAAATCACGTTAAAATGATTAATGAACTTAATGCCTGCTTACTTACTGAAGACGAGATATTAAGAGGTAAAGAGTATTGGAAAACATTAAACGATCCCTTTCCTAAATGGGGAGAGAATGCATGATCAGCGACATTATCCCCCTTCATACTAAGACACCAGAAACAAAACAAAGTGCTGTATGTGATACCAGCCCATGTGTGCTCAGTAAAATTTATCAAAAGCATACCAATATAGCGACGTGGGAACGTAAACTTTCTAGTGATTTAATGACGGCTGTTGAAGAATTTTTAGCATGTAATAAAACAAAAACATCAGTATTAGTAGTAACCCCAGAAACTACCGAAGGTGTGTTGTGTGATACTTTTGGAGATGATAATACTACCAAAGCATTAAGGGAAGATATTGCCCTGTTAGTTGATATGTTTTGCTACTTATTTGAATTAAAAGAAGCGGGATTAAGATTAACCATACTTGAGCGTGCTATGTGTCCAAGTTTTCATTTTGATCGTATTCCCTGTCGTTTAGTCACCACATATAAAGGTGTTGCTACACAGTGGCTAAATAATGATGTAATAGATCGTTCGAAGTTAGGTGCAGGTAATCAAGGGAAGACTGATGAAAAATCAGGCCTTTTCAACTCTCTTAATGATATTAATCAACTTGGTGAAGGAGATGTCGCACTATTAAAAGGTGAACATTGGTACGAAAATGAAGGTGCGGGCTTAGTTCATCGCTCTCCCGCGCTTGCTAAAGGAGAGCGTAGATTACTCTTAACATTAGACTTTATCTCTAGTTAGCTAATGGCTTTATAATGAAAAAAAGCTTAAATAACCTAATTTACATAGTTATCTTATTGACAAGTTTATTTCTGCATAATCGCAGCCTGTCAAAAGCTAATTCAGAGTTCAGTTCTCATACTCATGGTATATCAGAGTTAACCATCGCAATTGAAAATCAATGGCTGGAAATTGAAATAATCTCCCCAGCGATCAATATTGTAGGGTTTGAGCATAAGGCCATAACAGAAACAGAGTTGGCCGCAGTAAAAAATTCAGCCTCTCTGTTAAGTAAGCATGAACATATTTTTATATTTACTGGGGGAAACTGCGTAATAAACAATCAAACTATTAATATGTCGAGTATAGCTCCAAATATGCCGTCAGGCGATAGTAAACACTTACATTCACATAAAAACAACAATGAATATAAAACTCATCATCACCAAAATACGGATCATGGGGAAGTTATAGCAAATTATCGTTACCACTGTAAAAAATCATCAACTTTGTCAGCTATCACTGTTAAAGTATTTGACCTATTTGTAGGTATTAGCCAAATAAATACTGTTTGGATTACCGAAAATCAACAAGGTTCTGTCATACTTAACCCTACTAACAAAGTTATTAATTTGAGGTGAAAACAATGAACAACGTGAACACTATTCTCGAACATGCCGAAAATTCATGCAAAAGCCATGGGGCACGCTTAACGGCTAAAAGAAAGCTGGTATTGTCTTCACTTATTCAATCAGAGAAAGCGCTATCAGCGTATGACGTTATAGACTTATGCAAACAAGAATATAATGAGAGTATTCCAGCCATGTCTGTGTATCGTATTTTAGAGTTTTTAGAAACAGAGAAACTTGTCCATAAACTAAAGTTAGCTAATAAATATGTCGCTTGTTCTCATATTTCTTGTGGACATGCCCATGGTGTTCCACAGTTTTTAATTTGTGGCAAGTGTGATCTAGTTAAAGAGATTAGTATAAAAAGCTCAACAATGTCCGAGCTTAAAAATGATGTTGAGTATGCAGGTTTTCAATTAGCGAGTCCGCAATTAGAAATGAATTGTATATGTAATAATTGTGTAGAAAACGCAGCTTAAATCGTTAAAAAATTCAGTTTAATATTTAATTATCACTGTAAGTTAAGGAAATAAATGAAAATAACACAAGAAACAACCGATAAATTTTCTATTGGTTTATCAATGCTTTGTGCCATACATTGTATGTTGTTACCACTATTACTGGTGGCACTTCCGAGTTTAGGTGCATTGCAATTAGATAACGAAGCTTTTCACATATGGATGTTAATAGCCGTTATCCCAACCAGTATTTATGCCTTAACATTAGGATGTAAAAAGCATAAACGTTATCGCTTACTGATCTGGGGAATAACAGGCCTTACTCTAATGATATTAGCGGTTACTTTAGGACATAACATTATTGGTGAAACAGGAGAAAAGATCTTAACACTATTAGGTGCCTTTTGCGTTGTTATAGCTCATTTCGGTAATTTTAAACGCTGTCGTCAACATTCAAATTGTGGTCATTAGCCATTAAAGGTGAATCAAAAATATTACATTGTTACGTGTACCACTTTAATAGCACAAGTAATAAATATCAACGTTGATAAAGCTCCCAAATCAACAAATATTTAAGAGGTTTAATAATGGAAAAAATTCATCAAGAAACAAAAAAACAACCTGCTTCATACAATGATAGTTGTTGTAGCCAATCAAGTTGTTGTGCGCCACAAGAGACTATCGTTAATTCGCATCCTAAAATTGGTCGAAATGATCCATGTCCTTGTGATAGCGGTCGCAAATTTAAAAAATGTTGTGGCTAATACTTAACCTTTCGATTTAATATACATAACTATTATAGTAAACCGCTACTCTTCTGTATAAAGATCAAGTGCATACACTTCCATGGAATAGGCAGCTGTTGCAGTTTCATTTTCCACAAGAGTCGTTTTTAATATCCCAGATACCCAGTAAGCATCATAAAGTGATTCAAGTTTTACCCCTTTAGGATACTTAACGAAAATAGTTTGATTGGGTGGCGGGGGCGGTAAATGAATACATGCACCGTAATAAGGAACCATAAAAAATTGTGTTACTTTTTGTTCATCATCAAACTCTAGCGGTACAATAAAAGCTGGAATTCGTATCGGCGCATTGTTAACAATTGCTTTAACATTCGTAGACACTAACGCTTGCTCATAACGATCACTGCTCTTAATTTTGGTGTTATTTTTGAATGTATTTATCAGTTTATCTTCATCAGAGCCATCAACAATGTCATCAAGATAACTTGGCGGATTAAGTAAAGCATCTAAATCATCTTCAGGGATTAAATCAAGCCAATCAGCCGTCATAAAGTGAGGGACTTCCTGTTCTGCTTCTCCCTTTTCTATTTCATCTTCTTGTCCATTCAAAAGTTCGGCAACAGGCAATACTACCTGCTGGTGATTGCTTACTTCTTGCTTTTCTGTCAACTCATCTTCAGGTGCTTTTCCACAACCAAATACACACAAAGCCATAATACATACAAGGCTAATTTTAATCATATTGAATTAGGTAAAAATAGGTTTAATAGATTAATGATACACTGTATCATTAATCTATTAAAACAGTTTTAGCAATTTTGAATAATGAAGTAAATAATGGTAATTCAGCTCTCTAATATTCGTTTTAGCTACCCTAACCACAAAGATACTCCCATATTAAATATTCCTTCATGGTCAATGGCTGAAGGTGAACATTGTTTTATTCATGGCCCTTCTGGAAATGGTAAATCTACATTATTAAATATGTTAAGCGGCATACTATTGCCAAATGAAGGAGTAGTCTGTGTTTTAGATCAGCATTTAAACAATCTTACAAGTCGTCAACGTAACAAATTTAGAGCAGATAATATTGGCTACGTTTTTCAACAATTTAATTTAATACCTTATTTAGATGCTCTTGAGAATATTCAATTAGCGAGTTATTTTTCATCGTCATTGACAAAGTCTGAAGTTAGTGAAGAAATGTCCACATTACTCACCTCTTTAAATATCCCTGAAAGTGATTGGAATAAACCAGTACGAACTTTAAGTATTGGTCAACAACAACGAATAGCTATCGCTCGAGCGTTAATTAATACCCCCAAATTATTAATTGCTGACGAACCAACTTCCGCACTAGATAACATCAATAGGGACTCTTTTATGACGTTATTGATGTCTACCGTAGAGAAAAACAACATTACTTTATTATTTGTAAGTCATGACATGTCCTTATCACAGTATTTTAATAGGGTTGAATCGTTGAGTGAGCTCAACCAAGTAGAGTGTTCAAATGCTAGTTAAGCTTGCGTTAAAAAGTCTCATTGCTCGTAAAGGCTCTATTGCTTTATCAATCATGGCAATGGCTATCAGTATTTTTGTTTTATTAGGTGTTGAGCATATTCGCCATCAAACAAAAGAAAGCTTTTCTAACACTGTATCTGGCGTTGATCTTATCGTTGGTGCTAGAACAGGTAGCCTTAATTTATTACTTTATTCGGTTTTCAAAATAGGAAATCCAACTAATAACATAAGTTGGCAATCTTTCAAAGCAATCAGCACTAACCCTAAAGTAAACTGGGCGATTCCTCTTTCCCTTGGTGATTCCCATAAAGGCTACAGAGTTCTAGGTACAACCAGTGAGTATTTCCAACATTTTAGTTACGGAAAACAACATAAATTATTACTCTCTAAAGGTAAAACTTTTGAAGATACTTTTGACGTAGTTTTAGGTGCTCAAGTTGCAGCTAAATTAGGCTATCAGTTAGGGGAGCGGATCGTGCTTGCTCATGGTATATCAAGAACAAGCTTTAGTATGCATAACGACAAGCCATTCAAAGTAGTTGGTATTCTCACACCGACAGGCACTCCCGTAGACCAAACATTACACGTAAGTTTACAAGGTATAGAAGCGATACACACAAATTGGCAAAGCAGCGGGCAACATAAAAAGAACTCGCCCGAGAAAATAACAGATCAGCTGCAACCTAAAAGTATTACGGCCTTCATGTTAGGGCTTAATTCAAAAATGACGACTTTTCGGTTACAGCGAGAAATTAACCACTATGCGCAAGAGCCTCTTCTTGCTATCTTGCCAGGCGTTGCCTTATCAGAGCTATGGCAAATGATGACGATTCTCGAGAATACTTTATTTTTAGTATCAGTATTGGTTTTCATTTCTGCTTGTTTAGGAATGAGTGCCCTGTTGTTATCATCAATTCGTGAACGAACCTCTGAAATTCAACTACTGCGTGTTATTGGTGCTCCTCCTGCTTTTTTATTTATTCTCATAGAATTAGAAGCATTTTTTATAACCCTTATCAGTATTGTTTTAGGTGCTGGATTATTAACAGTAGGCCTTTTTAGTATGCAAGAATTCCTTGTGACTTATTTTGGCTTACATATCAACACTAATATTTTATCGCTGAGAAATTTCTATTTAATGCTCACGGTTCTTATAGCTTCAATGTGTATGGCTATGCTCCCATCCATTATTAGCTATGTTCGATCCAGAAGTTATCACTTAACTCATTAATCATTATTTTGCTATGTTGTAACATATCATTTATAGATGTATTATTGTCCACAGACGAAACAGGTTACCTATGATTTGAAGCTATTAATTCATGAAATCATTAGCCTTTATACCCTAATAACTATTTAACTAATAACAGTGTGCCATGGTGCTTAAGTTAGAGACGAATATGGGTTTTCGATACCAATTGACGATTAAATTATAAAAAAGGACGCCTATGTTCACTAAGCTCATAAAAATAACCTTGCTAACATTAGCGACAGTAGCCTCAGCACAGGCAACAATCAATCAGACTAAAGGAGACTTTGTTGATAAGTTTCGTCAATTAGACGAAAGCTTACCAACACCTAATGTATACAGAAACGCTGCAGGAGAACCAGGTCACCAGTATTGGCAACAACAAGTCGATTACAAAATAAAAGCAACGTTGAATGAAGAAAAGCGTCGTATCGAGGCAAGCCAAGAGATTACGTATCATAATAATTCACCTGATACACTTAAATACTTATGGGTGCAATTAGACCAAAATAAATTCCGTGATGACTCCCTGTCCGCCAAAACCACCACTTTTGGGGGCATAGGGAATAGAGGGCCTGCTACTAGCGCAGCAACATCAAGTAAACCTGCACAGCTAAGTTTAGATGCATTACGTCGTCAACAATTTGTTGACGACAATGAGTTAGGTTATGACATTACCTCAGTGACTGATAGCAATGGTCAGAAACTTCATTATGTTATTGTAGGCACTAACATGAGGGTTGATTTGCTTGAAAAATTAACGCCAGGTAAAAAATTAACATTTGGCATTGATTATAACTTTAACATCGTTGAAGAAGATGCCGTATCAGCCCGTTCTGGTTATGAACACTTCCCTGATGATGCACGAGAAGGTGGAAATGATATATTCCTATTAGCACAGTGGTATCCGCGTCTTCATGCTTATACTGATTACGAAGCTTGGACAAATAAAGAGTTTATTGGCCGTGGTGAATTCACATTGGAATTTGGTAACTACGATGTTGAATTAACCGTACCTGCAGATCATATTGTCAGCTCAACGGGAAAATTAACAAATGCGAGTAAAGTATTAACGTCAACTCAGCGTAAACGTTTAAAAGAAGCAGAAAAAGCTGATCGCATTGTTTTTATTGTGACAGAAGAAGAAGCGCTTGAAAACGAAAAGGCTGGAACCGATAAAACTAAAACATGGAAGTTTAGTGCTAAAAATGTAAGAGACTTTGCGTGGGCCTCATCACGTAAATTTATGTGGGATGCACGCGGCCACCAACAAGGAGGAGACGAACAACCGCTCGTTATGGCAATGTCTTTTTATCCAAAAGAAGGCGGCGACTTATGGAAAAAATACTCTACTGAATCAATTATTCACACCTTAGATGTATATTCTCGTTTTTCTTTTGATTACCCATACCCTGTTGCCCAGTCAGTTAATGGGCCTGTAGGTGGTATGGAATACCCAATGATCACTTTTAATGGTCCTCGTACAGAACTTCAAAAAGATGGCAGTCGTACGTACTCTCAGGCCGAAAAGCGCTTTTTAATTGGTGTAGTTATCCATGAAATTGGTCACATTTACTTTCCAATGATAGTCAATTCAGATGAACGTCAGTGGACTTGGATGGATGAAGGCTTAAACAGCTTTTTAGATGGTGTTGCAGGCCGAGAATGGGATCCAAGCATTCCATGGGGGGTTGAACCAAGAGATATTACAAGCTACATGAAATCTTCAACGCAAGTACCTATTATGACTCAGTCTGATAGCGTATTACGCCTTGGCCCAAATGGCTACACTAAACCTGCGGCTGCATTAAACATTTTACGTGAAACTATTCTTGGTCGAGAGCTGTTTGACTTTGCTTTTAAAGAATATGCCACACGCTGGAAATACAAACGCCCTACACCTTCCGACTTTTTTCGCACCATGGAAGAAGCTTCTGGCGTTGATTTAGATTGGTTTTGGCGAGGTTGGTTTTACAGCACAGATCACGTTGATATTTCTTTAGATAAAATATCAAAATTACGCCTTGATACTAAAAATCCTGACATAGACTTTAACCGCCTACGCCAAGAAGAATTAGATAAGCCTTTATCAAAAACAGTCGAGCGTAACAAAGCTGAAGGCAAAAAATTATGGATAGAACGTTTTTCAGATATTTCTGATTTTTATGATGAAAATGATCGTTTTACCGTAACCAATAAAGAACGTAACGCTTACCAAAAATTTCTTAAGAAATTAAAACCATGGGAGCGTAAAGCGTTAGAACGAGCTATTGAGGAAGATAAAAACTATTACGTACTCGACTTTTCAAATAAAGGTGGCTTAGTCATGCCTATTATTTTGGAATTAACGTTTGCTGATGGCTCAGTTGAAAATCAATATATCCCTGCAGAAATATGGCGCCGTACACCAAAACAGGTAAGTAAACTAATTATCACTGATAAAGATAAAGAAATCGTCAGTGTAACTGTAGATCCTCGTTGGGAAACTGCAGATGTAGATGTTCACAATAATCACTACCCACGTAAGATCATTCCTTCTCGAATCGAAGCATTTAAGAAGAAAAAATCTACACAAAAAGTGTCTCGCGATATTATGCAAGATATTAAAACAAAGTTAAAAACAGATGAACAGGACTCTAATGACAATGATTAAAAGCACCAAACAATTAATTGTTTTAATGCTTTTGGCGCTGATATTCTCAGCGCCCTACACTTTTGCACGCCAGCAGAAGTCAGCTATTAGTACGATTTTATTTAACGCCAAAACTCAAAATATTGAGATTATGCATCGCTTTAGAATGCATGACGCTGAACATGCCGTAAAACACATATTTGGTAAAGAAGCCGACATCATTAATTCTAAAGAGACCAAGGAACTATTTAGTGACTACATACAACAAAACTTTACTATGATGGCTAATGATAAACCAGTAACATTAATCAACGTAGGTTATGAAAATGATGGGAAGTTTTTTTGGGTCTATCAAGAAACTTCTGAACCACCGGCATTAAAAAGCCTAAGTATAAGGCATAATGCACTTAGAAAAATTTGGCCAAGCCAAGTCAACACCATCAATATTGAAAGAAAAGGCAAGGTTAAAACGATGATATTTAAAGAGTCAATCGACGTCCTTCATGTCACCTTTTAAATACATTAAATTATACCAATGTGGCTTCCTTAATTATTGGTTTAACTTAGTAATATTCAGAGAGTGCAACTCATGAATCTGAGAGATATTTGTACAACCTAAAAGGCAAATACAACCACAAGAGCTCGGCAAGCAATAATGGTATGGTTACTTTAGCAGCCATCGAACCCGATTGAATATTAGACCAAAGCATTTTGTAGAGCTCCCAATTACTATACAGTGTTGGGTTAAAGTCAAAGACAATACGATACACTTCCATAAATAGTGTCGGTTTAAACATCTGTAAGCAAACGAGTAAAGCCGTGCATAAAAATAGATTAACTGCTTTTTGCATAACTTTGTTCCTCAAAATTTATTTGGTAACACCACATATCTCCCTTTCTTTTTAAACTCAGCATTTGACCTAAATGTTTTATTTCCATAGGCTGAAGTGCCATTCCCCAAGCATAAGTCAATGCATTCACTTTGGAGAACATATCAACAAACACCAGTCTATTTACTATCGCAATAGCATTGTCTGCTTGATTATTAGCGAAGGTCATCTCAATACCTGAAACATTTCCATCTTCAGATGAGACTAAATTAATAACACCATAAGGTGTTTCTGTATTTAAATAAGTAGGCTCTGACAACCAAGACGCTGCACGATCTTCAATTAAAAACTTTCGTTCAACTCCTTTAGCTTTAAGTAAATCCGTCAAATATTGACTTTCACTCGATAAAGACACTAACTTTGGATGAGCAAGAGCGCGAGCGCATTCACCTAATATCCAAGCGCAAACGCTATAGTGATATCGCGCTTTTTGATCGTTATTCTCTACTTTATTTTGATATAAACCAAGATTGTAATTTATGTCGATATCATAAGGATTTAACTTATATGAAGCCTTCCATAACTTTCCACCTATAACGCGTTCTGTTTCAAAATCACTTCCTAAAAGGCCGTTATAATGCAAAGTCCCTAAATTAATATAAGCTAGTGCGATTATCTCTTTTTTAGTTACATCAACTTGATCGGTTGGCTTTGTACACTGCCTGTAGATCTCAGCAGCATTTTGATAGGATTTTCGTCTTTCGTAAAATACACCGAAGTTAACACAAGCTGAAATGTCATCAAACTTTAACGCTTCCTTATACCAGGCTATCGCTTGATTCGGCTCATCCAATTCAGCTGTACTTGCCAATAAATTATAGATATAACCGAGTTCATACTGCTGAAAGCTAGATGAATAGTTAAGTGCATGCTTTAACACTTTTTGACCAAGCGTCCTATAACCTTCAACAACTAACCAACTACCTAGATTCAAAAATTGCTCTGAAACTTCAAGTTTTTTGAAAGGTAAAATTGATATTTCGCCATGATTATTTTCAATAAGTGCTTCAATTTTAAGTCGCTCACTATTAGTTAAAAAGCCATAAGACGTTTCATTAAGTGAAGCACTTGTCACACTTGTTGAAAACATACATAAAAATACATTCCATACTATTACTTTTAATTTATATGATTGTATTTTGACGTTGAAGAAAGGTAATACCTTCAATCCCATATTTAAAAAAATCATTGATAATTTTGCACTTAAACGCTAAACCAATATCCGACATTTAAGCATCACTTAAAAGTTAACGCAACTAACTGAAATATTGATAGTTATAGTATAGAAGTGAGAAAGGTGAAATAAAATTTTAAAGCTGTCAACGTTGAGTTAAAAAACAAAAAACCTGCCGAAGCAGGTTTTTATAAAAATAAAGCGTTAAGTAGCTAATGCTATTTATGCGCCGAATAAATCATGTTAGAACAAGGCACTTCACAACGACGTTTAGTGTTTCTTAAACGAGTTGTGAAGTAACGAAGTTATCACTGATTTAGACAAGCATAAATTACATCATACCACCCATGCCGCCCATTCCACCCATACCGCCCATATCAGGCATAGCTGGTGCGCCAGCATCTTTAACCGGTGCATCTGTGATCATAGCTTCTGTAGTTAACATTAAGCCGGCAACTGATGCAGCAAATTGTAATGCTGAACGCGTCACTTTAGTTGGATCAAGAATCCCCATTTCAAGCATATCGCCGTAAGTTGAGTTACCTGCGTTGTAACCATAGTTACCTGTGCCGCCAGTTCTTACTTGGTTTAATACCACTGAAGCTTCATCACCAGAGTTAGTTGCAATTTGACGTAAAGGTGCCGACATTGCACGAATAGCAACCTTAATACCGTGCGTTTGGTCTTCGTTTGTGCCTTCTAAGTCTTTAATTGCATCAGCCGCTCTTACTAGGGCAACACCACCGCCAGCAACTACGCCTTCTTCAACTGCTGCGCGTGTAGCATGTAATGCATCTTCAACACGTGCTTTTTTCTCTTTCATTTCAACTTCTGTTGCTGCGCCTATCTTAATTACCGCAACACCGCCAGCTAATTTAGCTAAACGCTCTTGAAGTTTTTCTTTATCGTAGTCTGAAGATGACTCTTCAATTTGACCACGAATTTGAGCAACACGTGATTGAATATCGGATTCTTCACCAACACCATCGATAATAGTTGTGTTATCTTTTGAAATTACAACACGTTTAGCTTGACCTAAGTCTTCTAATGTTGCTTTTTCAAGTTCCATACCAATTTCTTCAGAAATTACCGTAGCTGCTGTTAAAGTTGCAATATCTTGTAACATCGCTTTACGACGATCACCAAAACCAGGTGCTTTTACAGCCGCAACTTTAACAATACCGCGCATATTGTTAACAACTAATGTTGCTAATGCTTCACCTTCAACATCTTCAGCAATAATTAATAACGGTTTACCCGCTTTTGCAACGCCTTCTAGTGTAGAAAGAAGTTCACGAATATTTGATATTTTCTTATCAACAAGAAGGATGAACGGGTTTTCTAATTCAACTGCGCCACTTTCTTGGTTATTGATAAAATAAGGAGATAAATAACCACGGTCAAACTGCATACCTTCAACAACATCAAGCTCATCAGTTAATGCTTGACCTTCTTCAACAGTGATAACACCTTCAGTACCTACTTTATCCATTGCAGTTGCAATAATTTTACCTACAGTCTCATCTGAGTTAGCTGAAATAGTACCGACTTGCTCAATAGCTTTGTTATCTGTGCATTGTTGAGATGAAGCTTTAAGTGCTTCAACAGCCGCGATAACGGCTTTGTCGATACCACGTTTTAAGTCCATTGGGTTCATACCCGCTGCTATTGACTTTAAGCCTTCGTTAACAATAGCTTGTGCTAAAACAGTTGCAGTAGTTGTACCGTCACCTGCTTCATCATTTGCTTTTGACGCTACTTCTTTAACCATTTGAGCGCCCATGTTTTCGAACTTATCTTCTAATTCAATTTCTTTAGCTACTGACACACCGTCTTTCGTGATTGATGGTCCACCAAATGACTTGTCTAATACAACATTACGACCTTTTGGCCCTAATGTTACTTTTACTGCGTCTGCAAGTACATTAACGCCTTTAAGCATTTTTACACGTGCGTCGTTACCAAATAATATATCTTTTGCTGCCATTTTCTTAAGTTCCTATAATCTGTTTACTACATTAGTTATCAACCAATGCTTATTAAATATTTGAATTTATTCAACAATAGCTAAAATATCGCTTTCAGATAAAATTAATACGTCTTCACCATCAATTTTTTCTGTTTTAACGCCATAACCTTCATTAAAGATTACTTGATCGCCAATTTTAACGTCTAATGCTCTAACATCACCGTTTTCTAAAATACGGCCCTTGCCAACAGCTATCACTTCACCGCGAGTTGATTTCTCAGCAGCACTGCCAGTTAAGACGATGCCACCAGCAGATTTCGACTCTACTTCTTTACGTTTAACAATTACGCGATCGTGTAATGGACGAATGCTCATTTACTTTCTCCTGAGACTATAATTAATAGGGGTTAAATTTCTATGTTTCAAAGATGGGGATTGTTTAAAACTTCACAAGTCCTTTTCTAATTTTTTTTACTCTTTTCTTTCATATTCACCATCAATTGTTTTCCCTTGATGGTGGTTAATATGCTGTTCTTCTGTGGGATCTACAAATGATGAATGATGATAGTCAGCAGTACTAGCAGCTACGCTATTTATCACCATATGTTTTTGCACTTTTTTGACGATACCTTGGCGAATAGGCGGTAATAACAGTAGCAAACCGACAATATCAGTAACAAAACCTGGAGTGACTAATACAACACCAGCGACAAGTAGCAATAAGCCTTCAACAATTTCATCCGATGGCATTTCTCCTTGCGCCATTTTATTTTGTACCGATTGTAATGTTGCTAGGCCTTGCTGCTTTACATATTTGGCACCCAACCATGCGGTAATAATTACAATAGCAATGGTTGGCCATAAACCAAACCATGCCCCCACTTGCATTAAGACTGATATTTCAATAATAGGAATAAGTATAAATAAGAGAAATAACACTCTAAACATAAATATGGCTCATCAATTTGGTATGAAATATATATGGGGGGTTATCGGTCTATTTCAAGTAAGTACTTTTATACAAGTAAAGTTTACTAATATATGTCGTTTAACGTATCCTAGGCTTATAGATTTATGGCTTAAGTAAGCGTTAAGGCATTTAAGATAATGTTTCAACTTATATTGTGTACCTGTCCTGACGAACAAACAGCAAAGAAAATTGCTACTTGTTTAGTTGAAGAAAAGCTCGCCGCATGTGTAACGATGTTACCTAATGTAACATCTGTCTATCGTTGGCAAGATGGTATTGAATGTGAAAATGAAGTACAAATGATAATAAAAACGAATAAAGACAAATTTAATTTATTAGCCGAACGTATTAATTCTTTGCATCCATATGACATTCCTGAAATTGTTGCGGTGAATATACACCAAGGCAATTTGCAGTATTTAAATTGGATAAACGAGTCATTAAAATAAACCCTATGAAAAATATATTTTTACTGTGTATTAGTCTGCTAATTAGCAGTTATCTCCCTTTACAGGTTAACGCCCAGCAATCAATTTTCGATACTTCATCAAGTGCCTTATTTTCAAATGAAGATGAATTTCTAAAATCAGAACAAGCCTTTCAGTTTAGTTTTTATCAAGCGGGTAATAAACTCAACGTCAGTTTTGCAATCACTGATGGTTATTACCTTTATAAAGAAAAATTTAAATTTACAGCTGAAAATAGTGAGTTTGAGCCTCCCGTATTACCTCAAGGGATAGAGCACGAAGATGAATTTTTCGGTGTGCAAGATATATATACTCAAGATATTGCTTTTGTTATTGATCTAACCCATGTAGGTGATGCCGGAAGCATTTCAATGAGATATCAAGGTTGTGCATTTAAAGGTCTTTGTTACCCTCCTGAAATACAAAAAATAGACTTAACAGCATTAACAAGTGAAGGCACAAATACAGATATTCTAAGCGCATTAAACGCAAACGCCGATGCTGAAACTCATATTAACGATACAAATACACGAGAAAACTCAAATACACTTAGCGACTCCTCGGGTAGTGAGCAATATCAACTTGCCAATATGCTGCAAGGCGATAACTTAACTTTAACATTAATTGCCTTTTTTATTGGGGGATTATTATTAGCTTTTACACCTTGTGTATTTCCAATGTACCCCATTTTAACAGGAATAATTGTTGGACAAGGCGATCAGCTTTCAAATAAAAAAGCCTTTAAATTATCCTTTATTTATGTGCAGGGTATGGCTATTACATATACGGCACTGGGTATTGTTGTTGCTTTAGCTGGCGCGCAATTTCAAGCGATGTTTCAACACCCTGCAGTATTAATTACATTGAGTATTGTCTTTGTTTTATTAGCTCTGTCCATGTTTGGAGCATACAATCTTGCGCTACCTAGTAGTTGGCAAAATAAACTAAACAACCTCAGCAATAAACAAAAAGGTGGCTCTTCGTTTGGTGTCTTTGTAATGGGTGTAATTTCAGGGCTCGTTGCATCCCCCTGTACTACTGCGCCATTAACGGGGGCATTACTTTATATTTCTCAGTCGGGTGATGTTGTTTTAGGTGCGTCGGCACTCTACGCATTAAGTTTAGGGATGGGAATACCATTACTTATATTAGGTAGTTCTGGCGGAAAATTATTACCCAAAGCGGGTAACTGGATGACAATAATCAAAAATATTTTTGGTTTACTGTTACTATCCGTTCCCATTTTCTTACTTGAGCGATTAATTGACGAGAGTATAGTTCAGTTATTATGGGCTGCTTTACTAATTGCTTCAGGTTGCTATTTCTATTTAGCTAACCATAACACTAAAGTAAATTTTTACTTCATTCTTCGTAGTCTCGTTATTTTTGCGTTACTTTTCTATGGCGTACAAAAAGCTATTAATGTTGTTAGCCCTGCCCCTGTATCGCAAAACATAGCAACAACTCATAATCGTTTTATTGATATAGCGAATTTAGAAGAGCTAGATACAGCAATAATGAATGCAAACTCACAAAATCAAACTGTAATGGTTGACTTGTATGCAGACTGGTGTGTTGCCTGTAAAGAGTTTGAAGAATATACATTCCCTGATCAGGCAGTCATATCTGCACTTAGCAATACGGTATTAATACGCATTGACTTAACTGATACCGGTAGCTCTGAAAGTAAAGCACTAATGAAAAAATACGATGTATTTGGTTTACCATCTATTTTGTTTTTTGACTTACAGGGTCAAGAATTAACACGAGATAGGGTAACGGGCTTTATGCAAGCAGCCCCTTTTGCAGAGCATATAAATAGACTATTCAACGAAAAATAAAAAAGTAAACAATATAAATCAGAAGAACAACCTGAAATAAACGATTTAACACCAAGGCTAATTATAAGCCTTGGTTTTCCAGTACCCATCAACAATTTGGCTATCTAAGAAGCTAAATATCTCGCCTTCAGGCACAGGTTTAGAAAAATAATAACCTTGAATAATATCACACTGACTTTCGGTTAAGCTGCGCAATTGAGCGCTACTTTCAACACCTTCGGCCACAACGATTAAACCTAAATTTTTTACCATCGCAATAGTGGACATAATGATTTGATAGTCTGCATGATTTTCTAACATTCCGAAGACAAAGCTTTTATCAATTTTAATGACATCAACCGGCATACGTTTCAAATAAGCTAAAGATGAATACCCCGTACCAAAATCATCAATGGCAAATGTAAAGCCTAACTCTTTAAGATTATTCATTGTCGAAATAGCTCTTTCTATATCTGTCACTAACGTTTGCTCTGTTAATTCTAATTCAAAGCCACTTGCAGGCACCGCAAACTCATCAAGAAGAGAAATAAGATACTTAGGTAAGTTAATATCAATAAACTGGCCTGCAGATAAATTTATTGCAATACGCACATCGGTATAGCCTTTTATTCTCAAATCTTTACTTATCTCAAAACATTGACGGATGACCCAATACCCTAATTCAACCATATGTTCAGATTTTTCTAAAATAGGAATAAAGTCATCAGGTGAAACCATGCCGCGTTCTGGATGGTGCCAACGCAATAAAGCTTCAAGCCCATAAAGTTTTTTTTCTTTTGCGGTTAACTGAGGCTGTAAGCTTAAACTAAATTGATTTTTAGATAGTGCCTGCCTTACTTCACTTTCCAACATCACACGCTGAGCAACACGTTGATACATTTCATCATGATATACATAATATTGTGAACCGCCCGCATCTTTTGCCTCATACATCGCAATGTCTGAATGACTAATGAGCTGTTCTGGTTTAATTGTTTCATCTTCCGTAAAAGCGATACCAATACTAGTTGAAACATAAAAGATGCTACTACTAATTTTAATGGGGGCTTTGAAGCGCTCTAATATCTCTTCCGCTACAGCAATAGCATCATCAACATCATCTACGTGACCTAAAATAACAACGAACTCATCACCACCAAAGCGACATGCCACATCAATATTTCGAATACTTAAGCGTACTCTATTTGCGGCTTCAATGAGTAATTTGTCACCTTCACCATGTCCGTGACTGTCGTTAACCTTTTTAAAGTCATCTAAATCAAGAAACAATACGGCTACTCCTCGTTGAAAACGAGCAATATTTGCCACTACTTTTCTTAATTGGTAATTCAACATATTGCGATTAGGCAGACCAGTAAGAATGTCGTACATTGCAATATTTTCAAGCTCTTTAGTTTTTTGCTCGACTTCTAAATTTAACTGCTCTAATTCATAACTTAATTCTGTAGCTGCACTTGTTACCACATCAAGTTCATCAGCAAAAAAACGCTGGGGTTTAAGTTTAATTCCTCTAAATTGTTCAAATTCTTTTAGAGCAAGTAGAGGTAAGGCACTCGACAGCGTTAATATTCGGTTGGTAAATGGACTAGCGACAAAGTAAACTAAAAATGCCAAAGTAAGGAAAATAAGCAACGCAGATAATAAAAACTGAAAACGATAATCGGTATAACCTTTTTTTAATTGCGTTACATCATCAATTAACGCAATAAAAAATTGCTTTTCTCCACCGGCATATAATGGCATTAAATTTACCAAATAGCTTTGTTGGTTACTTTCGAGTTGAGCGCCTTCACGTATTACCGTTGTAACAGGCGTGTTACTTTGTTTATGATTAATAAATAGAGATTGCAATAACAACGTATTAGAAGCGTTAACTTTCTCCACTTCGTTTAAAACCGCATTGAAATTATTTGGGAAATTAACAATAGCAACTTCACTTTTAATCGCATGGTTAATTGCATAAGTAATATCGACAAGCGACACTGTCATTGCCAAGTAAGCTACCTCCCCATCATAATTCAAAATAGGAAAAACAATCACTTGCTCGCAAACTTGTTCACAATAAATTTGATATAACGGTTGTTCTTGTGCCATCGCTCGAGTGATATAGCCAGCGACATATTCAGGTAATTGTTTGCTTTTAAAAAGCACACTGTTTTGCGACGTCATTAACCAAGCATTTGTAACATTTAAGTTAAATTGCATTGCATCAAATTGTCTTGCTAGCCCTTTAGATAGTTTTGTAAAATCTCTTTCGTCCTTAATATTAACCAAGTCGACAAAAGATTCTTGCCATAATCTAAATTTCTCTCGTGAAATATCACTATGTATTTTTAGTTGCGCCAAACCTTGTTTTAACGTATCAACTTGATAATCTTTAAACTCTTGGTTTAATCGTGAAAGTGACATCACTGAAATACCCGCACTAAGCAGCATCAACGCACTGATAACAAGAATTAATAATTTTGTTGGTACGCTAATAAATAGTTTTGTCATCATTAAAACCAATATGTCATTTGTAAAGTTGATATTTGCCAATATTCACTTTTATTAACCGTTGGATCGGGAATAACCACTGGCGTTAATCTAGCTGTGCCCTTTATCCAGTGCTGTTCTATTTGTAATTTTAAATGACTGCTAATATCTAAGCTAAGTCCTACTGTAAAATCACGTTGATAACCAAAATAATGGGGAATAGTTCCTGCGCTATTAGCTTCAAGCTTAGAACCATTTTTATCATTTTTATTCGCCCAGTAATGCTCATAGCGAGTAAGTATTTGTAGCTGCCCATTTAAACGATATTGACTTTGAACATATCCTCCTTGGCCAACTGATTTTTGATAAAAGCCTGTATACATAACATCATTTAATGCTATTTTTTCTTGTAATATCTCTGCACTTAGTGTCCATGCTTCGCCTTGATATTCGGCATTTGCATAATAACGGGTCAGCGCTAAACTGCCCTCAACAAAACTATCATTTTCACCCGCCTGATAAGTAAAGTCAGCATCAGTAGTAGCAATACCAAAGCGCCAATTGGAATAACTAGGGCTATAATAAAAACTCCCTTGAAAGTCATTATCGTGTGTTAAATCACCATCAGAAAATCGCCCCATAATAATACGTGTTTGCTCTCTTGATGTAGGTGATTGCCCACTACTAAGATTAATATCTAAATCTCCGAAACTTTCGCTACTATAGGTCGTTTTTATAGCTATTCCATCTCCGCCCACTGACATATCTCTCGTGGCATCAAAATACACTGATTGAGGCAATATGATACTTGGGCGTGCCATAGGTACATCACGAGTACTTGAATATAACCAATGGAAATTTTTGAAGCGCCCAAGGTATATATTTGTACTCCAATTTTGGTTATTAAAAACGCTCCAATTCAATAATAGGTAATCAATTCTGATCCCTTCATTGAAACGATTACCTCCATTTAAATACGCCGCTTGTCCAGCTACACGCAAGGTATTACTTAATTGATAAGATGCATTGATGCCAAGTTCAGTTAACTCGGGAGATATATTATTTTCATCACTAACGAAGTCGCTACCATCTACCGCGATAACCCCCTGAGAAATAAAACCATGTATATTAAGGCCTGTATTAGGCGCATCTTCGGCTAACGCGCACATGCTTAAATAACCAAAACTTCCGACAAGGCATATCTGAAGGAGAGGTCGTTTTCTCTTATTATTTGGTAATAGTGATAACATTAATCTCTTCTTCCTTAGTTACATTTTCAATATAGCCTATTGCACCAGGGGTGCTTTTAACTGCTAACAATAATTCTGTGGATGTGTTGACTATGGTTGGGGCAACACCTAACCCGGAAAATGTTAATTTATTCCATATAAGATCGAGTTGATAAGGGAATATTTTTAATGTTTGTTTACAAAAATCTTGATGCTGCTTGAACTCAGAAGGTAAAACAAAAACTACGATGGGTGTGCCATTTTCCCATTTAATTTGACGCATAGAATAAATACGTCGTAATTGAGACGTAGTCAGACTATTAACTTTTACTGATGGATGAGTAATAACTTCAACGGCTTGAACACTTAAGGAACAGACACAAAAAGACATGAAAGTTATTATTAAAATAGTACGTATGATAACGATTTCCTTATCAAATGAATTAAACCAGCGAGTTGCACTAATTAAATCCCAATGTGGTCAATAAAAAATATCTATTAAATTTCAGACAGATAAATACATTTATTCTGTAATAAAGTGTAGACAATAGTTTGAAAATCTCCAACTTTTTTCAATTATTTGTATATTTCTTTTACCCTTTTTTTTTACGTCAACAGATTAGACCACTATTTTGCTGCTAATTTCTATGAAAAGTCTATAATATGCAGGAAATATTGATAATCTGCATATTTTGAACATCTTGGTTTTCAACAAGAGTTTTTTATGTAATGATTATGAAAATAATGAATTTTAATAGCTTTATTGGCGAATATGACAACTAAATTTAACGTTTTATTACTAAATGGCCCTAATTTAAACATGTTAGGTAAACGTGAACCTAATGTATATGGAGCTCAAACGCTACACGATATAGTAGAAAACTTGTCAGTTAAAGCTAACGAGAGCGGATTAACGTTAACTCATCAACAATCTAATGCTGAATCTGAATTAATTAATTCGATTCATCAAGCTTATGAAAAAGTTGATTTTATTATCATAAATCCTGCTGCTTATACACATACAAGTGTTGCACTAAGAGATGCCCTATTATCGGTAAATATTCCTTTTATTGAAGTACATTTATCGAATGTGCACGCTAGGGAGCCTTTTAGGCACCATTCTTATTTATCAGATATTGCTATAGGGGTTATCTGCGGTTTTGGCGCTAAAGGTTATGAATATGCCTTATTAGCCGCTAAGCAATACTTAATTGAACAAAACAACATAATGAATGATTAGTCATGTTATTTACTTTCCTTAGCAAACTAATCAATACAAATTTAATACAATGAAAGGTGTATCATGGATATTCGAAAAATAAAAAAACTAATTGAGCTTGTAGAAGAGTCTGGAATCAATGAATTAGAAATTTCAGAAGGTGAAGAGTCCGTACGCATTAGCCGCGGAGGCTCTGTAGCACCAGCTCCTGCTATGCAACAGCAATATGCTCCAGCACCAGTTCAAGCTCCTGCTGCCGCAACAGCGCCAGTAGCAACAGAATCGGCTCCTGCTGCAATTACCGGTCACATTGTACGCTCACCTATGGTTGGAACTTTCTATTCAGCCGGCTCTCCAGATGCTCCAGCTTTTGTTGAAGTAGGCCAACATGTTAATGCTGGTGATACGCTATGTATCGTTGAAGCAATGAAAATGATGAATCAAATAGAGGCAGATAAGTCAGGCGTAATTAAAGAAATTTTAGCTCAAAATGAAGATGCTATCGAGTTTGACCAACCGCTATTCATCATTGAATAAGCCCAACACTAAAAGGGTCATTCTATGTTAGACAAAGTCGTTATCGCCAACCGAGGCGAAATTGCACTAAGAATATTACGTGCATGTAAAGAATTAGGTATTAAAACTGTCGCGGTTCACTCCACTGCTGACAGATCTTTAAAACATGTATTATTAGCTGATGAAACTATTTGTATTGGTAAGCCTTCAGCCACTGATAGCTACCTTAATATTCCAATGATAATCACAGCAGCAGAAGTAACTAATGCTGTTGCGATTCATCCTGGCTATGGCTTTTTAGCTGAAAATGCTGATTTTGCTGAGCAAGTAGAAAACTCTGGCTTTACTTTTATCGGGCCTAAAGCTGAAAGCATTCGTTTAATGGGTGATAAGGTTTCTGCAATTAAAGCAATGAAAGCTGCAGGCGTGCCGTGTGTGCCTGGTTCAGATGGTCCTCTAACCAGCGATGAAGCATTAAACCTTGCACATGCCAAACGCATTGGCTACCCAGTAATTATTAAAGCGTCTGGTGGTGGTGGTGGTCGTGGTATGCGTGTTGTTCGCGAAGAATCAGAACTCATTAACGCTATTCAATTGACTAAAGCCGAAGCGAGAGCCACTTTCAATAATGACATGGTTTATATGGAGAAGTTTCTTGAAAACCCTCGTCATGTTGAAATTCAAATCATGGCTGACGGTCAAGGTGGAGCAATACATTTAGGTGAACGTGACTGTTCTATGCAACGCCGTCATCAAAAGGTAGTTGAAGAAGCACCAGCTCCAGGTATTACCCCTAAAATGCGAGCTCAAATAGGTGAAAGATGCTGTCGTGCTTGTATTGAAATCGGTTATCGCGGCGCTGGAACATTTGAATTTCTCTATGAAAATGGTGAATTTTACTTTATCGAAATGAACACTCGTATTCAGGTTGAACACCCAGTAACAGAAATGGTAACTGGTGTCGATTTAATTAAAGAGCAGTTACGTGTAGCAGCAGGGCAACCTTTATCTTACACACAAGATGATATTAAAATTGCTGGCCATTCTATCGAGTGTCGAATTAATGCCGAAGATCCTCGTACTTTTATACCATCACCCGGGACTATCACTCGTTTTCACCCTCCTGGTGGCTTAGGTGTGCGTTGGGATTCTCATATTTATGCTGATTATTCTGTGCCTCCTCATTATGATTCTATGATTGGTAAATTAATTACTTATGGTGATAACCGTGATGTAGCAATTGCACGTATGCGTAATGCATTAAATGAATTAGTTATTGATGGTATTAAAACCAATATTGCCTTACATAAAGAAATTCTTAATGATAAAGGGTTTGTTAATGGCGGCGCCAATATACATTACCTAGAAAAGAAACTATCAGAAGCTGAATAATATTGTATCCCTAGTTATTCAAGTCTTCGCAAAAGCTCTGCACAAGCAGAGCTTTTTTATTTATAATAGCCTATTAATTAAATACCTAAGGATTTAAATGACTGAATTATTAGAAAAGCCCGAGCCACCTACCGAAAATGAATGTTGTGATAGCGCGTGCACACCATGCGTGTGGGATACTTACTACGCAGCAAGAAAAGCATGGCGTTTACAACAAGCAGAGTTAAAGGAACAACAAGAGAAATCAATACCAAATGATAAATGATCAGATAACACTTGTCCTCTCAACTAGCTCAGTTCAAGCACCTTTGTCACCAATTTATTAATACCCTGTGCCGCTTCACTGATACTTGTAGCGAGCATATAAGCAGGAGTTGTTACTAACTTCGACTTTTCATCAACAACAATATCGTCTACCGCACAGTTTTTATGCTTTAAACCTAATTGTGTTAATGCTTGCGCTACTCCTGCATCATTACCAATAGTGCCAACAATATGTTCACCATAAACAAAAGGTAACATTGCAGGTGCAATACACATATAACCGGCCGGTTTATTGGCATTTGCAAACGTTTTTGCCGCATTCAGCACTAACGGGTTTACCGTACAATTTTCGCCATTGATCGCAAAATCACATAAGTTCTTTGCGGCGCCGAAACCGCCGGGAAATATAATTGCATCAAATTCATCTACGCATAACTCTTCAATGTTTTCAACATCTCCACGAGATATACGTGCCGACTCTACTAGCACATTTCGAGTTTCATTTTCACTGACTTCACCTGTTAAATGGTTAATCACATGATACTGATTAATATTGGGTGCAAAACAACGATATTTCGCTCCCTGTTGATCAAGGGCTAGTAACGTTAACACCGCCTCATGGATTTCACTACCATCATAAACACCACAACCACTTAGTATAACCGCCACATTTTTCATTGATAACCTCCGCTTAATTTTATTTATATCTCACCGATTAAACACGGCTAATTAATTTGAATACTGATAAACTAACTTACCTAACTTTTCAATCGCTTGTTCCACATCGCTGCCCCATTTAACGCCGTAACTAATACGCATAAAGTTTTTAAACTGTCCAGAAGGAGAGAATATTTGACCAGGTGCAAAACTTACTCCTTGCTCTATTGCATGTTGAAAAAAATCGCTCGTATTAACATGAGAACGACATCTTACCCATAATACACTTCCACCTTTAGGCTGAGAAATTCGGACTTCGGCTGGAAAGTGTTCTGCAATTAATGCTCTAAGCCTTTCACAATTATAACGAAGATTTTTTCTTAAGACTAAAAGGTGACGGTCATATTCCCCACTCATAAGATAATCACTTAAAGTCCATTGAGGTAACATCGATGTTGAGCATGACTGAGCTCTTTTAATACGTTTCGCTTTCTCTTCAAATTTACCTGGAAGCAACCAACCAATACGATACCCAGGGGCAGCTGTTTTAGAAAAAGATGAGCAGGTCATCACCAAGCCTTTTTCAGAGTAGAGTTGAGCTGGCATAGGGCGTTTATCAGTAAAATATAAATCACTATAAACATCATCTTCAATTAATGGGATATTTCGTTGCTCCAATATATTCACTAATTGTTGTCGTTTTATTTCAGGCATAATAGAGCCAAGTGGATTATTTATAGCAGTAGAAAATAAGCAAGCACTTACTTTGTGTTGTTCTAATACACTTTCAAGGTCGCTAATACTAACGCCCTCCTCAGTACAAGTATAAACTTCTAGCGCTTTCATCCCAAGGCTGTCAATCAGTTCAATAATGCCGAAAAAACAAGGAGATTCTATTGCAATAACATCACCAGGTTTAGCCACACATTGTAAGGCGATTGATAAAGCTTCTTGTGCTCCACTGGTGATCAACATATTTTCATGACTAACATCAACACCAAGCTCTTGATAGCGTGTCGCTAAATTTAACCGTAATCTAACATCACCATTCACAGGACCATAGCTAACAGCTTTTTCAGCCACCTTAGTTAAAACTGATCGCATTAATCTCGCAAGTGTTTTGTCAGGTGGATGCGCTTGTACAGGGTTTGATATGCCTAATGCAACCGTGTCAGGAAGGTGAATAGCCGCATGAACTTGTTCAATAAGTTGTCGACAGGAAACTTCAGCAGGCGGATAACATGCCCAACTAGCCCGTCTAGGTAATAAATTTTTCGCTTGTTTGGCTTTTAAATAATAGCCTGACTGCGGCCGAGCAGAAATGAAACCTTGACGTTCAAGTTCTATATAAGCCTGCTTAACCGTTGGTACACTTATACCGAATTGACTACTTAGCTTTCTTAAACTTGGTAATTTATCTCCAGCTTTAAGCGCGCCACTTACTTCTTGCTTAACAATAAAATCGATCACTTGCTGATATAGATATTCTGACGATGTACGATCTAACAAACGCATAACTGTATAGGTTGTATTTTTATTTTTTTGTATATGTTATTACAACAAAAAGCACGTAAACTGTCCAACCATAAAACTCACATAAATTTATAAGCACCGCCCATGAACAATACTTTTTTATATATCATTACCGTGATTATATGGGGTAGTACTTGGATAGCTATTAACTACCAACTAGGTGATGTTCCAACAGAAGCCTCTTTGTGTTATCGGTTTGGATTAGCGGCAATTGTATTACTTGCTTTCTGCCGATGGAAAAATTATTCATTAAGCTTTAAAGCTAAAGCACATATACAGTTCGCCTGCTTCGGTTTGACCTTATTTGGTTGTAACTACTTTTTATTGTATTCCGCTCAAGAGCATATTAATTCAGCATTAACTTGTATTGGTTTTTCGTTGATTATGTTGTTTAACATTATTAATGCCAGTATTTGGTATAAAACCAAAATTAGCGGCCGTGTTTATCTAGGTGGAGCACTTGGTCTCATTGGTATAGTGACCTTATTTTGGCCAGAAATAAATAACACAACATTAGGTCGCGAGGCTTTGATTGGTTTTTCACTTTGTCTTGCGGGAACCTTATTTGCGTCTGTCGGTAATATGTTGTCAATACGTAATCAAAAGCTGAACTATGCCCTTGTGCCATCAATTGCTTGGGGAATGACTTATGGTGCTGTGTTTATGGCTATTCTTTTATTCATTCAAGGTAAAGAGTTTAGCTTCTCTTATACAACATCATATATTGTTTCATTAATTTATCTTTCGATCTTTGGCTCTGTTATTGCTTTTGGTAGTTATTTAACCTTACTTAATAATATTGGTGCACATAAAGCATCTTACGCAAGTATTATGTTTCCAGCAATCGCCGTGATAATTTCAACTTTCGTAGAAGATTTTAACTGGAGCAGTTATACCGTTGTTGGCTTGAGTTGCATTTTCATTGGTAATTTAGTTGTTCTTTCACCTGTTAATAAACGTAAAAAAACGTCTATTGAGCCCGTTGATGGTGCATGTATCACTTAATCTATCTAAGATGATTTATTACAGTTTTGTGCAACAACTTCCTTAAGTGATATTGCACTACGGCATAGTTATCCTTCCTTAACTATGCCGCTTTTCCTTACTTTATTATGTGCCTTTGCCCCATCAATTACTCTTATGATTTAAGAGGTGTTATTTGCCGACATAAATGCCGACAAATATACAGTGAATAGGCCTATTGTTACAAATTCAAACTTAAGTTCATAATAATTAGGCAGCTTAATTGCCGATAGGCGATCCTGGTGGCATCTTAACCTTTGATATAGGAGTAATTAACTTGCCTTGATTCAAACTGAAATTAATTTGATTAGACAATAGTTTAAATTGAGCAGCCATGGTTTTGTGTTTTTTCAAACGGCTTCTATCAGTCAACCAATGATTCAAATCACTTAAAGTCACAAACACTTCTGATCGAACTTCGCTGACTAAGTCAGTATCATGCCAAAGCGCTAATAATTGCTCGACTACCTGATTATTTACTCGTTGTTGCACTAACAAAGCCAAGCCTGATTGCGGGGAGTTTTTAAGCGTATTGTTAATTACCTGCTCAAAAAGATCAGCAATAGAAGGAATATCATTATCCATCACCGCCTGTTGTTGCAAACGCGCTAAACGTTCACCATTCAACATTAAAGAAAGTATTTGTTTTGCGTTAGCTTGTGCAGCAGATACTGGATCAAAAGTGATTCCTGTACTACCGTTAAAACTCTCTCTATTTCGACTATAGCCATAAGCTTTCGGTGGAATTAATTTTACAATATTATCAGGCAAAGTCAGTACATCTGGTGATAGACTCTTTAATAATGCTGCAATAGCTTGCCGTTGAACATCACCTTTTACCCAAGTCATCGTACTCTTCTTTTCGATCGTTCTCACTTGATATGTATAATCGACACCAGCAATTAATTTTGCTGCCGCTTCAACTTGATAACGATGAAAATTATAAATAGGCACTAAAACCTGTTCTAATTCAGATAACGGAGTGTTTACAGGGATACTATTTAAGCCAAAGTTAGCTAATGCTTTTTCTCGAATAGTTAGCATGCGCGTTAATTCTTGTGCTGCATTTTTACCATTATCCCATAAATGCCCTGTATTATGAGCACCAGACTGAGGTCTAGCATCAGGATCTGACACATAAAGCAAGCCTTTATCTTGAGCATTTTTTACTGTTGATGCCAAATATTCTTGTTCTTGATCAGCAGGAACATCCCCATAACCATAAGCAATTACATATTTATCCCAAACCCCAATTTTATCATCGTAAGCATTTGATAAATCAATCTCATCTTCCACCAACTGAATTAGTGGATGTGGATAATCCATCACAGAGGCACGATCATTAACACTTGCTGCAAAGTTATGTGCAATGCCTAATGTATGCCCAACTTCATGCGCTGATAATTGACGAATACGTGCTAATGCCATTTCTTTCATCTTGCTCGTATCAGTATTTTCGTTCGTAAATGGTGATGTTAACCCTAAAGCAATAAGATAATCTTGGCGTACACGTAAAGAGCCTAAAGTAACATGACCCTTAATAATTTCGCCAGATCTAGGATCAATAACCGAAGAACCATATGACCAACCTCTGGTCGCTCTATGTACCCATTGAATGACGTTATAACGTACATCCATTGGGTCAGCATCAGCTGGTAGTATTTTTACTTGAAAGGCATTTTTATAGCCAATGGCTTCAAAAGTTTGATCCCACCAGAGTGCGCCATCTATTAATGCGCTCTTTACTGGCTCTGGTACTCCTGCATCTAAATAATAAATAATAGGTTCAACCGCTTCGCTCATGGCAGCTTTAGGATCTTTTTTAGCTAATCGATGGCGGGGGATAAAACGCTTTATAATAGGCTCATCAATTGCGCTAGCATAGTCAGCATAGCTTTGAGACCAATAGCCACTATAAGGATGAAAATCTCTTCGTTTATAATCTTCATCCGGTAATTTAATTAATGAATGATGTAAATTAACGGTTACTGCTTTAGCATCAGGAGTTACACTACGTAAAAAATTTCCGGCGTCAGAACCTTTAAAAGTTACTGTTGACTCTAATTCTGTATTATTTGGAAAGGCTTTACTGCGCGGTGTATAAATAAAGCTTCGGCTTTGATCAATTGAATAATTACCTTGTTTTCTTCGCTTTAAACTATCAGCGACATTATGTATGTCGGAAAGTAAGAAAGGGGTATAGTCGATAATTACTTTTTGCTTATTCTCTTTTTTTGATTGACTCTCAATTGAAAACCCCCAAATAATTGAGCTTGCAAATGCTTCAGTCACTGATTTTTTTTCCAATGCGTTATCAGTATCCGCTCGATAATCAGTATTTAACTGCCTAAGTAAAACTTTATCACCAACCTTTTCGAAACGAACTAATCGTGTGTCACCCAACTGACCACGATCTAAACCTATATCATTTGAACCAATTCCTTGAGGTAAACTACTTTGAAAAAGAAACTCTTGATTAAACTTATCAATTTCTAAATAAACTTTTCCACTATTATTGTCTAAATAGAAAGAAAAGTAGCCTTGTTGAATTTTTTTATCCTTAATAAACTCAACATATTCACTGGAAGCCTGCACAGTAAAAATAATGCTAAATAACATTAACGATAAAAGCCGAATATATTTCATATAAATCCTTATTCTATTAAAAAGTCATATTTTCTACTGAATGCGAGCAGTTTATTGTTATAATAACCCTATAGTCGACTTTGAGAAAAGCGACATAATAATAAAAGGTTTTAAACGCACCCGCTGCTAGCAATTAAATAACGCTGGCAAAGCATAATATAAAATATACATTAACTAAAGTTAATTAGGTATCAACATGAAACGACTCGCGCCAGCGTTACGAGCAGATAATGTTCCTCTCGATTTAATCTCATTAATTAAAACCATACTTGCCGCTACCAAAGAAATATCTTTCCGTGTAAGCCAAGCACAACTAGGCGGTTTAATGGGGTCAACATTAGATGAAAATATTCAAGGTGAAGTACAAAAAAAACTAGATGTAGTAGCCAATGAATTATTTAAAGACATATTATTAGAGTCAGGCTTCGTTAAAGCAATTTCTTCTGAAGAAGAAGACACCTCAGTTGCCGGTGAAGATAACGGTAAGTTTATTGTCTCATTCGACCCTTTAGATGGCAGCTCAAATATTGATATTAATTCACTTATTGGCACTATTTTTTCGATTCACAGAGCCAAACCTGAATTAGATGCTGCAGATCCAAACCAATTTAAACAAGCGGGAACCGAACAGGTTTGTGCCGGTTATGTATTATATGGTCCTTCAACTATGTTAGTCATGACAACAGGAAAAGGTACACATTTTTACGTATTAGACCGTACGCATGGAGGCTTTTTATTAGTTGAACGTAATGTGCAAGTCCCCACTGAAACACAAGAATTTGCAGTAAATATGTCAAATCAACGCTTTTGGCACGAACCAATGCAAAATTATATTAGCGACTTGCTCGCTGGTGACACAGGGCCAAGAGGTAAGAACTTTAACATGCGCTGGATTGCCGCTATGGTGGGTGATATACATCGTGTATTAACTCGCGGTGGTATTTTTACCTACCCTGCCGATACTAAAGATGCTAATAAACCCTTTAAATTACGCTTAATGTATGAAGCAAATCCTATGAGTTTTCTTATTGAACAAGCTGGAGGTTTAGCCGTAACCAGTGAAGGACGTATTATGGATATTCAACCAACTGATATTCATCAACGTGTTGAAGTGATCATGGGCTCTAAAAACGAAGTTGAGCAATGTTTATCTTATTATAAATAAGTAATTTACCAATAACACAAACGTTAAAACCGTTAGTCGTTCACAATACAACTAACGGTTTTTTGTAAAATTAGCATTACCTATCTCCTCACTTAATTCAGATACAAATAAATAGTGCTGTTGTATTGACATAGATCAGTAAAGGCTTACACTTTTCAGCAATTTCTGAAAATTAAAAAATTTGAAAATAAAATGAAAGTAACTCCGATGCAGCAATCTTTAATTTCTCATTTTGGTGAAATGGGATCACGCTGGGGCTTAAATAGAACTTTGGGTCAAATGTACGCCTTAATTGTGCTAACAGAGGCTCCGCTAAATGCAGACCAAATTAGTGATGCTCTGTTAATTTCACGTTCAAATGTCAGTATGGGGTTAAAAGAATTAAAATCTTGGAATTTAATAAGGTTGCATCATATTCCAGGCGATCGAAAAGAATACTTTTCAGCACCTCAAGATATTTGGGAAATTGCTCGCACCCTAATTATCGAGCGTAGAAAACGAGAGCTTGATCCAACATTAACTACCTTTCGTAACGCGCTTCTAGAAAAGCCATCGAACAGTGCTGATGAATACACGCAACAACGTGTTCAAGATATGCATGACTTAATGGAAATGGTCACCATTTGGAGCACAGAGTTACAAAATATGTCATCAGAAAAATTATCTACTTTATTAAAGCTCGGTTCAGGTATTAGTAAAATTATTGATGCTAAAGAAAAATTCCTTAAAAAATAACGGAGTATAAGATCATACTTAATATTGCTGTTGGTTCAAAAGAATTAAGTTTTATGTTTTTCAGCCTATAATTTGCCTGACCTGTTGTATATAACCTAAATAAAAATAGCATAAAAAGAGAAGGTAATTTTTTACCTTCTCAATAACTTTTTGTTAGAATAACGGCAAATTAAGAGAGAGATACTTAACATGCCTAATTATGTTGTCGGACACAAAACCCCTGACTCAGATTCTATTTGCTCGGCGATTGCCCTTTCATACCTAAAAACAACATTAGGTGAAGAAACAGTCCCTGCTCGTTTAGGTGAATTATCACCTGAAACATTATTCATTCTAGATAAATTTGGATTTGAACAACCTGAATTAAAAACCAGTTATGCCGGCGAAAGCTTGTATATAGTGGATCATTCAGATCGCGTTCAAGGGCCTGATGATATCGATGATGCCACCATATTAGGAATTATCGACCATCACAAGCTTGGTGATATTACCACCTCAACTCCATTGGAAATTTGGGTACGCCCTGTTGGTTGTACTAACACCATTATAAAAATGATGTATGATTTTCATAATGTTGAAATTCCGAAAAATATTGCCGGTGCAATGATGTGTGCAATTTTAAGCGATACCGTTATCTTTAAATCGCCAACGTGTACCACTGCAGATATTAAGTGTGTTGAGGCATTAGCTGAAATAGCCGGTATTAGCGATCCAAAAGCATTGGGTATGGAAATGTTTAAAGTAAAATCAGCCGTGGAAGGCACACCAGTGCGTGACCTGGTACTTCGTGATTTTAAAGACTTTAACATGAATGGAAATTTACTGGGTATTGGTCAACTTGAAGTGATCGATTTAAGTATATTTGACGATATGAAAGCTGAGTTAGCAGCAGATATTGCTGAATTAAAAACTGAAGGTAACTACCATAGTGTTATTTTATTGCTTACAGATATTATGAAAGAAGGCTCAGAGTTTTTAGTCGTCAGTGATAACGACGACTTAACCGAAAAAGCTTATGGTAAAGCTACTGTAAACGGTAGTGTATGGATAGATGGCGTACTTTCACGTAAGAAACAAGTAGTGCCCCAATTGCAAGATTCGTTAGCATAAACTCAAGTCATAACAATTAAAAACCATCAACGAAAGCACTATATTTTATAGTGCTTTCGATCTACTCTATTATCACTTTCCACTAATTATACCTCTGACATGAAAATAGCTAACTCTGCGCGCTTATCGTATCGTCTAATGGATGAAAATAATGCTGAAGAATTATTTCAGCTCGATCAAGATCCTGCGGTAATGAAATTTATTAATGGGGGGACTCCATCTTCCCGAGAACAAGTTAAAACCGTTTTAATTCCAAGAATGCAAGCTTATCGAAATGCAGAAAAAGGCTGGGGCTTATGGCAAGTTAATGATACCGAAACAGGTGAATACCTTGGCTGGGTATTAGTACGCCCAATGTACTTTTTTTCAGATAACCCTGAAATTGATAATTTAGAGTTAGGCTGGCGATTTTTCCAATCGACTTGGGGAAAAGGTTATGCAAGTGAAGCCGCGCAGCATATCAAACAGCAGCTCAGTCATGACAAAACTATTAAAAGTTTTAGTGCTATTGCAGATGAAAATAACCTTGCTTCTGTCGGCGTAATGAAAAAGATAGGGATGAAATATATAAAAACCTACTTTCATACCGATCCACTTTTTGAATGTGATGTAGTGTATTATCAAATCGCTAATCATTAATTAGTTTAAATACAACGATGCCTCTCACTGCATTAATTAAAAATAAAGCCAGCATCAGCTGGCTTTAGTAATCGCCTATTTGGAGATGTTCATTATCGTAGCGGTGAAGCGTGAGCCGCCGATCTGAATAGAGTATTTAATAACATCACATTTAATCCCTCAAGATAAGCTCTGGTCGTAGGTTCTTGAGTAAAACTTATCACCATACCTTTTCCAGTAGGTTGATGAATTAAATAAGGCTTATAAGCTAATTGCTTCTTATTTTCTTCCCAAAGGTAGCCACTTGCTAATACTTTATCCGGACCAGCAAACCATGCCACATTTTTCCCAGACGCTAGCTTGATTGGCGTATAAATATCATTTCCGTAGGCGATTGCCGTTAAGTTTTTATGAACACCAGCAGTCAACCAATGCTCTTGATCCACTTCAATATTAGCTAATACACCCGCTACAAAGTCTGGTTTTTCTTTCAAATTTTCACTGGCATTGACTAAGTTGGCTTTTGATGTAAATAGTTGCCCATCTACCTCAGACTCTTCTTTAGCATCCTTCGTTGCTTGCTTTTTATCAGAGTCTTCTTTATACGCTCTTTCTCTTTGAACATCTAACAAGCCAATCGTATGATCCGCTGCAAACTTTGTCGCATTGCCAAATGTCACTAAAACGCCACCTCGTGTCACCCACTGTTTGATATTATCGGCACCCGCTTTGCCTAATGTCCCCATATAATTGCCTGAGGGAAGTATCAGTACTTGATAATTAGATAAATCTGCCGATTTAAGCATAGGTGTACGAATAGCCGTTACCGGATAGTTTAATTGACGCTCTATGACAAATCTTGAATTGCCTGCACTTAATGAGCTTACCGGTGCGTCCCAGGCCATCGCTATTTTAGGCGCTACCATTTGCGCTGTATTGTTACTACCAAAGCTCGGCCCTTCAGTAACCCAACTCGTATTTACCCCTAAAGCATGAGCCCCTGTTTGAGCGGCTATTTTTTCAACTTTAGTGGTTAAGTCATCGCTATTAGCACGTTTTTCAATAATTAAAGAACCTGCAGGAAATTTATGTTTACCATCTAAAACAAAAGCCTTATCTGCACTTTTTACAGAAATACCTTCTAATAAAGCAGCGGTTAAAAACCTACCCGCAGCCATATCTCCCCAGGCAACAACATATCCAACACTAGCGTCTATATTAGTTACATGCCCAATAAGAGGCTCATCAGCACTTACTGATTCTGCTGCTACTTTAATAGGTTTGCTGCAATGCTCGACATCAACATCAAACATTAACGGCAAAGACCAACCGGTTGTATCATATATTTCATCATTGAGTTTACGGCTACGACGACGTTCTTGTTCTTCAATAAACTGACTATCCATATCTACTTGTTTACTAAAGGTGGTGGTGACAAATCGTCCTTTAGGTTGTGCTGAGTCGATGAAGTAAGTACCTGCTTGATATTTTTGACCACAGCTAGTAAATGCTGCTTTTGCTCTAAACACATCAACATCATGTTCTGCCATTAACGTTGCAAGACGGTGTGTACCTGCTTTATTACGCTGGTTTGGCATAATATAGATACGATCTTTTTTATCTTTACCTGCAGCAATGGCACTAACTTGATAATCATAATAATCATTCAACAACTTTTCATGGTTTTCTGCCACCGCTTCCGCAGTAGAAACCGATGCAACAAAGTGACGATGAACAGTATTAAAATATGTTAATACTTCACCTGTATCTTTTTTAAATAGCTCTCCTCTTGATGAAGAAACTTCATACGTTGAGGCTGATGCACCATAAAATGTAGGCCAGCTATCACCATAACCTGGATAAAAAGCATCAAAAATTTCACGTGTGAAAAAATCAAAGCCTAAACGATCAAAGTGCTTACCATTATTTCGGCCAACAATTGAAATATTATCTATTTGAGTTTTAGTCATATGTGGATTAAAGGGTTGAGCTGCAGGAGAAAAGTAATAACTTTGATCCCCCCCCATTTCGTGCAAATCAATAACGACTAATGGACGATAATGATTCATCGCTTTAATTCGCCCCGCAGTTTCAGGTTGCGTAATAGCTAACCAGTCTCTATTCATATCAAATAAATAGTGATTTGAGCGACCACTTGGCCAAGGCTCATTATGCTCAGCACTTAAACGATCATCACTGTGTTGCATACCAACGGTTGCATAATAACGACTCGTAAATCGCGTACGACCATCGGGATTTTGTAATGGGTCAATAAATACAATAGTGTTGTTTAAAATCTTTTTATTTGTGGCTTCATTAGGGGCAGCAAGTAAATGATAAGCCATCATCATAGCGGCATCAGTACTACTTATTTCATTACCATGCACACCATAACCGAGCCATACAGACGCAGGTAATTGAGCAATTAAATTTTTTGCCTTTTTATTATCGGTTTTTCGAGGATCTGACAACTGCTGCATTTTTGCAGAAAAGTCATCAAGCGCTGCAATATTTTTACTGTTACCAATGGCTGCATATATAAGTTTTCGACCTTCCCATGTGCGACCATATTCAAATAACTTAATTTTTGTTGGCTCTGCTCTTTCTAAGGCTTCAAAATAACGCAGCATATCGTTGTAGTTAGAAATACGTTCACCAACATCATACCCCAAAACACCTTCAAACGTTGGGATAGCGGTATTGTACTGGGTACCCGGCCACATATTGTCTTTTGCTGAAGCTGCAAATGAATTAAACGAATAACACATCGTCAAAATCAAGGTGCAGATAATAGAATAATATTTAAATTTCATGGGATAAAAATTCCAAAGAAAACAAGTGCCGTTAAACTATCGCTAAGTTACTTTTTTATCAACAATAAAAGCTATCGATCTACTAAAATTAGTCAATATTGGCCATCAAGTAATATTTTTAACTGTATTGAATCCCCCTCCCCACATACAACTGGATATATTAACAGTATTAAATTACACTTGTTCGTAGTGTCATTTAACTTTCCTCAATCATGAATTTATATATCGCTGAAAAGCCCAGTTTAGGCCGCGCCATTGCTGATGCATTACCTAAGCCTCATAAAAAACAGCAGGGTTACATAGAAGTTGGCAACGGTGATGTAGTCACTTGGTGTATAGGTCATATCTTAGAACAAGTCGAGCCTGACGCTTACGATATAAAATTTAAAAAATGGCGGCTTGAACATCTCCCTATTATTCCACAGCAATGGCTACTTAAACCAAAATTTAAAACCAAAAGCCAGTTAGCTGTTATCCGTGCTTTAGTTAAAAAAGCGAGTCGATTAATTCATGCCGGTGATCCTGACCGCGAGGGGCAGTTACTAGTTGACGAAGTTATTGATTATCTTAAGGTAAGTGATGCCAAAAAGAAAAATACTCAACGCTTGTTAGTGAGTGACTTAAATGTTTCAGCGGTCAAAAGAGCGTTAACGCAGTTAAAATCAAATCAAGAATTTATTCCGCTTTCAGTGTCTGCATTAGCTCGTAGTCGTGCCGATTGGCTATATGGCATTAATTTAACTCGCGCTTATACCATTCAAGGTGGCAAAGTTGGCTACCAAGGCGTACTTTCTGTTGGTCGGGTACAAACGCCAATTTTAGGCTTAGTAGTTGCGCGTGATCTAGAAATACAAAACTTTGTCGCGAAGCCATTTTATCAAGTTAGTGCTGATATTATCACGCCAAATAGTGAAAAATTTAGCGCACTCTGGAAACCAAGCGAGGCATGCCAACCTTATATGGATGAAGAAGGCCGTGTAGTCGTTAAGAACTTAGCTGAAAATGTTATTGGCAGAATTACCGATCAACCCGCACTTGTTAACCAAGTAAAAAACGAAGATAAAAAGCAACAGCCGCCACTGCCGTTTAATTTGTCGGCTTTACAAATTGAAGCCGCAAAGCGCTTTTCAATGAATACGAAATTAGTGCTTGATGTCTGTCAGTCTCTTTACGAAAAACATAAGCTAATTACCTACCCTCGTTCAGATTGTCGTTATTTACCCAAAGAGCAACACAACCAAGCAACAACAGTTATTGCGCATATTGCTAATTCAGCTTCACCATTAGCCGAGGCAGCGAAAAATGCAGATGCGAAGTTAAAGAGCTTTGCTTGGAATGACAAAAAAATCACTGCCCATCATGCGATTATCCCTACTGAAAAATCAGCAGCTAATATCAATTTAAATAACTTTGAAAGTAATATTTATCAACTGATCACACGACAATATCTCGCTCAGTTTTACCCTGTTTATCGTTATGCTCATCGTAAAATATCGTTAACTATTGCGGGTGGACTTTTTACTGCCAGTGCTAATGTGCCTACTCAAATAGGTTGGAAATGTTTATTTAAATCAACCACAGTCAATACAAATAAGGTACAAGAAGGCGATGAACAAACAAACTTACCCAATGTACAACAAGGCGATACATTACATTGCTTGAAAGGTAATTTACTCGATAAACTCACCCAATGCCCTGCCGCTTTTACCGATGCTACCTTACTCGCGGCCATGACAGGTATTAATCGCTTTGTTACTGATAAAGCCTTAAAAGCAGTATTAAAAGACACCGATGGGTTAGGCACTGAAGCAACTCGTGCTGGTATTATCGATTTATTATTTAAGCGTGGTTACTTAAAACGCCAAGGCAAGAAGATACACGCCACCGATGTAGGTAAAGGCCTAATAAACGCACTACCTGAACAATGTACTAAGCCCGATATGACTGCGCACTGGGAAGCTACACTCAATGCGATAGGCGAAAGAAATGCCAGTTACCAAGAATTTATAACGCCCTTAAATAACACAATCACACAGTTAATTGCTAACGCATCAAGTCAATTACCCACCAGTTTACAAGGGCTCAAATCAACACAAAAACCTGCGTATAAAAAGCGTTGGAAAGCTAAGAAAAGCGCAAGTAATACGGCATTATAATTAAATGCCTAATCGAGCAAGATCATTCAATTCTGCTAACGCTTTATCGGCATCTTTTACCGCAATAAACACATGATCATGATAATAAGCGGCTATCACATTAGCACTAATATTTGCTTGTGTGAGCTTAGTTGCAACCGCAGCAGTTAAACCAACCGCATCAAAGCTTGAATGCACGTTTAACGTAATACAGTTAAAAACACCAGAATAGGCAATTTTCATTTCATCCGCTTGTATTTTATTGATAATAACGGTTAAGCCCTCTTTTTCTTTAAAGGTACTGATTGGTTGTAACTCAGTTAACTGTGTAAAATCGTAACTTTTAAGAGTGCCAAACACATAGTCAGTTTTATCTAACACCGGCGTCATTGATGCAATGAGCGTCGCTAAATCTTTTTCTCCAGACATTATTCTTTCCTCTTTTCTGGGGGTTAATTTAATACTTTCAAACCGACAACACCAACAAATATTAAGCCAAAGCAAAATAAGTGTGCGAGTGTTAGTTGTTGGTCAAAAAAGTAATGATTGATCACTGCAATGGACGATGCCCCCACCGCTAACCAAACCAGATAGGCATGGCTGATCGGTATGTCTTTCAATGCGATTGAAAATAACACTAGGCTTAGCGTCATAGAAAAAACAGCAAAGACTACATAAGGGATGTTGGTAAAAGACTCGGACTTTTGAATGCCAACTAACCAGCCAGCTTCTAAAATTCCTGCAATAAATAAGATTAACCAAGACATAAAATACCCTATTAAATTTAGGGGTCGTCCCCTGATAAAATAGAGCGGTGAGGTCGTCCCCACATCAGAATTGATTAGTAAAAAATCTACTAGGTGCTAGTGTAGCAATTCTATTTAAAAAGTAAAATATCTTTAGTTTTCTCATAAAAAAAGCCAATCAGTACTTCAGCTGATTGGCTTTCGTCGAGATCTCTAAATACTTAATTCTGAGAAAATGACTTATAAATAAAGGTTACACACGCTCAATGACCGTAGCTATACCTTGGCCTAAACCAATACACATAGTCGCAAGACCAATGTTTACATCTTTACTTTCCATTAAGTTAAGTAAGGTTGTGGTAATACGTGCGCCAGAACAACCTAGCGGGTGACCTAATGCGATAGCACCACCGTTAAGGTTGATCATATCGTCCATTTTATCTTCAATACCTAAATTGCGAACACATGATAACGCCTGTGCTGCAAATGCTTCGTTAAACTCAGCTAACTCGATATCTTCAATGGTTAAACCAGCACGCTTTAATGCTTTTTTAGTGGCGGGGACTGGACCAAATCCCATGGTTGATGGATCGCAACCAGCAACCCCCATAGCGCGAATTTTTGCACGAGGTGTTAAGCCTAATGCTTTAGCACGATCTGCCGACATGACTAACATTGCCGATGCGCCGTCAGACAAGGCTGATGATGTACCCGCAGTGACAGTACCATTTACAGGGTCAAATACAGGACGTAATGCAGCTAAGCCTTCAACAGTAGTTTCAGGACGAATAACTTCATCATGCTCAATCAGTTTTAACGCGCCCATAGCATCATGACCTAAAGTAGGCACAATTTCATTTGCCCAACGGCCTTCAACCATCGCTTTATGTGCTAATCGATGAGAACGTTCGCCAAAAGCATCTTGTTGTTCACGAGTTACGCCATGTTGTTTACCTAATAATTCAGCAGTTAATCCCATGTTACCTGCGGCACGTGAGATGTATTTGCTTAGTGCAGGGTCAAAGTCCACATCGTACATCATAGGAACGTGACCCATATGCTCAACGCCACCAATAATAAATACATCGCCTTGACCGGCCATAATATTAGTTGAAGCATCATGAAGTGCTTGCATAGATGAACCACATAAGCGGTTAACCGTTACTGCACCTACATGCTTTGGAATACTTGTTAAAAGCTGAGCATTTCGGGCAATGTTAAAACCTTGTTCTTTGGTTTGTTTAACATTACCCCAAATAATATCTTCAATTAATGCCGGATCTAAATTTGGATTACGCACTAATAATTGTTCCATCAAATGCGCAGAAAGCCCTTCAGCTCTAATATTTCTAAACACGCCCGCTTTGGAGCGTCCCATTGGTGTACGAATACAATCAACAATTACGACTTCTTTCATGGTTTTCTCCTCTGCTTAAGCTGTTTTAACATCAGTAGTGAAATACGATTTACCTGATTTAGCCATTTCTCTTAGGCCATCTGTTACTTGATAAATTTCACCTAAGTGTGCGTATTTATCAGCCATCGCAATAAAATTGTCTAAACCTAATGTTTCTAAGTAACGAATTGGACCGCCTCTAAACGGAGGGAAACCAAGACCGTATATAAGCCCCATATCCGCTTCAGCCGCTGTATCAACAACGCCTTCTTCTAAACAGCGGATAACTTCATTGACCATTGGGATCATTAAACGCGCGATAATTTCATCAGCGTCAAAGTTTTTTTGCTCAACGTTAAATAAGTCATAAGCTACTTGAGCCGCCACTTTCGTAGGCTTACCTCGCTTATCTTTACCGTAATCATAAAAACCTGTACCGTTTTTCTGACCAAAACGCTTCGCATTATATAGTGCACTTACTGGATCATTTTCAAGTTTAGCCATACGCGTTGGGAAACCATCTGACATCACACCTGTACAATGATCTGCAGTATCAATACCAACAACATCAAGTAAAAATGCAGGGCCCATTGGCCAACCAAATTGTTTTTCCATTATTTTATCAACAGCAGTAAAGTCAGCACCTTCAAGTACTAATTGGCTAAAGCCTGCAAAATACGGGAATAAAACACGGTTAATATAAAAACCTGGGCAATCATTAACAACAATAGGTGATTTACCCATTTTAGCGGCATAAGCTACAACGGCTGCAACCGTTTCATCAGAGGTATCTTTACCACGGATAACTTCAACTAATGGCATTTTATGAACAGGGTTGAAAAAATGCATACCGCAAAATTTATCTTTACGTTTAACGCTTTGTGCAAGTAAGTCGATTGAAATCGTCGATGTATTAGAAGTTAATATCGTTTCATCACTAACATTGCTTTCAACTTCAGCAAGCACTAAAGCTTTAACTTTTGGATTTTCAACAACCGCTTCTACAACAATATCTACATCTTTAACGCTGTCATAGCTTAACGATGGCGTGATGTTATTTAACACGTCAGCCATTTTTTTAGCATCTATACGACCACGATCAGCAAGTTTACCTAAAATACCTGCAGCGGTAGAAAGGCCAAGATCAAGTGCTTGATCATTAATATCTTTCATAATGATAGGTGTGCCTTTATAGGCTGACTGATAAGCAATACCGCCGCCCATAATACCTGCGCCTAATACCGCAGCCTTGTTAACTGCTTTCGTCGCTAGTTTACCGGCTTTTTTCGCTTTACCTTTAACCACTTGATCGGCTAAAAACAAACCAATTTGTGCGGTTGCTGCGTCGGTTTTGGCAAGTTTTGCAAAACCTTTGTTTTCACAAGCCATTGCACCACTACGGTCTAAACTTGCTGCCGCTTCAATAGTTTTAACCATTTCCATTGGCGCAGGGTAATGCTTACCCGCTTTTGCTGCAATCATGCCTTTACACGTAGTAAACGTCATCACAGTTTCAACTGGACTAAGCTTTAATGGTTCAAGTTTCGGTTGGCGTTTAGCGCGCCAATCTAATTTATTAGCAATAGCATCGTTAAGCATATTTAACGCAGCTTCACGCAAGTTTTCAGGAGCTACTACAGCGTCTAATAGTCCTACAGCTAATGCTTGTTCTGGTTTATGCGCTTTACCCGTAGACATCCATTCAACGGCATTATCTGCACCAATTAAACGCGGTAAACGCACTGTACCACCAAAGCCCGGCATTAAGCCTAATTTAACTTCTGGTAAACCGATTGAACATGTCGTGTCCGCAATTCTATAATCACAGGCTAAGGTCATTTCACAACCACCACCTAAAGCAAAGCCATTAATTACAGCAATAGTTGGCATATTCAGATCTTCAAATGAATCGAAAACATCAGATCCGTCTTTGATCCATGGAATTAAAGTTTCTTCTGGCTGTTTAAATGTTTCTAAAAATTCAGTAATGTCTGCCCCAACAATAAAGTTAGACTTTCCTGATGTGACTAAAACACCTTTTGCATCTTTGCATTGGTTTATTGCTGCGATTGCTGCTTTATAATCTTGAAATGTTGCTTGATCAAATTTGTTCACTGAACCTTCAGCGTCAAATTTAAACTCTACGATGCCATTTTCCAATAACTCGGCGGAAAGGCTTTTCCCCTGAAATAACATGCCTAGTCTCCTCACATTTAACTTTAGGAATATATACCCATTCCATTTTAGGCTGAAACGCTCATCTTAAAATGGAATGGGCATATCTTTGCTACTAATAATAGTTGATTGAGTGTGCCTTGAAAGAAATATAAATGCAAATTTTTTAAACAAGCGTTTTAATCGGGTGTGTGAAAATTATAAAAACTAACGCTATAGCAAAAACTCCTAATAGGGTTAAAGCTAGACCAGTGCTATTTTTGAAGTTTTAAGTAAGTGCTAAATAAGCAAGAAAAGTTAATAAGTTAGCTATATTGAGAATGGTTATTTATCAATCTGTCCATTCTTTTTGCATTTGTAGATATAAAAATGACGCTGACCAGGTAATTAATATCAAACCAATTAAAGACTCTATACCAGTGAGGAACCGAATACTTCCAATAGGCTCAATATCTCCGAAACCAACAGTACTATAGACGGTAAACGAAAAATAACCACTATCCATCAGAGAGCCGTCAAAGTTGCCTGTTAACTTCCCCCATCCTTCTGATTTATGCATCCAATAATAGGCTAAAGCAAACAGCCACACCTCAACAACATGAGCAATAAACGCTCCAAACACACAAAATACCATTCTTAAACGATGCTTAATTTTCATTTTAGGGATATAAAGTGATAATCGATATAGACATTCGTAATGAATGACTACTGCTATTGCAATAATTAAGCTATTAATTATAAACACATAAATCATCATTTTTTCACTATGTTATTGCGCAAGTTAAGCAACATTAAAAATACTAATCACTTTGTAGCGCCTCGATAGGATCAAGTTTTGAAGCTTTAATTGCCGGATAAACACCAAATATTAAGCCTACCATAGCACAAATACTAAACGATAAAATAATAGCACTTATTGACCACGATACTGCCCATTCTGAATATATTGAAATTAGCTCTGATAATAAAATACCAAAAAATACGCCTAAGACACCTCCCATAATGGAGATGGTAAAACTCTCAGCAATAAATTGTATTTGAATATCTTTTTGAGTTGCCCCCACAGCCCTTAATAAACCAATTTCTTTTGTGCGCTCTAATACCGTTGCTAGCATAATATTCATTATGCCAATACCGCCTACCAGTAATGAAATACCAGCAACACACGACATCACAATATTAAATATTTGCTGTGTTTGTTTTTGCTGTGCTAACAATGCTGCTGGTACAATAATACTATAATCATCAACATCATTATGCCTTCTATCTAATAGATGTCCGATGGCGACAGCGGCTTTAACAGGATCAACACCCTCTGCTACTTTAAGTTTTAAACTACTGACTTCACTTGCTAAATTTTTAGAGGCATATTTATGAATAGCCGTTTTTAGGGGGATAAATACTTGGTTTTGATCGCCTCCTAACTTAATCCCTTGAAATTCTTCTTTTTTAAGAAAAGGTGGTGATAGTACTCCTACGACTTTAAACCAAAGGTGATTAATTTTAATATTTTGACCAACAGCTTCGCCCAAAGGAAAAAGTTGTTTTGCTGTTGATGAACCTAACAAAGCCACTTGCGCAAATGCCAAGTCATCTTTTTCTGTTAAAACTCGTCCTTGTTCCAAGGTAAATTTAGAAAGCTCAAAGTAACTTGGGCTTACACCAATAGCTTCTCCGTCGCTTTTACCTAACGCACTGAAAATAGAATAGGTTTCTACTTTCTTTTGTGCACTAAAATCGACAACAAAAGGCAACGATTGGGTGCTAATTTCACCGTCACGAATCGTTAACCCTCGTGAGTGTTTTCGTTGTTCTTGTAATTCTTTTTCTTCAAACTCTTTACTTTCCACAATCAAATTTTGTAAACCCATTGTATTGATCATTTTAAGTGCTTCACGCTCAGCTCCTTCACCAATATTTAACATGGCAATGACAGCACCAACACCAAAAATCATGCCTAGTAGGGTTAATAATGTTCGTAGTTTATGTTGAAAAAGTTCATCGAAAGTATCAATAATCAGCGCAAAATATTTCATTAGCTTTTCTCCTGCGAGGTCAGGGAAATTTTCTGTCCTGCTTCAAGACCAGAGGCAACTACAATATGGCTTAAACTCGATGCTCCTGTTTCTATTTTAGTCTTAACAAATCTACCTGATTGATAAATATAGACAAACAATTGATTTTGATCTGAAAAGACACTTTGCTTAGGAATAATTAACTTCTGCTGATTTGATGCAATTTCAATATCAGCCTCTATTTTTTGCCCCGGTACAAATTGCTCTGGGTTTTGCTGATCTAATTTAACGATCACTTCAAAATACTTTTGAGGGTCGCCCCGTTTAATCGATGTAGGAAAAGCAGCGATAGACTCAATTTTCCCATAAAAAACATGCTCGGCATTCGCATTTAAGCGTAAAGCAACTTTTTTATCTTTTTCAAGATCTATGGCTTCATTTTCAATTACCCATAATTTAGCTTTCATCACACTAATATCAGGTAATTCAGCAATTTTTTGCCCAGGCCACATAGTTTGCCCAGTACGTACTTTCTCGCCTCGCCAATTAACTTTGTAAGCTAATAGGCCATCATGCGGCGCTTTAATTTCTAATTGGGATAAACTTGCCTTGAGCTGATCTATTTGAGTTTGACTGAGCTGCTGTTTCATTTCTAACAAGCCCATGTCGCCCTTCGCACTTTCACTAAAGCTTTCATTCTTCCAATTAAGATATCCCTGCTTAGTACCTAAATACTCTGCATTTTGTAAAGATTCAATAATCTCTAATTTAGAACGAATACGTTCATCTTCAATTGAAAATTGCTCTGCAAAAAGTTTTTCTTGGTCAACCATAGCAATATCTTTATTAATACCACTAAGTTCTTTATTGAGTTCGCCACTTTTTTGTTGCATGTCTTGTTGAATCAAGGCTAATTCATTAAGTTTATTTTTACTTTGTACCTGCATCGATTCGCCATCTAAACGAACAATAGTATCGCCTTTCTTAACATGGGAAAACTCAGGTGCTAGCCAAGAAATAACTTGTACGCCATTACGAGACATTGGCGCACTAATTACAGTGGCTTGCGCCGCAAATAACTCACCTTTAGCTGGAATAATGACTTCAAATGGCTTTTCTTCAACGCTATAAAGTAACGGAGGTGAATCTTGCTCTGAACAACTTAAAAGCGCTAACGCAGCAATAATCGTAATTATTTTATTCATAACGCGATAACATCTCCTTGTTGTAAACCTTGCTTAATAATGACTTTATTATTGGCGATTTCTTCAATTTGAATTTGTACTTGTGATTGTCCTATGCTGTCTACTCGATTAACAAAATGACGACCATCAATTGTTTTTACTACGGATGAGGGCAGTGTTAATACATCGTTTAAGGTTTTAGCAATAACTTCAATTCGAGCTGTCATTCCTGGACGCATAATTTTACTATCAATTTGATCAAATTCGATAATAGCATCAAAAATACGTTTTCGATCTTGATTCGTTTTATCTCGAAAAACATTTCCTAAACTAGTAACTTTTCCCCAAGAAACTATTTCTTGAGTACCATCAATAGTAATTTTCACCCGTTGTCCTATGGCAATCAGCCCGCTATCGGGCTCAAGAATTTGTGCTTTAAGCTGCATATCCTCAATAACAGATAATTCAATGATTGGCTGTCCAAAATTAACCGTTTCACCTTCTGCCGGCTTTTCCCCCTCCCAATTACTACGATAAATCACCATCCCATCAATTGGCGCTTTTACTTTTAAACGCTCTATATCACTTTTTAAGCCATTAACTCGAACATTAAGCCGATTAACTTTTTTTTCTGCCAGCTTCAAGTTAAGCGCGGTATTCTTTCTGTGATATGCCAACTTTTCTTTAGCTAAGACCCAATCATTATTAGCGATTGTGAAATCAATTTCCCGTTTCTTTCGTTCATTTTCCGAACGACTATTATCAACTATTTCTGCTATACGTTTCGCTTTATCATATTGCATCTTTCGTTCAGCAAGACTTAAAACGAGTTCTTGTTCAACTTCTGTTTCTTTTAGTGCTTTATTTGCTAATTCTTTTTGGGCCTGCTCAAGTTCTCCCTGTTTCTCTATCAGTTTTTCAGTCACTTTTTTATCATCAAAAGCAACAACGACTTGTCCTTTTTTAACCTTCGTATTCTCAGGAATTAATTTTTTAATTTGATATTGCCACATACGTGATACTGATGGGGGAGATATTGAAGCAGTATTCTTTGATTCAAGTTCACCACTGGCTTTTATCACTATATCGACACTTTCTTGCTTTACCTCAACTGATGGCACTGGCTCACAAGCAAACAAACATAGAGTGACTAATGTCAGTAAAAGTCTAGTCATGATTGGTTCCTACTAATTCAAGTTGAGCACTCATCCCTGGTAATAAGGCAATATCTTCCGCGACAAAGTCAACAATAGCACGGTAATAAACATCTTCACCCCATAGCTTTCTCTCTTCTGGCTGAGTTGATATTTCCTTAATAATTGCGGAAAAACTTTTCTCCGGATAAGCATCAAATATTAATTTTGCCTTATCTTTTACTGCAACTTTTTTATAATCAATTTCATGAATCCAAGCTTCAATATACAAACCATTCATGGAAGGTATTTCAGCTATTTTCCACGCGGGTTGAGCGGTCATTCCTACGAATATTTTTTCACCTGTCCACGGGTGATTAGCATAAATGACTGGACCTGAGCGTTCTGCATATAGGCTCATTTTTGAGAGCTTTTTTTGATTATAGTCGAGGTCAAATTCGTATTTATCAATTGTTAATTGTTGCTTGGTAACATTAACCTCATTTGTTACTTTTTGTTGCTGCAACTCATCTTTTGCTTTTGCATTGGCAAGTAGGGCTTTTTCAAGTTCAAGCTGATATGACTCATGATCATATTCACTAATGTGCTCTACAGGAATCGCTGCATCAACTCTTGCTTTATCTAATAATAATTCTGTTCGTTTCTGAGCAAATTCTTTTTCCATTAACAGTTGCTTAGCTTCACTTTGTTTACGTACTAGTTCTTCTTGTGCTGCAAATAAATTCACTTCTGTTTGCTCTATCGTATTTTGAATAGCGCCGCTATCAAATACGACAACAAGATCACCCTCCTTAGCTATTTCCCCTTCAGGCAATAACCATTGTAATTGTACACGCCAAGTATCTGTTTTAGGTGAATAAAATGTTTGGTTATCAGCTGCTTTAATCTCGCCGGATAAAAGCAGTACATTGTCTGCGTTACTGCTAAGTGATAAAGCAAACATTAAAAGTAACCCTATTATTCGGAACATGCAGTGTCTCCTATAACTTCCCCATCTTTCATCCGAATAACGCGTTGAGCGTAGGCCGCAATGTCTTCCTCATGAGTGACCATCACAATTGTTTGCCCTTGTTTATGAAGGTCACACAATAAATCCATAATTTCGTATGAGGTTTTGGAGTCTAAATTTCCCGTCGGCTCATCTGCAAATATCACTTTAGGGTTATTCACTAAGGCACGAGCTATAGCTACCCGTTGGCGTTGGCCACCGGACATTTCATTCGGCTTATGATGTGAGCGAGATAGTAAACCAACTTTTTCCAGCATGATACTACCTCTAGACTCAGCCTCAGCCTGATCTACTTCGCTATACCTAAGTGGTAAAATAACATTATGGAGTGCACTTAATCGGGGTAACAAATGGAAGGTTTGAAATATAAAGCCTATTTTACTATTACGTATTTTAGATAATGTTTCATCATCAATGCTTTTAATTGACTCATCAGATAAATAGTATTCGCCTGTCGATGGCGTGTCTAAACATCCTAATATATTCATCAATGTTGATTTGCCAGAACCCGATGTACCCATTATCGCAACGAATTCATTTTCTTCTATCGTAAGAGACACATGACTTAGTGCATTTACTTGTGACTCACCACTTCCATATGTACGACTAATATTCTCAACCCTGATCATTAGGGATTCCTATTTTTTAGCTAAATTATCAAGCAATCATAACAAGTGCATGCAATATACCTGCTAGTAAATTCAAATACAAACGCCTATTTGTAATCAAACTTTTCTACTTTATTCGTAGGTAAAATTATTGAAATTGCGTATAATATTTCACCTAAGCCATTGTCAGTTCTCATCTAATGTCGATATTCTCTAGAATCAATAAACCTGAAAATTTACTACTTGCTATGGCTTTCATTATGCCATTAGTTTTTTCTGTTTGGATGGTACTACTCAATAACTTTGTTATTGAGAAAGCGCATTTCACTGGAAAAGAAATTGGCATTTTACAAAGTTTACGGGAAGTGCCGGGCTTTTTAGCATTTACGGCGATTTATTTATTACTCTTTATTAAAGAACAAAAGCTAGCTATTGCCTCCTTATTAATCACTTCGATAGGAGTAGCTTTGACAGGCTTCTTCCCTACAACTTATGGTTTATATATTACGACAATTATTATGTCCGTGGGGTTTCATTACTTTGAAACCGTGAATCAATCCTTAACCCTACAATGGATAAGTAAAGATAAAGCTGCTCACTTTATGGGGAAAATGCTCTCTGTAAAATCGATAGCTTCATTATTAGCATTCAGCAGTATTTGGCTATTAATGGAAAAATTTTCATGGAGCTACCAAAGTACTTATGCTTTATTTGGTGGTCTTGCTTTATTATTTACTATTGCATTATTTCTGGTTTTTAAAGAATTTCCTCAACATACAGAGCAAAATAAGACATTAGTACTTCGTAAACAATATTGGCTATTTTATGCTTTAACGTTTTTCAGCGGAGCAAGAAGACAAATTTTTGTCGTGTTTGCTGGCTTTTTAATGGTTGAAAAGTTTGGCTATAGCGTTTCACAGATCAGTGCTTTATTTCTCGTTAACTACATTTTTAACTGGTTATTCGCAGCAAAAATTGGAAAAATCATTGATGTTGTTGGTGAAAGAAGAGTTTTAAAATTTGAATACGTAGGTTTAATTCTTTTATTTATTACTTATGGCTTAGTAGACAATGGTATGATCGCGGCAATTTTGTATGTTATTGATCATTTATTTTTCGCTCTAGCAATTGCGATTAAAACCTATTTTCAAAAAATAGCGAAATCTGAAGATATTGCTTCAAGTGCAGGTGTTAGTTTCTCCATTAACCATATTGCGGCAGTAGTTATTCCTGCATTATTAGGAGTAGTATGGATTATCAACCCATCATGGGTGTTTTATATCGGGGCTGCATTTGCGACTTGCTCGTTAGTTCTTTCTCATTTAATTCCAAGTAACCCAGCCTTAGGCATGGAGTTTAAATACTTAGAGTCATCTACAAATAACTAATAAAAAAGGTATTAACTTTTAAGATTAATACCTTTAATTAAGTCTAATGATTGCGCTAAATCACTAACTATTTTTCTTTAAGAAATCTAAAAATTCATCTTCAGGCATTGGTTTAGCGTAGAAAAAGCCCTGAACCTCATCACAGCCTAAGGTTTTTAAATGTTCTGCTTGTTCTATTTCTTCAATACCTTCAGCAATAACAGTTAAGTTCATTTGCTTGCCTAAATTAATAATAGTATCTGCAATTACAGCCTTGCCAGGTTCAGCAATATGAGTAATAAATGAACGATCAACTTTTAAACGATCCAACGGTAATTGCTGTAAATAACTCATCGACGAATAACCGGTGCCGAAGTCATCTAACGCAATACTTATGCCTTCTTTTTTCAGCTCTGAGAGCGAATCAACAACTACTTGTGGTTCATCCATCAATATATTTTCAGTAATTTCTAGTTCTAATTTATTCGGCGCAACTTGGTGCTTCTTAGTTGCTTGAATAATATTTTCAACAAAATTATCTTTCTTAAATTGTGGAATAGAGACATTAACTGATATACCAACGTCGCTAAAACCATTATTCTCAAGTGTTTTAATTGTGCTACATGCTTGATTAATAACCCAGTCACCAATATCAATGATTAAACCAGAATATTCCGCTAAAGGAATAAATATAGCAGGTGAAATAAAATTACCATCAGCAGTACGCCACCTTAATAAAGCTTCAGCACCAATAACTTTACCTGATAATAAATTGAGTTGCGGTTGATACCAAAGTTCTAAACGGTTTTCTGCAAAATCTGTGCGTAATTGACGTATCATACCTAAACGCCATAACGTCTTTTCTTCCATTTCTTGGTGATAATAAACAAAGTGACCTTGATTGCTCTTTTTCGCTAAATTAAGGGCTATATTAATTTGATTTAATACTTTAACACCACGAGTACCTGCATCAGCTTTCTTACAAAAACCGAAACTTGCTTTAACTGGCAAACGCTGCTCTCCAGCAGAGAAAGGTTCTATAAATAATTCATTCAGTTTTTCAGGGTTAATTAATTCTTGCGGGCCAATTATTCCAAAAACATCGGCTCCTACACGTGCAACTTGACAGCGTTCACAAAGCGTTTTCATCCTTGCTGAAACGGCCATTAACAGCTGATTACCTAGATCTTGACCTAGTCCATCATTTATATCACTAAATTGATTTAAATCGATAAGGGACGCTACTTTATTTTGGTCGCTACTTTGAGCAAAATCGTCAAGTAAATTGACAAATTCCAACCGATTAGGAAGCTCTGTTAACCAATCTTTATAGGCAGCATTTCTGAGTTTTTGAAATAAATGAACATTTTCATATCCTATAGAAATATTAGTAAAAAACACTTCTATAAGTTGCTGATCAATTTCTGATAACGGGGTTACAAACTCAATATAAACTACGGCTCGACAAACACCGCTTGAAATATAAAAACATGACTTTTCTTCGGTGATTATATGTTGTTTCTGTTGAAAACATTTTTTGATTATTTCTTCAACATTGTTATTTTTTAATGATGATATTTTTTGATTAACTAATGAAAGATTTAAACCTGACTGCCCTAATACGTATAAACTTAAGTCGTCAGCCGCATCTACAATTCCTTGCCCTCTTGCGCAAAAAATGCTTTTTTCAACTTCTGCTAAATTAGTTAATTGGCTTAGTACACCCTCTGCATATTTATGCACTGAGTGTAATTCCAACAACTCAGCAGCAGCCACTATAATTTTTTCTAGGCCTTTACGGTTTTGTGTAACTGTATCTATTTGCTGATATGAACGAATTGCTGCATATACAGTGGTAACTAATTTACGGCGAGTTAACTCAGTTTTAGTTTTATAATCATTAATATCATAATCTTTGATTACACTTTCTTCTGGAGCATATCCAGGTTGTCCGGTTCTTAATACTATGCGAATATCTTGTCGATTAAGCTTTTCTCGAATATGTTTTACCACATTCAAACCGGCATCATCAGTCTCCATTACCACATCGAGAAGGGCTAAAACAATATCATTATTTTGCTCAATTAACTGACAAGCATCTCTTCCCGAATACGCATGGATATATTCAAGTCTTTTGCCAAGTACAACTAAGTCAGACAACGCCAGTTGTGTAACAGAATGAATTTCAGGATCATCGTCAACTATTAATACTTTCCAAGTACCATTACTTGAATCATCAAGAATTTCATCTTCATCACTATCATCGATAAATAGGAAATCATCACTAGTTTCTTCAGATGCCCGCATACTACCCTCAAATCACCAACGCAACTGGCCAGTTATTTTAAAAATGCTTATTATAAATATTATTCTAATATCTTGGTTTCATTACATCATAAAAGTCAATTGAGGAATATTCAATAAACTATTTAAAATATATATAATTCTTTCAACGATATATCACTATAGCCTAAGTTTAGGTAATTATTTAAACCTTTACACTTTTTTATTAGTTTTTTTTTCGTAAAATTACTTTATGATATGATTTTAGTAGAATTACTACCGTTTAAAAATAATTAAAGCGTTTTAAATCTTGTATTATTGTACTATTTTTTAATAACTATGGAGTGAATGGGAAATGAAAATTACAACAACTTCAGTCAACCCTGTTATTCCCACCTCTGAAGTTAAAGAGGTGTCAAATGTTAATAAAGAGAAAGCAACTAATGCTAGTTCAAATAAAGCATCAAAGTCCGGCACCTCTTCCCAACTACAGTTATTAAACCTAGCAAAACAATTTGTTGTCGATGGGGCATTAATCTCAACAGCCAAACAGGCACCATTAGAAGAAAGAACACAAAAGCGTGAACGCTATATTCGTTTTAGAAAGCAACAAAATCTTGAAGCTATCATTCAAAAAGCCATTCAGTATTGCTCTGATAGTGAAATTACTGATCGGGCGGATGTTGATTGGTTTAATAGTTTTACTGAACTGGCCGAAGGGATCAGTAACCCTACGATGCAAGAACTATGGGCAAAAATTTTAGCCTACGAAGTAACTAAGCCAGGTTCATTTTCCTTAAAAACGTTAAAAGCATTTAGAACCATGAGTATTGGAGAGGCTAAGCTGTTTGCCAAAGCTTGTGCGGTAGCGGTAAAAGATTCCACTAAAAAGAATCTTCGAATTATATCTGGCACATCTCAATTACCAGGAATGTTTAATTTTTTCAGTAAAAAACGTGTTCAGAGAATTAATCTAGGTAAATTTGGCTTGTCTTACGCGGAGTTATTAACACTTGCAGAAAATCATTTAATTTTCATTCAAGAAACAGAAACTACACCTATTGCCATTGGGGATAGTATTCATTTTTACAGCAACAACACACCATTAATTTTAACATCGCACAAAAAGTCTTGCTTGGTAAGTTTTTATAAGTTCACACCAATTGGTGCTGAATTAGCAAGTTTAATTAGTGACTCAGTAGATCCAAGCTATATTCAACAGGTAAAGGAAGCATTATCTGTTCACTTTAGTATTAATTAAGATCACTTAACCTGACCTTAATTAATACTTGCGAAATACAAATTTTTTAAATTCCATCACCATCAGTATGTAAACCGCATTCTCTTTGCATACCACCAAAGCGAGTATCGCTCTCATCCATCCCTAATGTTAATGGGCGAGTACTATGAACATCTCCAACTGAGACATAGCCTTTTTCCCACAGTGGATGATAAGGGAGATCGAATTTAGTTAAGTATTGATGAATGTCTTTATTTGACCAATCTATAATAGGGTGTACTTTAAAGCGTCCTCTTAAAATACTGACAACAGACAAAGTTTCTCTATGCTCTGATTGCTGTCTCCTAACGCCTGAAAACCAAGTTCCCGCATTCAGTTGATCTAAACCTCTTTCCAGAGGTTCTACTTTATTCCGACGATTATAAGCTTTTAAAGATGTTTCATCTTTCGCCCATTCTTCACCATATTTGGCCATTTGCCAGGCAACACTTTCTTTTGCACTGAAAACATGTAAATTTAACTTTAGTTTTTCAGCTAAGGTCTCAATAAATTGATACGTTTCAGGAAATAGGTGCCCTGTATCTGTTAATAATACAGGAATATTAGCATCTATCTGCGTTAACATATGCAACATCACTGCTGATTGAATACCAAAGCTAGACGACAACACAAACTTAGATGGTAAGTTTTCCATTGCCCACTCAACGCGTTTTATCGCAGTTTGACTCTCAAGTTGCTCATTCCATTGATCAAGCCAATGTCCTGGTAATGAAGCCGGAAACCGGCTATTAATCACCGGTTTTTCATCCGGCAATAGTGCATTAGTCATGAAAATCTCGCTTACTAACTTTTACTTCAGCAATAATGCCGGTACGAATGACAAAGTCACCAAAAGCTTCATTGCTCTGTCTTTGATCAACCCATTGAGAAACCAAAGCATCTATTTCAGTTAAAATATCTTGTTCACCTAAGTTTTCTTTATACATTTTAGGTATTCTTGTACCAGCTAAGTTTCCACCTAGGTGCATATTGTATTTACCAGGACCTTTACCTACTAAGCCAATTTCAGCAAGCATTGCTCTACCACAACCATTAGGGCAACCTGTTACGCGCAAAATTATACTTTCATCACTAATGTTATATTTAGTGAGTATTGCTTCTACATTTGTCACAAGACCAGGTAAATAGCGTTCAGCTTCTGCCATCGCTAATGGGCAAGTTGGAAATGCCACACACGCCATTGAGTTTTTACGCTGTGGTGATACTCCATCATTTAATAAACCATGATCTCGGGCTAACTTTTCAATTGTCTCTTTATCTTCTTCTGCAACACCCGCAATAATTAAGTTTTGATTTGCAGTCATACGAAAATCACCTTTATGTACTTTCGCAATTTCAGCAATACCTGTCTTTAACGGTGCGCCTGGATAGTCTAATATTCGACCATTTTCGATGAATAAAGTTAAATGATGTTTGTTATCAATACCTTCAACCCAACCAAAACTATCACCGCGTGAAGTAAACTCATACGGTCGACTTTTTTCAAAGGTTAAACCTGCACGTTTTTCTACCTCTGCTTTAAAAGTGTTAATACCCACACGGTCAAGTGTGTATTTAGTTTTTGCATTCTTACGATTAACTCGGTTTCCCCAATCACGTTGTGTTGTAACAACTGCCTCAGCAACAGCTAATGTTTTATCTAGTGGTAAGAATCCAAAGTCATCAGCACGACGTGGATATGTTGACTTGTCGCCATGGGTCATGGCTAAGCCTCCGCCCACTAATAAGTTAAAACCAACTAACTTACCATTTTCGGCAATAGCAACAAAGTTGAGATCATTTGCATGAACGTCAATATCATTTTTTGGTGGAATAACAACAGTCGTTTTAAACTTTCTAGGTAAATATGTTTTACCAAGAATAGGCTCTATAACTTCACCTTCAGTGGTTTCAACACGCTCCTCATCTAGCCAAATTTCAGCGTAAGCACGTGATTTGGGTAACAAGTGTTCACTAATTTTTTTCGACCACTCGTATGCTTCTTGATGTAATTCAGATTCAATAGGATTTGAAGTACATAACACGTTACGATTAACATCTCCCGCAGTTGCAAGAGAATCCAAACCATATTTATTTAAGGTTTGATGCATTAATTTAATTTTTGGCTTTAATACACCGTGAAACTGAAATGTTTGTCGTGTTGTTAGCCTTATACTGCCATAAGATGTATGTTCTTGAGCAAAGGCATCAATTCCTAACCATTGTTCAGTAGTAATAATACCACCAGGCATACGTGCCCGTAGCATGACATTATGTAGCGGTTCAAGTTTCTGTTTTTGGCGTTCAGCACGAATATCACGATCGTCTTGCTGATACATCCCGTGTACACGAATCAATTGAAAGTTATCAGCGGTGAACCCCCCAGTTACGCGATCTTTAAGATCATCAGCGATTGTACCGCGCAAATAATCACTCTCGTCCTTTAAGCGTTCATTGTCAGCTAATTTACCTTCAACAATTAATGGACCTGTTACTTGGATAGGATCAGTCATTAGTATACGTCCTTCTGATAACGCTTAGCGTTACGTAATTCTTTTAAATACAGTTCAGCTTGCTCAGTTGTTTTACCGCCTTGCTCAGCAATAATTTCAATTAAGGCAACTTCAACGTCTTTTGCCATGCGGCTCATATCACCGCATACGTATAAATGCGCACCTCGCTCGAGCCACTCAAATATCGCTTTTGCATTTTCTTTTAATCGATCTTGTACATATATTTTTTCTGCCTGATCTCTTGAGAATGCAAGATCTATTCGAGTAAGTAATCCTGACTTTAAATAACCCTGCCATTCAACTTGATATAAGAAATCTTGGGTAAATGTTTGATCACCGAAAAATAACCAGTTTTCACCTTCAGCATTCTGTGCTTCACGTTCTTGCAGGAAAGCTCTAAATGGTGCAACACCGGTTCCTGGCCCAATCATTATAACGGGGGTGTTTCCATCAGTTGGCAAACGAAAGTTATCATTATGTTCAACAAATACTTTTACGGTTCCGCCTTCTTCTAAGCGTTTTCCTAAAAAGCTTGAAGCACCACCTGAACGGGTGTAGCCGTTTTTATCATATTCTACTATGCCAACGGTCAAATGTACTTCTTCTTCCACTTCCGCTTGACTAGATGCAATAGAATATAAACGTGGTGTAATTTTGCGTAATGCATCAACAAAATTTTGTGCATCCACTGAGGCTGGAGCCGATTTAACTACATCTACAATTTGATGACTTGCCGCATACTCACGTGATAAATTTTTGTCTTGAACAAGTGTTAATAACGCCTCATCTTTGGAAAGCTCTGCCCAAAAAGTAACAAAATTAACAGAAGTTTGAGTTATTTCTAATGCTGAAACTAACGCATCTCTTAGTGTTAAGGTTTCATTTGCAACACTCACATTCTCACTTTCTGATAAGCCTAAAGCTACAATAAGTTCGTCAACTAAAGTTTCATCATTTTCAAACCAAACACCTAAGGCGTCACCTGGTTGATAAGTCAGTCCAGATTCACCGAGATCAATTTCAATATGACGAACATCTTTTGCGGAATCTCGGCCAGTAATTTTTTGACTAATACTTAACTCTGCTGAATATGGATTTTGCTTAGTATATTCACTCACAGAACCAGCTGTTGGCATTGCAACAACATTTGATGAAGTTTCACTTTCACCAAGTATGTTTTTAGCTTTTGTAATAATGTCTTTAGACCATGCGGCAGCGGCTTCTTCATAATCAACATCGCAATCGACACGAGGTGTTATTGCTTTAGCACCTAGCTTACTGAGATACTCGTCAAAATCTTTACCTGTTTGACAGAAAAACTCATAACTTGTATCACCTAATGCCAAAACACTGTACTGCAAGTTTTCTAGCTTAGGTGCCTTTTTAGACGCTAAAAATTCATGTAAAGCGATAGCATCATCAGGAGCTTCACCTTCACCATTTGTACTAGCAACGATTAATAGGTGGGTAAGGTTTTTAATGCTTTTAGGTTTAAATTCCCCCATGCTTTTCAGATCAACAGTCAAACCTTGGGCTGTTGCTTGTTCAGCTAATGATTTCGCGACACCTTTTGCATTACCTGTTTGTGAACCATATAAAATAGTTAACGTTGAAGAAGCTTTTGCTCCGCTAATTGTTGGTAAAGTAGCAAAAGATGAGCCTTCACTTTTAGCCGCTAAGTAGCCACTTGCCCATGCAAGTTGTAGAGGGCTATAAGTACCTATTACTTCTTTCAGAGAACTCAGTTGCTCTGCATTTAACATAGTTTGATTTAAATTTTGCTGTTCTGACAACATTTCGTCAACTCGCCCATTTCAATATATAAATGAAATAATAGACTGTGTTGATAAAAAGCAAAAAGAATATAAATCGCTTTTTTATTCCAAAATAGAATATAATTAAGGTATGAGTTTGTATTTTAGCTTCCATGTAAATAGAAGATTATGAAGCGATGAAATATTTATAAAAATTTCCTTGGATTTCTATTTTTTATCCCTAAATAAATAATTGTGACTGTGTTGTCTAACATAGAACCAGGTCACTTTAATTGTTTTTATTTTATGTTGCTTCAATCGGAGGATATACTATGAACTCAGTTGATTTAACCCCTTTATATCGCAGCAGTATTGGTTTTGATCGTTTAGCGTCATTGCTAGATAGCGCATTAACATCTGATACTACGTCAAGCGGTTACCCCCCTTACAATATCGAAATTATCAATGAAAGCCGTTATGCAATCACTCTTGCTGTTGCAGGCTTTTCTCAAGATGAGCTTGATATTCAAGTTGAAAAAGAAGTATTAACGGTGCGCGGTAATCAAAGTAATAAAGATGAAAGTAAATATCTTTATCACGGTATTGCCAACCGAACCTTTGAACGCAAATTTAACTTAGCTGATTATGTTGAAGTTACTCATGCTGATCTTTCTAACGGCCTATTAACTATAGACTTAGTTAAAGAGATCCCTGAAGCGATGAAACCAAAATCAATTGCTATTAACACTAATAAGCATGCGATTGAGCACAAAACCGATGGGAAACAAAAAGTAACTGATGCTGATAAAGCGGCTTAAGAAATTGTTAGGGGGCTATATGCCCCCTATTTATCAAAGCAATTAATCATATAGCTATAATTTAATGGCTAAAAAGTCACTTTAGCTAACTTGAACTTTTAAATTTTGCCCATATCAAAAATTTGAATTCGTTTTTTACTTTGTTTTTGGGAATTTTCCCTGCAACTATGGAGACTTTAACAATGTATTTCTCGATCCTATCAAATAGACCGTCTAACGGTATGCGTACAAATAATGCAACTCAACTTACATACTACATAAAAACTAAAAATATTTTCCAGTAAATGTTGGAGACTACCATGCTCAATGTGAAAAATTTAACTCGCAGCTATGGCAGTTTTATTGCTGTAGATGATGTGAGCTTTTCAATCAAAAAAGGTGAAATCATTGGTCTTTTAGGTCATAACGGTGCGGGAAAAACCACCATTATGAAGATAGTCAGTGGCTATTTGGAAGCTGATAAGGGAGACGTTTTCCTTGACAGTATCTCACTAAACAACAATGCAAAGTTACTGCAACAACACTTAGGCTATTTACCTGAAAATTTACCTGTTTACCCTGAGATGAATGTTGCGGAATACCTGGACTATGCCGCTGACTTAAAGGGCTTAACAGGGAATAACAAGGTAGCTGAAATAAAACGAGTAATTCAGGCTACAGAATTATCAGTTAAGCTTCTCTCGCCTATCGATACCCTATCTAGGGGCTACAAGCAACGAGTTGGCGTCGCTCAAGCTATATTAGGAAATCCAAAGCTACTTATTCTCGATGAACCAACCAATGGTTTAGACCCAGAACAAACGCAACATATGCGTACATTGATCAAAGATATTGCACAAAATGCGACTGTAATTCTATCAACGCACATCATGCAAGAAGTTAGTGCATTGTGTGATCGCGTATTAATTCTTAAATCTGGACAAATGGTGTTAGATGAAAAACTCGAAGCTTTACAACATAGCAAACACCTTATTGTTGAAACCAACTGTAAAAATATTGATATGATTAAAAACATATCAGGCGTTAAATGTGTCAAAGAAATTGAGGAAGGAAAACTACTTGTTGAAATGTCTAAACAAGGATTTTCTCACGTAATTGGCAGTGACATAAGTAAAGCCGTTATTGAGTCGGGTGCTAGTCTATTTGCTTTATATCCAAGAAAACGAGATCTAGAAACTATTTTTAATCAAATCAATAGCGACCAATTTAGTTCAGGCAAAAAAACAGATAAGGAGGTGCCAAATGCAGCCTAACCAATCTGCCAAATTCAATACATTACGTATCGCAAAAAAAGAAACAGCCATATTTTTTACCTCACCAATTGCGTACCTTTTTATAGGTGCTTTTGTTGCAGTAACCCTGTTTATCTTTTTTTGGGGAGAAGCGTTTTTTTCTAGAAACATTGCCGATGTGCGCCCAATGTTTGAATGGATGCCATTGTTACTTATTTTCTTATGTTCAACATTAACCATGAAGTTATGGAGTGAAGAGAGACGTAGCGGGACGATTGAATATGTTCACACACTCTCTGTTCCACTATGGCACTTTGTTGTCGGGAAATTTTTGGGATGCCTAGCACTTCTAAGTATTGCAATTTTGATCACACTCCCTTTACCTATAATGGTCAGTATTATTGGCGAGCTTGATTGGGGACCTGTGATTTCAGGCTATATAGCTGTATTACTGTTAGGTAGCGCTTATATAGCTATTGGCCTTGCTGTCTCTTCCAGAAGTGATAATCAAATCGTTAGTCTGATTTCTGCCTGTATTATTGGTGGTTTGTTCTACTTCATTGGTACTTCTGCAATCACTGACTTCTTCTCTCATCAAAGTGCTGAGTTCTTACGTCAGCTCGGTACAGGTTCTCGATTCGAAGATATAACACGTGGAGTCATTGATGTTAGAGACCTTTATTACTATATCTCGCTAACTATCGTTTTTTTGGCGCTCAATACTTATTTTTTGGAAAAAGAACGCTGGAGCAATGCAGAGAAAAAAAGCAACCAAAAGGTTAGTTATCATAAACAATGGCAACTTATCACTGGTTTGCTTTGCGTGAATTTACTTGCCGCGAATTTATGGTTAGGTCAACTACCGCAATTACGATTAGATACAACAGCAGGTAAACAGTATTCTATTTCTGAAGCGACTGAAATTTACTTGGCACAACTTCAAGAGCCAATGCTCATTCGAGGTTATTTTAGCCAAAAAACACACCCGCTTTTAGCTCCACTTGTTCCTCAAGTAAAAGATTTGCTACAAGAGTATGAAGTAGCAGCTAAAGGTAGATTGCGTGTTGAGTTTGTTGATCCACAGCAGTACCCTGAGTTGGAAGAAGAAGCGAATACTAAGTTTGGTATCAAGCCAATGCCATTCCAAGTTGCTGATCGTTATCAAGCTTCCATTGTTAGCTCATATTTTAATGTACTAGTACAATATGGTGATGAACACAAAGTACTTGGTTTTAGAGATCTTATCGAAGTGAATGCTCGTGCTGAGTCTGACATTGAGGTATTGCTTCGCAATCCTGAACATGATGTAACACGTGCGATTAAAACCGTGTTGCAAGATTACCAAAGTGCCGGGAACCTTTTTGATACTGTAAAACAAAACCTCACTTTTACAGGTTATATTTCTGCAAACGACAAATTGCCTGACCAATTAGCTGAATTTAAAACCACGATTACGAAGCAATTAGAAAGCGTTAATCAAAAATCTACTGATAAATTCAAAGTAGAGTTTATTGAACCGGAAGCTGGTGGTGGTGAAATTGCTCAAAAGATTGCCGATGAATATGGCTTTCAGCCCATGGCAACTAGCCTTTTTTCAGATAATGCATTTTATTTTTATCTAACGTTATCTGGCGATGAACAAGTTATTCAAATTCCGCTTGATGATTTTAGTGAATCAAGCTTTGAGCGCAACTTGGATGCCGCAATCAAACGTTTTGCCACTGGCTTTACAAAAAATGTGGCTTTGGTAACACCGCAAACTGCCCCTTATGGTGGATACGGTATGCCACAATCCACTTTTAACCAATTAGAGCGAATGCTGGGTGCTGAGTTAAATGTATTAAATGAAGACTTATCTGATGGCTCTATTTCAGGTGAGGCTGATATTCTCATGTTGATATCCCCAAAATCATTAGATGAAAAGCAATTGTTTGCTGTAGATCAGTTCTTAATGAAGGGTGGAACGGTTATCGCGGCCACATCACCTTATAATGTCAATTTAACGGGTAGCAGCCTCTCAATGTCATCAGTCAATAGTGGTATTGAAAACTGGTTAGCACATAATGGCTTGACCGTTGAAAATACGCTTGTAATGGATGCGAGTAATGCAGCTTTCCCGATACCTGTCACTCGAAATGTAGGCGGTTTCCAATTACAAGAAATGCGTATGTTGGACTACCCCTACTTTGTAGATGTTCGCAAAGGTTTAAATCAAGATAACCTGATCACATCAGAACTCCCTCAACTGACGATGGCATGGTCATCACCAATTACCCTGGATGAAACCAAAGAAGGCATAAATTTTACGCCTTTAATTACTAGCTCAGATAAAGCATGGACTTCATCATCGCTAGATATCATGCCTAAAGTCAACCAAGTAGGAGAAACAAGTTATACGGCTGCAGGAGAAACAAAAGCGCACTTAATGGGGGTCATCGCACAAGGAAGATTCTCTTCCTACTTTGCTGATAAAGACTCTCCTTTGCTTGTCGATGAAACATCAAAAACTGCGCTAAGTGAAGAAGCATCAGATGATGCTAATGCACAAGCACAAAGCGAAACTGCTCTTACAGAACAAACAGCACAATTGGATGTCAGCAGTGTGATTAAACATGCACCAGATAGCGCTCGTATTATCCTATTTAGCTCGAATGATTTTGTACAAGATCAAGTACTGCAATTTACAGGTGGTATTTCACAAACTGATTACTTAAATAGTTTGCAGCTTTTAGTAAATTCAATAGATTGGTCATTAGAAGACAGAGCATTAATGAGTATTCGTTCACGAGGTAACTTCAATCGCACATTGCCACCAATGGAGCATAGCGAACAGCTATTCTGGGAGTACGGTAACTACTTCCTCACTTTTACTCTGCTGGCTGGTATAGCTTTGTGGGATCGTCAAAGAAGAAAACGAAAACAACGCCAATACTTAACTTGGTTAACACAATAGCAAATGTAATAGGAAATAGAGCATGAACAAACAAATACTCGTATTAACCGCATTTCTCACATTACAGCTCGCTTTAGCAGGAATATTGTTTTTCAACAATTCAAATGTCATGAGCAGTGTAGAATCAAGGTTCCTGATTGCAGTGGATACAAATAAGCTTAACAAAATTAGAATAACGGAGGGAAATGAAACGCTATCGCTTATCAAGGAAAATGAGCGTTGGCAACTCGAAGACTACCCAACAATAACCCTTGTTAAGAGCAAGGTAGATGCGATAACAAACCAATTAATAAATACACAAGTTTCATGGCCTGTAACTAGTACAAAAAATAGCCACGAACGTTTTAAGGTCAGTACTAACAGCTTTGAAAAACAAGTAGAATTTACTGATATCGAAGGACATAAACAAACCTTATTGCTTGGCAAATCACCAAGTTTTAAGCAACTCTATGCCAGAAACTTAGCTGACGATGATGTATATTCTATTGGATATAGCCCATATCAAATCAATGTCGATCCCGATAATTGGCTCGATAAGACAATGTTGTCTATAGATAGCATCAAAGAGATAAGCCACTCACTTGTTAACCTCACCAAGAATGAAGATAGTTGGCAATTAGCACCTCCTTCAGCTCTAGATAAGCAACTAGCACTTAATGAATCTTCTGTTGAGGATTTCGTCAATCAGCTAACTAACTTATCTGTCTCAGGCATCGCTAACAAGGCACCTAATGCCACCAATACATTGACCGTAACAAATGATCAAAATACGCAATACGTATTTTCATTTGCTGCTGATGAAGAAAACTATTTTGTGAAACGAGGTGATATCAGTCAATGGTTCACACTTGCAAAGCCTAAATATGAAGCTTTAGCGAATTTATCATTAGACAAATTTATTTCAGAGCAATCGCCTCAAGAGGAGAAAGATTCTGACATTGAATCAGAATAAGTCACTCTCTAGATTGTATTTTAAACTTGTGGGGAAGTTAGCTTCCCCGTTAACTACGATTAAAATTCAATTCGTGGCTGAGGCAATTTATGCCTACACGAGCACGATATCTTGAACTTATTTTATATTGCTAATACAGAGGATATATCATGGCTTCAATTTACAGACCTACAATTAAACTATTACTTTGTTCACTCGTGATTACTGCAGGTATTAGTCTATCGGCTTTCTCGACCGTTAAAGAAAGTCAGGCAAGTAGCAACTCTACAAATACAGGCGAGAAAAATGAGAGTAAAAGGAAAACTTACCCACCAAAATCTCATTATGAGAAAAAAATACAGAAAGACCTTAGTATGCTGATACCGGGCAACAAACTGTTTAATCCTCGTTTTCTTAATTTCGTGCTAGCAAATAGATCACACAAATAAGGAGGAGAACATGACAACTCACCTAACACCCGTACTACCAAATGCAGGAAGCTTTGAAGCTTACTTGTCCTATGTAAATAGCCAACCTGTAGTAGATGAGCAGCAAGAAAAAACGTTGTTTGAAGACTATCAACAACGAAATAATTTAGCAGCAGCACAAAAGCTCGTGCTCTCGCATTTAAGGTTCGTAGCCTATATTGCTAGAAGCTATAAAGGCTATGGTTTACCTTTAGATGATTTAGTACAAGAAGGCACTATTGGCTTGATGAAGTCAGTAAAGAAATTTAGTTTAGATTTCGGCGTGCGGTTATCCTGTTTTGCTGTGTATTATATTAAATCGGAAATTCAAGAATATATCATAAAGAACTGGCGTTTAGTTAAGGCTACTACAACAAAGGCGAAACGAAAGCTATTCTTTAATTTACGTAAATTAAAATTGAGTACACAATGGCTATCGTTTAAAGAAAAAAATGATATAGCAGATCAATTACAAGTCACCAAAGAAGATGTTTCTGATATGGAGGTGCAGCTTACTCAATCAGATTTTTATATCAATTCTTCATTGAATGATAATGCTGATAGTCAAGCAAGCTCAGAATTCATATTGCAAGACCAATCTGAAACCTTTACATCAAAATTGATGAGGCAAGACTTTACTGAAAAAGCATTCAAACAAGTCAAATTATTTATACAGGAATTAGATGAACGTTCAAGAGACATTATTGAAAACCGATGGTTAGCACAAGAAAAGTTAACGAACAAATATTTTTCTGAAAAGTATGGTGTTTCCCAAGAACGTATAAGACAAATAGAAGAGAAAGCACTGGCAAAATTAGGACAAAAGTTAGCAATATTCAATAGATAAGACTTATAACTAAAAGGTGAAATATGGACAGCAAAATAAATTTATTAACGTTGCTAAGACTAGTATTGTGGCTATTCGTTACCATCTATTTGATAAATTTATTACTGCCGGTATTTGAAAAATACCTCATCCCCCAAAATGCAGTGCCACGAGTTGTTTCTGCAAGAGGTGAGCTCGCAGATACAGAAAAGACTACTATTGATATTTTTAATAAAACAAGTCCATCTGTTGTTTATATTTCCACAAGTAAAACCCTTAGAAGTTTTTGGAGCCGTGATGTGCGTAAGGTGCCTCGTGGCACTGGCTCTGGAATTATTTGGGATGAATTTGGGCACATAGTCACCAACTATCACGTCATTAAAGGTGCTTCTGAGGCAAATATCCGACTAAATGACGGTAGAACTTATCCCACTCGTTTAGTAGGTATCAGCCCCAATCACGATTTAGCTGTACTCAAAATAGATGTGAGATTAGATTTACCTCCAGCGGTTCCTATTGGTTTAAGTGAAGATTTACAAGTTGGACAATCAGTATTAGCCATTGGCAACCCATTTGGTTTAGATTATACATTAACCAGCGGCATAGTCTCTGCACTTAACAGATCCCTATCCGCAGATTCAGATTTAATCATTAATAATCTCATTCAAACTGATGCGGCAATTAATCCGGGCAATTCTGGTGGGCCGTTACTCGATAGTGCAGGCAGATTAATAGGGATTAACACCGCAATTTATAGCCCTTCTGGTACCTATGCAGGTATTGGTTTCGCCGTACCTGTTGATACAGTAAATCGCGTTATCCCCCAATTAATTTCTACGGGTCGTTATACAAGACCATCTATGGGTATTTCAATAGACAACGATATTAATAGGCAGCTAAATAGACAGCTAGGTATTCAAGGTGTTGTTATATTAGAAATCGCAGCTAATTCACCCGCATTTAAAGCTAATCTGCAAAGCGCACAAGTCACTAAATTCGGTATTACACTAGGCGATGTTATTCAATCAATAAATGGTAAAAAAGTTTCTAGCGTCAAATCTTTTTTATCAGAACTGGATAATTTTGAAATAGGAGAAACTATTCCGATTGGTCTTTTAAGGGATGATAAAAAAATTCAGATTCAAATTACGCTAGAGTAGCTCTGTCCCTATACGTTAAATTAATATTCATAAAGCAAAAAACCCGTAGCCTTAGCTACGGGTTTCTTTAATTAGAAGTCTAGCAATGTCCTACTCTCACATGGGAACTCC
>NZ_BNAH01000017.1 GCF_014653195.1 Thalassotalea profundi
ATACAACAAACTGTTGCTGTAAATGGTTATCAGCAATCAATGCTGGTACGGATGACTTAAAGTAGCGACGTTTGTAGCCAATACTTGCTTTGAGCTTAGCTTGTTTCATTAAGCGAGCAACTCGATTTTCACTACAGCTTTCACCCTGACGGCGTAGCTCATGCGTAATACGTGGGCTACCATAAACACCACCACTTTCAACATAGCTTGCTTTGATAGAGCGGCCGTTAGCAAATCAAAAAAAAGTAGCATTAGGGTGCAGAAGCAATAATTACTCTAATGAAAGGTTAAGTTCTTTATATTCAGCCACAGGAGATTCAAAGCCTGATATGCCTGCTTCAATTTATATAGGAATAATTTTCATAAAAACCATTGTACTGTGTAAACAAACAGTACAATGGTTTTTATCAGGTATAGAAGAAAACATTAAAGCTTAGTTTTTAGATTATGAGTAAAGTGAAATCAAGTTGAGTTTCTATCTATATAAGTATTTCTAACGTTTGATGTCAAATAAAACAACGCGTCAATTATTAGATCTTTGGATTATATTATATAGCTCCGTAAACCTGAAAACTTTAGAAAATCAAATATTTTCCCATATTAGAAATTGACTGGTAAAGACGCCCTGGATACGCCTTAAAATGGAAAGTATATTTATATATAAAAAGATACTTTTTTTGCAATATTCAATAAGATTTCCATAAATAGTTATTTTTAGAAACCTTTTAAATAAATAGAAGTTATATCTTTAGAGGGAATTAGAAAATAAATGACATTATTTAAAAAATGTATTGCACATAAGGTAAAGACTCATTTGCCATGCTAGATATTTTACTCAGCTTACAAAAAGCCGCGCCTATCGACTTTAAAATAATAGCTGTTAATTTAGACCAAAAGCAACCTGGGTTCCCTGCGCATATATTACCGGCATACTTCGAATCACTAGATATTCCCTATTATATTGTCGATAAAGATACTTATTCAGTAGTTAAAGCAAAAGTGCCAGAAGGTAAAACCACTTGTGGACTATGTTCACGATTACGTCGTGGCACCTTATATTCATTTGCTGAAGAAATTGGTGCAACTAAAATAGCACTTGGCCATCACATGGATGACATTGTTGAAACCTTGTTTTTAAATATGTTTTTTGGCGCTAAATTGAAAGCAATGCCGCCAAAATTGCGCTCTGATGATCTAAGAAATACCGTGATACGCCCATTAAGTTATTGCCGAGAAGCTGACCTGATAAAACTAGCTAATTTTAAAGAATACCCTATTATTCCTTGTAATCTATGTGGTTCACAAGAAAACCTTCAACGACAAAATATTAAAGCAATGCTAACTGAATGGGAACTTGCTACGCCCGGAAGAATTGAAAATATTTTCAAATCCATCAAAAATGTGAGTCCAAGCCAATTAGCCGATACCAACTTATTTGATTTTATAAATTTACCGATAGATAGAACGGTTGAAAAAGATACCTACGAATTTTCTAAAGAACTCGTTTCATCAACAAATATTGATGAATCACTGATTATTGATATTACTTATCAAACTAATTAATAATTGAATGTGAATCTCCCTCTCATTGATGACGGCATAGAGAATGTAATATCGTTACATTCTCTAGCTTTTAATCAATTATACCAACCTCTGGAACAAAATACCCTTGATTATGACGCAGCATATCAGTGATTTCTTCAACATAATCACTGCCTCGTTCTGAATAAGGTATCAAACCAGTTGCTAATACTTCTGGTACTAAGGGTTGTTGATTATCTCGAAGATTTTTTCTAATATTTCGAAAAACACTATAAGCACTGTTAGTATTGATATTATGTAAATATCGCTTTACCGCTTGCTTAACAGATGTATACGCAGCAACTTCATGATCTGCATCTTCATCCCTACTATTAGGCACCATGCCACAACCTTCAGTAAAACACCAAACACCAAAGAAATTTAATCCGATACGAGCAAAGCGAGACGTTCCCCAAGCCGATTCATTAGCTGCTTGAACCAAAACTAATGCCTTAGGAATAACATCTACTTTAGTTAAAAGCGCATTTATTTGCTTATTAGTTTCCTTTGCATTAACTCTATACTCTTTACTTAATTGTTGAATAAAATCAAATTCATTTTGCTCTATCGTTTCGCCATTAACTACCTTGGATTTGATTGCTAATAGTTGTTTCCTTAACGACATTATGTGATTGTTTTCTTTATTAACAGCGGGCTCTATAAAGTTAAAAAATTGCCTTTTTTTAGTTTTAACATTTTTAATAGCACTAAAGTCAGGTAAATTAACATTGTGTAATGGCTGTTCTTTCTCTATAACTGGCTCTTTGCTAATAGTGCTATCTTTTGAAGCATCTATTTCTGATTCGTCTTGTTGAATAAAAGGATACAACAATGAATAGAGAAAAATAAAGCTCAGTATAACTAATAAAACAATACGTAATTTAATCATATTTTCCTAATCCTTTAAGCCGAGAATATATTATCATCAGCAGGTTTATCACCGGCTTTAACAGCGATTTTCATTCCAAATATTTCTCGATACAATATGCCTTTAACATTATAAAAAAGAGGTGCTAAATAACTCATCGCAAAAAAGAAAAACATCCCTCCAATTAATTGTACAGATGAACCAGCCAATAAAATAAATGGCATAAAAGCAAAAACAAGTCCGACAAATAAAACAGCGTAAACCGTAAAAATAGACAACCATTGAAAACGGGTTACCTTCAATGAAATTGTAATCGCTTTAAATGGCGTAAACCCCTTTTCAACCACTAAGGGCAGTACTAAAGATAAAGCGACTAATAAATATAACCCTGGTAAGATAAATAAACTTAGCCCTAATGATATCAGCATGGATGAAAGCAAAGCACATACAGCAACGAGACTACCTTTGCTCAAAAAAGCAAACAAGGTTTTAGGATGAGTTTTAAGGCCTACAGCATGAAAAATCCCCATCATCTCAATTCCTACTAAAAATGGGGATACTAATAACGTGACTAAAATATTTACCGCAAAATTTGCTTGTGGATTTTCAGCCATCATCTTGATATCACCAAAATAACTTGCCACAACAAAAAATAGTAAGCCGGACAAAAATAAACAGAACAAAATGCCTAAATTAATAGAGACTCGTGACTTTTGAGTTAATGCCCATGCTTCCCCAATAATGGATTTAGCATTAATTTTATAATTCCCTTTAAGTGATTCTTCTAAATCACCACCTACTTGTATAACCGCATCTTTTTCCACGAATTAAAGCTACCTTTTATTCTTTTTATAAAACTGACATAGCTATTATACCTAATATAAAATAGTTATGTCAGTAATAGCAGTGTGTCGACAATTACATTAATTTTAAAAACCTATAAGCGTTTCAATATATTCTCAAAAAAAAGCAGCCCTTTTTCTCGGGAAATTTTAATATTATCTTCTGGAATTTGTTCTGGATTTTTATACACCGTTAACACTTTTTCCATGCTTTTTTCACGGATCAGATGAAGCGTAGGATATGGAGAGCGATTAGTATAATTGGCCGCATCATCAAAACTTTCTCCCTCAAAGCAATATAAAGGATGAAAGCTAGCAATTTGAAAAATACCTTCAAAGCCCTCATCAATAACTATATCATTGCAATAATCAACTAAATCAAGATAACGTTGAAAATCATCAAATCCCTGTTCAAAAATAAGTAAACTAGTTTCTATTTCAGGATGAGCATGTAAGTATTGGCATTGTTGCTTAAATTCTATTAATGCTTTTTTAATTTTTTGTTGGCTAGTTACATAATAATAAATGCTATTGTTTACTAATTCTTTTTTAGCGAAAGGACAAAAATTAAGCCCTACAATCACTTGGCTTATCCATTCTCGAGTTTTTTTAACCGTTTGATAACCCGCTTCATTCACAGCAATATTTGATAATAAATCTTTATTCATAATTATCACGATTAGATTGTTGCAATTGCCACATGGTAAAATATCGCCCCCTATGTGCTAATAATTCTTGATGGTTACCTTGCTCAACAACTTCCCCTCGATGTAAAACAACAATATTGTCAGCATCAACAATAGTTGATAATCGGTGCGCTATCACTAAACTAGAGTGCCCTTTGGCAACGTCTCTTAAGGCGTTTAAAATAGCTTGTTCTGAATGGCTATCTAAAGAAGATGTTGCTTCATCAAATACTAAAATTTCAGGTCCCTTTAGTATAGTCCGTGCAATTGCAACTCGTTGCTTTTCACCTCCTGACAGCTTTAATCCTCGCTCTCCTACTTGTGTATTTTCTTTATCTGGTAAAGCCGCAATAAAATCACTCAAATGCGCGAGCTCTATTGCGTGTCTAACAGCTTCATCAGACGCTAATGGATTACCATATTTTACATTTTCGAAAATAGTATCATTAAAAAGCACGGTATCTTGAGGAACAATGCCAATATGTTGTCGAACACTACTCTGCGTTAACAAGCAGATATTTTGTTTATCTATAGTAATATCACCTTGAACACAGTCATAAAAGCGGAATAATAACTTTACTAAGGTTGATTTACCTGAACCACTCTCTCCAACTACAGCTACCTTTTGACCTTTATCAACTTTAAACGATACATTTTTTAAAATTTCTCGCTTGTTACTGTAACCAAAATGCACTTGATTAAACTCGATTACGGCATCGCTGATTTCAATATCTGGAGCATTAGGTTGATCAACTACTTTTGGCACTCGCGCCATTAATGAGAACATATGTTCAATATTGGCTAAAGAGCCTTTAATTTCACGATATACAAACCCAAGAAAGTTTAAAGGCATAAATAACTGCATCATAAATGCATTGATTAAGACAAAATCACCTAACGTCATTTCATTATATGTTACTTGATAAGCAGCTAATGCTAGCATCGCTGTCATTGATAACGAAATGATAAATGCCTGACCACCATTTAAAGCGAAGAGCGATAATCTATTTTGTATTTTGGCTTTTTCCCAATCTGATAATTGTTGATCATAGGCTTGGGCTTCATATTCCTCATTAGAAAAGTATTTAACGGTTTCATAATTCAATAAACTATCAATAGCGCGTGTATTACTCGACGAATCAGCTTTGTTGGCGGCCCGTATATAACCGGTTCGCCACTCTGTAGCATAAATAGAAAAATAACCATAACTAACAATAGAGATAGCAGTTATTAGTGCAAACCAAATCCCATAGTTATACCAGAGGATTCCGATCACCATCACAATTTCTAACAATGTAGGAACAATATTAAAAACCATAAAGCGCATTAAAAAGCTTATACCTGAGGTACCACGATCTATGTCCCTAGATAAACCACCTGTTTGACGATCAAGGTGAAAATCTAAATCTAGTTGATGCAAGTGCTTAAAAACTTTTAGCCCTATTCGTCTAATCGCTCTTTCGGTAACTCGACCAAATAAAGTGTCACGCACCTCAGCTAATAGGACAATTGAAAAGCGTACTAATCCATAAGTGATTACCAAAGCAAATGGTACTAATAATATATTTTCCTCTAATTGCTTATCTAAGGTATCAACGATATCCTTAATAACAAACGGCAAATAGACACTCGCTATTTTAGTTAAAACCAAGCATGATAATGCCAACAAGATGCGAACTTTGAATTCAAAAAGATAAGGTAGTAACGAAGAAAAAACTCGCCAATCAATAGTGTCAACTTCACGTTCAGGGTAGGAATGTCGGCGCAAGTTAATCTCTATGCATAAAATATATAGTAACTATATTAGCATTTTATTGCACAGGAGAAACTACATTTAATAAACGTCTTCAAATAAAATTATATTGTTTAATGCTCTATATGATAGGTTACTTATTATGTTTAAATTAATATTCAACTTAATTGATAAAACATTATTTACCTTAATGTTTATCATAGGTATTCAGATACCAGCTTTTATCAATGCTTATCGTCAGTATTTATCGGGACAATTAAACGAAGCAAAAGAACACCTTACCCAATATCAACTTATTGCAGATATGCAATATCAAGGAAGTCTTGAACAACTTATAACCGCATTTAAAAATAATACAGATAAAGCTATACAACAAATGTCGACTGTGATATCGCATAATGTAGAGAGTGTTAATGCTTATCAACAACAACTTTTTAACTTAGAAAATGGTAGCTATGTGCAGAGAATTTTTTACTTTGTAGCACATATAGATCTAGAAAAAGCCTCTGATACACTAATTCGTTTTGTTCCTGCTATCCCTTTAGAGCTTAACGCAATCATCACAGGAGTGTTCTTAAGCTTATTATTATCAACATTACTCAATACACTCTATCTCAGTGGGAAAAAACTACTGACCACTAAAGTTAGCGTTTCCACAAAAAATGCATAAAAAAAGCACAAGAAAAGTTCTTGTGCTTTAAATTTCGCCGTGATTTACAACATTATAAGTACAAAATATTGATTTATAATGACAACGAATAAATATTAGTAGCCTTAGCCATTTCCATCTTCAACTCGGCTTTTCAATTTTTGACCGGGTCTAAAAGTAACAACTTTACGTGCAGAAATTGGAATATCTTCGCCTGTTTTAGGATTGCGACCAGGACGTTCACTTTTCTCACGTAGATCAAAGTTCCCAAAACCTGACAGTTTTACCTGTTCTCCACTTTCTAACATTTCTCGAATTTCTTCGAAAAATAATTCAACCATATCTTTGGAGTCTCGCTTACTTAGCCCGACTTTCTCAAATAAGTGTTCTGCGATTTCTGCTTTAGTTAGCGCCATTGCTTAATCCCTCAGTGATGCATTTAGTTCATCTTTTAATGTATCGACCACACGATTTACTACATCAGTAATGTCTTTTTCTTCAAGCGTTTTTTCTGTATCTTGCAAAATCATAGCAATTGCCAAACTCTTAAAGCCAGGTTCGATACCGTTACCTTGGTATACATCGAACAAGTTTAGATCAATTAGAAAATTTCCGCCAACCTTTTCAATGAGTTGTAACACTTTTTTTGCATCAATTTTCTCTTCGACTATCACTGCAATGTCACGTCTATTTGACGGAAAGCGAGATATATCGCTGGCTTCAGGTATTTTTCTTGTTGAAATTTCATCCAACAATAGCTCAAAAATTAATGTACGTCCATTAAGACCTAATTTTCGTTCTAATTCAGGATGTAAACTACCAACATACCCTACTAAGCGACCATTTCTCTGTATCGCTGCGGTTTGTCCTGGATGAAGAGCAGATATTTCTGCTGAAGAAAATTCAAATGATGAAACATCCGAAGTTAATGATATTAATGATTCAACATCAGCTTTAATATCATAAAAATCAGCTGCCGCCTTTTCCATTGACCAATGCTCGTTTTGACGAGAACCACTAATCACACCGGAAAGCAAAGCTTGTTGACGTACTCCATTTTCAGCTGTTTCATCAGGAATAAAACGTAAGCCAGTTTCAAATAAGCGCACCCGAGATTGTTGTCTGTTTTGATTATAAACAACAGTTTGCAATAACCCGGTCCATAAACTCACTCGCATTTCAGACATTTCAGAAGAAATAGGATGCGGTAACGTCATTACCTCTTGTTCAGGGTGAATCAAGCGTTGTACCTTAGGATCTACAAAACTATAAGTTATGGCTTCTTGGTAGCCACGATTCACTAAAGTTTCACGCATAGATGATAGTGATAAGTTCGCTTCTTTTTGCTCACGCATAGCCAGTGTTGCTTGTGGCGATACATTAGGAATATTGTTATAACCATAAATACGCGCAATTTCTTCAATTAAGTCAACTTCAATTGAAATATCAAAACGATAAGCGGGTACATTCACTGTCCATAAATCATTTGCAAAGTTAACATCAAAGCCTAAACGAGTTAAAATATCATTTACATTACTGTCTTGGATATGATGACCAATACGACTATCAAGCTTTTCACGACGTAAAGTAACCGTTCTTGCTTGCGGTATATGCTGCTCATGTTTAGCTTCAACAATAGGGCCTGCTTCACCACCAACAATTTCTAACAATAGCTGTGTAGCACGTTCCATCGCATCTCGTTGCATTTGCGGGTCGACGCCACGCTCATAACGGTGCGAAGCATCCGTATGTAAACCATATTGACGTGCTTTACCTAATATCGCTAAAGGCGCAAAGAAAGCACTTTCTAAAAAGATATCTTTTGATTCGTTAGTAACACCTGAGTGTAAACCACCAAAAATACCGGCCATAGCCAATGCTTTACCGTTACTTTGACTGTCGCTATCAGCAATAACTAAGGTTTGGCTTGAAAGCGTTACTTCATTTTCATCAAGTAATACTAGCTTTTCACCTTCATTGGCATAACGAACATTAATACCGCCGTCAATTTTTGACAAATCAAAGGCATGCATTGGGTGACCTAGTTCAAGCAATACATAATTAGTAACGTCTACTACAGGATCTATAGATCGTGTACCACAACGGCGAAGCTTTTCAACCATCCATAATGGTGTTTGCGCATTAACATTAATATTTTTGATGACTCGCCCTAAATAACGAGGGCAAGCCTCACCGGCAGTAATGGTAATATCACGGGTATCGTCAATAGTTGGTACAACTGACGTAATTGTCGGTTCAGTTACAGTTAAACCATTTAATACGCCGACTTCACGTGCTAAACCCTTTAATCCTAAACAATCACCACGATTAGCGGTTAAATCAACATCAATAGTAACGTCATTTAAATCTAAATATTCACGAACACACATACCAATAGGTGCGTCTTGCGCTAATTCCATTATACCATCAGAGTTTTCCGCTAAACCAATTTCAGATTCGCTACACAACATACCATGAGAAGGTACGCCACGAAGTTTGGCTTTCTTAATTTTAAAATTACCCGGTAATACCGCACCAACAGTAGCAACGGCTACTTTTAAACCTAAACGACAGTTTTTAGCACCACATACGATGTCAGCTAATTCGCCATCATTGTAATCTGGACCTAAATTAACTTTTGTTACTTGTAATTTATCTGCATCAGGATGTGGACCACATTCAACCACTTCACCAATGAGTACACCAGTAAATTCACCAGCAACAGGCTCTACAGCGTCAACTTCTAGGCCAGCCATTGTAATTTGATGAGCTAACTCATCTGAAGATATTGCAGGACTAACCCACTCTCTTAACCAAGATTCACTAAATTTCATTATTTGGCAGTCCTACTTAAATTGTTTTAAGAAGCGAAGATCATTTTCAAAGAATGCACGTAAGTCATTCACCCCGTAGCGCAACATAGTTAAACGCTCAACCCCCATACCAAAAGCAAATCCAGTATAAATTTCGGGATCAATTCCGGCTGACTTCAATACATTAGGGTGAACCATGCCACAGCCTAAAACTTCAAGCCATTTACCATTTTTCCCCATAATATCAACTTCAGCTGATGGTTCAGTAAATGGGAAATATGATGGACGAAAACGTATTTCTACTTCTTCTTCAAAAAAGTGATGTAAAAAGTCATGTAAAATACCTTTTAAATGCGTAAAGCTCACATCTTTGTCTACCATTAAGCCTTCAACTTGATGAAACATGGGTGTATGTGTTTGATCATAATCATTACGATAAACTTTACCTGGCGAAATAATTCTCAATGGTGGCTGTTCTTTTTCCATCGTGCGAATTTGTACACCCGAAGTTTGTGTACGTAGCACTAACTTAGGATTAAAATAAAACGTATCATGATCTTGTCTAGCTGGATGGTGCTCAGGAATATTTAACGCATCAAAGTTATGAAAATCATCTTCTACTTCAGGCCCCTGCTTAACAGAAAAACCTAAATCACCAAAAAAACTTTCAATGCGCGCAATAGTACGAGTGACCGGATGTAAACCGCCCATTTCACTTGTGCGTCCTGGTAAGGTTACATCTATAGATTCAGCCGCTAACTGTTGTTTAATTACTTCTGCACGTAATAACTCTCCGCGCTCTGTTAACAACTTTTGTACTTGTTGTTTCGCAATATTAATGATTTGCCCTGCTTTAGGCTTTTCTTCTTTAGGTAACTGACTTAAGCCTTTCATTTGTTCCGTAAACAAACCTTTTTTACCTAAATAATTAACGCGAACTTGATCAAGCCCAGCGGGATCGGTTGCAGCAGCTATGTCTTTTTCTGCCTGCAAAATTATATCGTCTAAATTCATGATTTCCTCTGAAGCGATCGTTTATGTCAACGCTTTGGGTAGACTTATCTATCAACAAAAATGGACACTGATTCTACACAAAAAACACAACAAAAAGTAGAGGTAAATATTGATTTTTTAATGAATTATAAATAAATTAAGTACAATAACTACTTTAAACTCCTTAATAAAAAACCCGCAAAAATGCGGGCTTTTTTACACAAACTTCTCTTAATAAGAATCTAATCAATTAATTGGTATTGATTTTTCAATATATCAATAATTTCAGCTTTAGGGTTATCACTTAATACAATTTTTTTGCCTGTAACTTTTTCAGCAATATCAATATAGGTTTTAGACACTTGCATTAATACTTCCGTTGGCAATACATTCTCTTGAGCTAAAGCATTACGCTCATCCATTCTGTCTTTATTTAATAAAATATCAGGATCAGGAAAATAATTAAGCAATAACTGACGGAAACCTTCTTTTGAATTTTCAACAACGTTACCTTGACTATATTGCTCGCCATCCCAAATACGCGAAGAATCAGGGGTTCCAACTTCATCCATATAAATCAGTTTATCATTACCTGCTTTATCTTTGACATAGCCAAATTCAAATTTCGTATCAACAAATATTTGATTTAATTGGGCAAGTTCATTAGATATCACATCAAAGCCGTCTTCGAGTAGCTTTTCATAAAGCGCAATGTCTTCTTTAGATTTAAAGTTGAATTTATCAAAGTTTTCTTCAATATCTTTGCGGGTAACATTCACGTCATCAACCGCAGGAACACCTGGAATACCTTCTAAAATCCCCTTAGTGGATGGAGTTTGTAATAAGTTAGGAAGCTTACTGTCTTTTGTCAGTCCTTCTGGTAACTCAATGCCACAGAATTTTCTCTCACCTTTTTCATAAGAGCGCCACATTGACCCTGTAATGTACTGACGACAAATAGCTTCAATCATTACAGGTTGTGCTTTTTGTACAATCCAAATAAATGGATGTGGAATATCAAGGATATGGCTTTCAGCTAAGCCTTTATCTTTAAACAATTTAAACCAGTGATTTGAAATAGCGTTCAGAGCCGCACCTTTTCCAGCTACACCACGCATACCTCCTTCACCCTGCCAGATACAATCAAATGCAGAAATACGATCACTGATCACCATAATCGCTAATGGCGTGTCGCTAGGCACATCATACCCTTTCTCTTCAATCAAACGGCGGCTATCAGTATCCGTTAACCAATAAACACTGCGCACTTTACCACTGTGTACAGGTTTATTTGTACGAATAGGAAGATCATTATTTACTGCAAGTACTTTATCAGCAAGATTCATTTGCATTGCTCTCTAATTATACCAATCGAACTAATTTATTAATCACTTAGCGAAAATTAAATTTAACGTTTAATTAAAACTATTTATCAAATCACTTTAACTAAAAGTTAAAACAGAAAAGGACGCCTAAGCGTCCTTTCCACATATAGTCATCTCGATTATGCTAAAGAAGCTTGCGCTTTTTCAACTAATACAGAGAAAGCTGCTTTATCATATACTGCGATGTCAGCTAGGATCTTACGATCGATTTCAATAGAAGCCTTTTTAAGACCATTAATGAAACGGCTGTAAGATAAACCATTTTGACGAGCTGCCGCATTTATACGAGCAATCCAAAGTTGACGGAATTGACGCTTACGTTGACGACGGTCACGGTAAGCATATTGGCCAGCTTTAGTTACAGCTTGAAAAGCAACGCGATAAACGCGACTACGAGCACCGTAGTAACCTTTAGCTTGCTTTAGAACTTTTTTATGACGTGCGCGTGCTACAACACCGCGTTTAACTCTTGCCATTTTATATCTCTCCTATTAACCGTGACGTAAAAGTTTTTTAACTGACTTAATGTCAGCTGCGGCGATCATGCATTTAGCACGAAGATGACGCTTAACTTTAGTACGGCGCTTAGTCAAAATATGACGAAGACCAGCTTGTTTAAATTTGTAGCCCGACGCTGTCGGTTTAAAGCGCTTTGCAGCACCTTTGTTAGTTTTCATTTTAGGCATTGAATATTACTCCACATTCACACAAAACAAAGAAGTTAAGTGTTGCCATTGAAATTTAGCAATTTAGGCGAAAACCAGCTTTAAAATAAAGTGATTTTACTTTCAAGCCTAAAATTACCCGTTAAAAACAATAATGGTGAGTTAACAACCTTAATTGTTAACTACTTGCATATACCAATTATTGATTATTTTTTTGGTGCTAAAACCATCACCATTTGACGCCCTTCCGCTCTACGAGGGAAAAACTCAACTACTGTTAGTTCTTCTAAATCGTTTTTAACACGAGTCAAAAGATCTAAACCGAGCTCTTGGTGGGCCATTTCGCGACCACGGAAGCGTAAAGTTACTTTGACTTTATCGCCATCCTCTAAAAAGCGTTTCAAGCTACGTAATTTCACTTGATAATCGCCTTCATCTGTACCAGGGCGGAATTTAATTTCCTTCACCTGTATTTGTTTCTGCTTTTTACGCTGTTCTTTTTGTTCTTTACTTTTTTCGTAAAGAAATTTGCCGTAATCCATAACACGGCAAACAGGAGGTTTAGCTGTTGGACTAATTTCAACAAGATCAACACCTGCGTCCTCTGCTTGGTCCATAGCTTCATCTAATGTAACTATGCCACCAGGCTCGCCGTCAAACTTAATTAAACGAACTTCATTACCCGGAATACCTGTGATTAACTCATTTAAACGATGTGCTGGCTCTGATTGCCCGCCTTTTTGACCATTCTTAATAGTCTGTTCCTCCAAAGAACTAAAATTACTAATGCCCGTTAAATTAACAAGAACTTAGCTACGAGAGCTAACTTCTTCACTTAATTTAGCGATAAAGTCTTCAACCGACATTTTACCTAAATCTTCGCCACTTCGTGTGCGAATAGAAATTTCGCCATTTTCCATTTCTTTGTCACCTACAACTAACAAATATGGAACACGCTTCAAAGTGTGCTCGCGGATTTTAAAGCCTATCTTCTCATTTCTCAAGTCTAGTTTTGCTCTAAATCCATTTTCTTTTAGTTTTTTAACAACTTTTTCACAATATTCACCTTGTTTGTCGGTAATATTCATTACAGTTGCTTGAATTGGTGATAACCAAGTAGGAAATTTTCCTGTGTACTCTTCAATTAAAATACCGATAAAGCGTTCAAGGGAACCTAAAATGGCACGGTGAATCATTACTGGAATATAACGTTCGTTATCTTCACCTACATAAGTAGCACCTAAACGCTCCGGTAAAGCAAAATCTAGTTGTACTGTACCACATTGCCAAGCTCGACCTAAACAATCCATTAAAGTAAATTCAATTTTAGGTCCGTAAAAAGCACCTTCACCCGGTAAGTATTCAAATTTAATATTACTATCAGTTAATGCTTGGGCTAAACCTTGCTCAGCTTTATCCCACATTTCATCACTACCAATGCGATTTTCTGGACGTGTAGATAATTTAACAATAACATCTTCGAAGCCAAATGAACCGTATACGTCGTAAACCATCTCAATACATTTAGTGACTTCGGCTTGTACTTGTGATTCCATACAAAAAATATGAGCATCATCTTGAGTAAAACCACGAACGCGCATTAAACCATGTAAAGAACCAGATGGTTCATTTCGGTGACAACAACCAAACTCAGCTATACGCAACGGTAAATCACGGTACGATTTTAGGCCTTGATTAAATATTTGTACGTGCCCTGGGCAGTTCATGGGTTTTATCGCATATTCACGCTTTTCAGATTCGGTAGTAAACATGCCATCTGCATACTTATCCCAGTGCCCAGACTTTTCCCACAGACTACGGTCCATCATTAATGGAGCTTTTACTTCGTCGTAATCATACTCATGTAATTTTTCACGTACGAATTTTTCTAATTCAGTATAGATAGTCCAACCGTCATTGTGCCAAAACACCATTCCCGGCGCTTCTTCTTGCCAATGAAATAAGTCTAATGTTTTACCAATTTTACGGTGATCGCGTTTTTCAGCTTCCGCTAAACGAACAATATAAGCTTTAAGTTGCTTTTTATCAGCCCATGCTGTGCCGTAAATACGTTGCAACATTTTATTGTCAGAATTGCCACGCCAATAAGCACCTGCAACCTTCATTAATTTAAAATGATGACAATGACGCATACTCGGCACATGTGGCCCACGACACATATCAATATATTCTTGATGATGATATAACGCTGGCGTGTCAGTTTTCTCGATGTTTTGATCAAGAATTTCTAACTTATAGGTTTCACCACGTTCTGTAAATGCATCGTAAGCATCTTGCCAAGAACCTGTTTTCTTAACAACTTCATACCCTGTACGCGCTAAATCAGTCATGCGTTTTTCAAGTTTAACTAAGTCATCTTCAGTAATTGACTCATCTAAATCAACGTCATAGTAAAAGCCATTTTCAATGGTTGGACCGATAGCCATTTTTACATTAGGGTAAAGTTGCTTTATTGCATGACCTAATAAATGTGCACATGAATGACGAATTATCTCTAAACCTTCGCTGTCTTTACTAGTGATTAACTGCAACGATGAATCAGCAGTAATTAGTTCGCACGCATCGACAAGGTTTCCATTAATACGACCAGCAATAGTAGCTTTAGCTAAACCAGGGCCAATATCAAGCGCAACATCCATTACAGAAACTGCTGAGTCAAAAGAGCGTTGTGAACCGTCGGGGAGAGTAATTACAGGCATGTTATTTCCTTTTCAGTGGCGACACACACGAAGCGCCGCTTGAGTTTTTATAATAAATAGTAAATGAATTCTTTAGATGTATTCGATAGCCATTTCAGCTTGTAGAATAAATCGAGCTCGGCAATATAGGGGAATTTTCCATGATTTGCAATGACTAGAAGTAATATGTTCATTTTGCTTTGCTATATTTCGACCAAAAACACTCAAAGTATCGCTATTTTTTAATTTAAATCTTTTGGCTGATTGGAGAGTATAGTTGAAATGCAGTATCAACATTGGATTTGATCATCAATTGTGCTTGTTCAGGTTTTTGCCATTTAATCGTTAAAAACTCTTCAACAAATGAATCAACGTCAAGATAATCAACCGCTGTCATAAATATATCGCAGGTCATTTGTTTAAACCCCCTGCTTTGTCATGAACAATCTTTAAAAATGTACCTTGATAATGTTTACGTAAATAATCATTTAAACTATCTACGTTACCATAGTCACTTTTTGACCATGTTCCACCATAAATCGCAGTAGTTAAAATCACGTTAGAAGTATTATACATAAGTAAATCAATTCATAATTAAGCTAAACATAAGATATAAATTTATTAGCAGTTATACATTAATTTATCACTATCAAATAAATAAATAAGCTACATTACAATCAGATTAATTAAAGAATAGACAGCAATAACATTAAAGGTTTATAACGTATTGTTGATGTATCTCTGGAAAAGTATAGTAATCATCAGCTACTGGGATAATTTCACTAGATTAGTTGGGAGAAACGAAAAGAAGCCGTTTCTCCATACAAGCTTTTCTTTCTATGCTATTTCAACATGGATAAAGCCATAGCTTCAGCAACTTTAATTCCATCAATACCTGCAGATAAAATACCACCAGCATATCCTGCACCTTCCCCTGCTGGATATAACCCTTTTACATTGAGGCTTTCTAAAGAGTCTTTATCGCGAGTAATTTGAATAGGTGATGATGTTCTCGTTTCTACTGCAGTTAATGTCGCATCATTCATTGAAAAACCTTTAATTTTCTTTTCAAAGGCAGGTAATGCTTCACGAATTGCTTCAATGGCGTAGCTAGGTAAAGTTTCACTTAAATCACAATATTTTACACCCGGCTTATAAGAAGGTGTTACTTCACCGTGTTCACCACTTTTTCTACCTGCGATAAAATCACCGACTAACTGCACTGGAGCATCGTAGTTTTCTCCCCCTAATTTAAAAGCGTATTCTTCTAAACGACGTTGAAAATCAATACCTGCAAGTACATTTTTCGATTCCCTTTCAGGGTCGTCACTGCCATAAGTAAAATCACTTGGCTCAATACCAACGACGATAGCACTGTTAGCATTACGTTCATGACGAGAGTATTGGCTCATACCATTGGTCACTAAACGCCCTTCTTCTGAGGCTGCCGCAACCACAGTTCCGCCAGGACACATACAAAAGCTGTAGACACTACGACCATTTTTACAATGGTGCACTAATTTATAATCCGCAGCTCCTAAAATAGGGTTGCCTGCATTTTGACCAAAACGCGCCTCATCAATAACTGATTGTTCATGTTCTATCCTAAAACCAACAGAAAATGGCTTTGCAACAACATGAACATTTTTTTCAACTAACATTTTAAAAGTGTCTCGCGCACTATGACCAATGGCTAATGCTACATGATTGGTATGAATCACTTCCCCCGTAGCAAGCGTTAAACCCGTTACTTGCTGAGTGCTCGTTCCTTCAACATTACTTTCAACATCAACACCTTCCATATGAATATCAGTAACGCGTTGTTCAAAGCGAATTTCACCGCCAAGCTCGATAATTTTTGCACGCATTTTTTCAATCATTGTCACCAACTTAAAGGTGCCTATATGAGGTTTACTTACATATAAAATTTCGCTCGGCGCGCCGGCGTCTACGAACTCATGTAACACCTTACGACCATAATGTTTTGGATCTTTTACTTGGCTATAAAGCTTACCGTCTGAAAATGTGCCTGCGCCACCCTCGCCAAATTGCACATTTGACTCGGTATTTAGTATTTTTTTACGCCAAAAATTAAAAGTATCTTTAGTACGTTCTCGTACTTCTTTACCACGTTCTAAAATAATGGGTTTAAAGCCCATTTGTGCTAATACTAAACCTACAAATAATCCACACGGCCCAAAACCTATCACAACTGGACGTTGCTTTATGTCTTCGGGGGCTTGCCCTACAAATTTATAAGTCATATCAGGGCTAACTTTTACTTGATTATCGCTTTCAAAACGTTCAAGTAATTCATCATTGATTGTTGTATTAACATCGAGGGTGTACATTAAGATAATTTTATTTTTCTGGCGAGCATCATAACCCCGTTTAAATACAGTGAAATCAACTAATTGCTCTGCTTGGATCTCCAGTTTATCTAAAATAGCTTGTAGTAATTGTTCAGGTTGATGATCAAGCGCTAATTTGATATTTGTTAAACGCAACATATGATGGAATTCCAGAAATTCAAAGTGATGAAAAGTAAAAGTGGCGATATTTTACCTGAACACTCGCCGATGATAAATCAAGAGTTTGAAATTGTTTCACTCCAAGGTATGATCGCTTCGATTTTCTTTGCTTCGTTATTTTTAGTTTTAAAAGAGTAGAATATGGCCTTTGTGGTTACCGACAATTGCATTAAATGCAAATATACTGATTGTGTGGCGGTATGTCCTGCTGACGCATTCTATGAAGGGCCTAATTTTCTTGCTATTAGCCCTGACGACTGCATTGACTGTGATTTATGCCCAGTTGAATGCCCCGCTGATGCTATATATCAAGAGGATAATGTCCCCGAAGATCAAAAAGTATTTATTGAATTAAATGCAGAATTAGCGAAAGTGTGGCCAAGAATAACAGAAGTTAAAACGCCTCCAGCTGATGCTAATAAGTGGGATGGAGTACCTAATAAAATTAAGCACCTCCTTATTGATTAATTTGAGTTGATTGACTCAGTTAATGAACATAAATTGATTAACTTATACTCATTAACTGTGATATTTAACTAGTTACTAGCAGTATCGTCCTGACTAATTCGGCTCGCTACTGCTCCCATTTGACCTTTGTATTTAGCATCATTTCTTTTGTTATAAGGGCGTAATGCGCTAGACGACATAGTTTCAAAATTTAATGCCGCTATTTTCATTTTAGGTCTTAAAGCCAAAGGAAGCTTTCCACTATTATAAAATTCCAACACTATTTGCCCTGACCAACCAGGATCAATACGATGTGCGGTTACATGAACCATTAACCCTAATCGTGCAAGTGATGAACGTCCATCTAACCAACCAACAATATCATCAGGTAAAGTTACTGACTCATAAGTCACGGCAAGTGCTAATTCTCCTGGGTGCAAAAAGAAGGCTTCACCATCAGGAATAACAATTTCATCGCTCATGACTGAGTCCATGGCCTTTTGCATTTCTTCTTTAGGACCACTTAAATCAATATATGGAGCGGTATGATCTTGAAATACACGAAATTCATTACCTAAACGAATATCAACACTTACTCCTGAAATCATTGAACTATCAGGTTTAGGGTCAATAATTATTTTGCCCTGTTCAAGTAAAGTCTCAATATCTTTATCACACAATCTCATTGTTGTTCTTCTTATCTTATTTTTACAAATAACGTTATGACTATAAAACTAATAATATTCTTTAATCAGTGACGAATAAACTAGTTAATATGTTTTAGTCTACTGTTTTAATCAGTATTTCTTTGGTTAAAGGACTACGTTTATCCAACTGATGAAATAGTCCAGAGGCTATTTTTGTCGCTATTCTACGGTATTGAAGTGCTACTTCACCAGTGCTATTTTCAAGTACCTGTGAATTTCCCTGATCAGCACTCTCGCAAATACTAATATCAAGCGGTAACTGACCTAATAATTCACAATTAAATTTGGTTGAAATTTTTACGCCACCATCGCGTCCGAATAAATGGCTTTTTTCGCCACAATTATCACAAATGTGATAACTCATGTTCTCAATAATACCTAATACAGGCACCTTTACTTCTTTAAACATTGCTAAGCCCTTAACCGCATCATTTAAAGCAATATCTTGTGGTGTGGTGATCACAATTGCCGCAGCAACAGGTACTTGCTGTGCTAATGTTAGTTGAATGTCACCCGTTCCTGGTGGCATATCTACAATTAAATAATCTAAATCAGACCAAGCAGTTTCATTAAGTAATTGTCCAAAAGCTCGACTTGCCATAGGGCCTCGCCAAATGGTAGCGTCATTTTCATCGGTTAAAAAACCTATCGACATAGCCGCTAGGCCACCAGACTCAAGTGGTTGCATTTTTTTACCGTCGATTGATGATAGTCGCTGCCCTGCAAGACCAAGCATTTTAGGGATAGATGGGCCGTAAATATCGGCATCTAAAATACCAACATTCGCGCCTTCTTCTTGTAATGCATAAGCAAGATTAACCGCAGTTGTTGACTTGCCTACACCTCCTTTTCCAGAAGAAATAGCAATTATATTGGTAATACCTTCAATTGCATGCTCTTTTACTTTTATCATTTTTACTTCTGCATCAATCAATACCGAGATTTCATGCTTTGCTAAAAGTTGCTCTGCAAAAATAGCTAACTCGCCCAAACAAGGAAAAGGTACTGTAATTGATAAAACAATATTACTATTTTTAACGGATAATTTGGTTAATTCAGTTACTGCAGCAATACCCTTAGGAAAAATGTCGCTTTGATACGTTTGATAAAAGTCGCGAATTGTTTTGCTGTGCTCGTCAGATGGAGATTTACTTGAAAATAATTTGGAAAACATAATTTTAAAACATCGGTTATCGAGTTAAATTACTAATTGCCACTAAAAGCCAACAATTATTAATGAAAAGTTATCATAAATTCTGTACCATTCCCCCCATAATTACCACCTTAATTTTTAGTCAGCGTTAGAGACTTGTATGCAATCAGTAGATAAACGTAAAATCTTAGTTACATGCGCCCTTCCTTATGCCAATGGTTCAATTCATTTGGGTCATTTATTAGAGCATATTCAAACAGATATTTGGGTACGCTTTCAGCGAATGCGTGGCCATGAAACCTACTTCGTTTGTGCTGATGACGCACATGGCACGCCAATTATGCTTAAAGCACAAGAGCTAGGTGTAACACCCGAAGATATGATCGCGGGTGTACGTGAAGAGCACATGGCTGACTTTAGTGACTTTCTCATCAGCTTTGATAACTATCATTCTACACACAGCGAAGAGAACAAAGCGTTTTCAGAAGAGATATACAAGCGTTTACATGACAAAGGGCATATTAAAACACGTACCATTTCTCAGCTTTATGATCCTGAAAAAGGTATGTTTCTACCCGACCGCTTCGTAAAAGGCACTTGTCCAAAATGTAAAAGTGAAGACGAAAATGGTGATAGCTGTGACAATTGTGGTGCTACTTATTCGCCAACAGAAGTGATTAACCCTCGTTCAGTAGTTTCAGGTGCCACACCAATACTTAAAGATTCAGAGCATTACTTTTTTGACCTTCCGGCCTTTGAAGGCATGCTAAAAGACTGGATACGCAGTGGCGCATTACAAGAAGAAATGGCAAATAAGCTTTCAGAATGGTTTGAGCAAGGTTTAAAACAGTGGGATATTAGCCGAGACGCGCCTTATTTTGGTTTTGAAATTCCAGGTGCTCCTGGCAAATTTTTCTATGTTTGGTTAGATGCTCCTATTGGTTACATTGGTAGTTTTAAAAACCTATGCAATAAAAACAGTAGCATAGATTTTGACAGTTTTTGGAATGAAAACTCTGACGCTGAGCTTTATCACTTTATTGGTAAAGACATTATTTATTTCCATAGCTTGTTTTGGCCAGCAGTGCTTGAAGGCGCAGGTTTTAGAAAACCAACATCTGTTTTCGCTCACGGCTTTGTTACCGTTAATGGTGCGAAAATGTCTAAGTCTAAAGGAACGTTTATAAAAGGGCGTACCTACTTAGATCATCTAAACCCTGAATATTTACGTTACTACTACGCCGCTAAGTTAACAAGCCGTATTGACGATCTAGATTTAAACCTAGAGGATTTTGCGCAACGCGTAAACTCTGATCTTGTTGGTAAGGTTGTTAATATTGCTTCACGTTGTGCCAGTTTTATTACCAAACGTTTTGATGGCATGTTATCAACAACCATTGAAAATCAAGCATTAGCTGATGAAGTAATGAATGCGGGTGACACCATTGCATCATATTACGAAGCCCGCGAGTTTTCTCGCGCAATGCGTGAAGTAATGGCGCTTGCTGATAAAGTAAATGAATACATTGCAGTGAAAGAACCATGGCAATTAGTAAAAGATGAAACTAAGCAGCAAGAAGTACAAGATATTTGCTCTCTTGGTATTAATTTATTTCGTATAATCATGATTTACTTAAAGCCAGTTATTCCTCAGCTAGCAAAGAGTACAGAAGAATTTCTTAACGATGAGTTATTATGGGATGGCCATAAAACACTATTAACCAACCATAAAATTAATAAGTTTAAAGCATTATTACAACGAGTTGACATGGATAAAGTAAATGCGATGATCGAAGACTCAAAAGAAAACTTGTTAGAAACTGACAGTAAAACAGTCGCAACAGGACCATTGGCTGACGATCCTATCAGCGAAGAAATTCAGTTTGATGATTTTGCTAAAATTGATTTACGCATTGTCAAAATCATTAATGCTGAGCATGTTGAAAAAGCCGACAAACTATTAAGACTTGAATTAGACCTTGGTGGAGAAACTCGCCAAGTATTTGCTGGTATAAAATCGGCCTATCAACCTGAAGACTTAATTGGTAAGCATACGGTAATGGTAGCTAACCTTGCCCCTCGTAAAATGCGCTTTGGTATGTCAGAAGGTATGGTATTAGCTGCTGGACCTGGCGGTAAAGACTTGTGGATACTCAATCCTGATGAAGGCGCACAGCCTGGTATGCGAGTTAAATAACCTGAATTCTGGTTAAGCTTCATTATATTTAACGATTAGGGTCAACATGCCCTACTGTCATTAACAATTAAAAAAGGCAATGATATTCATTGCCTTTTTTATCTTAACAATAAGTTTGGTACTAATTAATGATAATGTGCATCACAAAGAAACTAACCATGATTGGGCTATTAATTTTAGCCATTAGTAGTTGTTCTCAAAATATAACCGTTAATAGCAATCTTGATCCTGAAAACTTTCGAGAGTATTTTTCAGTAGGTAAAGTTAGCATTATAAAAGATGAGTCTGAGTTGCCAAAGCCTTATAAATATATTGGTCTTGTTGAAGGTCAGTCTTGCCAACTAAAAGCTCACCATGAACTCCCTAATGAAATAGACGCGAGAACAGATACCAGAAAGAATGCTATAACAATGAATGCTAATGCCGTACTTTTCACTTCTTGCACTTTGATCACCAATAACGAAGCAGATAAGCAATGTATCGCAACAAGAGTTTGTTATGCAAAAGCTTACATTATTCAACAGCCTAAGTAGTTAGTAGCAACTGATAATGACAGAGCCATCTTCTTTCAATTTTGCACCAATTGGATTAGTCAATTCACCCTATAAAGAAAAGTTTGCCATTCCTCGCCAGCCAGGGCTAGTAAGTGCTGCTCAAGGCACAATAACGTTACTCAACGATGCCAATCACCAAGACTTAGTGAGAGGTTTAGCGCAGTTTAGTCATATTTGGCTGATCTTCGTGTTTCACGGTACACAAATTCAAGGGTGGAAGCCCTTAGTTAGACCACCAAGGCTAGGCGGTAATAAAAAAATGGGGGTGTTGGCAACTCGATCCACCTTCAGGCCTAACCCTATTGGTATGTCGGTGGTTGCTTTAAACGAAATAACCGTTGAGCAGCAACAAGTAATACTACATATTTCTGGCTTAGACTTATTAGATCAAACACCAATACTCGATATAAAACCCTATATCCCCTACTCAGACGCTATAAGTTCAGCAGATGCTGGCTTTGCTCACACCGCGCCTACAGAGTTGTTAAATGTACGCTTTAGCGAGCAAGCACAACAGGTAATTGAGCAACAGCAAAGCTTGTATCCTCAGCTTGAGCTATTAATTAGCCAAGTGTTAGCTCAAGATCCTCGCCCAGCTTATAAAAAACAACAAATAGACAGTAAAGTGTATGGTATTGCACTGTATCAGTTTAATATTTTGTGGCATGTTGATTCTAACAACCAAATTCAAGTAACTGATATCATTCCAATCTAACAGGCTATATAGCTGCTTTTTCTGTGTATAAAATAGTTCATTTAATAAAGCACATTAATAATGTACTAGTGACAGTTACCAATACTAAAAATGATCTTTTTCAACCACAGCTGTTGTCCAATATTTTAACCTCGCAGGTTGGCAAATAGGAGCAAGTAACCCTTTTAATTCTGGTAATAGGTGGCTAGGAAGCAAAACTTCAAATTGGCAAAATGAGCGAAAGCCTTCAACTTGCTCAGCAATATCAAACAGGCTATGTTTTTTACTATAGCCATTAATTTCCTTCAAATTGAAGCCTGATATATCTGAAAAGCTCATAAGTATATCAATAACCTCATCTTCTAGGCTTTTAGGTGCATTAAGAAAAAAAATTATATTATCTGGCATTTCTTTGCTCCAACCAACAATAAAAAATTGGTAATAAGTACAGTGTGGTAAACGTAGAGGTGACTAAGCCACCGATCACAACAATGGCCAATGGCTTTTGAATTTCTGCACCTGGGCCAGTTGCAAAAACGAGAGGTAATAAGCCAAACATTGCAGTTGTGGCAGTCATCAGTACAGGCCTTAAGCGACGTATGGCTCCATCAATTACTCGACGTGTAATGTCAGTGGCAAACATTTTAGTTTGTTCAAAGTAACTTATCATTACAATACCGTTAAGAACAGCAATTCCCAATAGCGCAATAAAACCAACAGAGGCAGGTACTGATAAATATTCATCTGTAATGTATAAACCAATAATACCGCCAACTAAAGCAAAAGGAATATTAGCTATAATCAAACCTGACTTAGCTATTGAATTGAAGGTAGTAAATAGAATAATAAAAATCAGCCCTAACGCGATAGGTATCAGTAATAATAGGTTATTAGTGGCTCTTTGCTGGCTTTCAAACTCTCCACCAAATGAAAGCGAATAACCGGTGGGTAAGTTAATTGTATTTTTAATTTGGTTACTAAGATCTTCAACGTAACCCACCACGTCACGATTAATCACGTTAACACTCACGGAGGCGAATCTATTTCCTTTCTCTCGTTCTATTAATAAAGGCCCCGTTTGAAAGCTTACTTGTGCAACTTCTTCAAGTGGTATTAATTGATTGTTAGGCATTAAAATTAACTGCGACTTCAACGCATTTATAGAGTTAATTGTATTAGTATTTTCAGTACTCTGCTTAAGGCCATTGAACATAATAGGTATTGATTTATTGCCTTCGAGTAAGCTTGATACTTGTAACCCTTCAATTTGTGACGTTAAGTAATGACTTAATGTCTCGATAGTTAAACCAAATTGGCTAGCCACTTCCGGAATAAGCGTTATATTAACAAATTTACCGCCTTCAATAATTGCCATTTGTACATCAGTGCCGCCCCTAGTTTTTTCAGCTAGTGCTGACACCTTCTTCGCAAGGTCCGCTAGTACACTGATATCGTTACCGATAATTTTTATTGATATATCACCTGTACCTCCTGTTAGCATTTCAGAAACTCGCATCTGTATGGGTTGTGTAAAACCAACATTTATCCCTGGGAAGCGCTTTAAGGTTTGACGAATATCTTCAATTAACTCTGCTTTAGTATTAAATCGCCACTGCTCTTTCGGAGCGAGTTCCATAAAAACATCTGTTTCGTTTAATCCCATAGGGTCAAGTCCAAGTTCATCAGAACCCGTTCGTGCAACAATCTGAACAAGTTCTGGTGTTTGAGCTAATAAAGCTTTTTCAATTTGTTTATCGATATCGATAGATGCAGGCAATGAAATACTAGGTGACTTTTCAAGCTGCACAATAATATCGCCCTCATCTAGAACCGGCATGAAACTTTTGCCTAATTGCTGAACCAGAAAAATACTAACAACAAGAAACAAAACCCCAACCATGATTAACATTTTAGGTTTTTGTATCGCACTTTCGAGCGTTTTACCGTAAATTTTCTGAAGAAATAGCACGAGTCGGGGCTGTGCTACCGGACCCGCTTTTAATAAAAATGAGGCGAGTATAGGTATAATTGTTAACGACAATAACAAAGCACTGATCATTGCAAAAACAATCGTTAATGCGACAGGGGTAAATAATTTACCTTCTAAACCTGACAAGGTAAGTAAAGGAGAAAATACAATAATAATAATTAGCGTACCTGAAAATACAGGTGTAGCAACCTCTTTACAAGCACGATAAATTACATGCAAACGAGGCGAATTTTGATTTAAGGCAAGTCGATTTAAAATATTTTCAACAATAACAACTGAAGCGTCAACTAACATACCTATTGCGATAACTAAGCCTCCTAAACTCATTAAATTGGCTGACAGGTTAAAGTACTTCATCAAAATAAAAGTCAGTAGCGCTGACATAGGTAAAGACAGCGACACAACAAGCGATGAACGAATATCTCCTAAAAATATTGCCAGTAAAACAATCACTAAAATTACCGCTTGTGCTAATGCACTAGTAATGGTTGTTATAGCAGTGTCAATTAATGTTGAACGGTCATAAAATACATTGATAGTGGTACCCGCAGGTAAAGATAACTCAATTTCTTTTAATTTTACTTTTACATCGTCAATAACTTGAGCCGTATTACTGTTTTTAAGCGCAATAATAAGCCCTTGAGTTGCTTCTTCTGAGTTTTTAGTTACAGCGCCATAACGCGTTAAAGCACCAATACCTACAGAGGCAATATCTTTTAATTGTATGAACTTGCCATCAACGCTTTTAATAACGGTTTGCCCAATTGATTCTATGTTTTCAAACTTACCTTGAGTACGAAGTATCAAGGCATCATTACCTTTAATTAAGCGCCCTATCCCCCCATTTTTATTAGATTGAATAACCGCGGTCTCAATCTCTTCAAAACTAATTCCGTATTGTTGCATTGCTAACACGTCAGGTTTTATCTCATACGTTTTCACAAAGCCACCTAAGCTATTAACGTCTGCAACGCCCTCAACAGTCCTTAATAATGGGCGAATATGCCAATCAAGTATTTCGCGCTTAGCTGTTAACGATAAATCATCGTTATCAACGGTAAACATAAATACTTCACTTAATGGCGTGCTCATAGGTGCGATTCCGCCACTGATATTCGCAGGTAAAAGTGGCATCACACTCATTAAACGTTCATTAACCTGTTGTCGAGCCCAATAAATATCAGTGCCTTCTTTAAAGTCAATGGTAATATCAGTAATCGAGTATTTTGTGGTAGAGCGCAGCATTTCCTGCGAGGGAATACCGAGTAGTTCGGTTTCTATAATTCTAGTAACTTGTGACTCTATTTCTACCGCATTCATTCCGGGTAATTTCAGTACAATTTTAACCTGAGTAGGCGAAATTTCAGGAAATGCATCTACTGGAATACTCAACCATGCCTTAGCACCAAAAAACAAAGCAATGAATAGAAATATGCTGACAAAAAGTCGCTGAGTAAGGGAGAACTTAATTAAGAGATTCAACATTTACTCTGCTCCTAACTTGAGCAAAATGCCCTGAACTATGCTTACTGAGCTTGCTAGCACTTCTTTATTGCTGATATCTTCATTAGTAATAATATACGTATTTTCTTGATCAGTGCTGGCAATAGTTAGTGGATAAAAGCGTAATTTGTCCACTATTTTTACCGCAATAAAATCACGGTTTTCAAACTCGAATATTGATGACGAAGGAACTTTGTATCCAGCAAAGTGATAGACGGGTGATACTGTAAGCGTTTGTCCTAACCTGAAATTACAGTTATTTGTTGCTGGGCTTGCCCATACCCTGCTGTGGTATTTATTGGCCAACATCTCAACGTTTTTAATCACTAATTGGCAATTTGAAGACACAACAAAATGCGAAAGGTTTTGTTGTTGGCTTATTGGGATAAGTATTTCTACCTTAACAGATTCAGGATTAATAATTTCAAATGCTAAATCATTTACAGACTTACTATTTTCTACATTTTTTAAACTAACAATGCCATTTTCAGGGCTAATAAAATACACATTTTCATTTTCATCAACTGTTAAAAATGACAATTGATGGTTAAAGTGCTCTAGTTGGAGTTTAGCATCAAAGTAGCTTTGAGATATAGCTAGCCATTCTGAACTTTTAAGAGTTTTATCATTAAAATGACGTTTATTCGTTAAATAATGCAACTCTGATGCTGAGAAGATAGCTTTAACAGATTCATATTCATCAAGGAAATGATGTACCTCATATCCTTCAATTTTGGCAATTTTTTCTCCTCTACCGACAGTTGAACCATTTTTTACTAAATAACTAATTTTTTGTATGCCAAAAGGAAGTGATACTGAATAATTTTCACCGGTTCTAAAAGTTACTTTTCCTGTTAAACTTTGACCGTTAAGAAAATTTGCAGGCTCAATAGTTGTAAACTCTGTTTGAAAGTCTCCAAGACTGGACAGAGAAACTGTAGGTATATTTTCGTTAGCTTTAACATTATGTACACTCAATAAAAGTGATAACACAATTAATAAAGCCGTATTGACAGTAGTGCTAAGAGTAGTAGTGACAAATTTCCAACTAAATATAAGATTTAACATAGTTAATACATCGATAACTTTTAACGGTAGATGCATCCATCTTACCCTTTATTTTTGGTAATTCATCAGACATGTGTCAATATTTTTGCTATGGTACATTTGCCCATTGTAATTATAAGCATTTGAAATAAAGAGAATAAAATGAACGACAGAGTAATCGCTGCCATATTAATGATAATTATGGTACTTAATTTTTTTGATGTATTAACAGATATATCATTAGGTGTTCCTGCCTGGCATATTTTTTCTGAAAGCTTGATTGTTATTGTCTCTGGTATTGGCGCTATCTTTTTAATTAAAGATATCTATGCAAAATCATCGAATGTTGCCAAATTAAAAAATGAATTGATGATCTCAGACGACAAGCTTAAAAATATTTCAACAGAAATGATCAATGCACGTACTCAATATGCAGAAGTAATTCACTCGCAATTTGAACGTTGGGGATTAACTAAAAGCGAACAAGAAGTGGCTATGCTATTATTGAAAGGCTTAAGTTTTAAAGAAATAAGCGGTTTACGAAATACTAAAGAAAAAACAGTTCGCCAACAAGCTTCTCTTATTTACAGTAAAGCCAGTGTTCAAGGTCGTCATGAATTGGCAGCTTGGTTTTTAGAAGATTTTATGGTGACAAATTAAAGGGCAGCAAATAAAGCTTAGATAGTTTTTACTACCCTTTAAAGTCAAAGTAGACTTATTTGCTCTTAATAACCTCACCAGCTTTCATTACAAAATCAACATCAAGTAATTCTTCAATATTGTTAAGTGGGCTACCATGTGTGGCAATAATATCAGCCATTTTCCCTACCTCAAGTGTACCTAGGCTACTACTTCTATCGATTAAATCAGCAGCATTTACCGTCGCTGATTTAATAATATCGGCTGCCGGCATGCCAGCGTTAAACATCAGTACGGCTTCTTGTGCATTTGTGCCATGTTGAGACACGCCACTGTCGGTGCCAAACGCTATTTTAACACCGGCTTTATAAGCTTTAGCGAAATTACCTTTCATATCAGTGCCGACTTTAATTGCTTTAGCTTTTTGTGATTCACTTAACACATTTGTGTTTTTAGCCATTTGCAACACGGTTTCACCAGCAAGTAGTGTCGGGACAAGATAAGCACCTGTCTTTTTAAATAACTTATAAGATTTTTCGCCCGCATAAGTACCGTGCTCAATACTTGCCACACCCGCTTCTAATGCTGCAATAATGCCATCTTCTTGGTGCGCATGGCTGGCAACCTTCGCTCCCATTCGCTTAGCGGCTAGTACGACTTCTTTTAACTCATCCATTTCCATCTGTTGACCAGTACCTGTTGCACGATCAGTCAACACACCACCCGTTGAGGTTATTTTAATTAAATTAGCTCCGTATTTAATTGCATGGCGGGCAGCACGACGACAATCAAATGGTCCATCACAAACCGTTTTATTGCTGTCATCATGAAATTCCATTAGCTCAGGGCTAACGCCACTTACATCAGCATGTCCGCCAGTGATACCTACACCACCAGCAGCAATGATGGTTGGTCCTTGGATCCAGCCATTATCAATAGCATCTCGTAAAGCATACATTTCTTGGGGACTAGACCCTGCATCACGTACGGTAGTAAAACCCGCATTTAATGTTCGCATAGCAAACATATGAGATCTCATTTGCATCAGCTGTGACGACATTTTTAAGGCTTCGCTGTCGTTTTTAGGACCTAGCTCCCCTTGTAAATGTACATGTAAATCCATTAAACCAGGCATCACAAAACTCGATGATAAATCAATCAAGGTAGCGTCTTGCGCGATGTCTTTCGCGTTAACAAACCCTGATGTAACTTGGGTTATTTTGCCATCTTTTACTACAATCGTTTGTTTAGAAAGTGGTTTTTTACCAGGAATTGTTAGTAATTCACCTGCATGTATTACTTGCGTGTTAGCCCAAACATTAGTCGCTAGCGCCATTAATGTTAAAGCTGAAGAAAACTTTATCGTATTTATTTTTAGTCGTTTCATAAACCCTCACTTTTATCATTATTATTAATAGTTACTACGTTAAACTAGCAACCAACGAGAATTTAGCAAGTAAATTACCTTAAATAAGCATGATTTTACGACGAACAACAAAACTAAAAAGGCCAGCAAATGCTGGCCTTTCAAAAAAATTAACGATTTAAATAATCTTAATGGTGATGACCACCAACGCCATGAGCATGTCCATGTTCAACTTCTTCGTCAGTAGCATCACGTACATCAACCACCTCTAAATCAAAAGTTAACACTTTACCTGCAAGTGGTGGATTAATATCAACGGTGACCATAAAGCGCCCTGCCTTCACAACAGTCACTTGGCGTTGACCTTGTTCAGTATTAACTACAGCTGTCATACCTGGTTTCCATTTAGTGGCACCTTGTAAATGCTTAGCTGGCACACGCTCGATAGCATCTTCTTGACGTTCACCATAAGCGTCTGCAGGTTGTAATGTTACTGAAAACTTCTCCCCTGCTTCTTTACCGGTTAACGCATTTTCAACGCCAACAATCATATTTTTATGACCATGCAAGTAGGCTAAAGGATCACTTTCATACGAGTTTTCAATTTCTTCGCCCGCTTCATCTTTTAACGTATAGTGAAATTGCACTACTTTGTTATCTGTTATTTTCATTAATTGTCCAGTTTGCTTTGTATAAGGTGATAATCGCGCAAGTTTAACAAAGATATTATCGCTGCCAAAGTAAATTTTGATACCCCTACCGCTGTTATGCCCAAAGCAATAAGATAATGACACTAGCAATGACTAATGCCATCCCCAAATATTCCATTAATGTTATCTTTTCTTTAAAAATACGATAGGTTAAAAATAAAGTAATAAAAAATTCAACCTGCCCTAAAGCTTTAACATAAGCGGCGTTTTGATAACTTGCTCCAGTAAACCAACCTATGGAGCCTAAAACGCTGGTTATACCTACAAATAGACATAAACGCCAATGAGTAAACATTAAACTAAGCTGGTTTTTATCTTGTAACCACACATAGATAACCGAAATGAATGACTGAACCGTGATCATAAACACTAATGTAACCGCGGCACTTACCATTAAATCGATATTAAGTGCTAAACTCGATTCGCGAATTAACAACGTGGTTATTGCCAGTGCTAATCCCGACGCTAAACCAAAGCCTGCACCAGGGTTTTGAAAAATATCTTTAAAGGTAAATTTTACTTTCGACAAAATGAGAACGCCAACAACACCAATAACCACAGAAAGCCAGCCTAAAAAACTCATTGATACTGAAAAAACTAATGCGCCCACTATGGCAACTTGTATAGCTTCAGTTTTAGCCAAACTCGTGGCAACTGCAAAGTTTCTATATTTAAATGCGGCTACTAAACATGCAGTACCAACGATCTGCATCACACATGCAATTAAGGCATATTGTAAAAATTGAGGGTTAAGTTCAGGTAATGATTGCTGACGAAATTCCAATAGAAATACGAGATAAATAATAGCAAAAGGCAATGCATATAAATAACGAACGCCTGTGGTGGCCATTGAATTTAAATGAACAGATAATTTTTTCTGACCTGCTGTTCGTACAGCCTGCATGAAAGCAGCAAGTAAAGTAAATGCAATCCAAGTTTCCAAATAAATTCCAACGTTATGAAAAGAGTTATCAATTAGCTAAATTATTCTATAAAACCAAGTATAAAATGCGCAAAAATATTTCAGTTATAGGCCTTGATGTATTAATCTTGCTGAGGAAGTAATATCACTTTACCGTCACTTTTATGCTCGGCGTAATGATCTATCGCTTTAGAAAAATCAGAAAAACCAACTGTGGCATAAATATCTGTTTTGAAAACACCAGAAGCAAAGAGCTTTTGCACTTTTTTACTTAATGCCAATACCTGCCATGGTTTAGCTTTACCGATATAGGTTGCTAACCAAAAGCCTTCTATTTTTATATCTCTAAAAATAACATCTGCCACAGAAAAACGTCCACCAATAGGGTCATGGGTTTCAGTTAAGCGGCCATAAACTATTGCAGTTGAACCTTTTGGCATGGCTTTTAATACTCGTGGCGTATCATCAGCTGCAACCGCATCAAGTAATACTGTCGCTTGCAATTCATTAGCGAATGTTTTCAATTGGTGATCGAAATTTTCATCCATAGTATTTAAAACATGATCAGCGCCAAGTGTCGTTAAAACATCAACATTGGTTTGACTTCTCACTGTTGCAATGGTTTTTACGCCCAAACGCTTAGCATAACGAATGGCACCTTTACCTACTTGACTAGCTGCCGCATTGATAACAATGCTTTTAGCGCCCAACTCTACTGCTCTATCAACCATACAAACTGAAGTGCAAGGATTAACAATTAAAGTAGCTGCTTGTTCATCAGGAATATCGTTTCGAACAGGTAAACAAAAATTGGCTTTCGTAATCGCATATTTTGCCCAAACCCCATCAATACCTGGTTGCGCGGAAATAGCCACACGTTTACCTGTTAACCATTTACCATAAATTCCCGCATTGGCATCAACAACTATACCAACGCCTTCAAAGCCACAGTAAGCATTATCTTGTGGAGGTAAGCCATACTTTCCAAGCAAATAAACAAGATCGGAAGGGTTAACTGGGCTAGCTAGCATTTTAATTAAGACTTGGCCTTTTTTTAAGACAGGTATGTCTTTTTCAATTAAATTAAGGCGTTGAGAAGAAAGTAAACTTTCATCTTCACTTAAGACTAAAGCCAATCCCTGATTTTTGATAATTGATTGTTTCACTGTCATATTATTCTTTTTATTTTAATTATTGATTGCTATGGTAAAGACTATTGAAACTTTTTTCACTATAAATTGCTCCACATACAATAGCTTTGTTCATCATTAATATACTTACAATATTAGGTAACTCATGGAATTTAAAAGTATTACAGCGCCGGCAGCCAAAAAAATAGCGCTTGTTGCACACGACAACATGAAGGCTGACTTAATCACTTGGTGTTTACGTTATCAACAACAACTTTCAGCCCATACTTTGTTTGCTACCGGTACAACCGGTACTAAAATTTCCCAGCAAACCGATCTAAAAGTAAGCAAGCTTATAAGTGGCCCATTAGGTGGTGATCAACAAATTGGAGCGATGATCACTGAAGGTAAGGTCGATCTAATGATATTTTTCTGGGATCCGCTTGAAGCACAGCCTCACGATCCTGATGTAAAAGCGCTATTAAGGCTTGCCGCGGTTTGGAATATTCCTGTTGCTTGTAATCAAGCCAGCGCTGATTTTATTATCAGCTCGCCATTATTTTCCAATACCTATGAGAAGACGATTCCTGATTATGAGCGCTATCTAGAAAGCCGTGCATAAAAGTCTTAATTACATATTTTAATTGGCACGTATTTACAACCTTAGTCGCCAATCGCCGTGATATACATTAAAGCTATCTGATTTTAAAAAGGCGATTAAGGTTAAATCAAATCGTTTAGCAGCTTGAATTGCTAATGCTGAAGGTGCGCCTAGGGCAATAAGTATTGGACTACCTGCCACTAATGTTTTTTGTACCATTTCAAAACTAACTCGACTTGATATTAATAAAAAACAATCATCATTACGAATGACTTTATTATTAATAGCTAAAGCACCTATTAATTTATCTAACGCATTATGTCGACCTATATCTTCTTTTATTTCAATAAGTTCGGAATTTTCATCAAACATAGCAGCGCAATGAGCGCCGCCAGTTAAAGCTTGTAAAGGTTGCACATTAAATAACAACTTTCCTGCTTGATGAATCTGCTTTTTGCTTAACCAGTTTCGTCTGTTCGATAAAGGGGGGATTCCTTGTAGTTCTAAAGCTTTAAGGGAAGTATTACCACATAAGCCACAACTACTATAAGTAGTTTGGTATTTATTTATAGGTTTGATTTTATCTTTACAGCTAGCAATTAATGTTACTTCCCAAAGGTTACCTTGACTATTGTCGTCCTCATCGTTTTGCATGCTAAGAATTTGATGTTTATTAGTAATTACACCATCAGATAACAACAATCCTGTGATATGAGCTTGTTCATCTCCAGGCGTTCGCATGGTAAGCGTATATACAAACGCATTACTTCCATTTTCAGTACCATCACCTGAAATAACCAAGTTAATTTGCAAAGGCTGTTCACAAATAACAGTATCCAACTCGGTATTCGTAGCTGTATCTGTAACTAACTGTTTAAATAAATTTTCTGTTGTTTTTCTCAAAATAATCCAGTGAAGCGACTAACAATACAATAATTATAACGAGCTAATGTTCACACATAAATAATTATAAAATTTAATTAAGCTAAGTAACAAAAATAGAGAAAATAGAGAAAATATAAAACTTTACGTTACACTAAGATTCAAGGTTATCAATATAAATTTAAAAAAACTCTGAGACGCAGGACGCAGCTTGATAAAATGATTAAGGAAATCATATGCAAAAACTCCCCTCATCACTGATTAATACATGGTTATTTTTAGCTCAATGTGACGAACCTCAACTTGCTAAATCAAAGCTCATCGCTTTTGGGCGCATAAAACACTATTTTGGTAATAATGAATTGGCAAAGCTATATATTGAACAATCGAATGATAAAACAATAGAAGTATTCATCATATAGGTTTACTACAAACATAACTTCTATGAGATAATCCATCCGAGTTCTATAAAAATAATTAAATAATAATACTTAAACAATGCTTACTTTATTTACTCACTTTAACGTGCCATGTGGACATAAGGTTCAACTATTTTTACATGAGTTATCGCTCAATTATAATATACACCCTGTTAATTTAAGAGATAGTGAACACCAAAGTAGTTGGTTTCTAAAGCTTAATCCTAAAGCACAAATTCCAGTACTTTTAGATGATACGACGGTTATTTGTGATTCAACCGAGATTTGTATTTATTTAGATCATAAGTTTAACAAAGGAAAATTTTTCACTGAAAATCAACTTAATTATGGTGCTATTCAACAATGGTTAGATTTTATTGATCATAATATCCATCATGCAAGTAGCTTATTAAGTTGGTGTATTGCCGTTCGACCTGAAATGCTAAAAAGAGATGATTGGCAAATAAAACAATATATTAATGCAATTCCTTGTGAAGACCGACAACATAGACGAACTAAAGCGTTAAAGCTGGGGATAAATTTACCTGAGCTTTCAACATCGATGACTCACTACAGGTTAATGTTAACTAAAATGGCAAGATTATTGACACAAAATAATTATCTTTTTGGTGATGAATATAGCGTAGCTGATATAGTTACGCTGCCCTATATTGAACGATTAGTTTTATTATCTTTTTCTTCTATGTGGCAAGAGTACCCTGAAATATTGAAATGGCATAAAAATATGGCAAAGTTAAAAGGCTATCAAACATGCTTTCATGACAGTTATCCTCCTTATTTTAAGGAACGCTGGCTTGAATATGGTGACGCTGCCAAAGAAAAACTACTTAACCTCGATGCATAAGTCCCCATAAATACTTAACATACATAAGTAACAGGCATTACAAATTGTTTATAGACGCTCGAATGCTTGACGGTAATTGCTCAAACATTGCCTTAAAATGTTTACTAAAGTAACTATGATCTTGATAACCACATTGAAAGGCAATATCAGCAATAGGCAATGAAGTTTCAACTAAAAGTTGCCTTGCTTTTTCAAGCCTCACTTCGCGTATAAATTGCTTTGGCGTTTTATTTAAATACTTTTTAAAACGTCGCTCTAGCGCACTAATAGAAAGATGAGAAACCTTAGCTAACTCTTCAATATGAATATCTCTTTCATAATTTAAACGAATAAAATCAACGGGGACTTTTAACTCATCAATACCCGATAATGTTTTGACTGTTTTTTGCAAATGGCGAGTAATTCCATAAGTACCAATGATCTGGCCATTATCATCTCTAAGTGGCCTTTTAGACGTTGAAAACCATGCGACTTCTCGTGACTTATGCATATTCATTTCAAGACGATTTTGAACCATTTCACCAGCCAATACTTTTTGATCATCCACTATATATTGTTTCGCAAGGTGAGGAGGTGAAAAATCGCTATCACCTTTACCGATAACAGACTCCAATGAGCGATAACCTAAATGTTCAATCAAATATTTATTTGCATAAACAATTTTACAATCACAGTCTTTTATCCAAAAAAGGATGTCCGGTAGAAGCTCAAATGCTTCAATTAATTGCTTAGCACTTAGCTGATTTAGCAGTGGGTTTTCTTTCATAAGGTTAACTAATAACTTTATTGTTAGTGTAATTACTTTATCAAACGTAAAAGTAAGTTAAAACAACTAACGCCGAATTTATTGCATTTAAAACCGATAAAATAATACCCTAACAAATTATCACAGCGTTACACTGATGAAATAAATTCAATTATTACTTTTTGCTAACCTAACTATTAACAAATGCCAAAAGAGAAATTAACCACATGAATAATATAGATAAAAGAAAACTCAGAATGGCAATGGTTGGAGGTGGACATGGTGCTTTTATCGGTGCAGTTCATAGAATAGCAGCTCAAATTGACGGCCAAATATCCTTATGTGCTGGTGCATTTAGCCAAGATGCTCAACGCAGTATTGACTCAGGAATTTCATTGTTTTTACCAGAAGATAGATGTTATCGAAGCTACCAAGAACTGATCACGTGTGAGGCAAAAAAGCCACTTGATCAACGCATTGACTTTATCGCTATTGTAACACCAAACCATTTACATTTTGATATTGCTAAAATGGCGTTAGAGCATGGCTTTCATGTGCTGTCTGACAAACCCGCCACCTTCAACTTAAATCAAGCCTTAGCGCTTAAAAAGATTATTGAAAAAACCAATCAACTTTACGCTCTATCGCATGCTTACACGGGATACCCACTTGTTAAACACGCTAAGAACTTAGTAAACGAAAATGTATTAGGCAATATTAACAAGATTGTTGTTGAGTATAGCCAAGGTTGGTTAGCCCCCTCAGAAGATGATACCAGTAAACAAGCGAGTTGGCGTTTAGATCCGAAACAAAGTGGTATTAGCTGCTGTATGGGAGATATTGGCGTTCACGCAGCAAACCTAGCTGAATATATTTCAGGCCTCGAAATTACTCGTGTTTGCGCTGATTTAGCGCCCGTTGTAGAAGGTCGACAACTTGATGACGACGGCACAGTTTTGCTCAGATTTAATAATGGTGCAAAAGGCGTACTAATGGCTAGCCAAATATCTACCGGTGAAGAAAATGATCTTCGTATTCGCATTTATGGCGATAAAGCTAGCATCGATTGGTCTCAACTAGCGCCTAATACCCTTTGGCTGAAAATTAATCATCAGTCCGCGCAAATGATCCGTACAGGTGTTGGCCACTTTAGTGACAATGTAATAAAAGCCGTTCGTACACCAGCAGGACACCCAGAGGGGTACCTTGAGGCTTTTGCCAATATTTATAGCAATTTTGCTGAGCAAATACGGGCGTTTAACAAGAATCACACTGTGTCTAACACTCAATTTGACGTGCCGGGTATTGATGAGGCAATCAGAGGAATGGCTTTTATCGAAAACGTTGTTCGCTCCAATCAAACTGAGTCTAAATGGTCAACATTTACCATTTAATTAACACAAGAAATACAAACAGTAAAATGATTACGGAATTACTCATGAAAAGAATAAAAGGCCCTGCCATTTTTTTAGCACAATTTGCCGATGATTTAGCGCCATTTAATACACTTGAAGAAATATGTAACTGGGCATCAAGTTTAGGTTTTAAAGCAATACAATTACCTACTTGGGATGCACGTTTTTTTGATTTAAAAAAAGCGGCAAACAGTATCGAATATTGCCAAGAAATATTAAATACAGTGCGCAGTGCTGGTGTAGAAATTAGTGAACTTTCAACACATCTACAAGGGCAATTAATTGCAGTCAATCCTGCATATAATGAAATGTTCGACAACTTTGCTCCCGAGCATGTAAAAAATAACGCTAATGCAAGAACTGACTGGGCAATTGAACAACTAAAATTTGCGGCGCAGGCGAGTAAAAACTTAAATTTAACTACTCATGTCACTTTTTCAGGGGCGTTGTTATGGCATACTTTTTATCCTTGGCCACAACGCCCCGCTGGATTAGTTGAACAAGGCTTTGCAGAACTTGCTAAGCGCTGGCTACCTATTCTTGATGAATTTGATCGTGTAGGTGTTGATGTGTGTTATGAACTACACCCTGGCGAAGACTTACACGACGGCGTTACATTTGAACGTTTTCTTAAAGCGACCAATAATCATCCTCGCGTTAACATTTTATATGATCCTAGTCATTTTGTATTACAACAACTCGATTATCTTGCTTTCATTGATATTTACCATGAGCGGATAAAAGCTTTTCATGTGAAAGATGCAGAATTTAATCCTAATGGCCGTTCTGGCATATATGGTGGTTACCAAGATTGGATAGATCGCCCCGGTCGTTTTAGATCACTCGGTGATGGGCAAATTGACTTTGTCAGTATTTTTTCAAAACTCACTCAATATAAATATGAAGGTTGGGCAGTACTGGAGTGGGAGTGCTGTATAAAACACCCCCTTAATGGTGCAAGAGAAGGAGCCGTATTTATAGAGCAGCATTTAATCAATCCAACAGATAAAGCCTTCGACGATTTTGCAGGTACCGAACAAGATAATGAGCTTAATAATAAAATTTTAGGGTTGTAAATATTTAAGCGAAATAAAACAGCTAACTAGTTTAAGAGCTAATGAGGAAATAACAATGATAACAAATGCCAATAGCGCTAGAATATTTACCCTGTGTTGCATTTCACTGATTGTAACATCTATGACCTTTGCGATACGCGCAGGTATTTTAGGGCAACTCAGTGGCGATTACTCGCTCACCGACACGCAATTGGGCTGGGTTAATTCCATGGCCTTTTTAGGCTTTCCCTTGGCAACCATGATTGGCGGGGTTTTGTACAATGCTATAGGTGCACGAAATTTAATATCGTTAGCTTTTATCTGTCACTTATTAGGCTTGGTACTGACCATTACTGCTGATGGTTTCTGGGGATTATTAATATCCACCTTTTTAATCGGCTTTGCCAATGGCTCAGTTGAAGCGGGCTGTAATCCATTAATAGCGCAAATGTATCCTAATGATAAAGTAACAATGCTAAATCGTTTCCATGTTTGGTTTCCTGGGGGAATTGTTATTGGTGCCCTACTTTCAAACGCGATGACTTCAATGGGGATTATTTGGCAAATTCAAGTTGCGAGTATCATAATACCAACACTAATATATGGCTTATTATTACTGCGTTCTGACTTCCCTACGTTTGATAAAGAAATCAACTCAACCCGCAGTAATCTTAAAAGTTTGTTTTCACCTTTATACTTATTTCTAGTGTGTTGCATGACCTTAACTGCCACAACAGAATTAGGCACACAACAATGGATTGAACGTATTCTAGGCTCTACTGGCGCTTCACCTATGTTGATATTAGCGATGATCACTGGATTAATGGCCGTAGGTAGATTTTATGCAGGCCCTGTAATACATAGATTAAACCCTGTTGGCGTATTAGTATCATCGGCAATTTTAGCGACTATTGGTATTTACTTAATGAGTCAAGCTCAAGGTAATATGATTTACCTAGCTGCAATTATATTTGCATTAGGTTGTACCTATTTTTGGCCAACAATGATTGGTTGTGTCGCAGAATATACTCCCAAAACAGGAGCCTTAGGAATGTCATTAATTGGTGGTGCTGGTATGTTTGCCGTCAGTCTATGGAACCCTGTTATTGGTACTTGGTTAGATAATGCTAAGAGCCAATTTCAACATCAGAGCCTGTCAGCAGAAGAAATAGATGTATTAGCAGGACAAGCACTATTATCTAATTTATTGCTATTTCCATTGATATTAATTGTTGCTTTTGTTGGTTTATATCTATTTATCAATACACAAGCAAACCAAAAAATAACTAAAGAAGCATAAGTCGTAGCATTAAAACTAAACACGAAATTAAGTCATAAATACACGAACGGTCTTGGGGGGGAAATGACAGATTTTTCAAAAAATACAAGCATAAATGAAAATACTCGTAGAAGTTTTCTTAAGCAATTAACTGGCGCTATTGGAGCAACAACAGCTTATTCATTACTCTCTGGTAATAACTTAGCAATAGCATTAGCTTATAACGACAACAAAGAGTTATTAGATAGAATACCGTTACTTTTTAGTAAAACGCAACTAATAACTTTAGCGAGTATTTGCCAAACAATCATCCCTAAAACAGACACTTTGGGAGGTGCCGATGTTGATTGTCATGGCTTTATCGATCATCAACTTTTCCACTGTCATACAGAGGAAGAACAACAAAATAGTTTAGCTATTGTTAATAAGATAGAAACAATTAGCCTGCAATATTTTGGACATTCCTTTCATAAACTTGAATGCGAAATACAAACCAAAGTGCTTAATTACTTAGAAATGACTAAACACTTTTCTTCGATTGATAGTAATCACTTTAAATCGCTTAAAGCCTTAATTGTATTTGGATATTTCACATCAGAGATAGGTGCAACCAAAGCATTGAACTATCAGGCCGTTCCTGGTGGGTATAAAGGTTCAATCCCTTATAACGAAAACGCTAAGAGCTGGGGCTCTTTGTCATATTATTAATGACAACAAAAAATAAGTGCAAAATATGAATGAAAAACTCTATATAAATCAGACAAAGGACGTATTTGATGCCATTGTTGTAGGATCAGGTATTTCTGGTGGTTGGGCAGCAAAAGAATTATGTGAAAAAGGCTTAAAAACTCTAATGATAGAGCGTGGTCGCGTAGTTGAACACCGAAAAGACTATATTGGTGAAAGCAAAGGCCCGTGGGAGTTTCCTAACCGCACAAAAGTTGATAACTTGCTGGTTGAACAACAATATAAAATTCAAAAGCAATGTTACGCTTTTAATGATGCCACCAAGCATTTCTTTGGTAATGATAGTGAACTTCCCTATTCAACAGAGGAAGGAACTAACTTTTCTTGGATAAGGGCTAATCAGTTGGGGGGAAAATCACTACTATGGCATCGCCAATCTTATCGTTACAGCGACTTTGATTTTAACGCAAATAAAGCTGACGGCCATGGAAATGATTGGCCAATCCGCTATAAAGATTTAAGCCAATGGTATAGCCATGTTGAAAAACATATCGGAGTTAGTGGTGCAAAAGAAAATTTACCTCAATTACCCGATGGTGATTTTCTCCCTCCATTTGAGTTTACTGCCCCAGAACAGGCATTTAAACAATCTTTAGAGGCCAATTTCCCTGATAGAAAGCTAATTATTGGTCGAGCGGCTCATTTAACCAAACCCTCTGAATTTCACATTAGTCAAGGTCGCGGACAATGTATGGCGAGAAATGAATGCCAAAAAGGATGTTCTTTTGGTGCCTATTTCTCAACACAAAGCTCAACATTACCGGCAGCAGTTAAAACTAATAACCTTCATATTGCACCAAACAGTGTAGTACATAGCTTAATTTACGACGAGGTAACTAATAAGGTAAAAGGGGTAAGAGTCATTGATAATGATGATTTATCAACTCGAGAATATTTTGCCAAAGTGATCTTTTTATGTGCTTCTACTTTAGGCTCAACACAAATAATGCTCAATTCTAAATCATCAAAATTTCCAAATGGCATAGCTAATAGCTCAGGAGTTTTGGGGCATTATTTAATGGACCACAACTATAATGCAGGTGCAAGTGCAGAAATAGAAGGATTTGAAGATGAGTATTACTCAGGCAGATCGCCCACAGGCATTTATATACCTAATTTTTATTACGAACCCAGTAAATATAATAAGAAGTTTGTTCGTGGTTATGCCCTAGCAGGAGGTACAGGAAGAACAGATTGGCGCGGTAAAGCTTGGAATAAAGGCATTGGAAAAGACTTCAAAAAGCACCTAACACAAGCAGGAAAGTGGCATATAAGCCTGGGTGCTCAAGGTGAAATGTTACCACGGTATGAAAATATGATTTCACTACATCAAACTAAAACCGACAAATGGGGGATCCCTCAATTACATATCAACTGCCAGTGGTCTGATAATGAAAAGTTAATGATGGAAGATGCTGCAGTACAAGCTGAAAACATACTTATTAAAGCAGGTTATAGCAATGTAACGCGCTACACCAGTTACCATGTTAACGCGCCAGGACTAGCGATTCATGAAGTTGGCACAGCTAGAATGGGTAAGGATCCTGCGGATTCTATACTTAATGGCTATAACCAAACTCACGATATTCCCAATTTATTTGTGACTGATGGGGCAAGCTTTTGTTCTAGTGCAGTTGCCAATCCATCCTTAACATTTATGGCATTAACTGCTCGCGCTGTTAATTATTGTGTAAATGAAATGAATAACCACAGAATTTAGTAAAGGAGCATTCAATGAAAAAAATAACATCACTATTATCATTACTAGTAATAACACTATTTTGTAAATCTGCCGTCGCAAATGCGCAACAAGTTCCCCCATTAAGTGTGCAATTATGGTCGGTTAAAGATGAAATTAAATCAGATATTAAAGGCACCATAAAAACACTTGCTGACATGGGGTTTTCCGGCGTTGAATTTGCCAATGAATTTGGCGAATTTACCGGTAAGCCTGAACAACTGAAATCTTATTTAGATAGCATTGGAATAAAAGCAAGCGGCGCACATGTGTCATTTGAATCATTAAATGAAGTAAATTTTGATAAAACCATAAAACTCTATAAAGCATTAGGGGTGGATAGTTTAGTTATTGGTTGGGATACTAGAGCGTGGCATCCTCAAGGCATATTTGAAATAGTGAGACTATTAAATCAATTATCAAAAAAATTAGCGCCATTAAATATGCAAATTGGTTTTCATAACCATGATCATGAGTTTGATACATTCAATAATTCAACTTATTGGGATTACCTTGCTAAGCACACAAGTTATGACGTTATTTTACAGATGGATGTTGGTTGGGTAACTTATGCCGGTAAAGACCCCATAGAATATGTGAAAAAGTATAGTGGTAGAACCCTAAGCACTCACTATAAAGTACAACTACCTGAAGGCACAAAAGGCAAACTTCCTATTATAGGTAAAGATACTATCGATTGGTTAAATTTACTCAAAGCAAATATGTCTCATGGCGCAACAAAATGGATCATTGTTGAACAAGAAGATTACCCTAATGGGCTCACACCATTACAGGCGGTGGCTGAATCTAAAAAAGGGTTAGACAAGTATATTAAACAATTGACCCAATAAAAGAGTATTAAACACCTTTAAAAATAACTGGGCATCAATACTTCAACAAGAAAAACGTTACATAAACTGAATATAAAACATAAAAAAAATGATATTTCAAAATAAAATGCAACTACCAAGGTAGTATCTTGTAGTGAGCTTCTGTTAATATAACGCATATAATCTGCGTTGTTTAACAGAAGCGAGCGATCTAATGCCTGACGATAAACTTTCTCATGAAAATTTGTATTATGGCAAATGCCTGTGTGGTGCAGTGCAAGTCACGATAAAAGGCAAAATAAGTGACATCATTCATTGCCATTGCTCACTCTGTAGAAAAAATAGTGGTAGTGCTTATGCTACTAATGGTTTCATAAATACCAGCGACTTCAATATTACATCTGGGAAACGAAGCTTAACGGTTTTTTCATTTAAACCAGGCCGTAATCGGCACTTTTGTAAATGCTGTGGTTCCCCCATTTATAGCTCGAACGAACAAGATCCAAGCCGATTAAGAATACGTTTAGGCCTCCTTGACACTGATATAACAGAAAGGCCTATGTCTCATAATTTTGTTTCATCAAAAGCAAACTGGGAAGATCTAGATGCTGACTTACCTAGATATGATGCGTTTGAACCTAGCCGAAAAAAGCTAAAGTAAAACTAAGACATAGCCAAAAGAAATTAAATAGAATGCCAGACTTTATCCTTTCACAAATACTTGTCACCGTAACACTTATTATTGAGTGTTGTGCAATGCAGCTTAAAAATAAAAATTATATTCTAGCGGCTCTTTCTGTTAGTTGCTTTTTCAATGGTTTGCATTACCTATTGCTAGAACAACCCACAGCAGGCTATATCTTCCTATTTTCAAGTATTCGATTTTTAATCTCAATTAAATGGAAGTTTCAATGGATTTCAATAGTAGCGTTATGTGTTAGTTTAATAATTACCATCTCTACTTATACCGGTCTATTGAGTATGGTTGGCTTTGTTGCCACTGTATTTATCACCGTAGGATCATTTAGCAATAATGATAAATTTTTACGATTAATGATGATTCTAGGTGGTTCATTATGGTTGCTACATAACTTTTTATTATGGACCCCTGTTGGCATTCTTGTAGAAGTTATTTTCGTTAGTAGCAGTTTTATTGGATATTACCGTTACTATATAATCAAGCAATCGGTTAAAACATAACATTTATGAGGGTTAGATTAATTTAGAGTAATCTAGACGTCTTAATTATTTTAGGATCTCTAAGTGTCATACCAAGCTCAAGAAAATACTCTTCTATATTTTCAGGATATTCATGCTGCCCTGCCTCATTAATATAATGTCGCAGTGTTTTATTATTACCGGTATCTAAAGTGACAATCATCGCTGTAATATTTTCTGATGAAATATCCCCTAACGATGCAGCTTTTTCTTGATAATGTTGTTGCCAACTAAAGGTTAAATCTTCTTGAGAAATTTTTAAATTAACAACTTCATCAATATCAGAAACCAAATAACTATAGCTTGCTGTAGCTGTTTTATGTTGTGGATCATTATGATTTTCACCGACAAAAGTAAAAGTAATTTTAGCTGGTTCTACAAGCAACTCTTCCAGCCACTGCTCTTTAATAATAGTGGCATTAATTTCACTTAAATAATGGTTAACCGCCTCTTCGACATAGGGAAGCTCTGATTTTTTCTCATTAATGAGTAGTTCAAAATCAAAGGTTTTAAAGTTGCCAAAAGTAACGCCTTTTGAGGCTAAATCAACTTTAATACCATTACTATGTTGACGCTCCCAATTAGCTAATTTACGTACTAAAACTGTAGATACTTCTAAATGTTTTTCCTCATTTAACGATAATTCAGTTGCATCAATATGATAAGCGGCACTTGATAACCTGAGTTGTTTATATTCTTGCGGGAAAAATGAGATATGGTTCCAACCCGATATATCATTAAATGACACATCGTAACTACTTTCTTTCATTAATGATGAAAACACCTGTGGTATGAAGGATTCTTGCGCTTTTGACACACTCACATTTTCACTTTCAGGGGTTTGAATAAACTGGCACGAACTGATTAAATTTAATCCACAAGCTAAGCATAAATATTGGAGAACATTTTTACTTTTACTTTTCACTTCGCTTTTAGTTATCATCAAGGTTATCGACCTTTTTATTATTACATTTTATAACGTTAACTTATCTACCATACTAATTTTTAAGCAGAATAACCAATAGTTAATCGTATTTTTATGCAAATTTATTTTTTGCTTAAACTTATAGTTATTTACACAAAGGTGTGAATAACGAGTATAGTTGTTTTTATTATCCGCATCTTGAAAAATCATATTCGAGTTAGCAAACTAGTACAAGAATAAAGGGAAAACTATGACAGCTAGAACTTCTCTTGCGAGTTGGCAAGCATTAGTAGAACACGCCAAAGACATGAAAAAGCAGCACATGAATGACTTATTTGCTGCAGACAAACAGCGTTTTAATAAATTCTCAATTAAGCTACCCGCTTTTTTGTTAGATTATTCTAAAAATCTGATCACAGAAGAAACGTTCAACAAGCTAATTACACTTGCCAAAGATTGTGATCTTGAAGGCTGGCGCGAAAAAATGCTCAAAGGTGAGCATATCAATCGTACAGAAGACAGAGCCGTGCTTCACACCGCCTTAAGAAATCGTAGTTTAACGCCAATGATGCTCGAAGGTGAAAACATTACTGAGCAAGTTGAAAATGCATTAGCGAAAATGAAAAGTTTCAGTGAACAGGTTCGACAAGGTCAGTGGCTAGGTTATTCAGGTAAACGGATTACTGATATTGTAAGTATTGGGGTTGGTGGGTCAAACCTTGGTCCACAAATGGTTACCGAGGCATTAAAACAATACAGCGATCACAGCTTAAACGTACATTACGTTTCAAACGTTGACGGAACACAAATTGCTGATGTGTTACGCCCATTAAAACCAGAAAATGTTATGTTCATTATTTCAAGTAAAACCTTTACAACCACTGAAACAATGACGAATGCAAGAACCGCAGTAAAATGGCTAACCTCATCTTCTTTTGACGAGAAAGCCGTTGCCAAACATTTTGTCGCAGTTAGCGCCAATAAAGAAAACGCGATGGCATTTGGTATTAATGAAGAAAACATTTTTGATATGTGGGACTGGGTTGGCGGACGTTTTTCACTTTGGTCAGCAATTGGTTTGCCAATCGCCTTAGATTTAGGCTTTGACAAATTCATGGAGTTACTCGACGGTGCTCATGAAATAGATAATCATTTTACTAATACACCACTCGAACAAAATGCCCCTGTCATTCTTGCCTTGTTGAGTGTTTGGAACTGCACATTTTTAGGTGCACAATCGCAAGCAATTTTACCTTATGATCAATCTTTACATATGCTTTCAGCTTATATGCAACAAGCTGAAATGGAAAGTAACGGTAAATCAGTATCATGGGATGGTATTGAAGTGGACTACCCTACTGTTCCTACCATTTGGGGTGAAGTAGGCATTAATGGACAACATGCCTTTTATCAATATCTTCACCAAAGTAATAACGTAGTGCCAGCTGATTTTATTGGCTCAGTAGAAAGTGTAACGCCCGTAAAAGGACATCATCAAACTTTAATTGCTAACTACTTCGCGCAAACACAAGCATTAATGCAAGGCGTTAATGAAGAACAAGTACGTGCCGATCTAAAAGCAAAAGGCCGACAACCAGACTACATTAACAACGTTGCTCCGCATAAAGTACATAAAGGTAATCGTCCAACCAATAGCATACTAATGAAACGTATTTCACCTCGTTCGATAGGTAGCTTAATTGCGTTGTATGAACACAAAATATTTGTACAAGGCATTATTTTACAAATATGCTCATTCGACCAATGGGGTGTAGAGCTTGGTAAAAGTTTAGCAAATAATATTGAACAAGAGCTTGAATCTACCGAGGTTAATGAAACGCTCGATAGCTCAACGGCAGGTTTAATCGAGTTTTATAAAAGTAACTTAAGTTAGTGCTTTTGAATAATTCAACGAGACCGCTTATCAATAAAGTTACGAGCTAGATATAAAATCTTCTAATCGTGGTAGTTTTTAGTACTTGTTTAACTTTTGTTACTCAAGAAACTAAAAACTGCCATAAATGATTATTCTACCTCAATATTTTGAAGATAATTAATCCTGTTTACCTTACTAATCGCTAGTGAGCTAGAGAATTATACCTGTCGAATAAAATAGAAAATCACATTAACTTTGTTTATCCATTTCTCACTCTTTAACTTATTCCAAAAAAATCATTTTAACTTTTTGATTTTCCTATAAAAAAACTTATAACGTACCTCTTAATGATTAAGTGCGATAGTAAGCTTAAATTTTTTAAGGTCATTATGTTGCAAATAAAAGCCTGTAAAGTCGATATACTCATGCAATATATTAGCAACTAAAAATTTACCTTAAAGGCTTTACAATACTCAGTTATTAAACGCTAAACTATTCCAACAAGGGAAGTCTATTCCTATTTCACTGCTGATAGATTACTTAATAGACCTTAGTAGCATTTCGAAGGAAGATACCAAAAGCCCTGTAAAAAACGGGGCTTTCTCTTTTTCAATTTTTAAAATTATTAGTCTATTAAATCCAGAAGTTCGAGTCTTTGCTTTGCTAGAAAATACCTTGTGCGAACATCATCAATTTGCTGTTGAGTTAATTGTTTACCAAAGGTACGAAGTCCTCCGTTGGTATCATTATGGTGAACGCCAAAAGCAAATTTAAGATATTCCATAAGCAGCGGCTGAGCATCAAGATATGAAATGGAATTCATTGCCTGAGAAATTTTATTTGCCTGTGCCCATTGTCCATTATTAACATACTCTTGCATGGTGACACTCGCTTTTGGGAAGATACAACCGACACCTGTAATTCCACCGCATGCCCCCGCAAGTCCTGCATGTACAGTTACAGTGTCAACACCGGCCAAAATTTTTAAATCTTTATTCTCTAACATCAAAGTTTCAATAACAGAAACATCAATAGTCGATATTTTAAGCGCAGTCACTTCAGGAAGCGCCGCGAGTCTTTTAAGAATATCGGTTGAAAGTGCATGATAACCTGCAGCATCAGGATTGTTATACGGCATTATTGTCACGCCTGCTTCTTTTGCCGCTGTTGCTGAAAGCGCGTAGTACGCATACATTTCTTCATCAGAAGGAGTTTCTTTAGTTTTTGGTGGCATCACCATTACTGTGTCCACGCCAACAGTTGCTAGCTCTTTAACGATAGTGGCAAGCTCTTCTTTAGTTTCCGCTGCAGCTCCACTAATTAATGGCACATTGTATTCTTTAGCGACATCAGAAAGAGCTTTAAGTAAAGAAAGACGCTGTTCAGCGCTTAGATAGCTATTCTCACCTAACGTACCAGAGCCGACAAGACCGCCCATTCTGCTACCACCTTTGCCTTGAACTTTTAATATATCTGCAGCGTATTTTTTTGTCGCATCAAAATCAATTTCAAGGGCACCAGTTTCAGACTCTTTAAGCCATGTAAATACGGCCGGCATCACGGTATATCGCCAATCTTTACTATTTGTTTCCATCATATTTCCTGTTATTTAAAAATCACACTCGATAGATCATATCACTAAGATATACTGTATACAATATATCTTGGTGATAGTTGAATTATATCAGTTAAATTAACTCCGGCAAAGCATGAAATGTATAGGGATGCCCCTTTAAATGGCTAAAGTTAACACTCAACTTCTACTCTATGTCTATGTTAAATTCATTGTAAATGAATACCCCTAGTAAAAAAATTTATCCTTGGTAAATGTACCATTCTACCTCTGAATTTTGTATTATCGAGGGCGTACTATAGTGCTACTGTACTTTTCTCTTTTTAGACTAAATACTATATTCCGCTATTTTTATTGCCAGCATTTTTATTAAACGGTATGTTAATGAAATTGTACGTTTAGCAAACACTTCAAGCGGGGTTTTAAACAGTTTGCTCTATATCGTGTCGGTTCACTTTTAAGCACGCAATTTTTAGTCTCAAATAGGACGTATACAAGGAGGTTTAATGAAAATTAATAAAATATGGAGTTTTATAGGCGTTGTTTTATTTGTTGTTGGCCTGTTCGATATTATTTTTTACTGGCCAGTTACTGGGATATTTGGGTGTTTTTAATTAGGAAAGTATTCAACATAGTGGTGGGAGCCTTTTTAATTTGGGAGTACTTGATTAAGCCTAAATATAATAATGCTCAATGACCTAATTAGCGCTTGAGTCATAACAATTACATTATATATGGGTCAGCTAGTCGGCATTTAACCATTATATAAAGCAACAAAGACACTCGAATAACTGATAATTTTATGGCTAATGCAATACCTAAGGTTATGTACTAGCGCTCAAATGAATTTAATTAGAAATGGAAGTTTCAATATGTATAGACCAATTATTTTTTTATTAGTTATTATTTTTTCCAATACAAGCCTCGCTTCTAGCGATGTTGAGACAGCTCTGACAAATCATAAAATTGCAGGTATCACATTACTCACAAGCAAAAAAGAACTAGATGAAATACTAAAAGCTAGATCGGATTTGACCTGTGAAAATAGTGATGTCCCTGAACGGACCACTCATAATAAAGTTATTAGTGCATCATGGTCTCGTGATTGTCACACTATTTTCTCACCAACCGATCTCATAGGAATGAAAATACACGTGACAGGGTTGAAGTCTGTGATCACGAGTATTGACTATATTTGGTCTAAACGAGAAGGTGAAAGAGCGGATGTGGAAGACACGATCAAAGAAATAAGAAATATTTATCAAATATTAAAACCGCACATGCCAAAGAACTGGTCTGGTTATGAAGAAGTGCTGATGTCAGAGAAAAAGCCACAATTAAAAGCAATGATTGATCAAGGGTTAATTAAAGATAGTTATCGGCAAAATCTAGATGCTAACAAAATAGAACATTCTTGTGGTCCCATTAGATTCAGAACCCAAGTTGAATTTAACGATAGAGGTGTTAACTTGTTCCAACAAATGAATCGAATTGTTGAAAAATGTGTACCCAAGACTGTACCACTTAAAAGGTCATAAACTATTAAGATATTAGACTATTATAGAAATTTTAATCAAGCTTAGCCTTTTAGTTACTTGAATATTATCGTTAATCTCTCCATCTAAACCATATGTTAGTTGAAGTTATAAATAACCATATTCAATACAATTAATGTTCTTTATTACATATTAGCTATAGTATTTATATTATCTATATTTCGAGGTATGTTTAGTCTAATAGTTTTGAGTAAAAAATGCTAAAAGGAGCATTTATATTTTTAGCTATGCTCCCTTTAATATCTATTTTTCCAATACACCTCAAGAAGGCAAAAACCTGGAAAAGTAAAAACAAGAACAGATAAAAAGAAAAGCAGAAAGTGGTGAGCCTCTAATGATTTGTAACCATGAATTATTCAAGCCAGACAAATTACAACTTACTGTTTTATTTTTCATTATTTTAGCTAGCTATATTCTATGCGAGTGGATATGAGTATTATCATTGGTACAGCTATTTGGTTGCTTATAGTGCTATTAGCGATTGCAAATGGCGTTTTAAGAGACAAAGTTTTAGCTCAATTACTCGGTAAAAAGTTAGCTCTGCCGTTGAGTGGTATTTCACTGTCAACACTTATCGTTATTGTCGCTTCAAATACCATTCACTTTACAGGCTTATCAACCTTTAAAGGTTTTATTAACCTAGGGGTTTATTGGTTATCTATTACAGTTATTTTTGAATATACAATGGGGCTCTTTGTTGAAAAGAAGTCACTACATGAAATAAATCAAGTCTTTAACATCAAAAAAGGTAATTTGTTTGTGTTAGTTCTTATTGTGGTAACTTTAGCTCCACCTTTGATCGCATATTATAAAGAACTTTATTAAACAATTGCCTTGAAAAATAAACTATAGTCCTTTTAATTTAATAGCCTACACTAAGTAGGTGCTTTCTATACCTTTTATAAGTTAATCGTTGTTATATTGATGCTCCCCTACAAGGAAATATTATCTCTACACAAAACATAAACGCCATTAAAGGACTCTATTATGCTTTTTCTATTGGCGATATGCCTAATGTACTTGCCGTATTACATGATGACATTATTTGGAATGAAGCAGATAACTTTCCCTATGCCGATAACAATCCTTATATCGGCCCACAAGCAGTACATATTTGGACTATGAATAATGGAAAAGCCATTCGCTTTCAACAACACATAGATACCCTAAATACAGCTAGGACAACCGGAACAGTATAATTAAATACAAAAGCATCAGATCATGCTAATTGTTTACACTTCACTCAAAAATGCTAAGTAATTAAAATTACTTAGCAATCCAAGAAGACGAACATATTTCTTGGTTATTCACTAATACACGCCCTTTAAATACCGCACCTTGCTTAATTTCACCAACACCTTTTGGCGTACCTGTCATAACAACATCACCATTTTCTAGAGTCATAAATTTTTGTAATTCGCTTAAAATTTCAGATGGTTTATACATCATTAATAACACACCGCCTTGTTGAGCAAGTTCACTATTAATCGTCAGTTCAAGTGATAAAGTCTCATCAATAGTATCTATTGCAACAAAATCACTAAAAACGGCTGAGCCGTCGAATGCTTTGGCGCGTTCCCATGGTAAGCCTTTTGCTTTGAGCTTGCTTTGCAAAGTACGTTTGGTTAAATCTAGACCAAAACCTACTGCTGAAAATTTACCATCTTGATACACAAAACAAAGCTCGCCTTCAAAGTGTAATGGCTCTTGGTGAACAGCATGCAAGTCAGTTGAAATAGCACTATTAGGTTTTAAAAACACCACCATTTCGTTAGGTACTTCATTACCTAGTTCAGTAATATGATCAACATAATTTCGCCCTATACACATAATTTTTGATGGCGTTACTTTATGGTTGTTTACATTAATACAATTCATTACTTTTACTTACTCGTCTATATTTTAGTTAATACTTTGCTTGACCAACAACATTGCGGTTTCATGTTGAGCATGAACAAACGATCTAATATTAAGTTCTGATAATGCAGCTTTTTCTTCAAGCGAATTGACTTTCACCACTAACTTAGCTTCAGGGTAATATGCAAGCACAGCTTCACATACAATTTGTTTATTTTTTAAGGAATTAACAGTAATAATTATGCTACTTGTTTGCTCTACCTTTAATGACGTTAATACAGGAACTTTATCTAAGTGACCAAAATAAGCGTTATAACCACGTTTTCTAGCAAGTAATACATGCTGTAGATTATCGGAAATAATTAAAAATTCAACACCACTATTGGTTAACTCTTTTGCGACAATTCTGCCTAAAATAGAAAAGCCACAAACAATTGTATGGTTGGTTATATTCAACCTAGTTATTTTGTCTGATTCAAAAAACTCTACAACAAAAAATGAAGCTAATTTATAAATATTATTTACCATAAACGGCGTTAGTATCATAGACAACACTGTTATTAGTATAAGAAAGCTACCTAAGGTTTCTGAAATAAGGTGTTGATTTAAAGCCATGGCAAAAATAGCAAAAGAAAACTCCCCTACTTGGCATAAAGCAATTGCTGACTTTATTGATTCACTTTTATCCGATTTTCGTCGGATTAATAAATAAATAATAATCGCTTTAATCAGCATAACTAAGCTTAATACACCGAGTACCCAATGTAAGTTACTAGCAAAATAGAAAACATCAATTTTAGTACCAATAGAAAAGAAAAACGCACCTAATAATAAATCTTTATAGGAAGCAATATCTGATTCCACCTTTATATGAAATTTAGTTTCAGCGATGATCATGCCTGCAATAAAAGCACCTAGAGAATAAGTAAACCCCATCTCATGAGCAATTAACGATGCTCCGATAACAATAGTAAATACCGAACTTAAAAATAATTCTTCAGTTCGTGCATTCGCCGAAAAATGTAGTAACCATGTAATAACCTTTTTACCAATGGTAAACATGAAAATAATAACTAAGGTCGCATATAGTATAGTTTTTAATAACACATCCGTTAGTGATAATTCGTTATACGATAAAAAACCCATTAATAATAAAATGGGTATAACCGCTAAGTCTTGAAAGACTAAAATGGCAACTGATTTTTTGCCATATGGCGTAACAATATCTTTGGATTTTTTCAAATACGGTAATACGATAGCAGTTGAAGATAAACTAAATGCTAGAGCAATAATTAATGCAGAAATAGCTTCAAGGTTAAACAGATAAAATGCAACACCAAAGATAACCAATGCACTGGCTGCAACCTGAATAAAACCATTAAAAAATATCAGGTCTTTCATTTTTCCAAGCTTAGCAAATGACATTTCTAGACCAATAGTAAACATTAAAAATACAATACCAAATTCACCAATAAGATCTAAATAATGAAGATTACCACTACCATTAAATTCAAAGAATGTACTGACAAAAGTGCCAGTAATGATATAGCCAATGATATGTGATATTGAGAATTTAGTGAGGATAATATTAATTACGCTAGCAAGCGCCAACGATATAGCAATAATTATAAGAATAGAATCCATATAGCCCTTAAAGATATTTAACGCTACTTATAACAATACACGTAAATAATTTAAATTAGTATAATAACTCTAAAGAAATTCTAATAATTAACAGTTAGCCACTGAAGTAATGTATGGTTATCGTGAAACAACTTAAGCATACTTTAATAGATAAGAAGCTAATCCTAATTAATAAGGAATATTATGATACTTAAACTGCGATTGACCTTAATTCCAACATTAAAGCTTTCTATTTTTCTATTAGGATTAATAACTTTATCTATTAACGCACAAGAACCTGTTATCGCAAGCTATTATTCCGCAAAAGGTGAGCCGACTGCTGTAAGTAATTTACCCGCGGAAAAGTTAAGTCACATATTATATGCCTTTGTAGGATTATGCGGAGATAATAGTGGTACTAATGCAGCAACGCAAAAAGCAATGGCAACTGCTTGCGAGGGAAAAGCCCCTTTTTCTGCCGTTTTTTATAATGAAAATGCAGTAATGACTGAATTAAACGCTTTTAGAAAACTAAAGCAACAACATCCACATTTACGTATTTTACCCTCATTTGGTGGTTGGACACTTTCACAACCTTTTCATGAAATGGCAAAAAGTAACTCAGGGCTTAAACATTTTGTTGAATCCGCACTTGAGTTAATAAAAAAACACGAGGTATTTGACGGTATTGATATTGACTGGGAATATCCTGGTGGCGGTGGAAATAATCAAAGAAAATTACAAGGAAAGGCAGCACTAAATGAAAAGCTCGTTTTTACATTAATGATGAAAGAACTGCGCGAAGGTCTTAATAAGCTTCAACAACAAACAGGTAGAGAATATCAATTAAGTGCGGCAGTCAGTGGCCAAGCCGACAAGACTAATGCCATTGATTGGAAAAAAACGATCCCTTTTATGGATTATGTCTTTGCAATGACGTACGACTTTGCTGTTGGTAACGGGCGAGCTTCTCATCATACTAATTTATTTAGTAGCGAAAATAATCCCCAGAGTAGCGAAGCCATGATCAACAACTTGCTTAATGCAGGTATTCCTGAGCAAAAACTAGTACTGGGTATCGCATTTTATGGCAGAGGTTGGACCAACAGTGGCTGGCAAGGTGATCATTTCAATAAAGAAAATCAAGCTGTTTCAATAGGGAGTTTTACCTACAAAGCGTTAATCAACAAACCACCTACCGGTTATCAATATGGTTATGATACCAAAGCACAAGCAGCCTATTTTTATAATGCAGACAATAAAGGCTTTATTTCTTTTGACGATAAACGTTCTACTTTAGCAAAAGCTCAGTGGGCTAAAAACAAAGGGTTAGCGGGCGTATTCTCATGGCAGTTAATACAAGACAATGGCAATTTGCTTGATGCCATGAATAAAGGTATGAAATTAAAAGCTAAGGAATAAGCGATAAAAATTAAAGCTTTATAACAACTAGATATTCTTTATACAGCCCTAATTAAACATTAATTTTTTAAAAGTTCATGATGCTTTTTAAAGTTTAAACCACAGCGCCTAATAAAGTCTTTCAATGCTACTTTTTCCTGATGATATGCTGAATAATCAAATGATTGTTTCACGTTATCGGTAGGAAATACTCCATAGCCAGCAAGCATACACGCCCATGATTTAGGCTGATAACTGCCGATTAAGTTATACTTATGCATATCTCCAGCAAAGTTTTGACTATTCTGCCAAAGATGTAAAATACGCTTTAAAGTTTCAGAGATATGATTATTGGCTGCATTATCTCGCCAATAAGCGGTATCATTACGCTGGTTAGTTTTGTAATGACAAACGACATAATCTCGAATCCCATCGAATCTAGCGTTAATATCTTGATTAAATGCCGCTTCAAATTTGTTCGTCCCTTTACCTTCATGAAAATATTGCATGAATTGAGCTATTGTATTAAATGAAAGTGCAATAGCGGTTGCCTCAAGAGGCTCAATAAAACCCTGTGATAAACCAACAGCTAAACAGTTTTTGTGCCAGTGTTTTTCAACTCGCCCTACTTTCATTTGTAAATGTCTGGCTTGTATATCACTATCTAATAATCCTAAATGTTGCCTGAGCTCAACTTCTGCCTGCTCCGAATTAATGTAGTCGCTACTATAGACATAGCCATTTCCAAACCGGTTTCTAAGTGGTATTTGCCAAGCCCAACCATTAGATAGAGCTGTAGATTTAGTTTCTACAGGTAGCGTTTGTGATATTTCACTAGGCATAACAACAGCCGAATCATTATATAAATTATCTTTAAAGCTCTGATAATTAACTTTTAATGTGCTTTGCATCAGTAAAGAGCGAAAGCCTGAACAGTCAATAAAAAAGTCAGCTGTCAATAATGTATTATCATTTAATTTAACTGCGTTTAAGCTACCATCGTTATGCATTAGCACTTCATTAACCGTACCGACGATTCTTTTTACGCCATGTTTTTGTGCATTTTTAGATAAAAATTGTCCTAATAGCGCAGAATCAAAGTGATAACCATAGGCAATACCAAAAGGAAAGCACTCATCCGGTATAGGTCCCAAGTTATTTTTCGATAAATAAGATTCTAAAAAGTAATCATCTGGGTGGGCATCAACTTGATACCCCTGCATACGCGCATAAATATTGTTGAAAAAATGAGGGACTGTAAAAATATCGTCGGTTTGCGCCGCAAACGGATGAAAATAAGATTCAAAGCCTTCAATAGTTGACCACTTATCAAAAGTAATACCATTTTTATACGTTGCATTACACTCTGGCATCCAATCTGCGTCAGCAACACCTATCGCATCAAAAAACAACTTCAAGTGAGGCGTACTACCTTCGCCAACACCAATAATACCTATTTCTTGAGACTCAACTAAAATAATTTCAGTATCTTTCCATTGTGTCGCCAATAAATTTGCTGCCATCCACCCTGCAGTTCCGCCACCTACTATTACTAACTTTTTAGGTTTACTGTCATTATTTACGTTATTTAACATGATATGTGCTCATTACGGGTCATTTTATTTATGTAATTTTTTAGCAAAATAGTCTTTAACCGCTTCAATATAATCAGTTGATAATTCACCTAATAGATGATGTTGATGCTCAGGAATATAGGAAGCAGGATCAACGCCTTGCTTAAAAAGATAGTGATCAAACATACAACGCCAAGCATTTCGTTGATTTTGGCTAAGATCTCGCATAGCCAGCAAGGCTATATTTAAACTATCTATGGGACTTGGTGACATTGCATTAGGTGCCGAAGAGCCCGTCCACCAATAATTCATTAATGCATTTACTTTATCCAACGACTCAACATGATGCCACCAAAGCATAGGAATAAAAATAGCATCACCCGGCCCTAGCTCTACGCTGTAACCTTCTTTTTGAGCCTGTTTAAATAAGGGATAGCGTTCATAATCTGGTGCTTTAAAATCAACTAAGCTTGTTGGTGCACCCGCTGGTGTAAAATTTAAAGAGCCTGGATATAAATTTTTTGTTTGTTCAGGCGGAAACAGTATAAATTGCCTACGACCCGCAATCACACAAGCTACATTATCAGAGCCATCATAATGAGCACTAACAATACCTTCATTACCTATCCAAAGACGTGGCTCTAAGTCGGGGAAAAACTCAGAAGCATTATGATTAACTAACCCCGGAAAAATATCGCTAATATAAGCATTCTGCATGGAAATAGCCGGATAAACCTCTCTGTCAGCCAGTTCTAAAAGACGCCCTAAAAATAAATCTACGCGTTCCTCACCACTTAGGTAATTAACATCAGTCATTTCATCATTGTAAAAAAAACGTTTATCAGCTGAAGGCGGCGCAACAATCATTTTAGCCTTTTTACCTGTATAAAACTCATTCAAATAACTGATGAAGTCAATAGCGTGCTTTTGAGCTGCTTGCACTACTGGCCAGCTCTTAGCAAAGCCACGGATAACAACGGGCTTTTGGGCAGGCGCAATCTCATTAAAAAACTGTGTAGCTCCTAAAGGAGAGTTTTGTGCACAATATTCTGGAATGCTTTTATATACCGTCATCTAATTATTTTCACACTTATTACTTTGTTTTTATTACTTAATTTGTGCAATATTTCGTTAACTTAATATTAGGTTTTTATTTGAAACACTTTTCTATCTTTGAGCCTGACAATGTGACTGAATATAGTCATAATGCTTCGGCATTTTTAGCACCGTATCACGAATAGTGCTTACATTCTCATTTAATGTATTGGCTAAATTTTCGCTATGAAACGCATCTAATAAAGGGTGATATTTTTTTGGGCGTATTTTCATACCTTCTAAAATAGAATACCAACTATCACTGCTAAAAAACTGTCCAGGAATGTCTTCGACAACCCCTCTTTCTTTAAATAAGTGTATTTTTTCCTTTAATGTTTCGGGAATTTCCATGGTTTGACACCATTGCCAAAATTTAGAGTCAGATCGTGTTGATGTGCAATAATGAAGAACAATAAAGTCTCGAATTTCTATGTAATCGATATCAATTTTTTGATTAAACACTTGTTCGTTGTATGTATCAAAGTCTTTATCGGGTAAATACTTAATAAAGTGAACGAGAGTTTTATAAATAAGATGTATAGCTGTAGACTCCAATGGCTCTAAAAAACCAGAAGCAAGCCCTAAAGCCAAACAATTATTGTGTAATATTTTTTTGCGCTTACCTGTAACAAATGGAATAACTCGAGGTTCATTAAGAACTGTACCACTGACATTCGTCAGTAAAGTCTTTATCGCCTGTTCATCATTACAAAACTGATTAGAAAACACATAACCATTGCCAGTTCGGTGTTGCAATGGAATTTTCCAAGACCAGCCAGCATCTTGTGCTGTTGCAATTGTATATGGGACAGGTTGACCATCTTGCTCAGTTTGTACAACTACTGCACGATTACAAGGCAATAAATGGGACCAATCTTCATATTCAACCTTTAACGACTTTTCAATTAAAAGGCCCTTGAAACCAGTACAATCAATGAAAAAGTCACTTGAAACTGTTGCTTCATTATCTAAAATTAAGTCTTGTATAAATTTATTTCCATCAAGATTAACTTCGTTAACTGTTGCTTCAATTCGAGCAACACCACGTTGAGCACAAAGTTCACGTAAATAATTAGCCACTTTAACAGCATCTAAATGTAAAGCGTGGGCATAACTTGATAATACCCAATCTTGTGATTGATTTGGGCGCAACATAAAACGCTCATGCTCTGCCATAATAGCGCTTGGGGAATAATCTAACCAACGTGTTAATTGCCCATCAGCAAGAGATTTTAGCCAAGCCTGATAAAAATCAAACCCATTGACTCCTTTACCGACTCGACCAAAGGGATGAAAATAACTTTCTTCTGGTGTTTGCCAGTTATCAAACCGTATACCTAATTTAAAACTGGCGGACGTTGCTTGTATAAATTCTTTAAGATTAATTTGGCACGTTTGTAAAAAGTCCATTATTGACGGTACTGTAGACTCGCCCACTCCTATTGTTGCAATATCAGGTGACTCAATAACGGTGATCTTAATATTGCTACCTCTTGTGGCTGATGACAGTAACGTTGCGGCCATCCAGCCAGCAGTACCACCACCAACAATACAAATAGATTTTAAAGGGTTTTGCATAATGAAGCCGTTTGTAGAGTAAAAGAACTTTTGAATATTAAATAATTTTTTGAGTGATATTGAATATAAAGCCAACTAAAGTGTAATAAACTGCACAATATCACTACTGTGCAGTTTATAGCCTTTATCAATAGCGTTTGCTACTAGAAAGTGGCACGAACACTTAACGCATAACGACGATCAGTCGTAAAGCTTAAGGCATCAGTTTTCAGACCTTCCTGATTCATTTGATATTGAGTCTTAGTATCATCATTAAGTAAGTTACTACCCTCAATGCCAATTTTCCAGTTTTCATTGATGGTATAATAAAAGCTCGCATCCATCATACCTGAGGCTTCAGAATATGCAGGTGCATATTCTTCAGATTCGCGTAATGTCAGCAAATATTCAGAACGCCATGTATAGGCAAGACGGAATGAAATATTTTCATATTCATACATACCAACAATATTCATATTTTTATCTGAATAGCCCTGTAAAGGCAAACCGCTAAATGCTCTAAAAGAATGACGGTTGTCATCAACTCTTGAGCCATCTTCTTTAAAGCCTAAAGTTCCTTCACCAACATCATTTGGATCTTCTAACCCTGATTGATCAATATAAGTAAAGTTAAACTGTAAACCTAAACCACCCCATGCTCCTGGTAACATATCGTAGAATTGTGAATATGAAAATTCAATCCCACGAATAGTACCAGAACCTGTATTGTCCGGACCATAAGCGGCTACATCATAGTTTTCGCCATTAAACTCAACATCAAGATCAAAACGTTTGTTACGGATTATGTTGTCGAGCTTTTTATGAAATAAACCAACCGTCAAAAAGCCTGCATCAGCAAAATACCATTCAGTTGTTAAGTCTAAATTAATAGACTCTTCTGGCTCTAGGTATGGGTTACTCGCCAACGCTGTTAAATTCATATTATCAAGTGCAATAATAGGGTTAGTTTCATCACTTTGAGGTAAAGAAGGGTCTTGTAAACGAGTAGTATAGTCAAGACTCATTACCGTGAGGTTTCGTGTATCTAGTAAGCTTGGGTAATACAAACCTTTTGATGCACCAAAACGAATGACGACTTCTTCCGTTAAACCATAGTTCAAGTTTAAGCTTGGTAACACCGTTGTATAATCGGTACCATTAACTGTCGTTAATAATGAATCACCGTTAGCCAAGTCATAAAGCGCTTTATGATCACGTTGCATGACCTCGTTACGTGAAGTGCCTTCGTCACCACGAGAAGAGATTAATGGCTGTACTAATGCACCAGTCGACTCTAAATCATACTTAACATAACGCAAACCGATATTTCCTTTCAACGGAATATCATGATCAAGAAAGTCAAAATCACCTCGTATATAAAACTCAGTGCGTTTTTCATTAATTGAACTAATATTGTGCGCGGCAAAAGGCCCTTCAACACGATTAGGTTTATCAGCGTAAGGAACATACGTGCCTGTACAAACCCCCCCATTTGCTGCACTCAAAGTAGCGTTATGCCAACCGTCCTGACACCCTTGACGTAAAGAATTAGCATAATCTTTAACTAAATCCATTCTTGGAAATAAGAAATTATTAACACCGCCTAATAGGACATCTCCGTTATAAAAATCTGAAAAATCAACTTGTTCAAATAATTCAGGTCTGTTTATTGCACCTGCAGCAATTCGATCAGCCTCTACCCAAGGTGTACCAATAGCAGACCAGCCTTCGTAATTGGTATCACGAACAGTTAAGTCTTTATCTGAATGATAAAAACCACCTTTAACAACAGTCATAACCCCGTCGAGTTCATAAGAAACATCAAATTGAAAACTGTCAGACTTAGCCGTATTATATTCTTCTTGTTCCATACCTGAGGCCAAAAACAAGTTTGGCTCTGTCATGATAGGATTACCATCAGCATCTGGGGCATATCCAGGTGTTAATATGTTATCGCTAAGATACTCAATAGTTGGTCTTGAACCGGTTAAATCAAGGTAATAAGGCGAAACGTTGGCCACGTGACCACCACGCGTTTGACCTGCCATACTATAATTATGTACAACTTGTTCAGAATCTATGTTTTGATAATCAAACGCTAAAACTAAACGTTCATTTGGTTTGAAAATTAAATTAAAAGAAGTATCTTCTACCGTATTTTCATTGTAATTCCAGCGACTGCGATACATTAATGGAACGCCGGTATGTGTCCCCAATGCAACGCCTGAGGTTAAAAAGCCATTATCATCAAATGTACGTTCGTAACCTTCCCCTCCATCAATCCAATCGTGTGAAGAACGTAAATCTGAAACAAAACCTTGAGCTGCTTGACCTATTTGGTTTTCACGATATTCGAGAGATGCTTTAGAGTTAATATGCTCTAAAGTGGCGGTAATTCGCTCATCTGTGCTTTGCCATTGTAATGAAGCGGTAATCCCTTGGCGTTTACGATCGTTTTCAGCTGTACTCATGTGTATAGCCGCTGGCGTGTAATAGGTAACACCTTCTGGTTGATCTGAAATTGCAGTACCTTCATACAGAGGTGTATATGCAGCTGAATCAGCATCTGTATATTGCACAGTGTCTTCATAGCCCATGCCCTCACAACTACGCCACCCAGTATCACCAGGCACACAAGGGTTTGAATATTGTCCAGGAACGACACCAGGTGTTGCTGTTCCCCATTCATCATAAGAAAACTTATCAGAAGGGCCGCGGCTATGAAAATTACCTAAACCTACCCCATCACCACGAGTTTGGTATTCTGATTTTGAAGCAGCAACAAGTACACCAAATTTACCTGCATCCGTCTCCCAGTTATCAGAGAAAAGCGCTGAAAAAGAAGGGGTTGTTTCTTCTCTAAAGTCAGCATAGTTAGCTTTTGCGTTAAATGAAAATAAGCGTTTATCAGAATCAAATGGCTTACGAGTAATAAGGTTAACCGTACCTGCGATACCCCCAGAGATGAGATCTGCCGTTTGGTTTTTAACAACTTCTACTGCCCCTAATAATTCAGCAGGAAAGTCTTCATAACTAAGACCACCATAAGGGTTTGCACTAAATGCATCTCGGCCGTTAATTTCAGAACGCACTCGATCAAGGCCACGTACTAATACCCCTGTTCCTTCATCAGCATAATGTTTTGGATCACTCGATGATGCAAAACGCTCAATAGTTACACCAGGTACACGCTGAAGTGCTTCGGTAACCGATTTATCAGGTAACGCACCAATATCTGTTGCTGTTATAACATCCTTTACTGTGTCAGCATATTGCTTTAAGAGCTGGCCACTTTGTATACTTTGACGCATACCACGAACTTCAATAACCTCCGTGACATCATCTGCTTTTGTCTCAGCAGTTTCAGTCTCTTGAGCTATAGCAGTTGTAGAAAGTGAGCAACTAATCGCTGCTGAAATAGCGATTACTAAACGTTTTCTCTCAAATTTACTAGACATGTTTAACCCTCAATGTATTTTTATAATTTTGGTTTTCTAATAATGTTTATGCCTTTGTTTTGTAACCTTAACGCTCTGACAGCGTTGTCATTTTTATCCGTAAACATTAGTACAAATAATACGTAAAAACAAGTGTATGCAAATACAACAAATATAATTGTCCAATTAAAGTAACGCTTTAATCCTTTTATTACTCAATTGCGTAAATACTCTTCACTAAATTAGGTATAAATTAATCTATAGCACACTACTTTTTTAAGTTAAGTTACAAATTAACATGCTACTCAAGGCAATACCGTTACTTTTTAACACTTATTGATACCCAAAATCAACCACTTTTTAATCTACTAGTGATTTTCTTTTAATAACGGCAGTTTAGAATAAATTTAATAAAGGGCTTTAGTGAATAGATGTTAAAGAATCAATGGTAAAAGAACCACTAAATGTAAAAAGCCGATTCATAATGAATCGGCTTTAAAATATATTTTATAGTTTAGTGGTGCGGATGGGGGGACTTGAACCCCCACGACCTAAGTCACCAGCCCCTCAAGCTGGCGCGTCTACCAATTCCGCCACATCCGCGCAATACTAAACTATGTTAACTCGTTTTGAGGTAAATAAGTTGATTTAATCTGGAATATCACTATCTTTAGCTTTAGTGCTATCTTGCACTGTTGCTGCAGGAACATCGCTATTCTCAATTACCTGAGGCTCAACACTACCAGAAGGAATTCCATCTACTTGTTCTGTAACAGGAGCAGCAAGATCATTCCATTCATCAGTCGCTTTAACACGATTAGCAGTAAGGTTACCCAAAACTAAACTAATGATGAAAAAAGCAACCGCCAACCATGTAGTTGTTTTTGTTAAGAAGTTGCCCGAACCGCTTGAACCAAAGATGGTCGCCGATGAACCAGCACCAAAAGATGCGCCCATATCTGCGCCTTTACCCTGTTGGATTAAAACTAAACCAATCAAGCAAAGTGCTACGATTAGGTAAACTACGATCAAAATTTGATACAACATTGTTATTGTCCTTTCGCTGTCGAACAAATTACACTGAATTCTTCGACTTTTAAACTAGCTCCACCGATAAGACCACCGTCTATATCTGTTTGAGCGAATAATTGTTCACAATTACCTTCGTTGACGCTACCGCCATATAACAAAGGAACCTTTTGTGCGACTATATCACTTTCATTCGCTAAATATTGTCGAATAAAAGCATGTGTTTCTTGTGCCATTTCTGGCGAAGCGGTTTTACCCGTACCAATTGCCCAAACAGGCTCATACGCGATAACCACTTCAGTAAATTTTTCTATGCCTATCTCATCAATCACAGGCTGTATTTGTGATGCAAGCACAGCTTCAGTTTTTTCTGCTGTACGTTCTTGCTCACTTTCACCAATACATAATATCGGTGTTAAGTTATCTTCAAGTGCCTTAGCTACTTTCAGAGCAATTAAATTGCTTGTTTCTTGATATAAGCTTCTTCGCTCTGAATGTCCCAAAATAACATAATTAACAGACAGTTCACTAAGCATTTCTGATGAAACTTCACCAGTATATGCACCGTTTTGCTGTTCACTCATATTTTGAGCACCTAAACAAAATTTATTTGATAAATTCTGCTTTGTACTTTCGTTGGAATATGCAGCTAAATAAGGAAAGCTAGGACAAACAACAACTTTTACGTTTGAAGCAAGTTCAACCTGCTTTAATCCGCTTATCATTTCTTTTACTAAAGAGAGGCTACCATTCATTTTCCAATTGGCAGCAACTATTGCTTGTCTGGTCATTTATCTTTCCTAAATTTAAGCGGCGAGATATTAACTAACCTCGCCACAAGATACAAGCTTTTCACTTAATATCTTGTTCATTTGCTCATATTTCAACCCATTAGCATGCTTTTTTGACAGCATCGGCAATTTCATTAGCCAGGAGTGTCACTTCTTCATGTTCCGGCCCTTCAACCATAACGCGAATTAAAGGCTCCGTACCTGATTTTCTTAACAATACTCTACCACGGCCGGTAAGCTTTTCATTTACGGTATGAACAGCATTCATTACCCCTTCCGTTGTTAAAGGATCATTATCTCCTGCAAAACGGACATTAACCAATACTTGCGGTAATTTAGTCATTCCTTGGCGTAGCTCATTAAGTGATTTCTTACTAGAACAAATCGCTGTTAGAACATTCAACGCCGCAATAATACCATCGCCGGTAGATGTATGACTTAAGTTAATAACATGGCCAGAATTTTCAGCGCCTAACTGCCAACCATTTTCTTTTAACATTTCCATTACATAGCGATCACCAACATTACTTCGAGCAAACGGTACACCCATATCAGCTAATGCCAATTCTAGTCCCATATTACTCATTAATGTGCCAACAACACCACCACGAATATTACCAGATTTTAAATCGTTACAAGCAATAACAAATACACATTCATCACCATCAACAACATAGCCTGTGTGGTCAACCATCATCAAACGATCGCCATCACCGTCTAGTGCTATACCAAGATCTGCATTATGCTCTAAAACAGCAGCGCTAATCGCATCCATAGAGGTTGCACCACAGCCATCGTTTATATTTTTCCCATTAGGTGAGCCACCAATAACAATAACCTCAGCACCTAGCTCTCTAAAAACATTAGGTGCAATATGATACGTCGCCCCATGAGCACAATCGACTACAAGTTTCATGCCTGAAAGAGAGTACTGACTTGGAAAGTTACTTTTACAAAACTCAATATAACGCCCCGCTGCATCATCAATACGATTAGCCTTGCCTAAATGACTTGATTCAACACATCCCATAGGTTTGTCAAGTTCAGCTTCTATCGCTTGCTCAACATCATCTGGAAGCTTTTGACCATCTTGTGAGAAAAATTTAATGCCATTATCATAAAAAGGATTATGTGACGCGCTGATCACTATTCCCGCTTCGGCGCGAAACGTTTTAGTTAAATAAGCGATACCCGGCGTTGGCATTGGCCCAAGTAACCCAATATCAACACCTGCGGCTGAGAAGCCCGCTTCAAGTGATGATTCAAGCATATAACCAGAAATACGTGTATCTTTACCAATTAATACTTTTTTTGTGCCTTGAGCAGCCAATACTTTACCTGCTGCATAGCCCAATCTCATCACAAAATCAGGTGTTATTGGGTACTGCCCAACTAAACCTCTGATCCCGTCGGTACCAAAATATTTTCTCTCTGACATACAAGTCTCCCTTGTCAGTTATTATTTATTGTTTTGTGCTGTCGCTAATACGCGTAACGCATCAACAGTTTCTTTTACATCATGCACGCGGATAATATGCGCGCCATTTTGTGCGGCTAATAAAGCGGTCGCTAAACTGCCTGCTAATCTCTCTTGTGGTGGGCAATTTAATAAATTGCCAATCATAGACTTTCTTGATGTTCCCGACAATATAGGTAATTTAAAACTCGAAAATTCTTGTAAATTGGCAAGTAATTTATAATTCTGTTCAAGTGTTTTTCCAAAGCCAAAACCTGGATCGAGTATTATTCTTTGCCGCTCTATGCCTGCTTTTTGGCATTGCTCTATTCGCTGCTGAAAAAACAATTTAATATCTTCAATCAAATCATTATAAATAGGAGCTACCTGCATAGTTCTTGGTTTACCCTGCATATGCATCAAACAGATAGGAATATCTGTTTGCGCTGCCACTTCAATACACCCCTTATTTTGTAAAGCTCTCACGTCATTAATGATATCAACGCCATGTATTATTGACTCAGCCATCACTGAGGCTTTACTCGTATCTATTGAAATTAGAATATCAAATCGTGACCTAATGGCTTTTAATAAAGGTATCGTGCGTTCTAATTCGTCTTTATCGCTTACTTCTGCTGCGCCTGGTCGTGTTGATTCGCCACCAATATCAATTATTGAAGCACCTTCTGAAATCATTTTTTCAACTTGATGAAGTGCCAAGTCAATATTATTGAATTTTCCGCCATCGGAGAAAGAATCAGGAGTCACATTAACAATCCCCATAACCTTAGGCTGAGTTAAATCAAGCTTAAAGCGAGAACAAACGGATAAATTAGCTGTAGGACCAGTCAGCATGTTAAACACTACCTTTTTATTATACCAATCGAACTATGAGTTAATACGATTGGTTTAAATAAGCTTATCAATCATATTATAAAACAAAGCCTCGATAATCGAGGCTTTGTTGACAGTTTTATTACATTAATATGCTGTTTAACTTGCAGCGTCTGATGGCTTATTTAAATCAGGCTGTACTTCAGCTTTAGCTGTAGGTGGCTTATCTGAGTCTGAATGATTATCCCATTCAGCAGCAGGTTTACGTACTTCTCTACGTTCCATCAAATCATCTATTTGACCCGCGTCAATAGTTTCATAATGCATAAGTGCATCTTTCATTGCATGTAAAATATCTTCGTTCTCTTTAAGAACTCTTTCCGCACGTTGATAGTTACGATTAACAAACTCTTTAATCTCTTCATCAATGGCTTTTGCCGTTTCATCTGACATATTTAACGATTTTGATGAAGTACGACCTAAGAATACTTCGCCTTCTTCTTCAGCAAAAAGCATCGGCCCCATTTTTTCAGAGAAGCCCCATTGTGTCACCATTTTACGTGCTAATTGTGTTGCACGCTCAATGTCATTTGAAGCGCCAGTAGAGACTTTGTCAAAACCATAAATCATTTCTTCTGCAATACGACCACCATATAAAGATGAAATATTGCTCTCTAAATGTTGTTTACTGTGACTAAAACGATCTTGCTCAGGTAAATACATAGTCACACCTAGCGCACGGCCACGAGGAATAATACTCACTTTATAAACGGGGTCATGATCTGGCATTAAACGACCAACAATGGCATGTCCTGCTTCGTGGTATGCTGTCATTTCTTTTTCGCTTTCAGACATCACCATTGAACGGCGCTCTGCACCCATCAAAATCTTATCCTTAGCTTTTTCAAACTCATCCATTGAAACAGTACGACGAGCTGAGCGTGCAGCAAATAAAGCAGCTTCATTCACTAGGTTGGCTAAATCTGCACCTGAAAAGCCTGGTGTACCACGAGCAATAACCGATGCCTTAACATCGTCACCTAATGGTACTTTACGCATATGCACTTTTAATATTTGTTCACGACCACGGATATCAGGTAGGCCTACAGTGACTTGACGGTCAAAACGGCCAGGTCTCAATAACGCAGGATCTAACACATCTGGACGGTTAGTTGCAGCAATAACAATAACACCTTCATTACCTTCAAAACCATCCATTTCAACTAACATTTGGTTTAGCGTTTGTTCACGTTCATCGTGTCCACCGCCCATACCAGCACCACGCTGACGTCCAACCGCATCAATTTCATCAATAAATATGATACAAGGTGCTGACTTCTTAGCTTGCTCAAACATATCACGAACACGAGAAGCCCCAACACCTACAAACATTTCCACAAAATCTGAACCTGAAATAGTGAAAAAAGGTACTTTAGCTTCACCTGCGATTGCTTTTGCTAATAACGTTTTACCTGTACCTGGTTGACCCACCATAAGTACACCAGATGGAATACGACCACCTAATTTTTGAAATCGTGTTGGATCTTTTAAATAATCAACTAACTCAGAAACTTCTTCTTTTGCTTCATCACAACCTGCAACATCAGCAAACGTAGTTTTAATTTGATCTTCGCTCAATAAGCGAGCTTTACTTTTACCGAAGGACATTGCGCCTTTACCGCCGCCACCTTGCATTTGTCGCATAAAGAATATCCACACGCCAATAAGTAAAATCATTGGGAACCACGAAATAAATATGTTTGTTAACATACTAGGTTCTTCTGGTAGCTCACCTGTAGCATTAACACCTTGCTTAACAAGATCATTAATTAAGTCACGATCATAACCACCAGGGATCACCGTAACAAATTTTTCGCCGCTACGCTTAATGCCTTTAACAACACCTGCTCTGTCAACGCTAGCTTCTCGAACTTGCCCTTGACGAACATCTTGCACAAAACGGGTATAGTCAATTTGTGCGTCGTTACCACTACTTGGAGTGAAGCTTTGAAACACTGACATTAGTACAACGGCTATTACTAACCACAAAATAAGATTTTTTGCCATATCGCTCAACTTAATGACCTCTTTTAAAATTCACATCACTATTCTAACTGATGTAAGTATATAATTTCAGATTAATTCAGACTAATTTACTACAATTTAAACCCTGTCGCTACTAGATATACCTCTCGAGACCTAGCTCTTGATGATTCAGGTTTTCGAGTTTTCACAATATTGAAGACATTTCTAACTTCTTTCATAAATTGTTCAAAGCCTTGGCCTTGAAATACTTTTACTACAAAAGCGCCATTTTTCTTCAATACTTGATGACACATATCTAAAGCTAACTCTACTAGATACATGCTTCTTGCTGCATCGGCAGCGTCGTTACCAGTAAAATTTGCTGCCATATCAGACATAACAACATCAATATTTTTTCCATCTATTCTTGTTAATAAAGCATCTAAAACAGCTTCTTCTCGAAAATCACCTTGAAGAAAATCAACTCCAACTATAGGGTCGATGGGTAAAATATCACAAGCAATAACTTGACCTGAATCCCCGACGGCTTTTACAGCATATTCAGACCAACCTCCAGGTGCTGCACCAAGGTCAACTACCTTCATTCCAGATTTGATTAATTTATCTTTATTATTGATTTCTTCAATTTTAAAATATGCCCGTGAACGTAAACCAAGCTTTTGAGCTTTTTTTACATACTCATCATCGAAATGTTCTTGCATCCAACGCTGACTGCTTTGGGTTAATTTTTTCTTACTCATCTATCTCTCAAATAAAATTTTACCTGCTCAGCATTATAAACAAGCAAAAAACAATACTTACATTCAAATAATATAAGCTCGTGTTGACCTAGTATTACAAACAAGATGAGGGTAAAATAGCTTTAATTCAAGCTAACTTGTAACGAAAATTGTTAATGAGCCTAAATAATAAACAAATTCAACATTTAAAAGGTTTAGCACACTCGCTAAAACCTATCGTTTTACTTGGTAACAACGGACTTACTGAAGCAGTTGTTGCTGAAATTGATTATGCATTAAATCATCATGAATTAATTAAAATTAAAATTCCAACAGATGACCGCGAAAATAAAGCCTTGATAGTTGACGCTATTGTTCGTGAAACAAAAGGTACTAAAGTGCAAGTTATTGGTAAGACACTTATACTTTACAGAGAGTCTGCTGAAAAGAAAATTCGTATACCTAAATTTTAAATTCCATTTTCGCTATATGTATACTTTTAATAAATTATACATATAGCCAAACAACGATTTCGAATATAAAACCACAACATTTTAAATCAACAAGTTCAAACAAATCATAAATGTGGTTGCTTACTATATTAGCAAGCATTAATATAAAGGCATAATTTTATTAATCACTCGTTATTATGATCTCTCCCATTTCAGAACTGGTTAAACAAGCAAAGCAGAACATTTCAACAATATCAGCACAGGATGCCAAAGTGTTTTCTGAGCAACATCAATGCTTAATCATTGATGTACGCGAAGCTGGAGAAGTACAAACAAGTGCAATAAAAAATTCTATTTCTATTCCTCGTGGTGTGCTTGAAATACATGTGACTTCAAAATGTAATGATGTCAACATGCCGATTTTAGTCCATTGCCAAACAGGAGGTCGCGCATGTTTAGCGACAGAGCAGTTATTAAAAATGGGCTACAAAAACGTTAAAGCAATTACGGCGACTCATCAAGAAATGTGTGAATATTTTAACCTATAATACCACTGAGTTTACTTTAATATAGTATAGCAAAAAGCCCTTTAACCTAACGATTAAAGGGCTTTTTAATTAATCAATAACGCTAAAATTAAATATGCTCTACCGCAATTATTTCATACTCAACCACACCACCTGGCGTTTTAATTTCTATTTCAGTATCAACTTCTTTTCCAATTAAACCTCTAGCAATAGGAGAACTAATTGAAATACGGTTATTTTTGATATCTGCTTCATCATCACCAACAATTTGGTATTTCACTTCAGCTTCAGTATCTATATTAAGCAATGTTACCGTAACACCAAAAATCACTTTACCGCGATTAGGAATTTTCGCGATATCAATAATTTGCGCATTACTCAGTTTGCCTTCAATTTCCTGAATGCGTCCTTCACAAAAGCCCTGTTCTTCACGCGCAGCATGATATTCAGCATTTTCTTTAAGATCACCATGCTCACGGGCATCAGCAATATCATTTACTATTCTTGGTCGCTTAACAGTTTTAAGATAATTAAGTTCGTCACGTAGTGCATCTGCACCCTGTACTGTCATTGGATATTGGTTCATTCTTTATCTTCTTTTATTCATAATTTTTCGCAGAAGTTAACTAAAAAGTGGTTTTTTCGCTTGAAAAAACCACTTTAACTATTAACCCATGGGTTAATTTAATAGCTTATTGTAACTTAACTACATTGTTTGTGAAGCTCTTGAATTGACGTTACTGTATTTCTATCGTCAGCGGCATGCGCTTGGCACGCTGCAAAAGCTGCATTTAGCGTAGTAGTATAAGCAACTTTATAACGTAATGCACCACCACGTAATACTTTAGAGTCTTCAATCGCTTTACGACCTTCAGTCGTGTTAATAATATAGGTATATTCGCTATTTTTAATTCTATCAAGAATATGAGGGCGACCTTCATGTACCTTATTAACACGACGAACAGGTATTCCAGCTTCACGTAAAATGATTTCAGTGCCATGAGTTGCATCTAATTCATATCCAAGTTCAACCATTTGCTTAGCTAAGTCAAGTACTCGTCCTTTATCACTGTTACGAACAGAAATTAATGCTCTACCTGATTTGGGTACTGAAACTCCTGCGCCTAAATTTGCTTTGGCATAGGCTTCTTCAAACGTTCGCCCTACTCCCATGACTTCACCTGTTGAGCGCATTTCTGGCCCAACGAGCGGGTCACTTCCATGGAATTTATTAAATGGAATAACAACTTCTTTTACAGAAAAGTAAGGAGGAATAACTTCTTCTGTCAATCCTAATTCTGCAAGTGTTTTACCAGCCATAACACGAGCGCCTATTTTAGCTAATGGTACTCCCGTTGCTTTCGATACAAAAGGTACTGTTCGAGCTGCACGCGGGTTAACTTCTATTAGGTAAACTTCGTTATTTTTAACCGCCATTTGTGTATTCATTAAGCCAACAACACCTAACTCAAATGCTAAGTCTGTTACTTGCTTACGCATAACATCTTGAACTTCTTTACTTAAGCTATAAGCGGGTAATGAACAGGCAGAATCACCAGAGTGAACACCAGCCTGTTCTATATGCTGCATAATGCCACCAACAACTACATTAGTGCCATCACAAACAACATCAATATCAACTTCAATGGCATCATCTAAGAAATGATCAAGTAAAACAGGAGAATCATTAGAAACACTCACAGCGTCAGTCATATAGCGACGTAAATCTTCTAAATCGTATACGATTTCCATCGCGCGACCACCTAGTACATAAGACGGGCGAACAACAAGAGGAAATCCGATGGCTTCGGCTTTAGCCATTGCTTCATCTAACGATGTCACTGTTGCATTTTCAGGCTGTAATAATCCTAAACGGTCAACGGCTTGTTGGAAACGTTCGCGATCTTCCGCTCTATCGATTGCGTCCGGAGAGGTACCAATTATTGGAACACCTGCAGCTTCTAGAGCACGTGCTAATTTAAGTGGTGTTTGGCCACCATATTGCACAATAACGCCTTTAGGCTGTTCAATACGTACAATTTCAAGCACATCTTCAAAAGTAATCGACTCAAAATATAAGCGATCTGAGGTATCGTAATCGGTTGAAACCGTTTCAGGGTTACAGTTAACCATAATGGTTTCGTAACCATCTTCACGTAACGCTAAAGCGGCGTGTACACAGCAATAATCAAACTCTATCCCTTGCCCGATACGGTTTGGTCCGCCGCCTAAGATCATAATCTTATCATTATCGGTTGGATTTGCTTCGCATTCCTCGTCGTAAGTAGAGTACATATAAGCTGTATCTGAGCTAAACTCAGCAGCACAAGTATCAACGCGTTTAAACACAGGGAAAATTTCTGCATTATGACGCTTTTTACGTATTTCGGTTTCAGAAACACCAATAACATCAGCTAAACGTGCGTCAGAAAATCCTTTACGTTTTAATCTACGTAAATATTCAGGTGTTAAACTTGCCATTCCACCGTCAGCAACAGTTTTTTCTTCTTTTACTAAATCTTCAATTTGCACTAAAAACCATGGATCAATTTTTGTCGCATTAAACACATCATCCATTGTTAAGCCAAGTCGAAAGGCATCAGCTACATACCAAATTCTATCAGCGCCTGCCTCTTGTAATTCATGCATTATCGTAGTTTTTGCGCCTGGTTTGTTAACATCAACCATAGGATCAAAGCCATTAACACCTACTTCTAAACCACGTAAAGCTTTTTGCATTGATTCTTGCTGGTTACGGCCAATAGCCATAACTTCACCTACAGACTTCATCTGAGTCGTTAAACGATCTTCAGAACCTGCAAATTTTTCGAAGTTAAAGCGTGGTATTTTAGTAACCACATAATCAATAGTCGGTTCAAATGATGCAGGTGTTGCACCACCTGTAATATCGTTAGATAATTCGTCAAGTGTGTAGCCTACCGCTAATTTTGCTGCAATTTTTGCAATGGGGAAGCCTGTAGCTTTTGATGCTAACGCTGATGAACGAGAGACGCGCGGGTTCATTTCAATAATTACCATGCGTCCCGTATTAGGACAAATACCAAACTGTACGTTTGAACCACCCGTTTCCACACCAATTTCACGTAAAACAGCAACTGATGCATTACGCATAATTTGGTATTCTTTATCTGTTAATGTCTGTGCGGGTGCGACAGTAATCGAATCTCCTGTATGAATACCCATTGGGTCGAAGTTTTCTATTGAACAAATAATGATACAATTATCATTTTTGTCTCTAACCACTTCCATTTCATATTCTTTCCAACCAATTAATGATTCATCAATCAATAGCTCTGATGTAGGTGAAAGATCTAAACCACGCGTACAGATTTCATCGAATTCTTCACGGTTATAGGCGATACCACCACCCGTTCCACCCATAGTAAATGATGGTCTAATAATACATGGAAAACCAATACGTTTTGACGTTGCGTGTGCTTCTTCAATAGTATGTACAATTTCTGCACGCGGACATTCAAGACCAATATTTTTCATGGCTTGGTCAAAGCGCTCACGGTTTTCTGCTTTATCAATCGCATCGGCAGTTGCACCGATCATTTCAACATTAAATTCTTTTAATACACCCTTTGCTTCAAGCTCTAAGGCACAGTTTAACGCCGTTTGCCCCCCCATTGTTGGTAATACAGCGCAAGGACGTTCTTTTTCAATAATTTTACGAACTACTTCCCAGTGAATTGGCTCAATATATGTTGCATCAGCCATATCGGGATCTGTCATAATCGTTGCAGGATTAGAGTTAACTAAAATAACACGGTAGCCTTCTTCACGTAAGGCTTTACAGGCTTGTGCGCCTGAATAATCAAATTCACAAGCTTGACCAATAACAATTGGACCAGCACCTAAGATCAAGATACTTTTTAAATCGGAACGTTTTGGCATTTTCTCTATTCTCTCTCTTGTCTAGTACTTAAGCTTTTGCTGCTTTGATAAGGTCAATAAAATGATCAAACAATGGTGCTGCATCGTGCGGGCCGGGGCTTGCTTCAGGATGACCTTGAAAACTAAACGCTGCCTTATCTGTACGATGAATTCCTTGTAAAGAACCATCAAAAAGTGATTTATGAGTAACCGTTAAGTTATCAGGTAAATTGTTTTCATCGACTGCAAAACCATGATTTTGTGAAGTGATCATAACGACATTACGTGCAAAGTCTTTTACCGGGTGATTAGCACCATGATGACCGAATTTCATTTTCACTGTTTTAGCGCCACTGGCTAAACCTAACAATTGATGCCCTAAACAGATACCAAATACAGGAATATCTGTAGTTAAAAACTCTTTAATCGCACTAATGGCATAATCACAAGGCTCAGGGTCGCCAGGACCATTTGATAAAAAGATACCATCAGGATTCATTGCTAATACATCTGCTGCAGAAGTTTGCGCAGGAACAACAGTAAGCTTACAACCACGGTCTACTAACATACGTAAAATATTATGCTTTGCACCAAAATCGTAGGCAACCACATGAAAATCAAACTTTTCAGGTGTAATATGACCTTTACCTAATTCCCAGCTACCCTCGGTCCACTGGTAACTCTCTTTTGTTGAAACAACTTTGGCTAAATCCATTCCTTTCAAACCAGGAAAGGCTTTAGCTTGCGCTAATGCTGAGGCTTCATCTATGTTTTCACCCGCAAGAATACAGCCGTTTTGTGCGCCTTTTTCACGTAATATTCGAGTGAGTTTACGTGTATCAATATCAGCAATACCTAAAATATTTTTACTTTTTAAGTAGTCGCTTAAATTTTGTTCATTACGAAAATTACTTGCTAATAAGGGTAAATCACGAATAACTAAACCTTTTGCCCAAATGGTTGAAGATTCTTCATCTTCACTATTGGTTCCCGTATTACCTATATGCGGATAAGTAAGGGTAACAATTTGTTCTGCATAAGAAGGATCTGTAAGAATTTCTTGGTAGCCTGTCATCGCAGTGTTAAACACCACTTCACCAACAGCCGCCCCTTCTGCACCAATAGCGGTGCCCTTAAACACAGTGCCGTCTTCTAGCACCAAAATGGCAGATTTAGTCAATTTAACCTCCGTAAAGAAGAAAGAAACTTAATGTAAGAACAACTAAAAACTTCTATCATTAAGTACAAATGCTTTGCAATAAAAGCGCATAAAAAATGCCAAAAACATCCCTATAGATAAATTTTTGACAAAATCCACTTATTCTACGCTTAAGCTAACCTTTCGTCTAGTGTAAAATGTAAAAACCATCACTTTTTTAGCTTTTTACGCTAAAACATCTAAAAGTAACACTTTTCACTAACTGAATTTAATAAATAGCGTTAAAGTGAGCCCTTCAAGCCTAATACATCTTGCATATCATAATAGCCATTCGGCGCGTTATGTAACCAAAATGCTGCTCTCATTGCCCCTAACGCAAATGTCATACGAGAACTCGCTTTGTGAGTAATTTCTAGGCGTTCACCTAAATCTGCAAAAAATGCAGTATGCTCTCCCACAATATCGCCTGCTCGTACAGTAGCAAATCCTATAGTATCTTTTGCTCGTTCGTCAGTTATACCTTCTCGGCCATATACTGCGCACTTGTTGAGATCTCTACCAAGTGTATCAGCAATTACTTGCCCCATTTTAACCGCTGTTCCAGAAGGAGCATCTTTTTTAAATCTATGATGAGCTTCAAAGATCTCTATATCAGTATAGTCACCAATTGCTTTAGCGGTAATTTCTAATAACTTAAATAGCAAGTTCACACCAACGCTAGTATTAGGCGCAAGTAAAACCGGCATGTTTTCACCAGCCTTCTCAATCACTTTAACTTGTTCTTCGTTAAAACCTGTCGTACCAATAACCAACGCTTTATTATGCTTTTCACACCACCGAATATTTTCAAGAGTAGTATCAATTGATGTAAAATCAATAAATACATCAGCGTGAGATAATTGTTCATTTTCAGTTACTGTTTGAATACCAATAGTACCAATACCAGCTAGTTCGCCAAGATCAAAGCCAACAAACGAGGAAGATGTGCGCACACTACCACCTACCAATTCCACTGATTCATGCTCATGTGCTGCTTGAATTAAATTACGGCCCATGCGGCCACTACAACCCAGTATTGCTACTTTTACTTTCATTTATTCATTACTCTTGTACTAAAACTAATTGTTCATCAAATGTTACGGTATTTTCTACTTCATGAGACATAACATTAACTATATTTAATTTGTTATTTTCTTTAACTAAATGATAACAAGCAAAAAAATCAGCAAAAATATCTTGCTTTGTATCTTTAAATGTCCAATGACCACCTAACATAATGATCGCTTCATTGACCTGCGTAAAGCTTATGTCTTTAAAACTAAACTTTGCAGTATTAGCTTCTTTTAATTGTGTAAATATTTGCCTAAATTCCTCTTCAAATTCTTCACTTGACGTAATTAACACTAATTTGTCAGGTGTACTCAAAGTACAAGGCAATTGATAAAAATTTTGTAATGTTTTTACGTCATATTGTGTAAAACATGAAATGTAATTTTGAATAAAACTTTTTAATTGTTGCTTCACTAACTTAATCCAATAGCCACCATAGATAATCTTGAAAATGTCAGACGAATTATAATTGGCGTATAAAAAAGCCCTCAACAGAGGGCTTTAATTAATTAGCTAACGACGGCTAATAACTCAACGTCGAATACTAATGTTGAATATGGAGGAATCGCACCTTGCGAGCCACGCTCACCATAAGCTAAGTTATAAGGTACGTATAAACGCCATTTTGAACCTTCAGTCATTAACTGTAATGCTTCAGTCCAACCAGCAATAACACCGCCCACTGGGAATTCAGCAGGTTGACCACGATCATAAGAGCTGTCAAATACATCACCATTAATGAATGTACCGTGATAATGTGTACGTACTGTGCTTTGCGCAGTAGGCTTTGCTCCTTCACCCGTTGCTAATACTTCATATTGCAAACCTGATTCAGTTACCGTAACTTCTTCACGTTTAGCATTTTCAGCTAAATAAGCTTCGCCTTCAGCTGATTTTTCTTTAGCTGCAGCTTGCTCAAGTTCTTGTAGTTTTTGAGAAACTACAGAAAAAGCTTCGTTTAAATCTTCGTCTGAAACTTGACTTGCAACATTTGCGATAGCATCTGCTAAACCTGCTTGCACTGCTGATACGTCAAAGTCTTTAAATGGGTTGTTACGTAATTGGTCACCTAATTGACGACCTACGCCATAACTTACGCGTTGTTCAATCGATTCTAATGTATTTTCAGACATGTAATTCACTTATTGTTTAAGTTTGCGATAAAAAATCCGCAAGATAATAACATAAAGTTCATTCCTTCTGTAGGGGGTAATAGTTCGTTTTACTTATTTATTATAATAAATTTACTAAGGGCTAATTAAAGGGGTCATTAAGGAGCTTTACTGACAAACAATTAAAACACCAATTTAATATAGGTGTATTAAGTTGATGTTTTTTACTTAAGTACAATGCACTGGCAACTAAAGTATCAAACTCACTTGTTTTATTTTGCTCTACATCATTTTGCATTGAAGTTTTGCTATTAGAAGGTAAGTTGCTCAGCCCCTTTTTGATATTGTCGATTATTTTATCCGAGATGTTAGATTTTTCAGCTTTAGCAATTAATGCATATTCATCAATAAGTTGCTTCAACATTACGTAACACTCAGCATTTTCTCTAATATGCCCTAGCGGTTGTTCTACTAAACTGGATATCGTCGCCCAAGGAGCCACAAATAAGTACTTTGCCCATACAGCATTAGTAATATCATCTTTAATAGTGACATTAATATTTGCACTCTTAAGATCACTTGCTACCTTATCGATCATTGGTTTTATGTTCAAAAGAGCCTCTTTAGTATGAAAACCAGCTTTAACACCTAAGGTAATATGCGGCTCTCCACCACTATGCTCAATTACGCCATAATCAGCTACTTTACAAATAATATTAGCAAAACCTGTAATTATTTGATGTGACTTTAATCCGTACTTCAATAATCGTTGTTCTATGTCTATCCCGTTCAGTAAGGGGATAACAAAAGTATTAGACGAGCAAATACGGCTTATTTCACTTACTGCTTGCTCGAGCTGATAGGATTTAACCGCAATAAAAATTACATCATATGGCGCACCTGAATTAACTTCAGGCATTATATATTCATTTACATTAACTGAATTTAAAATCGTACTTCCATTTATACTGTTAAGTTGTAACCCATTAGCCTCAATCGCGGCTAATTGTTTACCCCTAGCAATAAAATCGACTTGATGCTGATTTTGTAATAAACGACCACCGAAATAACCGCCAATTGCCCCTGTCCCAAACATTAAATAACGCACAAATATTCCTCTATTTAACTCAACTATTACAAAACTAGTCGTTCATTTAACTTTTTTGTTATAGTCTTCTTCTTTATAGAAAACAATATCAAGTAGAAAAAGTGAATGGCCAACGAAGCAATGCCTAATGAATCCTTAGAAAATAACACAATTAATCACCCTATTGAAAAACGCTTAACCAGTTTACTGCCTTTTGTACTGTTTTTAGTACTATTTTTAGGCACAGGTGTTGTTTTAACGCTACAAGGTGAAGATTTTGCTTTTTACCAACTCCCCGCCAGTATTGCGATAATTCCAGCGGTATTGTTTGCTATTTACTTAGGGAAAGAAAGTTTAAACGATAAAGTCGCGCAATTTATTGAGGGTGCTGGCCATCAAAATATTATTACCATGTGTATTATATATTTACTTGCTGGTGCTTTTTCTATTGTAGCCAGTGCAACAGGTAGTGTAGATGCTAGTGTTCAACTGGGTCTGTCAATTTTTCCAGATTATTTATTATTACCAGGCTTATTTATTGTTGCTGCTTTTTTATCAACGGCAATGGGCACATCAATGGGTACTATTGCCGCCATTGCTCCTATTGCCTTAGGTTTTGTTGAAAGTGCAAATTTAGACGCAGGTATTGTAGCTGGTTGTATTATTTCAGGCGCTATTTTTGGTGACAACCTATCCATTATTTCAGATACCACGATTGCATCAACGCGTAGTCAAGGCGCGCATATGAATGACAAGTTTAAGGTTAACTTCAAATTTGCAATTCCTGCGGCGCTTGCCTGTATTCTCATTTATGCTTTTATTGGTACTCCTATTCCACATCAATTAGCAGCAGACATTTCAATTATTGGCTTGATACCTTACATCACAATATTGACCTTAGCCCTAATGGGGGTGAATGTTTTTGCAGTTTTAATTGTCGGCATTATTCTCGCTGCAATTATCGGAATGATAACAGTAGACTATCAACTAAGTGCTTGGATAAATGACATTAATACAGGCTTTTCCAATGTACAGGATATTTTTATCCTCGCATTATTTATTGGTGGCTTAAGTGAATTGGTAAGGCGACAAGGCGGACTTGCCGCACTAACTGATCTGGTACAACGTTTAGCAAAGAGAATAAGTCCTAATAATAATAAACGTGCTTCAGGTATTGGGATCGCGGCATTAGCTTTTAGCTGTAATTTTTTCACTGCTAATAATACCGTTTCAATTATTATTACAGGCGACACTGCCAAAGACCTAGCGACAGAAGGAGAAATTTCTCCTGCACAATCAGCCAGTTTATTAGATATTTTCGCCTGTATAAACCAAGGGTTACTACCTTATGGCGCACAAGCTTTATTATTAGGCGCTACTTTAGGCTTATCACCTGTAGACGTTGTGATCAGCGCATTTTACCCTATGATTTTATTATTTGTTGCTTCATTTACCTTTTGGCGCATGACTAAATAACTTGGTCTGAAGTATTAAATTGATTTCATACTATAAAACCATATTTAAGTTCACTCATATTCATTAACACTTGAGCTATAGTTAACGGAGATGTTTATTACGGTAGTTAGAAATATCAGAATTTAATGAAATAACATATCAAAATAGTGAGGCCGTGATGAGGGATTACTGTTCAAAATGTGGTGAAACCTTCCTAAATGGGCATATCATTACCTGTAAATGTGGGTGCTCTTTATGCTCAAATTGCCTAGCTGTCCATAAACAAAGATATTGTCAGTTATTATTTGATGGTTACGACGGCACAAAACTATGGTTGAGCAAAGCGTTTAATCCACAATTTTTAGATAATATGGATAGTCACTTAGAAAAGCAAAACCCTAAGGTGTGGGTGTTAACTAAAGCATCACCAGAAAAGGTGGTAACAACAATTAATTTTAATACACCAAACCCAAGTCTAAGGCACAAAAAACTGACAATCAATCTAAATGAATACCAACAAAAACTCGTACAGTTCGACAATAATAAAAATAAAGTCCTTATGGATTATATGCATCAACTACAAGCGATTATTACAAAGCAAAGTACGTTAATTTCAGCTGAGAATAAACAATCAAAAGAAGAAGGCTCACATCAAGAAAACTGTAATTCAAATAGTTATAATGCTATCGAAGCCAATCAAACCGCTGACTTTTTTAATTCCTTGACTCAAGTGCAAAAAAAGCATGTTAAAGAAGCGCATTCAAAGCATAATGTAAGAGGCATTACGGGATATTCCGAATATCTAAAAAACATAAATATGTAATAAATTCCGGAGTATAGTTAATACTTTCAAACACCTTTTGCGAATAATTCAATATCAGAGATAGTATCAAGGAGTTATAACGGTGAACGCTATTCGAATAGTAATAATATTATGTTTATTTTCTTTAAACAGTTTTGCTGAAGGCTCATGTACAGCAGACATAAATAAGTATGGGCATCCCTCATATTGTTATTGTGGTGAAGAATATATTTATCATGATAACTCTGGTGCTTGTGAACCTATTGAAAAACCAAATAAAAATCAACAGATACGTATACTCATTGAAGAATCACTCGCTTTAATTCATCAGATTCAAACGTACGAAAATATATCACTTAAAACACCATTAATCATAAAGCTAGAAAGAAAATTGACTACACTAACGCTGGCAATGGACGAGCTAATTTTTTTAAATAAAAATCAACCGAATAAACTCGCACTTTTACAGCGCGAGCTTGAAGCTTCATTAACCCAGATTTCAAAAACTAAAATAAACGACAGTGAAAATAACAAAGAGATTATTAAACAGATCTATTCAACATTGAAAACACTAAAAAATAGCAAAGCGTTAGAACATGCGTCAAAGCAAATAACACCTCTGTAACCCCAATCAAAAAAATAGCTAATAACTTACTAAACAATTAAAGGGGGTTACTCTTTTTGTAAATTATTTAGGGTTCGGACAAGCTGACATTGTATTGTACATTATTTGCCTCGCTTTTTTCTCAGAGCCCAAATCACCTAACTGCCCTAACAAGTAATTTTCAAGCAAAAAAGACGAACGATATTTCGAAATACGGCAATCACAGGCTGCTACATTGTATCTATTACTTGATTCTCTACAGGTCATATCTGCGGTTTGAAAGAAAACACCTGTAAGCAGATAATGAAGTGCTCCCCAGACTATTGCCATCACTATTAAAGGAGAAAGACAACCATTTTTATTCTCTTTTTCTACATCTGCCATTACGTATCCTCTTTAAATTAGGACTTTGAAACGCCTACCAATTTAAACTTTATACTCAATAAACATATAAAGTGATGTTTAATCCACATCTATTTTTAAACGTTCAGGTTCCCATCCATTTGAGATATAACGTTTATCAACTTTATTTTTTTGCCAAGACCTTAAATATACACCTCCACCAATGAAGATAGGCCCGAATGCTTTAGCTGATTCATCGCCATACAAGTGACTATGGTGTCAAACACTAATATTTAATTCATTTTTGGATCCCAATAGACACCATCTCTCACCATTGAATTTAAGA
>NZ_BNAH01000018.1 GCF_014653195.1 Thalassotalea profundi
TTGGCGGAGTGGACGGGACTCGAACCCGCGACCCCCGGCGTGACAGGCCGGTATTCTAACCAACTGAACTACCACTCCGCACAGTGCTTGTATACAAGCGAGGTTTTGAGTATTTTTAAAGGCTCCCCTTTACTATTAGCTTTACAGAAAACAGTACGCATTTGAAATTAGTGGCGGAGTGGACGGGACTCGAACCCGCGACCCCCGGCGTGACAGGCCGGTATTCTAACCAACTGAACTACCACTCCGCTATAATCTAATCTCATTCATCAACTTGTTCTATATCTATTGGCGGAGTGGACGGGACTCGAACCCGCGACCCCCGGCGTGACAGGCCGGTATTCTAACCAACTGAACTACCACTCCGCTATAATCTAATCTCATTCATCAACTTGTTCTATATCTATTGGCGGAGTGGACGGGACTCGAACCCGCGACCCCCGGCGTGACAGGCCGGTATTCTAACCAACTGAACTACCACTCCGCAGAGATATACGATGTAGAATAAATTGGCGGAGTGGACGGGACTCGAACCCGCGACCCCCGGCGTGACAGGCCGGTATTCTAACCAACTGAACTACCACTCCGCAGAGATATACGATGTAGAATAAATTGGCGGAGTGGACGGGACTCGAACCCGCGACCCCCGGCGTGACAGGCCGGTATTCTAACCAACTGAACTACCACTCCGCAGAGATATACGATGTAGAATAAATTGGCGGAGTGGACGGGACTCGAACCCGCGACCCCCGGCGTGACAGGCCGGTATTCTAACCAACTGAACTACCACTCCACACGTTTTATTCTACTTTCAACAACAAGTCGTTGAATGCGGCGGGAATAATACGGTTAACAGGCGGGTGCGTCAACCACTTTTTTGTATTCTTTTTACTGTATGTGTGTTTGCTGAGCAATACGACGAAAAACACAGCAAAAAATCACAATTATTAACTATTTTATTGCTTTTTTTTACGTCGAATAACAAAAAAAGCGATACCTGCGCCTAAAATAATGACTAAATTAACAATAATGGCGATCATTATATTCATTTCTTTTTTAGCTAATTGCTCTTGTTCATACTTCATTTTTGCTAGTGCCAATTCTTCTTCTAATTTTTTTATTGACGCTTCTTTTATCGCCAATGCAGCTTCTTCAGACGTTTTTACTTGTTCTTGAGCTTCATTTTCACCTTCAGACAAATCATTTACTCTTATCCCGCCTTTACGCTCAACATTAAAAGTAAATTCAGGTACAACCAAACGAAACTCTCTACCGTCAATTGTTTTGCCAAAAGCATTAATATTTAAACGGTGCATTCCTGGCTCAGTATAAGCAATTTTTTTTGTACGTTTAATCCCCTTTCCTTCTGTAATTGACAATGGATCTGCCTGCTTATCAGGAAAGGTAATTTTACCTTGAAAAATCATACTATCGGGATCTACATAAGTATCATCAATAGTGAAATGTATTTTATGAAATTCATTCTTATTCACTGTCTTATCGACTGTTATTTTGACAGGGACCTTATGCAAAATAATAGGCTTTTGTCTTAATTCCCTATTAGCCATCGGCATTTTAACTCGATAAATAGGTATCCACTCACCTGCTGCAAAATTAAGCTCAAATTCAGCAGTAAATATGCCATCTTTTGCATGCTCATCAAGTTCATACCCATCATCTCTAAATGAGCCTATTTCAACGGGTTTAGCGCCAAAATTGTCATAGTTAGAATTATTAGTACTATAAAAATCAATATCTAAGTCAATAACATCATCAAATCTAGGGTCATCAATCGCTTTTTCTCTGTTATATAACTTAGCAAACACTTTTAAAGTTTCGCCAGCGAGAATAGTCTTTGGTAAAGGCTCTACTTCAAGTCTAACCTCAGTGATCACCATTATTTTACTGTCAGGAGAAACCTCACCAACTGCCTGCCAAGGTCCAATCATAGGACTTTTCATTTTAATTAAATCAAAAGTTCTATCATCAAACCATTCCACTTCGTCTTTTGGAAAGTTATTTACTTTTAATTTGCTGCCATCAGGGCGAATAAGAATAACCGGTTGACTACCTGCTTTACGATAAAACAATAAGGTGACTTCATCTAACTGTGCATCAATTCGAAATCGATTATCTAGCAATGGAATTTGATTGGTTACATTGTCATTTTTATAGTATTCAATTTCAGTAATATTATCTTGTGCGTCAACTTGGTTGGATTGAACACATATAAAAAAAATGAATAAATAAAGACTATAGCAAGCTAGTTTTGCCGTTAATGTTGCCATAAAGGCTCGCTCCCTTTTTCTGCCACAATGGCAAGACGTTTTTTATGCTCTTCTAATTCATCGGCAGTAGCGTGAATAATCTTTAATTTAGTTCTATTTTCAGGTAAACGTCTAATCGCGTTTGCATCGGTTCCTTCTTGGTGGCCATCGCCAGCAGATAAGTCTAATGCTGACTGTTTACGCGTCATTTCTACATAAACAAATGCAAGCAACTGTGCATCAATTAACGCTCCATGATAAGTACGGTCAACTAATTTATCTACTTTGTAGAATTTTGCTAAATAATCGAGTGTTTTGGGTGATCCAAACTCATCTTTAGCAACTTGAAGCGTATCTGTTACTGTGCATATATCTTCTGTCATGGGTAAACCATTAATCATGGAAAATTCATGATTCATAAAGCCTATATCAAACTTTGCATTATGAATAACGAGTTCAGCGCCTTTAATAAAGTCAATAAATTCTTGTGCAACCTGATGAAACTGAGGTTTATCTCGAAGGAACTCATCTGTTAAGCCATGAATATTAATAACCTCTTGATCCATGACCATTTGCATACCATTTTGCATAGGTTTTAAATATACATGGTAAGTACGCCCAGTTAATTGGCGATTAACCATTTCGACACAGCCAATTTCAACAATACGATGCCCTTCTCGCGGGTTTATCCCTGTTGTTTCAGTATCAAGAATGATCAAACGTTGTTCTTGTAATTCTTCACTCATTACAAATTTCCTTATTGAATCTATTGAGACACTAACTAAGTTACTATTAAAAATAAAAACTTAATCAGGTAGTTTTTCTGGGAATTCTTCAATGTTAATTTGAATTCGTTTATTTGAATATAAGATTACTATTGCGATCATAACAAATACGCCATGAATAATAATCACAGGTAATTCGTATAAAATACCATAAAAATAAGCACCTAAAATAATTATCCAATCAAAACATAAAGCAACAGCAAGAAACGCTCTAATGTTTTGCCAACATTTTTTGACCCAAGACTGCGCATCAGGTCTTCTTAAACTCATAATAAGCACAACAAAAAGGCCAACAACGCCTGAAAGTAAACTGGTATAAAATAAAATAGGATCTGGATATACCCATTCAATCACTCCGACACGATCATTGAAATTGGTTACAGACATTATCCACACTATATATCCACGTAAAATAAAGACTAGAAATAGATAAAAAAACTTAGAAATTTTCACACAATCAAATTGATCAAAATCATTGGGCATATAACGCGCAAAACGTTGTCTATTATTCATTTATCTATTTTCAGTAACCTTATTGCGCTCATCTTCAAGAATTTTTTGCCCTGCGGTAATTGCTTTTACAGCTTTTGACCGAAACTCTCGATTAAACAAGGTATACACTACAGACAAACTCACGAAAATAAGCAACAACGGATGAAAGAACCATAAAACAACTGCGATCGCAAAATAATAAGCCCTTAAACCATAATTATAAGAATGTGCGGCTTGGTCTTGCACTATCGCCATTTGGTAAGCATATTTTTGGTGATTAACTTGAGGACCATTTTCACTAAAAGGGGCAGCGCCAATCATAACATTTAAAAAACCATATTGACGCATAGACCAAGTAAAGTGAAAAAAAGCCATCACAAAAATTATCACCAAAACACACAACTTTATTTGAATCATGCCGTGCTCAGGATATTCAGTGAAAGGAATTGTTGCTATTACTTGTTCGAGCTTTTCTACTTGGGAAAACAGCGTTAATACCCCTGCTAATACCAGCAAAGTTGTAGAAGCAAAAAAAGCAATGTTACGTTCTAAATTAGCTAATAAAGCCGCTTCAACCATTCTAAAGTCGCGCTCCATAGCTTCATACATCCAGTGAATTCTATGTTGATGTAAACTCCTAGCAATACAGTCATCCGTTTTAGCACGTTTTTTAGCGAACCAAGTGTATCCAGCCCAACAACAAACAAAGACCGTTAAAGCAAATATATCAAGAGAATAATTATACATAGTCCATCAAAAATGAATTTATTATAGGGCAATTATGCATCACGATACCTTAATTTTCGAGAGAAAAATCACGTTAAAATTATTCATCATACAAACTAAAATAATGATTTTATTAGGTTCTGTGATTCTTTGACTTTTGTTTTATGAACATTGGCGGGGTCTGTATTTAAAAAAGGTATATCACAGGTAATGATTTCCCATAAATAGACGACGAGCTAGTATATAGCGCATTACTCTCGAATTGTTTTGAATGTGTTTAAATTGAACAACATTCCAGTTAGAAAATGCAGCATCACGTATACTAGTCAGTGTGTTACTTTTAGCTAAATCAACAATCGGTTGTATTATTTACACTAATTTGACACAATTTAACCAACAAGGAATTGTAATGATACCAATGGATTAAGAATCCTCCATAGCGAACACTCCCATATGTCCTATAGGTGTCAGCATTAGATAATAAAAATAAACAAAAAGTAGAACGTTATGCTCAAAATAAGGAATAGCCTCACACTATGTGTTGCTGCCGTATTCTCGCTCGTAAGCCCGTTAATAATTGCACAAACTATTACTAACAACGACGAAAAAATCACACAATCTCTCACTATTCCCTACAGTCAAAAAAGCGCAATAATTGATGGCGAATTAAATGATCCAATTTGGTTAGAAGCAAATACTTTAGCGCTTAATATAGTTAATGATCCGTGGAATAACGAAGAAAGTCCGGTTCAAACTACCGCTAAAATAATTGAAAATGGTGAGTTTTTATACATTTCATTCATTGCTCAAGATCCTAACCCCGAAAATATACAAGCTTCTTTGGGAGACCGAGATACCAAATGGGGTGATGACTTAGTAGCCGTCAAACTTGACACATTTAATACTCGCCGACTGAATTATCAGTTTATGGTTAATCCATTTGGCGTACAAATTGATGCAATAAATAATGAAATCACTGGTGAAACTAACACCTCTTGGGACGGTATATGGCAGTCTTATGGAAAAATAACTGAACAAGGTTATCAAGTTGAACTAGCTATTCCCTACCGCATTCTAAACTTTGCAGATAATAACGAGAAAAAAACTTGGGCAATTGAACTGCTGCGTCTTTACCCTCGAGATACCCGTTTACGTATTTCGCATATGACATTAGATCGTAATAATAATTGTTGGTTATGCCAAGCACCTGAAATTAAAGGCTTTAAAAATGCAAAAGCCGGCAAAAAAATCATGTTAACCCCTGCAATTGTAGCCCAAAGAGATGAATCTAGAGATATCTATGATAGTAACGATAATTGGCACAGTGAAAATGATATTGATGCGGGCTTGGATTTACGCTGGGGAATAAATGCAAATACGCTATTAAATGTCACACTCAATCCCGACTTTTCAACAGTAGAATCAGATGCTGGCCAATTAAGTATTAATAAAACCTTTTCACTTTATTACGAAGAAAAACGGCAGTTTTTCACTGAAAATTCAGACTACTTCAGCTCAAATTACGATCTTGTTTATAGCCGAAACATTGCCGATCCTGATTATGGAGCCAAGCTTACAGGCAGCCAAGATAAACATAGTTATGGTGTTTTTGTTACTAATGATACTGAAACTAATTTTATTGTACCTGGAAACACCCAATCGTACATTGCTTCACTAAATACAGAAAGCCACTCTGGCGCTATTAAATATCGTTACGATGCTAGTGATGCACTATCTATAGGTGCAATTAGTACATTACGTAGTGCAGACAACTACCATAACTATGTTTTTGGTATTGGTGGTAAATATAAGTTTGATGATTCAAACAGTATATTAGCTCAATGGTTAAGCTCAGACACTAAACATTTAGGAAGTTTTCAAGACCAAGCATTGAAACTTAATTATATTCATGACTCTGAAGATTGGCGTATTGATGTAGAGCACCAAGATATTGGTAAAGATTTTCGTGCTGACTTAGGTTATATGCCATATGCGGACTATCAATCAGAACGAATTTTAGTAGATCGTTATTTTTACGGGGAAACAGATAGTATCTGGCAGGAAGCAACACTATCAGGTCAATGGCAAATAAAACATAATGATGATGGTGAATTATTAGAAAAAAGCTTAGCAAGTAGCTTTGGAATTTACGGTCCGATGCTCTCATATTTCGATATTATGTTTACACATGCTGAAAAAGTTGGCTTGCGTGAAAATGTAAGCTTAAAAGCTATTGATAACAACACTACCCTATTCATTGAAAACCAAGCTGTTTTTCATGCTGATATTCAACCAAGTAATAAACTATATAGTGCTATCGATATTACAATTGGGGATAAAATTGATTATGAAAACAATCGATTAGGTGACTATAAAGAAATAAGTGCCAATATCACTTATAACGCTACTAAGCATTTAGAAATCGATTTTTACCAAACATATGCAGAACTAGAGGCAGATGATGCGAATGTCTATAAAGCATCACTTACCGAGCTTAGATTAAGTTATCAATTTGATGTGCGTAGTTATATTAAACTCAATATGATTTATAGTAACATTAAAATAAATAAAGCTAACAACCCCTTAATTTATGGCGTATCTAAAAAGAATAACGATCTTTCGGCACAATTAATTTATGCATATAAAATTAATCCACAAACCGTATTTTTCTTAGGTTACTCTGACTTTAGCTATCAAGATGACGATTTAATGAATCTTGAACGTGCTGAACGTACTTTTTTTACAAAAATTAGTTACGCATGGCTACCATAGTAAAAACTCATGGAGAAAAACAATTGAAAACTATCGGTTTATTAGGAGGAATGAGTTGGGAATCAACCTTAAGCTATTACCAAACCATAAACCAAGGTATTAATAAAAAACTTGGTGGCTTATCATCGGCTAAAATCTGCTTGTACAGCGTTAATTTTGAAGAAATAGAAAAGCTACAACATCAAGGCAACTGGGAAGCAACTGCACAAATACTTTCAAAAGCGGCTCAATCGATTGAAGCGGGCGGTGCAGACTGTTTACTTATTTGTACGAATACCATGCATAAAGTATCTGACGCTATCAATAAGACAATTAACATTCCTCTACTTCATATTGCAGATGCTACTGCCGAGCAATTACAAAAACACAAAATTACTAAGGTAGGCTTGCTTGGCACAAAATTCACTATGGAGCAAAACTTCTATAAAGCTCGATTAACAGATAAGTTCAATATTGATGTGATCGTTCCTAAACCGAGTGATCGTGAAATTATTCATCAAGTTATTTACCAAGAATTATGTTTAGGGGCGATTAAAAATTCATCTAAAGAACAATACTTGGCTATTATTAATGAACTCCGTCAAAATGGCGCACAAGCCGTTATATTAGGTTGTACAGAAATAGCGTTATTAGTTAATCAACATGATACTGATGTATTATTATTTGACACAACAACTATTCACGCCCAAGCTGCAATTGAGTTTGCGACTCAGCAATAGTATTAACTTCAAGTAATTTAACTATGGAATTTATCAAATGTATTTTGACCATTTTAATATTAGTGCGCCACTAGACTTATTAACAATAGAAAAAGATTTTTGGTGCGACATATTAAACTTTAATGCGGGTTTTCGCCCTGCGTTTAATCATAATGGCTTTTGGCTATATGCTAATGGCACAGATAAAGCCATCATCCACCTCAGTGAAAGTAATATTCATGCACCTTCAGATAATAAACAATGTTTAGATCACGTAGCTTTTAAAGATAATGATATAAACAGCATAATTGCCAAATTAACAAGTAGACACATACCCTTTAAGCAAAAGCATATCGAAGAGCTTAATATGATCCAAATATTTTTTACTTCACCTGCTGGTATCGGTATCGAAATTAATGGCGAAAACGCTTAAGAAGTTTCTGCGTAGTGTTAGAATTCGGTTTTAGTAATTTATAGAAAAGAATACAGATGCCCGTGCCGTCATAGCGACAGTTTATGGGAGTGTTTCGACGGCCGTTCACATGCATTATTAGCACAATGTACTTACATGTTAGTCCTAAAACAAGGAGCATAGGTTGTACGCTCATACGGGTAACCCGTTTTACATGTCATTGACTTGCTCGGCACGAACATCTAAATACAGTATAGTAGCTGATTGAAAAAAACGGTGAATAAATTCCTCTTTATTCACACAATAGTGCTAAAAATTAGCTAAGGTATTGTTAATCTAATTAATGTTTTTTCAATTATTTTTATTTTTTAATTTGTTTAGCTTTTTTAAATCTATAACCACAGTTGATGATATTTTATCATGGATACATTGACGATTTGGATCCCAATAAATTTGCAAAAAGCCTAAAAGCCCGGTGGCAAGTCCCGCACCATAACCACCATACCGGCCAAAGCTATCCCACACAGACAATGGTGTACCATCGAGTTGAATCACCCTTACCTTCATTAAACGCTTACCTAGTGTTTGCCCTTTCCAAATAGAAGTCAGTACTGAAAAATATAATGCTGCCCAACCAAAGCTTAATCCAAGGTCTTTTATCACACCTTTAACCCATTCAATCCCTTTATATGACCAAGATTGCTCTTCTTTTTTGGGGGTAACAGGTTCTTCGATCTCTTCTTTTATGACTTCCACAGCAGGCATATTTACCGTATTTGCATTCGCTTGCTTAAATTCATCTGCCTCTTTAGATTCTGACAGTTCTTTATATATTGCCATTAAAGATATCATTAACGATGTTTGCTCTGTGTCAGTTAAACTCGTTTCTTCAATTACCTCTTTTAAAATAGGCTCCATTTCTTTAACAGGCAGCTTTACATCGGCATAATCAGAAAGCTTTGGCGATATCAATTCAAACCAACATTTCTCAGTTAAACACTCACTATTTTCCACCTCTGTTGTCATTCCAAACGTCATAGCACTTACTGCAAACGCGTTAATTGTGCTTAATTCCTGATTTACATTTTGTGTGGTTACGTCATCAGTAAACCATTGATTCACAGTAGGTGATATGTACGAGAACACGGTAAAAAATAAGATAAATGCGGAAAGTAAACGTAGCAATATTCCGCGTAGTCCTAATTTGGGTCGAGTGACAGTTTTACCATCTGATGTTTTTAGAGGTTTACTACCTAATCGGTAAAAAGTAACAGCGGCTAAAAGCGCTAATAATTCACCTGGGGTTTCGGCTAGTATTGAAATAAAAACAAAGTCTATTAACAACGCAATGGCACGCTTTCTAGGTGCGGCTAGTGGTAAGCCAAATAATGATTTATCAATTTCAAAAGCGAAAGGAGTCAGAACTTGTTTAGTTTCTTCTCTAGTTAAATAAGCCGTGTGATCTGATGTATTAGCTATTTTCTTACTAGTGGGCGTTACTATCTCACTTTGTTCTAAACTCATCACTTAAATCCAAATTATTGTTATTAGCCAAGCAGCTAGTTATTCCATTTTTATATATGAGATATAATAATATCACTTTATTTTATCTCAATTAAAGCTACTCTTAGACGGTATTTACGTAAAGTAATAAAAAATAGCCTGATGTAGGTTAATTAGTATAAAAACAAAAAGACGTCATAAATCTGCATCACAATACCGAAAGGAAAAGAGCATGCCAAATATTTTTCAAGATAATTCAACCTCTATTGGTAACACTCCAATAGTAAAATTAAACCGAGTAACAACGGGTAACATTTTTGCCAAAGTAGAATCAAGAAACCCAAGTTTTAGTGTAAAATGCCGTATTGGCGCAAACATGGTGTGGGATGCTGAAAAGCGTGGTGTTTTAACTGCAGGCAAAGAGATTGTTGAACCAACGAGTGGTAATACGGGCATCGCATTAGCATTCGTTGCTGCAGCTCGTGGCTACGCAATAACGTTAACTATGCCTTCAACAATGAGCTTAGAAAGAAGAAAGTTACTTTCTGCTTTAGGTGCCAAATTAGAACTTACTGAAGGCGCAAAAGGTATGGGTGGAGCCATTGCAAAAGCACAAGAAATTAAAGACTCTGATCCAGACAAGTATGTTTTGTTAGGGCAATTTGATAACCCTGCAAACCCCGAAATTCATGAAAAAACAACAGGACCTGAAATTTGGGAAGCTACGGAAGGTGCTGTAGACATTTTTGTTGCTGGTGTTGGAACTGGTGGAACAATTACAGGTGTTAGTCGCTACCTTAAAAAAGTTGCTGATAAAGAAATTATTTCTGTTGCTGTTGAGCCAACAGATTCACCAGTAATTACTCAAAAAAGAGCTGGCGAAGACCTAACACCTGGTCCACATAAAATACAAGGTATCGGTGCTGGTTTTATTCCTGGTAACTTAGATCTATCAGTTATTGATGACGTTGAATTAGTGTCTAATGAAGAAGCAATGGCAATGACCCACCGCCTAATGAAAGAAGAAGGTATACTTGCAGGAATTTCATCTGGCGCGGCTGTAGTTGCAGCTAAACGCATAGCTGAAAAACCAGAAAATAAAGATAAAAATGTGGTAGTAATTTTACCTAGTTCTGCCGAGCGTTATTTATCTAGCGCATTATTTAGCGATGTGTTTTCTGAAAAAGAATTAGTACAATAAACCTAAATTCTCTACTATTGAGAGTTTAGTTAAATAATTAATGGGCGCTTAAGCGCCCTTTTTTATACTTTCAAAATAACCAAAACCATAGAAATTAATATTATGATTGGGTTATGATGTGCTTATTGCTTTAAAAAGAAAGAAATAATATGCGTCACTATTTAGTTCTATTACTTATTCCGATTATGTTTTTATTATCTGCTTGTACAGATAATGAAGAAGAAATATCTGATATTGAAAACCCTGAAAAAGTTGCTGTTGCCTTTTTTGAAGCATTATATAACGAAAAAAATGCCAAAAAAGCCGCTTCGGTATGTTCACCAAGGCTTGCCAGAATTGTAAATCACTATAAGTCGCCTAACGCAATTGCACGCCATCTTTTTAATATGTCTTATGACAAAGTTGACATAAAACCTGATGACAGCGGAGTAAAAGTTCGTGAGCAATTTAAAGATGCAGCGGTTATCACTGTATATTTTGACGGCACTTATCAAAATGGTCGCTTTAAAAATGTAAAACGCCTTTCACTCATACAAATTGATGATCACTGGGTTATTGATAAAATATTAAAAGATCCTTTTTAATAGCAGCACCCTGTAATCTATAATAAAAAACGGTCAAATGACCGTTTTTTATTTAATGAGAAACTTGAATGATACTTAGTGCCCCAATGCTAAGCCTTCCCTTCTTGGGTCTGCCCCCCCTATCAATTTACCCTTTTTTATTTCAATAGCATGAAGTCCGCTATTTAAATCTCTAAGACTTATTTTATGTCCCATTTTTTCAAGCTTATCAGCGTGTTGCACTAATATAGTCCCTTGTTCAAGAGCTGTGCCGCCATTACGATTAGTAATTTTAGGTAAATTAATCGCTTCTTGTGGGTTAAGTTGCCAATCTAAAACACCAATAATGGTTTCAGCAACATAATCAATTATTCGACTGCCACCAGGCGAACCAACAACAAGCTTTAAGCTATTATCTTTATTAAAAACCATACTAGGAGCCATTGAGCTGCGCGGGCGTTTATTAGCTTCAACACGATTAGCAACCATTTTTCCTTGTCGTTTGGGTGATAAAGCAAAGTCTGTAAGTTGATTATTTAAAATAAACCCTTCAACCATAACAGCCGAACCAAAGGCCATTTCTACACTAGTCGTCATAGAAATTGCATTACCATATTGATCAACAATCGATACATGACTTGTAGAAGGCAATTCAAAACTGTCATTTTCTGCATAGGCAAGCGGAGTTGTTAGTTGCCCTGCTTCTGCTCGCCCCATATCTTTATCTAACGAAATTAACGATGAACGTTCCTTTAAATATGAAGCATCTAATAATTCTTCAGTCGGTACTTGAACAAAGTCACTATCCGCTAAATACATTTCACGATCAGCAAACGCTAAGCGAGAACTTTGAGCAAATAAGTTTAACGTTTGCGGATCAGAAAACTTTCTTTCATTTAACTTAAAAGGTTCCAACATCGACAATATTTGAATCACAGCAATACCACCAGAGCTCGGCGGTCCCATACCACACACTTTATACTCCCGATAAGGCCCACATACCGCAGTACGTTGTTTGGGTTGATAGGATGATAAATCATTTAACGCTAAGAGCCCTGGTGCAACAGGACTGTTATTGACAGCTTTAACAATTTTTTCAGCAATCCAACCTTCATAAAAAGGAGCTGTTCCCTTTTCAGCTAAACTTTTATATACATTAGCTAGTGCGGGGTTTTTTAATACCGTTCCCGCTTTGACGACATTACCTTCTGGGAAAAAATAGTGACGAATGGTGGGTAATAATTGTACCCCAGGGTTCATTTGTAAGGTCAGTAGCTTTTCAAGTCGCGGAGAAACAACAAAACCTTGCTCAGCTAACTTTATTGCATCTTTAAATAGCAATTCCCAAGCAAGCTTACCATGTTGATCATGCGCCATTTTAAGTGCAGCTAAAACACCAGGAACCCCTACTGAGCGACCACCTACAACGGCCTCTCTCCATGAAGCGACTTTACCATTAGCATCTACAAATAATTCACTAGTCGCTTTTGCTGGTGCTGTTTCTCTGCCATCAAATGTGGTCAAATCTTTTTGTTTTTGATCCCAATGTAAAATAAAAGCGCCGCCTCCAATACCTGACGATTGAGGCTCTACCAAGGTTAATACTAACTGCACAGCAATAGCGGCATCTATAGCACTGCCACCTTGTTGTAATATATTAAAGCCAGCTTCACTCGCATAAGGGTTAGCGGCTACCACCATGTATTTGTCAGCTAAAACCGCCTGTTTAGCTGTTATTGCTACAGTAGCTTCGGGCTCTCTAATTTCATGGGTTTGTGCATAACTCACCCCACAAAAAATACTTAAAATAGATAATGCTTTATAAAGTTTTTTCTTTATTAAGACTTTTTTCATTACATTAATTCTCTTTCTAAATAGGAATAAAACGTTGTTGAAATTGATTAAAAGCAACAAAGTTATCAAGCAATGCCGTATAACGGTCACTACAGTTTTCAAGTGCTGAAAGTGCATAGCAACATGCTTCTAATGTTGATAATGCGCCTGTTTTTTTAGTTTTTCTAATATGATACTGGCCAACATAATTATCAGACAAAGCGAAATGTTTCATGTCATGCAAAAATGTGTTCAATTGAAATAGTCGATATGCCTTTTTCCAAGTACCATCAAGTAACACAATACAGCTAATATCTTGTTCTACAATACTATTATCATTTTCAACTAAGGTCCTTTCGGTTATGACCTCAGCTTTATCGCTAGGATATAGCAACGCAATTTTATTTCGATATTGACATAATAAAGACTGTAAATCTTCCTCTTGCTCAAAATTTTCACCAACAAACAGGTGACACTTGTTAAGCGAGCCGAGTAATAAGGGCACCGTTGCTTTACTTTGCTTAACCTCACTAGGGTGCTGTAAAATAATAACATCAACCTGATTAATTGTTGATACCATAAACTGACAAATACAGCTAATTTCTGGTTTTAAACAGTGGCGACAATAATTACGAGACATAATTTAATATTGTTAAAGTACGAATATGAACTTAGCGGTAGTTTACTTAGATAAGTAGATAAAAACACGTTAAAATAAATTTTTCCTTTGCTGGCATTACCATACGTTAAATGATCATACTCAAAAAGTTACCCATCAACAAAAGCCACTTAGTTGCGCCATTACTAATTGTGATCATTGCCTTAACTGCCTTTTTCTTTAATAACGATGTAAGTGGACATTTAAGCTATAACCGAGAGCTAATTTATCAAGGTCAATGGTGGTTATTATTTACTGGGCACTTATTACACACAAACGACATGCATTTAGCGATGAATAGTGCTGCCGTTATACTGTTATGGGCATTGCATGGACAATTTTTTACATTCAAAAGTTATGTAGCTATTTGGCTATTAATCGCTTTAGGTACAAGTTTAGGACTTTACCTTTTTTCGCCATCAATGCTGAGTTATGTAGGTTTATCAGGCGTGTTACATGGATTTTTTGTCATTGGGGCGTGTAAAGATATTCAGCATAAAGAAAAAACCGGCTATCTATTGTTAGTAGCGGTTATTATAAAAGTTGCTTATGAACAAGTATTTGGACCCAGTGAAGAAGTCATACAACTGATAGAAGCCAATGTGGCGATAGATGCCCACCTATACGGATTAATAGGCGGCTTTATCGTATTTTCTGCTTTATATTGTCTTCAACTTAAATCTGATAAGGTTTCAAACTCGATAAAATAAAACCTTATTCAACGAAACATTAAAAATTTTCGGTATCGTTTTCGGCAATTTATAAGAATATTAGCCAAAAAACCAACTATGTAGCAAACGACCGGGCATAAAAGTAAAGCTTCCTGCAATTAATATCCCACCAATATATAAACCTAACATGCTTGATTTATGTTTCGCTATATTCCCATTACGTGCAGAAAAATAAGCACTTGGTACGGAATAGAATACAAGTAAACTAAAAAAATGAATATAACCGAAATGATTAAATAATGCGGGGCCAACTACCGACGACATGAATAAAGTCACAATAGCAGTTAGTAACATTAACGCCATGTAAATTTTACCAAGTAGTTTATGTCTTTTCGTGCCTTTGGGGTTTAAAAGTAAGTATGTGCCAATAAGAAAAGCAGGAAAAACTGTCGCTAAATGAAAATATGTAAGTTGCAAATAAGTCATAGTTATTTTACCTAATGAACGAAATTAACTCCCTGCCCTTAATAACTGAGCTACTATAAAAGTGACACATTACCATATTAAAAAAAGAGTGCTTGATATGTAGCGTACTAGAGATAGTGTTGATTTAGCAAAGAAAGTTTTCAAATTTTATTTATCAAACAAAATAATGTTGTCTAATACCAACATCACACTGGTAAAGTAAATATCTCCCTATTTAGCTAGAATCGGAACAAACCGAGTGAAAGGCCGTGTGCTTTTTGATATAACATATCAAAATCATTTAATTAATAACCTCGTTAGGACTATTCATGACTGTCAACCGTCTACTTGTTGGTTTAACAATTGGAACACTTTCCTTGTTAATCACAGCCTGCTCTACCACTATGAACAAACAAGCAACAATCCCCCCTGTTGTTTCAACAGCGACAACACCTAACAAACCTGAAGGTTTAGTGGTAGCAACATGGAATACAGAGCACTTAGCCTTCCCTATTTCTGACGGGTGCCGTGCTAGAACTGAAACAGAAACCATCCAATTAAAACAATATGCTAAGTCATTAAATGCTGACATTGTCGCTTTACAAGAAGTTGCCTCTACCAAGGCGGTTGAATTACTCTTCCCAAAAAGTGAATGGAACATCATCATGTCAGAAAGAGCTGACAGTCAAACGTATGACTGCCGTAAAACAGGAGCAAAATCAACGCAACAAAAAGTAGCCTTTGCCGTACGTAAAAATATTGAAATTTTAAATACACAAGCCTTTGACGCACTAGGATTACAACGCCCAGGCTTACGTTATGGTTTAGAACTCACGGTTGATTCACCTTTTGGCACAATGACTTTACTTAACGTTCACCTGAAAAGTGGCTGTTTTGTTGACAACTACTCACGAGCCGACTCTGATGCATGTAAAACCTTCGCTCAACAAGCTCCGCTTTTAGATAAATGGGCTGAGAATAAAGAACAAACTGGCATGCCGTATATGATTTTAGGTGACTTTAATCATCGTTTATCTGCATCTTATAATCATTTAACGCGTCAATTATCTGTTAACGCAAACAACAGCATGAGCAGTCTTGAAAATTTAGGGGCTGACATTATTGGTTGCCATCCATACTACCCTGCACCAATTGACCATATTTTAGCGGGCAACATGCCTAAAAAAGGCCTACACAAAACAGTAAAAATGCATTATTTTGACGATATGTCTCCCAAAGCAATGTTAAGCGATCATTGTGCCTTATCTGTTGAATTATCAAATTTCACTTACCCATTATCCAATGCAGTAAAATGGCAAACCACCAGTAAAGAATACCGTTACTTAACCTCAGTTACCTACAAACGTGCAACTCAAGCATTAGAAAATATGACCTTACCTAATACATCTTGGGCTGTAGTAATGGATGTAGATGAAACCGTGCTAGATAATAGTCAATATCAAGTGAATATAGAAAAAAATGGTGAAAATTACTCGCCAAAAACGTGGAGTGAATGGGTTGCCTCAGAAAAAGCAACGCTAGTACCTGGTGTTAAAACGTTTATTCAAGCCGTTTTCAAACAAGGCGGAAAGCTCGCGTTGATCACTAACCGCGATAGAGAGCAAGATAATCATACATGGAATAACCTTCGTGCATTAGGCATTCCAGTTTCAATAGAGAATACCTGTATATTGGGAAGAACGCCTGCAGATAAGGCGGCAATTGATGGTGATAAAATAATTAACGACAAAGATTTAAGACGCCAGCAAATACAAAACGGTACCGCTAACTGCTATACACCTAACAGTGAAAGAACATCATTGTTTCCAGATCTAACAATCATTATGCAAGTGGGTGACAACATAGAAGACTTCTCCGGTGTAACTCAAGAAGAAGCCGATATGGAAGCACTGCTACCACGTGCTAATAGTGAACTTATCTTACTGCCAAACCCAATGTACGGATCATGGTAATATATTTTAATAGTTTAAAAAAATTGCGTGAAAGCGAGAAAAATATCACATTTTAAATTCGATAGATAAAACTCAATTTTCTCTAAATAAAAAAGCAGCGAAAACCGCTGCTTTATTTTTTTAACGTCTAACTAATATACATTGGTATCGATAAATTATTAGCTTATAACGTTGATTCAAATAACTTATATATACGACGATATTCATTTAACCATGAGCTTGGTTGCACAAAACCATGGGGTTCCACAGGATAAATAGCGGTTTCAAAGTCTTGTTTTTCCAGCTCAATTAAACGCTGCACTAATCTTACGGTATCTTGGAAAAACACATTGTCATCAACCATTGGCGCATTAATTAATAACGGTTTTTCTAAACCTTCAGCAAAATAAATAGGCGAACTACGTTCATAGGCAATAGCATCGTCTCCAGGAGTGTTGAGAATATTCGAGGTATAGCCATGATTATAATAAGCCCAGTCTGACACTAAACGTAAAGCAGAGCCCGACGCGAATAAATCAGGTTGAGTGAACATAGACATTAAGGTTAAAAAGCCGCCGTATGAACCACCGTAGGTACCAATACGTTGGCGATCTACATTAGCATTTTCAACTAACCAGTTTACGCCATCTCTCATATCTTCTACTTCTGGTTTACCCATGTGGCGATAAATTGCGGTTCTCCAGTCGCGGCCATAACCCGCAGACGCTCTATAATCCATGTCAATAACCACATAGCCTTGTTGTACTAACATACTATGGAACATGAATTCTCTGAAGTAACCAGACCAACCTAAGTGCGCATTTTGTAAATAACCTGCGCCATGTGTGAACATAACCGCCTTATTCTTAGACGCTTTTTTGTCATAGTTTTTAGGCAAATACACACGAGAGTATATAGGTTCTTTTTGATTGCTTGACGGTATTGCAATTACACTTGGAGCAGCCCAAGGCATTGATAAAAACTTATCTGAAACAGTATACGTAATACGTTTTGCTGAAGTATTACTAGTTAAGTCCTTTACGTATAGCTCTGGCGGCATAGTAACGGTTGAGTGTTGAATAAGTAGCTTACTTTCATCAGGGCTTAACGCATAATCGTTACTTCCGCCCAAGGTAGTTAAGGCAGTAAAGTTGCTCCCGTCAGTATTTACTTGGTAAATATCGTGAACACCTGGATGTACTTTATTCGCTTTAAAAATAAAACGGGCATTATCCTTGGTTAACGTTACATCACTTACTTCAAAGCGTCCTGAAGTTATTTGCTTAGCTTTGCCTTTTAACGATTTAGTATATAAGTGTGAAAACCCTGTTTCTTCTGACAAATAATAAAGTTTATCTTCTAACCAACCAAATTCGTTAAAGCTCCAATTAATCCAAGCGTTGTCATGCAGTCTATGTTGATTTTCAAGTTTATTGCTCAATAAATTTACTGAGGCTAACCAACGGTCTTTGTTATCCCAAGCTTCAAGTAATAGGGCTACTTGCTTACCGTCTTTGTGCCACTTAATGGGTGATGAAGCACGCATTACATGAATATTACGCGGTGACTTCTTCGACTGATAAGTTTTGCCTTCTCGCTGATAATTTTCTTTGCGCACCTCAGCTAAAACATCTTGATCAAAGCCAGGTAAGCTATCAAAGGTTAACGCAAATTTTTGTCCTGATTTTAAGTCTACTAAAAAAAGTTCTTCTTTATACTGGTAGTTATTACCTACGCGAGCACGTACATTTTGCGCATCAATATCACCATTATCGGTAATATAGTTCGGCATGATATCGCTATCTGCTCTCGACGACTTAGCATCAGCAATACTCACAATCATTTTATTACCAAGTGGCGATAAGCTTGCATGAACAATTCGTTTACCTTTTCCAAAGTAAAATTCTGTTTTTGTAATGCTTTGATTTTGCGCTTTTAAACGATCACTTTGTTGTGTTTTTAATGCTTTATTACGTTGCTGAAGGGCAATATACTCAATAAGTTTATTTTGCTCTGTTGCTAAATAGTTTGCTTTATCATCTGCTTTATCTTGGTTATTTGCAGGATCGTTATCACTAAGTAAACTCGCTAATTCAATAATTTGATTATTGCGTAAATCATGTTCGAAGAATTTATTGTTAACACGATAAGCCACATTACCATTGGTTAAAAACATGGCGGAATTTTCATTCGCCGTAGTATGTGTTAATTGGGTTACTTTTCCTGAGCTTAATGTTTTAAGAAAAACATTGCCTTGATAAGTATAAACTTCTTGCGTGCCCGCACTATTTTTTACTGCATTGCGGTCTGATACATGATGAAGTTTATCTAAACTCACTTTTTCTGATTGTGCAGAGTCAGATACTGTTTGACTGAAAAGATCACGTAACGGTGAGCCTTTTTGTTTTTGTGAATAATAAATTGTTTGGCTATCATCTCCCCAATACCAACGTTCTGGAGAGCGCCCCATCCAATCAGGATCAGACATAATTTGTTCTAAAGTAATTTGAATATCAGAAGGATTAACGCTTAATACAGGTTTAACCTCTTTTTCAACAGCAACTGTCGCAACTTCTTGCTTAATAGGCGATATTGCTTCACTTGTACTTTGCTGAGCGTAATTGCTATTTAAAACAGACTCTGGTGTTTGTTCTCCTGTGGAAGTAACAACACATGCAGTAAGCGACAAACTGATAGCTGCAACAATTATTTTAATTTTCATTAGTGTATCTTATTATCAACAATTTTAAGGTGTGGTATTTATACTAAGCCTGTACTGAATAGGCAACAAACAAGTAAAAATCAATGAGTAAAAGCTGTAACAATTTACAAACAGTTACAAGTAAAACAAAAAGGACATCCTAAGATGCCCTTTTATCTTTGTTAACTCATTAAAAGTAAGTTTATTCTTCTTCTACCAAAGTCATTAATGACGTATTACCACCAGAAGCCGTGGTATCGATACTAATGGTTTTTTCAGTTAATAAACGTTGTATTAAATTATCAAAATATTCTGACGTGATCACTGGTAGTATTGCACCTTCACGCTCAGCGAGTTTTTCACTAATATAGTGCTTTCTATCACAAAGACTATCAACCACCACACCTGACAATGCAGGGTGCATTAACATTGCAGATAAATGGCGCAATTTAGCAACCTGGAAGATATTTTTATCTGCCCCCGTTGCTAAAAACTTATCTCTAAACGCAATAGCTTCATCGTAAAATAAATCAGAAACGACTGAAATAACGGTATTACCAGTAGCTAACGCGGTTACAACTGACAAGGTCCAAAAGTGAAAACTTACATTTTTATCCGCAAAACAAATAACATTACCGCGGTTTTCAAGATAAAGTACATTAGACTCACCTGTTGGCCCTGGTAAAATTGTTGGTTTTTTCAGTTGTTTTTCAATACTGATTAATTGCGCTCGTGCGGCTGTTAATGTGCGATTTAAATCCTCTGCTAAATCTTCAACAATATCAACATGCGCAATTTTTGCGAGCAATTGACGTACATAAGAAACCCGGGTGTTTAATTCGGTTAAACGCCAGTCTTTTTCAGCTGCATTCGCTCGATCCATAAATAAAATGGCTTCAGCTTCAGCAACTTCATCACCTTCTAAAGCCTCTGCTTGCGAAGGTAGAACATTAAATTGCTCGGCATCAGGTGTGGCTTTTTCTTTAACCAAACGTGTTAAATAGTTAGGTCCACCGGCTTTAGGGCCCGTACCTGAAAGGCCTCGGCCACCAAACGGTTGAACCCCCACTATAGCACCAATCATATTACGGTTAACATACACATTACCTGCACGAGAAAGCTTAGCTAAATCATAAGCTCTTTGATTAATACGTGTATGAATCCCCATAGTTAAACCAAAGCCAGTGCTATTAATTTTATCTATTACACTTTCAATTTCATCGCCCTTAAAACGTACAACATGCACACATGGACCAAAAACTTCTTTCGTTAATACACTAATGTCGCTAATTTCATATAGTCGTGGAGCAAAAAAGAAATGTTCATTACCAGCAACTTCCTCCCCTATTTCGCATTGATAAAGTAGTTGACCATTAGCTTTCATATAATCGCTATGCGCATTCAAGGCATCAAGAGCTTTTTGATCAATAACAGGACCAATATCAGTGCTTAGTTTTGATGGGTCACCAATGTGAAGTTCAGCTAACGCACCTTTAAGCATAGTGATAATGTCGTCAGCAATATCTTCTTGTAAAAATAACACACGAAGTGCTGAACAACGCTGGCCTGCCGATTGAAAACCTGAAGAAATAATATCATCAACTACCTGCTCAGGTAAGGCAGTAGAGTCAACTACCATGCAGTTTTGACCACCAGTTTCAGCGATCAAAGGCACTTGATCGCCCCCTCGTTCAGCTAAAGTTTGAGAAATTCTTGTACCTGTTTCAGTCGATCCAGTAAACATAACCGTTTGAACACGATTATCAGGAATAATTACACTACCTACTTCGCTACCTCTAGCAATAACGGCCTGAACAACGCCTTCAGGTAAGCCGACAGATTTCATCAGCTCAATCGTATATAAGGCAATTAAGCCAGTTTGCTCTGCGGGTTTGGCTAATACCGTATTACCGGTTGCAATCGCCGCAGCAACTTGGCCTAAAAATATTGCTAATGGGAAGTTCCATGGACTAATACATAAAATAACACCACGCGGCTCTAAGCGTTCATCTTCTGCAAGTTCAACCGCACGTTCAGCGTAATATCGACAAAAATCAACCGCTTCACGCACTTCGTCAATACCGTCTTGTGCAATTTTACCAGCTTCTTTAATGCACATGGCGATAAGCTCATTCATGTGGCGTTCAAGAATATCAGCAATACGACATAATAATTGTGCACGCTCTTCTACGGGTGTTTGTGACCATGTAGTAAAGGCATTTTCTGCAATATCAATCATTTCAAGCATTTCATCTTTACTGTTTAAATGATGAAAACCAATTATTTCACTATGATTTGCAGGGTTTTTAACCGCTAGAGCCCCATCGGGTACGTCATTCTTATTCAGTAAATTATTACAGAACCAGTTATCAAGCGACGTTTTTAATGTTGAAACTTCATCTATATCAGTTAAATCCAAACCTGAAGAATTATCACGGCCTTTACCATTTTTATCATGATACAAAGCGTAAGGCTTAATAATTTGGTTGTTATATCTGTCTTTTAAGCGTTGAGTTTTTTCAACAGGATCTTCAAGTAAAGATTCAACTGGCTGAGATTCATCTACAATGGCATTTACAAAAGAAGAGTTAGCGCCATTTTCTAATAAACGACGTACTAAATAAGCTAATAAATCTTCATGGTGTCCAACAGGTGCGTAAATTCTACATTGAATGCTTTCACCCGAAACGATTTGATCATACAAAGAATCTCCCATGCCATGTAAGCATTGGAACTCAAAGCCTTCTTTGTCATCGCCAGCAAGTTCTACAATAGTCGCCGCAGTATAAGCATTATGCGTAGCGAATTGCGGATAAATGGTATCTCTATAATCTAAAAGTTTATTAGCGCAGGCATGGTACGACACATCAGTAGATGATTTACGAGTAAAAACAGGAAAATGCTTATGGCCATCTTTTTGTGCATTTTTAATTTCAGTATCCCAATATGCACCTTTAACTAATCGCACCATCATTTTGCGATTAACACGTACAGTTAAATCTCGTAGCCATTCTACAACTAAAAGTGCACGTTTTTGATACGCTTGTAATGCAATACCAAAGCCATTCCAACCAGCTAAGTCATTATCACTAAATACCGCTTCGATAATATCAAGGGAAATATCTAAACGCTCAGACTCTTCAGCATCTACCGTTAAACCTATGTTATAGCTTTTTGCTTGTAAACATAACGCTTTAAGTTTTGGTACAATTTCAGCCATTACACGTTCTTTGTGGCTAAATTCATAACGCGGATGAATAGCAGAAAGTTTAACGGAGATCCCCGGTACTCTACGTGGGTCATTCTTACCAGATGCTAATGCGATTGCGCCAATTGTCTCAATTGCATCTTGATACGATTTTAAATATCGCTCGGCGTCGTGCATGGTACGCGCGCCTTCACCAAGCATATCGTATGAATATACATAGCCACTTTGTTCTTTCGTTGCCGCTCGCTCTGTAGCCGCTTCTATGGTTTCCCCCATCACGAATTGTTTGCCCATAATTTTCATGGCAAAGTTCATCGATTTACGAATAACAGGCTCACCTAAACGCCCTACCGTTTTTTTCAATAAGCCAAAACTGTCTTGTTTGCGTTTATCTGCATAATTAACCATCGAGCCCGTAATTAATAATCCCCACGAAGAAGCATTCACAAATAATGATTCACTACTGCCTAGATGAGAACTCCATTTACCTTGCGAAATTTTGTCACGAATTAACGCATCTTGAGTTTTTTTATCGGGTACACGTAATAATGCTTCTGCCAAACACATCAAAACAACCCCTTCCTCACTTGAAAGAGAATATTCGTTTAATAAAGCATCTATAGCGCCATTACCTTCTTGATCTTGGCGAATTTTGAGGACCATTTTACGTGCCCTTTCCCAAGCCCTACTCCTAGCACTCACATTAACTTCTGCCGCAGGTAGAATATAATCTACCGCTGCATTTTCATCGATACGATAAAATTCACGAATTTTCTGACGAATTGGACAGTCAGAGATTAACGAACCATTAAAAAGCATATGCTTGCCCTCAAAATTGCTAGATAGCTACTCAGCGCTATTTTGTTAGATTTACTATCAAATTTAAAGCGTGCATATTAATGTAATACGAACAAAATATGCTACCTTTAATTGCTATTTCTCCGTTTAAAATACCGAATAATTTAACTTTTACCGCAGATTAAACTTTTTGACCCCATTAAACAGAACTAAAATCGACGGTACTTATTCGTTTTTATAACCTTAACTTCCTGTTTTTTCTCGTATTAACAAAGACTAAAAATCGCGTCTATATTCACTGTTAAAAGATACTCAACTTTTCTCGTATAAATACACTATTTTTCACATTATAAATTTTTGCTAACGCTACCATACAAAGCCTTGGTCTTATACCCTTATCGGACTTAAAAATTAGTCTTATACCCGTGTCTCTAATAATGTTATTATACGTCGCCTTAATTTCCATAATGAGTTTAACGTGTCAAAGCCATCACCTTTTATAGAAGCTGACAAAAACCTATTTTCATACCCTTTGTATTGGGCAGAATGTTACGGTACAGCACCTTTTTTACCTATGTCTCGTCAAGAAATGGACGAATTAGGATGGGATAGTTGCGATATTATTTTAGTCACGGGCGATGCCTATGTTGACCACCCCAGCTTTGGTATGGCAATTATTGGACGCATGTTAGAGTCTCAAGGTTTTCGCGTAGGTATTATTGCTCAACCTGATTGGCATTCAAAAGATGCGTTTATGAAGTTAGGACAACCCAATTTATTCTTTGGGGTTACTGCTGGCAATATGGATTCCATGATAAATCGTTATACCGCAGAACGTAGAATGCGACATGACGATGCTTATACACCCAATGATGAAGGTGGAAAGCGTCCTGACCGCGCAGTAACGGTTTATACTCAACGTTGTAAAGAAGCCTATAAAGGTGTGCCTGTTATTATTGGCGGTATTGAAGCAAGTTTACGTCGCATAGCTCATTATGACTATTGGTCAGACAAAGTGCGTCGCTCGGTTTTATTTGATTCTAAAGCCGATCTATTAGTTTATGGTAACGCCGAAAGACCATTAGTAGATATTGCTCACAGAATTGCCAATGGTGATGATGTAAAAGATATTACCGATGTACGTGGAAGTGCATTTATTACCAAACAAGCATTACCTGGTTGGCATGGTATTGATTCTCGCAGTATTGATAAACCGGGGAAAATAGAACCGATTCCAAGCCCATATCAAGAAATAACTAGCAATTGTAGCGATGAAAAAATAGCCGCTGAAAATGAAGCAGACGCAACAGATATAACAAAAGCACCACAGTCAGTTAATATAGTTGACTTTAGCGTGGCTAAACTACAAAACAAATCATGGCAAGATAAGAAAAAACCTTGGTTAACCACGTATATAAATTTACCGACTTTTGAGCAAGTAAGGGACAATAAAGTACTTTATGCTCATGCTTCTCGTATATTTCATCAAGAAGTTAACCCTACATCAGCTAAGCCGCTAGCACAAAAGCATGGCGATAGAATTATTTGGTTAAATCCGCCAGCAAAACCATTATCAGAAAGTGAAATGGATGGTGTTTTTGGTTTACCCTATCAACGCGTACCGCATCCGTCTTACGGTGATGCAAAAATCCCCGCTTACGATATGATCAAAACCTCGATAAATATTATGCGTGGTTGTTTTGGCGGTTGTACCTTCTGCTCAATTACTGAACATGAAGGCAGAATCATTCAAAGTCGAAGTGAAGATTCAATTATTCAAGAAATTGAAGATATTAAAGCTAAAGTTCCCGGTTTTACTGGTGTAATATCTGATTTAGGTGGACCTACTGCCAATATGTATCAGCTTAACTGTAAAAGTGAAAAAGCAGAAGCAACATGCCGTAAGCCTTCATGTGTGTGGCCAACAATTTGTGGACATTTAGATACTGATCACACACCTACAATTAATCTTTATCGACGCGCCAGAAAAGTCAAAGGTATTAAAAAAATACTTATTGCTTCAGGTGTTCGTTATGACCTAGCCATACAAGATCCTGAATATGTTAAAGAATTAGCAAGCCATCATGTAGGCGGCTACTTGAAAATAGCACCTGAGCATACCGAAGAAGGCCCACTCAATAACATGATGAAACCCGGTATGGGAAGCTATAACAAGTTTAAAGAAATGTTTGAGCATTACTCTAAACTTGCCGGTAAAAAGCAGTATTTAATTCCATATTTTATTTCTGCTCACCCAGGCACTACGGATAACGACATGATCAATCTTGCCTTATGGTTAAAAGCTAACGACTTTAAACTTGATCAAGTTCAAAATTTTTACCCTTCCCCCTTGGCAAATGCTACAACGCTTTACCATACGGAAATAAACTCTTTAAAAAATGTGAAAAAAACAAGTGACAGTGTTGTTGTACCTAAAGGTACAATTCAGCGGCGTTTACACAAAGCCATTTTACGTTATCACGATCCTGCAAACTGGCCATTATTACGTGAAGCATTTACCAAAATGGGCCTTGCGCGTAAATTAATAGGCTCAGGGCCAGAGTGTTTAGTACCAAATGAAACGCGCGGCGAAAAGAACCTACAACATTATAAAAAGAATGGTAAAGGTAAAAACAATGCCAGCGGTAACAAAACATCACCAGGACAAAAACGTGGTTATGGTAAAAAGCCGTTAGGCAATGGTAAGCAAGGCTTAACACGCTTTAGTGATAATCAATTTAACGATCGAAAGCCTAAAAGCCAGCGTAAAAGTAAATAACCCTTCTTTTATAACCAAGTAGTACGTTTACTGCTTGGTTATATCTCATCGAAAAGTTACTCAGAGATACTTTGCGTTAGTATTTATTTTTATTCCATCTATACACTCTGGTTAATAACATTAACAAAAGTTAATGTTCTGTCCACCTTGTTGAAATACAGCCTTAAGTATACTTATCCCAAAAGTAATTGTAATTAACTTGGAGTTCTCCATGACCAACCAACCAAAGAAAAGTGCAGCTAAATTAATTTTATCGAGTACTATTATTCTAGCATTAAGCGCATGCGGTAGCAGTGTGTCAAATCACGATAACAGTGGACTAACCGTTTCAGAAAACTTATCAAGTCTTATCATTGGGCAAGTAACTGATGTAACATCAAATTCAATAACGGTAAACGATCATATAATTGCAGCAGATTCAGCAGAAGTTGAAATAGAGGGTAAACTAAGTACTCTTGCTAATATAAAATCAGGAATGATTGTAGAAATAGAAACTAATGGTACATACGCAACTGAAATAGATTATGACCCTGTAATCAAGGGCCCTATTAATATAAAAAACAACCAAGTAAATATCGCAGGTATAACGCTAAGTAACGTAAATAGCAGCGACTATAGTGAAGGGCAATTATTTGAAATAAGTGGCTATAGTGATTCGTTACACTCTTTAACTGTTACCTATCAAGCCCCTATTACAAACAGTCAAGCAGAGCTTGAAGTACAAGGCAGTATTAGTCATTTAAATCAGCAGTTACGAACATTTAATTTGGGTGATTTGATTATTGACTATCAACAAGCTTACATCGAAGGAAGCTTAAACAATGGTCAATCGGTTGAAGTTGAAGGTTTTTATGATAATTCAATATTTACCGCAATCGAAATAGATGCAGCTCAAAGCTTTAGCTTTACCAATAATATGGATACCGAACTTGAAGGTATTATAACCTTTGTTAATAACAATATGAGCTTAATAACACTGAATTCACAATGGCAAATCAGGATTAATGATCACACACAGTTCGAAGACGGCACTATTGCTAATCTTGTTGTTGGACAATTTATTGAGGTTGATGGACTTTGGTTACAAGACGAAAATATATTACTTGCCGAAGAAATAGAGTTTGAATCAACAAAGACAAAGCCCACTTCCACAAGTCACCAGTTTTCGGTTGCTGGTATTATTAGTTACAAACAAGATATAGCAACAATAAATGATATTGAGTTTACATTTAACAGCCAAACTGTATTTGAGGATGGGTTATCAATTAATACCTTAGATGGTCAATGGGTTGAACTTGAAGGTACTTATAATAATGAGCAAAACACCGTAAATGAAGTTGAGCTAGAAGATGATACAAGTGAAATTAGCTTAAGAGGGTTAGTGTCTGAAAATCAAAATCAGCAAGCCACTCTTTGGGGATACATAAGTGAGGATAATTCATTAACGCCATATTTAAATCAAACTGTAAACTTACTATGTCAATGGGTTGCAAGCAACCAAATAAGAGCATGCATTATTGATGACTAAATGACTAAATAAATGTGTTTAGCTTTCTTATTTGGTAAGCTAAACACATTAAAAAAAAGAGCATACTTACATGAAATATATCTTTCTAATCGCCTTATTTTTTTACAATAGCTTATGCTATGCAAGTAGTTCTGCTATCTTTGATAAACTCAATAACGAAAATAAGCCATCACCACAAACTATTTTAAAAAAGATAGAAACCGAGTACCTAAATACAGCGGTTATTGTAGAGTTTGAGCTTGAGTTCGAAAAAGGACAAACCAACTACGAGGTGACACTTTTTGAGCAAAAGTATAATCGGTTTATTGAACTACTAATTGATGTTCAAGGTAAACTAGTTGAGCTTGAATATGCCCCACCAGAACTTGATGAAGACGACGAAGTAGCAGCTGCTAAATTAATGCGTAAAAAAAATTACCGTATGTATCAGCTTGTCCAGTCGATAGACTCATCACAAACTCAATACTTAATTGAAGCTCAACTTGAGCAAGATATGGGCGTAACTTATATGGTTGCCACATTTGTATCGATAAAAGGGCGACATAAAAAAGCTATTGACCTTGCCACAGGTAAAAACTTACCACTACTTCGTTGGGGTAATTAATGAAATTACTTTTGGTTGAGGACGATAAACAAAACCGCGAGTTTTTATACAAAGCCTTTAAGGAACTTGGCTACACAGTAGACACAGCAATAGACGGCCAACAAGCATTATTAATTGCCACATGTGAAGAACATGACGTAATTGTACTAGACAGAATGTTACCAAAATTAGATGGTTTACAGGTTCTGGCCGCGCTTAGAGCAACAGGTAAAACAACACCAGTGCTAATACTATCAGCATTAGACAAAGTAGACGACCGAGTAGCTGGGCTAAAAGCTGGTGGCGATGATTACCTCATAAAACCTTTTGCATTTTCAGAACTAGCCATTCGTGTAGAGAACATAATTAAGCGCCCTTTTCATAATCAACCAGCACAAACCGCATTAAATTTAGCAAACGTAAATCTTGATTTTCGCCTTTATAAAGCCGATGTAGCAGGAAAAGCACTTAACTTACAACCGAAAGAATTTAAACTTTTGCACTTTTTACTCGAGCATAAAAACAAACTCGTCACCCGCACCTTATTGTTTGAGTCGGTATGGGATTATAATTTCGACCCCGGCACAAACGTCATCGATGTGCATATAGCAAGGTTACGTAAAAAGCTATCGCAGATTGGTGCGAAAATACAAATAGAAACAATACGTGGCGTTGGCTATCGCTTACAAGTTGCGAAAAATAATGACTGTTAACGCTCACCTTTGGCAACAATTCAACCCGCGTTTTAGTTCTGTTTGGCGGCTTACACTCGCGTTTGCCACTATTACATCAGTTGTCTTAGTTTTATGCGTTGTCTTTATATATCAACTTCTACTAGGTGAGCAAACACGCCAAGTAGAAAGGCGATTAAACGCTGAGCAAATACGCATTGAAGGGCTTGCTAATAAATTTGATAAAACGTCTTTTTTTCAACAATTAGCAGTATTTCGAGACGAAGGAGATATTTTAATATTTTGGCAAAGTGAGGATGAGCAATTTCAACAATTAAGCTTTTTACCTAATGACATTCCAAAGCTACCAAATACCCTTGAATTCCCTGTGCTCGACACTCAACGCAAACAAATAAGATTACTTACCACAGGTATTGTAAACACCCAACATGGCGATATTGTGATTGCTACAGCTACCGAGTATTTAAGTCATTTAATTTCTGAATTTAAAACGATTGCTACTTGGGCTTGTTTGGTCAGTTTGTTACTTACCTGTGTATTCGGCTATATTTTTGCTCGCAGGCATTTAAGACGCGTTAATTACTTTAATAACGTTGTAGAACAAGTTCAAAAAGGTGATTTATCGGCCCGTATAGCTCACAAAAAACAAGGTGATGAATTTGTAAAACTGGCCAAAAATATTAATACCATGCTCGACACCGTCGAAGAAAACTTTGCCTTAGTACAAGGTATTACCGATAACATAGCGCATGATCTAAAAACGCCCCTCACTCGATTGCGTTTAAAATTAGAGCACCAGGCAGAACAACAACCAGAGCTTGGTCTTGAAATAGAACAACTTGATACCGTATTGCATACTTTTGATGCCATGCTTAAATTAACTCGCCTAGAGCACGGGCAATTTCCCTTAACGCTAGAGCTAATTAATTGCCAAACACTGGTTAATGACTTAATAGACATATTAGAACCAAGTGCACAACAAAATAATCAGCAAATAAAAGTAATCAACCAAAACGATTTTACCCTTCAAAGCGACAAAAACCTACTTTTTCAGGCTTTGTTTAACCTAATCGAGAACGCAATAAAATATGCTGGCAACGGAGCAACTATACAAATAGAACTTACTGGCCATTCTATAAATATTCGAGATAACGGCAAAGGTGTAGCACCTGCCCAATTATCACAACTAACGAAACGTTTTTATAGAGGCGACCCAGCAAGACAAAAAGAAGGGTTTGGTTTAGGCTTAGCAATTGTAAAAGCAATATGTGATCGCCATCAATTTATACTGACACTAACCAGTGACGAATATGGCTTTATTAGTACTATTTCTATAAATGAACACTCTCATCGAGTTTGAAGTATTACATCAAAATGATTTAACATTTAGCTTCTAAATTTCAATGAAGTTTTTAGGCTTAGCAAGCTATCGAATATATCTTCTTTTTAAGGCTTCTTCCGACCGATTATTGACAATTAGCTTACTGATTTCCATTATCACGCTCCTACAAGTAATCTATTTCAACACTAAGCATTTAACAAATTGAGGCTTACTCGCAATTAATAGGTTATAGGGCTAAATGCAACACACAGAGGAATATACCAATCATTTATCTATTTGTTATTAAAGTCATACATATTCAGGTATAATCGCGCGCATTATTTCTAGGTCAGTTTCATAGGTAGGCTTTATTCATGCTAAGTGCTAACAACATCACTCAACAATTTGGTGCAAAACCATTGTTTGAAAATATCTCTCAAAAATTTGGTGGTGGTAATCGCTACGGTCTTATTGGCGCAAATGGTTGCGGCAAATCTACTTTCATGAAAATTCTAGGTGGTGACTTAGAACAAACAAGCGGCAATGTTAGTTTAGATCCTAACGAACGCATTGGTAAATTACGTCAAGACCAATTCGCTTTTGAAGAATATTCAGTGGTTGATACCGTAATTATGGGTCATACCGAATTATGGGCGGTTAAAGAAGAACGTGATCGTATTTATGCATTACCTGAAATGACAGAAGAAGATGGAATGCGCGCGGGCGATTTAGAATCTGAATATGCAGAAATGGACGGTTATACCGCCGAAAGTCGCGCGGGTGAATTATTAATGGGTGTCGGCATTCCTGTTGAACAACACTTTGGATTAATGAGTGATGTAGCCCCAGGTTGGAAACTACGTGTATTACTTGCACAAGCGCTATTTTCAGATCCAGATATTTTATTACTAGACGAGCCAACCAACAACTTAGATATTCATACGATTCAATGGCTAGAAGAAATATTAAACGAACGTGATTCCACTATGATCATTATTTCGCATGATCGCCATTTTTTAAATAGTGTTTGCACACATATGGCCGATTTAGATTACGGCGAATTACGTGTATTCCCAGGTAATTACGATGAGTATATGCTGGCATCTACGCAAGCAAGAGCACAACTACTTGCAGATAACGCCAAGAAAAAAGCACAAATAGGTGAATTACAAGCCTTTGTTGCGCGTTTCTCGGCTAATGCATCAAAAGCTAAGCAAGCAACCTCACGCGCCAAGCAAATTGATAAAATTCAATTAGCAGAAGTTAAAGCTTCAAGTCGTGTTAATCCTTTTATTCGTTTTGAACAAGAGAAAAAGCTATTTCGCAACGCGCTAGTATTAGACAATATTAATAAAAGCTTTGATGATAATCATGTACTTAAAGATATGTCATTAATGGTTGAAGTGGGTGAACGTGTTGCTGTTATTGGTGAAAATGGTATTGGTAAAACAACCTTTTTACGTATGTTAATGAATGAAGCAGAGTACCAACCAACCTCAGGTGAATTTACATGGTCTGAAAATGTGAATATTGGTTACTACGCGCAAGATCATGCACATGAATTTGAAAATGACATGACATTATTTGAATGGATGAGCCAGTGGCGCCAACCAACCGATGATGAACAAACCATTCGTGGCTATTTAGGCCGTTTATTATTTTCAGCTGACGATATTAAAAAATCAGTTAAGGTGCTTTCAGGTGGTGAACAAGGTCGTATGCTATTTGGTAAAATAATGATGCAACGCCCTAATATTCTAGTAATGGATGAACCAACAAACCACATGGATATGGAATCAATTGAATCATTAAATATGGCGATGGAGCAATTTGAAGGTACCATTATTTTTGTCAGTCATGATCGTGAATTTGTGTCTAGTTTAGCAACCCGCATTATCGAATTAGAAAAAAATGGTTATCAAGACTTTGCTGGTAACTACGATGAGTATCTAGCATCTCAAGCTAAGTAACCTAATCAATTTCTAAGCCCGTTCAAAATAGCGTTTGCATATTTAATTAATACCAAACGCTATTATTATTAAATTTAAGGTAGATATTTCATGTTAAGTTATCGTCATGCTTTTCACGCTGGAAACTTCGCCGATGTTTTAAAGCATAGTGTATTAACACTTATACTTGAATATATCACAAGAAAAGATAAAGGCTTTACTTACATAGATACTCATTCTGGTGCTGGCATGTATCAACTTGCAGATGAATATGCACAAAAAACAGGTGAGTATAAAGGTGGAATAGCTAAGTTGCTTGATAATAATAACACGCCTGAAGCGCTTGCCCCGTACCTTGATATTATTGCTTCAATAAATGCATCAATGCCTACTGATGAAAATAAAAATAAGCTTTCGTTATACCCAGGCTCTCCAGGCATTGCTCGAGAGTTCACTCGTAGACAAGATAGTGCTCACATGTTTGAGCTACACCCAACAGATATTCAACACTTAACACAATACTGCCAACGTTGGAATAAATCACATATAAAGCAAGTAGATGGCTATCAAGGTTTACTCGGGTTATTACCACCTCCAAGCAGACGTGCAGTCGTATTAATGGATCCGCCTTACGAACTTAAAGAAGATTATAGTAAAGCGGTTAAAACACTTATCAAAGCATACCGAAAGTTTGCTACCGGCACGTATATTTTATGGTATCCCGTGGTAAAACGAGAATTAGTTAACCAAATGCAGCAAGCGTTTATCGAAAGTGATGTGAAAAACATTCTTCAAGTAGAGTTATGTTTAACTCCTGATACCGATGAATTTGGAATGACAGGTACAGGCTTATTTGTTATTAATCCACCATGGCAATTACATACGCAATTAACGGAGATAATGCCATTTCTGAAAAGTAAGCTAGGCAATGCTGACTCAAGCTTTAATTTAATGCAACTTGTTGATGAATAACCGCCTTAGCGAGTAATAAAAAATAATTAGATGAATAACGTTACCCCGTTTGTTCATCCGATTGATAGTTTTCCTGTGCTTCTTTGAAAACCTTTACAACAACCTCCATGCCATCAACTATCCACTGGTTATTAAATTCATTAAATAACACTCTAGCAATAAGTGCTTTAGTTGAACCATCACTATAACTAACGACCATATTACAAATATGATTATGAATCTCTTGATAATCGGGAATGGCGACGTGAACGGGGGAAATATCTTCGCCTGATGGGCTCCGGCGTTTGTACCAGTCTTTTTCTATTATCTTAAACATCCTTGCTTCTCCTAATCCATTAATCAGATTGCTACTAACTAAAATATAGCACTAATATCCAATTTTTGATTAATAATAACCAGTTAATCCAATTTAAATGGCTAAAATTCCATATTCCACTGATTATTAATAATTTTTTTAATATACTTAGTTACTCAGCTTTATTAACCTCTATTTCATCTAAAATTTCATCTATTAATGCCTTAACACTATATTTATCTAAAAATTTTGAGAATATACCAAATAAGAAAAGTACAACTTAGTCTACTACTCAGTTTCTTCAACCGTATCGTTATCAATAGCTTTAGGATCTAACTTTTGCTTACGTCGTATAACCGGTAAATCGCCAGCGTCTTGCGTGAATACCACTTTACGCGTTTTTCTTTTAGCTTGAGGCTTAGCTTTAGCCTTCACATTTTTGTTTGATTTTGCTTTGGCTTTATTTGATTTATTTTGTTTGTCTTTAACTCCAGAGAATGTAGCCTTTAGCCCATCAACGCTACTAAAATCAAAGTTCATTTGTAAAAAGCTTTCAATACTCTTAAAACTGTTCCAATCTTTAGGTCCCACTAAAGAGATTGCATCACCTTTATTACCTGCGCGCCCTGTTCGACCAATACGATGCACAAATTCCTCACAATGTTTGGGCAAGTCAAAATTAATCACATGAGAGACATTCACTAAATCTAAGCCTCTTGATGCAAGATCTGTCGTGATCAATATCTTCTGCTGACCTTTACTAAAGCCATCCATTATTTGGTTACGCTGACTTTGGTTTAAGTCTCCACTTAACGCAACGGTACTTAAGCCCTGCTGTGCTAATTCATTGGATAAACGTTCAGTATCAGAGCGCGTGGCAGTAAAAATAATTAACTGTTGATAATTTTCATGTGATAAAAAATGATGAAGTAATTTTTCTTTATGCGTCAGGTCATCAGCAAAATAAAAACGCTTAGTAATATCTTTATGCTCAGTATGGGCAGCACCAATAGCAATACGCTTTGGTTTAGTTAATAGCTGCAAAGCAAAATCATTCACTTGCGCATGATCTAACGTTGCTGAAAATAATAGGGTTTGTCGCTTGCGATGATCAGCGGCTTTGTTTATTAAACTCAACTCTTTCGCAAAACCTAAATCTAACATGCGGTCTGCTTCATCAAGTATTAATAACTCAAGGCCATGTAAATAAAAGTGACCTTGTTTTAAATGGTCAGCCAAGCGCCCTGGTGTTGCAACAATAAAATGAGGATCTTTCTCTAAGGTTTTTACCTGATCATTAAAGTTCTCGCCCCCTAAAATTAATACAGGTTTAAACTGAGTACCGGTAGTAAACAAACGTAATTGGAGGAACACTTGTTTAGCAAGCTCTCTTGTAGGCGTTAAAATAACTACACGGGGATCTCGTTTGGTCAAGGCTCTATTTTTAATTAACCTTTGCATAGCAGGTAAAATAAAAGCGAGTGTTTTGCCAGATCCCGTTTTAGAAGACGCGATTAAGTCTTGCCCTGTCATAGCAACAGGAATAGCTTGATGTTGTATATCGGTAGGGGTTTGAAACCCTAAATGTTCTACGGTTGATAATAAACGTTTATCTAAACCAAAATCGCTAAACTGCAAAGCGTTCTCCACATTGAGTAATCATAAATTTTAAAATTAACACGCATATTATAACCGCTTAGAAAATTAATTGGTCAAACTATTTACCTGATCGATAAATAAAGTGAAAAACGTTACCCCCTGATGTAGCGAAACATAAGATTAATCGTTAGAATCATTCATACCCAAAAGGAAACGGCGAAAAATTATTATGTTAAAGACGACTATAATTAAAAGCACTGTAATTGCCCTTATAACCATTTCAGTGTTTGTTTTTAAAGCTTATGCACAAGAACCTATAAAAGTAGAATTACTGGATGATGCCAAGGTATTCGCACAATATGATGATGAAAAGCCACTAGTTGCCAATTATTTTACTTCACACAACGAGCAAGAAATCATCGCATTTTATGAAGAAAAGTATGGTGAAATTGTAAGCCAAGAACGTAAGAAAGAATTACTCACCCTAAGGTTTTCAGAAAGTGATAGTAATATTCGAATTATCGTTTCAAAGCAAAATAACAAACATCAAGTAGATATATTGATTAATTAATTTGTGTGATTCATAGAGGCCGTTTCAATTTTGCGATCTCTAAACCTCTCCAGCAATTGATAATTGCATGCGTCCATTATGCGCTTGATAAAACTCCTCAGCCTCGTCTGCACATGGTATTTGTTCACTCACTTCAAAGTACCTTTCTATACGGCGGGCCATTATAAGCATTATGTGGCCATCTTCATTTATAATAGTGTTAATATTCAACAAATTACGTGTGTACGTTGTAATAATTTTGCAACAAATCTAGGCTAGCGAGCATAGAACAAACTATCGCTTGATCAACACTCAGCGTTCATATATTTTAGAAGGGTGGATTGTACTTACTGCTTCTAGAAAGCAGGAGCTATCTTCTGGTAACACAAAAACTTCGTTAAAGCAGAAAGCTCTTAATCGCCTAAACTTAACTTAGAAATGGAATGAATTATGCTAGTGAATGGCCTGCAAAAACTAACAACTTTCAACTCTAAAATCCAATCACTTAAATCTTGTACTCATCTATTATTGCGAATATTTATTTTAGTCATCCCAACCATATACAATGGCAACTTGTACGCTAAAGAGATGACAAGCTTTGGAACTTGGACCGGATATGATCGATCTAACTTTCGGGGAGAATTGCGCCATATTTCACTTAACCTAAGTCCCGCAGCGTCCAGCGATTCGACAACACAGCCCTTGAACCTTGGCCCATTTAAAGATCTGAAACAGTCCTCTGTTGCAATACAAGGTAAGATGGAGACTAGCCGACCAGTACAGCGTATCCGCTCGGGTCGTACGGCGATAGTTGAGCAATACGATATTGCGGGTAAATATTATCCTCAAACTCAATTTTTTATCTTATCTTTTCAAGCTAAAGGCTTATATGGCTCGCCGGCACCACAAACAGCAGTTTTATCTGCTGACGGCAACATCATGGCCTTCTTCCCCGCCCGAGAGCAGCCTTGGCTATTAACCAAAACTCCTAATCAGCTTCAAAAAATACATTTGCTGGCAAAAATACAACATGCCGCCTCATATACAGCAGACATAAGTCAATTTAAAAACCAATTGCTCTCAACCAATACCTTGCCGGAGCAGCAAGTTGTTAGTCTGTTAAACCGAGCTAACACACTGATAGAGCAATACGCACAAGCGATTTATGCAGGAGAAATAGCGAACTTAAACAATCTAAGACAAAAAAGTGTTGCCCTGCGAACCGAGCTAAACCAAGCAAGGGTTTCAGCAATGACGCAACAAAGAAACACAGACACACCCCACACACCAGCGTCACAACAGCAATGCCCCAAAAATATATTGGCATGGGCAGATGAAGTGCCAACACAAGGGTCTACACATCAGCAATACAACGGCCCTGCTGAAATCGCCAACTTGTTTAGAGATAAAGTCTTTTCTACACATTTTGGTGCGCCATTTTTAGCCTTAGAAGCGCAAGACATCGGTCGCTATGCTTTACAAATTTCTAAAGCATGTACGCGCAACGAGAAACTCCGTCGTTCACGTCTTTTTCCCAGTATGGCGACAGCTTTTAAAGATCCTAGTTCTATTGCCTTAGCTGGTTTTAGCCGCTTTGATGCTGCGTCTGGCGCTTTGGCTCTAGACATCCTAGACCAGTGGCTAGAAAAACAAAGAGCGCAAGAATATACAGGTGACAACGATCAAGCCAGTGATATGGAAATCATCCTCACTGAATTAGGTAAAAAACTCTGGCCTGCAAAGGCTGAAGCACTTAAAGCAAGCGATAAACACACAATCGCTGAACAAACTAGCAGTACTCAAGAAACGGCTCAACAAACAACCGCAACCAATCCGCTCCCCTCAACGAATGGACTTAAGCAAAACGACAAATATCAGATCTGTATAAGTTGTCACGAAACGGGGATTAAAAATGCACCACAAATCGGTAATGTTGAGAATTGGAAAGCCCCTTTATCCTCAGGCATCGATCAACTGGTTAAAAGCGTTAAACAAGGCAAGGGGCACATGCCGCCGATGGGCGACTGTACAAATTGTAGTGATGAGGAAATTCTGCAATTTATTGCCAAAATGCTAGCGAGCACCATTCAACCAAGCGACACCAGCGAAGACATAAAAAAGGTGAGTACAGAACAAAAAGAGGCATTCCTTAAACGGTATGGCTTATACACCATGACATTGGGAGAGGTTTGGATAAAAAACCTAAAAAACCAATGTGGCGATCTACAGCCCGGCTCTAGTTTGTTAGGTAAATTTACCAATCCCAACCATCCTTCTTTCACCCCTTTCACTGAAGAAGAAATAACCGTTATGCGCGCACTCAACTCTGGTCGAGCCGCCATTGGGGTAAAGATCCAAGGGGAGAATTTTTTTGATTTACCCAGCCAAAAACTACTTGGGACAAATGGCTGGAGTAGAGTGGGTATTGAACTCGAAAACGGCAAAGTGGTTAAAGAGGACCACGATTTTGTATTTCTTTGCCTAGGCAGCGGTACCCAAGCCGATAAACTGCAAATAGCTGAAAACAAAGCGCAAGAAATGCGAGAACGATGCCCACTTTGTGAGCTACCAGGCGCCACCTATCTCGACGCTATCTATCGTGCAGATTACCAAAAGCAACTATATGAAGGCCGAAGTGCATTAATGGCTTTCACCCGCGATAATCGGTCACTCGGCTTAAGTACAATAATGAGAACGCTAACCAGTCGCAGGGAACTGACATTATTAGAAGAAGTGATCGGCTTTTACATGTTGAAATATAGTCAGGAAAAAGACGATTGCTTTACAGAGGGTAAGTTTCAAAAAACATTTACAAAACACTTTCCAGGCTATCGCATAATCGACGGTTATGGCACCGAACAACAGCGCGTTGATCCGTCGACCGTAAAAGATGTTTATCAAGTTCCCCTCGCATTCGAACAAGCCTGTAACGCAATATGCAACCAACAAGGTGGTATCAGCATGATCAGTCAACACTTAGAGAACAATCATTTCACCAGAGAAGTGGGCGATATTTTCTTAGGCGTAAACCAACTCATGCAAAAACATACTTGTCAGAGCCCCATTCGAAAACAATTTGAAAACAACCTATTAAAACTGTGGCGACAAGAAAAACAACAACCGACTAACTCCAAGCCAACGATTAAAAATGCCTTTAAACGGGTTCAGGAACTCAGATAACTATTAGCCGCCTCCTCTCGCGAGGAGGATGGCCTTGGAGGATTTTTTAACATAAGAGTTTTGATGAAATTAGGTTTGCAAAAATTACTGTTTGTAGAGATTGTTAGTTCATTAAAGGCACTCCGAAGTTAATAACTCCTAAATTAGTGCTAAAATCAAACCAAAAACAAAATATCTATACAATTCTAAAAGATAAAAACAAACAAGCAATAACGCAGCAATGAAATAGTAATAATAATTATTGAATGGTAATTAATATTACCTAAATATTTACTAAAATGCTAAACCTACCAGTACGCTCAAAGTCGTCTAACATATCACTATCTAAAACCTTATTTGGTGATACTTTCAATACTTTATTGCCATTCGTTTGTCGATTAACCTCCCATAAGTGATTACAGCTAGAGTTTCGAATTGCAAAGCAATTGTCTTCCCTAGAAATCCATTGGCCTTCATCAGCTTTTGCGCCACAACAAGGGCAATACAACAACTCTTCAAATCTTTCTGCGGCTTCAGTGACTGCGTCAACTGCCTGAGCGATAGAGACATCCTGCTTATGCTCTTTCTTAAACTCCAGTAGCTTGGGTTTAGCAACTAGACATGGCTTTATTATGGTGATGCTATTATTCTCAAGCTTCCAATAGCCATTTGCATTCATTCGGTTTAACATTTTTAAAAGCAGTGATGGAGCTTTAGATACTGTAATTCCAATAGTTTGCAATGTTTGACTGATTAACCACTTCGAAATCAAAACAGCTAGCTGTTCTAATGAATAAAAATTGGTTGGAGCAGTACAAAGATGTTTTTCATTCATTTCTATAGCAGAAACTAAAGAAAGCAATATCCTTTGACTGTTTACCATCAACTCTGTGTCTGATAGGTCAATACTATTAGTGAAACACGGAATAAAGAATAAACTATGTTCAGGTGCTTTTAATACGATTTCAGAGCCAGCTGTTACCTCAAGGTAAATGGCCTGGTTTCCGTTTCTTTTAAAGCAGTTTGGTGGCAATTCATTAAAACCTAGTTCATGCAACGTTCGTTTCACCAAGTCACAACAATACTGAGAATACGCATCTGCAAGCTTCTTATTTCGTTGATAAATTTGTTCAGGATCATAGTTATTAGCTTGCTGGGTATCCAACCAACTATTCCATAACCTTGCTACATGACGATAATGCTGGTCATGTGACAAAACGTTGGTCATATTTAACTTAAGCGGAACTTGAATCTTGTGAGTTAAAGAAAGATACAAGGCGGAATGCTGTAATGTTCTTACTTTTTTCAACATCTTCCTTAGCAGTTCAAGTGTTGCTATTCCGTGTACTGCGGCATCATCCGTCTGTTCATCATCGGAAAAACCTTCTCCCCATAAGGTAAAGATACTGTCCCGCAACTCAAAATAAATACCTTCCGCATTTTGAAAGCTCACTGCTTGCTTGAATATTTCTTCTAATTTTTTAACTTCTAAAATGCGCTTAACTAAATATTGCTCAATATTACCAAGTAATTTCACATAGACTCGATTTTCATAAATATTGAGCTGGTCTTCACTTTCTAAAGCGAGGATTTGTTTAGGGATCACACCTGTTAATGTTCTGGTTTGCCAACATTCAGAATGAGAAGCTAGGTGAGCATTGGCAGAACTTGCTATTTTTTTAGCTCTAGATACAGGAACTAAATTCTCCTCATAAATTAACTCCATTCTAGGCCGTCTGGCAATTTCTTGGAGATGCCCTTTTGTTAGAATATCAGCTAATAATTCCTCAAATTTGGTTAATTCAAAGCGAGCAAGTAATTTATCTGGTATAAGAAAAGAACTATTTCTCCCCAAGTCAATCGCTTCTTGATATGCGAGTATTGCACTTTCGATAATTTCTAATTCGGCCTCAAGTAGTTCCGACTTTTCATTATGAATAAATGAGCCTACTTGAGATCCAATGTGAAATTTTTCAGTTCCATCACTAACAAGAAAATCATCTGGTTGGATATTCGAATGTCCATTTAAAATGCACGATTCTTGAGGCGTATATCTTCCAGAAGCAATATTTTCAGGAAGCTGTTTTACTAACTTCCCGTTAAATCTGTCATACCAAGTAATCATTAAACGTTACTCGCGGTCTTTTTTGCAATATCAAGCAACTTTTTACTTGCTTCGGGCTTAGACTTAAAGCCTTGAGACTCCCAAAAACCATTTAATGCATCAACAAGGTTTGAAATGTTTTCTTTATTAATGTCATAACGGCCAACCACTTTTCCTGCTCTGAACACCTTAGTTGCTAACATATGATCTAGGGCAAACCCCAAATCACTGCCACACTCAAGCATCACGGGTATAAACTTAAAGAGGTGCCTGTCTAGTCGATTGCCCCACCTAACATTGAATTCTTCCTCTAAAATTATTGAAAGGTCAGAATCATCTAATGCTTTAATAAGCTTAGTAACTTGAGAGTTATGTTTGTTAGCTGCCGCTTCAAAGGCTGCCTCAAGTGACTCAAAACTGTATGTCACTGGCTCAAGATCTTTGTTGATTTCAAATTTATCAGGTTGCCTTGGAAGCTCCATTACATGGGCACGATCATAAGTTTTATCAGCGAACTCAAACGTTGTTTCATCATGGTTAGCAGTACCAATAAACCAAACATTTTCGGGTATTTTAATTCTTCTCCCATCAATTAACTTTTCTGGCCCATTAGGTTGTCCTGTTGTCATCAATGTGAGAGTTCGTTTTTTGGGGTCTAACTCTAAAGCTGATAAAAACTCTGCAAAATATTGTTCTGGTCTGGAAAGGTTCATTTCATCCAGTAATACGATGTATGGCCGATCACTGTATGCCGGAGTTTGTGCTTTATATAATGCTTGTAAAGTATCTTGCTCGTAAAACTTTTTCTCGAACGCATTAAAATGACCAATTAAATCTCCTTTGTCGCGCCAGCCGGCTTGAACGGATATAGTTTCCACTCCGCCGCCAACAGCTCTTGCAAAAGCTAGTGCTAAGCTTGTTTTACCTGTGCCGCTGATCCCTTGCAGGATATGTAAACGACTCATAGCAAGACCTGCAATAAACAGCCAAATATCTTCAAGACGATAGTATAATTCTTTCTGTTCATCGGAGTCCCAAGCAATACGGTGTTGAAGTTCTTGAGCAAAGTCTCTTAATGAGGGGACTGACTCTGTGTTCCCTCTGGCTCTTAGATCTTCATCAAGTTTTAAAAGTGCAGGAAATGCTGAATCAGCTTGTTGCATACTGACCAACTGTGTCACTCTCTTTTCTAAGTCAGTTTGGGCAGCCTCTAAAAGTTTATTATGAGTTTCAATACAACGTCTTCTTTTTTCCAGTTCTTCTAGGTCAATAACCGACTTTCTACTTTTATTTAATTGTCTATCTTTTTCTTTCAGCTCTACCTGCATATTCCTATTGTGGCTTTCAAGTTCTGTATAAGCGTTTTTAAGCTCTGAGTAATCTTGGGCTAACAACTCACTAGGCTTTGAGTTAAGCTGAAACTTTAAGTCCGCTACTTGTTCTTTATAATTAGCCAAATCCCCTAAAAGCTGTTGTGGAGTAGTGTCCCCAAATTGTCTCTCTATGTCCTTAAATGAACTCAACTTTTCAAGTAACTGCTTTTCACCTTGGTCATACTGAGCAATTTGCTTTTCAAGGTTAGACTTCTGATTTTCAAGTGAAGATATCTGATAGGTGAATTCTTTTTCAATTTCATCTTTTAGTGAAATTTTATAACTACTCGCTTCTTCATTGGTTAATTGTGCTTGCTTACGTTTTCTCTCAATTAGTATTTTCTCTTGGTTTAATTGGAACTCTTTTTCGTCTAATTCTGCTTCTTTAGAAGATAACTCATGTAGCTTTGCTTCAAGCAAGGCTTTTTCCGCTTCATTCAACGATTGTTTAGCTTTAGTTAGCTCATCTACTTCTTTTTCAAGATTTATTTTTTTCTGCACCAATGACTCTTGAAGCTTATTTTGTTTTTCTTCAAACGACTCCAGCATTTCCATGTGTTTTGCGGCAAACCCATTTTCAGCATCAAGTTCTAGCTCCTTAAGCTCTTCCATTTTATTGGCAATTTCAGCCCTATCTTCTGCATTCTTCTTTTTGTTCGCTAACAGCTCTTTCGATTGCTGATCTAATTCTTTTTTCTCTAACTCTATTTTCTTTTTAAGTTCTTCTACCGACTCTTCTAATTGTTTTGTTCTAGATAAACTCTGTTTATTATCCGCTTCAATTTTCTTGTTTTTCTCTACTAGCTTTTTAAGTTCCCCAACCAAAGTTTGAATGTCGTTGCCATAAGATTCTGATGCTTCTTTTTTTTGCTCTTCACTTGCAGCATCATGTGACGTTTTTGCTAGCTTTAACTTTTCAGCCATAGCGCCAAAAATCGAACCGTTATCACTTTCTGCTAGGTTGTCCACAGCAGCTAAAGCACTACCTATTTTATCCGTTGCTGAATTTGATGGATTTGTTGCATTTGCAGCTACAGGTTGTTTCTTTGTTTTGTTTCGTTTTGCCATTATTTACTCCCTAAAATTCTTTCTAAAACTTTTAATAATTCATCTACTGAATTGAGGTGATTTATAACCTCTTCTTTTGTTAAAACCTCTCCGCTGGCATGGCTAGCTTTATTGTTTCTGTCATCAGCAAGCCGTATTGCATCGTCTAACCAGTTAGGCAGTTGCATTGATAATTTCTCTACAACCTTTGGAAACGTTAGTAACATCGCGGCTAGCATTGGCTTTAATGATTGATTGCCTCTTGTCATTGCTGACTGAACATTACCCCCTCTGACAGTTGCTAACCTTTTCGCGGCATATGCACTAACGCTGGTTACTCGTAGATAAATTTGTTCAATAAGTCTTTTATCATGCTGAAAAACAGGTCTATCTCCATTCCACCGCATGACTAAAACTTCCCAGTCGTTGTTGTATTCATTAGGCTTTATAAAGGTTTTTAACCAAGCTTCGATTATTTTTTGCAACTCACTCAACAACCCTTCTAAGATCTCTGGTCTAGGTGTTTGAAATTGTTCAACCTGATTCTTAAGTCGCAATGTTGCTAAGACATGCTTTTTTATCAGTGAATATTCTTGAACCCAGGGATAGTTTGAAAACAATTCTACTTTTGCCTGCTCCTCAAATAGCTGTTCTTGTTGCTTATAATTGAGCGTATGTTCATCTTCAGCGATCCCCATTACTTCATTAACCCTAGAAGCAAAGTGCTTATTTGAATCCAACAACTGTTCAGCAACATCATTTAGCTCAGGAAGTGTTTCCGTTAGTCCCGTTGGGTCAGATAAATACCACGAGCGCTCCCCAGAAATTGTTGAAAATAGCTTAGTGTGGATAAACGCTGCTATAGGTTCAAACTCAATAAACTCAATTGAGTAGGTAACTTCTAGCGCATCCTCAGATATATAAAAGTCAGCTTGTTTTAACTGGTTCAATACTCTGCGATAAGCTCTTAAGCTGGTGTTCATTTGCTCTGGCGTTGGCGCTTCTTGCATAACGGTATTATTTATTAATAAAGGCTTTACTAACTTCCCTGAGCCTTTACTTCGAACAAATTGAGGGAAGCGCTCAGTGAAATTCATGCCTTCAATATGCGGTAATGTCGAAAGTACCCTCGGCATCAACTTTCCCGTTGTTGCATCTTGAAGTATGTAATAACTTGTTTTCTCGTTTGTAGACTCTTCTACACCTAAAAGTAACTGCTTGGCTTTGTCTGTATGGTTCCAACCGTCAAGGTATCCATCATTAGTTAACTGCGCTAATATGTACCTGATAAGCTCTTTATCTAAATTGCTATATCGGCATAATTTTTCGTTGTCATGGCACCCTGCCAAAATAAGCCTTAACACCAACATCTGAAAAATATTTAAGCTTGGTTTACTTTTAGGTGCTGCAACACGCCATAAATAAAACGGCCAAAAAATATCTTTGTGATTTTCGTAATACTGTTTTCTAGTTTGCTTACTTCTTAAATAGCAAACATCCTGAATATCTCTGTGTGTAATCATGACTTAACCTCACAGAGTTCATGAATAAATGCCCATACTTGAGGGATGGCTTTTTTGGCTGAATCACTAGAAAACATTGCTTTATCACCAACGACTTTAATTAAACTCTTAGCTCGACTAAACGCCACATTTAAACGGTTTGGTGTGCGAATGAAGCCATATTTTTTTCGGTATGCATTCTCATCTGATGCAGAAAAGGCATTAGAGCGAACCGTTGATAGAATCACTACATCAAACTCTTTCCCCTGAAAAGCATCAACAGAGCCAACTCGAATTTTTTCTTCTCCTTCTTCAGTTGTTTTAAAGCCAGGTAGATACTCCCAACCATCTTTTGATTTTTGGCAAATGCCTACTTGCGCAAGCTTATTTAAAATTAGCTCTCGCTGGGCTGCAAAGAAGGTAATCACACCCACACTTAAATTAGGATTTTCTGCAAACAACTCTTGCACTTGACTAACAACTTTTTGTGCTTCACAATCGCGTTGCCAACTAGTCCCTGAGCGTTGCTCTTTACCAGACGGTAGTGGTAAGTCAATCCACTCGGCTACTTTACCTTTATACTTAGCAATACCGAGATCGAAATGATCTTTGCTCAAGCCTGCTTTAAGTTTTGGCTCTCCTTCAGCTTCATAAAACGAACGGCTAACAAATCCGCCGATATCTGGGTGCATCCTAAACTGGGTATCTAGCATCACAGTTCGCTGAATCCCATCTTTGGCTTGGCGAGCTTTTAATTGCGTATATAATCGCTCGAAAAGACTCATTTTGATGGCTTTAGCAGTCTCTTGTTGCAAGTCACCTGCTTCAATCATTTCTTTTTCAATATCGGGTTCTAACATTTGCGGAAGCTGGAAGTGATCTCCAACCAATACGATTCGCTTCGCTGCCAGTGCCATTGGAATAAACAAATCAAGCGGGTTTGCTCTGGCAGCTTCATCCACAATGACCGTATCGAAGGTAAAGTCTCCGCCGACTTCATCCAAAGAAGCATTAATTTGCTCTTTATACTTTACAACCTGTTGACCCGCAGAGCGTTGACACGATGCACCAATTGACGTGGTGTAGTCTCTAACACTTTTGGCAAGGTAATCCGGTTGATACTTGATTGAGTCTAAATATTCCTCAATAACATCAGGTATTTCCGCTGCACAATTCTTTGCATGCTTAGCGATAACTTCATTCAATTGATGGAGCGTTGATATTTCTTCCTTTGAAAGCTCAACTTGTAACGACTTAGGCCGGTAATCGGGGATTAAATCATCGAGTAACTTATTTTTGATTTCTCTAATTTTTTCAAAGTCTTCAGCACTGAGAGTCTGCTTTTCGATAATTTCATCAAGAACTTCTACTTCTTGTTCATATCGCCCCGTTCTGCGTAAAGCGGATAGACACTTGAAAGACTGTTCATAGCCATCATCGTCATACGCTCGTTCAGAGGTTCGTAAACCTCTAACTTGTCTCAGTAACAAAGGGGTGGAAGTTGGTTTATTTTCATTGACTTGAGTTTCAAACTGTTGCTCAAGTTTTGCTTTCAGGGACTGTGGTATATCAAAACCGTGATTGATTCTAAGATTATCAATATCCTCAAGAAGGCTTTTTACCCGCTCGTATTTTTGTTTTCGATTTACACGAGAATCAAGAATCGTGGCGATATCCTTTCGGATCTTTTTAATAATATTATAACTACCGTCATTTTGAGTTAATTCATTAGCAACCTCAGTTAAGTTACTTGTCTGTTTCTGACTCCATTGCTCCAATAAATATGGGGCGCGGGTATTGTCATCAGCTCTAATAGCTGGAATGCCAAATGCTTCTGATCGTGCAATAACATTATCAACTGCATCATTTTGATAACTAGTAAGTAGTATTTGCCCCGTTAAGTTACTTTTATGCTTTTCTGCCAACCTATTTTGCAACGCACTAATAACTTGGGTTTTACCTGTACCAGGAGGGCCTAGAATTAACGCAATATCAGGTGTATTTAAAGCAACATCTAAAGCTTCTATTTGTTTTTCCGTTGGCTCATCTTTAAATGATTTTCTGGCAGCGGCCGTTAACGGGTTCAATTTTTTTTTGGTTTGTTTTTGCCTAGAAATACTGAAATCTTGATCTTCAATTAACAGACGTAGGTCTTTCATTGGATTCAAAAAGTTGGTAATTGAATCTCTTGCTTGCTCACGTCGTTGCATTTGCACAATTGAGCCACTAATCGATAAATAAATAACACCTTTTTCTTCAGGCTTTCCGTAAGAGTTTAAATTAAGCGTTATATACTGATTAGTATGCCCCGAAAATTGAGCAGTAATACTCTCTACCTTTTCATCCATTTCAAGCCCAATATCACCAATATTATTCTCCAACCAACTAGGTAAACGTTTGTTGATCTCTAACGTATGGTTAGGCTCTTCTCTTAAAATTGCGGCAAGCTGTTTAACTTTCTCAATATCTTTTTCTTGGAAGTAAAACTTCCATTTCACACCATCAACTGAATCTTCTTTAACAATTTTGATATAACGAACAAAGCCAGCTTTATTAGCAAGTTCCACTGCTTTTTCTTTAACTTTTTGGTTGTATTGGTTCCATAAGTTTATGTATGTTGAATTATTTCGATTTAACTCCTCAAGCTTTTGCTTCACTAAAGGGTCTTGAATTCGAGCTGCAACCGTATTGTCAACAAAGGATAATTCACAATCTATAGAACTCAAATCGAACTTAACCTTACGGCGTAATTTCTTAACCGATTTCGCCCAGATTCTTTGGTCTGGAGTATATTGCACTTCTAACAAACTCGTTTTACCTACAATCGTTAGCCCTCTACTTTCAGCAACGTTTGCTTTACTGATTGCTGTTAGCACTTTCGACTGGTTATTTACATCAAGTACAAACTCGCTTTTTAGCCAATCTGTTACACTATCAATATCTTTGTTTTTTAGCTTTGCGAGTTTAGCAACTTGCTCAGTAATGTTTTCATCTACAGAAACTTGCAGATCGTGAAAATCCAAATTATTTGGTAAACATGGGATTGTTTGAATAAGCACCTTATTTTCTTGTTTAGAAATCGGTATCCAAATAAAGTGCTCAATGTCGCCATAGCTATCAAATACTTCAGCGTTAGTAACCTGTGCTAAAAGATCATTTTGCTTAATAAACAGCTCGTCGTGGATTATATGAAAAGATATATCTTGTTCACAATCAAGCGCCAAAATAGCATCCTCTTCAAGAACAACTTCAATGATCTTTTCTTGAGTTAAATGTTTTAGATCTTGTGTATTCATCAGCTTACCACCTCAACCTAAACAGGTTAGTCATTTGCGGCTCAGAAGTCTCATAGATTGGCTTAATGATTAACCATTTATTAGCTCTCGTCGAAGCCGATACTGGTGTTTTTGAGTTAAACGTTTGAAGTTTGTGCTTGTCGAGTTCTAACTTAAAGTCTGCAAATCCCATCTCAAAAGATTTAGCACCTATTGGAGTGATCTCTAACCCCTCATTGGAAAAGCTTATGGAGAGTAGCTCTTGTGACTCAGGCCAGTACATAGAACCAGGGCAAGAGTTTTTGATTACGATTGTTTCGCCAATATTAAGCGTTTGGTGATAACCAGTATCAAAGTAAGCATCACTAGGTTGAGTATTAGGAAGCTCCAGAATAGATGGGTCATGCAGGTTGTTTCGAATAAGCAGTACCTGTGTATTATTCATTACAGAACCACAAAATGGGCATTCTAGCTGGCCGTCATTCACTGAGAAATTGAAGGATGCATTACATTCATGGTTTTGACACTTCACCAGCATATGCGCAAGCTGCTCAAAGACTTCCGCCCATTCACTTAAACTTGGTCTGGCTAGCGGTTCATTTTTACCTGCGTTAAAGCATTGCTCAAATAAATTATAAAGGGGCTTTAGCGCTACCAGCTCTAATGGAATGCCTTTGGGGTAATCTTCATCTAGCGCATTTGCATGATCAGTTGGGTGGTATATCCAAGGTAACTCACCAGCAAACGCTCGCTCCTCATCTTCAGGAGTACCATTTTCAACCGCTTCACCAATAAATGGGTGATTAGTTGTTAATAGCTTCATCGCGACGATTGCGAAGCTCCATGCATCCGTTAGCGAGGAAACAAAGCTATCGCCATTAACAACTTCTGGTGCACCAAAACCTGGGCTAAAAATGCGACCTGGCTTGCCTTCATCTACTAAAGAATCAAAACTTTCACGTTGATTGACACAAATATTGTCACAGTCAATCAACCACACTTCTGAGTAATCTGGGTTTTCTGAAACAAAGATATTAGCAGGAGATAAGTCACCATATGCTAAACCTCTTGCATGAAGGTCTGACAATGTTCTGGCGAGCTTTGCCAAAATAGTCATTCGGCGTTTTAAGCCACCCGTTGATAAGTAATGCTCTGGTGAACCTTCCGCAGCAATTAACTCCTCAGTTTCATTCATTAACGATTCTAGAGGAATTAATCCATCCATCAGCTCCATTGCATAACCAATACTTTTTTTGTTCATCGCTATCCGCGAGAAGGGTTTTGCAATATTTAACTGCTCTAAAGGTTGTCTCATTAACCAACGAATATGCTCTAACCAGTTCCTTCTTTTATTTACATGTTGCTGTGTGTTCATTTTTACCAACACATTGTCAACCTGAGTTGTATAAACCTCTCCCTGCCCACCATGTCCAATTTTTTTAACTAACTCAAAATCTTGACCAAATGTGTCAGTAACAATGCGTTTTTTTGTTTGTTCACTTGTCATTTGTTTATAACCTTTATTTTGCACAATCAGCTCAAAACCAATAGTGCGAGGGTTTTATCATCCGTGTGATTCGGTGTACCCCAGTTCCTAAATTCGTTTTTTAACCAAGCCTTAGCTTGTCTAATACTCTTGCCCTTAGTGCTTTCAACAATCGAATTTACAAAGTCCAGCTCCATGCCTTGGTGCAGATCTTCACTAATGCCGTCGGTCATAAGCGCAATCACATCACCTACAGTCAATTGCTGCTGCGTTACCTGCCAGTCTGAAAACTGTTTAGATTTACCTAAGCCTGTAGTGAAGTTGCCAAAATCATTTGTATCCAACTTCTCAGTTGTCTGTTGCGACGTTAGAATTAAACCGTCACCTAACTGAAATGTTCTAAGTTCTCCACTATCAGAAAGCCAAGCTATCAAACACGTTGTCACTGCATCCCTGGCTTTAATATCACCAAGCGAGTTCAACCACTTTTGGTAAACCCGTTTGATAAGCGCTTTACTTTCAATGCTGAAATCAACCGCCTTAATCACATCAAATGTTGATCGACATGCTTGACTAGATCCCACATCCGCATGAGGCTTAGACCCCATGCCATCACAAACAACTGCGAGCCAACCACTTGGCACCCTTTTTACTAGCACTGAATCTTGATTGGGCTGACCATTTAGTAAATGACCAGGCCCAATGACAGAAACACTTAGTTGACGAATACTTACCATTTGCCTTCTAAATCTAAACCTAAATCGTCGTCATCGTTATCTAACTCATCAAAGTTAATCGGTGCGAGTTCGTTAGGGGTTCTACTCTGAGAGCGTGCTGTTACGCTCATGGTTACTGCTCTAAAGAAGCGGTGAATATCTCTAGCTTCATTAGCTTTAAATACTGGCGCTTCTAAGTCATTGTTAAATGCTTCAAGTACATCGATATTAGCTTCAGCCCCTATCGCCATAGCAAAACGACTCGCTTTTTGACCGCGTTCACTCGTAGTTAAACGTTCTAAACCTGCTTGCCAACTGTCGGTTGGAATACCGTCAGAAAGTAAAATTAATACAGGACGATAATCACGAGATGTGATCAATTCTTTATTTTCAAGCACCTCAGTTGCTAATTCAAAAGCATGACCCATTGGCGTTCGGCCTTTTGCATCTAAAGGTTGCATCGCTTCTATTTCTAATGCTTTAGCAAGCGGCAAATGCATTTCTGCCTTATCACCACCAAAAGTGATTAAGCCCACTTGAATTTCAGCTTGTCGTGCTGATTCTTGTCTAAATGTAGATACCATGCTCTGAACAGCTTCATTAAGCGCTGCGATCTTACCACCCACTGACATACTGCCACTGGTGTCTGCTAAAATTAATACAGGTAGTGCTCTTGCTTTTGCTACCGCGAATTTTTTTAAACTCATTTTCTTCCCTTTTAACTCTGATTGATTCTGTGCTATCAATCTCCGATTAATGTAAATGCTTATGATTATGTTTGAATGGTCGAACTTTTCTTAAATCTTTGTTACGAAAAGCAGTTAAAACCGTCCCGTTTGCCGACATAACAAGCTGAATCCCATTCATATTTTTTAGTTCTGGTTCTATCGAACCAAACTTTTCTATCTCTTTATTTCCAATCACATGATAAACAGCGCGTCTAGAATGAATCACTCGACCATATTGGTAAGCAAGTACCATCTGCTTATGTGATATTCCCCTTTGTGTTTTTCTTATCTTTGCATGCTGACTGTTAGTCAATTCAGGTAATACATAAAGTCGATCATTTTCTTTTAAAATAAAAGCCATAGCGTTTTCCTCATATGATTATGATAACCATATAATTAATGCGAAAAACAGACCAAAAAAGTAAAACAAACAATAACAATGACTTAACAACTTAACTAGCAAAAACAAACAACCCAATATGTAATATAAAATGCAAATAAGTAATTTTTATTACCACGTTACACTTTGTGTAAATGAATGAACTGATTATGACTTGTTTATATATATGACTGTTTTCCAATCAAAACCATTTTTTATGCTTCCATTTTCCCAAGCTTCACACATCTGAACTAATTGCTTACTGACATCTTCAAAATCGAAATAATGTTTATTTCTTGGCAGGTCATGATTCCAGTAGCCAACCCCCTGATCAAAACCAATGCAGTATTCATTGCCATTTTTGAATTTTAGAATCAGCTCTCTTCGGTGAGATATATCAGCTCTATTCTCATGTAAATCAATAAAGCAAGGTAACTTAATGCCTTCTTGAAACCACAAACTAAGAACTTCGACCATATCTGATGAAACAGCCCAATCATGATTTATAAAACGACCAGATCCCGGCTTAGATGAGAATAATGTCTGTAGTTCAAATGAAGTTTTAGAATTAAAAGGCAACCCTCTAATAATTTCTCCTAACATAATCATGTACCAAGGCGATTGAAGGTACCTGTCTGTATATGCAACCTCTATTAACTCACCATCTTTAAATTCATTTGATAACGGCTCATATTCTCTACAAATAAATGCCCAAAACCTGTCACCAAACGACTTTATTTCACCATTAAGCTCAGTGCTGAACTCGACTCTTGCACCGTCAGATAGGTTAACAATCCACTGGGATGTATCTATTTCACTAAATTTAAAGTCTTGCGATAAGGTAGATTTAACTAACATATCTTCACTATTACTTTCTAACCAAAGTCCATTAGGTGACAACATCTCTGCGCCTTGGCTAGCAATTGAAACTGATTTATTCGCCGACTCAACAAGGGCGACCATATTGCCATTAGTTAATTCTTTATTTGGTTTTAGTAATTTTATACCTAGTTCTTTATATCTAAGTAAACTACGTTTCTCATTTTCTCCAAATGGAATGTTTGGTAGAACAAAAGACAACTCAACTCCATTAATTTGTATCATCTGGTAAACAAACATGTGTACTTGTCTAGCATCCAAATCCCATTCATTAATTTCTTTTGATAACCAAACTTTAATAGAGTTAGCCCCTTTGTTTATTTGGTGAGAAATACACTCTTTTATCGATTCATGACAGTATTTAGATCCCGTTAAATACTCAAATTCAGAAGGGAGTGAAATAAACTTTGTAAAATCATCACCTAACCATTCAATAGCAGATTTTCTGTCTAAATGATTAGCATCATGTCTTGTATTTGAATCTAACAAACATGAAGAACAAGCTTCCTCACAGCTTGATGAACAGGCTAGGTTTGAGTACATATCAACCAGTAGCTCACCGATGAAACGAGCGCTACTAGTAGCAAACCCAGCACCACCACTTATTGCATCATATAGTTGTATAACCATTGCAGGTAAATTGGAATTCAGGTTTCTAGAAGGTCTTACAGAATAACCAATTTCAGAAGTAGAGATACCTAATTTATGAGATAGTGCATTTCTTAATGAAACAGCTAAAGTTAACGCTACTGTTTCTCCTTCATCAGATACATCGATATATTGTCCAGTAATCGGGTGTTTTAATGTCAACTCAAATGCATCTGTCAGGCTTGTACATCCAATGTGAATATCAGAATGCACAGTGGCACTACCATCACATGGTGGCTGATAGCCATCAGAATCTTTAGATTTAGGAGTCGATGTTATTGGTCTATGTTCTGAAGTTGGTGATAATCCTACAGGGAACTCACTGTTTATAGTCATCGACTCTGCTTTTCCGCATGACAAACAAACTGCGAAGCCTGTTCCATATTCTCCTGATGAGTGTTGAAACAAAGTCGCATTATTACCATAACTCATAAATCCAGTAGCTGGGTTTGGAAGCGGGAAATCTTCGCCATTTAGTGATAACCAGCCTGGTTGTACTGGGATATAGTTCTGCCTAGTAATATCATTACCGGGAGAATCAAAAAAGTCCGTAACAAAACCTGTCGGTTCAATTGTCTTTTTGATCAAAGATGAAGGTATATTACGACTACAACTAGAACACTTAAGTTCATCTGATGTAGAACTAGATCTATCGATGCCTGTTTGGCCACAGTAACTACACTGCCATGCAACATCAAACTTTTGCGCTTCTTTAACGCTACTACCTAACTTTTGCCAATTAAGTGAAATACCAGCAGAACGAAATACTCGACCATCAATAACTAATTGTGCTCCAGGCGCATATTCTCTAATCGCTACCGCTAAGTTACGACTAGGCATATCTCTTAATTGAGATATATTATCTTCACGAAATTTTGCTTTAGACTTTTTCCCCTCTTTGTCACGACGAAAATCAACTATGTTTGAGTTGTTTAAAGTAACAACATCTGTCGGAAACCCGTAGCCAGGTAAGAAGGCTTTTGCTGCTAATTCTTTTAAAAGATACTCTTTTCTATGTCTAGCCAACTCAAGAGTTATTCTATACTCAAATGGGGAATCTTTAGACGCACTTTTTAATGCTGAGCTTAAATTATTCAACTGAGATAACCATGAAGCCTGTAGCTTTTCTATTGCTTTTTTAGATGAATTAATGATGCTACGAACTTCATTGCCAGCTAACGCCGTACCTCTCACTAAGCTTTTTAATGCTTCTTCAATAGGAACTGAAGCAGAGTCCATCCATGCTTTGAATTTGTCACAGGTAGAAATGACGCCATCTTCAGATTCGAAGAACCATTGTAAATTTAATGATGTCTTCTCTTTATCAGTAGTACCAATAACATCTCTTAAATATATTGATAGCAATAATGAGTTTACATGGCGTGCAACCAATCTAGATGAGTCTAATGAGATTTGAGGTGCGGGTATTTTCGTTACAAATGGCCATGCAGTATCATTGAATACCTCACTATCATGAGGGTTACTTTTACAAAGTGTATACGCTATTGCTCTAGATTCATTACTACGCCCTGCACGCCCTGCTCTTTGCAAATAATTAGCCGGGTGAGGGGGCACATTATTCATTACAACGGCAGAAATACCGCCAATATCAACCCCCATCTCCATTGTAGTTGAACAGTTTAAAACGTTTACTTTTCCTTGTTTAAACATGTCCTCATAAGTTTTCAGACGGTCGGCTGATTGTTGTGCTGAGTGCTCAGCTGTTCTGTAATAAAAGCCACCTTCAATTGTTCTATCATTTATATCAGTCCATAGGTTCTCTGAACGTAATACTTCAAGCTCCTTGTCATCATTAACCATTCCTCTGATTTTATCTAATCCTACTTTATAATCTTCTTGGGAAACATCAAAAGACCATATAGGTGGCATTTCAACAGCCTTACAAATAAAGTTACTTTGAGTTAAATCATTTGGCAGGTATGGAGTCAGTCCTTTAAAGGTAGTATCTATTAGTTTGTTAGTAATGGGACAAATAAAAAACTTTTCACTAAAAGAAAAAGTGATTTTTTCTCTACTCAAATAAAACTGATTGCCTTCATTATCAAGAACTCTGTGGGTAGTGAGTGCTGTCCAAGCGGCTCTCAACCACTCATTCATTTGGTCTATATCCCTAGAGTTTTTGTGATCAAGGTTAGCGCCTAGAGTTAGTAGTTTGCCAAGTCTATTCAAACTCCCCTTTTTAATTTGAGGCCACCTTTTAACTCTGTTCTCATCTTCTTCAGCTGAATCAGGCTTACGAAATGTTTTAGGAGCAAACCTAAAACCAATCCATACCCTCCAGTCATCTTCCAGCTTTATGTATGTATTTTCACGAACATAAAAATCCAAAGTAACTTTTAAGAAATCTAACCAGTCATCCAAGGTTAAGTTATAACCCTCCCAGTTTGGTGGGCTATTTGTAATTTTATCTAAACCTACATAACCAAGCTTTACAATTCCTTGTGTTTCTAGGTTGTTTTGTCTTTTTGGTCTTCTTGCAAACTCTCTAATCAACAACATTTCTGCAAGCTTTTGTGGTCCAGTAGCGTTATCAAAAACTTCAGGGTTAGCATACTTATTGTATTCCAACATTGCGTTTTTAATATCATTTGATAGCTGTAATGATTTAACTAATTCTGACCAATTAACAATGACGGGGATAAATGCAGAAGTGCCTGCATTTGCATTATCAATCTTAGCTTGAAGATTTTTCGCCATATCTTTCATTCCAGCTTTTAGGAGGGCTTCAACTGAAGACTTTAACTCTTCAATATCAACATCTTCTGAAATTGTTTCTTCAATAGGAGCTTCAAGTTGATTCTTTTTCAAAATATCAAATACTAACCCTCTAAGCTTGCTACGCTCAGCTTCCTGTTGCATTCTCACTGCCATTCTAGCAGTGCCTTGACGGCTATCAGTAAAGGTTATGAGTTTGCGTCCTCTTCCAGGTAAACTTTGAGGACCGAGTTTAGTATCTTTGTCCACAGCAGGATCAGGGCAGAACTCTAATAATGTTGGTACAACGTTAGCTACATAGAATGGAGAGCCAAGCATTGCTCTTCTTATTGGTTTATTTCCTGAATAGCCTTTATATGAGCAATTTCCACATTCATTTTCATAGTCTTGATATAAATATAACGTAATATCTTCGTCTAAGCCTCCAATAAGCCCAGATGTTTTATTAATACCAACACGTATAAAATTCCCTTCTCTATCTGGAGAAGCTAATAATGTAATTGGTGAAACATAATGCTTTTTATTTGAGGCTCTAGAAGTCGATTCTTCAGAATCTTCATCTACATCTACTAACAATGAAAATTCATCAGATACATTTGTTTCTCGTTGAGCAATAGCATGATTTTTCTCAACGGCAAGTAAATGAGGTTCATTGCAGTCATTACAGAAACCAACTTCACAAACTGGAGCTTCGCAGTCACACCTGCTCCTCTGTGCAATATACACATTGCCAAAAGGCCAGTTGTCTTTTAATACAGTACTTTCTTTTGTTGGACAGTTTGGATCTATACAACTCCATAGGCCATTTAGCATTCGTTGAAAGAAATGCGCTCTTACTTTCAAAAATGCTTGAGAGCTTTTGTCTGGCTTAGTCCCTGTTAATAAGTCTACCCATTTAAGAGCTAAAGCTTGATCAAAGTCATCATGTGGGAATCGCCCCTGAAGAAACTCGACTAAATCCGTTAACTTAATAGGCTTATCACTTTGAACAAATTTATCTCGAATTGTCTTTGCAACTTCTGATTGGCATAAAGCTTCAAACCTTTTAGTTGAAACATCAGGATCAAAGTCCTTTGCTTCATCTGGTTTATTCGCTTCAATAGCTGATATTTGCGCTAAGGAAAGAGTATTCGTAATATTAAACCTTACCTGTGGTATGGCTCTCTTACCACCAATGACCACAACTTGATTTGGTGAGACTCCTGCAAGCTCAGCTAAAAAGTTTTGTAGCTGTGCTTCAGCATCTTCATCAGCAATAGTTGCCGACGTTGCCACAAACCTTACATTTTTAGCCTCTACACCAAAAGCTTGCAGCACTCGTCTTAATTGCATTGATAGTTCTGCTGCTTGTGAACCAACATAAGTATGTGCTTCATCAAGAATAATCCAGCGCAACGACTGCTCTGCTTTAGATTTATTAATAATTGGTGCATCAACATTACGCACCAACATATATTCCAACATCGTCCCATTTGTAACGAGTATTGGCGCAGGCTCTCTACGCATTAACTCTCGCGAAAGTATTTCATTTGGTACTTGAGATTGCTTTGCTCGTACCTTGTTCTCGCTATTTTCAGTGTTTCCGTTATACAAACAAAAACGTATATCACTACCAAAATCTTCTGTCCAAGCATGTAAACGTTCTCGTTGTGAGTTTATTAATGCATTTAACGGGTACAAAAATATGGCTCTGATCCCTGAGAGTTTCTCTTGCCTACTTTGTTGTTCTCGATAGAGTTCTTCAAGAACTGGCACCATAAAACACTCTGTTTTACCTGAACCCGTACCACTCGTAACAACGACTGATTTAACATTTTTGTCCAATAACGTTTCCCAACTAGCTAGTTGATGCGTATAAGGATGAAACTCTGATTTAAACTGGTACTTATTCTCGACAACTTTTCCTTTATTATTTGTGACTTTTGCTTTATCAAGAGATGACATTACTTTAGAAGATAAGAGTTTATCATCGACTAAATCTTTCATTTTTGGCTCAGCTTGTGTCCAACCAAAAGTATGTTCAAATAGTGGGGAGGCTAAAAAAGATCCCTCATCTCCGCATTTACCCTGCATTTGTACTTGCAGGTGCTCTCGTAATTTAGGGTTCGTGATCCCTAAAACACTCAACGTTGATTCTTTCGCTCTACTTAATGACTGTTCTACTAATGCTGAAAAATAATTCATTGATAATTCCTTTTATACTTCTTGAGTAAAGTAACTTACAAAATAACTATACATAGATGAAAACCAGACGGGTTCAAAATCTCTTAATTGTGTAAGTGAAAATATTTTGGAAACATTTAGTTTAAAGACACTTTCAATATCAAGTTTTCCTGAAGCAATTGCCGCAGCAATGATTGGGTACATAACTACCGATTTTTGCCATTTATGATAGTAAGCTAGCATCGGTTCAGTACCATCTAATAAGGACAGAGCATTTTCAATATCGAATTTAGGGTTCGTAGGCCACTTTTCGTCTAGTTCAGAATGATCATTTTTCAGATCATCTAACCAAATAGAAAGAACGGCTTCTGGTAACTTATGCGAAACGACATTACTTTTTATGTACTTAATGACCTCTTCTGGATAGCTTGGAACTGCATTATTTAAACGATCAAACATTGAATTGACTTGTTCGTGAATAAAGTCAGCTGGAATGTCTATTTTTTCCAAAGAGCTAATAAAGTCATTTTTGGCTCTATGCCAATAGTCCAAAGGAATTAACTCCCAAAGAACCGGAAATTCAGTGTCTAAACGACGAATAAATTCCTCATCCATTTCAAACTTGAATAAAATTATCGTTAATGCTTTAAGGTTCTTTGTTAATGCTTTGAAAACCTCAAAAGTTGATAAAGGTAAATAACCAAAGTTATCCCACAAACTTCTCATATAAAGCCAACTGGAGTGGTGATAATCATTAGCCATTACCTCCATCATGTCGGCAATAGCCATTGGGTTAAATTTAGGATGAAAGGCTTTAACAGCTGATTGCATGCTAGATGAAGGCTTAACATCTGCGACGTCGAGTGCATCTTCAAAGTAAAATACAGGTCTAAAATCAATATCTGTCCGATTTTCAGGGATAATTAACCAAGGCCCACCTTTAGTCATCTCTTTTGCAATTTTAAACCTATCTAACTCAATACTACCAAGCATTCTTCGAGGTAGGTTTACTGGCTTACATTCAGGTTCAGCAATTCTCATTGCTAGAAGGTTATGACTTACTTCGTCTGAAAAAGCATTTGATTCAAATGAATATAATTGATCTATAGGATCAAACTTCACTTCTGAAGCAAAGCGCCTCACAGTAAATTGTTTTTTATATCCACGACATTTAATACTTATAGCAACTTCAGCATCCAACTTGTCACTTAAAGACAACAATGAAACAATTTTTTCTTTAAAACTATATAAACTCAACACCTTAGGTTTATTACTTACAGAAATAGATGAAAATATAGTAGGAGAGTTTCTGATAATAGGTTTTAACGCAAACTCCAATTCAAATTTCTCGTCATAATCTTGATTAGAAAATAAATAAATTTCGGAGCCAAGTAATTGGTGAATAGTAAGTTGTTCTGGTAATTCATTCCCATCCTTATCAAAACCATAAATGCCTTCGGCAGGATAAGGCAAAATAATTTCAATAGGATCACAAAGTAAATTTGCACTTATTTGCATGATTACTTTTGCTGGGGGTAATGAATTCGGCTTTATAGTAAAGCACCTGGTGTTATCATTTTTTGATTGAATAATTTCAGTTTCAGGGGCAATTAGTGAAACAACTATCGGTTGAGCTGTAGTCACATTGATTACAGCACTCTCATTTTCACTGTTGAAGGAAATAGACAAGTCTTGAGGAAGAATCGCTATTTTTCGACGAATTAAGGTATCGCTATCATTATTTTTTACGCTAAAAACGTGCTGCCCAAACTTCTCATACTCTTTAATCGTATTTACTGGCTTGTTATCTAATAACCTCGTCAAACCAAAGTTAACATCAGCATGTTCATTTACTGACTTTATTTCAGGAACCCCTTTATAAACTTGAGCAGGTTTAGTCTCCCATTGAACTTCATCTCCAACTATAGCCAGCATTCCACTTGTATTAGATGAAGAGTTTGTACGTAAACGATATCGACTTTCGGAACAATAAAAGCGAATATCCCCAGAAACTTTATACCAACTTAATTTATAACCATATGCCTCAACATCTTTATCTTTTAACGCAAAACCACTAAGGTTTTCTACTTCATAGGACGATGGAACTAAAACATAGATTTCTTTATGTTTAGTAGTAAAACTTGCCTGGCCAATACAAATATATTTATTTTCATCCTCCTCGAATACAAAACCAATCGGAGCTTCTCCTAACGCTATAGAAGAGTTTTCAATACAAAGCTGCTCAACACTAACCCCTAATTCAGACAATTCAATAAACAGTGAACTATCAATATTGGTTCTAGAAAAACAAACACCTTTCTTTCTTGGTTTTATTACCGTGCGATTAGTTTCAAACTGTGCAAAAACACTACCGAAGTCCGCTCTTCTTTTAGCTCCTTCATTTAAGCCTAAATCAAGCTTACTTGAGTTAACATCTGATTTTTTAAAATAAAAATTGAGTAATTTAGGTAAAGATACTTCAGAGCTAAACATTAAACTGTCTAAATCAAAAAAATGCTTACAAGATAATTTTGACTGATATTTTTTAATTGAAGAACTAGCAGAAGACGCCCCTATCAACCAATTGTCTAATAGACCTTTTCCTGTTTTTACATCTAATGGAATAGGAAACTGACTTCGCCAGTTAGGTAAAATTTGATCAAGTTGTTCTGATGGTAAATCGTCTTGGTTACTTATTTCGATTTTGTCAGCTAGTCCCATTAAATTACGAACTATTTTGGCGATTAGATCAATAGACTCATCTTCTGTAAATACGCTAGGTAAATACTCTAAATAGCTACTAATTAATTCATTTAAAGAAACACCAATTAAGTCAACTTTATAATAGTTACGTAAGATTTTTCTTATTAAATCACCAAATTTATTATCTTTAGTACTTACAAGTTGGAATGGCAAACCACCTTCTATAAAAACTGAACCTAAAAAGTTACGCCGTTCCGATTCATAGCTTCGAATAGGTCTTTTCCAATAACTCCCTAATCCCAAAGGAATAACATCAGCCCTTTGGCTAGCACTTAATTCAAAACCTAAAGACTCCCATGCTGCATACCATTCCCACTTTAGAGAATCACAATCTCGCCTATACCATTCAGAACAACAAATCACAAAGCAAGCGGCCCATTCTTTGTGCTTTGAAACACCAATGTTCGTTTTAGGATAGAATTGCGATACAACATTTTTTAACGCTTTATACTCTTCATGCTTCATTTGATAAGTAAATAACGCGTCACCAGTCACTGAGTTTAAGCCACGAGTAGACAGGAATTGAGATAACCATTGAGATGGAGTAAAAATATTCATAAACACATACTTCCTTTTATGCCATTATTCGGTTCTAAAATTTGAAATTCTAACGAAGTCATATTCAAAAATAACCGTGAAAAAAGTTTGGTTATTTGTCCTATTACATACTTTACATTAATAAATATTAAATGAGAAATCATAATGTTACCTTTAAAGCTTAGTGTTTATTTTATGAACAATAACCATTGGCAACCATCGACGTAATCTCGGATTTTTCTACCAAATCACTAGGTAATAACTTATTATTTGATATACGTAAACTCTTCATATCTTCAGCTTTACGAATTAAGTTACCTCGTCCTTCACTTAGTTTCTTCATTGCATCTCCATAACTGCTTTCTGCACGTTGTAGGTGATTACCAAGCTTTTTCATATCATCAACAAAATTAACTAGTTTGTCGTAAATAGCACCGGCTTTATTGGCAATATCCTGAGCATTTTGGTTTTGATACTCAACTCGCCACATATTATTAATGGTTTTTAGTGCCACCATTAAATTGGTTGGGCTAACAAGCATAATATTCTTCTCTAATGCTAATTGTATCAATTCGTTATCATGCTCTATTGCAACATTAAAGGCGGGTTCAACAGGTATAAACATCAACGTATAATCCAATGACTTAATGCCATATAAATCGTGATAGTTTTTACTGGTTAACTGCTTAATATGATTTTTAATTGCAATAATATGTTCTTTTAAAGCTTGCTGGCGAATTACATCATCTTCTGCGTTGAAATAACGCTCATACGCTGTTAATGCCATTTTAGAATCTATAACAACGTCTTTATCTCCTGGTAAATGCACAATCACATCAGGCTTAAATAAGCTACCCTCTTCATCTTTTAACGCTAATTGAGTGTCATACTCATGATTTAAACGTAATCCCGATTCTTGCAGCACACGTTCAAGAACTACTTCTCCCCATGTGCCCTGCTTCTTATTATCACCTTTTAAAGCTCTTGTTAATGCTGTAGCTTCTTTGCTCATTTTTTCATTTAACGCTTTTAAGCTATGCACCTCTTGTTTAAGGGCATAACGCTCTTTAGCCTCATTGGTATAAACATCATTAACTTGCTTGCTAAAATCACCAATTTGGTTTTTAAGTGGTGATAACAAACTATCTAGTGATGATTTATTCTGTGCTGACATCTCACCAGTTTTTTCTTTGAATATTTTATTGGCTGTGTTTTCAAACTGAGTAACTAAACGTTTTTCAGCGGTTTCTAATAAAATGATCTTATCTTGAAGTGCCTTTTTAGCTTCATCATCAGCAGATAACTGCGATTTAAGCTCACTCACTTCGTTGAGTCGGTAGGCTAATGTTTCTTTTAAGCTAGTCAGTTCTTGCTTTAATTCACCTAGCTGATTTAACTTCTCACTTTGCTCTGCATTTTCATTGCTTATTATGCGGTTCTTTTCTCTAACCTGGGTTAACTCAGCTTTAGTACTAGCAAATTCAGCTTTTACTTCTTCAAAATAATTCAGCTTTTCCGCTTGCTCGGCTTTCTCATTGCTTAGACTTTGTAAGTGTTTCTGCATTTGAGTTATGTCTGTGTTGGCCTTATCTAATGCATTACTTGTTCGTTGTAATTGAAGAGTTTTTTCATCAATTTGTGTCGACAGTTTACTAATTTCAGCTTTATTATTGGCTATATATTCAAGTTGGTTGCTACATGTTTGTTGCAACTCACTAAATTTAACTTCAATACTATTAAGGTGGGATATTGTTGAATTAGCGGCGGCAAGTTCTTCTTTTAATGAAGAAATACTCTGCTGTAATGAATTATTAGAGGTTTGTAATTCTGTATTTTTTAATATCAGCTCCTCACATTGCTTTAATGAGCTATTATTTTGTTGGTTTTTAAAAAAACGAATACCAACTAATAGCGATGCGATTAACACCGCACTAAAGATAAAAGTCTGAATAAGTAAATCTGTCATTATTTTTTAGCCTTAATAAATTGAAATCAAACTTACTAAAGCGAAAAACAAGCCAAAACATAAAAACCAATAAATTCAACAAACTAACAGAACCACAACACAACAAATAATAATATTAGTTACACAAAAATAAAATAAATTACCTTTAGACGGGTTTGTTTATAATGTTGGTATAGCCCTTATTCTTAGTAACAGGCTCATACCTTTTAAACATTTCTTTCATTACGCCTTCATCAATATGCTTCCCGTGAGATAAGAACCTTTGCTGATTTCGTGCAAGCAATAATGCTTCCTTCCCCTTGTAGTCGAAAACAACCGCTGAAATTTTTGCATTTGGGTAATATTGGAAAATTTTACTGCGGCTTCGCCGGGTTAGGTTGGTAAGATCCCAAACGACATGTTTGTGGTTCAGGCTTTCATCTATAAGGCTTTCAAATATGTGACGGTGCTGCGTTTTAAGGCTGTTTTCGCCAGGGAGTTGAAAATACTCATGATAACTCAAGCCATTTTTCCGACAGAGTATTTCAACAACATCGTCTGAAGATATAACAAAGTCATGTTCAAGTGTTTTTAAATAGGTCGACTTGCCTGAACAAGGAGGCCCTGATCTTCCCCCGATTTTGTAGACCTCTAGCTTCCAGTTAAAAACTGGTTTTCATACTCATCAGGTGACACATGACCAAGGTG
>NZ_BNAH01000019.1 GCF_014653195.1 Thalassotalea profundi
GGTCGTGCAGGTGAGAACTGTGGTGTATTATTACGTGGTACTAAGCGTGAAGACGTAGAGCGTGGTCAAGTATTATGTAAGCCGGGTTCAATTTCACCTCATACTAAGTTTGAGTCAGAAGTTTACGTATTAAGCAAAGATGAAGGTGGACGTCACACTCCATTCTTTAAAGGCTACCGTCCACAGTTTTACTTCCGTACGACTGACATCACAGGTGCAGTAGAATTACCTGAAGGTGTAGAAATGGTAATGCCAGGCGACAACTTAAAGTTTGTTGTAGAGCTAATTAACCCAGTAGCGATGGACGAAGGTTTACGCTTCGCAATCCGTGAAGGTGGTCGTACTGTTGGTGCTGGTGTTGTTTCTAAAATCATCGACTAATATCGAGATTTTAGCTCACTGAGCATAAAGAAAAGGTCGCGAAAGCGGCCTTTTTTGTCTGTGGTTTAAAAACGACTTACCCAATTGACTAGATCTATAAGCTTGTAATTATTATTAATACAATCGATCACATAGGAAAACTATTTTTTTACTAAAAATTAACCTACAATAAACTTAGTAGCCACACCTGCAATATAACCCAATCATCTTACTGAGAAATAATGAAATTAAGAATGGCAGTAATCAGTTCAAATAAATTTTTAATGCCATGGTTAGCTCTTATTTTTATATTATCTGTAGCTTTTATTATTAAAGTACAAGACAACGCACTAGTTGAATCTACACGATTGGAAGTGAAAAACTTATTAGAAGGCGTCTATTCGGAACAAAAAAATACCTTCAATAGTTTTTTAAACAGACAATTTAGACATTTAACATTTTTATTAGATACTCCTCCTATTCAAGGAATTAGTCGTTCTAAGGTAAATAACGGTGTTGATTCACTTGATGGAACAAAAACGGACGTATGGTTGACACGGCTTGCACAAATTTTTAGTTCACTAGCAAGCAATTACCAAGATATTGCACAAATTAGATTGATCGATGCAGCAACAGGTTTTGAATTAGTTAGAGTGGATAAAATAGGCCAAGATATTCAACGAGTAATTGAAACAAAATTACAAAATAAAGGCGATACAGATTACTTTAAAAAAACACTCAAATTACCTGAACATACGGTATATATTTCTGAATTAGATTTAAATCGTGAAAACGGAGTTATTGAATACCCGGTTAAGCCTACAATTCGCTTTTCAATACCTGTATATAACGAACTTAATCAACTATACAGTTTGTTAATCATTAATATTTCTGCGACAGAATTACTTAGTCAGCTACAGGATATAAGTGATAAACACGATGTACGATTATCATTATTAGATCAATATGAAAATATTATTGAGCATAGTGATGGAGAGTATCGTTTTACTAAAGATTTAGCTCCTGAGGTTACATGGAGTAAAGCATTTAAAACTGAGCCATGGGATCAAGGTTTATTAAAGTTTACTAATAAAAGTAATGAAAAATCTCATTTTATTTCGCTATTTAAAGATCTTATTTTTGCCCCTATAGAATTTGGAGGGGCTAATAAGTTTTCTTTTATCAATTATATTAGTGAGCAAAAATATGAGAAAATATTACAGGATAAACGCCTCGCTAATTTAGGTTCTTTAGCTGTTATTTTTCTTATTTTTATTGTTATTTCGGTCATCTTGCTTTTTTATATTCGTAGTGCCGCTCAGTTAAGGAAAACAAGAACACAGTTTGCTGCAATAATTCAAGGCGCCTCAGATGGGATTATTGCGATTAATCATAAATTAGAAATAGAAAGTTTTAATATTGCAGCGGCTCAGTTTTTTCCAGAGTTAAGTCATTTCAAATCGAAGCAAAAGTTAGCGGATATATCATGCTTTTGTGCTGAATTTATTGATCAACTGATAAAATTTGAAAGCTCAAATACTACCAACTTTCAGGTGACATCTTCAAACAAGGTCACTGAATTGCGTGTAAATATGTCACCCATTTTAGATGATAAAAATGTAAAAATTGGTAATGCACTATTTGTTCAAGACATTTCAGAGCAAATAAGGTACGAGAATGAAATAACAGAAATTAATGCTTCATTGGAAGATCAAATTTTAGCAAGAACTGCAGAATTAGAGCAAGAACGGAAAAATGCCGTGAATGCGTCAAATATTAAAAGTAAGTTTGTTTCAACTATTAGCCATGAAATGCGAACTCCATTAAATGGAATTTTAGGATCACTTAACTTGATGTCTAAGGAAAAACATGAAGAGCATATTGCTTCATTACTAGACATGATGCACTCGAGTGCATCATCGTTAAGTACATTAATTAATGATGTTTTAGACTTATCAAAGATTGAAGCGGGAAAGCTTGAAATAGTCGCTGAAAATTGTAATGTGATAGCGGTAATTGAAGATACTGTTATCTCCTTAACTCCTCAAGCTTATGACAAGAATGTTAATTTAGAGTTTGATGTTACTGAAATAAAGCATTTCTCATTAAAATTAGATTCGGGAAGATTGATTCAAATTTTAAATAATTTAATTGGGAATGCATTGAAATTTACGTTGCGTGGTGGCGTATATATCTCAGCAAGAACAAGGTTTATCAACAAAAAAATTAGGTTGGAAGTTGATATTAAAGATACCGGTATAGGTATCGCAAAAGATTTACAGTCAAAACTATTTCAATCTTTTACTCAGGCTGATAACTCAATTTCAACTGAGTTTGGGGGCACAGGGCTAGGCCTTTCAATTAGTAAACAACTTTGTGAATTGATGGGAGGGGAAATCTCAGTTGTATCAGAAAAAGATAAAGGAAGTACATTCAGTTTTTATATTGATACAGAAACCGAAGGGGCTAAAGCCTTACCTGATACTAAAGTATTGAATAAAGTATCGTTTAAACTTCTTTTATGTGATGAGTATATATATAAAAAATGGGACAATACCATAAGATATTTTGGTGGTGTTGTTGATAATGAAAATCCTGATTATTATGTTGTAGACTGTCACCATTCGGAATATCAACTAATAAAAGACAATGAGAAAATATTATCTAGAAGTATATTTCTTTCACGTCATTCGGAGACTTATCCTGAAATTCAGCATTTATTTGCATTCCTAAATAGGCCAACAAAATTACTGTCTTTCTTACAATTATTTTCAACTAATACAGAGTTGTTGAAATATTTTACTTCTAAGCTTACAGAAGACAGCAAGAGTGAATTTGATTTTCCGAATCTTGCGAATAAAACCTATTTAGTGGTCGATGACAATAGCATTAATATCACTATTGCTGTGCATTTATTACATTCTGTTAATGCAAAAACAATTACAGCTTTATCTGGTGTTGAAGCGATAGAAAAATTGGTTGAGGCGAAAACCAACAAGGTAGAAATTGATGCCATATTACTTGATTGTCAAATGCCAATTATGGATGGATATGAAACAACTCAGCGTATACGAAAAGGTGAAGCAGGTGATGAGTTTGTACGAACCCCAATCATTGCCTTAACAGCTAATGCTATGTCTGATGAGAAAGAAAAGTGTCTTGCTCTTGGGATGAATGACTATCTTACTAAGCCTATTGATACTGCTCGTTTATTTCAAACATTAAATAAGTTCTTACTTGCTGGTATTTCAAGCAATGTAGCGGGAAAAAATAAGAAAATAGCTGTTTATGAATCATTAAATTTCGAGAAAGCATTAGAACGTTTATCTCATAACGAAGAGCTATATAAGAAGCTACTTGAGATGTTTCTTGATGAAACGCCTATTAAAATTAGTTCACTACAAGAAGCGTTGAATAGCAAAGATTTTAGTGAAATAAAATTGGTAAGCCATGCTCTACAAGGTACAACAGCTAATATTAGCGCATTACAACTTTACGCTTATTCAATTGCATTAGAAGGTACGGCAAAGCAAAAAGATATACAGGGATGTGTTCATTTAGTCCAAACAATTGGGAGGGAATTTCAAAAGGTTACCAAAATAATACAAGAAAACTTTTCTATAAATAATTAGCAAATAATCAAGTTACCCTTGAAGGTCTGACCAGTATAGTTAACAATAAGGGATTCTATTCAATTGAGATAATTATTATGGCGAATCGATTAAGTAAAATGGTCCAACGTATTAACTCAGGGCCTAAATTTATGCGTTCGTGGTTATTAACCAAGTTATTCTGTTCACAGGTTAAATATGCCAATACAACAGGCATTAAGATCACGCATATCGATCATCAAAAGGTTGAAATTGAGCTTGCTAATAAAAGAAAAGTTCAAAATCATATTGGCGGCGTACATGCTGTTGCAGCTGCATTATTGGCTGAGTCTGCGTCAGGTATCGTTTTTGGGATTAATCTACCCGACTCTCAACTCCCTTTATTAAAGTCGATGAAAATGGATTTTTTAAGACGTATGGAAGGTGCTCTAAAAGCAAAAGCAACTATTACTTCTGAACAATTAGATCAAATGAAAGCGCAAGACAAAGGCGACTTTCTAGTCGAAGTACATATTACGGATGAGTCTGGCGAAGAACCAATCGCTTGTTTAATGCACTGGGCATGGGTAACTAAGCGAGCTAAAAAATAACTTATCATCAATGTAAATCAGATCGCTAAAATCAAGCCAAACCTTATTATTTAAACGGCTCGATTTAGCCTTTGATTATTGGTCATTATCCCCTAAACTATTGTTTTCTTTATTTGTGATTTGAGCATCACAAAAAAAGGTGTATCAATAGGTTTTATTTTGGATAATTAATGACAAGCATGGACTCTTTAACCCCTTTTCATCAACAAATTAATCGACGCATTACAATCATTGCTTGTTTGTTTAGCTGTTTTTTTATTGGTGTACTTGCGATTTTTTATAGTAGAGAGTCCGACTTATTTACACTAAAACGCGATATACTTCCCTCAGTTGAAAAACAAGTTAACTATAATAAATTAATTGCTAATAGTAAGCAGTTACTTACAGAGATCCTTATTGCGGATAACCCGAAAAACTTTTCTCCAGTGCTATCAAAATATCAGGATAATTTGAAAGCGTTAATTAGGAGTGATGTCGGTGATAAGCAACTATTAAGAAAATTGCTAGCTGACGGTGAAAATTACCAAGTAGCTGTTGAACGCTTATCGGTAAACCATGAGAAAAATGAACAGTTAAAGAAAAATACAATTGTTCAGCTGCAGTTAGTAAATACGGCTTTAAGTGATGCACTAAAAAGTAGCATAAAACGTCATCACTTATTGTATCAACAAAGTATCAATCTCTTTTCTCAAGCAATAATTGTGATGGAAAATGTAACTGTAGCGACAGATATTGATCTATTTACAGAGTTTACTGAGCGATTAAACACATTAAACCAGCAATGGCTTGATATCACAGCGAATGAAATGGAAGAAGCAACTGTTGTAACCCCTCTACTAGAGTTGAATAATTTATTATGGGTAGATCAACGTAGTATTGCCAAATGGCGAAGTCATATTCGTATTAGTCAAGAGTTTCGCTCGTTAATAAATAAGCATTATCAGGTCCTATTACCATTAAGCGCCGAATTTAAGTTAGCACAACGAGCATCAGATAACCTTTGGCCAAAAGAAGTCTTACCTTGGTTACCACCACAATTAAAAGCATCTGAGAGTGCTTATTATATTACGCTTGTGTCAATACTAGCTGTGTTTGTTTTTTTATTGATGCTATTGCTTATGCTGCTTGCAACTCGCATCAAACGTTACCAACAACATTCAATGACTTTATTAGAGCAACGAGTTGAAGGCGACGTTACTTTACCGTTCACATCATTAGAACAACAGAAAGCATTTGAATTAATCAATCAATTAACTTTACCTGCGCATAGTGAAAATGAATATCAGCAAGTTAAGACAAATTATGATGAATTAAAGACTCGCCTTGCCAAATACTTACAGTTATTAGTGTGGTCTAGTGATATTCAAAAAGGAGAAAGAGATTTATCGAAAGCATTAGCAAGTGAGGTATTAGCGCTAAAGCCAAATCAGTGCTGGTATCATGCTTTTAGTCGACAAAACATCAAGGGTATTTTTATTGATGCCCGCCAGGCTAAGCTTGATAACACTATCATAGAACGCATTATACAAGATAAACAAGGGCGGGTATTTAGTTTAACTATCGAATTTACTGAACATGCTTGGCATGGCATTTTATGTTTACAAGATCGTCAGGCTAAACTTGAAAAAGAAATCGTAGAAGTAAACCAAACGATTATTCAAAATGAACAAGATAATCGCATGCAGCGAATTGAGAATAGTCAGGTATTAAGTAAAATGCTTATTCGTACTATGCTGCAAAGTCAAAGTGCTTCTTTAGGATTTGGAGTTGCTCCGCTAAAAGTTTATCGCCACTTAATTAGAATGCTTGAGTGGTCAAAGCAACTACAGTTAACAACCTTGTTAGGTAATAAAGACAGGCAAGTAAAATTAACTGATGTTAATTTTATTAATGAACTTTACGTTTTAATGTCTAATATTCTAGTCGATGCCAACTTACAACGAAACACTATTAGCTATACCGTTGATAGTAATATCATTGAACCTTGCAAGCTGAATATTAGGTTGTTTCATCAAACATTAAGTCATTTTTGCCACTCTTTATTACAAGAGCAGTATAAAGGACACTTGCATCTTGCAGTAACCATGGCTGATAAAAACTCAGGGCAGCAAATTTTAAACTTTGTTTTTAATATTACCCACCTTGAAAATAGCTATACTTTACCAGAAACAATCATGGCATTAACGCAGGTTGATGGTGATAAGTTGGAAAAGGAGGCTCCATTAACACAATATTTTTCTCGTTTATTTAACGCGACATATTGTGAGCAATTGCAAACAAAGGTCATAGATAAAGGCTATCAAATATCATTTAAAATGCCGATCACAACCGCAGTATCAACGACCCAAAAACCGGATGTTATTGATTTAAATCAGCGAAACTTAATGTTGTTAAGTGATAATTCACTCACTGTAAGTTTTGTTACTCAGATAGCTAAAAAGCATCAAGCAAAATTATCTGTTGTCAGTTCAATTAAAGCTTTTACTAAACAAGTGAATGCCAAACAGTTACTAAAAGAACCTGTTGCGACCTTAATTGTTGCAGATAATGTATTTAGCAATGATTTTTCATTAGTGACTAAACACGTTGATAATTTGCCTTTAGAATTACAACCTAAGATATTTGTTTTACAACCTATATGTAATCAAGCTTTTCATCGCATAGGTATGTATCAACATAGTCAAATATTGGATGCTATTACGTTTGCTGCAGAGCTTAAACAATTTATAAAAAGTGAACGCTCAAGTAACCTTCTTTTAGCGGCAGATATATTTACACCTTATCGCTTTTCTGCAACTCAGGTTGAAGTATTGCTTGCGGTAGCTGAACCCAAAAAGCATGAAATATTACAGCGCTTATTGCATTGGATGGGATTGCAAGTACATTTAGTTTGCAATGCGCAACAAATGCAAAAACAATGGAAATCAGGTCGATATCTTATTTTGATTAATGAATTTGACGACTCGGCAATCATGCAACTAGAGGTTGGGAAAAAAGTAAAAAGAGCGGTTTATGCATTTACAAGTACACAGTTAAATAAATGTCAGAAAGATATTACTGATGAACATTGCCATTGGGAGTTTAATTTATTACCCAATGTGCTAGATATTGGTGCCCTTGTTAATGTATTCAGTTCATGGCTTAAGGAGCTTCAGTTAACCCAGCATCATAGTGTAAATTCACATAAGGTGATTGAAAGTAAGTCTCCTGAAGCTTCGGCTAGCAAGAAAATAGATCTCTGTGTCGAAATGGCAGCATTTGATTTAGTAAAATATGCGCAAAATCAAGGTTCATCTGAATTAGCTGGCTTTATGATCTTAGACTATATTAACGAGATAGGCTGCGCTATAACTCAGTTAGCTAAATATTTAGAAGTTAAAGACGCGATAAATGCTGAACGTTGTTTGACGACCGTTTTAACAGTAACAAAAATTATGGTCGCTAACGATTTAGCGAATGCCTGCTTGCCTTTGATGAATAGTTTATCAAAGAAAGATTTTAAGGGGGCAACTGAGGCGATGCAGGATATTCAGATAAAGTATCAGTTGTTAGCAACGTATGCGGAGTCAATATAAGTGACAAGCAGTGAAAATGATTCAAAAAGAACAGCATATGTTAATTTAAGCCCTTGTGTAAAAAATTGCTGTTTAAATGAAAATGACATTTGTATAGGTTGTTTTCGACACTTGAATGAGATAACCGGTTGGCGTGAATTAACCGAAGCAGAGCAACAAAATATAGTGATCAAATGTAAACATCGTAAAAGTAGTCATAATCAATAACGTTGTATGCGTTGTAACGAGGTGTAATGGATTTAGACGTAAAAAATCGATTAGAGAATTTTGAACAATTACGAGTATTAGTCATTGATGATAATCTACTTGTTCATGATGTATTAAAAAGGTCTTTCTATGACTTAGGCATACGCATGGTGAGCTGTGCTCAAAGTGCCTATTATGCTATCAGTTTGTGCAATAAAATGTGTTTCGATGTTGTTATTTGCTCATTTAATGTCAGTAGCGATCGCGATGGTTTTCATCTATTAGAAGAGTTAAAATTTAAAGGCTTTGTTACCCACACCACAGTTTTAATTTTTCTTAGTACAGAAACAAATGAGTCTTTAGTTAATGCTATTATTGAATTAGATCCTGATGATTTTTGGGTTAAGCCATTAGTGCCAAAACTGGTACAAGACAGACTGACACATACCTTAAAGGTTAAACAACAATTATTTAATATGTACTACGCTTTAGATCACCGAGAATTTTCTAAAGCTATCTACTTTGCCGACAGGCATTTATCTAATGAAGAATTAAAAAAATATAGAACGCATATTTTAAGGATGAAAGGTGATGCACTTTTGAATTTGTTAGAGTATTCAGAAGCAGAAATATTTTATAAAAACTTACTTGAAGAAATACGCCATGGCTGGGTATATATTGGCTTTGTACAATCGTTATTAAAGCAGGGACGAATTGATGAGATTAAAAAGCTTATCGATTCTCTTATTGAAAAGCCTAACACACGTTTTGCAACTCATGATTTACTTGCGCAATATTATATAGAGCAAGAAAATTACTCCGCAGCGTATGAAGAAATCAAAAAAGCGACTGCATTATCTCCCCGTAATATAGAGCGAAATAGAAAATCATGGGATTTAGCACGTTTAAATCACGATCACCAAGGGCAATATATTGCGACACAGAATATCGCCAAACAAGCAAAAAACTCAATTCATGACTCACCTGATTTAATGTTAAACGTAATTCGTTCAGCGATAGATCTTATTTGTACTGTATCAGATGAGAATTCGGCGAAGCTGATTACACAAGTTCAAAGATATATTCAACGTTTAGAAATAGAGTATGGTAAAGCGCATGATTTAACGCAACAATTAACGGTAATTCAAGCGCGTTTATTCAATGTACAAAAACAATCAGATAAAGCGAAGCGCTTGGTGGAAACTCAAATTAGTCTTCGTCCAAGTGCATCAATTGAAGATAACTTAGATAAAGTTAAAGTTTTTCATGAATTAGGTATGCGTGAAGAAGCGGCTGTTTTATTACAAGCAATAAAGAACCAAATTATGGGGGACTCTTTAACAAGTCAAGTGGTGAACAAATATATAGAGCAGGAAACACAAGAGCGATCGGATATTCATTTTACACCTAAACATTTGTATGAAATGTCAGAGGAGCATATGAGAAAGTGTCGTTATGTCCCCGCTTTAGAGGCTATAATTCAAGCACAGCATTTAGCTCCTACATCAATAAAATTTGCGTCTAGTTTGTTGAATATTATGAGCCTCATGAAAGAAAAAAATGAGCTTGATGATGCCTATTTAGAATATGCTGATAAAGCAATAACTACTTTTAGTGCAGCTAACTTAAATGAAGACTCTCAACATAAGGTAGACCAATTAATAGAGCGTTGGAAAACATTAACTGGGCAAAAAGAAAAAGAAGAAGAAAAAGAAGAATAGCTTGTCTTATTATCTTAGTTATGAAAGAAAGCTTAAGCATCTCTAGGTAAACCTTTTTCTATTGATCTGATCAATCGAGCATTTAAACGTTCGTTTCCAGTCAACGTGATTACTTTTTGCTTTTTGCTTTGCTGTTCAAGCGCCCAATCTATATGTTCCTGCACTAAGGGTGAAGCTATTTCTCGCTGTTGTTGAAGTGCATCAACTATCTCTTGTCTATAATCGGCATTTCCTAAAGCGACTGAAATATTTCGTAACCATTGCTGATACCCAATTCGACGAATAGGAGAGCCTTGGGTATTATTTAAAAAATCTTGCTCGCTCCACAGAAAAAGTTTCAGTAAGGAGGTGCGGTCAAGTTTATGTCGTGCTTGAAAGTCTTGCTCTACACTTAATTGGGCATATTGATTCCAAGGACAAATTAATTGGCAATCATCGCAACCATATATACGATTTCCTAGCAAGGATCTGAATTCCAGTGGTATAGCATCTTTTAACTCAATAGTAAGATACGATATGCAGCGCCTAGCATCGACCACATAAGGTTCAACGATGGCATTGGTAGGGCAAATTTTAATACAAGCAACACATTTGCCACAATTTTCACTTACTGGCTGGTCACAAGGTAGGGGGATATCTACGAGTAACTCGCCAATAAAAAACCAAGAACCAGCTTCTTGGCTTAATAACAAGCTATGTTTTCCTACCCAGCCTAAGCCAGCCTTTTCCGCTAGTGGGCGTTCTAATATTGGTGCAGAATCGACAAAAGGACGGTAATTTAAATTAGCACAGTAATCTTTTATTTGTTCACCAAGCTTTTTCAGTCGTTTGCGCATTAACTTATGATAATCTCGACCAAGTGCGTATCGACTCACATAAGCTTTGTCTTTATCTTGTAATGTTTGGGCAAATCTTGCGTCAGATGGTAAATAGTCTAATCGAACTGAAATAACTCTTAAAGCGCCAGGAGCTAACTCTGCCGGGCGCGCGCGCATTAACCCATGACTTTCCATATAATGCATATCACCATGATAATTATTGGCTAGCCACTTGGTAAGATTATCTTCATGATCACTTAAATTAACATTTGTGATCCCTACTTTATTAAAGCCTAAGTCTTTGCCCCAAAGCTTTATTCTATTAGCAAGTTCAAGATAATCAAAAGAGGGTGTTGTCATTGAGTAATAACACTATTATATGTCAGTTTTAATTATCATAAGTTTACCATAAAAGCCTTATCAGGTGACAGTCACAGTATGTGTATTGCTAGCATGGATTACGCATAATCAGGTATAATTTCTTTGCTTGTATTTTAGATTGGACTATTACCCAAATATGAACGTAGATATGAATAAACCATGTTCAGCGCCTCGGACTGAAAAAGAGTTTAATTTAGCAGATGAATCTGCCACTGTTACCTTTGGTAACAAATTAGCTAATATTGTAAAAAATGAACTTAATCATGGGATTGTCGTCTATTTAAACGGTGATTTAGGTACAGGGAAAACTACTCTTACTCGTGGGTTTGTGCAAGGGTTAGGACACAAGGGTAATGTTAAAAGCCCAACTTATACATTAGTTGAGCCATACGATTTAGGTGAATGGCAAGTATATCATTTTGATTTATATCGCTTAGCTGATCCTGAAGAATTAGAATATATGGGAATACGCGATTACTTTGGTGCGCAAAGTAACTGCTTTATTGAATGGCCAGAAAAAGGCGCTGGGCTATTGGCTAATGCCGATGTTACTATTAATATAGAATATCAAGGTGAGCAGCGAAAATTAACAATAAGTTCACATACAACTATTGGGCATAAATTACTTTTAGGGCTGACTGAGTAAATAGTTATATGTTCCTAAGTTGTGCAAATGCCCTAGTCTAGAAAAGAAGTAAATTAATTTAAATTATTTGGGGTTGTTAGTCACATGAATTTGGTAGTAGCAATACGTACATTAGTTATTTTCTTGCTTACGTTTTTGGTTTTCTCACCATTTACCTATGCGGCTAATAGTATTGATGGTATTCGTGTTTGGCCTGCTCCTGAAAATACTCGCATCGTTTTTGATTTAAAGACCACCCCAGAATATACGTATTTTAGCCTAAAGAACCCACAACGTTTAGTGATTGACTTTAAATATACTAAAAACTTGGTTGAGTTAGAAACTCTTGCTAGGAATGATAAGCGCATAAAGCGTATTCGAACTTCCAAACCTAAATACAAGGGAGGTATGCGCCTTGTATTAGAATTAAATGATGATTATAAGCTAACGCTATTTCCATTAGCACCAGCAGGTCAATATGGTAATCGTTTAGTTGTCGATTTGTTCGATCCTCATCGTGTGAACCAAACCGTAGAAACACATACGCCTAATGATAAGCGAGATATTGTTATTGCCGTGATAGCCGGCCATGGAGGTGAAGATCCTGGTTCAATAGGGGCATCGGGAACCTATGAAAAACATATAACGCTTAATATTGCAAAAAAGCTGTCACGATTAATTGATCGTCAGACAGGGTTTAAGGCGGTAATGATCCGCAGCGGTGATTACTATGTTAACCATGATCGAAAAATTGAACTTTCCCGTGAAAAAGGTGCTGATTTATTAATATCAATTCATGCTGATGCCTTTACTTCAGCACAACCTCATGGTGCTTCTGTATTGGTACAGTCTACACGCCGAGCCGATTCAGAGTTTACTCGTTGGATTTCAAATCGCCAAAAAGAGTCAGAATTATTAGGCGGTGCCGGTGACACCATAAAGAAAACTAAAGACAAAAACCTAGCGATCACATTAGCGGATATGAAGAAAGAATATACCATGGCAAGTAGCTACGAATTTGCCGAGCACGTGATTAAGCAAATGAAAAAAGTAACTAAATTGCATAAGAAAACGCCAGAGCGATTGAGCTTAGCGGTATTAAAATCTGCTGATATTCCATCTGTTTTGATTGAAACCGGTTTTATTTCCAATCCACAAGAAGAAAAGCGATTAAATAATTCAGCTCATCAACAAAAGCTCGCAAAGTCTATTTTTACTGCAATAACGCATTATTTTGAACTACATCCTCCTCAAGGTAGTTTAATTGCGGCAATGACGTTGAAGAAACATAAAGTTGCTAGAGGGGAGTCACTTTCAGTTGTTGCACAGCGTTATAATGTATCTGTGAATCAACTAAAATCATTAAATAATTTATCATCAAATGTTGTCCGCATTGGACAAACACTTAAAATTCCTCGCGCCGCTTTATAATTTAACTCTACTTGGTATAAATAATGACAATAGAAATTTTACCCGCGCGTTTAGCTAACCAAATCGCGGCGGGTGAAGTGGTTGAACGTCCCGCTTCAGTGGTGAAAGAGTTAGTTGAAAATAGTTTGGATGCTGGCGCAACTGCAATTAAAATCGACATAGAAAAAGGTGGCGCTAAACGCATAAAAATATCTGATAATGGCTGTGGTATTGAGAAAGGTGAACTTACTTTAGCGTTAAGTCGCCATGCCACCAGTAAAATTAAAGATTTACATGATTTAGAGGGAATTAGTAGTTTAGGTTTTCGTGGTGAAGCGTTGGCGAGTATTAGTTCTGTATCTCGTTTAACCCTAACGTCAAAACCCGCTGACCAAGAGTCAGCATGGCAAGCTTGCGCCCAAGGGCGAGATATGGAAGTTACTATACTACCTGCAGCTCATAGTGATGGAACAACGATTGATGTGGTAGATTTATTTTTTAATACCCCAGCAAGACGAAAATTTCTACGTACTGAAAAAACAGAATTTTCTCATATTGAAGAAGTGATCAAACGAATAGCATTGGCTCGATTCGATGTAAGCTTTGTATTGTCTCATAACGGTAAAATTATTCGTCAATACCGCACAGCCAATAACCAACAACAATATGAAAAGCGTGTTGCTCAAGTTTGCGGCCAAGCATTTATAGACAATGCTTTGTATCTTGATTGCCAGCATGAGTCATTGCACCTACATGGTTGGATGGCAACCCCCAATTTTTCACGCAAACAAAACGATTTATGTTATAGCTATGTAAATGGAAGAATGATGCGTGATAAGTTAATCAATCATGCTATTCGCCAAGCTTATAGTGATTCATTACCCGCTGAAACGTACCCAGCGTTTGTTTTATTTTTAACATTAAATGTAAAAGAAGTTGATGTGAATGTTCATCCAGCTAAGCATGAAGTTCGTTTTCATCAATCGCGTTATGTGCATGATTTTATTTTTTCAGTTTGCCAACAAACATTAACGACTCAGTACTCATCTCAAACTATGCCTGAAGAGCCTAGTGCGGAGGCAACAACTATAGAGCCATATTCCGCCCGTGAGCAGGAGTATGTAAACCCAATTCGTCAAATTAATGAAACACGAAAAAGTGATTATACTGTTTCAACGGCATCTTTTCGTAATAAGGAATTAACGAGTTCAAAGTCTAATAGCGTATATCAACGTTTAATGACACCATTGGCCGAAAAGTTATCAATAGAGTCTAAAGAAACAGCTAGAACTACCACTGAAGTATACTCTACAAGCAGCTCAAAAATGGCTATTCAGTGGCTTACTTTTATTGAGCCTAACTATATATTATTTAAGATTGAACAAAATATACGCTTAATTTCGGCAACATTTGTAGCAGAGGTCGTTACTTTAAACACCTTACAGCAACAATGGGAAAAAGGTTTAGTGAGTCAGCCGTTATTATTACCAATAAAATTTGAACTGTCAGTTGATGATAGTGTCAGAATTGGCAAGTATCAGGAGCAATTAAAGCATATTGGAATAGTCATGGACATGATATCTACGACTGAAATTAGAATTAGACAATTTCCTGCGTTATTACGCCAGCAAAATATTAGTCAATGTTTTACCTTGCTTTTTAAGCAGCTTCAAGATGCTGAAGAAAACGGTAATGGTGTTAGTGAGCCGTTTTGGCAACAATTTATTGCAAAGAATATGGTAGATAAAACTTTCCAAGCGCAAGAAGTGCAGCAACTTTGGCAACAGTACTTGCAGTTGATGATAAATGAAGATAATGAAAAGCAATTAAATATATCGTTGCTAAGTAAAGGCTTAAGCTTGAATTCTGTAGATGTTGACCTCACATCAGTTAAAAAGCAATTAACTTAAATTTATGTCTAAAGTAGCTATTAACCAATTACCACCAGTAGTTTGTATTATGGGGCCAACGGCATCAGGTAAAACTGCATTAGCGATGGCGTTATATGACAGTATTGATAGTGATATTATTAGTGTTGATTCAGCTTTAGTTTATCGTGATATGGATATTGGGACGGCTAAGCCAACGTTAGATGAATTGGCCCTGTATCCGCACAAATTAATTAATATTAAGGATGCGAGTGAAAGCTACTCAGCGGCAGAGTTTTGTAAAGATGCATTAAAAGAAATTTCTACAATTAGAGCAAAAAATAGAGTACCAATTTTAGTTGGCGGTACTATGATGTATTTTAAAAGCTTAATTGAAGGTATATCACCATTGCCTGAAGCTGATGCTGGTATTCGAACCGCTATAGAGCAAGAAGCTTTGTTGCATGGCTGGGAATACTTACACAAACAATTGATAGCAGTGGATGCAGAGTCTGGGCAACGCATTCATAAAAATGATCCACAGCGTATAACCAGAGCTTTAGAAGTTTATAGAATTTCTGGTAAAACAATGACAGAGTTAACCAAAGTTAAAGGGGAAAGCTTATCAGGAGATGTGTTACAATTCGCTATTGCACCAAAAGAAAGGGCTGATTTACATGCTCGTATTGCCCTTAGATTTGAACAAATGATAGCTCAAGGTTTCGAGCATGAGGTCGATAAATTAAAAAAGCGGGGAGATTTACATAAAGATTTACCATCTATTCGCTGTGTAGGATACCGTCAAATGTGGGAATACCTTAATGGTGACTACGATCATGATGAAATGATATTTAAAGGTATTTGTGCCACAAGACAGCTAGCTAAAAGACAATTAACTTGGTTGAGAAACTGGCCTGATATACATTGGCTTAATATGGAAGATGAAAATAATTTGCAACAAATTATAACTGCGCTAAGCAAACTCTAAACATTGATGTATAATTAGAAGTGTTGAAGATACTAAGCAGTTAGTTTTATTACGAAAACAAGTAAAATAATCAGTGTAAAAACACTTGAACTTAACTAAAAATAAGAAAAGGGGCCAAATAATGGCAAAGGGGCAATCTTTACAAGACCCATTTTTGAATGCTTTGCGTCGTGATCGCATTCCGGTAGCAATATACTTAGTAAATGGTATTAAATTACAAGGACAAGTTGAGTCGTTCGATCAATTTGTTATTTTGTTAAAAAACACAGTGAGTCAAATGGTATATAAACACGCCATTTCTACAGTGGTTCCATCTCGTGCTGTTAATACTGCACCACAGCAACCTGCCCAAGCTGGTTTTGAACAGGATCCTGAGGACTAATGACACAATCTCGTATTGTTTGGTGTTGCTCATTTGTTTGATCGTTATCAAGCTGGTGAGCAAGCGATACTTGTTCATATAGATTTTCCCGATGAGAATGCCCGCGAAGACTTACAAGAATTTGAAATGCTTGTGTCTTCTGCAGGTGTTAATGCACTAAATGTTATTACTGGGAAGCGTAATAGCCCTGATAGCAAGTTTTTTGTAGGCAGTGGTAAAGCAGGAGAAATTGCTGAGGCAGTAAAACTGTTTGATGCAAATATCGTACTTTTTAATCATAGCCTTACGCCATCACAAGAAAAGCAGATTGAAGCATTATGTGAATGCAGAGTTGTTGATCGTACCACCTTAATTTTAGATATTTTTGCACAACGAGCAAGAACACACGAAGGTAAGTTACAGGTAGAATTAGCACAACTACGACATATGAGTACCCGACTTATTCGTGGTTGGACCCACCTTGAAAGGCAAAAAGGTGGTATTGGTTTACGCGGTCCTGGTGAAACTCAGCTCGAAACTGATAGACGCTTGTTACGTGAGCGTATGACTAATATTCGTAAGCGCTTGGAAAAAGTTGAAAAGCAACGACAACAAGGTCGTCGAGCTAGAAACAGAGCAGAGCTACCGACGATTTCCTTAGTTGGTTACACTAATGCGGGTAAGTCCTCGCTATTTAATCGAATTACCCAGGCTGATGTTTACGCAGCCGATCAATTGTTTGCGACACTTGATCCGACCCTACGTCGAATAGAAGTTGAAGATGTAGGACGAGTGATATTAGCCGATACCGTTGGTTTTATTCGTCATCTTCCTCATGACTTAGTGGCTGCATTTAAAGCTACATTAACGGAGACTAGGGAAGCAGAATTACTTCTTCATGTTATTGATATTTATGATGAAAGACGTACAGAAAATATTGAACAGGTAGAAGATGTTTTAAAAGAAATCGATGCTGGTGAAGTTCCGCAACTCTTGGTCTGTAATAAAATTGATAAATTAGATGATGTTGAACCTCGCATTGATCGAAATGAACAAGGATTGCCTATTCGAGTATGGCTGTCGGCTCACAGTGGAGCAGGCATTAATTTATTATTTCAAGCTTTAGCTGAAAGGCTAGGCAAAGATATTGTAAAACATTGTTTAAAAATTCCCCCAGCTTATGGAAAATTTAGAGGTGCATTATATAGGCTAAATTGCATTACCAATGAGCACTATGATGAAGAAGGGAATTGCATGATTGACATTAAAATGCCAGTTAGCGAATGGAATAAGTTGATAAAACAAGACGAAGCCCTCATTCAAGGCTTTATTGAACATTAACAGACTGATATATTACAACGAATATTAATAGTCTCGATTGGTAAACATATATCCAATCAATTTACTTTTCGGAGAGCGGTATGGCTTGGAACGAACCAGGGAATAAAGATAAAGATCCCTGGAATAATAACAAAGGCGGTAAAAATCAAGGTCCTCCTGACCTAGATGATTTATTGAAAGACTTAGGGAATAAATTTGGTGGTATCTTTGGCGGCAAGCCGTCTGGTGGAGGTAGCGGTAAAAGTTTCTCAAGTTTAGGTATTAGCCTTGTACTCATTATTGCGGTATTGGTTTATGCATTTAGTGGTTTCTACACTATTAAAGAGGCTGAAAAAGGTTTGGTATTACGCTTTGGTCAATACGCAGGTGTAGTTGAGCCTGGTTTACGTTGGAAGTGGACATTTATTGACCGTATCATACCGGTAGATATGCAAACAACGCGTGACTTACCTTCAGCTGGCTTTATGTTAACTCAAGATGAAAACGTAGTGCGCGTTGAAATGCAGATACAATATCGAGTAGTTGATCCGCGTGCATATATATTCAGCGTAACCAATGCTGATGACAGCTTAAGTCAATCATTAGATAGCGCGCTACGATATGTTATTGGTCATTCAAAAATGGATGATGTGTTAACCAGTGGTCGTGAAATTGTTCGCCAAGCTGTTTGGACTGAGTTAGAAAATATAATTAAACCTTATAATTTAGGGTTAATCATTGTTGATGTTAACTTTAAAGATGCGCGTCCTCCAGAGGAAGTAAAAGACTCTTTTGACGATGCAATAGCAGCGCAAGAAGATGAAATACGCTACTTACGTGAAGCTGAAGCCTATGCTAGAGGTATCGAGCCAAGAGCACGTGGTCGTGTAAAACGTATCGAACAAGAAGCAATAGCTTATAAAGAACAAACTGTTCTAGATGCGGAAGGTGAAGTGGCACGCTTTGAGAAAATGTTGCCTGAATATCAAGCTGCACCAGAAGTTACCCGTAAGCGTTTATATCTTGCGACGATGGAAAAAGTATATAGCAACACAAGTAAAGTCATGGTTGACGTTGACGGTGGCAATAACATGATTTATTTACCATTAGATAAAATAATGCAACAACAACCTAATTATCAAAACGTGATCCCACAGACATCACCTTCAACTAGCAACACCGGACAGCCAACAAGAGCAGCCAGTAGCTCAAGTCGTGCTGACCGATTTGATAACGGGAGAGATTAAGCGATGAAAAACTTTATTATTGCAATAATTGCCGCGTTATTTATTTTAGGTGTTTCTTCAGTTTTTGTAGTATTTGAAGGACAAAGAGCTATAGTCTTTCAATTTTCAAAAATTAAGCGGGATGACGCTGGCAGTATGATAGTTTACGAGCCAGGTTTACAATTTAAAATACCGTTTATTGAAAATGTGCGTAAAATTGATGCCCGTATTCAAACCTTAGATGAAGCGCCAGATCGTTTTGTCACTTCTGAGAAAAAGGATTTAATGGTTAATTCTTATGCTAAGTGGCGTATTGTTGACTTCTCTACTTATTACTTGAGAACCACAGGCTCAATTGATAATGCCCGTGCTTTATTAAAACAGAAAATTAATAACGGATTAAGAACTGAGTTTGGTTCTCGCACCATAAAAGAAATTGTTTCTGGTGATCGTGACGATATTATGGCTAAAGCACTAGAAAGTGCAGAAAGTAGCCTTGAAGATCTAGGTATCGAAGTTATTGATGTTCGAGTAAAGGCGATTAACCTACCTACTGAAGTGAGTAATTCTATTTATGACCGTATGCGTGCCGAACGTACAGCGGTTGCAAAAGAACACAGATCACAAGGTCAAGAGCAGTCTGAAATTATAAAAGCCACGATTGATGCTAAAGTAACTGTTATGTTAGCAACAGCACAGAAACAGGCTCATGAATTACGTGGTGAAGGTGATGCATTAGCGGCTAAAATTTATGCGGATACTTATAAAAAAGATCCTGAGTTCTTTAATTTTTTCCGTAGCCTAGAAGCCTATGAAAAAAGCTTCAATAGTAAAAACGATATTATGGTAGTTAAACCCGATAGTGATTTCTTTAATTACTTAAAAGACAGTAATTATTCTAAAAAATAACTCCTGACTATTAACTAATACATAACTATTGTTAATCATCAAAGCCAAGGTACTTACCTTGGCTTTTTTTATTCTTTAATAGACTGTTTATAGCAATAAAAAATAAGGAACTCAGTTGTTAAGATCTTCTCACAATTGATAATTTTTTAATCGTCTTAAAAAGCAACAATTAGTGCTTGGACTCAATACCTATATTTGGTAGAATCCCCGCCTAATTTTTTTTCCAAAATGTGAATAATGGGTAAAAACGTCGTAGTTCTTGGCACTCAATGGGGTGACGAAGGCAAAGGTAAGGTTGTAGACCTACTTACAGATAAAGCTAAGTATGTAGTGCGCTATCAAGGCGGTCATAATGCTGGCCATACATTAGTGATTAACGGTGAAAAAACTGTTCTTCATTTAATTCCATCAGGTGTTTTACGTGAAAATGTAAAGTGCTTAATTGGTAACGGCGTAGTGCTTTGTCCAAAAGCGCTAATGACAGAGATTAAAATGCTTGAAGAACGCGGCGTACCAGTACGCGAACGTTTATTGATCAGTGATGCTTGTCCTTTAATACTTCCTTATCACAACGCATTAGATTTAGCGCGAGAGAAAGCTCGTGGCAATAAAGCTATTGGTACTACAGGTCGTGGTATTGGTCCAGCGTACGAAGATAAAGCTGCTCGCCGTGGGTTACGTGTTGGTGATTTATTTTGCCCTGAAACGTTTGCCGTTAAATTAAAAGAAATTATGGAATATCATAATTTTGTTTTAACCAATTACTATAAAGCTGAAGCGGTAAGCTATGAACAGACATTAGCTGATGCTTTAGAAGTAGGCGAAGTGATTAAAGGCATGGTTGCCGATATTGCTGAACTTTTAGATGTGTCTCGCAAAGCCGGTGATTCAATTATGTTTGAAGGTGCACAGGGCACTTTACTTGATATTGATCATGGTACTTATCCTTATGTTACTTCATCAAACACAACAGTTGGTGGTGTTGCTACTGGGTGTGGTTTTGGTCCTCGTTATCTTGATTATGTATTAGGGATTACTAAAGCTTATACAACACGAGTTGGTTCAGGTCCGTTTCCTACAGAATTAAATGACGAAATAGGTGAGCATTTAGGTACTGTTGGACATGAGTTTGGCGCAACTACAGGGCGTGAACGTCGTTGTGGTTGGTTTGATGCAGTTGCAATGCATCGAGCGGTTCAAGTAAATAGTATTAGTGGCTTTTGCTTGACTAAACTTGATGTATTAGACGGGTTAAAGACATTGAAAATATGTACAGGTTATACCATGCCAAACGGTGATGTGGTAACTGTACCACCGACAGCCGCAGAAGGTTACGAGAACGTAACCCCTATTTATGAAGAAATGCCGGGTTGGACAGAAGTTACTGTTGGTGCAACTAGCAAAGAGCAATTACCAGCTAATGCACTGGCATATATTAAGCGTATTGAAGAAATTACAGGTGTACCTGTGGATATTATTTCTACTGGACCAGATCGGAATGAAACTATTATTTTAGTTAATCCATTCGAATAAGAAATATTTTCTTTAAAAAAAACCAGCGATATTCGCTGGTTTTTTTATGTACAAAAAACCAATTATCATCGCATTGTCGAAAAAAAAGCCTTAAAGTCTATAGTACAGAATATCACCATAATTAACCTAATATCGGCGAAATTAAGCGAATATCTACAACTTTAAACATCAAATTATTATCTTTAAGAGCATTGTAGATTAAAATAATTGAATAAATATAGTCAAAATTCAACATCTTTATGTGTAATTTAAATCGCTACAAGCTATATTTTATATAGCTTGTAGCGATTTTTTATATGTAAATACTCTTGATTGGTTCTGCGTAAATGAAATACTATAAGCGTAATAACTAATAATTATAAATAAGCGCTTATGTAGCTTATTATCATTTAACGCACTTAGGAAGAAACATGGCTGACTTACGTCAAGAGGCATTAGATTACCACGCATTACCCACACCAGGAAAAATTAGTGTTGAACTTACTACGGCGGCTGAAACAAGCTATGACTTATCATTAGCATATAGCCCAGGGGTTGCAGAGCCCGTTAGAGCTATTGCTGAAAACCCTGATGATGTTTACAAATATACCGGTAAAGGTAATACAGTTGCCGTGATCACCAATGGTACCGCGATTCTAGGTTTAGGTAATTTAGGGCCAATGGCAGCTAAACCAGTAATGGAAGGTAAAGCATTATTATTTAAGCGTTTTGCTGATATTAACTCTATTGATATAGAAGTTAAGCATAAAACGGTTGAAGATTTTATTGATACAGTTGCTAATATTGCTGATAGTTTTGGTGGTATCAACCTTGAAGATATTAAAGCACCAGAATGTTTTGTGATTGAAAAAGCCTTAATTGAACGTTGTAAAGTACCGGTATTTCATGATGATCAACATGGAACTGCAATCGTAACGGCTGCAGGCATGTTGAATGCTTTAGATATTCAAGGTAAAAATATCAAACATGCTGATATAGTGTGCATGGGAGCTGGTGCTGCGGCTATTGCGTGTATGGAACTATTAATAAAGTGTGGCGCACAACGTGAAAAAATTTATATGTTAGACACTAAAGGTGTTATTCATACCCGTCGTGATGATTTAAATGAATATAAACGCTTATTTGCAAATAATACAGATAAACGTACGCTTGAAGATGTAATAGATGGTGCAGATGTTTTTGTTGGCGTATCGGGCCCTAATGTTTTATCTGCTGAGCATGTAAAAATGATGGCACCTAAACCTGTTATTTTTGCATGTTCTAACCCTGATCCTGAAATTAAACCTGAATTAGCATTGTCTACCCGTGATGATGTTATTATTGCAACGGGACGCTCTGATTATCCTAATCAAGTGAATAACGTTCTTTGTTTCCCTTTTATTTTTCGTGGTGCGCTCGATGTACGTGCAAGAACAATTAATGATCAAATGAAAGTCGCTTGTGTTAATGCCATTCGTGAATTAGCAAAAGAACCTGTACCGAAAGAAGTATTAGATGCTTCAGGCGTTGATTCTCTAGTATTCGGAAAAGAATATATTATCCCGAAACCTATGGATTCTCGTTTGTGTGGTCGTGTTGCAAAAGCAGTGGCTATGGCGGCGGTAGAGTCAGGGGTTGCAGCTCTTGAAATGCCAGAAAATTATATGGAGTAAGTGCTCTCTAAGTACTAAAAAGCCAACTATTTGTTGGCTTTTTAGTGTAAAGGCTTGACTTGTTGCCGTTAGCTTTCGTCTTCGTCATCATATTGAGAAAAGTCAGTTATACCTTGCTCAGTAAGTATTTTACGAACACTAGCGGGTAATTTTTCAGTGTTGTCTTTGGCTAAGTCATTATCATCAGGTAGTGGTTGTCCTGTGAATGCATGTAAAAATGCTTCACACAGTAATTCACTGTTAGTGGCATGTCTTAAATTATTTATTTGGCGGCGCGTTCGCTCATCAGTTAATACTTTGAGCACACGTAATGGAATGGAAACCGTTATTTTTTTAACTTGTTCACTTTTTTTCCCATGTTCTGCATATGGATTTATGTACTCACCATTCCACTTTGCCATGAAATTTCCTCTGATTGTATTTGTATATTTACTTTTTATCATGGCACTTAAACGAATAAATAAGAAAGCTTTTCTATTTTTCATTAAAGACCAATAGTGATTCTGCCTATGATTTTACTGCTTGTACGCCCTGAGTCAACTATGAATGTGTAGAAGTTTAGATGTCTAAAAGTTCTTGACCGAATTATCGAAAGCGTTTAGAGTTATAGACGTCCAAACATCTATTTGAAATAAACCTATTAGGTAAGTATATGACTGATAAAATGTCTGAAAAAAAACATGCGACAATTGCAGTTCGTAGCGGTATTAATACCGATAAACATCATGGTGCTGTTGTTGCTCCAATACATTTATCAAGTACATATTCCCTTAAGGGATTCAATGAAAAACGGCAATTTGATTATTCGCGTACAGGGAACCCAACAAGAGCGACTTTTGGTCAAGCGATTGCAGATCTTGAGCAAGGGGCTGTAGGTGTTGTTACCAGCACAGGGATGTCGGCAGTTCACCTTCTCTGTCAACTATTAACAATCGACGATACTATTGTTATTCCACATGATTGTTATGGTGGAAGCTATCGACTATTTACTCATTTAGCCAAACGTGGACAGTTTCAGTTGATTATTGTTGATCAAAATGATGAACAGGCGTTGGCCGAGGCATTAGCAAAAAAACCTAAATTAGTATTAATAGAAACGCCAAGTAACCCTTTACTACGTATTTATGATATACAGAAAATTGCTCAATTAAGCCATAAAGCAGGAGCTTTGGTGGCTGTGGACAATACATTCTTGTCTCCGATCTCACAGCAACCATTATTGTTAGGTGCCGACATTGTTTTTCATTCAACGACCAAATATATAAATGGGCATAGTGATGTTGTGGGTGGCGTTTTAGTCACTAAAGAGCAAGCTTTAGGTGAAGAGCTTGCATGGTGGGCAAACTGCATTGGCATTACGGGTTCACCATTTGACAGCTATTTAGCTATACGAGGTTTAAAAACATTACCTGTGAGAATAAAACAGCATCAAACTAATGCTGATCAAGTAGCAGATTTTTTATATAAACATCCAGCAATCGAAGCAGTATATTACCCGGGATTGACAAGCCATCCCAATCATCACATTGCTAAAAAGCAGCAAGCAAACTTTGGTGCAATGATGAGCTTTGAAATTAAAGGTGGTATTGAAGCAGTTAAGAAGTTATTTGATCATTTGCAGCTATTCACATTAGCACAGTCGTTAGGTGGAGTAGAAAGTTTAATAAGTCACCCATCAACTATGACACATGCCGGTATGGAAATATCAGCGCAGATAGAAGCAGGTATCACACAATCACTTGTGCGTATTTCAGTGGGAATAGAAGATATTGAAGATATTCTCGCAGATTTGGCTCAAGGTCTTGTTGCTAGTCAGCAACACTAGTTTTTTACTTTAAAAGTGTAAGCTTTATTATGGAACAGTCATCAAATGCTGCGGTTTTAAGCGCAGAGAATAATCAATTAGTAAAACAAGCCGTACAAGTGCATAAATTTGGTGGTAGTAGTCTAGCCAATAAAGCTTGTATTGAACGTGTTGTTGGCATTATACAACAACATTGTCAGTTGAATGATATTGTCGTGGTTTCTGCCAATGGGAATACCACAGACGATTTGTTCGCAGTGTTAGCTTTAGCCAAGTCGGGCGATGCTTCATTAAATGACGCTATATTAGCCTTAAAAGAAAGCCAAGCAACGCTTATTGCTTCTTTATTAAATAAATCGAGTGCTGCAAGGCTTATTGAAATATTAGACAAAGACATCCAACAGTTTTTAACTTGGATAGACCTTGATATAGCTAAATTTGAAAATGATTTGTTAGCATTTGGCGAGTTATGGTCTGCTCGTTTAATGTCTGCGGTATTAAACGAACGTGTTTGTCCAAGTCGCTATATCGATGCGAGGGACTTTTTAGTCATCAACAATGAGCGAGACTGTCAGGTACTTTATCCGTTAAGTGAGAAACAATTAGCCCATTGCCGACAGCCAGAAAAGCTTACTGTTGTTACTGGCTATATTAGCAAAGATGCAGACGGCTTGACTAAAACACTAGGACGTAATGGCAGCGATTACTCTGCAACTATAATGGCGGCGTTAGTCAGAGCAAGTAATGTAACACTTTGGACTGATGTTGATGGTATTTATAGTGCCGATCCACGGGTTGTTCCTCATTCAAGAAAGCTACACCGTTTACCTAATGGCGTAGCGAAAGAGCTAGGTCGTTTAGGTAATCCGGTATTACATGCTAAAACACTACAACCACTTACAAATCATAGTACGCACTTACATGTAGCAAGTAGTTTTGCTTTTGAAGTAGGTGGTACCGAAATTGGCACATTTGGGCAAATAGCCAAACAAGAGTTGTCTGTAACGTATTTAAATGATCTATTACTTGCAAGAAGCGAAAGTTTCACTGGAGACCGTGGTCAAGAAGCTGCACAAGAGTTTGAAGCTATAACCTATGATGTTGAGAAAGGCTTTATAGTGATTTATCAACATCAACAAAAGGCACTAAGCCAATGGTTAGCGTGTCACGATACTGAAGTTTCATTTATACCCGCTGCCATTATGGCAACCGTTGGACACAAAGTTGTTGAGCATGGAGATATAAAAGCTCGTTATAAGCGCTCATTAAAAGATGCGAATGTATTAGAATTTGTTAGCTCAGAAAATAAACACAGCTTAATTGCTGTAATGCCACAAAATTGTACTATTGAATTATTAAATAATGTCCACTATGACATGACCAAAGATGCACGTCATATTGGCCTTGTTGTGGCGGGGCTCGGCAATATAGGTCAGCGTTTTATTGAAATGCTACCTCACCAGTTAAATAGTATTCACGCATTAGAAAACGTTCACTTGGTCGGTTTAGTTACGTCTAAAAAAGCGTTAGTTAATAATGACGGGATCGATGTGAATCACGCACTAGAGCAATTTGAGCAATACGCACAACCCTATGATAATGAGCAGTTTCTTTCATGGTTGGCGAATCATCCATATGACGAACTTGTAGTCGTGGATATTACGCCTAGCGAGCAATTTAGTCATTTGTATCGTGCTTTTTTTGAGCAGGGCATACATGTTGTGGGCGCCAATAAATGGGCAGGCTCTGCACCCACTCAACAATATATTCAATTACTGGAAACAGCCAAAAAGCATCAAAGTTTGTGGCTCGGAAATACTACTGTAGGTGCAGGACTCCCAATTAATCATGTGATTAAAGACCTACTGAATAGCGGCGATACAATTACTGAAATATCAGGTATTTTTTCGGGTACCTTGTCATGGTTATTTGAAAATTATGATGGAGAAACACCTTTTTCTACTTTGTTGCTAGACGCTCTTAACCAAGGGCTTACTGAACCAGATCCACGTGAAGACCTTTCTGGACGTGATGTGCAAAGAAAATTACTTATTTTAGCTAGGATGGCCGGATTTGAATTATCGCTGGAAGATATTCATTGCCAAAATTTAGTGCCGGAAGCTTTGCGAACAATATCAAAAAATGAATTTTTTAACCAAGTACCGCAATTAGATGATTATTTTCTAGTACAGTTACAGCAAGCTAAACAGCAACAAAAGTGTATTCGCTACATTGCACGATTTAGTGTTGAAGAAGAGAAAATCAATGCAAGTATTAGTTTGGAGCAATTAGCACAAGATGATGCTTTCGCTAACCTTTCAGCATGTGACAATATTTTTCAAGTAAAAAGTCAGTGGTATGATACGAATCCCCTTATTGTGAGGGGACCGGGTGCGGGAAGAGATGTAACCGCGGGAGGATTACATTCAGACTTAGTAAGTATTTGTCAGCAGTTGGTGAGTCGAACAAATCAAGTGAAAATTAAAAGTGTTTAAGCAGTAGGTGAAATTAAGCAGCGTTCATTTACTTGTCTATTCACTGTATTAATTAATTAAGTGCTTGAGAGTTATTTAATTATTAACTAGCATTGAATGATAATCATGATTGTTGCATGGAAGTTACTGCTTACCTATGTTAAAAAAATCCACTAGTGATACTAAGTTCACCGCTCAAGTAAAACTGCTATTAGATAAACTTTATGGTCGCAGTGCTTTAAAAGATTCACTTGTTGAGCGAGCGATTGAATTTTTCGCTAAGCAATCATTTATTCAGCATAAATTAGATGGCTTTAAAGAAAGCATTGCCGAACTTAAAGCTAAAGGTGAAAAAAAAGATAAATCGATTACTCGATTTGAACGTGATTACCGAGATCTCAAGCAAGAGTTACGCTATGAAAGTAATGAACGTTATAAATATTTATATGAAATCTGCCTCGAAATATTAAAACTCAGTGAAGGGATGTCATTTGATGAAACTAATCGAAAATCAGCGCAACTCTTAGGGACTATTCAATTAGTCAGCCCCACAGAAGGAAAAAAAATAGCTGAGCATAATGAGCGTAATAAGCCACTTTATAAAGCTATTTTAACGTTACGTTTATTCGACCAGTTATTTATAGAGCAATCTATAACGCTAAATCATCCTTATCTAAAAGAACATTTATCTGGGATAGATATAGAAAGTTTTAAATCTTTAGCAGCGACGGATAAAGACATTTATCAGACGTTAACTGAAAATATCAAAATCCCTATTTTAATGGCTGCTCTTATTCAAGATATTGGTAATTATCATCCTGATGCTCAAGAAATATTAAAAGGCAAAGATGGTAAATTAGATATGCATCGTACACTACCTGTGGATGAGCGTAAGGCGTTATTACAAATCAACTATAGTGAAACTGTTAAGTTTATGATTGATGGTTTAGGGGCGCCAATTTATGTGGGTAATTCGAAAACAGAGCGCGATAAATTTAATATTGTAGAGCACCAAAAGCTAGTATTTATTAAACAATTAATAAAAGGATCTATTGCGCCTAGATCAGGTATTGGCAATTTACTTAAAGTGCCACAAATATACACGTCGATAATTCTATCAACCAAACCTAGTTACAATTATAAATTACTACCTAAGGTGTACCAAGCACTCTATCAAAATGCTGAACATGGCAGTTGTTGTAAATCAGTGGTTGATGCGTTGTATAAAATAACGGGAACTTATCCTCAGGGTTATGGAGTAACCTATATTCCTTTTGATAGTGACGGTGAAAAAAGTGATCGGTATGAATACGCGATAGTCACTCAATTATACCCAGAAAATGGACAGCATCCTGTTTGTAGAACTGCTACTAGGTATTTAACCTTTATTGGTTTTGGTCAAGATGTTGTCATTCATAATGACAGTAATTTATATAATGTTGAAGTTGCACAGCAGTTTGCTACATTGAGTAAAGAACGCTTAAATGAAATTTTAGAATTACTGGCTTCAAATTATGCCGATCGAAAAAAGCTCGACTTATTACCACGTTACTGGCACGCAGGTGATTACTTTTCGGTAAAAGATAATCAAAAATTATGGAATAAAAGTAAATAACGGTCTTTTTACTTTTTAGGAGAATCACTATTAAGACTCTTTGGATTAGCTGCTTTTTAGCTGTTTTAGTTTGGTCAGGAATAGGCCCAAAAGATCAATTTACTTGGTTTTTAGAAGTACTTCCCGCATTAATTGGTATTGCCATTCTTGTTTTCACATACCACTCATTTCGACTGACAACTTTACTATACTTTTTTATTTTATTGCATTGTGTCGTCTTAATGGTTGGTGGACATTATACCTACGCCGAAGTGCCATTTTTTGATGATTTATTTGGCTCCGAGAGAAATAATTACGATAAAGTTGGTCATTTCTTTCAAGGCTTTGTACCTGCGTTAATAGCAAGAGAAATTTTACTACGTAAAAATGTTGTTAACTCCGCTGCCTGGCGACATTATATTATTATTTCAATTTGTCTGGCCTTTAGTGCTTTTTATGAGTTAATTGAATGGTGGGTTGCATTAGCTTCGGGCGAAGATGCCGAAGCATTTTTAGGTACTCAGGGTTATGTTTGGGATACTCAATCTGATATGGGCATTGCTTTGCTTGGAGCTATTTGTTCATTACTTATTTTGTCTAAAATTCATAACCAGCAATTGAAGTATTTACTACAAAAATAACTGACTTATAAACCTAAAAGTTGATCAAGAATAGCTTAGTTTACAAAGAATGAGATTACACTCATTGATACTTAGGTATTTTTGGGTAACTGTTATGTACGGAACACTCCTTTTATTACATATACTTGCCGCCACCATCTGGACTGGCGGACATATTGTTTTGTCTGTGGTGATTTTGCCTAAAGTACTTAGGGATAAATCACCGGAAAAGTTGCTCAGTTTTGAATCAGTTTATGAAAAAATTGGTATGCCAGCGCTCATTGTGCAAGTTATTACTGGTATAATGCTAGCTTATCGTTTGTTACCTGATATTAGCCAGTGGATAGATATCAGTAATCCTATTACTCATGGAATTTTAGCCAAATTGACTCTGCTCACACTCACTTTTTGCTTTGCTCTTGATGCTCGATTTCGTGTTATACCTGTGCTGTCAAAAAATAATCTCACCGTTATGGCATGGCATATTATTCCTGTTACACTAATTTCAATACTATTTGTTGTTGTCGGCGTGTCATTTAGAACGGGATGGTTGTATTGAGTACGATATTAATTTTTGGTAATTCTGGATCGGGAAAGTCAACATTAGCCAAGCAATTGTGTGAAGCTAAATCATTAGCTCATCTTGACTTAGATACGCTTGCTTGGCAAAAAACATCGCCGCCAACGCGTATGTCGATAGCAGAGTCGGCGGCGTTAATCGAGCAATTTACGAAACTTAATACTGAGTGGGTGATAGAAGGGTGCTATAGCGATTTACTGGCATTAGTGAAGGGAAAATCTTCTGAAATTATCTTTTTAAATTTGCCGATAGATATGTGCATAAGCAATGCGAGGAAACGTCCGTGGGAACCTCATAAATACCCATCAAAAGCAGCCCAAGATGATAATCTTGATATGCTTGTTGAATGGATCGCACAATATGAAGTACGTTCAGATACCTTTTCAAAAACGGCACATCAATCATTTTATGATGAATATGAAGGCATAAAAACTATGTATTGTGACAATAGTCGCTGTAATAAAAAGGATGATATTTGTTGAATAACTAAGCTATTTTAAATGACAATTATCAATAGCTTGGTTTGTATACCAACTTCAAAGCGACTAGAAGCAATACTTGTTAATCATCTCTAATAACACTTTATCGGTTTTGTTGATTTGATCAAACGCCAAAAATTCATCAGGTTGATGCGCTTGATCAATAGAACCTGGGCCCATCACAATGGTTTGACAGCCTAATTGCTGAATAAACGGAGCTTCCGTTGCATAATTTACCGCACAGCAACTATGACCACTGATACTTTCAGCAAAGTCGATTAATTCACTTGGTTTCGTTTGCTCAAAACTAGGTGAGCTAGGGTGCAATTCTGCAAATGTTACTCTGCCAGGGTAACGAAGTGCTACTGGCTCTAATGCCTTGGCCAACCAGCTAATTAGTTCGTCATCACTTAAGCCAGGAATGGCTCTCATATCAATATCTAATTCACAATGCCCACATATACGGTTGGCATTATCGCCGCCACGAATAGCCCCTAGGTTAAGCGTCGGCATAGGTACTTCAAAAGCTTGATGTTGATAAGTTAACGCTAACTTTTCTTTTAAGGTTAATAAAGCGCTTATCACTTGATGCATTATTTCAATTGCATTCACGCCTCTATCAGGCTGGCTTGAATGCCCAGACTGACCCGTTACTTTTATTTGATGAGACATATGCCCCTTATGCATCACTACTGGAACTAAGTTAGTGGGTTCACCTATTATTGCTACATCAGGTTTTGCTAATTGGCTTTGCATAAAAAATCGCGCACCAGCCATAGTGGTTTCTTCATCAGCAGTAGCGAGAATATACAAAGGTTTTTTCATATTTTTCACATCAATAGTTTTACAAGCCTGTAAAATAAATGCGAAAAAGCCTTTCATATCACAGGTGCCTAAACCATAAAATTTATCGCTTTTTTCAGTGATCATTAATGGGTCTGAATTCCATCTATTTTCATCAAAAGGCACTGTGTCACTATGACCAGACAACAAAAGTCCACCATCGCCACTGCCGAGTTTAGCTAACATATTATATTTATTACGTGTTTCAGGTACTTGTTGAATGTTTATGGTAAAGCCTAACTCTTCAAACCAAGTTGCAAGTAATTGAATTATAGATAAATTTCCTTGATCCCAACGTTCTAATGTAGAGCTAATTGAAGGTTGGGCAATAAGTTCAGTTAAAGCTTGGGTAAAATTTGGTAATTTTTTCATTATTTTTCTCGAAATAGTTATGCTTCTTTATTGCATAACTACCCATTTGATGTTAATTTCGCATTTCTAATTGTTATTCGTTAGATTACGCAAATTTTTCAGAGGATTCAATTCGATTTAGCGCTTTTAAAATCGGATAAGTTATATCATGTTAAATACAGTGTGGCGGTAACGAAAAAGTTTAACATTTTTTTCTTATAGTATTGTAAGAGTGAATAGAATTGCATTTTTTGAGGGTAATATGAAGGTTGCAGTAATCGGAGCAAGTGGTTATACAGGCGCGGAATTAATTGCGCTACTTTGTCAACATGACAAAATTTCAATTTGCGATTTGGTCGTATCAGAAAATAGTGAGTCAACAGGTGAATTATTTTCGACATTACACCCAAAGTATTTAGGCATATGCGATCTACCCTTAAAAGCTTTTTCTGAGCAATGGTTTGAGCAAACGGTCAATGAAATTGATGCAGTGTTTTTCGCGACTCCTCATGAGTTTAGTGCCGATTGGGCCCATGCTTTTGTTGAAAAGGGCGTAAAGGTATTTGATCTTTCGGGTGGTTTCCGCTTAAAAAATAGCGATGACTATCCTAAGTATTATGGTTTTGCTCATCAGCACCTTTCAACTCTCGCACAAGCACAATATGGTTTAGCAGAATGGTATGCTGACGATATTGCTAATAGCCAAATTATTGCCGTACCTGGTTGTTATCCTACTGCCAGTTTATTAGCGTTAAAGCCAATTATTAACCAAGGTTTACACCTTGATAATTCGTTAATCGTGGTCAATGGAATTAGCGGTGTAACGGGCGCGGGGAGAAAAGCCGCTTTAGCGACGAGCTTTAATGAAGTAAGTTTAACGCCATACAATATTTTACAGCATCGTCATCAGCCTGAAATTAGTCAAGAAGCGCATGCTCAAGTTATTTTCAATCCACATCTTGCACCTTATAAAAGGGGCCTGCTTTCAACAGTAACATTACCACTAAATGAAGGTGTAACTAGCGCTGATATTAACCAAGCCTTTATTAATGCGTACAAAAACACACCATTAATTCGCTTAGTGGGCGCATGGCCAAAAATAGATAATGTAGCGCATACACCTTTTGCTGATTTGCACTGGAAAGTTGATGAAGAAAAGCAGGTAGTAGTGGTGAGTTGTGCTATTGATAACTTATTAAAAGGCGCAGCATCTCAGGCATTACAATGTGCCAATCTTAGCCTAGGTTTACCTAGTCATTACTCTTTAATCAAAAATACGTTAATTAAAGAGTCATTACCTAAAGGAGCTAAAGTATGAAACAACCTTTAGTGATAAAAATCGGCGGTGCTATTTTAGAAAAAGAATCCGCATTAACCGCCTTATTAAATGTAATTGCCTCTATAAAAAATCATGCTGTGGTACTCGTACATGGCGGTGGTTGTGTAGTTGATGAAATGTTATCTCAGGCAGGATTTACTACTGTGAAAAAACATGGACTACGTGTAACACCAGCAGAGCAAATGCCGATAATTAGTGGTGCATTAGCGGGTGCAGTTAATAAGTCGATTGTTGCTACAGCCACGAGTATGAAAATCCCTTCGGTGGGTTTATCACTAACCGATGGTGGCATCGTTAGCTGCCGATTAAATGACCTTGATCTAGGCGCCGTTGGTACCCCTAAAGCACAAGATAGCAAATTACTTGATACCTTATTAAAAGCAAATTTCTTACCTATTATTTCCTCCATTGGTGCATTACCTACTGGTGAGTTGGTCAATGTAAATGCCGATGATGCCGCAGTGGTCATTTGTCAGTTATTAAATGCCCAACTACTATTATTAACGGATGTCAATGGAGTGAAAGGCGCGGATGGAGAATATTTAGCGCAATTAGACGCTATTACAGCAAATAAATTAATCAACGATGGTGTGATAGCTGGTGGCATGACAGCCAAAGTTAATGCCGCTTTTTATGCGGCGAATCAATTACGACGAAGCATCGCGGTGGCCAGTTGGCAAGCGCCTGAACAAATAGTGAATTTGTTAAATGGTGAGCTTATAGGTACCCGTATTCAACCAGAATAATTTTTATTGAACATTCTATCGCTAGCGCTTAATACTTATTACTAAGACGTACGCGTATTGCTTATTCTTACGAATAATAAGCTTCGTTATTTTTACAGGATTGATTATGTCATTATTAAATTTTTTAGCTGATGATCAGTTAAATAAAGAACAGATACTCAACTTGATATCGCTTGCCAAAGATATCAAGAAAAACCCTAAAAGCTACAATAAAAAGCTGGAAGGTAAATCGGTTGCCATGATTTTTGAAAAACCGTCATTAAGAACCCACGTCAGTTTTGATATGGGCATTAATAAACTCGGCGGCCACGCACTTTATTTAGGTCAGCAAAATGGCAAATTAGGTGAGCGTGAAAGAGTAAGTGATTACGCTAAAAACCTTTCTTGTTTTGCAGATGCGATTGTCGCCCGTGTTTTTGAAAATAGTGCGATCGAAGGCTTAGCCGAACACGCAAGTGTACCCGTAATCAATGCCTTGTGTGATTTATATCATCCGTGTCAGTCATTAGCTGATTTTGTTACTTTATCAGAATGCTTTGATGATCTGTCAAAGGTCAAATTTGCTTATATTGGCGACGGTAATAACGTCTCAAATTCATTAATGCTTATGGCGGCAATTGTCGGTGTTGACTTTACTTTGGTTTGTCCAGAGGGCCATGGACCATCGCAAGCGATGTTAAGCAAAGTTGAGCAATTTACAAAAGTCAGCGGCTCAACATTTACGTTTATAAATGATATTAATGCGTTAGGGCAACAAGATGCACTCTATACTGATACTTGGGTGTCAATGGGTAATGAAGATAGCAGTGATAAAACCGAAGTTTTAAAGAAATTCATGCCCTATCAAGTTAACCATCAATTAATGGAAAATGCTCAGGCAAGCATAGTTATGCATTGTCAACCTGCGCATTTGGAAGAAGAAATAACAACAGCTTTGTTTGACGACGAAGAAAAGTCAGTGGTCTTTCAAGAAGCTGAAAACAGAATGTGGGCACAATGTGCAGTACTGGTTAGCTTATTTGCTAAGTAAGTTACCCCCCACCAATTTAATAAAATTGTAAATAATTTAAGAGATTATAGGAAACAAACATGGCTTTAGCAGCGAAGAAAAAAATTAAAAAGGTAGTATTAGCATATTCAGGCGGTTTAGATACCTCAGCCATTATTCCATGGTTAAAAGAAAACTATGAAGGTTGTGAAGTTGTCGCATTTTGTGCTGATGTTGGTCAAGGCGAAGAAGAACTTATTGGCATTCAAGAAAAAGCAATTGCTTCTGGTGCTTCAGAGTGTCACGTAGTTGACCTTAAAGAAGAATATGTAAAAGATTATATATATCCCATTTTAAAAACAGGTGCTGTTTATGAAGGCCAATATTTATTAGGTACTTCAATGGCACGTCCAGTTATTGCCAAAGCCCACGTTGAAGTAGCATTAAAAGTAGGTGCAGATGCTTTATGCCATGGTTGTACAGGTAAAGGTAATGACCAAGTACGTTTCGAATCGTGCTTTGCTGCTTTAGCGCCTGAGTTAACCGTTATTGCACCATGGCGTGAATGGGACATGGTATCTCGTGAAGACTTACTTGATTACTTAGCTGAGCGAAATGTGCCGTGTTCAGCGTCACTTACAAAAATTTATAGCCGCGATGCGAATGCTTGGCACATTTCACATGAAGGTGGCGAGTTAGAAGATCCATGGTGTGAGCCGTCCAAAGAAGTTTGGACAATGACAGTGGACCCTGAAGATGCTCCCGATCAAGCAGAGCGCGTACAATTAAGTTTTGTGGAAGGTGAGCTTGTATCAGTAGACGGACAAGACTTTAAGGCCAATGGTTCGCCTGCGCATGACGCGTTAATGTATTTAAATGCTAAAGGTGCTGCACATGGTGTTGGTCGAATTGACATTGTAGAAAACCGTTTAGTAGGTATGAAGTCTCGTGGTTGTTATGAAACCCCAGGTGGTACTATTTTAATGGCCGCTTACAAAGGCCTTGAAACCTTAATTTTAGATAAAGAGTCATTAAAATATCGTGAATCTATTGGCCTTGAATTTTCACATGTTATTTATGACGGCCGTTGGTTTACCCCATTAGCCAAAGCGCAATTAGCTGGCGCAGCGTCTTTTGCTGAAAAACTAACCGGTGATGTGGTAGTCAAACTCTATAAAGGTACCGCACAAGTTACTCAACGTCGTTCACCTAACTCGCTTTATTCTGAAGAATTTGCAACCTTTGGCGCTGATGACGTGTACGACCAAAAACATGCTGAAGGTTTTATTCGTTTATTCAGTTTATCTAGCCGTATTACAGCACTTTCTCAAAAGGGCGCTTTATCTGAGAAGGAAAAATAAACATGGCTTTATGGGGCGGACGTTTTAAAGGGCAAGCAAGCTTGCAGTTTAAAAAATTTAATGACTCATTGCCGGTAGATTACCGCATGGCAGTACAGGATATTGTCGGCTCCATTGCATGGGCTGGCGCTATTCATTCCGTTGGTATTATTACCGATGATGAATTAACTAAGCTAACCGCAGCATTAAATGAATTAAAAGTATCAGTTGAAGAAAACCCTGAACAGATACTTAATTCTGACGCTGAAGATATTCATAGTTGGGTGGAAATTCAATTAATTGAAAAAACGGGCGACTTAGGTAAAAAGCTACATACAGGGCGTAGTCGTAACGACCAAGTAGCCACTGACCTTAAGCTTTGGTGTAAAGAAACTGGTGGCGAGTTATTGCTAGCCTTAGTTAATTTACAGCAAGCGATGATGAATTTAGCTGAACGTGAAAAAGATACAGTTTTACCGGGCTATACGCATTTACAACGTGCGCAACCAGTAACCTTTGGTCATTGGTGTTTAGCGTACGTTGAAATGTTTAACCGTGATATTGGCCGACTAAAAGATGCAATTTACCGCTTAGATGTTTCACCTCTAGGCTCTGGCGCATTGGCAGGAACGGCTTATCCGATTGATCGTAATGCGTTAGCACATAACTTAGGTTTTAGAACGGCCACCATGAATAGTTTAGATGCCGTTTCAGATCGCGATCATGTGATTGAATTAATTGCAGCGGCCAGTATTTCAATGATGCACTTATCACGTTTTGCCGAAGACTTAATTTTCTATAATTCAGGTGAAGCAGGCTTTGTTGAAATGAGCGATTTAGTTAGCTCGGGTTCATCATTAATGCCGCAAAAGAAAAACCCTGATGCCTGTGAGTTAATTCGCGGTAAAACGGGGCGCGTTTTTGGTGCATTAACGGGTATGTTAACGACTATGAAAGCGTTGGCTCTTGCCTACAACAAAGACATGCAAGAAGACAAAGAAGGCATGTTTGACGCCCTAGATACATGGCTAGAATGTATGGAAATGGCGGTTTTAGTGGCCGATGGCTTAAAAGTTAATCGCTCTCGTACCTTAGCTGCGGCGCAACAAGGCTATGCGAACGCCACGGAACTGGCTGATTATCTTGTCAGTAAAGATATTCCGTTTCGTGAAGCGCATCATATTGTTGGCGAAGTAGTATTAGCGGCAATTGATAAAGGCTGCCCATTAGAAGATTTAACCTTAACCCAATTACAAGAATTTAGTGAATGTATCGAACAAGATGTGTATCAACACTTATCTATTGAATCAACCTTAGATAAGCGTGAAGCCTTAGGCGGCACATCACGTACGCAAGTTCAAAAAGCCCTTGATAATATACAGTCGGGTGATCGTGAAATTCTTAATGAACAAGTGGTAGGCGCGCCGGGTAAAGAACAAGTTAAAGTTGCGTTAAAGCAGGTGAAACAACGTTTGAATGCACAACGTGCAGCGGCTTTATCCGTACGCCGAGCACGAATGACTGACGTTGACAGTATTTTTAATTTAACCACTTACTGGGCCGACAAAGGTGAAATTTTACCGCGTAGCCGAGACAATATTATTCACGATATTCAAAACTTTGTAGTTGCTGAAATTGACGGAGATGTTGTTGGTTGTGCTTCACTTTATATCTATCAAACAGGGCTAGCTGAAATTAGGTCTGTTGTGGTTGAAGAAAATGCCCATCGTCAAGGACAAGGGCAAGCACTTGTTCAATATTTACTTGGTTTTGCTCATCAAATGCAATTAGAAAAAATTATTGTACTGACGTATATCCCAACATATTTCAAAAAATTAGGCTTTAACCTTATCGATAAAGCGTCTTTGGCTGACAATATTATTGAAGACAGCGAACCGAGTCCTCATAAAGATCCGGCTGATGAAGTGGCAATGGAATATATATTATTTCCACTGGTTGCAGATAATAAGTAATCACGAATAGTTAACGTAAAATAGTAATTTAAGAAGAACGGACACATGGCTAATAGTAATAAAGAAAACGTTAAATGGTTTAGATACGCAGCGCCTTATATTAATGCGCATCGTGGAAAAACCGTCGTACTAATGTTTGGTGGTGAGGCCGTTCTTCATCCTAATTTTGCCAATATTATTCATGATATTGCTTTACTACGTAGTTTAGGGGTAAAGCTTGTGGTAGTGCATGGTTCACGCCCACAAATTGACGAGCGTATGGAGCAACGCAATATACCACGTCAAGTTGAAAACAATATTCGCGTCACTGATGCCGAAACCTTAGTTGCCGTTAAAGATGCCACAGGTTCACTACGTTTACATATTGAAGCATTGCTTACCATGGGGCTAGTAAATTCGCCCATGCATGGCTCGCAAATTCGCGTTAGTACCGGTAACTTTGTTATTGCAAAACCTATGGGGGTACGCGACGGCATTGATTATAAATATACCGGGACTGTTCGAAGAATTGATGAAGTCGGCATTAAAACGCAACTTGATTATGGGTCGATAGTGTTACTTTCGCCAATCGGTTATTCATCAACGGGCGAGGTTTTTAATTTAGCGTTAGAAGATGTTGCCACACAAACAGCGATTGCGTTAAAAGCTGATAAGTTAATTACATTAACCGAAGACGATGGTTTGATAGACGAATCAGGCGAACTTATTCGTAGCTGTAGTATTCGTAGAGTAAAAACCTTACTGGACGATAAAGACTGCCATGTGCGCCAATTGCTATTAAGAGCGATCATTCAATGTGGTGAAAATGGTGTAGAGCGTTGCCATTGTGTTAGCTATCAGAGCGAAACGGCTTTATTACAAGAGTTATTTACCCGTGATGGGGCAGGAACGTTAATTGCCAAAGATCATAAAGAGCAAGAATTTACCGCTACTATTGACGATGTTGGTGGTATTTTAGAATTAATTGCCCCGTTAGAAGCGGAAGGCATACTCGTCAAACGTTCACGTGAGTTATTAGAAGTGGAAATAGACCGCTTCACTGTGATTAAAAAAGAAGATGTAATTATTGCCTGTGCGGCGCTGTATCCCTATATCGAAGCCGGCTCGGGTGAAATTGCCTGTGTCGCTATTCACCCTGACTATCGAAAAGGCAATCGTGGTGAACGTTTAATGGAAGCAATAGAGCTAAAAGCGAAGGCGCTTGGTTTAACTTCTTTGTTTGTGCTAACCACCGTTAGTGGTCATTGGTTTAGAGAGCGTGGTTTTATTGAACGTTCAATGGAAGATTTACCCGAAGGTAAAAAACAAATGTATAACTTTCAACGTAAATCCAAGGTATTGATTAAAGAGATTTAGGCTTTGTTTTTAAATAATTAATCGAGTAACCTTGATGGTAATAAAATCATCAAGGTGAATTTTACTGCCTGTGGAAATTAGCTACCGATTAAGCCGTGATGAATAAAAATAATGAGAGAATGAGTCCGAAAATGAGTGAAAAAATTAATCAGTCTTCTTTAAACGCATTGAAAATAGCCTTTACTTATATGCCAAGACCAATTGAAGTCACTAAATATGAGTATGGAGATAGTTACCAAAAAGTACTCGATCATATTCAAACAGTGAGAGAGGTATTATTAATTAATGATGTGGATCCTGATGAAGTTTATGGCGAAATAAATCCTGAGAATACGCCTAACTCAACCTATTGATTTGGTAATAAACCAAGAAAACTCAAAATAAGGTCGGTGTGTATACCGACCAAACACCGGACTTTTTTACAAATTTTTTCAGTAAATTATTTAAAATAACCTGCACCTAGATATAACCAACCCGTTTTCTCGTTTTCACGCAGTATCCATCAACCCTAAAACTAAATTACCTTTGAAATTTAACCGATTACGTTATATCGTGAATCCATCAAGAAATTAAGGAAGATTGATCGTGCTGAGTAATAGGCGAGAAAAATTCCTTTTATTAAGCTGTTAGAAGGTGTGCATGGATACTAAAGCCTCGATCTCCGAAGAATTAACTGCCCTTTATAAAGAAGGTGTTGTAGTAGTTTCAGATTTACAGTCAGAAGATAGCAAAAAAGATTTTACTTTCGAGTATCAGAATTGGTACACGAAAGCTATTAGAGTTGTTGAACTATTAGCTCAAGATAGGTTAACTGAATTTAAGTCATATTATGAAATAGATCCTAAAAGAAAAAGCATGGGGTATGGTACTTATTATATTCAAGACTTTCTTAAGGGTGTTGCCCCAAATAAACATAGACACCCTGGATTTAACACAAGAAATCAAACTGCTCAAAACCTAATGAATCAGTTAGCAATTGTTAATTCATTAGTTGGTCGAATTAGTTCTATTCTTACAAATATAGATAGTGAATTAATGGCTGATATTCAAGACGCTGAACTTGAAACAGCTAGGAAGTTAATAAAAGTGAGTTTAAGAGCCGCAGGCTCTTTAACTGGAGTAATAATTGAAAATCACCTTCAAAAATTAGCAAAAACTCACAACATAACGAGTAGAAAGAAAAATCCAACAATAAGTGATTTAAATGATCCTTTAAAAAATGAAGGTATCTTTGATACACCCACGTGGCGTAAAGTTACTTATTTAGCCGATATTCGCAATATATGCTCACATAAGAAAGATATTGAACCGACAAAAGAGCAAGTGAATGAGTTAATAGACGGCGCTAATTGGCTTGTGAAAAACACCTTCTAACAAGCCAATTAAGACGGGACATTTTAGCCAACAATTATCAGCCCCTTATTTGGGCTATTTTGGAGAGTATGTGGTGCACAAGGAAGTAAAACCTAAAAAACGTAATGAGTTTTCTCGATATGTAGCAATATTTCTATCAGCCTTATTTACTATTTTTATGAAACGAACTGTAGAAGATAGTTTTACTTATTTACAAGAGCTATCATTCTTGATGGATTTAGGCTTATATCTAATCATATTTGTCCCGCTCCATTACTTAATTTCTAAATTTACCGATTGGCTTTATTCGGACAGTGGCGAAAGCAATAGCTAACAAGAACATTAAACGGAAATCTGAAGTTCCCCCGATAAAGTGGACACCATCCACTTTATCGGGGGAAGATCACCTCTTTATTTTTCGCTTGTTTATTGCTTGCGTATTTTGGGCTAAATTTAGGTATCAATTTAAGTAGTGCAGTGATTGTATTGATTATTGCTATCGGCATTGTTGGTCAATCAAATGTTCAAAGAACAGATTTACTTAAAGAACTTTTTGATCTTAAATACGGCAAATAAATTATGTATAAGTTAATCAAACGGACAAAAAGAGTTAGTCCTTTACGCTTATCTTGCTTATAGTAACCAACATTTTCAGTCGCTTAGTAAAGCGCTACAACGATAAGGATAGTCAAAATGCTCATTACCGCTCGCAATATAAAAAATTCACTCATCATGTGTATTACCATGTCCGTAACATTATTTTTGTTACGCGGATTTTATGATGAAATCGAATTAACCCTTGTCAATTTGCTCCCTTATTTGTTGTCTTCAGTTATAGGGGCTGCTTTAGTTTTTTTATATCTATACTTATTCCCTAGCCAGCGAAAAGATAAGTTTCTTACATTTTTTATTCCGGGCATTGTTTTGATGGTGGTAATAATAACTACAGGATTATCAAGCTTTTGGCTTATTGATGAATTAATATTAATGTTGTGTTTTGTTTTTGGTGGTCAAGAAATTTCAAAAGCCGAGTCAAAACCGTTGTAACAACCAATTATCTAAGAGGCTTACATGGATTCGGTAAACCCTAAATTAATTATTATTCTTATTGCAGCTATTGTGTTACTTGTTTATGTAAAAGTTAGTAACCCTTATCAAGAGTTTAGTACGGAAGCTTTTTGGGAATCTGCTACGGTAGATGATGTCTATCAAATTCCAGAAGAAGCGCTTTTGCCAAATAATAAAAACGGTCCTGTACTTATGTGGGCTGCTTCTATAACAAGTAACCCTAAAATTATTGAAGCGCTTATCCTCAGAGGCGTAGATGTAAATGAACGTGATATTGATTTTAACGGCACGGCATTAAGCGCTGCTGCATATCAAAATCAACACCCTGAGATAATCGATGAGCTTGTGTCGCATGGTGCTGAGGTTAATATCATTCTAGGTTTTCTAAAAAAATCGCCTTTATTATTGGCTGCCGAACAAAATAATTCAAAAGTAACTGAGCGACTGTTATTTCATGGCGCAGATCCTGATTATCAAGACATAAAGGGCAGAACCGCCTATATTCAAGCCGTAAAATCTGAAAATGTGGAAGTGATCGCATTATATGAAAAAATGTCAGAATAGGGTATAGAAAGCGATAACAACACGCCCTAAAGTTTACAGTAAGTAACAAAACTTGCGTTCAGCCAAACATCATTTACTGTTATGCTACGGTTATATTCAACTTCTTAACGTTTATTGGTAAACAAGCTTAATGCAGAGTCGTTTTTTCCTATTATTAATAATTTTATTATTAATTTCTCCTTTTGCGACATCAAGTGTACTTTCAGTTAACATTTTAGATGATTTACCTGATGAGATAGCGCAAAACATTAACGCATACTTGGGCGAGTTGCCTGAGAATGAAACTGAACGTGCTGCTTTTGTATTTTCTGCGAAAAAACAAACCCAAAATGCTTTAAAAGCATTAGGTTATTATCGTGCTGTGGTCACCACTCGCGTTGATAAACCTCTTGATAATGAGGCTTGGACACTTTCCGTACAAGTCATACTTAACCAACCCACTGAAATAAATAAAGTGGAAGTGAATATTAAAGGGGATGCGTTAACTGACAAGGTTTTTTTAGCGAAAATAAGCAATGCGCCTATTAAATCAGGCGATACGTTACATCATGGTATTTATGAGCAATTTAAATCTGATTTGGTTTCGCTTGGCTTAGAGCGTGGCTATTTCGATAGCAAGTTTCTGCAATCAAATATTGCTATCAATAAAAACTTAGCAACGGCTGATATTCTCATTCATTTTGACAGTGGTCCTCGTTATCAATTTGGGGAAGTAAAGTTTAGTGAATTTGATATGAATGCTGACGTGTTAGCGCCGTTAGTGCCATTTAAAAATGGCGATTTTTATCAACAATCACTTTTGCAAAATTTACAGAATGAACTCGATAAAACCCAGTATTTTAGCAATGTAATTGTTCGCCCTGACACCGACAACACAACAGATAATATATTACCTGTTGACATCTACTTAGAAAAAGCCAAGCAACATCAATTTAATTTAGGCTTAGGTTACGCAACCGATACCAAAGAACGATTTTCTTTTGGTTGGAAAACGCCGTTAGTTAATCGCTATGGTCATCGGCAAGAATTAAGGTTGTCTTACTCGAAAATTAATCCAACAGGGTACTTTATTTACAGTATTCCCTTGTCGCACCCCAACGATGATGTTTTGCAATTACAAACAGAGCTAGAGCAAAATGATTATGGTGGGCTAACTAGTGGTTTTCTTTCATTCCAAGTAGGCCGTGTATATTTAGAAAATGATATTTTGCGTCAACCCTATTTAAGACACTTAACCGAAGAGTGGCATACGGATGGTGTTTACGATGATGCGAGTTATTTTATTCCAGGTTTTTCGTGGTCAGATGTCGATCGAAAAGGCTCTTTACTCGATCCGAGTAGTGGTTTTAGGCAATATTATAATTTAGAGGGAAGCTATGAAGAGGTGCTTTCTGAAACGTCATTTTTACGCTTTAATGCGCGCTGGAAATATATTACTTCGCTGTCGCCTAAACATAGAATAGTGGCACGTGCTGAACTTGGGTATGTGCTTGTTGATGAAGATTTTGAAGAAGACTTATCGCCTTCATTACGCTTTTATGCAGGTGGTGACCAAAGTATTCGTGGATTTGCATATCAATCAATCGGGCCTAAATTAGCACTTTCACAAGGCGATGATTCAGGTGATGAAATAGTAATTGGCGGTACTAATCTTGTCGTTGCCAGTTTAGAGTACCAATATTATTTTTCCAATACTTGGCGAGGAGCATTATTTGTTGATGCGGGTAGTGTTAACAATACGGATAAGCTCGATCTTGTTTATTCTGTTGGTCCAGGCTTACATTATATTTCCCCTATAGGTCCCATTAGGTTTGCGCTAGGGTACTCGTTAAGTGAGGAAAATCCCTCATGGCGTATTCATTTTAGTATTGGTGCAGATTTATGACCTATAAACGCGTTAGTTATAGTTTATTAGGCTTAATCACGGGATTACTGTGCTTTGTGGCTATCTTATTCTCCACGTCTTGGGGCGCGCAGTTATCATTTTATTTTGTCAAGAAAGCATCTTCTGTTCATATAGAGTATGAAAGTGGTTCTTTACTCAATAACTTAATGATTAGTCAGCTTAGTATTGATCAGGAAGGTATCACCGTAAATGCTGAAGAGGTGCATTTGCAGTTACATTTACGGTGTTTCTGGAAAAACCAATTATGTATTGATGAACTGAGTGTTGGATCACTACAAGTGAATACCAAAGCAAGTGAAACGCCGCCAATAGACAACGCTGTTACCGAAACACCTGATAAATCTGCCAGCATATCTTTGCCTTTTTCAGTCAAAATGAAAAAATTTGTGTTAGCAAAAGCTCAAATTAATATGCAAAGTGTTAATCAGGGCGTTACTCAAGCAACAGAAATAACCTTAACTGATTTTTCTAGTGCGCTTTCAATTAGTAAAAATCTCTCCAACATATTGGCGCTTAATATTGAGCAATCGAAATTAGCTACTGCGGATATTAGTATTGCTAACCAACAAACATCGACAACGCCAATTGTTGATAATGCTAACCAAACGTGGCCATTAGCAGAACTTCCCGAGCTCTATTTACCCATTAATTTAACTATGAAGCCGTTAACTATAAATGCGTTACATGTCACTCTCAGTGATACAAATCGAGATAAGCCATTACAGCTAGCTTCAGAGAATACTCAATTGGCTTTAACATGGTTTAAATCGCAATTGGCGATTAAAACGTTGTCTTCTACCGTTAAAGATATTGGTGATTTAGGGCTTAAAGGTACGGTTACCTTTGTGCCTCCTTACCTTGTTGATATACAGTTCACTAGTGATATTACTGACTTTGAACAAGTTCCCCAGCTTAATAATTCTCAACAACAAGTGCTAATACAAGGTGATTTATCCGAGTTAATCACCAAGATAAACAGCCAAGGCGAGTTAGTTTTAAAAGCTGACATGTTAGTGGATGTTACTAATCAAAAATTACCATATCAATTGAACGCCGATGTGACTCAATTTACCTTGCCAACGGATATGACCAATGTTGTTACCCCTTCATCATTACAGCTAAATAGTAAAGGCGATGTTAATTATCACACTATCGATTTAAAAAGTAATATCAGTGGTTTTGGCTACCAAGATGCAGTACTTGAGTTTAACGCGATTTATGACAAAGAAGTATTTAGCATTAATACCTTATCGTTTAATGATGCGACCTCAAAAAACAACCTAAATTTGCTAGGGGCGTTGCAACTAGGTGAGCATATATCTTGGGATGTAAAAGTGGATACAACAGGTATCACTTTACCCAATATCGACTCGCGTATATCAGGTCGACTACAGGGGGTTATTCACAGTACAGGGCACTGGAATGAAAAGGAATGGGCGATAGCCGTAACTGACTCTGTGATATTAGGTGAAATTAATGAGATTGAGCTTAACGCGCAAGGTAATCTTGATATTAATCATAAAGGAGAGCTTGCTCAGAGTAACCTTCAACTTAATTATGCGGGTGTAGCACTTAACTTTAATGGCTATAGTGATGAAAATTGGCATGTTACAGGCACCAGTGAAATTAAGCAGGTAAATGCCTTAGTAAATGATGTTGAAGGTGCACTAAGTGCTAACTTTACCGTTTCTGGTCCTGCGCTTCATCCTGAAATAAACTTGAAAGGTAAATTAAAAAATCTGTTTGTTCAGCAAATATCCAGTGATGCGATTAATTTCGAAGCCAATTATCATCCATTGGATAATCATAAACATACTGTTTCGATCACGAGCGAAAAAATTAACCGAAATTCACATACTATTCATGATATCGATTTAAGCAGTACTGGAGACTTAAATCAGCAACAAGTGGGTGTAAACTGGCAGGGTGATTCAGGCGTTAATTTACTACTCAATAGTGATTATTCACCCGCAAATCAGCGTATACAAATAAGCACCGAACAAGCCTCTTTTTCTATAGATAAGCAAGCATTTGAAGCAAGTGAAACCCTTAACTTTATCTACAACAATAATCAAAATACGTTAGCTATTAATAAGCATTGTTGGCTTGGTTCAGGTGCACAAGTTTGTTTAAACAACAACACTACAATTGAATTATCTAAAGGCGAGTTAGCCGCGTCGTTAAAATTAAATAGTGAACTGTTAGCACCGTTTATTCCAAATGATATTAATGTTTCAGGGGCATTAGATGGCGATATTGCTATTGCTTGGAAGCCAAATGTTATGCCAATGATTAATAGCCAATTATCAATCAGCGAAGGGCATATAAAAACCACAAAAGATGAAACACTACATAGCTTGCTTGAATGGCAAGGTGGGCAACTTAATTTACACATGAACAATAATAAAGTAGATGGAAGTTTTGCGTTATATGCCCCTGATAATACTGAAATAATAAAAGCGTCTAGTGTGTTTTCATTAACTGATAACCGCATTGAACAGGGAAATGTTTTCATCAACCATTTCAGTCTTTCGCCATTACTTGTATTGGTGCCAGAGCTTGCCATTTTGGAAGGAGGGGTTAGTACACAACTTACTGTTGAAGGGGCGTTAGATAACCCTTTGATCAACGGTAATATCGCCTTGACCAAAGGGAAAGCTAAAATTTCTGGTAATATGAATACCCTCGATGACATTAACTTAGTGCTTGATTTTAAGGGTAATAATGCAGAAGTGACGGGCGGATTAAACCTTAATAATGCTACGGCTACCCTTACTGGTAATGCTAATTGGCAAAGCGAATTAAAAGGGGAGTTCAATCTTGATGGTGAATCATTAAGTTTTTCAGTACCACCAGATCTTACGTTAACGCTATCACCACATTTGAATGCACAGATACAGGCCTCAGCACTTAAATTATCAGGTAATGTAGAAATACTCGATGGCAAACTTACTATTGATAAACTGCCACAAGGTAGTGTTAGCCTAAGTAAAGATGTGATTATTGTGAATGACGATGGCGAAAAAGTGGTAAGTGAAAAGCCCTTTGATGTATCAACCAATATTCGGGTAATTATTGCTGATGCGTTTAAGGTTGAAGGCCAAGGCTTTACGGGGCGACTTGGAGGTGATTTACAAGTCAGTCAACAACCTCAGCAGCCATTACAACTTTTTGGTAATTTGAAAGTTCCGCAAGGTCGTTATAAAGCCTATGGGCAAGACTTGTCCATTACCAAAGGCAACATTACGTTTAACGGCCCCACCAATAATCCCTATGTGGCAATGCAAGCGACTCGCACTATTGAAAAAGAAAACATTGTGGTGGGTATCGACGCAACAGGCTTGACAAACAGCTTGGATATAAAGTTATTTTCAAATCCGACCATGCAGCAATCAGAAACCTTGTCATATCTGGTACGCGGTAGAGGTTTAGACGCTGAAACTGGCGACAGCAATACCGCCATTGGCGTGGCATTAGGTACAGCGATTACTAACTTTTCGGGTGTGCTCGATCAAATTGAAAAACTACCATTAATTAACCGTGTTGAAATTGACGGCGACGAAAAACAAGCCACGATAGCAGGTTACTTAGGCGACAAAGTGTATATTAAATATGGCTTAGGCATTATGGAGCCGATAAATGAATTAACAGTTAGGTTTTATTTGTTAAATCGTTTGTGGGTAGAAACAGTTTCGGGGTTAGAAAACTCAGCTGATATTTATTACTCATTTGATATTAAATGATCTGAGCTTGAGATAAGTCATAAGGAATTCCATTTGTCATCATTAAACACTCTTCCTGCTTTGCTAATGTTATTAGCGTTAACCTCTTTAAAAACTATGGCGGCAGAAAACACGCCTTTTCAAATACCTAGAACAAGCGTTGTGGAGATAAAAGACCCAAAAAGTCAGGAGGTTTATCCGCTATTTATTAAGCTACCTAAATCCTATCGTAAAAATAGTGATGTACATTATCCTGTTATTTATTTAACTGATGCTTGGTATGCCTTTCAAATTGTGTCGGGTGCAACGCGATACCCGATGAACGTGAATAAAATGAAAGAAGCGATTATTGTGGGAATTTCATACGCTAAAGGCTTAAAAGGAGATGCCAGCCGAGTGCGAGACTATACGCCATCAATCAATAAATCTTGGAAACAAAAAACAGGTGGCGCTCAACAGCATTTAGACTTTATTGAGAATAATGTCATTAATTTTATCGACAATAATTATCGAACTGACCCAAGCGATCGCACGTTTATTGGAAATTCTCTGGGTGGCTTATTTGGTACGTATATATTATTAACTAAGCCACAACTATTTAAAAACTACATACTAGGTAGCCCCTCATATTGGTTTGATAATAAATTTATCTTTCAGTTAGAAAATAACGTAAAGCTAAAAAGTATACATGCGAATGTGTTTATCTCTGTAGGCGCGTTAGAGACAACTGCATTTGAAGGGCAACATGACATGGTGGGTGATGCTCAAGCCTTCTATCAAAGCATGTTGGCGTGGGATCAGCCTAACCTTAAAGCAAAAATAATAGTGATCCCCGAAGCAAACCATGAAACGGCTTTTCCGACAACAGCTATTCAGGGGTTACATTGGATTTATTCGAAGTAACTTGTTATTCAATAATAAGCAATTCAGCATTATGATCTTCCCCAAATAATGTAGACATCTTTTATTTAGAAAATGAAGTATGATGAGAGATGTTATGAGTAATAATAAATACCCA
>NZ_BNAH01000020.1 GCF_014653195.1 Thalassotalea profundi
GGTCGTGCAGGTGAGAACTGTGGTGTATTATTACGTGGTACTAAGCGTGAAGACGTAGAGCGTGGTCAAGTATTATGTAAGCCAGGTTCAATTTCACCTCATACTAAGTTTGAGTCAGAAGTTTACGTATTAAGCAAAGATGAAGGTGGACGTCACACTCCATTCTTTAAAGGCTACCGTCCACAGTTTTACTTCCGTACAACTGACATCACAGGTGCAGTAGAATTACCTGAAGGTGTAGAAATGGTAATGCCAGGCGACAACTTAAAGTTTGTTGTAGAGCTAATTAATCCAGTAGCGATGGACGAAGGTTTACGCTTCGCAATCCGTGAAGGTGGTCGTACTGTTGGTGCTGGTGTTGTTTCTAAAATCATCGACTAATATCGAGATTTTAGCTCACTGAGCATAAAGAAAAGGTCGCGAAAGCGGCCTTTTTTGTGTCTGAAACTTAAATTATTTTCAACTTTTCCATTCCCTGACTCTTTGTAAAATCTATGTGATAATACGATTAATATCACAAGGAATTATAAGATGACTGATTGCTTTTATCATTATACCGATGCAGAAACAGCGCTAAAAATATTAACTAAAAAAGAGCTGTGGATGACTCACATCTCATATTTGAATGATACTCAAGAAGGAAAAGACCTACGAGAACATCTGAACCCTAAGGTTAATAATCCTGAAATTCATAAAATATTAGATTATATCGATAGTCATTATGAATCTTATGTCTGCTCTTTATCGAAAAATGGTGATCTGCTTAGTCAATGGCGAGGTTATTGCCCTAAAGGTGAAGGCTATGCGATAGGCTTTCGCCAACCTAATTTCGAAAATAAAGAGCGAGAGGCTTGCTTTAGAGGAGAGGCGGAATCAAATAACGATGCAGCTCATGCTGCGATTCAAGTATCAGAATATCATCGATGTATTTACGGTGAAGAAGAAAAAGAAAGTATCATTGAAGAATTAGCTGAAGCTTTTGAAGCTGATTATAAAGAAATGCCAAATGATATAAAATCTATTGTTTCTCAATTACCTAAAGCACCTTTAAATTGGAAGGCTCTTAATGGACATTTGAATAATGGACTGTGGCTGAAATACTACAGTTACTTTAAGCTTATCTTTAAAGATGAGACGTTTAAGGAGGAAGAGGAGTATAGGTTATTTATTATATTTCATAATCAATACAAACAAACTCCCTGCTACCGTGTGAAGAAAGGTGTTTTCATTCCTTATCATCGTTTTTGTTTTAACGATGATATCTTTAAGGAAATAATCGTACGAAAAACCCCGAATGAAAAATTAAGTCATGAAGGACTGAGCCACTATTTAAAACATAACAAAGGAATGACAGAGGAAAAAATTAAAGACTTTATTAAGATAAGTAACATACCTTATAGGGAGTAATAATTACGTTCTAATGAAAGTACTATAGTCAGGAATGGTTATATTAATTGATAAAATACTTTCTAATTCAGTTTAATTTACCTTTTTATATTGTCGGCGTGCGACAGCACCCAAGGGGCGACGTACCGCGACAATATGATAATAAGGGAAAACTTCAACTAGGAAGTGTTTTTCTGGTTAAATAGTAGCGGTTTATCAAATTTTTGATATGTTTAACGTTTAGTTTTTATGTAAATTTTTGTTACTTAAAGCTTTAACTCTAGTGTTTTAAAAAGTCATTTGAGAGGTTAATCATATTGTTTTATATATACTTTTAAGTCAGTTTTAATTTAATTAATTCTAATATAATTAAAGACTTATTATTATGATTAGTAGATTATTTCGTAAATAATAGTAAAATAACCTCAAGCCTTTTCTTCAAAATGATATAATTTCAATACAAGATTTAATCTTTGCATCGATAAATAGTGTTAGGGGGTGTCTTCGCAATTCAATCGTTTTCCTTAAAACCTAAATGTGAGTAGTGTATGTTTTTTATTGATCAAATTATCTTTTTGGCGGCGATACTAATTTTACTTGGTATTATTTCAAGTCAGTTATCAGCACGTTTAGGACTACCTGTACTTGTACTTTTTTTAATTGTCGGCATGCTGGCAGGTGAAGATGGACCCGGTGGTATTTTGTTTGATAATGCGGAAGCAGCCCATGCATTAGGAACTTTAGCCCTCGCTATGATTTTGTTTGATGGTGGCCTACAAACTCCTTTTAAAGCAATTAAAAAAGTATGGAAGCCTGCGTCTGCTCTTGCCACTTTTGGGGTTTTAATCACAGGTATTGTTACTGGCTATTCTGCGGCATACATATTAGATTTACCTTTGCTACAAGGTATGTTGTTAGGTGCCATTGTTGGTTCAACCGACGCTGCTGCAGTTTTTGCATTACTTCGAAATGCTGGTATTCATTTAAATGACAAACTTAAAGCTACGCTTGAAATAGAAAGTGCGTCGAATGACCCTATGGCAATATTTCTAACAATTGGTTTGTTAGAGATATTAGTTAACGGAATGAAGCCTGGTTCTGGTTTACTAGTAATGTTTATTTCGCAAATGGGGCTTGGCGCAATAGTTGGCCTTGGTGTTGGCTGGCTTTCAATTAAATTGATTAATAAAATCCAACTCGTTGCTGCAGGTTTATACCCTGTATTAGTTGCGGCATGTGGGCTACTTTCTTTTGGTATCGCTGCCAATATTGGTGGTAGCGGCTTTTTAGCGATATTTATTACAGGGGTTGTTATTGGAAATAGCCGCTTTGTATTTCAGCGAAGTACTTTTTTGTTTCATGATGGTTTAGCTTGGCTAAGTCAAATTACTATGTTTGTTGTTTTAGGGTTATTAATAACGCCAACTTCACTCTTAGATGTATGGTTTGAAGGTTTATTAATCGCTTTTGTACTAATTTTTATTGCTCGCCCTCTTGCGGTTATCCCAATTCTGGCGCTATTTGGTTTTAATTTACGTGAAATTTCCTTAGTTTCTTGGGTAGGCTTACGCGGCTCTGTACCAATTATATTAGCAATATTTCCATTGATTTTTGAACTACCCGGAGCAGCATTAATCTTTAATGTCGTATTTTTCGTTGTATTGATTTCAGCAACGTTACAGGGATCAAGTTTGGCTTGGATGGCACGAAAATTAAAACTAACATTAGCTGCGCCAGTAACCCCTACTGCAACCTTGGAAATCACGGCATTAGGCGATGTTGATGCCGATATTGTTGAATATACATTAAGTGATACGTCTAGAGGTGTTGGTCGCCGTTTATCAGAGTTAGCGCTACCTGATAGTGCGGTTATGGCTATGATTACTCGTGAAAGCAAAGTGATTGCTCCTCGAGGTTCAACATTACTACAAGCTGGCGATCATTTATTTATTGTACTCAAACCTGCTGCGAGAATTTTTGTTGATTGTGTCTTTTTAGGTGATATCAACAGCGAAAGAACTGAGTTGCCTAATCGTGAACTTAGGGTTAAAGGGAACACCCATACATCTGATATATTGAATTCATATGGGATTGAAATTGAAGATCAGGTCGAATCGACACTTGAGGAAGTAATTAAACAAACGCTTGAAAATCAACCTAATATAGATTCTTGTGTACAAGTTGGAGATATCCAATTATATGTTCGTGAAATGGTTGGTCAGCGTATAATTACCGTGGGTATTTTAGTCAAACCCTAGTTATCGTAGAAATTGATATATAAAAATTATTAAATATCTTAAGACAATGATACTTTAATGGACATCAGCTCAGCTCAGTGCAATTAAAGACTGAGCATCGAGCAAAGATTATCTTGCAAATATCCCTTGAGTAAAATAGTTTGATCAGTATAATAGCGCTTCACTTCTCGAGTATCTCTTAATTCCCTTTTAAAACTAAGATTCACCCGACAAGTGTAAGTAAATTTTAGGGGTATAGTTCCAATTGGTAGAACAGCGGTCTCCAAAACCGACGGTTGGGAGTTCGAATCTCTCTACCCCTGCCATATTTTAATAAACAGCATATGCTGTTTTGTGTTTAATGCCCAACATTGGGTGTATTGTCTTTAAGACAAGTTATTACAGGTCATTATTATGAATGCAAGTACAGAAAGCCAACCAAGTGGTTCTCTCGACTCTCTAAAATGGATAGTTATAATTCTAATTTTAGCTGGAGCGGTTGTTGGTAACTACCTTTATAGCGATCAATCAGTGCTAATTCGCGCTCTTGGTGTTGTAGCTGCGGTTATTGTTGCAGGTTTAATTGCAATGCAGACTGTTAAGGGGCGTAATGCTGTTGAGTTTGCAAAAGAAGCGCGTACAGAAACTCGTAAAGTGGTTTGGCCAACGAGACAAGAAGCAATTCAAACTACAGGTATCGTACTTGTTGCGACTTTAATAATGGCGGTTATCTTATGGTTATTAGATTCTGCTTTATTTGAGATTGTTGGCTTTATCACAGGATTAAAGGTGTAGTTATGACTGAAGATATTACTAACAATGATGAAAGCGTGACAAACAACGATAGTGTGACTAATACTGAAAGTAATAATCCAAAATTACGTTGGTATGTAGTACAAGCGTTTTCTGGTTATGAAGGCCGTGTACAAAAGACACTTATAGAGCATATTGAAATTAATAACTTACAGGATAAGTTTGGACAAATTCTTGTACCGACAGAAGAAGTTGTTGAAATGCGCGCCGGTCAAAAGCGTAAAAGTGCGCGTAAATTCTTCCCTGGTTATGTCTTAGTTGAAATGGCTATGGATGAAGAAGCGTGGCATTTAGTTAAAAGTGTTCCGCGTGTTTTAGGTTTTATTGGCGGCACGAGTGATCGTCCAGCACCAATCACCCAAAAAGAAGCAGATCGTATATTACAGCGTCTTGAAGACTCAACTGATAAGCCGAAACCTAAAACATTATTTGAAGTGGGTGAAGTTGTACGTGTTACAGATGGACCATTTGCCGACTTTAATGGTGTAGTTGAAGAATTAGATTATGAGAAAAACCGTATTAAAGTGTCGGTATTGATCTTTGGTCGCTCGACCCCAGTTGACCTAGAATTTTCTCAAGTAGAAAAAGGTTAATAAAGCATTTTTTGCAGATTGCAAAATAAAATACATATATAACTTGAATCGGTAGCGTTGATTAATATATAATCCGCTGCCGATTTTTTTTGATAAGTTAAAAATTAATTGAGAAAACGGTCTTATTATTAACGGGGAGCTCAACCTGAAAAGGTTATTGTTATGTTTATAACAGGGCGTTTGCACCCAATTAGAGGAATTTTTAAAGATGGCTAAAAAAGTCCAAGCTTTAATCAAGCTACAAGTAGCTGCTGGTGCAGCTAACCCGTCACCACCAGTTGGTCCAGCATTAGGTCAACACGGTGTGAACATCATGGAATTCTGTAAAGCGTTTAACGCAAAAACAGATTCGTTAGAAAAAGGCGCTCCAGTACCAGTAGTTATTACTGTATACAGTGATCGTTCTTTCACGTTCGAAACAAAAACACCACCAGCTGCATTCTTATTGAAGAAAGCTGCGGGTATCAAGAGCGGTTCAGGTCGTCCTAACACAGAAAAAGTGGGTACTGTTACTACAGCTCAACTTGAAGAAATCGTTAAGACAAAAGAACCTGATTTAACAGCTGGCTCATTAGAAGCTGCTGTGCGTACCATTGCGGGTTCTGCTCGTTCAATGGGTTTAGTGGTAGAGGATTAATCAATGGCTAAATTATCAAAACGCGCTCGTCTTGTTCGTGAAAAAGTAGACGTATTAAAAGATTATGAAATTAACGAAGCACTAGCGCTTTTAAAAGAATTAGCAACAGCTAAATTCAAAGAAAGTGTTGATGTTGCTGTTAACCTTGGCATTGATGCTCGTAAATCAGACCAAAACGTTCGTGGCGCAACTGTATTACCGAATGGTACAGGTCGTGATGTACGTGTAGCTGTTTTCACTCAAGGTGAAAATGCTGAAAAAGCGAAAGCTGCTGGTGCTGATATTGTTGGTATGGAAGACTTAGCTGAATTAGTTAAGAAAGGCGAAATGAACTTTGATGTTGTAATCGCTACTCCAGACGCAATGCGTGTAGTTGGTCAATTAGGTCAAGTATTAGGTCCTCGTGGTTTAATGCCTAACCCTAAAGTTGGTACAGTAACACCTGACGTTGTAACAGCAATTAATAACGCTAAAGCAGGTCAAGTTCGCTACCGTAACGATAAAAACGGTATCATCCATACTACTATTGGTAAGGTTGATTTCGATGACGCTAAGTTAAAAGAAAACTTAGAAGCATTATTGGAAGCGCTTAAAAAAGCAAAACCAGCAAATGCTAAAGGTCAATTTATTAAGAAAATTTCTGTTTCAACTACAATGGGTGCTGGTGTATCAGTAGATCAAAGTAGCTTGGTACTTTAATTTTTAGTAAAACTTCATTTTTTGAAGCTTTACAGGGGCGAAATTTTAAACTATAATCTCGCCCCTTAAAATTTGGTAGGAGTTGTGGGTTATTATTTAAGTAATAACATAAAACAACCCCCGTCCAAGACCGTAGGTGTGTACAATTTGTATGCTTAATGTCCTACGTAGATGGTGATTACCCAGTATTTCCTTAAATTCTGGTCCTCGCCGTAACGGCCTAAAACGGTTTCGTTTTAGGGATTGTAAATACCGGTTGAACCGGTTGAACCAGGAGTTAAAGCCAATGGCTATCAATCTTGATGACAAAAAAGCAATTGTTGCTGAAGTTCAAGAAGCTGCCAAAGGCGCTCAATCAGCTGTAGTCGTGGATTCTCGCGGTGTAACAGTTGAAGCAATTACTGCTTTGCGTAAGCAAGCACGTGAAAACGGTGTATGGATGAAAGTTGTTCGTAACACGTTAGCACGTCGTGCAGTAGAAGGTACTGATTTTGCTTGTCTAACAGACAACTTTACCGGCCCTTCATTAATTGCATTTTCAAACGAGCACCCAGGTGCAGCAGCACGTATTTTTTCAGATTTCGCTAAAACTAACGAGAAATTTGAATTAAAAGCTGCAGCATTTGAAGGCGCTATCGTTGATGTGAAGGTACTTGCTAAGTTACCAACATACGACGAAGCTCTAGCACGTTTAATGAGCGCTATGAAAGAAGCATCTGCAGGCAAGCTTGTCCGTACGATTGCTGCAATTCGCGATCAGAAAGAGCAAGAAGCAGCTTAATAATTGGGTTTATAAAAAACCTAAACACGCTTTTTGTATTAGTAGTTATTAAAAAAATGATCAAAAGATCATTTATTGAAACAGGAAATTTAAAATGTCTATCTCTAAAGACGATATCCTAAACGCAATTGCTGAAATGTCAGTAATGGACGTTGTAGAATTAGTAGAAGCAATGGAAGAAAAATTCGGCGTATCAGCTGCTGCAGCTGTTGCTGTTGCTGGCGGTGACGCTGGTGGTGCTGCTGAAGAACAAACTGAATTCGACGTAATCTTAACTGGTTTCGGCGATAAGAAAGTTGGTGTTATCAAAGCAGTACGTGGCGCTACAGGTTTAGGCCTTAAAGAAGCTAAAGAGTTAGTTGAATCAGCTCCTAAAGCGCTTAAAGAAGGCGTTGAAAAAGCAGAAGCTGAAGAACTTAAGAAAGTTCTTGAAGAAGCAGGCGCTACTGTTGAGCTTAAATAATCTGTTTTTAATAGATTAAATGCCTGAAAAGGCAATGGCTGGTGATTTAAACGTCACCGGCCTTTTTGCGCTAAAGTATTTTGTTTTTCTTAAATCTAATATTTAGGTTTTTTTTTAAACGAAAACAGTGCATTATTTGATGTGTGATAGCATCACTGCAATACCCTGTCTGATACCAATTGGATTAGATAACTGATGAAATTAATGTTTTCAACTCGTTATTTATTCCAATTGGTATTTTAAGGCAGATTCGGCCATAACCAGCAAGCTGAGGAACCCCATGGTTTACTCTTACTCTGAAAAGAAACGTATTCGCAAGGACTTTGGTAAAAGTGCACAAGTAATGGACTATCCATTTTTGTTATCGATCCAACTCGAATCTTTCCGTAAGTTTATAGATATTGATCCTACTGGTGAAGCGGGCCTTGAGGCAGCGTTTCGTTCTATTTTCCCAATTAAAGCCTACTCAGGTAGCTCAGAATTACAATATGTGAGTTATCGTTTAGGTGAACCATTATTTGATGTTAAAGAATGTCAAATTCGGGGTGTAACTTATTCAGCACCGCTTCGTGTAAAATTACGCTTAGTAATTTATGACAAAGAAGCGCCTGCCGGTACAGTAAAAGATATTAAAGAACAAGAAGTTTATATGGGTGAAATCCCGTTAATGACAGACAACGGTACGTTTGTTATTAATGGTACAGAGCGTGTAATTGTTTCTCAATTACATCGTTCACCTGGTGTGTTCTTTGATCACGATAAAGGTAAAACACATTCATCAGGAAAAGTGTTATATAACGCACGCGTTATTCCTTACCGTGGCTCATGGTTGGATTTTGAATTTGATCCGAAAGATAACTTATTCGTGCGTATCGACCGTCGTCGTAAATTACCTGCGTCTATTATCTTACGTGCCTTAGAATACTCTACCGAAGAAATTTTAGACATTTTCTATGATAACACCGCTTTTGAAATTAAAGGCGATAAGTTAATAATGGAACTTGTCCCTGAGCGTTTACGTGGTGAAACGGCAACATTTGACATTATTATGCCAAATGGTGATGTTGTTGTAGAACAAGGGCGTCGCATAACAGCTCGTCATATTCGCCAATTATCGAAAGGTAATGTTACCGAGTTAGAAGTACCAGCTGAATACATTGTTGGTAAAGTATTATCAAAAGCTTATATCGATGAATCAACAGGCGAAGTTATCGCAGAAGCTAATACAGAGTTAACGCTAGAGCTGTTAGCTGAGCTAAGTCAAGCTGGCCATAAAGTGCTATCCACTTTGTATATGAATGAATTTGATGTTGGCTCATATATGTCAGACACTTTGCGTGTTGACTCTTCAACTAATCGCTTAGAAGCACTAGTTGAAATTTACCGCATGATGCGCCCAGGTGAGCCACCAACAAAAGATGCTGCTGAAACACTATTTGCAAATTTATTTTTTGCCTTAGAACGTTATGACTTATCAACAGTTGGCCGTATGAAGTTCAACCGTCGTGTTGGTCGCGATGTTGAAACAGGCGACGGTATTCTGTCAAAAGAAGACATTATTGCGGTAATGAAAACGTTAATCGATATTCGCGATGGTAAAGGTGAAGTCGACGATATCGATCATTTAGGTAATCGCCGTATTCGTAGTGTTGGTGAAATGGCAGAAAACCAATTCCGTGTTGGTTTAGTTCGCGTTGAACGTGCAGTGCGTGAGCGCTTAAGTTTAGGTGACCTAGACGCTATAATGCCTCAAGACTTAATTAATGCGAAACCTATTTCTGCGGCAGTAAAAGAGTTCTTCGGCTCTTCACAATTGTCTCAGTTTATGGACCAAAACAACCCATTGTCAGAAGTAAAGCATAAGCGTAGTATTTCTGCTTTAGGCCCAGGTGGTTTAACTCGTGAACGTGCTGGTTTTGAAGTGCGAGATGTTCACCCAACGCATTATGGTCGTGTCTGTCCGATTGAAACACCAGAAGGTCCAAACATTGGTTTGATTAACTCGTTATCGTGTTATGCACGAACTAACGATTATGGTTTCTTAGAAACACCTTATCGCAAAATTGTTGATGGTGTGGTAACTGACGAAATAGACTACCTTTCAGCCATTGAAGAGGGTAATTTTATTATCGCTCAAACCAATGCTGAGATTGATGCAGACGGTAAATTAGTTGATGGGCTTGTACAGTGTCGTCATAAAAATGAATTTACGCTAATGTCAGCTGAGCAAGTTCAGTATATGGACGTATCGCCCCAGCAAATTGTATCGGTTTCGGCTTCATTAATTCCATTCTTAGAGCACGATGATGCTAACCGCGCATTAATGGGCTCGAACATGCAACGTCAAGCAGTGCCTACATTAAAAGTAGATAAGCCACTTGTTGGTACGGGCATGGAAAAAATTGTTGCCGTTGACTCTGGTGTAACTGTTGTTGCAAAGCGTGGTGGTGTTGTTGACTACGTTGATGCGTCGCGTATTGTCGTGAAAGTAAACGATAATGAAATGCGTCCAGGTGAAGCTGGTATCGATATTTACAATTTGACTAAATATACTCGCTCAAACCAAAACACCTGTATTAATCAGCGTCCAAATTGTCGAACAGGCGAACCTGTGGTTCGTGGTGACGTATTAGCAGACGGCCCATCAACAGACATGGGTGAGTTAGCACTTGGTCAAAATATGCGTATAGCATTTATGCCTTGGAATGGTTACAACTTTGAAGATTCAATGTTGCTTTCTGAGCGTGTAGCGCAAGAAGATCGTTTTACAACAATTCATATTCAAGAATTAACCTGTATTGCACGTGATACTAAATTAGGCTCTGAAGAAATTACTTCTGATATTCCTAATGTTGGTGAATCGGCATTATCTAAACTAGATGAAGCAGGTGTTGTTTATATTGGTGCTGAAGTTAATGGTGGTGATATTTTAGTGGGTAAAGTAACCCCTAAAGGTGAAACCCAATTAACGCCAGAAGAAAAACTATTACGTGCAATTTTTGGTGAAAAAGCGGCTGATGTTAAAGATAGCTCATTACGCGTTCCTAATTCAGTATCAGGTACCATTATTGACGTACAAATCTTTACCCGTGACGGTGTTGAAAAAGATAAGCGCGCTGTAGAAATTGAAGAAATGCAGCTTAAAGAAGTTAAGAAAGATTTAGGCGATGAATTTGCTATTTTAGAAGATGGTATTTATGCACGAGCGAAGAAACTATTACTTTCTGCGGGCTTAAATGATTCTGATCTAAACAGCATGTCACGTGATAAGTGGTTAGTGCAAAATTTATCTGATGAAGCACAACAAGCGGAATTAGAGCAAATTGCTGAGCAATACGACAATATTAAAGCTGACTTCGATAAGAAATATGAAGTTAAACGTCGTAAAATCACTCAAGGTGATGATTTAGCACCAGGCGTTTTAAAAATTGTTAAAGTTTACTTAGCGGTTAAACGTCGTATACAGCCAGGTGATAAAATGGCTGGTCGTCATGGTAACAAGGGTGTTATATCAAATGTAGTACCTGTTGAAGATATGCCATACGATGAGAATGGTGTACCAGTAGATATCGTGTTAAACCCATTGGGTGTACCATCACGTATGAACATTGGTCAGATTTTAGAAACTCACTTAGGTATGGCGGCACGCGGTATCGGTGAAAAAATCAACCGTATGTTAGAAGAGCAACGTGAATTAGCTAAATTACGCGCTTTCTTAAAAGAAGTGTATGAGTTAGGTGAATCTCGTCAAGAAGTTGATATTGATAGCTTCTCAGATGATGAAGTATTACGTTTAGCTGATAATTTACGAGCTGGTCTACCGATTGCTACACCTGTATTTGATGGGGCAAGTGAACGTGAGATCAAAGACTTATTCAAACTAGCGGATATGCCTGAAAGCGGTCAGTTTACCTTAACTGATGGTCGTACAGGTCGTGAGTTTGAACGTCCAGTAACTGTTGGCTACATGTATATGTTGAAACTTAACCATTTAGTTGATGACAAAATGCATGCACGTTCAACAGGTTCTTATAGCTTAGTAACCCAACAACCACTTGGCGGTAAAGCGCAATTTGGTGGTCAGCGTTTCGGTGAGATGGAAGTATGGGCATTAGAAGCCTACGGTGCTGCCTATACACTACAAGAAATGCTAACGGTTAAATCAGATGATGTTAACGGTCGTACCAAAATGTATAAAAACTTGGTTGACGGTGATCATCGTATGGAACCGGGGATTCCTGAGTCGTTCAACGTATTGTTGAAAGAGATCCGCTCGTTAGGTATTAACATCGAGTTAGATCAGGAATAAGCATAAAGCTTCGTTGCTGAACGTATCAGTACATGGACAAGAGCAAATAAATGCTCTTGTCCGAAGGTTAACTCCGACAGGAGATAGAGTGTGAAAGATTTACTTAAGTTTCTTAAGCAACAAAATCAAACAGAAGAGTTCGATGGTATTCGCATCGGATTAGCATCACCAGATATGATCCGTTCATGGTCATTTGGTGAAGTGAAGAAACCTGAGACGATTAATTATCGTACTTTTAAACCAGAACGTGACGGTTTATTCTGTGCGCGTATATTTGGTCCAGTTAAAGATTATGAATGTCTTTGTGGCAAATATAAACGTCTTAAGCATCGTGGTGTTATTTGTGAAAAATGTGGCGTTGAAGTTACATTAACAAAAGTTCGTCGTGACCGTATGGGTCATATCGAATTAGCAAGCCCAGTTGCTCACATTTGGTTCTTAAAATCATTACCATCGCGTATTGGTTTATTACTTGATATGACATTACGTGATATTGAGCGAGTACTATATTTTGAATCTTATGTTGTCACCGAACCTGGTATGACAACATTAGAAAAAAGTGCAATTCTAACGGAAGAAGAATATCTTGACGCGTTAGAAGAGCACGGTGACGAATTCGACGCAAAAATGGGTGCTGAAGCCGTTTTAGCCTTACTTCAACAAATAGATTTAGATGCTGAAGTAGCGCAAATGCGTGAAGAATTACCAGAGATTGGTAGTGAGACCAAACGTAAAAAAATCACAAAACGCTTGAAATTAATGGAAGCGTTTGCCCAGTCTGGTAATAAGCCAGAGTGGATGATTATGTCGGTACTACCAATTTTACCGCCTGATTTACGTCCTCTAGTACCTCTTGATGGTGGTCGTTTTGCGACTTCTGATTTGAACGACTTATACCGTCGTGTAATTAATCGTAATAACCGTCTTAAGCGTTTATTAGATCTAATTGCACCAGATATTATCGTACGTAACGAAAAACGTATGTTGCAAGAGTCCGTTGATGCATTATTAGATAATGGTCGTCGTGGTAGAGCAATTACTGGTTCAAACAAACGTCCATTAAAATCACTTGCTGACATGATTAAAGGTAAGCAGGGTCGATTCCGTCAAAACTTACTTGGTAAGCGTGTTGATTATTCTGGTCGTTCTGTAATTACAGTAGGTCCAACATTACGTTTACATCAGTGTGGTTTACCTAAGAAAATGGCGCTTGAATTATTCAAGCCATTTATTTACGGTAAATTAGAAGCACGTGGTTTAGCGACAACAATTAAAGCGGCTAAAAAATTAGTTGAGCGTGAAGGCGCAGAAGTATGGGATGTATTAGACGAAGTAATTCGTGAACATCCAGTTATGCTTAACCGTGCACCAACACTTCATAGACTGGGTATCCAAGCATTTGAACCCGTGTTGATTGAAGGTAAAGCAATTCATCTTCATCCATTAGTTTGTGCGGCATACAACGCCGATTTTGATGGTGACCAAATGGCGGTACACGTACCGTTAACATTAGAAGCTCAGCTTGAAGCTCGTGCTTTAATGATGTCTACGAACAACGTGTTATCTCCAGCTAACGGTGACCCAATTATCGTACCATCACAGGATGTTGTATTAGGTCTTTATTACTTAACGCGTGACCGTATTAACGGTTTAGGTGAAGGCATGGTATTTGCTGACACTAAAGAAGCTGAAAAAGCTTACCGCACAGGCGTAGCTGAATTACATGCTCGCGTTAAAATTCGAATTACTGAACATGTTCGCAATAGTGATGGTGAATTAGTAGCACAAACAAACTTACGTGATACGACAGTAGGTCGCGCTATATTGTGGCAAGTTTGTCCAAAAGGCTTACCGTATGACTTAATTGATCAACCGTTAGGCAAGAAACCTATTTCACGCTTGATTAACCATGCATATCGTAACCTTGGTTTAAAAGATACTGTTATTTTTGCTGATCACATCATGTATACCGGTTTTCACTATGCGATGATCGCAGGTGCGTCTGTTGGTATCGACGATATGGTTATTCCTGATGCGAAATACACGATTATTGATGCAGCAGAAGAAGAAGTTACTGAGATTCAAACTCAATTTGAGCAAGGTCTTGTAACTGCAGGTGAGAAATATAACAAAGTTATTGATATTTGGTCGTCAGCTAACGAGAAAGTTTCGAAAGCTATGATGGATAACTTGTCGAAAGAGCAAGTATTGAATCGTGACGGTGAAATGGAAGAACAAGACTCTTTCAACTCAATATTTATGATGGCTGACTCAGGTGCTCGTGGTAGTGCGGCTCAGATACGTCAGCTAGCTGGTATGCGTGGTTTGATGGCAAAACCAGACGGTTCAATCATCGAAACGCCGATCACAGCTAACTTCCGTGAAGGTCTGAACGTATTACAATACTTCATCTCAACGCATGGTGCGCGTAAAGGTCTAGCTGATACGGCACTTAAAACAGCTAACTCGGGTTACTTAACTCGTCGTTTAGTTGATGTTGCACAAGATCTTGTAGTAACAGAGCATGACTGTGGTACTCATGACGGATTATTAATGACACCATTGATTGAAGGTGGTGATGTTGTTGAGCCATTACGAGAGCGTGTACTTGGGCGTGTTGTTGCTGAAGATGTTGTTATTCCTGGTACTGAAGAAGTTTTACTTCCTCGTAACACACTGATTGACGAGAATCTATGTGATGTTATTGAAGAGCATTCAGTAGACCAAATTAAAGTACGTTCTATCATTACATGTCAAAATGACTTTGGTATATGTGCAAATTGTTATGGTCGTGATTTGGCTCGTGGCCACATGATTAACCAAGGTGAAGCTATTGGTGTTGTTGCAGCACAATCAATCGGTGAACCAGGTACACAGTTAACCATGCGTACGTTCCATATTGGTGGTGCGGCTTCTCGTGCATCTGCTGAAAATAACGTACAAGTGAAGAACTCAGGCACAATTAAACTTCAGAATGCTAAGTTTGTAACAAACTCGGCTGATCATATAGTTATCACATCTCGTTCATCAGAAATTACGGTAATTGATGAATTAGGGCGTGAAAAAGAACGCTACAAAGTACCTTATGGTGCCGTTCTTTCTAAGAAAGATGGCGAAGCGATTGAAGCTGGTGATGTCATAGCAAATTGGGATCCGCATACACATCCAATTATTACGGAAGTGGCTGGTAAGGTTCAATTTGTTGAATTAATTGATGGCGTAACCATGGTTCGCCAAACAGATGATTTAACTGGTTTATCATCACTTGTTGTCACTGAAGTTGGCCAACGTAACAGTGCGGGTAAAGAAATGCGCCCTATGGTTAAATTGGTAGACGCTAAAGGTAATGATGTAATGATTGCTGGCACAGAAATTCCAGCGCAATACTACTTACCAGGTAATGCGATTGTTAACCTTGAAGATGGTGCCGAAGTAAACATCGGTGATGCGTTAGCACGTATACCACAAGAGAGTTCAAAAACTCGTGATATTACTGGTGGTCTGCCTAGAGTTGCTGATTTATTTGAAGCTCGTAAGCCTAAACTTCCTGCAATTCTTGCAGAAAAAACAGGTATTATAGGCTTCGGGAAAGAAACAAAAGGTAAGATCAGACTTCTAATAACTCAACCTAACGGTGAAGTTTATGAAGAAATGATCCCTAAAACGCGTCAATTAAACGTGTTCGAAGGTGAATCGGTTCAAATTGGTGAAGTTATTGCCGATGGTCCAGAGTCTCCACATGATATTCTTCGTTTACGTGGTGTAGCACCAGTTGCTAACTATATTGTTAACGAAGTACAAGAAGTTTACCGCTTACAGGGTGTAAAGATTAACGATAAACATATTGAAGTTATCGTACGTCAGATGATTCGTAAGTGTGAAATTTTAGACGCAGGTGATTCAGAATTCTTAAAAGGTGAGCAAGTTGAAGTGGCACGCGTGAAAATCGCGAACCGTGAACTTGAAGCTGCGGGCAAACGTCCGGCTGAATTTGAAATGCAAATGATGGGTATTACTAAAGCATCGTTAGCAACAGAATCATTTATTTCTGCTGCATCGTTCCAAGAAACTACGCGAGTATTAACCGAAGCTGCCGTTGGTGGTAAGAAAGATAGCTTACGAGGTTTGAAAGAAAACGTTATTGTTGGTCGCCTAATTCCAGCAGGTACAGGTTATGCTTATCATCAGGAGCGCGCGCGTAAACGCAATGCAAGTGCTGTTGTTGAAGAAGTTACCGTATCAGCAGATGAAGCGGCTCAAGCATTAACTGATGCGCTTAATGCAGACTTAGCATCAGATTGATGAATAAGGCTGATATTAGGATAAGTATCAAATTTAACCTGTAAAATAAGCACTAAGGCTTGACAGGTTAAAGCTTGACCTATAGAATTCCGCGACCTTATATTCTGTACTTAATGTACTTTGAATTTAGGGTCGCGGTTTTTCACGTTTATAAGCGGGTAATTTGGCAAACTTAGTCAATAAATGTTACCCATTGTTTTAATTAATCAGGAGCTATAATGGCAACTATTAACCAATTGGTACGTAAACCACGTGTCAGACAGGTTCAAAAAAGTAACGTTCCGGCGTTACAAGCTTGTCCACAACGTCGTGGCGTATGTACTCGTGTGTATACAACTACACCAAAAAAACCAAACTCAGCATTACGTAAAGTTGCTCGTGTTCGTTTAACTAACGGCTATTACAAGAGCATAGCGTTATATTAATTCGCGGTGGTCGTGTAAAAGATTTACCAGGTGTGCGTTATCACACAGTTCGTGGTGCACTTGATTGTTCAGGTGTTAACGACAGAAGACAAGGCCGTTCTAAGTACGGTGCTAAACGACCTAAATCTTAAGTTTCCCCTACCTCTTCCCTAATTTAGGTAGTGAGAGATAAGAAACGTTAAGTAAGGCCAAATTACTAATTTTATATTTTGGATTAATCCTGAATACAACGGAGAATTAAGATGCCAAGAAGACGCGTCGTTGGGCAACGTAAAATATTGCCAGATCCTAAGTTCCATAATGAACTTTTAGCAAAATTCATCAACATCCTTATGGTTGATGGTAAAAAATCTACTGCAGAAAAAATCGTTTACGGTGCATTAGACATTTTAACTGAAAAAAATTCTGAAAAAACTCACTTAGAGCTTTTTGAAGAAGCGCTTGATAACATTCGCCCACAAGTCGAGGTTAAGTCTCGTCGTGTTGGTGGTTCTACTTATCAAGTACCAGTTGAAGTACGTCCTGTGCGTCGTAACGCACTAGCCATGCGTTGGTTAGTTGAAGCAGCTCGTAAACGTGGTGAAAAATCAATGGCTCAGCGCCTTGCTAACGAAATGCTTGATGCATCAGATAGCAAAGGTTCAGCGGTTAAGAAACGTGAAGACGTTCACCGTATGGCCGAAGCGAACAAAGCATTCGCTCACTATCGCTGGTAAACACGATAGTAAAAAATTGAATGGCGTAGTTGTTAATTTCATAAATTTGCAACTACGCCTTTCTACAATGGATATTTTGAATAGGCTATAACCAAATAGTTTCGAAAAGCATATTGAAGTTATTTGAATATATCTTTTTAGTACTGAGGAATAATTAGTGGCTCGTATCACCCCTATTGAGCGTTACCGAAATATTGGTATTTGTGCGCACGTAGATGCAGGTAAAACGACAACAACCGAACGTGTTTTGTTCTATACAGGTTTATCACATAAAATTGGTGAAGTGCATGATGGTGCAGCAACAATGGATTGGATGGAACAAGAGCAAGAGCGCGGGATCACTATTACCTCAGCAGCAACAACATGCTTTTGGAAAGGGATGGATGCTCAGTTTGACAACCATCGCATTAATATTATTGATACTCCGGGTCATGTGGACTTCACCATTGAAGTTGAGCGCTCTTTAAGAGTGCTTGATGGTGCGGTATTAGTACTGTGTGGTTCTTCAGGTGTGCAACCACAGACTGAAACTGTTTGGCGTCAAATGGAAAAGTACGCTGTTCCTCGTATGGTGTTTGTAAACAAAATGGATCGTACAGGCGCAAACTTTTTAAATGTTGTTGAGCAATTAGGTACGCGCTTAGGTGCTAATGCTGTGCCAATTCAGTTAGCGATAGGTGCTGAAGAAGATTTTAAAGGTGTTATCGACCTAATTAAAATGAAAGCGATAAACTGGAATGAAGCGGATCAAGGAATGACATTTACCTACGAGCCGATTCCAGAAGATATGCAAGAAGTAGCTGAAGAATGGCGTGAAAATTTAATATCAGAAGCCGCTGAAGCAAATGAAGAGTTAATGGACAAATACCTTGAAGAAGGTGATTTAACCGAAGCTGAAATTAAAAATGCTTTAAGACAACGAACACTTAATAATGAAGTAATATTGTGTGCTTGTGGTTCAGCCTTCAAAAATAAAGGTGTTCAAGCTGTTTTAGATTGTGTTGTTGAATATTTACCCTCGCCAACTGAAGTGGCTGCAATTACGGGAATTAACAACGATAAAAATGAAACCGAAGGCGTAAGAGAAGCTGACGACTCAGCCCCTTTTTCAGCGCTCGCTTTCAAAATAGCTACCGACCCATTTGTCGGAACGTTAACTTTTTTTAGAGTATATTCAGGGGTTGTAAAAACCGGTGATACTGTTTTTAATCCCATTAAAGGTAAAAAAGAACGCTTTGGACGTATTGTGCAAATGCATGCCAATGATCGTCAAGAAATTAAAGAAGTCCATGCTGGTGATATTGCTGCTGCAATTGGGATGAAAGACGTAACAACAGGTGATACTTTATGTGATCCTAATCATGTTATTACACTTGAACGTATGGAATTTCCAGATCCTGTAATATCTATTGCTGTTGAACCAAAAACAGTAGTTGACCAAGAGAAAATGGCTATTGCATTAGGTAAGCTTGCAGCAGAAGATCCGTCGTTTCATGTTGAAACTGATGATGAAACCGGTCAAACCATTATTTCAGGAATGGGTGAGCTACATTTAGATATTATTGTTGACCGTATGAAACGTGAATTTAGCGTTGATTGCAATGTTGGTAAACCACAAGTGTCTTATCGTGAAACTATTCGTTCGACGGTAGAAGTTGAAGGGAAATTTGTTAGACAATCTGGTGGTAAAGGGCAGTTTGGTCATGTATGGCTGAAAATGGAACCCTTGCCTGAAGGTAAAGGTTTCGAATTTGTAAACGAAATCACTGGTGGTGTTGTTCCAAAAGAATATATACCGGCAGTTGAAAAAGGCTGTCGCGAACAAATGGATTCTGGCGTCTTAGCTGGTTTTCCATTACTAGATGTGAAAGTAACACTTTATGATGGCTCATTTCATGATGTTGACTCTAACGAAATGGCGTTTAAAGTTGCCGCTTCTATGGGCTTTAGGAAAGGTGCTTTAGAAGCTTCTCCTGTATTACTTGAGCCGATGATGAAAGTTGAAGTCACTACACCGGAAGAAAATATGGGTGATGTAGTTGGCGACTTGAACCGTCGTCGTGGCATTATTGATGGTATGGACGAAGGTTTTGCAGGCTTAAGAATTGTAAATGCTCTTGTACCATTAGCAGAAATGTTTGGCTATGCCACTGATTTACGTAGTGCAACGCAAGGTAGAGCATCATACTCTATGGAATTTAAGCAATATAATGAGGCACCGAAAGCGGTTGCACAATCAGTAATTGAAGGGCGTGGTGGAGTAATCTAATACGCTAAACAAAATAAGAAATTATTTTGTTAAAAAATTTTGAACTATGAAAATTAACTTATTTATGTAGTTCAATATAAAAACAAGCTCCAAGTGAGTTTGTTCTAAGGTGAAGAGTTTAGCATTGGTTTTTGACAAGGGGTCTTACCTTATCTAAAATGAGTGGTTAACGCGACATCTTTTAACTCTCGCTGAGAGGATAAATAATTTAATCTAATTGATATCTTTTTAAGGTAATTGAAAAATGGCTAAAGCAAAATTTGAACGTAATAAACCACATGTAAACGTTGGTACAATCGGACACGTTGACCACGGTAAAACAAC
>NZ_BNAH01000021.1 GCF_014653195.1 Thalassotalea profundi
GTTGTTTTACCGTGGTCAACGTGTCCGATTGTACCAACGTTTACATGTGGTTTATTACGTTCAAATTTTGCTTTAGCCATTTTAAAATACCTCTAGGTAAATTAACAAAAAAAATATGATGTAGTGAATTGAAATATATATCTCTAAGGAATGGTGCTGATAGGCAGATTCGAACTGCCGACCTCACCCTTACCAAGGGTGCGCTCTACCAACTGAGCCATATCAGCATTCCGAAAAGAGAATGGAGCGGACGGCGGGAATCGAACCCGCAGCTTTAGCTTGGAAGGCTAAGGTATTACCACTATACGACGTCCGCATACTCTTTCAATTTATTACAACAAAATGGTGGAGGGAGGTGGATTCGAACCACCGAAGGCGGAGCCGTCAGATTTACAGTCTGATCCCTTTGGCCACTCGGGAACCCCTCCATATTTGTCACACCTTTCTTTATACAAAAGATAAGTGTATTAATGGTGCCGACTGCCGGAGTCGAACTGGCGACCTACTGATTACAAGTCAGTTGCTCTACCAACTGAGCTAAGTCGGCACTACATTAAGTGGGCGAATTCTAGTGTAATGTTTTCTCCCTTGCAAGAGTAAATCGTAAAAAATATTCGGTTTTTAACTGTTTGCCGTTTTTTTATTCAAGATAATGAGAAATTTTTCACAATTGCTTGTCATTTAAAGGCAAAAACGTTGCATTCCAATAAATATAAGATCATCAATAATATGATGAGTATCATTTAACATTGAGGATATTTTAGTACAATTTCCTCCGGTTAAAATTACTTCTACATCAGTATACTGCTGTTTCATATTTTTAAGTTGTAACTCAATGGCTCCAACAGTAATCGCCCATGTGCCATTATTCACACACTCACTAGTATTTTTCCCCAGTGCCATACTAGGAGTACTACTTTTGTCTGCAATAATTTTTTGAGTTTGACCAACCAAGCTCTGATAAAGCATATTTATACCTGGAAAAATCCATCCCCCAAGATGCTTCCCTTTAGGCGAAATAACATCAATTGTTGTTGCTGTTCCTGCATCAATAACAATACAGGCTTTATATGGAAACAAAAAACTCGTGCCGAGCATTGCTAACCAACGGTCTATTCCCAACTGGCTAGGCTCAGAATATGCGCATATTAATTCAAATTGTTGATTTTGAGTTTGAAGGTGTTGAAATTTGATTGAACTATTACTTGCCCAACTCTCAATCAACACAGTAAATTTGTCGTTATTTACATTCGCAAGTATTAACTCAGAGGCTTTAGAGAAGTTTACCGTTAGCCACTCTTCATTTAAGTCACCATTGTCACAGTAGTAAATAACCGATCGTTGAGTATTTTCAACGATTACATATTTACTTCGTGTATTTCCTATATCTAAAAGGATCAGCACTTTCTTAAACTCACTTCACCACCATAAACTGGTTTGATTTGACGATCGACTTCAAGTAATAAAGCACCTTGATTATTAATACCACGACAGATCCCCTGTACTTCTTTACCAGCTGATATTAATTTAACGGGTTGATTAAGGTATAGATCTAAACTAAACCATTGATCTAACATTTTAACAATGCCGTGATCTTGGTGTTCATATAAGCGCTCGGTAAGCTTATTGATAATTTCGGCAATTAAAACATTTCTGTTAATTCTGATTGGTGTATGAGTTTGCAAGTCTGTCCATGGTTGATTTATGCCTTTAGATGCATGCTCAGGCATAGTGACATTTACTCCAATACCTATCACACAATGGCTTGGCTCTAGTGCTTGTCCTTCTAAATCAATTAATATGCCTGCAAGCTTTTTTCCTTGTATGTATATATCGTTAGGCCATTTTAATTGCACATCAATTTGATACAGTGATTTAATTGCATCGCTAATAGCTATCGCAGCAACAACACTAAGTCCCATTGCGGCAGACATACCTTGTTCTAAATACCAATACATCGACATATAAACATGAGAACCAAAAGGAGAAACCCATTGCTTTCCTCTTCTACCTCGCCCTGAACTTTGGTGTTCAGCAACACATACTTGTCCTTGTTTTATATGATCAGGTAAGCGTCGTAATAAATAATTATTAGTAGAGTCAATTAAGCAGTGTACTTCTACTTTACTTGCTAAGGCTTTAGTTGATAATGCTGCTAATACTTTGGTTTTTTCAATTAGTGAAATAGGCTGAGCTAAACGATATCCTTTACCTGTTACGCTAAAAATATCTAGGCCCATATCGTTTAGGCTAGCGATTTGTTTTGACACTGCGGCTCGACTGATCCCTAAAGATTCACCAATAAGTTGGCCAGAAACAAATTTTCCGTCAGCTAATTGTCTGATTAATTGCTCTTTAATAGATTTAGCCATGAAACTCTCCATTGCCAATAAATCCATTGCTGGCAACTATACGCACTTCAGGTTGTAAATATATACCAAATTTTTCATAGACTTTTTGATTAATTTCAAGTGCTAATTGGTAAATGGCCTCACCCGAACCATCACCATGATTAACTAACACTAGTGCTTGTTTATCATGTACACCAACACCATTTTTTTTAATCCCTTTAAAGCCAGCTTGTTCAATTAACCATCCAGCAGCAAGTTTAACTTCTTTGTTTGCTTGCACATACGCAGGCATATTAGGGTATTGCTGAGCTAAACGCTGATAGGTTTTCAAGTCAACCACAGGGTTTTTAAAAAAACTCCCAGCATTAGGTTTAAACTTGGGATCGGGTAACTTTGCTTGCCTTACCTCTATAACCCGTTGATACACCTGTTCAACTGTAGGGTCAGTATCTAATAAATCTAAACCTTGATAACTAATATTGGCTTGCCAAACTTTAGGTAACTTTAAGATAACTTTAGTAATAATGCCTTTATCTCTTAATTGCTGCTTGAAAATACTGTCACGGTAAGCAAACTGACATTGTTCTTTTGAAAATTTATGCAAATGTTGAGTCGCTAACTCATACCAATAGACTGCATCAATGACATCTGAAATTTCAACACCATAAGCCCCAATATTCTGAATAGGCGCAGCCCCCACACTTCCAGGAATTAATGCTAAATTTTCTAATCCTGCATAACCATTATTTACGCAATAAGTTACTAATTGATGCCAATTTTCTCCGCTACCTGCGGTAATAAAGTAAAAGTTCTCGTCTTCTTTAATCTCAATCCCCATAAATTTAGGTTGAATAATAACTGGGGCTGTATGTGATAAAAAAAGTGTATTGCTGCCTTCACCTAAAATATAAAAATTTTTTAGAGACAATAAGCTCAACGCCTTTAAATCGTCGATAGATTCAGGTGAATATAGGCAAGTTGTTATACTTTCAAAGGCAAAGCTATTGCTAAATTTTAATGAAAAGTTTGACTGTGACTTCATGAATAATGGTTTTATTAATTTTCACCATTATAAACAAGTTTAATAATGACAACAGTCTAGCCGCTGAAAAAAAATAAAACTTAGCGCTAAACTTGCTTGCGAATTGGCATTTTAATGATATTACCAGTATCTGAGTAATATTTGTTTTGATAGTTTTGGCTATCTACATTTTCACTGTGATTGACAATAATACCTTCAATGGGTGCATTAACTTGTCTTAATATACGTAGCCCAGAGGTAATTTGTTCTCGTTTAGTTTTCCCACCGTGCACAACGTATAAAACACTATCCACTAATTTTGAAATTATCACGGCATCACTAACTGCGTTAACCGGTGGTGTTTCAATAATAATGCGATCATAAAAATTACTAAATACTTTAATCAACATTTTAAAACGCTTCATAGAAAGAAAAGCTAGTGGGTTTGCGGGCGAAATACCTGAAGTTAAAATATCTAATTTAACGTTCTTATCACGAAGAATACATTCGTTAATTTGATGTGTTTTAGCTAATAAATTTGAAAGGCCTGGACGATGTACATCTAAATTTAAACTTTTGTAGAGGGTCGGATGTCGCATATCAGCTTCAATTAATAATACTTTTTCCATTTCGCTGTACGATCGCGCAAGCTCAAGTGCAATCGTCGACTTACCTTCATTAGGTACTGAAGAAGTAATAGCAATAACCTTAGGAGCCTTTTTCTCAGAGCTAAAAAGTAATGAGGTTCTTAACGATCGAATAGCTTCAATAAATCGGCTGTCGGTGTAATAAGGTGTATCGCCTTTAATAACACTTCTCAGCTTAAACTTCGGTAATACTGCTAAGATCGGGGCTTCTTTAAAGTTTTCAAGCTTACGACGTGAGTTTAAAGTATCAAGGAGTAATTCTTTCATAATAACAATAATTGAAATAAATCCTGCCGAAAGAACAAAAGCCATGATCACATATAAACTTTTATTAGGCGCTATGCGAAATTTAGGAATTAACGCTTTGTCGATAAACCTTACATAAAAGCTTGAATTATAGTTTCCCATTGCATCGGCTTCTTTTAAACGCACTAAGTAATTACTATAAAGCTCTTTGTTTGTTTTAACTTCGCGCTCTAGTTGAGAAAACTTATTTTCTAATCGACTTAAACGAAGATAGTCTTTTCTAGCTATGTCTAATCGGCGCTCTGTTGCTTTCACTTTTTCAATCGAAGTAAAATAACTTTTTTCTAGCGAGACCACTAAGTTATTAACATGCTCTTTAATACGCTTTTGTAGAGAAGTAAATTCTGATTTCGCAGCTATAAGTCTAGGATGTTTAGGACCATACCTTTTAGATAGTTCATTGAATTTCCGCTCTATTTGCTCTTCGGAGCGCTTTAACTGTAGATAAGTTACTTGGTTAGCAATTTGTTCTAGTTCAATTAGCGCTTCAAAATCACCTTTATGTGTTTGGATATATTGATACGTTACAGCTAATTCATCGGCTTTTTTAGATGCAGCTAATGCAGAAGATGTTAATTCTGTTAGCTCAGAGCCAACAAGCCCTGAAACCCCTTTAATATCAACAATACCTTCGGTTTCTCGGTACGTTTGTAAGGCAAGTTCTGACGCCTCAAGTTTTTTACCAAGTTCCTCTAATTGATCAACAAGCCATTGTGACGTTGATTCTTTAGATTCACTATGTATTTCATCTTGATATTGTAAATAGGTTATGCCTATTTGATTAGCAACTTGCATCGATAATTCAGGCGAATATGAAACAAAAGATATTTTAACTAATTCGGTACCTGAAATAGGATTAATGCTTAAACGAGATCTAAATGCAGGTACTATTTGGCTAATATTAGGTCTTACATCCGAAATATCGCGTGATGCCAGAAAGGGAATTTTATCGTTATACTTTCCACTGTTAAACTCTTCATGTGCTGTTAAATTTAAACGTGAAATAACCCGTTCAGCAAATTTCCTAGAACGTAATAATTCATATTGAGTTTGTATTTGCTCATGACTTGCTACTGATTCATTAAACGCATCATTTATCGACAATGTGTTTGCGGGTTTATTAGTACCAATTTGTAAAATAGCTGTGGCTTTGTAAGAAGGTTTTAATAAAGACACATAAAAAGCAACGAAAAATGTCACCAATAAGGTAAAAAATATAATTTTCCAACGGCGTGACCAAAGTGGGCTCAAAATTTCTTTTAAAGCCACTTCTTCCTGCGGGAATGTGTTGAAATTATCTTGCTGATTCAAAAGAAGCTTTGCTCTATTTTTATAATATCATCAGGTAAAATTAACGTTGACACCGTCGCGTTAATTGTTGTTGTAGAACCATCAACAATTCGAGTTATTTTCCAATCTGAACTTGAAGCTCTATTCGCTAAGCCTCCTGCTAAAGCAATGGCTTTATCAAGAGTTAAATCATCCTGAAAGGGGTAACCTCCTGGTCGTTTAACTTGCCCATGAATAAAAAACGGACGATAACTAACCACTGAAACGGTTACCTGAGGTTCTATTAAATAATCGCCTAATAAGCCCTCATAAATATGCTTTTCAAGCAACTTGGTGGTAGTTCCTATAACCTGTATGTCACCAATGAATGGAAATGAAATGATGCCTGACTTATCAATTTTGACCTTAGTAGTTAAGTCGGGTTCGCCGTAGACAGTAATTTCTATCTGGTCACCAGAGCCTAACGTGTAACTACTAGAAAAACCATAAAAACTAATCAGAGTAAGTATTAAGGCGCTAAACGTTTTTATCTTTTTCATTCAAACCTCATCAAAGTCTAACAGTAAAGCCCAACGAAAGACTATTTCGCTGATATTCTAGCTCAGTGATACTGGCATCTAGTCCTTTATAGTCATACTTAAAATACAATGATAACCAACTATTACGTTGGTAATTCATTGAAACTTGAGTGGTAAAATAATCTTCAGTGCTTAACTGAAATTGTGAAATTACATCTTCAGTGCTGTAGCCAAAACTAGCTTTAATATCAAAATAATCATTCCAAGTTTTACGTATTGTTAATATGGTATTATCAACTAACCTGTAACTATCTTGAAGCTTATTCGCTTCAGAGAAATCACGTTCAGACAACAAGGTAAAAGCTAAACCCTCTAACGGTTGCCAGCCTACATTAACACGCCACTTAAAAGCCGTATCATTAGCTAAAGCAGACTGCTCAAATTGAATCTCTTGATAGCCTAATAATAATGCAAGGTCTGTGATAGAGCTGGGTTGCCATTTAAAACCGATTAACCCGACATACTTATTCTTACTTAATGCTTCATTACGTTTATAGGTAATTTGTTCAGCTTTTAGTTCTGTGGAAAGATATGATGCGCCGCCGATTAAATAATCAAATGAAGGATTTATAAATACACTTTCTTTATCTAGGGTATTGGTGAGTTCTCTGCGTGTAGTATAGCGATTATGTTCTTGCCCGAAAGTTAATGAAAGCTTAGCGACAGAATCTTTACTACCATATAAAAGTCCACCATGAATCTTTGAGTTTCTCTTAGTATCCCCAACAGAAAGAGATTGTGCGTTACCTAGTGTTAGCCCTGTACCTCTGGCCTCATATTGTTCTTTGAGTAAAGCATTAACAAATAAAGTTTGATTCGTCGCCAGTTTGTATTGATAGGAAGGTGAAATTCTGAAATTACTGTAATTATCTTGTGAGAACTTTTGAAAACTCACGTGCTCGGTTTCAGTTAACAATTGAATTAAATGTCGCTCAAACTGAGTTTGAATATTCAGTTTAGGTTGTAACTTAATGAAATTAACATTTTCAGTGCTATTTTTTTCATAAAAAAAGTTATCAATCATCCCTGCTTCGCTTTCTAAACCGAAGGTAAGTTTATTTCCAGATTGGGTGTTGGTGACGTTTTGAGCCGCGCTATATGCTGAATATAAACCCAATAATAATATGAATGATTTGCAAAATGTATCTAACAATTGAAATTGCCTACCGATGATTAATTCATCTTTTTATATTTATAAGCTTATTGCAACGCATTTTGCTTAAGAAAACAAGTAAGCAATAACTTTTTTGTAACAAAAATTCAATAAATAACTAAAAAAGCTAACTTACACCATAATCGGTTTAGCTTCCCATAGAGAATCTACAATAATGTGTTCCACTGTAGATTGAACTTAAAAAGGTGTAATGGTTATGCAAAAGGATTAGCGAGAAAAGAGAATGAGTAATTATACAATTAAGAAAGGAAAGAAGAAAATACCCACTAAACTGATAATAGTGGGTATTTATAATTATAACAATATCTTAGAAAAAAGAAGCCATAGCATAAGCCGTTTTTTCAAACATAAGTGGCTGTGCTTCGGCTAATTCTAGGTTAGCTTTATTAGCTGTAGTTACTACACGCGTACGATATTCTTTTTGTGTTGTAGCTTCAGAATAAGTTTGAGTAGTAGAACCATCATCTGATATTTTCGTATTTATCTTAGAATCTTTACGAACTATAACACCTTTACCAGCACGTTCTTTTATTTGAATGTCAGCCACTAAAAGGTACATAACATCTTGCACAAAAGCATTAGCCGCAGTTGATAGAGCACCGACTAATAACCCAGTACCCACAGCATTTCTATATGAACCACCTGTAGCATAACTTAACGCAGCACCAGCTCCAACACCTTGAAACCCTGCTCCTAAAGCTGCCGCAGCCATATCTGGAGTTGTTTTTTCAAGATTTCGAACAAAAACACTCATGGTGTATTGTGCTTTTTTAGGATCATCAGTTAACGTATAGCCATTACCACTATTAACTAATTGTTGAGATAAAGAATTGCGAAAAGAATTTCTATCAAATTCCATTACTCCGCTTCTTACTTCCAAGTAAATTTTACGTTGTTCTTGCGGTACAGGATCTACAAAAATCGACGTACTTATTTTAGTTTGAACATCTAAGTCTCGTTTTGCAATTGTCGTATGAACAGCAGAACAACCACTAAGAATGGCTAATGCTGTACCTACTATCACAACGTTAATGAGGGATTTCACCTTAATCATTTTAATTCCTTATTTTATGTTTTAAATATAGTTTTTTTAATAGTAATAACGCCCGTGATAGCGATAATAATATTTACAGTTTCTATATTGCGTCCAGCTGTAACGCAATAAATCTCGGCAAGTATAGCCTGAACGCCAATATGTTCCTTGATATTCAGGTGGCTTTACCTTTTTTTCGAGCATGCTTTTAATATAAGCATCAACTTCTTCTGGTTTTTCAGCTAAAAATGGTTTTGACAACACTTCGGCATTCATTTGTGCCTGAGCTTTGGCAAGTGCGTCGTCTTCAGACTCCTCTTGAGCTGCAAACAATGATTGATTTCCAATTGTTATTTGCATCATTAAAAGGACAGTAGCAGCTAAAACTTGAATATGGGATTTTTTAGTTTTCATCTTTTTTAATTCCTTTTTATTTAAATCAACAACTTGACTTAACGCTAGACAATCGATTTTTTATCAGCGAATAAGAACGCAATGATAAATCTCGCATAAATATAGCCTATATTTTATTATTTGGGTAGCCTGACTTTATTTAAAATATTTTGCCCCTGTAATAATTGAAAAAAATTATTACAGGCAAATTAAAAATTGCTAAATTAATGAACTTTTTTGGCTTAAAAAAATAACAAATATGAAACTCGATCACTCGTAAATGGTAGCTTTTTTATTATTTAAATAATAATTACAGAATCAGTCATCGCATAAAATGCAATTGCAACAGCAGCTTCATAGCTTTTTTGCCATAACATGCGGACTACTTGATATTGATTTTTCAGCATTTGCTGGATCATTATAAATGTTAGCTAAACGGTTAGCTCTTCGCTGCATTTCTTTACGTAAAAAAGTAGGTTGTTGTACTAAAATTGAATCTGCAAACATGCCCAAGTAATTGGCAACAAAAAATGGATCTGGCTCATTACAATTGAAATGAACAGGAAAGCTTAATTCCGTCTCCATTAACCAACAATCTTGAGTTAGAAGCGGAGTAAATTTAGCCCTAGTAGACAATGACGTTGACTCAAAGTAGTTTTTAACCCACGAATGACAAATAGCCGAAAATTTTTCAACTGATTCATAATCTGTTTTTGCTAATTCAACAAAACTTTCTGTCGATTTTGTTAACGCACTTAGCTTTGTAATTTGAAAGTATCTTGTGGATTTGGTGGAATGCTCATATCCCAAAACTTTTAGTTGATGATTTAGCAATACGATTCGCTGTGGCGATATGATTAATTGTTTCGCATTATAATTTTCATGGATAGATTCATAACAGCATGAAAAACAGTTCTCATTAAATGTACAGTCAAACACAAATTGCCAAGCGCTTAGTTGCTCTTTTGAAATGTAGTCATGATCAAGTTGACTATGAATATCATATCCTAGAGGATTAAAATCAATTTTCGAAAAGTACTTTGTTAAATCAGATTGGTGTAATACTTCTTCCGCCTTTTTAAACTCAGTTTGTAGGCTACAATAGATATGAGGTGGAATTAACTCTGGAAGGTATTCTTTTATAAATGAAAAAGCTAACGCACGCTCTTCCGACATTTCAAATTGTTCAAGTGCTGCATCTTTATCTTCCTGAGAACTCCAATAATAAATATATGCATTACCTTTTTTTATCCTGATTAAACCGTCACCGTCATCACTCAACATCGGAGTAATAATTCTATAGGCATTTTTTTTAAAAGAATCAAATGACTCTTGAGATTCTTTTCGGTAACCCGCAAGCCTATTCTCAATTAAATCTCTTATTTTAACTGCTTTTTGTTCACCAACATCAATACTTCGCATTAATGCACTTCTAAACTCTGAATTAACCGCTTTCATTATTCTCACGACACTTAATTGGGACAAATATTGTCCTAATTTAATTTTAAACTGTTGTTACTGTCAATTAATTGGATTTATTTATGCTGTCAGGAGAATTACTCAACATTATGCGACTCTTTATAGAGCCTTCCATTTACGAAAATTTTTCAACTAGCTTAGAAATTGAAAAAGTTATCAACCAGCTATCGCTTGGTCAATTGGATGGTAACCGAGAAATATACGTCGCTTCATGCTTTTTTACCGCCGTATCAGAAGCTCTTGAGGTAAGCGTGAAAAAAATTCGTGATCACGATATTAAATTAGAATTAGTGAACCTGCATAACGAATTAAAACATTTACAAATAATGTTATGCATAACTGAAGAAGTACAACACTAATAATTAACATCGGTGAATATAGCCACTTTATTAGAGAGTTTCATATAAAGCGCTGCGGTACATTATCTATTAGAAATGAGCAACAATATGAAGCATTACTTTATAAAGTGATGATAATAAACTTCCTTTTATGTGTACATGCTTAAGAGAACAATTAGAAAGTATGTACCAAAAATCAAGCGGCTCAACACAATATTATGCAGACGAGTGATTTAGACAAATGAGAAAAACCCGAAGTAATTTTTAAGACAATTAGTGTCCTGTTTTTAGGTTACGCTCTGACTATGCAAGCGTAATTAACAAATAAATATTATGGAGTGCTTTTATGCAGTATCAACCTAAAGAAGTTTATATTGGTGGCTTTAACCCAGTTTATGAATGTGTCCAAAACGCCTTTTTCTTAATTGGCGCAGGTAAACTAGGTGTTATGTTTTCGCTTGTGGTTATGAGAGAAAATATTCTACTTTGGGTGTGTGCTTTTATAGGTACCGTTACTTTGCTACGAGCAAAGCGCTGGTATGATAAATGGCAAGATCGAGAGCTTAGAATCAAATGCATAGACATTAACTACATTGAAAGATTAAGCGACAAAACAGTTCCTCAATACAAAAAGCAACAAGCCATCACAGTAATAACTAACAGAGCTTCAAAAGTATGGTGGAGTTATTTATTGTTCTTTACTCCTCACATGGCTTTGTTTGGTTTTTGTTGGTGGTTGCTAGATGCGTGGGGATCTATCGGATAATCACAAAATTCGCGACAGTGAGCTGCTCAAAATCCCAATACCCAAATGCTTAGTATTTGTCTATTTCATCATAATTGTCGTCAATGGCGCAATTTATAGGGTCGCGATTGTTTTGCATAACCTTGCTATATAATTTGAAGGTAAGTTAGAGTTAGTCATTACACAGGCTGAAAGTTGAGAACGAGTAAGATGAATATATGTCTATGCATCATTTTTATCCTCTAACAACAATATACTTAGCCCTTTCTGACTCAAAAAAAATCTAAATTGATTAACCAAAAAATGATAAATCTGAGAAAAACTACCAACGGCTTCTATTGTTTTAATAGTGGGGAAATCGTTACCTGAAATATCATTTACTTCAGCCTTCACTTTTAAAAAGATGTAAGATTTTTGATTTTTAGATGTCTCTATTTGAATATCAGAAATAGCAAGTCTGTATCTTAGATCACCAGAAAATAAAGCCCCTGTTTGAGCTAATAAAAGATTAGGTGAAGCATATATACTCTGCTCTATACCAATTAAGAAGTAATCTTCAAGAAGTGTCTCGTGATCCATGAATTAACCTGCTAATGACTGATTTAACGTTATAAGCTTAGCAACTAATTAGGACACCTTTCGTCCTAAAAAGAAGCTAACCTGCAGCTTTAGGAAGTAGCTATGACAAATTTAGAGTTTTGTTTAATTTGGGCAGGAGATCATGTAATTCACAGCAAGGTGGAATACGATTTTCATTTAGAGCAAATAGAACTTTCACTTTTAAACAAGCAAACAGATAATGAATACAGTTTTATATTTTGGACTGCTGCCTGTGAAGCATATGAAATCAAAAATAACTTCCCCTCTATAATCGATGAGGTTTATAAAAGAACTTGTAGATCATAGTCGCTTATAACTTAATGAATAAATTAAAAAATTGCAGTTAGTCTTTGAATAGTTAAAGATATGGTTCATTGGGACGCAACATCTCCCAACCTGAAAGTAGACTTGCGAAAATAGTTGATTAAAAGGCGTATTGACATGAGCCAACCAAGGTATTTAACTAAATCACGATTTAAGTTAGCAACTGAGTGTCCTACTAAGCTGTTTTACACAGGTAAAAAAGAGTACTTAGATAACAAACTTGATGATCCTTTTCTTGCCTCATTAGCTGACGGTGGTTTTCAGGTAGGCGAATTAGCCAAATGTTATTACCCTGATGGTCACGATATTACTTCTCTCGATTATGAAGAATCCGTTCGACAGACTAATGAATTATTAACACAAAAAAACGTCGTTATTTTTGAACCGGCTATTCGCTTTGGTCACTTATTTGTTCGTATCGATATTTTAGTAAAAAAAGGAAATGAATATCAGCTGATTGAAGTAAAAGCCAAGTCATACTCAGCAAAAAAAGACAAAGACTTTCTGAATAAATCGGGGAAATTAGACGCCAAATGGAAGCCTTATATTTTTGATGTAGCGTTTCAAAAATATGTACTCAAACAAGCAATACCTGATGCCATAGTGAGTAGCTATTTGATGGTTGTTGATAAAGACACGCCTTGCCCTGTCGATGGTTTAAACCAGAAGTTTAAACTGACACGTGATAACAGAAATAGGCGAGGTGTATCTGTTTCAAACTCTTTAACTGATTCTGATTTAGCAATTAAAATACTAAAGAAAGTGAATACCGATAACGCGGTTCAAATTGCTTATGAAACTGAATTACAAACAGCCATGCCCGCGAAAAATTTTATAGAAAATATCAAGACGTTAGCTAATAAATATGCCAACGATGAGAAGGTTATGCCTGTAATCGGCTCTAAATGCAAAGGATGCGAATTTAAATGTTCACCAACTGACGAAGCAAATGGCTTTAAAAGTGGATTTAAGGAATGCTGGAAAGAGCAACTTCACTGGAAAGATGAGGACTTTAAAGAACCAACGGTACTAAATTTAGCCAACTTTAGAGGCGCAAATAGATGTATTGAAAATGGTAAAGTAAAGCTAAAAGATATCGAACAAGAAGACATTAACTATGAAGAGTCATCTACCCCTGCTCTTTCTCTAAAAGAAAGACAGTGGATGCAAGTAGAGAAAGTAAAAGATTGTGACAGCAGCGTTTATTTTGATGTTGAGAGCATAAGAAATGAGATGGCAACTTGGGTCTATCCACTTCATTTTATTGACTTTGAAACTTGTGCGGTGGCAATTCCTTTTTACAAAGGCATGTCACCCTATGAAGGTATTGCTTTCCAGTTTTCTCATCACATACTACACGACGATGGCCGTGTAGAGCATGCTGGCCAATTTCTATGCTCGCAAGTAGGTGAGTTTCCTAACTTTAATTTTGTACGGGAATTAAAATCTCAATTAGAGAAAGACAATGGCACTATCTTTAGATATTCAAATCATGAAAATGCTTATCTGAATATGGTTTATCAGCAATTGAAATCATCATCTGAACTAGATACAAATGAATTGTGTGAATTCATTAAATCAATTACCAAGTCATCTAACAATAGTAAGGATAATTGGTTAGGCCATAGAAATATGGTGGATCAGTGGGAGTTGGTTAAAAAATATTATTATGACCCCGCCACAAGTGGATCTAATTCTATAAAGGCAGTTTTACCAGCCATTTTGAATAGCTCTCAATTTTTGCAAAAAAAATATGCAAAGCCAATTTATGGAACTGAAGAATTACCAAGTTTAAATTTTCAGAATAAATCTTGGATTGAGTTTGATGCAGAAGGAAAAGTAAATGATCCTTATAAGTCTTTACCTAGAATGTTTTCAGACGCTTCTATGCACGACATAGAGTTATTGTCTGAGTCTGACGAACTAAATAATGGTGGATTAGCGCTAACCGCCTATGCCCGATTACAATTTACTGAAATGTCAGATTACGAAAGAAAAGAATTAGAACGAGGGTTATTAATGTATTGTGAATTAGATACTCTTGCGATGGTAATGATTCAAGAAGCTTGGCAAGAAATGTTACGTTAACAAACCTCGATTTATGGGACAAAATACGTCCTAATTTTTTATTATAGTTTAGAACATCTAGATCATTAAGCCAACAAATGTGGCAGGAAGTAATAATGAACAAACAGCAATATTTAAACACTCCTGAAGTAGCAGAATTTATTAACTTTTTAGCAAATATTATCAGTGGCGATATTTCTTTAAATCATAAATATTTCGACAGAAAAATCAGAAAAAACCTAGAATTTAAAAGCTTATATTGTGGCTTTGAGCAGTACCATTGGAACAACTCTAATTATGAAACAAATAAGTTAGATATTAACTTGTTAGTTGAAAAGTTTGAATCATCGAATTCCAAACACTCATTTTTTCAAGCTTGCACTGACACTCTGTATTGGGGAGCTGGCAATACAGATAAACTAAAGTTATTCACATCTAATAAGGAGTGGTTAGACAATTTAGATGACGTACAAGAAAATATTACTGAAGCCTTAAGCTTACTTACTAGTAACCATGTAGACGTTAAAGACTTTGGTACTAAATACCGTTCTAATGCCGGGTTTACAAAAATTTACGCATTTATTAAACCCGATGCTTTCATTATTTACGACTCTAGAGTAGCAGCAGCCTTAGCTTATTTAATAATACTTTTTTGCCAACAGACACAACGTGTTGAGATCCCAGAATATCTACAAATAAAACTAGCCAAAGGACAAGGTAACTCTAATCGACTTCCTGAAATAGCTGGTACAGAATTAAAGTTTAAAGAATGGGGAAGTAACCATAAAGCCCATGCAATATCTAATGTGTGGGCGAATTGGATTATCACGGAAGCCTTTAATAAGGCAAATAATGTAAGCTGTAATAAATTCAATAATATTAGAGAAATTGAAGCGGCTCTATTTATGATTGGCTATGATTTTCCGTCGTTAACGTCAAATAAACGAGTTGAAAATCAACCGCATAAGATTACACAAATTCAAAAGCAAAATATAACAGCAGACCAAGTTAGGCTGTATACCTTAAATTTGATCACTGATCACTTAAAAAATAGCACTTCATTTGAGTTTACTTCAAGCGAAATAAAGAAGTCTTTAGGGGGAGATTTAACAGCAATTTGCTCAGCGCTGAAAATGTTAGAATTTTTTAAAAAAGCAAAAATAAACCTAGCTGTGATAAGTAGCCCTCGAAAAGGGCTAGGCCGGGTAACATATTTGGCAACAAAAGCAGTTTGAATCGACACAAAATAAGAGTAATTCAATACTAAATACCAACTAAAACAATTACTATCACGCTAAATAAAGCGGTTCTAGTTTTATCACTGTAGTTGACATCTAATTGATATTATTAAGCTCTTGTGTTTAAAGACGTTCTACTAGCAATGTGATGACTTCAAGTAACTCGTCTTTAGAGAGGTGATGTTTAACGCCTCAATACTAGACGACATCGAACCAAACCCTGCTTGTTTAGCTTTTTATCCCAAAAATCATAATGGCAAATAACCACAAATAATTATTTGGCCTTGCAGGCACGAGTTTTTTGTAAAATTTCATCCAAAAATTTTAAGAAGAGGCTCTCTGTTTTACATCGAGTGCCTCTTCTTAGTGCCAACTAAATTAATGCCAACTAAAGTTTTATGACATTATATTTCGAAAACAATTGACTAAACTATGTATTCCCCTGCAGATATCGCTCCCACATACGGTGTTGTCTAGTTAACTCGGTGGCAGTTTCCCGATCTTGAGCAGCTTTTTCAAAATGTTGTTCGATCATTTCTGATTGATTAGCAACATGTCGTTTTAAATCTTTAACATTGTCATTGATACTATCTAATTTGTTAGATAATGAACGCATCGCTCGATTAAAATCTCGATGAAAATCTTTAAATTCTTCTGATTCTAAATGACGTAACGTTGCATCTTGGCCTGGGTACATGTCTTGCAACAGAGTATTCATACGATCAATAACTAGTAAATAACCCGTATTGTCATAACGATATTGATTAGCAATACGCGACATTTGTTTTGAACGTACTAATAAACGACGCGAAAGTTCTTCATCACTACTAAAATAACTCGAATATTCATCTTCTTCCAATTCTCTCGCACTATCAGTTGCTTGATTAACCTGTGGTGCAAAAGGGTATGCGATTATAAAGTCGTTATAACTAGCAATAGTGCCTCTGTCGTCTGCAAGCTCAAATGCGCGTTTATATAAGGTCAGTAGCGCCTCTTGGGTATGTTCACTTTGCGGTACATGTTTTATGTACCATTGATATGAAGCAATGTTATCGGCCTTTTTAACACGTTGATAAATTTTGCTAAATATAGCGCTTGTCACCTTTGCATCATCATTAAATTTATCAGCTAAAGCTAAATAGTCAGCTAACTTTGTTGAGTCTGGGTAACGAGCTATGGCATCAAGTAAACTGTCTCTTTTTATTTGAGCAGGAATAAAGTCAGATTCGGCAAGCGCAATTAATTTTTTATAATCATCGTTATTTTTTAACACGCTATGTAACGATTGATATGCAAGTGATTTATTTTCTTTGTTACCAAGTAGATCTCCATTAACAAGTGCTTGTAATAGTTGTACATCCTCATTATTTTTAGCTTGGTTAACTTGCTGTTTGGCGAGTGTATACCAATCTGTTTTTAATTGCTCAATCCATTGCTTTCTTTTAGGCAAATAACGGCTAAGTGACACATCATTTTGCTGATATAACGCAGCAAGTTGGGTTAATTGTGCGATCCCCGTTAATTGTTTTGCTTTTTCAGTTTCTTCAAGTAACTGCTCTGTGTAATCACTCGAAGTAAGCTTGACTGCATGTTTACGTAATTGATGGTAGTTATCGCCAGTTTCACCTATTTTCATTAATAGTTTTTCTTGCTGCCAATCGGCAATAAATATCTCGTACTTATCTTTTTTGACATGTTCTAATGGAGCAAATACGGTAACTAAGGGTAAATTACCTTGGTCAATAAAATCTACTTTTGCATAATACGTATCTTTAGCCGATAGTTTGTTTGTTTTAAAGCGTTTAATTAATCGGCCTGTATTAACATCAATTACAAAAATGCTACCACTTACCGATAATGCAGTTTTGTTATCTTTCGAAAAGCGTAATTGCCCACTACCATAATTAGTGCCAGACACCACGAAGCCAGATCGCTTACGAGTATTATGGTTGTAAAGCTGTTTACCGGTTGCTAAATCCCAAGCGACAATACCGTATTCAACAGTCGAAATTAATTTAGTATCATCTGAGGTGATCCCGATTGATTGCACTTCCCGACTATTGTCGAATTTAGCCTTTTCTAACGGTAGACGTTTGCCTGAATCAACGTCAAATACGGCTAAATGATTGTGGTTTTCAAGCACTAACCGTTTACCTGAGGCGGAAAATTCTGCTCTGTCATCCCAATCACCACCTTTTATTTTTCGAATAAGTTTTACCGGGTTGGTCTGATAGATATAAAAATAGTCTTCACTACTGTTCCAGCGTTCAAACCAAAAACCGAAGCGTTCACCATTTGGTGCCATGGTAAAATTATAATACCGGCCTCCAATAGGGCTGTACGGGTTTTGATTATAATCACGTTTGTAAGACACCTTATTTTCTTCGAAAATAATTTCACCCGTTTCAAGGTTTTTAACCGTTACACCATTACAAGATGAAGAATTTCTTTTACAACGCTTACCTGTGATCAAAATTTTTCCCGATTCATCGGTTTGATTTAACACATCCTGATTGGTAGGTCTTGTGGATGCATCAACAAACGTAGGTATAAATGTAAATATTAAAGAACATAGAATGACGATATGATATTTTTTCATTAAGTTTCCTTCTGAAAATACGGGCTTTTGTTAAATTAATGTTAGATTAATGCATTTATATTCCATATGCTATGTTTGAAGAAGCGTATATTTCTGAACTACAAACTGCCGAGTGAGATATGGGAAGTTCATAATACAGTTAATGTGGACTTAGAAAATATAGGACATGGAAGAATTAGGGACTATAAGCAATATGTCTTTAATAGTAATAAACCTGCCTTATTAGAACTTCAAGCTTTGTAGTGGTCAACTAATATTGGCCACGGTTTTGTATTCAAGCCAGTATCTTTTCTCTGACTCATTCGGTGTTAAACCAGCATT
>NZ_BNAH01000022.1 GCF_014653195.1 Thalassotalea profundi
TTTTCTTTGATCACTGTTGCAATAATATCGCGTCCTTTGGCACCAATTGCCATACGCGTACCTATTTCAAAGCGACGCATTTGGCTTAAGTAAGTGAGTACTCCAAACAGTCCAAGCCCTGATAATAATAGCGTCAGTAAAATAACAACAAAAGCGGTTATGGTAGTAACCGTCGCAACAAATAACCTTTCATTTTTATAGTGTTCAAGTGTTGCAAAGCTAAAAAGGCTAATACGATTATTGACTGATTTTATCGTGCTGATCAGTTCATCTCGATTGTAGTTTTGGCCAGCCTTAAGCTTTATTAAAATCATATTTCTTGAGGGATGAGCCGGAAAATAAAATCGCGGTTTGCTGATACTACTCCCTGGAATATTAATGCTCTTAACCACACCAATAATACGCGCGCCGTTAGTAAAGGTAATACCAAGTGCTTGACCATCAGGCGCTAACTCATTTGCCATTATGTCATTAACAATAACCACACTATTGTTGTCTGCGATATCTGCAGCACTAAAGTTTTCTCCTAAAATAATCGGTTGCCCAATTAATGGAAAGTATAGATGATCGACATCTTTCGCCGAGGTTGAATAGCGTTTTTGTGTTTTCTCAATCGTGATCGCAAGTGTGCTGAAAATTGATGGACGCATACCTTGGCTAACTTGTTCAATTCGAGGATCTGCACTTAATTTTTCTTTCAATTGGGCAAGATAGGATTTTTTAAGCTCATAATTTTCTTCAACTTCACTATCTGGTAATGACAGCACTGCTGAGTAAATATTATCCGTTTGATAACCTAACGTACGATTACTTAATTTCAAGCTTTCTTGAAATAGCATAACGTTGCTAAATACTAAGGTAAATGCCACGGCCACTTGCCAACTAATAAGTATCGTTCTTAGCTTTTTCGACACCTGAACGGCGTTGCCTTTACCACTACTATTAATACTCGCGTTTAAGTTGCGATAGTTGATCATTCGTTGGCAAATAAAGGTAAAGGCCAGGGTGTTAAAAACCACAATCGTTAATGAACTTACACTAGAAAAGCTGTTGAGTGATAACTCACTTATGCGTGGTATATATGAGCTAAAGTAATATTCCATTAGGCTAAAACCTAAAGCAGCTACAACCTGAGCAGATCCCATAGCCAGTAACATCAATAACCCAACTTCAATCATTAAATCAAAATATAACTGTTTCTTTGACGCACCTAACGCCGCTTTTATCGCTAGTTGTTGCTGTTGTTGGGCCGTTCTCGATACAAATAAATTGGCAATATTTGCACAAGCAATAAGTGCTAACCCTATTGCTCCAGCCACGAGTAAATAGATGCTATATTTACTCTCGCCAACGATAGTATCAATTAAAGAATGTACCTTTATTTGAATACGCCAATCATTAAAAAACTTTCTGCCCACTACTTGATTTTGCCAGTTATCATTAACTAACTGCGTTAACACTTGGCTATTAGTATCAGTTGAATTGCTTACACTTAGCGGCTCAGATAATTTACCGACATACATTAAACCGCCATCATCATTGCCCCATTGTTTACGATCATAATCAGACACCGTATTGTAATCCCAAGGCAAAAATACTTGTGCTTGATAAGCCGCGCCAGCAATTTTCGGATGAACATAATCAGGCGAGATCACTCCAATTATCTTGTAATTTTTATCTCCAAAAGTAATTGACTTACCAATAATATCTGCGGTTCCTGTATATAAACCTTGCCACATTTGGTAAGTGATAATGGCAACTGGGTTATAACTATCCAACCCCTCATTCTCATCAAATAAACGCCCTAAGTGTGCTTTACTATTAAATAAACTAAACCAACTAGGTGTTACAAACGATATTTCAACCATTGGCTCTGTTGATAGTGATGTAATGATACCGCCGTCTAAATACATTAATGCACTTTGTTCAAATACCGATTGATGCCTATATAAATACATTAGATTTGGATAGGTAAAAGCATTACCGTCAATATGATTTTGGTTATCTACTAATTGGTGCTCTACCGTGAATAAGCGATTTTGATCTTGATAAGGCAGCGGTTTAAATAGCATAACGTAGGCCAAAGTTAACGCACATAACAATGCACCAAACGATATTCCCATGGTAGAAACAATGCTGAAAACAAAAACTGGGCTTTGTTTTAAACTCAGTACAGCTTGTTTAATTTGATAAATAAAAAGAGTCATGTTGTGCTTCACTTATGCTTATTGGTAAAAGTATTAACTGGCTAATTTAGCTTTCGGTGCTTGCAAAATAGTGCCATCAAGCAGCTGAATTTTAATTTTTGCCATATCGGCATAACGAGGGTCGTGGGTTACCATACAAATCGTAGTGCCATTATCATTTAGCTCTTTAAGTACTGCCATTACTTGGTCACCACTTTTCGAGTCTAAGTTACCGGTAGGTTCATCAACCAATAGCAATGCAGGTTTAGCCACTAGCGCCCGTGCTATTGCGACTCTTTGCTGCTGACCACCAGATAATTGATTAGGCTTGTGGCTAACTCGATGAGTCAGTCCTACCAATTTCAAACATTCAGTTACTCTTTCTTCTATTTCCTTCTTAGTAAAAGTCGCTTTATGGTAGCGTAATGGTAATGCCACATTGTCAAATACCGACAGTTCATCTATTAAATTAAACGATTGAAATATAAATCCTATTTTCTCGTTTCTTACTTCCGCGGCTTGATCCAAACTTAATTTTGTTACATTTATCCCTTCAATAAAATATTCACCTTGGCTTGCCACATCGAGCAAGCCCATTATCGAAAGTAAGGTTGATTTTCCACAACCTGAAGGCCCTGCAATACAAATATAATCGCCTTGATTGATGGTAAGGTTAATTTCCTTTAATGCGTGTGTTTCTAACTCTTCAGTTTCAAATATTTTTGAAATTTTCTCCATTTTTACAATTTCTTGCATTTTTTCTTCGCTCATAACATTTCCTTTTATAATTGTTTTTTAAAATTTCTTATTGAATATGACATTTTAAGTTGATATTCAATTGAGACTTATTTGTTGTTGAATATAATTACTTAAGTCTGAAATAATTAGATGTTCGCCTTCACCTAAGCCACTTTCTATCTCTATGAAACGACCCGCTTTTATGCCAAACTTCACTTTGTTTTTTATAGCCATATCTCGAGTACTATTTAATTTATACAACATAAGTTCCGTAAAGCTTTTTACGTTACTGGGTAGTTCAACATAAAGTACATCGTTAAGCACATTGGTAATAATGGTGGCATCTACATTTTGATAAGGTCTCGCGCTTTTAGGCAATAATTGCACTATTGCAACCTCTATTTCTACAGTATTCTCAGTTACTACAGGATCAATGCGAACTACACGCCCTTCAATTTTATCTTGTCGAGTATCTATTTCTACTTTTTGATCGAGTACAATGGTTTGTGCTTTGCTTTGTGGTATTTTTATTAATGCTTTTAAATCTGAGGTACTACCGATTATCGCAATTTCTTCGCCGGCTGATAAGCTTTGCCCTAAAACAACGCTTAATTTTTGTACTACCCCATCTAGACTCGCTCGTATATTTAAATTTTGTACTTTATTTTTAGCAATATCGACTAAACCTTGTTGTTGATTGATTCTTTCTTGTTGAATGTTAATGGCTTCTTCGTGCACTAAAGCAAGCTGATCTATTCGTTTAAGAAGTATTTCAAGTCGCTTTTCAAGTTGCTTTTCATTTAGCTCACTTTCACGAAAGGTGAGCTGGGAAACAATGCCTTTTTCAACTAATCTAGCTTCAGCTTCTCGCTTAAGTTTTGCACTTTCATATTCAGCAAAAAGCTGAGTATGCAATGAGCTTTCATTAAGCATTTCTCGCTTATTATTTAGTTTAAGCTGTCTTAAATTTGCTCGATATAGCGCCAATTCTTGTTCTGCACCATTGAATTGTTGTGTCAACTCAGGATTTGAAAGCTTTACAATCACATCGCCTTTTTTTATCTGTGCACCTGGCTTTAATATTATTTCCGCCACCGTTGCTCGGGTGTCACTTGTTAATAATTGCACTTTAGAAGAGACTAAGTTTCCGTAACCATCCACCGTTACCAAAAGCTCACCTTTTTGTACTTTTGCAATGAGTAAATCTTTCTTTGCTAACGTCACTTTGTTTAAATGAATATTACTTTGCCAAATAGCAATAAATGAAACTACAATAAATATGCTTATTTTCGTTACTTTTTTATAAGGGCTATAACGACTTTTAGGTTTAATAATATCCATTACATTTGTCTATAATTCTTCATACTCAATACCATAGCGAATAACATGCCAATAAGTTTAATTCAATAAAAACAACTAGATACAAGACCCCCTTCTTATTAGTTTAACTAACAGTTCATTTCCGAACTTTTTTAATATCCATGTAAGACTTATTATTTTCATTCTTATCGCTATAATGGCTAGCAAATAAAGTATTTGAATTAATGAGGTTCAATTTTGACTAAAAAGCATATTCTCATATGGGATCTTCCTGTAAGGCTATTTCATTGGGCTTTAGTTATTTGTTTAATAGGCTCCTGGTATACCAGTGAAGGTGATCGAGGTTTAATCGATATTCATATGCTATTTGGCTACACTATTTTAGGTCTAGTTATCTTCCGCATATGCTGGGGTTTTATTGGCACTAAATACGCTAAATTTTCTCAATTCACACCCAACCCCAATGAAGTGAAAGCTTATATTAAAGATAACAATAAGCCTTACCTTGGTCATAATCCGTTAGGTAGTTTAATGGTCTTATTTATGTTGGCTTTATTACTTCTGCAATCAACAAGTGGGCTATTTATGACAGATGATATATTTACAAATGGTCCTTATTTTGATTCTGTAAGTAAAGAAACTCAAAAGTTTATGTCACTGATTCATAGTAACATCTTTGATATTATTATTATTGTCTCGACACTACATATTGTAGCCATTTCATACTACTTACTGATCAAAAAGCAGAACTTAATCACAGCAATGTTTACTGGAAAAAAATGGGTCGAAAAAAAATTTGTTGCGTCTGCAATTACTCACTCAAAGCTTCTAACAGCAATTATTTTGCTAATCATTGTTTGTGCATTTATCTATTGGCTGGTGGTACTTAATATACCCGAGGTGGAAGAATTCTATTACTAGAGAGTTTACAGTTTTTAAACAATATAGGCGCAACCTACATTGGAAGCGCCTTTAAATTTAAAGTAGAGTTATAATTAATCTTTCTTAAAGATATCGTGGCAACCACCACACGTTTTACCGACTCCACCTATTGCTTTCTTTATTGTTCCTTCATCGCCAGTGGCGGCAGCTTTTTGCAATGCTATTGAAGCCGTTGTAAAGTCTGCTATATGCTTTTCAAAATTACTACGCTCAGTCCAAACTTTATCTAACGCCTCAGTTTTTACATCAAAACCCGAAGTATCTACGCGAGTGTAATCATCAATCATTAATGATAATTGGTTAATACGAGTTGCATTTTTTTCAACAACAGCTGCATCTACAGGTATTTGTCCTTTTGCCATCGCACCTAAAGTTCCCATATTGGAACCCAATAACGAAAAAATTGCTTGGCGTAACTCTACTGAACGTTTAGCTTGTTTTTCTGATTTTGCCACATCCGCCATTGCAGATGAAGATACAGCAAGAGAGCATGCCAAAACCAATGTTGTAATTTTTTTCATATATTTGTCTTCCTCATTGTTAACTATTATTAAAAATCAACTGTTTCTTAATTTACCATTATTACTGTTACTTTTTCATTAATCTACTCTAAATATTTCAACCCATTTTATCTTTAACAATTTGGTTACCCTAAAATGTTTGAGTTAGACATGAAGAAGTATGTTTTCAATGGTTCGAAAATGAACCGCAACAGTTCAAAATCGTACACAGTCTATTTTTAATGGGCTTGCGGATTAGGTAAAAGTATCATAACAGTTACTCCATGCTGTGAATTATTATGTAATTCCATAATTCCACCGTGCTGTTCTATTATATTTCTACAAAAACTTAAACCAATACCCTGACCGTTTTTCTTGGTGGTATATAAAGGAACAAACAAATTATTTATATTTGCAAAACCATGTCCGTTATCACAAATCTCCATTATTATATATTGGTCTTGCTCCTCAACCTCGATAAGAATTTCAGTTGCTTGTGCTTCGAAAGCATTTTTAACTACGTTTATTAAAACTTGTTCAAGTAACTCTCTATCTGCCCAAATAGTTTCGAGGGAAGATTTTAATACAATCCTTTTGTCTTTAAATAACCCAGTAATTACTTCATTAATTAGGTACTTAATTGATATAGGCTGAGAATTTATCGTTAATTGACGAGATAATGATGAATAGCGATCAACAAAAGATTGTAAGTGTAAGCACCGCTCAGTAATTACCGATAATACTTGTTGGTCTCGCTTATCTGTTGCTTTATCGGCTAATGTTTCAGCCATAGATGACACTGGCGTTAATGAATTACGGATTTCATGGCTTAACACACGAATAATTTGCTGCCAAGCATTGAGTTGGCTCTGACGAAGTGCAGGTTCAATATTAATAAAAACAAGCAGTTGGTGCGTTTCCCCTTCATTGATAAACTCACTATGGCGAATTTGCCATTTAGCTTGTTTACTTTGATCCTTGAGTAGCCAGCTGTTTGGGGTAAATTGAAGACCTAGTAACTCAGCCGATGCGTGTCGATACATTTGCCATGGTTGATTGAAGAGATGTTGAAAAGCATCATTACCAAATTCAAGCCTTTGATTTTCATCAAATATAATAATAGGCGAGTCTAATTGTGCAATCAGTTGATAAACTAGGTAAACATGTTGATCATTATGAGATTTTTGCTGTTGCAGCTTTTCACTTAATAGTTTTAATTGCTGGTGGAAAGCTTTAACTTTACCTTGAGGGAATGCCGATCGCCCAAACTGATTATAATCCTCTTGGCTAATAGCGTCTACATGCAGAGTAGCACGTGTATACGCACGCATAACCTGTTGTTTGAATGACATAATATACCAAAAAGAACAAGAAAATACTGATAATACGACAAGTATTATCCAATGAAGTGCCAAGCCATATTGCCACGCTAGCAATCCTACCAAAATCGCGATACTGATAAACACTAGGCTCAGCTTATATACGATAAAAGCTTCTAGTGAATTACTTTTTATTAATGCCATATTTTTCTATTCTTCGATACATTGAAGCCTTTGTTAACCCAAGTAAAATCGCGGCTTTAGGTACATTATGTTTCGCTTTTTCAAGGGCTTGCTTAACCAAGGTTATTTCAGCCTGTTCGAGAGTCATCATAGGTAGCTCTCTAGATGCGCTTAATGTGTGTTTTTGGTTACAGTCAGATTCATTATCATTGATTGGAGCAATAGGTAAATCCGCTAATGTTAATTGATTAGTACTGGCAAGAATGACCGCTCTTTCAATAAGGTGACGCATTTCTCTTACGTTACCCGGCCATTGATAGTTAAGTAAGGCTTGTTCGGTATGTTTTGATAACGTATCAATATTCTTTTGATATTTTTTATTAAATTTAGCGACAAAGTATAGAGCAAGGGGAAGAATATCCTCCGTCCTTTCTCTCAATGTTGGCAAGACAAACTCAAGTGTATTTAATCGGTAATATAAGTCTTCTCTAAATAATTTTTGGCTAATTAACCCGTTAAGATCACTATTCGTCGCAGAAATAATACGAGTATTACTGCGTCTTGTTTTACTAGCGCCTAATACTTCATACTCCCCCGTTTCTAATACTCTTAGCAATTTTGCTTGTTGTGATAATGGTATATTGGCAATTTCATCAAGAAATAAGCTGCCTTTTTCTGCCAATTCAAAACGTCCGACACGTGAACTTTTGGCATCAGTAAAAGCCCCTTTTTGATGACCAAACATCTCGCTTTCAAATAACCCTTCACTGATCGCACCCATATTAACAGAAATAAAACCTTGATCCGCACGAAGGGACTGTTGATGAATGTAGCGAGCTAATTCTGTTTTTCCTGTACCATTTTCACCCATTAATAAAACACTGACATCGGTATTAGCAATTGCCTCAATTTTTTTATGAAGCTTCTGCATCACCTCAGAACGCCATTGATAAGGTTGTTCTAATTGGGTATCAATACGACTTTTTAATTGTGTATTTTGCAAAGTCAATCGTTGAATATTTAGCTGTTGGCCAATAACATGCAAAAGTTGCTTATTACGCCAAGGCTTCTCAATAAAGTCATTGGCACCTAGCTGCATAGCTTTGACAACAATCTCTGTATTCGACCATGCCGTCATAGCAATCACAGGAATAGTTAGATTTTGTTTCTGTAACCAGCTTAAAAAGCTTAAACCTTCTTCCCCCGACGTGGTATCTAAAGCATAATTCATATCGAGTAAAATTAATGCTACCTCATGTTTTCCTAACATTGATTGCGCGACTTGAGGTGTATCAGCCTCAACAACCATATGTCCATGTGATTCAAGTAACACTACCAAACTTAAGCGAATATCTGGCCTATCATCAACCACTAAAATACTAGGCATAAGTCCATTTCTTTATCTTAATCTTAATCTTAATCTTAATCTTAATCTTAATTAACATTAGGGCTTTATTCTCCTTTTGAACTTCCGCCTAATTTGGGGGCATGCTGAATAATTCTGTCAGCCAAACGAGAGAAAGGTAAACTTTGAATCCACACTTTACCGTGACCACTTAATGTTGCCATAAAAAAACCTTCCCCACCAAAAAACATACTCTTTAAGCCCGATGTCATTTCGATGCTGTACTCTATACCTTGACTAAAGGCAACTAAGCACCCTGTATCTAAGCGTAATGTTTCACCATTTAATTGTTTTTCAACCACCGTGCCACCCGCATGTAAAAAGGCTTTGCCGTCACCATGTAAACTTTGCAAAATAAACCCCTCTCCACCAAAAAAACCGCTCCCTAGTCTTTTATTAAAAGCAATATCAACTTTAGTGCCTAATGCAGCACATAAGAACGAATCTTTTTGACAAGTGATTTGACCGCCTATTTGAGCTAGGTCAACAGGAATAATAGAGCCTGGGAAAGGTGCTGCAAATGCAACTCTCTTTTTGCCATATTGTTGATTTGTAAAATGCGTTAAAAACACAGACTCTCCCGTTAATGCTCTTTTACCAGCAGAGAATAGCTTACTCATTATGCCTTGATTTTCATCTGAACCGTCGCCCATCTTGGTTTCAAAATCAATACCATCTTCCATGTAGTTCATTGCACCAGCTTCTGCAATAACGGTTTCACCTTGATCTAATTCAACCTCAACCATTTGCATGGAATGTCCAATAATTTCATAATCTATTTCGTGGCTTTGCATGAGACTTCCTTCCTTATGTTAAAAATTTAGTTATTTGGTCACTTAACAGGTATCAAGAGTTTCTAATTAAATGCTAACTTTATAAATCTATCTTTGAATCCTTCAGAATATAATGCGTAGCTTTGTTGATCGATACTTTCAGTCAATAATACAGTTTTTGGCAAGTAACAAGGTCGATTGAAGCTAACTGTAACTGTTTTATGATGTGAAATCTCCTCTTCTGCCTTTGACGTTAATATATGCTGATGAGTTAACATCCAATGCAAGCCATACATGCCATGCATAACTGACGATTTCAAACCAAAAACTTTCGCTAACAAAGGGTGAATATGTATTGGATTATAATCTCCCGATACTTTGGCATATTGCCTTGCTAATTGTTGACTGTAGTGTGACTTATCGATGGTTTTGATATCAGGTGCAGTGAGAGCTACTTTATTATTTTTACTGCTTTGGTAATTTGTTCTTTTATCTAAAAATTCATTTTCATTCACTAACGTTAGTTGTCCTAATTGATAAAAATAAGTAGATAATGAATAAATAAGGCCTTTCTCACTGTCAACACACGAATTGATCCGCACTTCAATGTCAACCGGCTTTAACCAATCATGAGCTTTAACCACCTTATAATTGCTAGTTAAATGTATCATACCCATTAATTTACTGGGTATTTTACTACTTACCAACAGTTGCCCTATACAACGAAACCCTTGAATAAACATATAGCTTACCGGTAGTTCTTTACAGCCAAACATCATTTGAAATGACTTTATTGTCTTGATGTTAGGTTCAACATGATTAAAGCGTAAACCCGTTGATTGAAACATAGCTAGAGGAGCTCGCTGTCGTATTACAGCCTTTTTAATCAGTGTAAATACACTATCAAGTTCAACGATTTGGGATGAGATAGACATAGTGACATAATATTATTCAAAAACTCCACTATAAATACTTTTTGGTAAAATGAATATCAAAAGCAGACAAACTTTTTTACATTTGTTTAGCAAATTTTATCGTGTTAACTCGGTCTTATCCCTTAGAAATGTTACCTATTCTCCTTAATGGTGATATTATCTTGTTTAATTCGCATTAATATTTAATAAAGAGTTTTAACCCTATGAAAAAATATTTAGTCGCCTTATTTACTGTTTTGCTTGCCTCTTTGTCAGTTTCAGCAGCAAAATGGGAAGAAGGAAAACATTATTCTGTTGCACCAACATCAAAAACAAACAAGGCTGAAGTTCGTGAATATTTTTCTTACTATTGTCCAGCTTGTCGTGGCTTTGAAGCCAGTTTACCTGAGATAGAAAAAGCACTACCTAATAACGTAACGTTAGAAAAAACCCATGTTGACTTTATGGGAAACACATCAGGTGAAATTCAATTTATGATCAGTACAGCCCATGCTGTTGCAGAAAAAACAGGTGTAGCATCTGAATTTTCTTCTGCACTTTTCAATCACTTGCAAACTAAACGTCAAAGTATCTCTGATCAAGATGACCTCAAAGCCATTTATGTCTCTGTAGGCGGGAATAGTGAAAAATTTGATAAAGGTATGAAGAGTTTTTCTATTGTTGGTGAAGCCAAACGCAACAAAAAATTACAAGATGTTCTATCAAAAAGCCGCTATTTAACTAGCGTACCTACATTTGTTGTCAACGGAAAGTATGTGATCAACAACAGTTCACTTGATAGAGATAACTTTTTCAAAGAATTTAATCAGTTAATAGCACATTTATTAACATTAGATTAGTTTTAAACTTGCTCTCACTTTATTTAAACGCAAACAATTAACTTGTTTGCGTTTTTTTATCAATTGATTATAAATATTAACGACGTTTATGAGATTGTTTTTTTTGGCCTAACGCCTTCTGACGCAGCTTTTGTCTAGAAGGTTTACGAGCTTGATTCACTCTCTTTTCTGTTTTTGTTAAATCAGGTTCATATCCTGGTAACCATTGCTGCAATAATCGTTCGTCTAATACTTTTTCAACCGCAGTAAGTAACCACTCTTCGTCAGGGCTCATTAACGATAGCGCTAATCCTTCTTTACCTGCACGCGCCGTTCTGCCAATACGATGTACATAATCTTCAGCAACATAAGGTAGCTCATAGTTAATCACATAATTTAGATCAGTAATATCTATACCTCTTGCCGCAACATCTGTTGCTACAAGTGCCCTTGTTTTACCAGCTTTAAAATCTGCTAACGCTTTTTCTCTAGCGCCTTGAGATTTATCACCATGAATTGACTGAGTTTTTATACCATCCTTCAACATTTCTTTCGCCAATTCGTCCGCACCTTGCTTAGTACGAGTGAAAATTAACACTTGGTGCCAATTTTTTGAGCCAATTAAGTAAGAAGTTAACTCCCGCTTCCTATCTTTATCTACGCAGTAAACAACTTGTTCAACTTTAGTTGCCGCAGAATTACGTTCACCAATCTCAATTATTGTAGGGTCTGTAAGTAAACTTTTACTCAGTTTAAATATTTCATTATCAAATGTTGCAGAAAACAGCAAGGTCTGCCTTGTTGCGGGAGCACGATTTAAAATGCGGTTAATTTCATCTTTAAAGCCTAAGTCCAACATTCTATCGGCTTCATCAAAAACGATTGTCGTTAAATTAATTAATGATAATGATTCATTAATTAAATGATCAAGCAGTCTCCCTGGAGTGGCCACTAAAACATCTATTCCTCCATTTATTGCTGCAATTTGTGGGTTAATACTAACACCACCATAGGCTACACCAATTGTTAATTCTGTATTTTCAGCATATTGCTTAAAGCTTTTATAAACTTGTTGGGCAAGTTCGCGTGTAGGAGTTAGCACTAAAGCTCGTACTTGTGGTGTATCTAATATCGTATCTGATAATCTATGTAATATAGGTAAAGCAAAAGCGGCTGTTTTCCCTGTACCTGTTTGAGCACGAGCCATTACATCTCTATTTGCTAACACGAAAGGAATTGCTTGCAACTGAATAGCTGTAGGTTCAGTATAACCTAAAGCATTTACGGCACTAACTAGCGATTTTTTTAAACCTAAATCTGAGAAGTCATTCATTAATTACGACTCTTACTCTGTTTCTTTTGCTCAGCTTTAAGAGAATTTTCTAAATCATCAGGTTCATATATCATGCCTTGATCAGATTCATTTGGAAAAACCACGATAGAAATTTCATCGTCTAGTAATCCAGCTGTCCATCGACTAAACCATTTATTCAGTGAAATAGACTCCGCCTTGCACGATTGCCACTCTTCAGTTGCCCATAATTGTGCAAATTCTTCATTAGGCCATACAGGAACACAATCCCCATCTTCTGTATTGAGCATCACACAACCATGTTCATCAGTTAAAATCCATATCTTATTGTTTTCTATCACTGCTTTGATAAAGTAATCAGCTCTTTTTTCATCGTTCATCTCTTTGATGTCATTGAGCTTCTCTAATGCCATATTCATATTCTTATTTCCTTAACTAGCGAAAATTTCCATTTGTTCGCCAATTTGTTTACGCATATCCATTAACCTGATGGCTGTTGCATGCTGCTTTATATCTTCATCCGTCTCAGGGATCCATTCTGGCACTTGTTCAGATTGCCCATTTTGATCAACAGCCACCATGATCACAATACAGTGAGTAGTTTTTCGTCGAATAAGTGACTTGGGATCACAAGCATTAACTTCAATAGCAATATGCATAGATGTAGAGCCGGTATAGATCACCTTAGCTTCAACCTCAACTAAACTACCAACATGTATAGGCGCTACGAACTTGATGCCTCCTGCATATGCAGTTACACAATAACGACCACTCCAACCAGCTGCACAAGCATAAGCGGCTAAATCTATCCACTTCATTACTGCACCACCATGTACTTTCCCCCCAAAATTTACATCTTGAGGTTCAGCTAAAAATCTTAACGTTATATCTCTTTGTGGTTTACTCATTTTTATTCTCTATGCGTATTAATGAACAAATGTTAATTTTGATTTGCAGATTTTATTCCATAATAGACAATGACTATCTCATTGATGACTTCAGCTTTATATTTTTTTAATCAACATAATTACTGAGTTTCCTTATCTAAGCTATTATTGCACCATAAATATGCGCTAACTATTTAAGGTTTAACTTCTTAAGATTATAAAGTAGTGTAACCCCAGTTTGAATTTAACACGTATAAAAGAATAAAAAATATGAAAATTTGGGTAGATGCTGATGCTTGTCCCGTTGTTATCAAAGAGATTTTATTTCGTGCTGCTGATCGTACACAAACAATAATGACTTTGGTGGCCAATCATTCAATAAGAATACCTCCCTCTAAGTATATAAAATTTCAGCACGTTAGTGCCGGGTTTGATGTAGCTGATAATGAAATAGTGAAACAATGTACTATTGAAGATTTAGTGATTACTAGCGATATTCCGCTCGCTGCAGAAGTTGTCGCAAAAGGAGCAACCGCATTAAATCCTAGAGGCGAACTATATACAGAAAGTAATATTAGGCAAAAGTTAAATATGCGCGATTTTATGGACAACTTACGCTCTAGTGGTATTCAAACAGGTGGCGTACCACCCATTAACCAAAGTGATCGTCAAGCATTCGCCAACAATTTAGACAAATGGCTTGCTAAGAAATAATTGAACAGTGTAACTTAGTTGTATTTAACGACTTGCTGCATAAGGGTCTGCATTTACTTGTGTCTTACCTTTATGTGCCTTATTTGTTCTTGAGCTTTTAGAAGTTCTATTGTCTGCTAAATTTTTTCCATCTACTTGATGATGTTGACGCTTATTTTTCAGCTGTTTGCCACGCGAACTTTCACTTATTCGTTGGCTATCTTTGTGTTCTAGCTTTGGCTGTTTTACTTTTTTTGGCTTCTTTGCTTTAAATGGTTTAATCGCTCGAGATGGAGGAAGCTCATTTGTTGGTATAAAACCGGGTTCAATTTTACGCTCAATTTGTTGTTGAATGACATATTCTATGTCTTCAAGAAGTTTATGTTCATCAGCGGAAACCAATGACACAGCAAAACCATCGGCACCAGCACGACCCGTTCTTCCTATTCTATGAACATAATCTTCAGAAACATTTGGCAATTCAAAATTAACTACTTGTGGTAATTGATCAATATCTAGGCCTCGTGCAGCAATATCTGTAGCAACTAGTACACTCACTTCACCTGATTTAAAATTTGCTAAAGCTTTTGTTCTCGCCCCTTGACTTTTATTTCCATGAATAGCAGCAGCATTAATACCTTTCGACTCTAAATCTTTTGTTAATTTATTCGCTCCATGCTTTGTTTTAGTAAACACTAGCACTTGCTGCCAATTATTTTCTTTAATCAAGTGACATAGCAATCGAGACTTTTGTTTTTTATCACTCGGTATAACGGTTTGTTTTACCGTTTTCGCTGTAGAATTTTCAGGATTTACCGAGATTTCGACGGGATTGTTAACTAGGCCTTTAGCTAACTCTCTAATATCTGGGGAAAATGTTGCCGAAAATAATAAGTTTTGTCTTCTTGACGGTAAAATCGATATAATTTTCTTAATATCTCTGATAAACCCCATATCAAGCATTCTATCCGCTTCATCCAAAATTAATATTTCTACTTGGGAAAACTTAACCGCATTTTGTTGGTAGAGATCCATTAAGCGTCCAGGGGTTGCAACTAAAATGTCGACACCTTGTCGTAATTTCATCATTTGCGGGTTTATCTTTACACCTCCAAAGACTACGGCCGACGTTAACGGTAACTGCTCACCATAAGTTGCTACACTTTCGCCTACTTGTGCGGCTAACTCCCTAGTAGGTGTTAATATTAAAGCTCTAATGTGGTTTGCTTTAGCTTTTTGACCTTTTGATAATAACTCGAGTATAGGAAGTGTAAAGCCCGCTGTTTTACCTGTACCTGTTTGAGCTGCTGCCATAACATCATTACCCGCTAAAATAGCAGGAATAGCTTGCTCCTGAATTGGAGACGGCTTTAAATATCCTTTTTCTGCAACGGCATCTAATATTTTGCTTGATAATGGTAAGGCAGAAAAGTCCATTCAGTGATCTCTTTATTAATTTAGTATTTTATCGATATTGCTTGGTATTTAGCGGCGGTGAAGCATACAGTATAGACAAACTTTACACAATATTTATACTTGTTAAGTAAACTCTTTTGCTTCTATTATTTATTAAAACAAAATTGCATTATTTTAGTCTCATTGAAACAATAACTTGTTGATCTTTTATATAGAAAGAACAACACTACACAAATTAATTTTATCTATTAATATATGAATATCATCTTATTCATTTCATCAGCATTCAGTGAAGAAGCTAAAGGGATTTCATGGCAGAACTAGATTATGAAAACAAACGATTTTTAATCATTGATAGCATCAAGCAATCGCGCGATATGTTAAAAATATTTTGTTATAGTCTTGGCGCCAAAAAAGTAGATACTAGCCATCGTTCCACTGATATTTTATCTCAATGCGCTGAAGTTAATTACAACGTAATCCTTCTTGGTTATGATCTTGGTGATAATAAAAAAAATGGTCAGCAACTTCTCGAAGAATTACGCGCTAAAAATCTGATAAGTCGCCAATGCATTGTAATCATGATCACTGCTGAAGTTTCGCAATCTATGGTACTGGCAGCGCTCGAACATAAGCCCGATGAGTATCTAACCAAACCCTACACAATGAAAGATTTAAGCACTCGATTATCTCGGTGCTTTGATAAAAAAATTGCAATGCATGCCATTTATCATGCAATGGACGTTAAAGATCATAGAATGGTTATTCACCTTTGTGATAGGGCCATAAAAAATGACACTCTGTATAAACATGAATGCTTAGGTATTAAATCTCGACAGTATTTTGATTTAAAACAATACGATAAAGCTAAACGAATTTATCATGCATATTTAGGATCTGTTAATTGCCAATGGGCAGCATTAGGTCTAGGTAAAATTGCCTTAATAGAGCAAAATTACGCTTTAGCTGAAAAGTACTTCACAGCCATCATAGAAGACAATCAGTACTACTTGAGTGCTTATGATTGGCTGGCAAAAACATATCAACTAACAAATCAGCTAGAAAAAGCAGAAAATGTGCTAGAGAGTGCACTTCTAGTTTCACCTCGATCTGTATCACGTTTGAAAGAGTATGCGCAATTATGCTTTGACAATAATCAATTTGGAAAAGCAACTAAAGCTTTATCTAAAACCAATGAATTAGCTTACCATTCTGTGCATAAGAATCCAGACAATGCATTGCAATTTGTAGACTCTTTACTCGAACATGCAGAAGAATTAGGTGTCGGACAAATAAGACGATTAAATGTTAAAGCATTTGACATATTAACTAAAACGGTTCGGGACTTTAATAGCCAAGAAATTAAAATTATCACTTTGTTTTTAACGGCTAGACTTCACAACAAAGCAAATGAGGTTTCACTAGCAAGGGCAAGTTTAAATGATGCTGAGCGTCTATTAGAACGTTATAAAACTAATTTAACCGCTAATGGTACTTTTAATATTGCTAAGTCTTTAATTGCATTAAATCGTAGGAAAAAAGCTGAGATATTATTAGACGAACTATCTCAAGCAAATCCAGATAATATGGAAATATTGTCTCAGGTTGTCGCTCTTTCAGACAAACCTATTAGTGAACAAGATAAAATAGCAGCGCAAACAGCATTAGAAATTGGCGTAAGTTTGTATCGTGCTGAACATTATGTTTTAGCTATTGATAAACTCAATCAAGCATTAACACACTTTCCTAACCACATTGGAATTAAGCTTAATCTATTACAAGTATTACTTGTTTCCTTCGAGAAAAACCAAAAACGTGTCGAAGATTTTAAGCAAGCATCTGTATTAATCAAACAATTTAAAAGTTTAACGCCAGATAGTGAATCTTATCTTAGATTTTTGAAGCTTAAAAGCAAGTATGAATCTCTTAGAACATTCCACATATAAAATGCAGTAGATAGTTAAAAACACTTTTAAAAATTAAAAGTGTTTTTAACTGAGCTTTCACTTAATGGAATAAGATGGTGGAGGGAGGTGGATTCGAACCACCGAAGGCGGAGCCGTCAGATTTACAGTCTGATCCCTTTGGCCACTCGGGAACCCCTCCACGGGGCAAAAAACCCGCGTTTAGCGGGTTTTTCTAAACATAAGGATAATAATATTCAATTAGCTCTTACATGGGTTTTCTCAGTGACATAAGTCACACACCATAGGCTTACTGCGTTTCATTATCCTAAAATAGAAGTCTAGCAATGTCCTACTCTCACATGGGAACTAA
>NZ_BNAH01000023.1 GCF_014653195.1 Thalassotalea profundi
CACAAACGATTTTTTAATTGAAGAGTTTGATCATGGCTCAGATTGAACGCTGGCGGCAGGCTTAACACATGCAAGTCGAGCGGTAACAGAAAGAAGCTTGCTTCTTTGCTGACGAGCGGCGGACGGGTGAGTAATGCTTGGGAATATGCCTTTAGGTGGGGGACAACAGTTGGAAACGACTGCTAATACCGCATAATGTCTACGGACCAAAGGAGGGGCTCTTCGGACCTTTCGCCTTTAGATTAGCCCAAGTGAGATTAGCTAGATGGTAAGGTAATGGCTTACCATGGCGACGATCTCTAGCTGGTTTGAGAGGATGATCAGCCACACTGGGACTGAGACACGGCCCAGACTCCTACGGGAGGCAGCAGTGGGGAATATTGCACAATGGGGGAAACCCTGATGCAGCCATGCCGCGTGTGTGAAGAAGGCCTTCGGGTTGTAAAGCACTTTCAGTTGTGAGGAAAGGGTAATGGCTAATATCCATTATCTGTGACGTTAGCAACAGAAGAAGCACCGGCTAACTCCGTGCCAGCAGCCGCGGTAATACGGAGGGTGCGAGCGTTAATCGGAATTACTGGGCGTAAAGCGTGCGTAGGCGGTTAATTAAGTCAGATGTGAAATCCCGGGGCTCAACCTCGGAACTGCATTTGAAACTGGTTAACTAGAGTACTGTAGAGGGTGGTGGAATTTCCAGTGTAGCGGTGAAATGCGTAGAGATTGGAAGGAACATCAGTGGCGAAGGCGGCCACCTGGACAGATACTGACGCTGAGGCACGAAAGCGTGGGGAGCAAACAGGATTAGATACCCTGGTAGTCCACGCCGTAAACGATGTCAACTAGCTGTCTGTGCACTTGATGCGTGGGTAGCGTAGCTAACGCACTAAGTTGACCGCCTGGGGAGTACGGCCGCAAGGTTAAAACTCAAATGAATTGACGGGGGCCCGCACAAGCGGTGGAGCATGTGGTTTAATTCGATGCAACGCGAAGAACCTTACCATCCCTTGACATCCAGAGAATTTTCTAGAGATAGATTAGTGCCTTCGGGAACTCTGAGACAGGTGCTGCATGGCTGTCGTCAGCTCGTGTTGTGAAATGTTGGGTTAAGTCCCGCAACGAGCGCAACCCCTATCCTTATTTGCCAGCGAGTAGAGTCGGGAACTCTAAGGAGACTGCCGGTGATAAACCGGAGGAAGGTGGGGACGACGTCAAGTCATCATGGCCCTTACGGGATGGGCTACACACGTGCTACAATGGCGTATACAGAGTGCAGCGATACCGCGAGGTGGAGCGAATCACACAAAGTACGTCGTAGTCCGGATCGGAGTCTGCAACTCGACTCCGTGAAGTCGGAATCGCTAGTAATCGTAGATCAGAATGCTACGGTGAATACGTTCCCGGGCCTTGTACACACCGCCCGTCACACCATGGGAGTGGGTTGCAAAAGAAGTGGCTAGTTTAACCTTCGGGAGGACGGTCACCACTTTGTGATTCATGACTGGGGTGAAGTCGTAACAAGGTAACCCTAGGGGAACCTGGGGTTGGATCACCTCCTTATCTTGAAGTAAAACGGCTCGATGGAAATGCTTGCATTTCACGAGTGTCTACACAAATTGCACTGATAACGAAAGTAAAGAAGAAGTCCTAACATATAAAAGCTTCGGACGATTTATATAGGTCTGTAGCTCAGCTGGTTAGAGCGCACCCCTGATAAGGGTGAGGTCGGCAGTTCAAGTCTGCCCAGACCTACCAAGTTACGCGAGATACTGCGTTGAATAAAGACTCATGTGCGCGTTGCACACGTCGTATTTATTCGCCTTGTCTATCACGTAATTAACGTTGCTTTAATGAGATGTTACCCACTCTCTTTGAGTATAAAGAGGGGCTATAGCTCAGCTGGGAGAGCGCCTGCCTTGCACGCAGGAGGTCAGCAGTTCGATCCTGCTTAGCTCCACCACTTCTTCTAAAAGGAAATAGAAACCAAACTTAAGGTATTCAAATGAATAAATTACGTTTGGTTTTTTAAACCACAATTTAAGCGAATGCGTCTTAAGTTGAACTCTTTAACAATTTGGAAAGCTGATATAAATACCCGGTATTTATCAGGCAAATGGCGTGTCGCGCGTTCAGATGCATAATGGTAAGTACCAACAGCGAGCAAGATGATTTTATCGGTCATCGCGTGAGCTGGTTAATAAGGCAACTTATTAACGAAAAATCTAATTCAAGTAACTCCAACATCGAAAGATGTGAGTGCGTGAAAATGTCAGACTTTACAATTGCATTGGTTTAGTCACCAATGTGTACTTTGTCGTCTTTGAGACTACTTAGGGTTGTATGGTTAAGTGACTAAGCGTATGTGGTGGATGCCTTGGCAGTTAGAGGCGATGAAGGACGTGTTAATCTGCGAAAAGCGTAGTTAAGGTGATAAAAACCGTTATAGGCTACGATATCCGAATGGGGAAACCCACTTGCACAAGCAAGTATCTTTATGTGAATACATAGCATAAAGAGGCGAACCGGGAGAACTGAAACATCTAAGTACCCCGAGGAAAAGAAATCAACCGAGATTTCCTTAGTAGCGGCGAGCGAACGGGAATTAGCCCTTAAGTGGTTTGTAAGTTAGTGGAAGTATCTGGAAAGGTACGCGATACAGGGTGATAGCCCCGTACACGAAAACAAACTTACCATGAAATCGAGTAGGTCGGCACACGTGAAATGTTGACTGAATATGGGGGGACCATCCTCCAAGGCTAAATACTCCTAACTGACCGATAGTGAACCAGTACCGTGAGGGAAAGGCGAAAAGAACCCCTGTGAGGGGAGTGAAATAGAACCTGAAACCGCATACGTACAAGCAGTGGAAGCCTTCGGGTGACTGCGTACCTTTTGTATAATGGGTCAGCGACTTATATTCTGTAGCAAGGTTAACCGAATAGGGGAGCCGTAGCGAAAGCGAGTGTTAACTGCGCGTTTAGTTGCAGGGTATAGACCCGAAACCCGGCGATCTACCCATGGGCAGGTTGAAGGTTGAGTAACATCAACTGGAGGACCGAACACACGTATGTTGAAAAATGCGGTGATGACTTGTGGGTCGGAGTGAAAGGCTAATCAAGCCGGGAGATAGCTGGTTCTCCCCGAAATCTATTTAGGTAGAGCCTCGCACGAACACCATTGGGGGTAGAGCACTGTTAAGGCTAGGGGGTCATCCCGACTTACCAACCCTTTGCAAACTCCGAATACCAATGAGTGATATGCGGGAGACACACTGCGGGTGCTAACGTCCGTTGTGAAGAGGGAAACAACCCAGACCGCCAGCTAAGGTCCCAAAGTCATAGTTAAGTGGGAAACGATGTGGAAAGGCACAGACAGCTAGGAGGTTGGCTTAGAAGCAGCCACCCTTTAAAGAAAGCGTAATAGCTCACTAGTCGAGTCGGTCTGCGCGGAAGATGTAACGGGGCTAAACTATGCACCGAAGCTGCGGATTCTTACCTTTAGGTAAGAGTGGTAGGGGAGCGTTCTGTAAGCCGTTGAAGGTGAGTTGTAAAGCTTGCTGGAGGTATCAGAAGTGCGAATGCTGACATGAGTAACGATAAGGGGAGTGAAAAACTCCCCCGCCGAAAGACCAAGGTTTCCTGTCCCATGTTAATCAGGGCAGGGTAAGTCGGCCCCTAAGGCGAGACCGAAAGGTGTAGTCGATGGGAAACAGATTAATATTTCTGTACTTCTATATATTGCGAAGGAGGGACGGAGTAGGCTAGGTGAGCACGGCGTTGGTAGTCCGTGTGAAAGAATGTAGGCGGGACGTTTAGGTAAATCCGGATGTCCATTAACGCTGAGACTCGAGACGAGACTCTACGGAGTTGAAGTCATTGATGCCATGCTTCCAGGAAAAGCTTCTAAGCTTCAGATATATAGGAACCGTACCCCAAACCGACACAGGTGGTTAGGTAGAGAATACTAAGGCGCTTGAGAGAACTCGGGTGAAGGAACTAGGCAAAATAGTACCGTAACTTCGGGAGAAGGTACGCTGCATATGGGTGATGGAACTTGCTTCCTAAGCTCAGAGCAGTCGAAGTAACCAGGTGGCTGGAACTGTTTATTAAAAACACAGCACTGTGCAAAATCGAAAGATGACGTATACGGTGTGACGCCTGCCCGGTGCCGGAAGGTTAATTGATTGGGTTAGCTCTGCGAAGCTCATGATCGAAGCCCCGGTAAACGGCGGCCGTAACTATAACGGTCCTAAGGTAGCGAAATTCCTTGTCGGGTAAGTTCCGACCTGCACGAATGGCGTAATCATGGCCACACTGTCTCCACCCGAGACTCAGTGAAATTGAATTTGCGGTTAAGATGCCGTATACCCGCGGCTAGACGGAAAGACCCCGTGAACCTTTACTATAGCTTGACAGTGAACATTGCTCCTACATGTGTAGGATAGGTGGGAGGCTTTGAAGCGTGTACGCCAGTATGCGTGGAGCCATCCTTGAAATACCACCCTTGTATGCGTGATGTTCTAACCTAGGGCCCTTATCGGGCTTGGGGACACTGTCTGGTGGGTAGTTTGACTGGGGCGGTCTCCTCCCAAAGAGTAACGGAGGAGCACGAAGGTTGGCTAAGTATGGTCGGACATCATACGGTTAGTGCAATGGCATAAGCCAGCTTAACTGCGAGACAGACACGTCGAGCAGGTACGAAAGTAGGTCATAGTGATCCGGTGGTTCTGTATGGAAGGGCCATCGCTCAACGGATAAAAGGTACTCCGGGGATAACAGGCTGATACCGCCCAAGAGTTCATATCGACGGCGGTGTTTGGCACCTCGATGTCGGCTCATCACATCCTGGGGCTGAAGTCGGTCCCAAGGGTATGGCTGTTCGCCATTTAAAGTGGTACGCGAGCTGGGTTTAGAACGTCGTGAGACAGTTCGGTCCCTATCTGCCGTGGGCGTTTGAGAATTGAAGAGGGCTGCTCCTAGTACGAGAGGACCGGAGTGGACGAACCACTGGTGTTCGGGTTGTCATGCCAATGGCATTGCCCGGTAGCTACGTTCGGAACTGATAACCGCTGAAAGCATCTAAGCGGGAAGCAGGCTTTGAGATGAGTTCTCACTGGAGCTTTAAGCTCCCTAAAGGGTCGTTGGAGACTACAACGTTGATAGGTCAGGTGTGGAAGTGCTGTGAGGCATTGAGCTAACTGATACTAATTGCCCGTGAGGCTTAACCATACAACACCCAAGTAGTTTTGCTACATAGTGGTTGTATGTTGTTTGACA
>NZ_BNAH01000024.1 GCF_014653195.1 Thalassotalea profundi
AAGTCGGACAAATTACAGTTGGCTTTTTGTTCGTGCCTCACTTATTTTAGCCAACTGCAATTAGCCGCTTAAAACGGCGTTAGTTGCCTTTATTCTGGTGGGAAATTCTGCTTTTGGTGTAAAACTCGCATTATTCTAATCGTATCACCATCAACCCAATAAGAAACAATCATTGATATTTCAGGAATGATTAACACTCTTCCACGAAAAATGTCTCTTTTAACACCCATTAGTGGGTGTTCTATTAATTTTTCAACTTTAGCTTCAATAGTTTGATCAGTTTTTTCTGCTGCACTTGGATTAAAATCAAAAAGAAATTCAAATATTTTTTCACGATCATTTAGTGATTCTTCTTCCCAAAAGATCATGATTTGTCTCTATTACGGATTTTTTGTTTTCTTGCTTCCATTAATGTTTTTGCTTCATCATGTACAATAAAATTAGCTTTTCCGTTATCAAACTTGTCAAATGCTGCATTTATTTGTTCCGATAACCATGCATCATGGCTTATAGTTTTTCTCTGTTCTTCTGCTAAACCTTCTGTAAGTTCTCGGCATGCGTCGCTAAGAGTACGGCCTTGGCTTTCGGCCATTTGTTGCGCCAAACGTTTCGTTTCTTCATCAACTCTAAATTGAATGCGAGTGTCCATAATAAGTTACCTTAATTAGTGTTGTGCTCACAAATGTTAGCACTAAAATTAATCCAAGGCAACTAACAAGTTGCTTAAACGGACAAAAAACAGTTGGCTTCCCTCACTTCGTTCGTTATTGTAGCCAAACTATTTTTAGCCGCTTAGCAAAGCGTTATGTGCAAATGCTAGTTTGGCATTTGTAGTTATTACCAAAATATAAGGATATACCTTGAAAAAATTAGCTTTACTTCTACCACTAATCTCTCTCAATTGTTTCGCAGAAGAAAACAAGCAAGATAAGGATTATTCTATTGGTCTAGGTTTGGGCGCTATGTATAGCGGTATTGGAACCAATTTGTCATTTGTATCTGAAAATGATTTGAAATACATATCCGCAGGTTGTGTTGAATATAGTTCTCGTAATGGTTCTACATGCGGATTTGGTGCTGGTTGGATAAAAACAGATTTATTTGGTGCTAACTCTAATAAACATGGTTTTGGTGTTTATGTAAGCATTGTTGGTAATGAGTCATACGCTAGCTACACATCAACTACAGAGGGTGTAGAGTATTACGAACATGACAGTGACATTTATGGCGCAGGTGTAAGTTATACCTATTTTATGAATGGTATAAATAAGTCAGGTACAACTTTTGGTGTTTCAGTTCACGCTACTACTGCAGATTTCGAAGATAGTTATGGAGGGTTCTTTCAAGTAGGTTACCAGTTTTAGCACATAACAAGTTACTCAAACGGACGCTAAACAGCTGGCTAGCTTCGTTCCTCGCAATTTTAGCCAGCTATTTTTCGCCGCTTAGTAAAGCGTTATGTATTTATCGCTTACCGATGCATCAAGTCCACCTAAAGGAGTTACAATGAAAAGAACATTGAGCATAATATCTACTTTATTAATTATGACAAATGCCAGTGCGGAGGTTCCCAATAAATTTCCCGTTCTAGGGGAGATCAAAGCAAGTCAATTTGATAAAAGTGAATTAAATGATAAGAAAGAGGAAACACGAAGAGCTTCTGTGAAAAGCGTACCGACAGAGCAGGCTATTCGTTGTATAGCTTTTACATATGGCGCACATACATTAGCCTCCGACGGAAAAAGAAAAGATTGGGAAGAGCACTTAAAGTATTTCCATGATTATACAAGTTCAGACGTTTATAAAATTTTAGATAAAGCTGAACGAGATATGAAGTCTATTCTTGCAAAAACAGAGGTAACTTGGAAAGATGTTCATAGGACTTATTATCGAGAATGTAGTGGGTACTGGAAAATAAGTACAAATTAATTACGGAGTATTAAATGAGTAAATATCGTTTTTTCTACGCCAAGGAAAGTCATAAAACTTGGCCAAAATTATTTGTTTTATCTAATGACGGTGTTCTGTATTGTGAATATCTTGACCATTACAATCCAACTGTATTTAAAGAACAAGTTGAATATTCAACTTTTGATGCAGATAAATTTAAGTGGAATGGTTATCAAACCATAGTAGAAATAGATCGGAATACCGCAGTTGAAACTAAATTAACCAAACAACCAAACTGGGTTTTAAATTATATAAATCAGTAAAAACACATAACAAGGCGCTCAAACGGAAAATTTACAGTTGGCTGCGGCTCGTACCTCGCGCATTTTAGCCAACTATAATTTTCCGCTTAGCTTGGCGTTATAGCTACTTGAATGTCAGTGAAAGCCTCCCCATATATTTTATAACGGGGAGGTTTGTTAAATGGACTTTTATAATTCATCTATTCTTGTAGAACTTGGTTTTTACTTTGCATTAATATTATTTACCGTTCTAATAATTCGAGGGATGTATCGGCTAGTTGTGTGGAGTAAAAGAATGCCAAGAGGGGCATTTATATTTTTGGCAGTTTTTCCAATATTGTCTGTCTTTCCTATTCCTCCTCAGGAGATTAAAAAGCTCGAAAGAATAAGGCAAGAGCAATTAAAGGAAGAAGATGAGAATGGTGAACCCAAAGACAAAGAAAACGGGGAAAGGGAGCTATAACAAGTTACTTAAAAGGACGCAAAACGCTTGGCTTGCGCTCCTTCGTCGCTAATTTTAGCCAAGCATTTATGCGCCCATTAGTAAGGCGTTAGTTTGCAAAGGGCAGAAAAGCGTTTGTGGTCTAAAAGCCTTGTTCTGCGTTCTCGCTATACACCTGTTATTTCCCAAAGACTCTCCATCGAAATAGGCATCTCGCGTAGCCAGTTTTTCGGTTAATTGGCTTTCGTGTTATTCATTTCTTCCGTGTTAGTAAGGTTCATTTCTCAATATTCTTGCACGCTGCTTCTTTGGTTTTGAACGTTAAGCGGGAACATTGAAAGATGGTATTTGTGGTTGTCGGCATCTACGAAAGTCTTCTTAGCCAAGTGCGTTTTGTTGGTTGGGTTTAAATTCTGAGCTGTCCGTTTTACTTTTGCGTTTAAAGCCATTAGTTTTACAGCTAATTCAGCACCTTGGCGCTAAGCCTTTGGCTTCATCGCGGTGGCAAACTAACAAAGCGCTTAAGGCAGACTCGCAACGTGTGGCATTTTTAGTATGCGTTGATTTATGTGTTTAAGGTGTTATGCGGTGGCTTCGTATTGCGTTGCTCACTACTTAGCTTAGCGTTATGATTTTTATCGAAATGGGGAGGTTGTATGGCAATATCATTTGAAAGTCAGAGGCTGAAAGTGGTTGAAATTACTGAAGAGTTTGATTTGTCTAAACACTCATATTTGCTAGAACGAATTCCTCAAATCCTCACGCCAGCAGTTGTAGAAAATCTTCCTCCATATTTCCACGAGATAGGTTCTGGTAAACAAGCCCGAATCTGGCTTGAGCGGATGTTGTTGGAGAGCCGCTTACTTCAAGTAAAAGTCGAGGATAACGAACTAATAGGTTTCTTGTTCGCCTATGTAGAAAATGACGACTGTGCCCATATTGGTTATTTGCTTGCCGAAGAATACTGGGGACGAGGGTTAGCTAGTGAATTGCTTCAAGGTTTCATACATGAAGTCGATAAATCCGAATCTTGGCTTAAACTCATAGGCGGTGTTGACCAATCTAATGTTGCTTCAGCGAAATTACTTATGAAGCTGGGGTTCATAGCGCAACCCGCTAAGGGCAGTTGTGTGGTTTTCTATGAATATACGATTCCCCAGCCACAATCATAACAAAGCATTTAAGAGTGATTCGCAACGTTTGGCGCTTTCGCTTCGCTCAAGTATAGCCAAGCGCTGCTCACACCTTAATGCGGCGTTATGTGAATAGGAGATTCCAGTGGACAAGGTAGTCAAAAAACGCTTCGATGAATATCCGGAAAATGCTCGTATTAGGCTAGAGGAGCTACGAAATCTAGTCTTTCAAATCGCATCTGATTTGGAGCTGGGTGAAGTCGATGAAACTCTAAAGTGGGGTGAACCTAGCTATAGTGTAAAAACAGGCAGCCCGCTAAGAATGGACTGGAAGCTGAAATCTCCTAACAATTATTACCTTTTCTTTAATTGCCAAACTAAGTTAGTCGATACATTTCGAGAGTTGTATGGTGAAGAACTGGAGTTTCAGGGAAACAGAGCAATAGTTCTGTCCTTATCGAAAGCGTTACCAGAAATAGCAATCAAGTCCTGTTTAGAGTTAGCTTTAACCTATCAACATCGTAAAAATTTGCCTCTCTTGGGCGCGTGAAAAAATTCACATAACAAGTGACTATGGTGTCAAACACTAATATTTAATTCATTTTTGGATCCCAATAGACACCATCTCTCACCATTGAATTTAA
>NZ_BNAH01000025.1 GCF_014653195.1 Thalassotalea profundi
GCGGTCTTCACTGCGTGATCGAGTTGATCGACACCCGCCGTGACACGCTCCATGAAGTGCCTGCCTGCGTCTGTTAGCCGAACGCCCCGCGCATGGCGCTCAAATAGCAGGACACCAAGGTTATCCTCCAGCGCTTTCACACGCGCGCTGACGCTCGACTGGCTGATACCAAGTGCCTTGGCCGCATGCCGAAAATTCAGATGCTCGGCGACGGCGATGAACTGAACAAGGGAAATGAGCGGTATCCTGCCAGACAGGATACCGACATTCACGAGGTTTCGATGGTTAGTGCGCCGCATCGGAGCGGGCCTGCTACCAGTCGTCGGTTAGACGACTGGCGACTTCTCGGTGGCAGCCCCACGGAGCCGAAGGAGCACCAGCCCCAACGAAACCAGTACCGCCATCGCCGTGGCGTAACAGATCACGGGCCACGCTGTGTCACCGTTTAAAAGTGCCACCGCCAATGTCCCGACAATGCTGACTATCAGGCTTTGAACGCAGAAGTAGAACGCGACCGCTGATCCCGCGATGTCGTCGAACTCTGCCAAAGCGCCGTTCGCGGTAACGGACACCGTGAAGACAATACCGACCGCGACAACCCACATCGGTAGGATGAAGGTGAGGAATGACGGCGAGCCGTAAAGTTCGCCGATCCCCAACAGGACCGCTCCGCAAACAAGCAACGCCATCCCACGCGCCACGCATCCTGCGATGCCCCATCTGGCGACAAAGGACTTCGCGAAACGGGTTGTCACGATCATTACAAGCGCGACAGTGGCGAAGGCAAAGCTGAATCCGATCTCGGAATATTCCGCTTGGCCTATGAGCACACGGGGAGCCGTCGAGAAGAAGACGAAGTAGGTGCCCATACCGGCGCTAAAGCCGACAGTGTAAACCCAAAAAGCCGGACTCGCGAAGATCGGCAAGACAGATCGGCGCGTCTTGACTTGATCCAGAGGGCGGGTTTCGTGCCACCTGAAACCCGCATTTAGGAGTGCGAGCATCGCCAGTATAGCCAAAGTAATGAATATCGCCTGCCATCCCAAGAACTCGCCGATCAATACTCCGGCGATAGGGCCGAGCGCAGGCACGAACGCCAGCATCGAACTGAAAAGGCCGTAGATGACGACACCCTCAGGACGGTTGGCATAAACGTCGCGAACCGTCGCGAACGTCGCCACCAGCATGGCCGACGCGCCCACTGCTTGAAGTAGACGGAAAGCGACAAAGGCCGGTGCAGTTGAAGACCAAGCTGCTCCCAGAGACGCAATGACGAAAGCCGTTGCGCCCGCAAGTAGAATTGGCCGTCGCCCGATTCTGTCTGAGAGCGGACCAAAAATCACCTGGCCCACGCCGAGCATCACCATATAGAGGCTCAACGTGAGTTGGATCATAGCGGGCGTCGTGTTCAGGATGCCGGGCATCGCTGGAACGACAGGGAGATAAATATCCATCGCCAGTGAAGCGAGGATGTCGAAAGGAGCCATCAGCAGCAGTGCTGCCGGCAGCGTATAGGCCCACGCGGGGCGTGTGGTGGTCATGATGAATCAACCCTCGATTAAGGAATACCGGGCGACGTCTGCTCGTCAGCAATCAGATGAGACTAGCCTTACAGAGCGCCGCAACAACAATACTGGTTGTTGCGGCTTACTTGTCTGCTGACTTGGAATTTCCCATCTGATTACTCCACGCTTACGAATATGAATTGCTACATTATATCCGATTATCTTTTGCTTCGCAATGCGGCATGGGCGCACTCAGCGTTCCAGCCCCCTCTGCCGCCCTAACTGCCACGACACCGACCCGCCCTGCACGATGCCCATAACCTCGCGGCCGAGTTGGCGGTCGATGATCGGCCGCCACGGGACAAGGGTGAACTCATGGGATTTCTCGACCACGGCGAACTTGCCGCTCGATAGATGCACGGTTCCGGTAAACTTGCCGCTGACGCTCTCGCCGTCCGTGGCGGCGCGGAACGGCAGGCCCTTACTCAAAGCCATATCCGATCCGACGCCGGCTACCTCGCGCTCCCGCAGGATGGCGAGAAGGTTGCGCCGGTAGAAGACGCGGCTGTCCCGGCTGCGGGTGGCGTCGCCCTGTTCGATATGGTGCTCGCGGCGCTGGTCCATGGCTTCGCGGACTTGTTGCCCGAAGCCGGTTGGCGCAAGGTCGGCCGTCTCGCCGTGGATCAGCCGCCGGTCCAGCCAGGTCGCGCCGTCCGATCCGATCTGTTTGTTCAGATCGACCGGGGAAAGGACGCGAACGCTGGCCTGACTGTCTCGGCCGGCGTCATGGGCGGCACGGCTGACCAGATCATCGGGGATGCGCCATTGGTCGGCGTCGATCCGCTCGACGATACCGGCCCGGCGTAGCGCCTCCAGCCGGCGCACATGGGCATCGACATAGCCCTCATAGTCGCCGCCTGGAACGCGGCACGTATAGGAAGAATAAACGCCCTTTTCACCCAAGTCCAACAGCTTTGGACCGCAGTTGACTCTTTCGACACCCCTGCGATGC
>NZ_BNAH01000026.1 GCF_014653195.1 Thalassotalea profundi
TTTTCTTTGATCACTGTTGCAATAATATCGCGTCCTTTGGCACCAATTGCCATACGCGTACCTATTTCAAAGCGACGCATTTGAATGGAATAACTTAACACTCCATACAGCCCAATACTCGCGAGAAAAAACGTAATTATCGCTAAGACGCCCGTTGTTACTGCCATAGTAATTTCAGCAAACAAGCTTTTTATCAGAATGTCAGATGCCGCATTAAAACTTAATACAGAGTAGCGTGAATCAACCTCAGCTATCAATTTACCAAGTTGTTGGCGGCTAATAGACTGGCCAGTCTTTATTTTTAGCATAAATTGTTGCTCAGATAGGTCATTGGGCGCATAAGATCTCGGTACAGCTGCCGTTATATCATCGTTGCCAAACGCTGTTTGCCTAGGAATAACAATATCTTTGACAATACCTATTATTTTAAAATCAGGTTCACCTATCGATGATAGTTTCATGCCTATAATATCAGCGTCAGCTTTTAACTGATTAGCAAAAGCTTGGTTAATAACCATGACATTCTTATTATCTCGACGATCATCAATCGTAAAATTTTCACCATCTAAAAAAGGTTGTTCAATCAGAGTAAAATATCTTTGATCTACTCTCTTGAAATAGGGCATATATTTTACATTATCTGAATGCTTAGTTAATGCTTTAATACCAAAGCCATCTAAAGGCGAACTCCCTTGCGCAACTGATTCTACTTGCGGTAAAGCTTTTAGCTTTTCCATGAGCTGAGCCATAATAGGTTTTACTTCTTCCCCACTAGGTATATCAATTGAAGAAAAATTTAAAATTAACGTTGAGATATTATTAGTCGAAAATCCTATTGGCGCATTGATGGTTTTCATCGCATTTTTAAGCAAACTAACGTTAGCAAATACTAATATTGTTGCCAGTGCTACTTGGATGGTAATTAATACCTGACGAGTCTTTTTCGATACCTGTAAACCACTCCCCTTACCACTGCTTTGTAACCTAGTATTTAACGCATTGTAATTGATCATACGCGTACTTATTTTTGCAAAAAACAATGCGAAAAATAACGTCACTAGCACCGCGGAGATTAAGGTAATAAGGTTAAGTGATAGCTCGCTAGCCCTAGGTAAAACCCCTCCTAAATATTGCTGCATAATATAAAAGCCAATCTTAGCGATCACTAGCCCGAGCATGATCGACATAAACATTAATAAACTGGTTTCAGCAAAAATAGTTTTAAATAGATGTGCTCTGCTTGCGCCAATCGCGGCGTGAGTAGCCAATTGACGTTGCTTTTCTGCGGTGCGCGACATAAATAAATTGGAAATATTTGTAGTGGCGATCAATACCAAACCAACCACACCTGCTAGTAACATCAACGCAATCGACTCACTATCACCGAGGATCACTTCTTTAACTGGACGCATTTGCATATCGACCGACCAGCCTTTGAAAAAATCATATTTAGCAGCAAAGCCTTCCTCCCAGTGTTCACTCACTAAAGGCGTTAATAACTGCAGGGCCTGGTTTGAATTAATCCCTTTTTTTAATTGACCCATAAATTTAAAATTATTTTTGATATTTCCAAAAATTTGCCTATCTGCGGTACTCTCTGGATTCAAATCCCATGGCAACCAAACTTGCGTTTCACGACCAATTTCAGCAAGTGAGGGTTCAGAAAAATCGTTAGATAGCACGCCAACAATGCGATGACTGATACCACTTAGGGTTATTTTTTGATTAATAACATTTATATCGCCATTAAATTCCTGCTGCCAAGTACTATAACTGAGCAGTGCTACAGGATTGTTGGTATCAAGTGCTTCACTTGCCTCAAACATTCGCCCCACAGCAACGGGAGAGGCTAACATCTGATGGAATTCAGGTGTAACGTAGGTTGTATTAACCAGTGGTTGATTATTTTGAGAAGTGATCACATCTTGGCCATAGTAAACCATTGCTGCTTGCTCAAATGCTACTTTACTCTTATATAGGTGCACTAGGCCTGGATAACTATAAGCAACCTTTTGGACTTCCTTTTCAGCGTTGATAATATTATGTTCTGCAACATACAAACGGTCTTGCTCAGGGTAAGGTAATGGTTCAACCAATAATAAGTAATTTAGCGTTACTACACACAACAACGCACCTAACGTAATCCCCATGGTGGTAACCACGCTAAACACAAAGGTTGGTTTTTGTTTTAAGCTAAGTACAGCTTGTTTAAGTTGGTAGAAAAATAAGCTCATTATTCAACTCCTCGTAAGCAGTGAATAATCGGCTGTTTAATATATTTTCGTAAGGGTAAATAACAGGCAATAAAAGTAATAGTCACAATTACTAAAATCGTTACCAAAGCCACAACAATTAATTGCACGCTGATAAATTGCGATAAATACTGACTAAAACCAAGATAAAGCGCTATTAAGCAAATTACGGCAAC
>NZ_BNAH01000027.1 GCF_014653195.1 Thalassotalea profundi
CATCGCAGGGGTGTCGAAAGAGTCAACTGCGGTCCAAAGCTGTTGGACTTGGGTGAAAAGGGCGTTTATTCTTCCTATACGTTCATTAGGTCATCTAGCCTTTCTTCCGCAGGTTTTGTTCTTGGTTTTTTAGGGGGTAATGTCATAGGGTTTGTCTCTTAATATCTTGTGCTAAAAGCAAATCTGATAGGGGTATCATAGCACTTAATATTGATATGCTAAAACTTAGCTCGCTGGTAGCTTCGCTATTTTAACTATCTTTTTGGTGCTTCTATAAAAAGATAAAATAAATACAATCAATAAAACATACATTATCGCACCAATCATCCATATCCAGCCATCCCAACTTGCCAGTGTTTGACCAAAAATAAAGCTAAATAATAATGGGCCGATCACCCCCGTCGTATTGGTTAAGCTGACTAGAACGCCTTGTAGCTTACCTTGGTTAGTTTGATTGACTTGAGCTGACATTAACCCCTGTAAGGCTGGTAGCGCAATACTGCCGCCGGCGAGTAAGATTAATGTAGGGTAAATCATCCAACCCTTTGTCAATAATGACAAAATAATGAATGCTGCTCCATCAACAACAAAGCCCACAATAATCGTCACTTTTTCATTGAATTTCTTGGCGATTGCGCCCGCTACAAATGCTTGGAACAAGGCATGCATGATGCCTAACCCCGCTAAAGATAGGCCGATCTCCATACTGCCCCATTGAAAACGATGTTCCGTAAATAACACCCATGTCGTTGCTGGAATTTGCCCTATCATTTGAGTCATAAAAAAGATAAATAACAATAGTATGACTGGCTTGATCACTTGCAGGAAAGGTCGCGAATTTTCTGCTGTTTCTGTGGTGTTTTTTTCAGTATTTTTGATTTTATTATCTTTAAATATCAACATAATAACTAAAAAAGAGAGCGCATTTAAAATGGCAGCAATAATAAAAGGAAGATGAGCTGAGAATTGCCCTGTAAAGCCGCCAATTGCAGGGCCAGAGATTAACCCGACACCAAAAGCCGCCCCTAAGCGTCCAAACCACTTAGTACGCTCTTGTGAAGCAGTATTGTCAGCAATAACAGAAGCGGCGACCGCACCTGTTGCGCCAGTAACTCCAGAAATTAATCGCCCAACGTATAGCATCCAAAGTGAGCTAGATAATGCAAGCAAAGTGTAATCCACAGCAGCGCCTGCAAGAGATAGTAGTAATATTGGTCGGCGCCCGAATTTATCAGACCATTTGCCAAGTAGAGGAGCAAAAAAAACCTGCATGATGGCATACAGTGCCAGCAGGATACCGTAATGATTTGCTAAATTTTCAGCCGACACGTATTCACGTAACAATGTAGGCAATACAGGCATGATCAAGCCGATCCCCATAGCATCTAGGGCGGTGATCGTTAAAGCGGTGATCGCAAATTTATTCATCGTTTTTTCTCTATCATTGATAGAGTTGGAATATATCCCTATCAGTGATAGAGTGTCAATAGAAAAAAAGAGAGGGCAGTATGGCGCGATTAGATAAAGAAACCATCATCACAGTGGCATTAGAGTTGCTAAATGAAGTGGGAATGGAAGGGCTGACAACGCGAAAACTAGCTCAAAAACTGGGCGTAGAGCAGCCTACACTATATTGGCATGTGAAGAACAAGCGCACATTGTTGGATGCATTATCTGTTGAAATGCTAAAGCGTAATCATCGTCATTCATTACCCGCAGTTGGGGAAACGTGGCAACAATTTTTACGTAATAATGCATTGAGCTTTCGTGATGCATTATTAAGTTACCGTGATGGCGCAAAAGTGCATTTAGGGACTCGCCCGAGTTCAGACCAATATGACACCGTAGAAATGCAGTTGCAGTTTATGGTGGACAATGGTTTTTCATTAAAATGTGGGTTATATGCAATAAGCGCGGTTGGTCATTTTACGTTAGGTTCTGTGTTAGAGCAGCAAGAACATATCGCAGCACTTAATGATAGGCAACAAATAGCAGATGATACGATGCCTCGACTATTAAAAGATGCTTTGCAAATTATGGATCAAGATGATGGCACAGAGGCTTTTTTATTTGGTTTAGAAGCATTGATTAATGGTTTCGAAAAGCAGTGATAAGGTGTCTGTGTTTTTAGGCTCGCACAATAGGGGGGATTTGTGCGAGTGGTGGATTTATTTAGAACATTGTTTTTCAATTTGGCGTTTTTGTTCTACCAATTTTTTAGCTGTTGCCATCGCGAGTTGTTCATCGGCTTGCATTTTTGC
>NZ_BNAH01000028.1 GCF_014653195.1 Thalassotalea profundi
GTAAAATCAGAAAAACTTGAGTTATAATTTTTTGCATTATTTCTTCTTCCTTGACTGAGGCACAACTTAACCAGCTGCCTAACGCCGCGCTCTGCGGCAAATTTGGAGCGCAGCGGAAAATTTGTCCGGCAGCAGCGCCTTGTTAGCCATTGGCCTCTTCTACCTTTTCCTTAAACACCGTTTCAATTGCAGCTTTAGCTATGGGATCAATGATATAGGTGTAGCTTCTTTGAGGCTGCGCAAATATTATACTGTTTGAGTAATTAGAGAATACCCGCTCATTGTCATAATATTGGCTTCCAGATGATGAACGATTGTATCTCTTTGTACTTATAGAATCTTTAGTTAGGAACTCTTGGAAATGCCGCGCATCTTCTGGCTGGATACCTTCAAAGAATCTAACTAGCGCATTAAATTTAAGTTCATCGAATCTACGCCATAACTCATTTTCCAAAATATCCTTTGCAACGGCAGTTAAAGAGGCTGATTCATACCGCTCGCCAACGGCTGGGGTATAGATAATGTTAAAGTTTTTAAGGGTGAATAAAGGAGCTCCCTTTTTAACCTGAACATGATTCTGCCTTTTTAATTCTTGGATTATGTAAAGCTGAAATATGTCTAATGTTTCAAATGCACTACGTATATTTTCTCGATTTCTTAAACTCTTGGACTCTGCATTCTTGGCATCTTCTGTAGCCTTTTCCAGCTTCTCTTTTTCTTCCTGACGATTCTGGAAATAAGAATATATAAGCCCTATGACACCATAGACCAAGCGAACTGAGGTAATAAATGTCAATCCTCTGAGAACTGTTTCAGACACTGAATCAATTGTGACTAGGTCTTTAGAAGAACAAACCAAAACTGCCATAGAAACGGCGAATATGGCTATATTCAGCCTCATATCCTTTGCTTTAGTAAGAAGCTCCAAAACCTCTTTAGAACTCTGCACTAAGATTTACTCCTAATTGATGGCTAACGTTTAGCTAAACGGCGTAGTAATGTTGGCGACTTTTGTGCGTGTTTTTGCGCAAAAGGTGCCAACATTACGGAGTCCGATTTGAGCGCCTGGTTATGTGTTTTTTTGTTTGTGGTCATACATTGCCTTTGAATACGCAATAACCCCTGTGACAAAAAATCCCGTTGCGAGCGCTGGTAAAAGTTCAATACAAAATGCTACAGGGTACAAATCTTTTTCGGGAATACTTTTTAAATATGGAACAGGTATCAAAAGCACAAGCCCCATTTTAATTAGATACTTGTTGAAAGAATCTAAATTTTTCCAGACATCGGAAATATCTGGCATATCTTTTTTGAGAGAAAGAAAAGCCCAAGTGAAATATACCACTGGTAGCAACAATATGAGTGCCAGTAAAAGAACTGCTGTAAATGACATAGATAGAATCTTCCTTAATTAATACACATAACGCCCGGCTTTGGGGCGGACTTGTAGCCGCGAAGCGGCGGAAAGGCCGTCCCAGCCCCGAAGGGGCGACAACAGCCGCTTGTTATGAATTTTCTGGGCCATGAACAATAACTCGTCCCCACAATTCCTGTTTATATTCAATACCAGCCTCGGAGAATGCAAGGCTTGCATGATCTTCCCATTGACTGTCATCTTCGAGAGAAAATTTCTTTCCTGAGTCGATGTAACGGCTTAGGTAACTAATAATTTCGACGGTATCAATTATAAGACGAGCTGTACAAGGCGTAGGAACGTTAAAAGCCTCTTTCTGATCATACCAAGTTGTCGCCTCGTCTCTTTGATGGTCCTTTTTTGGAATCCCATTAATTTTTGACTTAAGATTCAGAATCAAACTTCGCTGATCCTTCGTAAGGAGCCTATTTGCGGCAATCAGTTCGACTACAAGTGAGTCGATGCAACTCATATCTACAGGAGTAAATCCAGAATACGAAGAGCGCACAGGGTTTTCGAACTCGTCAACTAGATCTTTGAGCCAAGCCTGAAAGTATTCTTTCAACAGACGAATTTCATTATCAAAGCCTACTTCCAGCGCATCTGCTCTTTTATTATGCATTCGCAGGCTAAGCCAATGCCCAAAGTAAACAGAACAAATAGTAAAGAGCGCACCAGCAAGAGCTATTAACCAAGGCTCATATTTTAGGAGTGCGGATATTATTTGCTTACAGTTCTCAGCCTCCATTACCACCTCATTCATAACAGCTTATTATGGAGACTTCTCAGTAATGTCCGTTCCATAATCACCAATAATTATCACTTAATATTCCACAATTTCAAC
>NZ_BNAH01000029.1 GCF_014653195.1 Thalassotalea profundi
ACGTATAGGAAGAATAAACGCCCTTTTCACCCAAGTCCAACAGCTTTGGACCGCAGTTGACTCTTTCGACACCCCTGCGATGCAACCCAATCCGGCTGACGGGGAGCCAGCAACGCTGAAAATTTACCCTCCTCTTTCCCACTAGCGGCTCCTTTTCCGACAACCAGCACGGCGGATCCCTGCCGCGGCGCTGTGAACGCAGCATTTTGATTGGTATCGTTGGCCTTCAGGCTCGTCAGTCAAACAGACCCAGGAGCAGCTCAGCCGGTGGCGCCCGGCTTTCGGGTAACGCCCTGGTCCCGCTGGTTTCGGCTTTGTGCTTCAGGTGATCAAGGATCTGCTTGATCACTATAGGGTCTTCAATGCAGGCGATGACTTTCATGGCGCCGCCGCAGCCGCTGCAGGTCTCGATGTCGATATTGAAAACACGCTTGAGCCGTTGCGCCCATGTCATCGACGCTCGCCGTTGTGCTGGTGTTGCCGGTTCATCAGCCACCCTGACCTTGTTGCCCCTGCCCCGTTTTGCCGGCGTGACCAACGCCCGGTGCCGACTGTTGGGTGCGAACACCCCGTGGAAGCGGGTTAGGTTGACTCTGGGCTTCGGTACCAGGGCGGCCAGCCTTGCAATGAAATCCAATGGTTCGAAAATGACGTGCGTGGTGCCGTCCCGGTACGGCGTCTTGAGCTGGTAGCGCACGTTGCCGCCTCGTGTTAACGACAGCCGCTTCTCGGATACCGCCGGGCGGCTGATGTACCGGCACAGCCGTTCGAGCTTCTTGCGTTCATCGGCCCTGGCCGCCACGCCGGCGTGCAGGCTGGACCCGGCTACCTTGCCAATCCCGTCACCGAACGGATCACCACTGGTCGGCAGAGTTTGCAAAGTGAACACCTTTCGCCCCGCCTGTGAACCGACAGCGATACGGTAAGTGATCGAGTGCCCCAGCAGGGGTGTCATCGGGTCGTCATCCACCGCATCCGAGGCCAGATAGCTGTTTTCGACATCCCGTTCCAGCAGGCCTTGCCGTTCCAGATAGCGACCCACCCGGTGGGCGATGGTGTGCGTCAGCTGGGTGAGCTCTGGGCTGGTCGGCGCCTTGACCCAGCGGAAACGCGCTGAGCCGTGGGATTGCTCGACATACACACCGTCGAGAAACAGCATGTGGAAGTGAACATTCAGATTGAGCGCCGATCCAAAACGCTGGATCAGGGTGACCGCGCCCGTCTTGGCCACTTGGTGGGTATGGCCCGCTTTCTTGACCAGGTGCGTGGCAATGACGCGGTAAACGATGCCCAGCACCCACCCCATGATCTCGGGCCGGCTGG
>NZ_BNAH01000030.1 GCF_014653195.1 Thalassotalea profundi
AGCGGCATTGGGAGATTCTACATACAAATGTGTACAGAACTCAAACTCAGTGACAATGAAGGGAGGCTGATCCAGAACAGTATAACAATAGAGAGAATGGTACTCTCTGCATTTGATGAAAGAAGAAACAGATACCTGGAAGAGCACCCCAGTGCGGGAAAGGACCCGAAGAAAACTGGAGGTCCAATTTACCGAAGAAGAGACGGGAAATGGGTGAGAGAGCTGATCCTGTATGACAAGGAGGAAATCAGGAGAATTTGGCGTCAAGCGAACAATGGAGAAGACGCAACTGCTGGTCTTACCCATATGATGATATGGCATTCCAACCTAAATGATGCTACATATCAGAGAACGAGAGCTCTCGTGCGTACTGGAATGGACCCCAGGATGTGCTCCCTGATGCAGGGATCAACNGATGCTACATATCAGAGAACGAGAGCTCTCGTGCGTACTGGAATGGACCCCAGGATGTGCTCCCTGATGCAGGGATCAACCCTCCCGAGGAGATCTGGAGCTGCAGGCGCAGCAGTAAAGGGGATAGGAACAATGGTGATGGAGCTGATTCGGATGATAAAACGAGGTATAAACGACCGGAATTTCTGGAGAGGCGAAAATGGAAGAAGAACAAGAATTGCATACGAGAGGATGTGCAACATCCTCAAAGGGAAATTCCAAACAGCAGCACAAAGAGCAATGGTGGATCAAGTGCGAGAAAGCAGAAATCCTGGAAATGCTGAAATAGAAGATCTCATTTTTCTGGCAAGGTCTGCACTCATCCTGAGAGGATCTGTGGCCCATAAGTCCTGCTTGCCTGCTTGTGTATACGGACTTGCAGTGGCCAGTGGATATGACTTTGAGAGAGAAGGGTACTCCCTGGTTGGAATAGACCCTTTCCGTCTGCTTCAAAACAGCCAGGTTTTTAGTCTAATAAGACCAAACGAGAATCCAGCACACAAGAGTCAACTAGTGTGGATGGCATGCCACTCTGCAGCATTTGAGGACCTTAGAGTCTCAAGTTTCATCAGAGGGACAAGAATGGTCCCAAGAGGACAATTATCCACCAGAGGGGTTCAAATTGCTTCAAATGAGAACATGGAAACAATGGACTCCAACACTCTTGAACTGAGAAGTAGATATTGGGCTATAAGAACCAGAAGCGGAGGGAACACCAACCAACAGAGAGCATCTGCGGGACAGATTAGCGTTCAACCCACTTTCTCGGTACAGAGAAATCTCCCCTTCGAAAGAGCGACCATAATGGCAGCTTTTACAGGGAATACTGAG
>NZ_BNAH01000031.1 GCF_014653195.1 Thalassotalea profundi
TGTAGTGGTATAACGAATTTGGCCACTTAATTAGAGGCTGATATGATCGCCTCATAGATAATTTAGGTGACAAAATGACAAGAACAGGCAAACGTAATTTCACGCCAGAATTTCGATTAGAAGCAGCACAACTGGTAGTTGATCAAGGTTATACGGTTAGAGAAGCCGCTGAGGCCATGAATGTTGGTAAATCAACGATGGATAAATGGGTTAGACAGCTTCGCAATGAACGTAAGGGCATTAGCAGTAAAGCCAGTCCAATGACGCCAGAGCAGCGTAAAATTAAAGAGCTTGAGAAAAAGATAAAACGTATTGAATTAGAAAAGGAAATTCTAAAAAAGGCTACCGCTCTCTTGATGTCGGACTCGATGAACAATTTAAGATAATTAAACGACTCAAAGAGAGCTATGCGGAATTAACGGTTTGTCAAACATTTGATGTTCATCGCAGTAGTTTTAAGTATTGGAATAAACGTTCAAAGCGACCGAGCAGCAAACAACTAAAAGAAATTGCAGTCGTTAAGCAGATTCATCGAGAAAGTAATGGCTCTGCTGGCTCACGAACGATATCCACGATAGCGATTGACCGTGGTTTTGATATTTCACGTTTCAGAGCGACAGGCTATATGAAGCGTTTAGGTTTGGTTAGCTGCCAACTGCCCAAGCACAGATATAGAAAAGCCAATCAAGCGCATGTAGCTATACCGAATCATCTAGGTCAACAATTTGATGTAGTGAAGCCAAACCAAGTCTGGTGCGGTGACGTTACGTATATCTGGACGGGCAATCGTTGGGCCTATTTAGCCGTTGTTATTGATTTATTTGCCAGAAAGCCTATTGGTTGGGCGATGTCATTGTCGCCTGATACAGCATTAACGAGTAAAGCGTTAAACATGGCTTATGAAATGCGAGGCAAGCCAAAAGGTGTAATGTTCCATAGCGATCAAGGTACGCATTATACCAGCCGTAGTTACCGTCAATTACTGTGGCGTTGCCAGATAAAACAGAGCATGAGTCGTCGTGGTAATTGTTGGGATAATAGCCCAATGGAGCGATTCTTTAGAAGTTTGAAAACGGAATGGATACCGACAACAGGTTATCGTTCGTTTGCAGAGGCTAAAGCTGAAATAACACATTATATTGTTGGGTATTACAGCTCAGTTAGACCACATCATTACAATGCTGGTTTAACACCGAATGAGTCAGAGAAAAGATACTGGCTTGAATACAAAACCGTGGCCAATATTAGTTGACCACTACA
>NZ_BNAH01000032.1 GCF_014653195.1 Thalassotalea profundi
CTAACGCCGTTTTAAGCGGCTAATTGCAGTTGGCTAAAATAAGTGAGGCACGAACAAAAAGCCAACTGTAATTTGTCCGACTTGAAAACCCTTGTTAGGCAGCATTAAACAAACTTAATTATAGTGAGTAATAATTGCTCTCATCACCTTCGATTGAAGTTCATAAGTCTCATCACCGCCATTAGTTAAAATAACAATTTCAAGATCATGCTTCGGATAAAAAAATAATTCTGCTTGATAGCCATCTTGTGAACCGCCATGAGAATAAAAAGGCTCATCACCCCAACCTATAATCCAACCTAAACCAAAGGTGCCATCATTACCTGCATCACTATGCACTTTTGTCATCGAAATTAACGATTTTTGACTAATAATTTGTCCCTCTTTCAATGCGACAATAAAGTTGTTCAGGTCTTCAATACTACTGACTTGAGCCATTGCCCCTGTGGTATATTGACGAATACCAAAAATAGATTCCGTTTTAGCATAATTAAGGGCGTCATTAGGCTTAATAGTGACGCCTTTCTCGACAATGTAGCTATTTTTCATATTTGCAGGAACAAAGATATTCTCACTCAAATATTCTGAAAAACTAACTCCGCTAACTTTTGCTATAACCTCAGCTAACAATACGTAACAACTATTACAATAAATCGCTTTATCGAAAGCTTGTGGTTTAACCTTAATCATATTTGAGGAAATAAACTTTATAACATCCTGATTTGTTGATAAATTTACTAAGTTCAGGTTGGAATCAGAGAAGAAGTCATCAGAAATATACACCCTATGAGATAGTAAATGCTTTATCGTAATATCTTCCCAACCTGTGGGTAGCTCTTGAATGTATTTGGTTATTTGATCGTCTAGAGAAAGCTTTTTCTGCTCAACTAACTTCATAATTGCCAGTGCAGTAAAAGGTTTACTAATTGAGCCAATTCTAAATCCTGTATGAGAGCTAATCGAATTATTATTAACTTTATTAGCAAGCCCTTTACTTAACTGATAAATAATTTCATTATTTTTTTTAACTAAAACACTAACACCTGGCTGGTCTTCTTTTTGCTTTGAAAGTATTACATTTAAGTTATCTACAAGAGAGCTTTTATCTTGAGAATGTACAACACCAATTACAGGTGTGCTTGCTAAATAGATAAGTAAAATCAGAAAAACTTGAGTTATAATTTTTTGCATTATTTCTTCTTCCTTGACTGAGGCACAACTTAACCAGCTGCCTAAC
>NZ_BNAH01000033.1 GCF_014653195.1 Thalassotalea profundi
ACAAGTGACTATGGTGTCAAACACTAATATTTAATTCATTTTTGGATCCCAATAGACACCATCTCTCACCATTGAATTTAAGATCACAACCATTTTTCTTACACAGGCTATGATGGCTATTTTTTTCGGTTTTCCAGCGGCGACAAGTCGCTGGTATGTTGCCTTAAAAACAGGGTTACATTGCATCGCTGACATCATCGACATGAACATGGCAGTGCGTATTTGATGACGCCCACCACGTATCATTCGTTTACCTTTAAATGCACCACTTTCTCGGTTTATTGGCGCTACTCCAACGAGGGCCGCAGCTTCTTTATTGGTAATATACCCAAGTTCAGGCATGTTACTTAACAGGCTAAAGGCAACGACATTTCCTACGCCAGGAACACTCTGGATAATGTCGTTTTTTAGCTGATATTCATCGCATTGTTCAATCAGTTTAGCCATCTTATTGTCTATTTTTTGGAGCTGATTGTTAATCACAGTGAGCATCGGTTTTATTGTGTTTTCTAGCGATTTAGGAAGTATTTGAAGGCGATTTTTCTCCATTGTGCGCATTTCCATTAACTGACAACGGCGCGATAATAAATCACTCATCTTTCTTAAGGTTTCTGGCTTAAGTGTAGATAAATCGGGCTTTAGTGCCTCGCTATAGTAAGCAATTAACTTGGCATCAAGCTTGTCAGTTTTGGCTAATTGACCAACAGAGCCCGCAAACTTTTTGATACGTACAGGGTTTGCGATTACAAACGGTAATTTCTCGTTCGCACAGGCAATGATAAAGGCTTGCTCAAGTCGCCCCGTTGCTTCAATAACAATGCGTGTTGGTTTGTGTTTTTTAATTTCTTTTATTGCCTTGTTGATACCTTTTTCATCATTGGAAACGGTGAAATAAATATCAAGTGGGCGTATGTATATATCGAGTTGAGTTTTACCTGTATCGACACCGACGTTAATTTCATTTTGATTATTTTTGCTATTCATAATAAGCTGACTCTGCCTTGCTAATTCGGGCTCGAGGCCCCGTTGACTATCCGAGTTTATTGCTTGGAGTTTTATACGACGTTCTTACTTGTTATCGGTCTCTCAACAGAGGAGCCATCGTTCAATCGAACTGTCGTATAAAAAGGCTTTGGTTGCAGCCAAAGCTTGGGCCTCACTT
>NZ_BNAH01000034.1 GCF_014653195.1 Thalassotalea profundi
CCTTGGTCATGTGTCACCTGATGAGTATGAAAACCAGTTTTTAACTGGAAGCTAGAGGTCTACAAAATCGGGGGAAGATCAAATAGTTTATTAAATTATCGTAAGATTGTAATACAAGCGTTTAATGAAATTGATGTCGCACTTGGAAATATAAGACTACTTGATGCTCAAGCCCAAACAGCGAAAGAAGATTTAGCAAGAGCTACGGAAGCTTTTCGAATATCAGAAATTCAATACAGAGAAGGCGTTCTTGATTTTCAAACTGTATTAACCACTCAGCAAACTTTATACTCAATAAGAGATAATTACTTGAATAACAAGTTATTGCGGTTAAATGCTATCGTTGCTTTTTATCAAAGCTTAGGTGGTGGGTGGGAAAAAGATTTATAACTTGTGAATAACAATTATATCAATAACAGGAAACAACTGTGTTGCATTAATACACCTATGTCGAACATATAATAACTTTTGGGATTTAGATTATAAAAAGAATTGGTTGCGGGAGCCACTATTTAAACGTGAGCGAACTGACGACCTAAGGTCGTACATCCCATATAAATTATATTTTAATTCTAAACGTAATAAAGAATTGGTTGCGGGAGCNATTATATTTTAATTCTAAACGTAATAAAGAATTGGTTGCGGGAGCCAGATTTGAACTGACGACCTTCGGGTTATGAGCCCGACGAGCTACCAGGCTGCTCCATCCCGCGTCCGAATGAGTTTTATAAAGATATTATAAAACAAAGCCTTAGAAGTTTTAATTCATTCTAAAAGAATTGATTGCGGGAGCCAGTATTTAAACGTGAGCTAACTGACGACCTAAGGTCGTACATCCCATATAAGTTTTATTTAAATTCTAAACTTAATAAAGAATTGGTTGCGGGAGCCACTATTTAAACGTGAGCTAACTGACGACCTAATGTCGTATATCCCATAAAAGTTTTATTTAAATTCTAAACTTAATAAAGAATTGGTTGCGGGAGCCACTATTTAAACGTGAGCTAACTGACGACCTAATGTCGTACATCCCATAAAAGTTTTATTTAAATTCTAAACTTAGTAAAGAATTGGTTGCGGGAGCCAGATTTGAACTGACGACCTTCGGGTTATGAGCCCGACGAGCTACCAGGCTGCTCCATCCCG
>NZ_BNAH01000035.1 GCF_014653195.1 Thalassotalea profundi
TACGTTCTCTCTATCATTCCATCAGGCCCCCTCAAAGCCGAGATCGCGCAGAGACTTGAGGATGTTTTTGCAGGGAAGAACGCAGATCTCGAGGCTCTCATGGAGTGGATAAAGACAAGACCAATCCTGTCACCTCTGACTAAGGGGATTTTAGGGTTTGTGTTCACGCTCACCGTGCCCAGTGAGCGAGGACTGCAGCGTAGACGGTTTGTCCAAAACGCCCTAAATGGGAATGGGGACCCAAACAACATGGACAAGGCAGTTAAATTATACAAGAAACTGAAGAGGGAAATGACATTTCATGGAGCAAAGGAAGTTGCACTCAGTTACTCAACTGGTGCGCTTGCCAGCTGCATGGGTCTCATATACAACAGGATGGGGACAGTAACTGCAGAAGGGGCTCTTGGATTAGTATGTGCCACTTGTGAGCAGATTGCCGACGCACAACATCGGTCCCACAGGCAGATGGCAACTACTACCAACCCACTAATTAGGCATGAGAATAGAATGGTACTAGCCAGTACTACGGCTAAGGCTATGGAGCAGATGGCTGGATCAAGTGAACAGGCAGCGGAAGCCATGGAAGTCGCAAGCCAGGCTAGGCAAATGGTGCAGGCTATGAGGACAGTCGGGACTCACCCTAACTCCAGTACAGGTCTTAAGGATGATCTTATTGAAAATTTGCAGGCCTACCAGAATCGGATGGGAGTGCAACTGCAGCGGTTCAAGTGACCCACTCGTTGTTGCAGCTAACATTATTGGGATATTGCACCTGATATTGTGGATTCTTGATCGTCTTTTCTTCAAATGCATTTATCGTCGCTTTAAATACGGTTTGAAAAGAGGGCCTTCTACGGAAGGAATGCCTGAGTCTATGAGGGAAGAATATCGGCAGGAACAGCAGAGTGCTGTGGATGTTGACGGTGGTCATTTTGTCAACATAGAGCTGAAGTAAAAAACTACCTTGTTTCTACTGATCACGCGT
>NZ_BNAH01000036.1 GCF_014653195.1 Thalassotalea profundi
CTATAACTGTATATAAATACAGCTATAGGTTTTTAATAATGTCTACTTCACCTTTTCTTGAAAGTATCCGTCATATACTTCGTACGAAGCATTACAGTATTCAAACTGAAAAAACGTACTTGCTTTGGATTAAACGCTTCATTCTTTTTAACCAAAAGCGACATCCCAAAGATATGGGGGAGCAAGAAGTCAGTAATTATCTAACTTACTTAGCTGTAGAAAGACAAGTCACTTCTTCAACCCAAAACTTAGCGCTGTGTGCTATCGTTTTTATGTACAAGCATGTATTCGAAAGAGAGCTAACTCTATTATCTGACACCGTTAGGGCTAAGGCACCGACCAGAGTGCCTATGGTATTATCAAATCAGGAGGCTACTGCAATCATCAATGAATTAAAATCCCCCTACCATCTTATGTTCAGCTTGTTATACGGGAGTGGGTTAAGAAAAGCGGAGTTATTGAGACTACGTATCAAAGATATCGATTTTGATGGTAATTCAATTTATGTTTTTAGAGGTAAAGGGGCTAAAGACCGAATGACCTTGTTACCTAAAATACTCACAGAGTCACTTCAATCCCAGATAAAAAAAGTCGAAAATTTACATCGAAAAGACTTGGCTGAAGGTGAAGGTAAAACGAGTCTGCCTTCTGGGTTGGCACGTAAATATCCAAAAGCAATTACGCAGTTTAAATGGCAATATTTATTTCCCTCAACTGTAAGATGCCAACACCCAACAGATGGCTATTTTTGTCGTCATCATTTACATTGGACTTCATTAACCAAAGTGTTGAGAGCTGCCGTTATGAAAACGGGTATTCGAAAACATGTCACTGCGCATACGTTTAGGCACTCATTCGCAACCCAATTGCTATTAAATGGGGCTGATATTAGAACAGTTCAAGAACTCCTTGG
>NZ_BNAH01000037.1 GCF_014653195.1 Thalassotalea profundi
AAAATGGCTAAAGCAAAATTTGAACGTAATAAACCACATGTAAACGTTGGTACAATCGGACACGTTGACCACGGTAAAACAACGTTAACAGCTGCAATCTCTGCGGTATTAACAAAAGCTTTTGGTGGTGATGTTAAAGACTTCGCACAAATCGATAATGCTCCAGAAGAGCGTGAGCGTGGTATTACAATTAATACTTCTCACATTGAGTATGATACAGAAACACGTCACTACGCACACGTAGATTGCCCAGGACATGCTGATTACATCAAAAACATGATCACAGGTGCAGCACAAATGGATGGTGCTATCTTAGTAGTAGCAGCAACAGATGGTCCAATGCCACAAACACGTGAGCACATTTTATTATCACGTCAGGTTGGTGTACCTTACATCATCGTATTCATGAACAAATGTGACATGGTAGATGACGAAGAGTTATTAGAATTAGTAGAAATGGAAGTTCGTGAACTTCTTTCAGAATATGAATTCCCAGGTGACGACTTACCAGTAATTCAAGGTTCAGCATTAGGTGCATTGAACGGCGAAGCACAATGGGAAGAGAAAGTACTTGAGCTTGCACATCACTTAGATACCTATATTCCAGAGCCAGAGCGTGCAATTGATGGTGCGTTCATCATGCCGATTGAAGATGTATTCTCAATTTCAGGTCGTGGAACAGTGGTAACAGGTCGTGTAGAGCGCGGTATCATCAAAGTAGGTGAAGAAGTTGAAATCGTAGGTATTCGTGAAACAACAAAGACTACTTGTACAGGTGTAGAAATGTTCCGTAAGTTGCTTGACGAAGGTCGTGCAGGTGAGAACTGTGGTGTATTATTACGTGGTACTAAGCGTGAAGACGTAGAGCGTGGTCAAGTATTATGTAAGCC
>NZ_BNAH01000038.1 GCF_014653195.1 Thalassotalea profundi
ATACAACAAACTGTTGCTGTAAATGGTTATCAGCAATCAATGCTGGTACGGATGACTTAAAGTAGCGACGTTTGTAGCCAATATTTGCTTTGAGCTTAGCTTGTTTCATTAAGCGAGCAACTCGATTTTCACTACAGCTTTCACCTTGACGGCGTAGCTCATGCGTAATACGTGGGCTACCATAAACACCACCACTTTCAACATAGCTTGCTTTGATATGCTCAAGTAGTCGTTGATTATCAAGCTCACGGTTTGATATTGGTTGCTTCAACCACGCATAGAAACCGCTACGATGAACGTTAAGTGCCTGACACATAGCTTTAACACGATAAACATCGAGTCGTGACTTTATGAACGTGTACCTTTCTTTGACTCGCTTGCAAAGTACACGGCGGCTTCCTTTAAAATGTTGCGTTCCTCAGTAACACGCTTAAGCTCTGCTTTAAGTTTGCGTATTTCTTCTTGCTCGGCCGATTTAGCGGGTGGCGTTTTGGCTTTACTCACCCAGTAGTAAAGTGATTTATCTGAAATACCCAATCGTTTAGCAACGTCAGGGACGGAAAAGCCTTTATCAACCACTTGGCGAACAGCTTCATCTTTGAATTCTTGTGGGTATTTATTATTACTCATAACATCTCTCATCATACTTCATTTTCTAAATAAAAGATGTCTACATTATTTGGGGAAGATCA
>NZ_BNAH01000039.1 GCF_014653195.1 Thalassotalea profundi
TATTGGCTACAAACGTCGCTACTTTAAGTCATCCGTACCAGCATTGATTGCTGATAACCATTTACAGCAACAGTTTGTTGTATGTGAGCCTGATACTGCTTGGGTAGCAGATATCACCTATATAAAAACCTATGAGGGCTGGCTATATCTTGCTGTTGTCCTCGACTTGTTCTCACGCAAAATCATTGGTTGGTCGATGCAGCCCAACATGTCTAAAGATATTGTTATCAAAGCACTGCTAATGGCCGTTTGGCGTCGAAATCCTAAGCAAGAAGTTATTGTTCATAGTGATCAAGGTAGCCAATATGCAAGCTGTGATTATCGAGAATTTTTATCTGCAAATAATTTAGTTCCTAGCATGAGTCGAAGAGGCCATTGCTTAGATAACGCTGTTGCTGAGAGCTTTTTTCACTCACTTAAGACTGAGCGAGTTAAACGAAAAGTGTACGAAAACCGCAATGAAGCACGGGCTGACTTGTTTGATTACATTGAAATGTTCTACAATCGAAAACGATTGCATAGCCACCTTGGTCATGTGTCACCTGATGAGTATGAAAACCAGTTTTTAACTGGAAGCTAGAGGTC
>NZ_BNAH01000040.1 GCF_014653195.1 Thalassotalea profundi
AAGTCGGACAAATTACAGTTGGCTTTTTGTTCGTGCCTCACTTATTTTAGCCAACTGCAATTAGCCGCTTAAAACGGCGTTAGCAGTAAAGGAGTACACATGCAGTATGTCGAAATTGAATTAACTCAAGGGAATATAAATAACGATCATTTATATCTGTCATCAATTACCGAGTTTTTCCCTAGTGATTCTTTCGGTGGTTCAAATTCACAAGACATTGCCCCAGTTTTACTTGAAATACATTGTGGTATCAATGAACCTGTATTTACTGATATTGCTAGTGACAAAAATATCTTTCGTAAGCGCTCTTGGGTTAAAGAATTCTTTAAAACTCATAATATGGCTGCCGGTGATAAAGTCATTATCGAAAAAACTGGGAGACATCGTTATCATGTATACCCTAAACGTAGTTAATTTACTGCTAACAAGTGACTATGGTGTCAAACACTAATATTTAATTCATTTTTGGATCCCAATAGACACCATCTCTCACCATTGAATTTA